>JAHJTC010000016.1 GCA_018830105.1 Bacteroidota bacterium
AAGCTCGTTTCGTTCTTCTAATGTTAATGTTACTTTGTATCTCATATGGTTTTTTGCCAAAGATACAAAAAACAAATAAAACGTCAATTGAAAGTTGACATGACACTAGTGTCATGTCAACACTACTTTAGCCGGCCCAAGGCTTGATCTTTTTCCTCATATCTTCAAAATAAATCCTTTACTTAGCTATGGCTATGCGCAGATTTTCTTTTTCGATCTGAGAAAAAATCGCTGCGACTTAACCGACACAGTAGCATTGACACGACACAAGTTGGCGCTTTGGTTGGTTGATAAAGTCGGCGATGCACTATAATACCTGATCATAAAAAAAGCCGGAACAGCATGTCCCGGCTTTTGCAAATGTCGTTTTTGTTGTTTATGATTTCAACTCCTTTGCTGCTTCAATGAATTGTGGCAGCACTTTGAAAACATCACCAACAATGCCATAATCTGCAGCTTCGAAGATTGGTGCTTCGGGATCTTTATTAACAGCCACAATTACTTTTGACGAACTTACGCCACCCAGATGCTGAATAGCGCCCGAAATACCAAAAGCAAAATACAGATTGGGGGCAATAATTTTGCCTGTTTGTCCAACATGCTCTGCATGAGGCCGCCAGCCTTCATCGGATACCGGCCGCGAACAAGCTGTTCCGGCACCAAGGATTTCTGCCAGGTCTTCAAGCTGTCCCCAGTTCTCAGCAGCTTTCATGCCCCGGCCTCCCGAAACCACAATTTCAGCATCCTGCAATAATATTTTGCCGGTTACTTTATTGGTGGCTTCGATATTGGTCACAAAATCAGCTGCCGAAAGTCCGGCATCAAAGGCTTCGACAACTGTTTCAACAGTTTTTTCGATCAACTGGAAAGAATTTGGAGCGAGCGTAAGTACCTTATTGACTGATTTAACTTCAATATGTGCAAAAGCTTTGCTCGTAAAGACCATTTTCTTCACCACAAAAGGCTCAGTACTAACAGGAAGTCCCTGAACAGCACTTACCAGACCGGCTTTCATGCGCACAGCTAAGCGGGGCGAAACAGCTTTTCCGAGGTTGTTGTTGGCCATCACCACGATGCTGGCGTTTGATTTAGCTGCTGCTTCGGCCAAAGCTATAGCAATAGCGCGATTGTCAAGTGTTTTATAAAGCTCGTTATTGTCCGACATCACTTTGCTGATGCCGTAGTTTCCGAGCTTGCCGAGTTCTGTTTCGTCCACTTTTCCCAGCGAAATAGCAGTTACGGGAAGCTGAAGGCTTTCAGCAAGTTTTGTGGCATAAGAAGCCAACTCAAAGCTAATTTTCTTGAGTTTTCCGTCCCAGTTTTCAATATATACTAATACTGACATAATTCTTTTTTCTTAGGTTTTACAATACTTTGGCTTCTTCATGCAAGAGTCTGATAACTTCTGCGGCTTGCTCTTCGTCTATCATTTTGCAGGCGGCTTTTGGCGCAGGCAGTTCAAAACTGTTATAGGCAGTTAATGCTTCCGCTTCAACAGGAGCAATAACATTTAAGGGTTTTTTGCGAGCCATCATAATACCCCTCATTGCCGGAATGCGTGGTTCTTTGGCAATGCCTTTTTGCACCACAGCCAGCAAAGGCAAATCCATTTTCAGTGTTTGCGATCCGCCGTCAATTTCCCTGCTGATTTTGAGGGCATCGTTGTCAATATCAATACCTGAAACTGCTGACACCGATTTGCGGTCGAGTAGCTCTGCCAGCATGCCTCCAACGGCAGCACCATTATAATCAGCTGCTTCAATACCAGCCAGCACCAGCTCATAATCTTTTGCTACTTCAGCCAACTGGCGGGCAACATAAAATGCGTCAAGCGGATCTGCATCGATGCGTATGGCTTCGTCGGCGCCAACAGCAAGTGCTTTTCGCAAAGTGCCTTCGGTAATGGCTCGGCCAACATTGGCTACAACAATACTGTCGATTTTTCCGGCATGGGCTTCTTTTAGCTCCATGGCACGGGTAAGTGCCAGCTCGTCCCAGGGATTAATAATCCATTGTACACCGCTGGCGTCAAAGGCCGTGTTATCGGCATTGAATTTAATTTTTGTGGTAGTGTCGGGCACATTACCTATAAGAACAAGTATTTTCATAGTGTATGATTTAATTTCAAAATATCGGATAAGGCCACAAATATAATAACTCTTGTTGTTTCGCTACACCGAATTTTAATAGTTCAAAAGTGGGCAGTAGTCTGCTGGAAAATTTTTGAAGCGATGTTATTTCAACAAATCCCTCGAAATCACAATCTTCTGAATTTCGGAAGTGCCCTCATAAATTTGTGTCAGCTTGGCTTCACGCATCAGGCGTTCCACATGGTATTCTTTAACATAGCCATAGCCGCCATGAATTTGAACTGCTTCTGTAGTCACTTCCATTGCGATATCGGCAGCATATTGTTTGGCCATTGCGCTTGCCACGCCATAAGGTTTTCCCTGATCTTTGAGCCAGGCTGCCTTGAGGCACAGATGACGTGCATTTTCAACTTTCACAGCCATATCGGCCAGTTTAAAGGCAATGGCCTGATGATTGCCTATTTCAGTGCCAAAAGCTTTGCGCTCTTTGGCGTAGGCAACGGATCTTTCCAGCGCACCCGAAGCAAGGCCCAATGCCTGTGCAGCTATACCAATACGACCACCTTCGAGCACTTTCATGGCAAACTTAAAACCAAAGCCATCTTCTCCAATGCGATTTTCTTTGGGAACTTTTACATCGCTGAACATGACCGAATGGGTGTCGGAGCTGCGCATGCCCATTTTGTCTTCATGAGGCCCAATGCTAATGCCAGGGCTGTTTCTTTCCACGATAAAGGCGTTGATGCCCTTGTGTTTTTTCTCGGGATGTGTTTGGGCAATTAAAATATACGTTGAGGCCGAGTTTCCATTGGTTATCCAATTTTTTGTGCCATTGACCAGATAATAGTCGCCTTTATCTTCGGCTGTTGTGCGCTGACTGGTAGCATCTGATCCGGCTTCCGGTTCTGACAAAAGAAAAGCACCAAGAACTGAACCGCTTGCGAGGGGTTTAAGGTATTTTTGTTTTTGTTCTTCTGTTGCAAAAGCCTCTACGCCATAACAAACCAGCGAATTGTTTACCGAAACGATCACACTGGCAGAAGCATCTACTTTACTTAATTCTTCCATAGCAAGCACATAAGATACCGTATCCATACCACTTCCATCATATTTTGGATCGGTCATGATGCCCATAAAACCCAGCTCTGCCAGATTTTTTACATGCTGAGTTGGGAATTCCGCCTTGTTGTCGCGTTCGATTACATCTTTAATAAGTTCGCGCTGTGCATAGTCGCGGGCGGCTTGCTGGATCATCAGCTGCTCTTCGGTTAATTCAAAATTCATGGTGTTATTTGTCTTAATTAGTAATAATTTATTATAGCTATCCTATTGACAGATAGTTTATTTCATCTTTTGCTTTTGCGTAATCTTCGATAATTTCTTGCATTATTTCCGCAGCTGATTTTACTTCATGGATGAGTGCTGCCACTTGTCCAATCTCCAGCTCTCCTTCTTCGAGCTCGCCCTCAAACATGCCTTTTTTGGCACGTGCTCTTCCGAGTATTTCTTTTAAAACCTCCCGATCAGCACCAGCCAGTTCAGCAGATTTTACTTTTTTATAAAACGAATTTTTCAGTAATCTAACCGGAACGAGCTGTTTCATAGTCAGGTCAGTGGCTCCGTCTCCTGCTTCCAGAATGGCTTGTTTAAAAGCCTGATGCGCCGACGACTCTTCGGAAGCAGCAAAGCGCGAGCCTATCTGAACGCCATCAGCCCCCAGGGCAAAAGCGGCTAACATTTGTCTGCCGGTTGCGATACCTCCGGCAGCAATCACCGGAATATTTACGGTTTCTTTGATAAGTGGAATCAGCGTAAAGGTGGTGGTTTCTTCCGACCCGTTATGACCGCCAGCCTCAAAACCTTCGGCAACAATGGCATCCACACCGGCCTCTTCTGCTTTGCGGGCAAATTTTTGATTGGCAATCACATGAACGACCATACGCCCATGCGATTTCAGCAGTTGGGTGTATTTGGCCGGGTTTCCTGCCGAAGTGAACACAACAGGCACGTCTTCGCGCAGAATGATTTGTATAAGCTCGTCGGTTTGCGGATATAGCAAGGGCACATTTACACCAAAAGGCTTATTGGTGGCAGCTTTGCACTTACGGATATGCTCTTCAAGCACCTCCGGATACATCGAACCGGCACCAATCAATCCAAGTCCGCCTGAGTTACTCACTGCGGACGCCAATTTCCAGCCGCTGCACCAGATCATGCCGGCCTGAATGATGGGGTACTTTATACCGAAAAGCGAATTTATCATAAAGCCAGGTTTATTCCTCTTCCGCTCCGTTCATACTTTTCAGTATGGCATCCACAATATTGTAGGCGCCGTCCCAGATGTCGGTGATAGTAGCCTCGAGCATATAGCAGGGTGTTGTGAATACCAGATTGGTCGCATCAAATACCACATCGCCATGCTCGGTTAGCACATGCGATCCTCCCATGCTTTCAATCACATCAATAGTGGCCTGATCTGAACCAATGGTTACATCTATTTCGCCAAGCACCTTTACCACGAAGGTAGGAGTGATGCACATGGCACCAATAGGTTTTTTGGCGACATGCATGCTTTTGATTGCCCGGGCAACTTCCGGGTTCACGCTGGCATTAGCGCCCTCGATGGCTACCGTGGAGAGGTTTTTGGCTGCTCCAAACCCACCCGGAAAAAGAATAGCATCAAAATCAACTTCCTTAAATTCACTCAAGGGCTTGATATCACCACGGGCGATACGTGCCGATTCAATGAGAACATTACGTTTTTCGGGCATTTCCTCTCCCGTGAGGTGATTGATTACATGATGCTGATCGATATCCGGAGCAAAGCATTGGTATTCGGCTCCGGCCTGAGCAATGGCAAGCATAGCCAGTGTTGCTTCATGGATTTCGGCACCGTCGTAAACACCACATCCGGCCAAAACAACTGCAAATTTCTTCATAAACTATTTTTTTTGGTTTGTTATCCTCTTTTATAAACAATAGCAACTACCGTAACATCATCGCCGCCCATATTGATGGTCAAACCATAAGGACGATCGGCTGGCAAATTAAGCTGTGCCTGTCCGGCATTTCCGGTCAGTTGTTGCCAAATCGTTACGGCCTGATGTACTCCGGTGGCACCTGTTGGATGACCCCATCCGATTAATCCACCGGTGGTGTTCATCGGCATGGCTCCGTTGCGGGCAGTGTTTCCTGCTGCTACATATTCGGCTCCTTTGCCTTTTTCGGCAAGGCCAAGTGCTTCTACGGCAAGCAGACCAGCAATGCTAAAACAGTCGTGGGTTTCGACAGTAGCCACCTGATCGATGGTGATACCGGCCTTGGCCAATGCCTGCTCCGCAGCTTTTTTGATGGTAGTGAGCTCAACCGGATCAATGGGATCTTTGGTAATATTGCGCGTTACCTGCGCCCAGCCGGCGATTTCAACGGCCTGTGATTTAGCTATTCCCAGCTTTTGCAGGCCTTGCTCTGAAGCCACAATAATTCCGGAGGCTCCATCGGAAACCTTGGAGCAGTCGAGCACATTCAGGTGCTCTACGAAAGCCTTGCCGTTGGGTTTCATTTTATCGTATGAGCCTGCCAGATCGGGATTGGTATTGTGGTTTTCCTGCGCATCCGGATCAAGTCTGGCATGCTCCATCGCATTTACAAACCATTGTTTCATGCCATTACGTGCGTAATCGTAGCCGTATTTTTCGTAATAGACACCAGCGCGATCAGAAAACTGACCCGGAAAGAAATAGGCGTGGCCTGTTTTTCGGTTTTTAAACCAGCCGGCTCCTGCTAAAATATCGGCTCCGTAAATGGCTTTCACCGTATTTTGAACTTCCACGCCCAACGACAAAACCACATCGGCACTTTCCGAAAGCACCGAACGCATGGCCGAAATCAGCGACAAACCTCCTGAGGCACAGGCGCCTTCAACGCTTAACGAAGGTTTATTTTCGAGCTGATCATCAACCAGTGCGGCAAAACCACCTAAATGCGCTTGCTTGTTAAAACGAGCCGCCATGAAATTGCCAATGACAGTTTCGTCAATTTTAGCGGCATCGCCAATTTGTTTTACAACGCCTTTGCCGGCTTCGCTAATGTAGTGCTCGATGCCAGGTCGTTCTTTTTTTGGATTGAATTCTTTACGGCCGGTTCCCATTGAAATGGTATTGTAACCGGCGGTCATATAGAGTTTTTTTGGCATTATTATCAGTTTTTGGCGTTAAGCAAAATAGTTATTTACTGGTCCGTAGGCATGGAAAAAGCCCGTAAGCATCACAGTATTTACATCATTGTGATTGTTGGCAACACCATCACTTACGAGTTTACGCCCGATGGCATCGGAATTTTTGCCGTATTTTACTGCCAGCTTTGCACCAAAACCATCAGACAGTTTCATGGCTTCAAAATAAGGAATAAAATGACTGTCTTTGTCGGCAATACGCACGGCGGCTTTCCATGGTTTGTAGTTTTCGGGCAGCTCTCCCAGCTTTTGGTCGCATTTTCCGGAAAAACTTTCCAGACTTATATAGGCTTTTTGAGTCGGGTCGTAAACAGCAGTAATGAACCCTTTTTCATATTTCAGGAAACCGTCTTTTTGGGCGCCGCTCGACATTTGTCCGCCCTTAACACTCAGAGCTATCATCTGATCCAGCAGATCGCTATGTAAATCTTCATCCTGCATGTGAGGATTCATCACCTTCATAATAAACTGAACCACATCAATGCCTACATAATCAATAAGTTGAAAAATTCCCATCGGGCGAACCAAAAAATCCTGGCTCACTTTATTCACCATATATATAGCCTCAGGTAAGGGCCGGTCGCCAGCCAGCTCAAGTGCTTGATTTATCCCATAAATGGCATCGCGCATAAAATGGCCGTTTCCAATAAATCCAGCGATATCATTGCTTGGAACAACCACTTTGCGCAGTGCTTTAGCATAGTCAAGCGCAAATTGATTCATTTGGGGATCAGTGGATTTGGTCACGATGAGTTCAACCAGTTTTTGCACGGCTGGCGGATTGTAAAAATGGAAGCCCAATACCCTGCCATTCAAGCCGGCTTCGGATTCGATCAGGTGGATCGGTACCGAAGAAGTGTTGGTGAAAACCCAGGGCTTATTGGGGTTATGTTCATCAATTTGTTTCAGGATCTTTACTTTTAAGGCCTTATTTTCGGTCACAGCTTCAAAAACCAAGTTGGCGTGATAGGCTGTTTCCATCGCCGTTGTAGGTCTAACGAGCTTCAACACATCATTGACATATTGATCGATGATGTCGTAATTTTCTATCAGATCAGTCCTGTCGGCATATAACTGACGGAGTTGTATCGTTTTTTTCTCAGCTATTTTAAGCACCTGTGCACGCAGGTAATCCATTAACCCGGCCAGACCTTCGTCTGAAAGGTCGATGGCATTGAGCACAAAAGTTTTTCCTTTATTTTCGGGTTTCAGGCTTATATCGGCCATTTCAACGGCAGTGAGCAGGAGTATTCCACTGCCCATTTTACCGGCAGCACCAAGTACTGCCACCTGCTGTAATCGTTCGTCGTAAGTCATAAATGAAGGGTTTTTAGATTTTTTACCATTTGGGTTTACGTTTTTCCAGAAAAGCTTTCATGCCTTCCTCTCCTTCTGAGTTTTCGCCAAAGAGTGATCCAAAATGATCAGACTCAAGCAAACTGCCTGTTTCAAGATCTGTTTCCAGGGCTTTGCGTGTTAGGAGTTTTACTTTTTTAACGGCTTGAGAGCCTTTTTGCACAATAAGCATTGCCAAACGCATGCTTTCATCGATAAGCTCTTCGTGTTCAACTACTTTCTGAACAAGGCCAATGCGTAATGCTTCCCTGGCATCGATCATTTCGGCAGTGGTGAGCAAAAACAGGGCATTGCCTAAGCCAACCAATCTAGGCAGCCGTTGTGTGCCAGCGTAACCGGGAGTGAGACCCAGGTTTACTTCAGGTTGTCCAAATTTTGCTTTTACTGAGGCAATACGGAAATCGCAAGCCATCGCCAATTCCAGTCCGCCACCCAATGCAAATCCATTAATTGCGGCAATTACAGGGAATGGCAAAAGCTCCAGCGAGCGGAAAGTTTGCTGTCCGCGTCGTCCGAAAGCAGTGCCTTCCAGAGCAGTTTTGGAGACCATTTCGGCAATATCAGCTCCGGCAACAAAGGCCTTGCCCTCACCGGTGATAACCATCACACGAATCTCTGGATCCTGCGATAATTGCTCGACCAGCCTGTCCATCTCTTCAAAAAATAATGAATTGAGGGCATTGAGTGCTTCTGGCCTTTTAATGGTTACCACAGCTATCCCATTTCGTATTTCAGTAGTTAAAATCTTGAAATCAGACATGAAATTTTGTTTTTATTTTGTTGTCAAATATAAAGAGATTTCTTCAATTTGGCCTAATTACAATCGATTTCGGAAGACAAATTGTGTATTTTAAAAGCGTTAATATGCATCAATTGCGATAAATACATACGTATTTAACATTGTTTTAGTATTTTTTTAAAAGGGTTTAAATTACTTTTGCGTTGTGAAAAATAATTTGATCAGGCGATGGTTTTCATTATTGATGGCTACCGTATTCCTTTTTGGGACGGTGGGGCTGACAATTAATGCGCATTATTGTTTCACGACCAACACGCTTAAGCAAAGTATTTTTTTAACTGACATTCGGTGTGAACATAAAAACGACAGCTGCGTCATTGATCAGCTTGTAAGTGATGAAGAACAAAAATGTTGTTCAATACCCACAGCTCAGAAAAAAACTGATGAATGTTGCATCGATTTCACAAAATATGTGAGGTTGGTTGTTGATTTTGACCTTCCAAATATTAAACCGGTTTTTAATGGGTTCCTTAAATTTGTGGTACGAGTTTTTGAGTTCTTCGTGCCCAGATCTGAAGAAATAGCAATGACTATTCCATCCGATGCTTTCAGCGAGAATACTACGAAGCTGACCGGGCTGTCATTTTTAATTTCCTGCTCACAGCTTAAATTGAGCGATCCCCTGCTTTAATCTTGATTTTATTTCCAGTTCATGATTTTCGGAATGGTTCCGGAGGTCCAATGTTTAAATTTTAAGATTTTAGCAATGCATTTCTTTCGATTTCAATATCTGTTTATAATGTTACTGCTCATGCCTTTTTCGGGAGGTATGGCACAAAAACTAAGTGGGGTTGTTTATGAACCAGGCGAGCATGGCGAGCAGCCTTTGCCGGGCGTAAACATTTACTGGTCGGGCACTCAAACCGGAACGATAAGCGATGCGGAGGGTAAATATAAAATCAAACGTCCGCCACACGCTCATATGTTGGTATTTAGCTTTATAGGTTATGCCAATGATACCATTCATGCACCACATGATGGAAATGATTATAGCCATGTGATGTCGGGCAGCAAAACGCTTGATGAAGTGGAGGTTGTTAATCGGGCCAAGACCAATTATGTGTCGCGTTTGAGTACGGTAAACGCCCAAACTATCACTTCGGGTGAGCTGCAAAGGGCAGCCTGCTGTAACCTTTCCGAAAGTTTTGAAACCAGCGCCAGCGTGGATGTTTCTTACAGCGATGCTGTTACGGGAGCCAAGCAGATCGAGCTGCTCGGCCTGAGTGGCATTTACACCCAGATGATGAGCGAAAATATCCCCAATCTACGCGGGCTTGCTACTTCATTTGGCCTGGGTTATGTGCCCGGAAGCTGGATGGAATCCATTCAGGTTTCAAAAGGTGCTTCATCAGTAATCAACGGATACGAATCCATCAGCGGACAAATCAATGTGGAATACAAAAAAGCTGAAAGCAGCGAGCGTTTCTTCCTGAATCTGTTTCAGGATCATATGGGTCGTAGCGAGATCAATTTCAACACTAAAGCCGATCTAAACGAGCAGTCGCATGCCATGGTGATGGGGCACTGGAGCCGCAACGGCACAAAGCACGACGACAATGGCGATGGCTTTCTGGACGATCCGCTCTATACCCAATACAACCTTTTTGCCCGGACGGATTTTCATGCCAAAAACTTTGAAGGACAGTTTGGTATCAAAGGCTTAAAGGAAGATCGCCGTGGAGGACAAATGCGTTTTGATCCCGACAAAGCGCGTGATGTTGACAACGGCTATGGCATCGAATTGCTTACCGAACGTGTGGAAACCTTCCTGAAAACCGGTTTTATCTTTGCACGTCCGCAGACCAGCCTGGGTATTCAGCAACAGTTTACCTATCACCATATGGATACCTATTTTGGCTTGAGGGACTACGAAGGCACACAATACAGTTATTATGGCAATGCCTTGTTTCAGAGTTATATAAGTGACACGCGTCATACCTATACAACAGGTTTCAGTTATTTGTACGACCGTTATGAAGAACAACTGAACGACAGTATTTTCAACCGCATGGAAAGCGTTCCGGGCGTATTTTATCAATACACCTATAGCGATGGCACCAAACTCAATATGATACTGGGCATGCGACTGGATCACCACAATGAGTTTGGCTTTTTTGCCACGCCGCGCGTACATTTTCGTTATGGCTTTAACGCGCATAATATTCTGCGTCTTTCAGCCGGAAAAGGCTATCGCAGTGCCAATATCCTGGCCGAGAACACTTCCATGCTGGCGTCTTCACGACAACTTGTTGTACGCGAACAGCCCCGGATGGAGGAAGCCTGGAATTATGGCTTGAATTTTAGCAAGCATATTTATCTGAACAACAGAGAATTGACTCTTGGTCTGGATATTTACAGAACCGATTTCATCAACCAGGTAATTATTGATCGCGATGCAGATGCCCAAAAAGTACTGATTTATAATCTGGATGGCAGATCTTACTCCAACAGCATCCAGCTAGAAGCCAATTACGAATTGCTGAAAGGACTGGATGTGACGGCAGCCGTGCGTTTTAATGATGTACAAATGACGCTGAACAACGAACTGCAGGAAAAACCGCTGGTGAATAAATATAAAGGACTTGTGAGCCTTTCGTATGCCACCAATCTGCGTAAATGGCAGTTCGACCTCACCACGCAATTTAATGGAGTGAGTCGTTTGCCATCAACAGCAGGCAATCCGGAGCCTTACCGCCTGGATGATTATTCGCCGGCCTACACCATCGTGAATGCCCAGGTGACCAAATTTTTCCGCAAGTGGAATATTTACCTCGGCGGAGAAAACCTTACGAATTTTAAACAAAAAAGCCCCATATTGGCGGCTAATGAACCTTTCGGCCCTTATTTTGACTCTAGTATTATCTGGGGGCCTATTAACGGCATTAAGATTTATGCCGGTTTGAGATATACCATTGAATAACCTTAAAAACTAATGAATATGAAAAAGTTAGCATTAATAATTATCAGTATCGTATTGATTGTTCCCATTAGCGTTTTCGCGCAGGGCGACAAGAAAAAGAAAACAGAAACCGTCGAAATACAAACTTCGGCCATTTGTGGTATGTGCAAGGAAAGGCTGGAGAAGAACCTGGCTTTTGAGAAGGGCGTGAAAGCGGTTGAACTGAACGAAGAAACCAAAGTGATCAGCATTACCTACAAAAAAGGTAAAAACGACAAGGAAAGCCTGAAAAAGGCCATCACAAAAATTGGCTACGATGCCGATGATTTAGTGGCCGATCAGCAAGCCCATGATAAGCTGCCCGACTGCTGCCAGAAAGGCAATGAGCCGCATTAGGAGGTAATAGTTTTAGTAAAAAACAAAACCACGAAGTGCACAAAGGTTTCACAAGGGGATATGGGAATGGCTTAGATAATTCCCTAGTGCTCTTAGTGACTTCTTCGTGTGCTTAGTGGTAAAAAATCAAACCACAAGGTTCACAAGGATTATACAAAGTTCACAAGGTGATTTAGGAATGGCTTAGATAATTCCCTGGTGCTCTTAGTGACTTCTTCGTGCGCTTAGTGGTAAAAAAACAAAACCACAAGGTTCACAAGGATTACACAAAGTTCACAAGGAGATTTGAGAATGGCTAAGATAATTTCCTAGTGCTCTTAGTGCCTTCTTCGCCTACTTGGTGGTAAAAGCCTGCTGAAGTGACAAGCTGTACTGAAAGCTGAGCGTCCTGTTTTAGGATTCTTTTGGGCTTATCTCAAACAATTAGGAAGCATTTTTAAAAATTCAACACAATTATCAAAATTCAATGTGTAAAAATTCACACCCAGATTAATGGTTTCATAGTATCTGGCCTGGTTGTTTTTATAATATTCTTCTGACGGTATTTTCCAAAAATCAGTACCCAATTTCTCTGCTATAAACCATTTTTCTATCATGCGAGCTGCTCTGCCGTTCCCGTCTCTAAATGGATGTATATGGGCAAATCGCAGATGAATCAACGAGTCAAAATAAAAGACTTCCACTTCATTAAGGTCAGCTGAAATTAACTCACCTAAATCCATGAAAAACACTTTCATTTCTTTCTCAACATATTCAGACTCAACAGCCATATAGGCTAAACCTGATTTTCCATAAACACCAACCTGCTCAGTGCGGTATTTCCCTCTTTTACTTCTTATCAATAAAGTGTCTGAAAATATTTTATGGCAATTCAATAAATTTTTCTCGTCCAATTTGTTATTCTGCGCAAACTCATAGGCTTCAATCAAATCCTCTATTTCTTCAATTTCTTTTCCTGCTTTGAATCTGTCTTTGTTCAATTCATAATTCATGTAAGAATTCAAATCGATACTATTTCCTTCAATATTTGATGAATAAACAGCAGATGATTTTGTCAAATACGCAAAATCACCACCATGCTCCGAAAAATCAAAATTCGCGATTAGTTTAGGAATCTCATTCCCGATGGTCTTTATATAAGAGTCTATATATTTCCTTGCTGTAATTCTCATTTAGCCAAATTATTTTTCAAACAAATATAATCATTTTAATAGTTAAATCCTTCAGTTGCATTGGTTTTTCGTAGATGAGCTTAAGGGCAGGGGTAATGATTGTGCCGATTTATTTTTCAAGTTTTGTTTTCCATTTCATATGCTTAGTGGTAAAAAATCAAACCACAAGGTTCACAAGGATTACACAAAGTTCACAAGGAGATTTGAAAATGGCTAAGATAATTTCCTAGTGCTCTTAGTGACTTCTTCGTATGCTTAGTGGTAATAAATTAAACCACAAAGTTCACAAGGGTTACACAAAGTTCACAAGGAGATTTGAGAATGGCTAAGATAATTTCCTAGTGCTCTTAGTGACTTCTTCGTATGCTTAGTGGTAATAAATTAAACCACAAAGTTCACAAGGATTACACGAAGTTCACAAGGGGATTTAGGAATTGCAAGGATAATTTCCTAGTGCTCTTAGTGTCTTCTTCGTGTGCTTAGTGGTAAAAAATCAAACCACAAGGTTCACAAGGATTACACAAAGTTCACAAGGAGATTTGAGAATGGCTAAGATAATTTCCTAGTGGGCTTAGTGTCTTCTTCGTGTGCTTAGTGGTTTAAAAAAAACCACACAAATCTAACACCCAATATACCGCGAGATCACCAGACGCTGGATTTCGGATGTGCCTTCGCCGATCTGCAGCAGACGCTGATCGCGATAAAAACGTTCCACAGCATAGTCTTTCATCAGGCCGTAGCCGCCGTGAATCTGAACCGCTTCGTCGGCCACTTCCTTGGCGATTTCGGAGCAGTAGAGCTTTGCCATAGCTGATTCCAGTCCAAATGGCCGGCCTTCGTCCTTGAGCCAGCAGGCTTTGTAGAGCAGGTTGCGAGCCAGTTCTATCTTCATGGCCATATCGGCCAGTTTAAAAGCGTTGATCTGGAATTTGGAGATGGGCTGTCCAAACTGTTTGCGTTCTTTGGCATAGGCCAGCGCCAGCTCGTAAGCGCCTTGTGCCGCGCCCAGACCCATGGCAGCTATCGAAAGTCTGCCCGCATCCAGGGTGGACAGCATGATTTTTGAACCCTGTCCGATTTCTCCCAAAATGTTTTCTTTGGGCACACGCACATCATCGAAAAATAATTCGGCAGTATCAGAAGCACGCCACATCATTTTGTTGTGCATGGGTACCCGTTTAAAGCCTTTGGTATCGCCATCCACCAAAATGGTGGTAAACTGTTTTTTGCCATCTTTCTCGCTCGAAACGGCCTGCACCGTGCAACCCATATTGATTTCGGAAGCACCATTGGTGATAAAAATCTTCGAACCGTTGATCACCCATTCGTTGCCCTGAATTTCGGCCGTGGTTTTCGATCCGCGCGAATCCGATCCTGCTCCGGGCTCGGTAAGGCCGAAGCTCCACAAAGCATCGCCTGTGCAGAGCCGGGGAAGGTATTTCATTTTCTGTTCCTCAGTGCCGTAATAATACAGCGGGCCGATGCCCAAAGAATTATGCGCAGCCAGCGTGGCAGCCTGCGATCCGTCAATACGGGCAAGTTCTTCTACCGCAATGATATACGAAAGTGTGTCGAGTTCCTGGCCGCCATATTTTTCGGGCAGATACATCCCAAAAAGTCCCAACTCGCCCATGCGTTTGGTTAGTGCGGCTGAGAATTCAGCTTTTTCGTCCAGTTCCTGAGCAACGGGTTTAATCTCGCGTTCGGCAAATTCTCTAACGGTTTCGCGAATAAGTTTATGTTCTTCTGATAAATCGAAATTCATAGTGTATTGTATTTTGTTGGTTATGTTTGGTTTTCTTTGTTTTTAAGCTGCACAAGCTGTGTTTTTGAATCCACCATATCGCCGGCTTTCACATGGATTTTTTCTACCAAGGCGTCTTTTGGAGCAACAATATTGTTTTCCATTTTCATTGCTTCTACAACAAGTAGAACAGTTCCGCGGTTCACTTCGTCTCCAGCTTTTATGTTTACCAGAATAACGCGGCCGGGCATTGGAGCAAATAAATTGTCCTCATTAGCCTGATCAGCATCCTTGCCATGATCCAGCTCCTCGTTCAACTGATCTTTTCTGTCGCATTCGAAAGTAAAACCTTTATGTTGAAGCAGATAGGTTCCATCTACTGTTTCTGTAATAACTGCTGCCTCCCTATTTTCGTTGAAGGCAAAAGTTATTTTGCTGCCATCAAATGCCACCAATTTCAACGCTAGCTGCTGATCTTTTTGAGCAAGGACAAGCCCGGAATGGTCGAAGCTGACGACATCAAATTGAGTAAGTTGTTTATCTACAGTTATTTGAGGCTGCATTTGAAAACGCCAGTAACCGATTTGCTGCCAAATGTTTTCGGGGTCGAAGCCGCTGAGTTGCTGCTGATATAAATTGAATAGCAAAAAGGAAGCAGCCACCAACGATTTGTTTGTTTTTGCTTTTTCGGCTTCCAGATCGGCTAACAGGGTGTCGGTATATGTATCACAAAAAGCAGTACTGATCGTATTTTCAATAAACTGCTCATTGGCAAGAATGGCTGTAAGATAGGGGATATTGGTATGAATCCCATGAATGATATACTCCTGCAATGCATTTTTCGCCGTGATCAGCGCCTGCTGACGATTTGAACCCCAGGCAATCAGTTTGCTGATCATAGGATCATATTCGCTTTGAACCATTGCCGGGCCATCGAGGCTGCTGTCGATACGCAGGTTTTCAAACTCGGGCTCCCGATAGTTGGTTATTTTTCCTGGTGAAGGGAGAAAACCATTAGCCGGATCTTCGGCATAAATGCGGCATTCAATGGCGTGGCCCTGTTGCACAATATCGGACTGACTGATTCTCAATTTTTCGCCTTGTGCAATATAAATTTGTTCTTCGACCAGATCGATATTTGTAACCAATTCTGTAACAGGATGCTCAACTTGTATGCGTGTGTTCATCTCCAAAAAATAGAAGTTAAGGTCAGTATCCACTAAAAATTCGATGGTTCCTGCGCTGCGGTAGCCTATAGAACGACAGATATCAACAGCAGCTTTACCCATTTTTTCTCTCACTTCGGGGGTTAGTGTCGGAGAAGGAGATTCTTCGATAATTTTTTGATAACGTCTTTGTATGCTGCATTCACGCTCGAAAAGATGGACAATGTTTCCATGCTGATCTGCTAAAACCTGTACTTCAATATGGCGTGGGTTCTCGATAAACTGTTCAATATACACGGTGCCATCGCCGAAGTAATTTTTGGCTTCACGGGCAGTAGATTCTAAAATTTCGGGCAAATCTTCCGGCTTTCTAACAATGCGCATCCCTTTTCCACCGCCGCCGGCAGCAGCTTTTACTAAAACCGGAAAGGGAATTTGAGTGGCTTTATCACGCAACGCCTTCGTATTTCCAGTAACGCCTTTTGTTACCGGCAAGCCCGATTTTACCGCATATTCGCGGGCAGTGATTTTGTTGCCCATCAATTCCATCGATCTGCTGTCGGGGCCAATAAAAACGATATTATTTTTTTCGCAGGCAGCCACTAAAGTGGGATTTTCCGAGAGAAAGCCATAGCCCGGATGGATGGCCTGTGCGCCACCTTTCAGTGCAGTTTGAATCAACTTTTCGACCGATAAATAGGTTTCGGCCAAAATGCCATTTCCTAGTGAATAAGCTTCGTCAGCCATTCGCACATGCAATGCACTGGCATCATTTTCTGCGTAAACCGCCACCGATTTAATTTTCATCTGCTGCAAAGTGCGAATGATTCTTACAGCAATTTCACCGCGGTTGGCAATGAGTATTTTTGTTATTTTATGTTTCATGTTTAGGATATCCAGTTGGGTTTTCGTTTGTCAAAAAAGGCAGCAAGTCCTTCTTGCCCTTCCGGTGAAGACCTTTGGCGGGCAATCATGGCTGTTGTTTCATCAAATAGCAGCGCTGGGTTTTCTGCTTGCTGACCAACTAATTTGATCAATTGTTTACAATCACGCAGCGCATTGGGCGCGCTACTCAGCAGTTGTTTGATGTAGTAATCAGTGATTTTTTTGGAAGATTCATCTGTAAAAATCTGGTTCACAAGCATAAAACGGAAAGCTTCGGAGGCTGTGAATTTTCTGCCTGTCAGCATCAGTTCGCGCGCTGCTGCCTGTCCGCAGCGTGCAATCACAAAGGGTGAAATTGTTGCAGGTGTAATGCCTAGTTTCACTTCACTGAAAGCAAAAACAGTTTCCTCATGGGCCAAAACGATATCGCAGGCTGCCGTAAGTCCATTGGCTCCGCCAAATACAGCGCCATGTACAATGGCAAGCACCGGAATAGGACAAGCGTCAATTTGTATAAAGAGCCGGGCTAATTTACGGGCATCTTCCAGGTTTTCGGCCTCACCATAAGTAGCTATTTCCTTCATATAATGCAGATCGGCTCCGGCGCAAAACGACGGACCGTTACCACTCAAAATGATTAATCTGATATGTGGAAGCGCAGCAATTGTTGCAAAAGCTGCAGTAAGCTCAGCGATCATTTTGGGGTTGAGGGCATTGTGTTTTTCGGGTCTGTTAAGCCTGATGTAGGCTACAAGGCCATCTTTTTGAATTTCAATGTTTTCAAAGTTGCTATCCATAATATTACATTCTGAAAACGCCAAATTTTTGTTCAGGGAATGGTTTGTTGAGCGAGGAGGCTATTCCGATAGCGAGCATTTTACGGGTATCAACAGGATCGATGATGCCGTCGTCCCAAAGTCGCGCTGTGCTGTAATAAGCCGATCCTTCGCGTTCATATTTTTCGAGAATGGGTTTTTTGAGGGCATCAATTTCTTCCGGCGACATTTCGATTCCTTTGGCTTTGAGTTGATCTTGTTTAACGGTAGCCAGTACATTGGCAGCTTGTTCGCCTCCCATCACCGAAATTTTGGCATTGGGCCACATAAAAAGCAGACGGGGACCAAAAGCTCTTCCTGCCATGCCATAATTTCCGGCGCCGAAAGAACCGCCAAATATCACCGTAAATTTAGGCACATTGGCATTGGAAACAGCATGTACCATTTTGGCGCCGTCTTTGGCAATTCCGCCCCGTTCAAAGTCTTTACCCACCATAAATCCGGTGATATTTTGCAGAAAAACAAGTGGAATATTCCGGGAAGTGCAGAGCTGAATAAAGTGTGTGACTTTGAGTGCTGATTCGGAAAAAAGTACGCCATAATTTGCAATAATTCCTACCGGAAAGCCCATAATATGGGCAAAACCCGTAACAACAGTAGTGGCATAACGAGCTTTAAATTCCTGGAAACGTGAGCCATCGACCATTCGGGCTATTATTTCGCGCGGATCGATCAGTTTACGGAGATCGACAGGAGCGATGCCATACAGTTCTTTGGGGTCGTACAGTGGCTCTTCCGGTGGCATTATGTCCAGCAATTGCCGTTCCTGAGGCTTCAGGCTTTCAAAGATGTTCCGGCAAATTTGGATCGCGTGGGTGTCGTTTTCTGCCAGGTGATCTGCCACGCCGGAGATGGCTGTATGTACCTCAGCACCACCAAGTTTTTCGGTTGTAACTTCTTCGCCTGTAGCGGCTTTTACAAGGGGTGGTCCCCCTAAAAAGATGGTGCCTTGATTTCTTACGATGATGGTTTCGTCACTCATTGCAGGCACATAAGCGCCTCCTGCTGTGCAACTTCCCATCACAATGGCGACTTGCGCCAGACCCATGGCCGACATCTTTGCCTGATTGTAGAAAAATCGGCCAAAATGATCCCTGTCAGGGAAAACAGTGTCTTGCTCGGGCAGAAAAGCCCCGCCTGAATCAACCATATAAACACAGGGCAATCCATTTTCCATGGCGATTTCCTGTGCCCGCAAATGTTTTTTTATGGTGTATTGCATATAAGTGCCGCCTTTTACGGTAGCATCGTTGGCGATGATCATGGTTTCGCGCCCATGGATTACACCGATTCCTGTGACAATTCCAGCAGAAGGGAACCCATTGTTGTAAAGCTCATAAGCGGCCAGGGGAGAAAGTTCCAGAAAAGGAGTGTTTTTGTCAACAAGCAAATCGATGCGCTCACGTGCCAATAGTTTGTTGCGCGATTTATGCTTGGTTACAGCTTCCTTGCTGCCTCCTGAAATGCTGTTGTGTAAACGCTTCCGATAGGTTTGCATCAAAGCTTCGAAGTCCTTTTTGTTGGACAGGAAACTTTCTGAACTGGTGTCGATTTTGGAATTGATTGTGTACAAAGTTGTCGTTTTAAGTTTAGCTGAATTCAAAATGCGATCCGCAAAGGCGGAATTTTTATCTGTAAAGGGTAAAAGTAAAAAAAATGTGTAAACCACAGTATAATTATGCTGTGGTATTTGTGGGAAGCCATTTGGATGAAGCAATTAAAACGGCCTTATCTTGTTAATATGCTTGCTTTTTGCACAGATCGAAAAATCTATATATTTTAGCACATTGAGTTAGTAACAGCCAACAGGCCTAAAAAAATGAAATTAATGATGAATTACCCCAAAAAAGTAGTTATTGGCGATATAACCGTCAGAGACGGTTTTCAGCACGAAGAGAAGTTTATTCCAACAGCCGCTAAGCTTTGGCTTACTGAGGAACTGATATTATCCGGCTTCAAGCACCTGGAGCTTACTAATTTTGGAAACCCCAAAGGGATGCCACAGTTTAAGGATGCGGACGAGTTATTTAAACAGGTTCACAAAAGCAAACGCATTCAGCATTTGCTGCCTGCTGTTAGTTTAACCGCAGTAACCATTCGTGAAAAAGCCGTTGAGCGTGCTATTCAGGCCAAAAAAGAAGGTTATGGTCCCGACAGGATTTTGCTTATGGTAAGCACCAGCGAATCACATCAGTATAAAAACTCGGGACTTACCATCGAGGAGTATTTTAAAATGGCCGAAAAGTATATTCCTATGGCGCAGGATGCCGGTATTAAAGTAAATGGAACAGTGAGCACAATCTGGGGCTGCCCAATCGAAGGGCCTACAGAGATGAGCAAGGCTGTCGACTTTACTGAACGATGGCTTGCCATTGGCGCCAATGATGTGGAGCATGCCGATCATGATGGATCAGCCTCACCGGATCGGGTATATGATTATTTTTCGATGTTGCTCGACAGGGTTCAGAAACCCGAGAAACATATAGTTCACCTGCACACTACTCGTGGCTGGGGCTTGGCCAATGTGCTGGCAGCATTGCAGGCCGGGATGACCAATTATGAGTCAACCATGGGTGGCATTGGCGGACAGCCGGCTAATTTTGTTGATGGTGTGCCGGTTTCAGGAACTGGTGAATATTATTACAAGGAATCAACGGCTGTTGGTCTGGTAAGTACCGAAGATATGGTGGTGATGATGGATGAGATGGGTATCGCAACAAACCTGGATATAGATAAGGTGCTGGAAACCGGTAAAATGGTTGAGCGCATTGTTGGCCGTAAGCTGCGTTCCGAATCTGTGCATCAGGGAAGGATACCTAAATCATTATCGGGAAGAGAATAAGATGAAAAGGCTAAAGTTAAAAAAAAATACAGGATATTTTCGTCAACTAGCCTAATTTTGTGCTTTAGCCTTTAGACACCAAATTTCAGCATGATACGAATCACCGAAACAGCCCGCGATGCCATGCAAGGCATCAAAAATTTTATTCCCACAGCCAATAAGTTGGCCTATGTAAATGCTTTATTACAAGTTGGCTTTGATACCTTAGATGTTGGCAGCTTTGTTTCACCAAAAGTGATTCCGCAAATGGCTGATACGCGCGAGCTAATCCAAAAAATGAATATCCCGGAAAATGCTCCGGAAATCATGGTGCTGGTTGTGAATAAGCGCGGAACAGAAGATGCATTGCGCTGTGAACGTGTGCAATGCCTTACTTATCCCTATTCTATCTCGCCCACTTTCTTGATGCGTAACCTGAATGCAGACGAAGCTAAAGCACTTGGTATTGTTAAGGAAATCACGGAATTGGCATTTCCCAAAAATCGCGAACTGGTTATTTATTTGTCCATGGCATTGGGCAATCCTTATGGCGACGACTGGAGTATTCAAATGGTGATTGACGGCGCAGCGCAGCTTTATGATTTAGGCATCAGACGCATGCCACTTTCTGATATCCTGGGCGAAGCTACTCCGGATACCATTTTTAAGGTTTACGAAAAGTTGATTCCGGCTTTTCCCGATGTAGATTTTGGATTGCATTTGCACACCAAACCTTCTCATAGCTACGACAAGCTGGAAGCAGCCTGGGAGGCCGGTGTGCGAAGTTATGAAACCGTGTTTAACGGATTAGGAGGCTGCCCAACCGCTGCCGATGAAATGGTGGGTAATTTGAGTACGCAGGATCTGCTGCATTTTTGTGACCGGAAAAAGATTGAAACCAAACTCAACCGCAAGGCACTGAACGAAGTCGTGCTGATGAGGCAGGTGATATAAAGGTTAAACTGCTATAAAATCAGATAATTTTCCTTGGGCTTTCACACGCACGCCTTTGGGTGTTTCGTGCAAAACACAGGCTTCGTTGTAGAGGTCGTGTTCCAAAAACAACACATAATCATGCGCGATTGCTTCGGCATAAAAGCGTTCTTTGTCCTTCAGTGTTTCCAAAGGCCGGGTGTCGTAAGCCATGATCCAGGGCATAGGAATATGTGCTGCCGATGGCATTAGGTCAGCACAAAACACCACTGTTTTCCCATTGTAATTGATAGCAGGAATCACCTGGCCTTCGGTATGTCCATTATACAGTTTGAAAGTGATATTCGGGATGTATTCGCCTTCTTCTTCGATCAATTGCAGCTTCCCGCTATCCTTGATCGGAAGTATATTTTCTTTTAGGTAGGAGGCTTCCTCGCGCCTGTTGGGATTTGTAGCCCAGTCGAATTGTTGCTTGCTGGTCCAGTAAGTAGCATTGGGAAAGGCTAACTCAAAGCCTGTTTTATCAGAATTCCAGTTGACACTGCCACCACAATGGTCGAAATGCATATGCGTAATCACCATATCGGTGATATCTTCTGGTTTATAACCGGCTTGCGCAAGTGAGGTCTCTAGTGTGGCATCGCCGTTGAGGTGATAATGTTTTAACCATTTTTCTTCTTGTTTGTTGCCAATGCCATTGTCAATCAGGATACGACGGTCGCCATCAACAACCAGCAGGCAGCGCATGGCCCAGTTGCAGAGGTTGTTTTCGTCGCAGGGATATACTTTTTGCCAAAGCGTTTTGGGCACTACGCCAAACATGGCACCGCCATCGAGCATAAGGTTTCCGGTTTCTATTGGGATAATTTTCATAGGTTTTATTGTTAGGCGTGTTTATAAATCAATTGATTTACAAAAGTAAACGTTTACACTGATTGATTGTTTTAATGGATGAATACTTGAATTGGATTTAGGATTTAAAATAGCTTTTGTCGCATCAAAAATGCAGTATTTTTGCGACTTATTCCATGTCATGCATATTTTGTTGATCGACAATTATGATTCTTTCACCTATAATCTGGTGCAGCTGCTACGCGAAAGCGGTGTAGATCATCATTTGGATATTGTGCCTAATGATTGTTTGCTCAATGAGTTACCACAGCATATTGACAAAATACTAATTTCTCCGGGTCCCGGGATTCCGGAAGAGTCGGGTAATTTAATGCAGCTGATTGCACATTTTTCAACTCAAAAACCAATGTTGGGTATTTGTTTGGGCCATCAGGCGCTGGCCTTGCATTTTGGGGCTACAATGCATCAGCTTCCGCACAGCTTTCATGGTGCCGACGATCGGCTGATTCAGACAAAATTTGCAGCAAATATTTTCAAAAGCATTCCAACGGAATTTATAGCCGGGCGCTATCATTCCTGGATTGTGCGGCATGATTCGCTGCCCGAAACACTTCTTCCCACAGCTTTTGACGCCGCCGGAAACCTAATGGCTTTCCGGCATAAATTTCTACCAATTGATGCGCTGCAATTCCATCCGGAAAGTTATATCACCGATTTTGGCCTGCGCATGATGACCAATTGGCTCAACTATTAATGGTGCTTTCAGGCTTTAATAGCAATCATTTCTATTTCAACCAATACATTAAGCGGCAGGGTTTTTACCGCGAAGGCGGCTCTGGCAGGAGGATTTTCTTTGAAACGGCTGCCATAAACAGCATTCATGGCTGCAAAATTGGCCATATCGCTGAGCAGGCAAGTCGATTTAACAACATGACTGAAGTCGCAGCCTGCAGCTTTTAAAATGGCTTCCAGATTTTTCATCACTTGCTCGGTTTGTGTTGTGATATCGCCATCAATTGGTTTTCCAATGGCAGGATCGATGGGAATTTGCCCGGAGATAAATACCATTCCGTTCGCTTCAATGGCCTGACTGTAAGGGCCTATTGCGCCCGGTGCTTGTGAGGTGCTGATTACTTTTTTTATCATGGTTTTTCTTTTAAGGTGTTAGCTGTAAATTTTTTAAGTGCTTTTTTACGAATGATGAGCTTCACGGCTTTTGGCACAATGCCGAAATCAAGGGGCGAATTACCCAGTGATTCTCCATCAGTTTCCAGATCAATGGAATGGGGTGGGAGAGAGGTTATTGTAATTTGCTTGCCGGCGAAAGTGCTTACTTCCGGAAGATTAATAAATGACCCATCATAGAGGTTTTTGATGTTTTTGATCACGGTGAATTTACTGGTCTTCCGGATTACGGTCATATCCAAAAAGCCGTCATCCGGAACGGCATTGGGAAGTTGCATCATTCCTCCGCCATTGTATTTGCAAATGCCAATGCTTAGGCTAAAAACCTTGTCGTTAAGCACCTCTTTATCATCTACTTTGATGTGAAGCTGTGTATGTTGATACTGGAAGAGTCCGGTGATCAGGTTATACAAATACGCCAGTGTTCCGCCTTTTCCTTTGGCTTTCATCAGATTGGTTTTTTTGGCCACCAGCGCATCGTAGCCCATGCCGGCCATATTGATGAAATAGCGGTTTTTGTCTTCGCTGTCGAAGCGGTACTTTACTGTGCCCACGTCTTGCAGAAAACAGCGCTCGTTTTTCAAAATGTGAATGGCTTTTTTATATTTTTTGGGGAAGTTGTACATACGACCCCAATCGTTACCGGTTCCTATCGTTATCATTCCCAGCATGATATCGGTAGTAGCAAAGCGTGTTTGTTGAAAAATGCCATTCACCACTTCATTCAGCGTTCCATCGCCGCCCACAGCAATTATTTTCGAAAAGCCTTTCTCTTGTATCAGTTGGCTTGCCAGCTCTATCGCATGAAACGGATGTGTTGTGAGTTGGCTTTCAAATTCAAAGCCCTCGGCTTCGAGTAAACTTTTTATCAGTGGCCAATCTTTTTCGCCCTGCCCCACCCCGGCAGTGGGATTGACAATTACAAGCCATTTGTTGTTTTCGGTCATTTAGTTAGTTTTGAGGAGCATTTAAAAGCGCATTGATTTGTTGCAAAGTTTGCTGTATCGTAAAATGTTCGACTATCCTTTTCCGTCCGTTTGCACCCAGCTGATCACGCAGCATTTTGGAATCCATTAGCTTGCCGACATGCATTTTAAATTGCTGCATATCAGCATAAGGACATAGAAATCCGGTGATTTGATCTGCAATAATTTCGGGATTGCTGCTGATGTCGAAAGCCACAACCGGTTTTTTGTCAGCCATGGCTTCAACAAGTACATAGCCAAAACCCTCCCAATGGGCAGTGTGCACGTAGATATCAATGGCATCCATAAAGGCTTTCATCTGTTCAACAAATCCCAGAAACAGGACATGATCGCTTACGGCATTTTTTTTGGCCAGGGTCATCAATTCCTGCTTCAATGGACCTGAGCCGGCAATTAGTATTTTGAACGAGCGGTTTTCTGCATTGAGCTTTACGGCCAGGTCGATCAAAAAATCTTGTCCTTTTTGATGATCCAGCCTTCCGGCATTGCCAAGGATAATTTCTCCGGGTTTTGGGTCATAAAGTTTTGTATAATTGGGCTTGTCAAAGGCTTCAAGATCAATTCCGTTGTAAATCACCTGAATTTTTTCTTCAGGGAAAAGCAGTGGATTATTGGCCAGAATAGTTGCTTTGGTTTTTTTCGAATTGGTAATAACCCGAGTGATCACGTTTTTAAACAACCAACGATTGCTGTAACTGTTTTTGATCGGTATAGCACTTCCCCGGCGATAAATGCGTTGAGGAATTTTTGCCAGCATGGCGGCAGTACCAGCTGTTTTAACATCTGACGGCAGGTTCATCAACACACTTTCGGGCTGGTATTTATGAAATTGTTTTTTGAGCCTGAGCAGCTTAATGATGTTCAAAAAACTCAAGTTGCCACTCTTTAGTGGAAATAACATGACTGGATATTGCTGTAGTTTCTGAAACAAGCGGCTTTCAGGATGCGCGTAGGCAATTATTGTATAGTGTTCACAAATCCTTTCGATGATTTCAGCAAACCATTTTTCGCCTCCACCCCAGGCTTTATTCGTGTTTACAAAACAAATTACGGATTTGTTTTTAGTCATTTTTCGGCTGTTTGTATTGTTTCCAGAGTTCCCTGAGTTTACTATATTTAAGAAAGGTAGCGTGGGCCGAGTTGCGACAAATCACATAGCCGTGAAAGCCATCCAAAAAGCCAAGTTTGAAGAAATAGTTGCGAAAAAATTTAAAAGTTGGGCTAAGCCAAAGTCTGATCCAGTAACATTTTTTACCGCGCTCAAACTCTCCTTCGGCTTTGATGGTCGAGAACTTATTGATTTGAGCGATGTGCTGTTCGATGGTATAATAAGAGTAATGCAACAAATCACCTTTTAGATGGCTGAGCACAGTGTTTTTATCAAAAAACAGAAATTTGTCGTGTGGGTTTTTGCCGCCCCATTCTCCGCTGGTTTTTTCAAAAAGTCTCAGTTTTCGATCGGGATACCAGCCAGAATGCCTGATCCAGCTTCCACAAAAATTAGTGAGCCGGTTCATGCTATACCCCCCTTTGAAACCCCGTTTTTTTTCGTCGAGAATGGAATTACAAAGCTCTTCAGATAAAGCTTCATCGGCATCCAGCGAAAGCACAAAATTATGGCGGCAAGCTTTTAAAGCAACATTTTTCTGTTCAATATAGCCTTCGAATGGATGTTTGCTGAAACTAACGTCAAATTCACGACAAATGGCTTCGGTTTTGTCCGTGGAAAACGAGTCTACCACCACAATTTCATCTGCAATTGTTTTTACTGATTCCAGACAGCGGCGGATGTTTTTTTCCTCGTTGAAACTTATAATTGATACCGAAAGTTTGTCCATTATTAACGAATTATTCCAGGATCAGTTTTGTTGATGATTGAAGGTGCTTTCCCTGAAGTTTTATTATGATAATTCCTTTAAAATTATTCAATTGCAAATCGTTTCGATGGAGTAGCACAGTATTATTTCCTGCCTTTGCGTCAATGGTTTGCTTGTGAAGCAGGCGCCCCTGTTGATCCGAAATTTCCATTAAAAGTTCATCTGACACTTTGCTATTGAATTGCAGCTGTACACTTGCTTTTATCGGATTTGGATAAAACCGGACCGGCTGCTTAAGCTGTTGATTATCATCAACCCCAACTAGCTCGATTGTCACCTCATTAGAAGGCGGTGATTCATACATATCTCTTGCTGTTGTAACAACATAGGTGTTTTCGTTCATCGGCTGCTCATCCAAAAAACTGAGTTCATCTGCCGGCACTTCGGCAAGCAGCATAAAATTACGCCAAACATTGAAATGCGTATAATTCCAGCGGAAAGTTTTTCCCTGATTTTCAAGGCTGATTTTTTCGGGAAGTCCTGAATTTTGCGGAATCGAATTGTCCAGAATTTGTGTTTCTTGTCTTTCACCGGGAGCTTCAACCAAAAAACCACGGATATTCCAGTTGATGTTCCATCCAAAATAATCGGACATGCTTAGCCAATCGGATCCATATAAAATCATATCACCTTTAAACGGGACTGCCGGGCCATTGTCGGTTCCGGCCGGATAACCGTTGCCAGTATTGATTATTCGGTATCCCATCCACAGTTCCTGTGTGGCATCAACCAATACCGGATTTTCTAATTCAATGGTGTTCCATTCGTTAGCCACCGGATCTGTAACCAGCTGATCTGTAACAAGGTTTCCAGCAAAATACTGATTACCTCCTGTCCAAACCCTCATCTGAAATGTGGCATCAACATCGCCAAAGAAGGCAACAATTTTTGTGAGATAAAAACCGTCAAAATTTTGCAAATCGTTGGTCGTAAACCTTATTGCAGCATCAAACATATCAATGTTTTCGCCGCCCACAGCATCAGAGTTTTCGCCATCATCCCAGTACATCCATTCACCTTCAGAAGCTGGGGCATCCCACTGTAGCAGCACAGATTGATCCACAACTTCGCCTGTGAGATGAAGCGGAGGAAACAAAAGCGCTTCTAATGCCATGTTGAGCGCTGTGTCTTCAAACAGTTCAAGCGAAGCATCCTGATAACCGATAAATCCGTCGGCAGTAACGGATAAGTTGTAAGTTCCGGGTATCAGCTCAATATTGAAAGTGCCTGCGTCATCTGTGTAAAACACATTTCCATTGAGTGTGAGCGTTGCATTGGCGATACCATTTTGGTAAGTATCAGTAACCTGCCCGGAAAAACTGATGTTTTCTTCCAGTTCGTTTTCTGCCCTAACACCCCAGACCTGATAATCGAATGTGCCATCGTGTGGACGGAAATAGGTCATAAATAACTGATCGGTAGCACCATCGCGATAGCCATTGATTTGAGGCCAGCTGGCATCTTCTGTGTCCTGTGAGAATGGTAGCATATCCGACCAGGATGCGCCATTGTCAACAGAGTATTTCATATAGGCTTTGTCGTTTTCTGTATAGCTGCCATCGCTCCAAACCGCGTAAATACGGTGATTTGCGGCATCATCGCGCAGTACAAATACGTCAGGCCGTTCGGAGCCTCCGCTGTTGTTCGACAGGTTGATTGCTGGTTCCCAGTTTTCGCCCAAATCGGCAGAGCGATAGAGCATGGCATCGGTTTGTAAGCCATCTATTTTTGAAGAAACGATGGTATAAATGCTGTTGTCAACCACTTTTGTTTTGAGTCGGGCATTGTAAGCCTGATTGTTACTCAAATTTTCGGGTGTGCTCCAGTTTTGTCCAAAGTCTTCAGATTTGCTGAAAAACAGGTCTAGGTTGTCATAGGTATCGCCTGTCTGATCGTTCCAAAAAGCAAAAAGCTGATCTCCTTTCATCGCAATATTACACCAGTGTGCACCTTCTGTGGTGCTTGAAACCTGCTGTGCAGCAGACCAGGTTTGGCCGCCATCAATTGATTTCATTACCCAGATCTGATAATCAGAAAAGCTATTGCGGTCTTCATAAGCCAGAACAAGGGTGTCGCCCGATACGGCTATCTGAGGTATCTGAGCGTTTTGTATGGCATCGGTGATTTGAATTTCGTTGCCAAAACTTTGTCCGTCGTTGTTTGAGCTCAGCATAAAAATCTGGCTTTTGGACGAAGTGTTGCGGTAATAAAAAACATATACATTGCCATTGGAAGCAGCAATTACAGGATAATTGGCGCCATAATCCAATCCAGAATAGATGGTTAGCTTATTTCCCCAGCTAAGTCCGCCATCGGTACTTTTCCGAAACATCAGGTCGCCCCATTGATCCCAAACCAGGTAAAAATCATCGCCAATATTGTACATGGCATGATCTTGTGAAGGACCATATTCATCAGAGATGTTTTCGGGAGGGAAAAATTGCATTTGTGCTGTAGCTGTGAGAAAGCCAAAAGCCATAAAAAAGAAAAGCAATATGTTTTTCATAGGTTTCATAAATTTTTAGGTACAAATGTAGGGAATTTGATAAAGACCTTTTCGCAAAAAGAATACTGTACTAAAGGGATGGTTCTGGCTCAAGGCGATTTCAGGGGGATCTCTTGCTCCACCAACTGCAATTTATCAACATTGTAACCCCTATCGGCAGCTTTTTGAACTAACATGCGGTAAGTTTCTTCGTTAAGTTGAGGGCTGCGTGACATAATCCACAAATACTTATCCGAACTGCTGCCAATCAGCACGTATTGATAATTTTCATCCAATTCCAAGATAAGATAATCTGCATAAAAAATCCAGAAAAAGGAAACCCTCAGATGCGCCGGATTGCCTGATTTAGCCACTTTGGCTTTACCAATGGCGGTTTTCAACTCGCCATCGAGGCTGTTTTTATAGCCCTGATTGATTACTTCAATTTTACCGTTTTCTTTCAAATTATAGGTTGCTGTTACGCCAACTAAATCTTTTTCGAAACGGTGCGGAAAGCGTGCAATTTCATACCAGGTGCCGGAATAGCGTTCCAGGTCAACATTTTGTGCCAGTTTCATAGAATTGATTATTTTGGAGGAGTTGCAGTTCGTAAAACCTATCGCGACTAACAGAACGCATGTCCATTTTAAAAATAGTTTTATCATGATAGCAAGTTAATTTGGTGTAAAGTTAAAGAAAATGACGGGGTTTTGTATTTTTAAAGTAGTAGCAATCTTTTGTTGGCATTATACTGCCGAAAACTGGTTTGCACTTCCATAAATAGAAACTTTCTGTATCTTTAGCCTTCTAAACCTTAAACCCTATTTTATGTCATCTTTTACTCAAAAATTTGCAGCATTGCTGTTGTTTATCCTGTTTTCAGGAAGTCTTTCAGCTATGGAAGATGCGCGCTTGTTGCGCTATCCCGACATTAATAACGAGCTGGTTGTGTTTGTATATGCAGGCGATATCTGGTCTGTTGATGCCCGCGGAGGCGAGGCCCGTCAGCTTACATCTCATGAAGGCTTTGAGCTTTTCCCAAAAATTTCTCCCGATGGGAAGTGGATTGCCTTTTCGGCAGAATATTCAGGCAGCAGGCAGATTTGGGTGATGCCAGCCGAAGGCGGTACTGCCAAACAGCTTACCTGGTACAATTCAGTTGGTGTGATGCCTCCTCGTGGGGGATTCGACAATGTGGTGCTGGGCTGGACTTCCGATAGTGAAAACATACTGATCAGAGGCAATCGCACACCTTTTGGTGAACGACAAGGCAAGTATTACCTTGTTTCGCTGGATGGCGGTTTTGAAAAGCCATTACCCATTATTAATGGTGGTTTTGCTGCTCTTTCGCCCAATGATAATATGCTCTGCTTCACTCCGGTTGATCGCGAATTTCGTACCTGGAAACGCTACAAAGGAGGCCGCGCTACTGATTTATGGATTTATGACCTGAATAACAACAGCGCTGAGCAAATTACCAGTTTTGCCGGTTCCGACCAATGGCCAATTTGGTTTGGCAACGAAATTATCTTCGCCAGCGATCGCGATCTGCGCCTCAACCTATATCGCTATGATATCGCAACCAAAGCTACCGAACAGCTCACACAATTTTCAGATTTTGATGTGATGTGGCCATCCGGAAAAAACGGAAAAGTAGTTTATGAAAATGGCGGTTTCCTGTATGTTTATGACTTGCAGGAAAACGTAAACAAAAAAATTGACATCGCGCTCAACATGGATAACCCCAATCTTTTGCCCTATTATAAAAATGTAAAAGACAACATCCATAGCTATGCTATTTCGCCCGGCGGAAAAAGGGTTCTTTTTGATGCCCGAGGCGATATTTTCTCTGTTCCGGCCGAAAACGGCAACACCATCAATCTCACGAATACACAAGGTGTACGCGAAATTTATCCAAACTGGTCGCCTGATGGCAAATATATTGCCTATTATTCAGATGCTTCCGGCGAATATGAGGTGTATTTACTTGAGAACAAAGAAAATGCGAAACCCCGTCAGCTTACCAAGGCTTCGGCTGCCTGGAAGTATGAAGCCGAGTGGTCGCCCGATAGCAAGTACCTGATTTATTCTGACAGAACCATGCAGCTTTGGTTGCTCAACGTAGAAAGCGGTACTCAAAAAGCCATCGATAAGGCCAGCAGCAGCGAGATTCGTTCGTATGTTTTTTCTCCTGATTCAGAATGGATTGCCTACACCAAAGAAGCGGATAATGATCAATCAGCAGTATGGGTTTTTCACATTCCTACATCCAAAGCCACGCAGCTTACCAATGATGAATTCAACGATTGGTCGCCTGTTTTTAGTAAGGATGGCAAGTTTATTTTCTTTGTTTCTAACCGCGATTTCAACCTGGAGTTTTCCAGTTTCGAGTTTGATTACCTCTATAACAAGGCTGCAAAAATTTATGCGGTAGCCTTACAAAATGATGGCACAAGGCTGATGCCATTTAAAACGGATCAGGTACCCGTTAAAACGGACGAAAAGGCAGAGGATAAAAAGAAAGATGAAAAAGAATCCACAGTGGAAACGCAAACAAAAATTGACTTTGAAGGCATTAATGGCCGCATTGAAGCTTTGCCGGTCTCTTCGGGCGACTATCGCATCCTGGGTGCCGTGGATGGTGGATTGTTGTATAGCAGCGATGGCAAGATTATGCGCTACAATATTGAAGAACAAAAAGCCGAAGAGATTATGGAGAAATCCTGGAGCGCTGTTCCAACAGCAGATGGAAAACAAATGCTATACCGTTCTGGTGGCGATTATGGCATTGCTAAAATTGCTCCCGGCCAAAAACCCGGAACAGGAAAGCTTAAGCTGGATCAACTGGAAATGAAAATTGATCCACGTGCTGAATGGAATCAGATTTATAAGGACGGATGGCGCATTTTCAGGGATTATTTTTATGTGAATAATCTCCATGGGGTCGATTGGGAGGCTATGGGAGATCGCTATGCTGCATTGCTTCCTTTTGCCGGAAGCCGTTTTGATGTGGATTATGTGCTTAACGAGCTCGTTTCGGAAGCCAATGCAGGACATGCTTATGTGAACTGGGGCGATATTGAGCGCGTAAAAAGAGTGAATACCGGTTTGCTGGGTGCCGAGCTGGAGGCCGACTATGATGCGGGTCGTTACCGTATTATGAAGGTTTACGAAGGCGAAAACTGGAATCCCGAACGCCGGGCACCTCTCACCGAAGCTGGTGTGGATGTAAAGGAGGGCGACTATATTCTTAGCATTGATGGCGAAGCGCTCACCACTGATATGAATCCCTATAGGTTGCTTGAAAACAAAGCCAATCGCCTTGTTGAACTTGAAGTGAGCAGCAATGCCGAAGGCAAAGCTTCAAGAAAATCTCAGGTGAAAACCATTGAAAGCGAGATTGAGCTGAAATACTTAAACTGGGTAAACGAACGCCGCGCTATGGTTGATAAGCTGTCGAATGGTCGTATTGGCTATATCCATGTGCCCAATACCGCTTTTGAAGGTAACCGCGAACTGCATCGTGGCATGTATGCCAATCACAATAAGGAAGCCCTTATCATCGACGACCGCTACAACGGAGGCGGTTTTATCCCTGATCGTATGGCCGACCTGCTCGACAGACGCACCTTAACATATTGGCATCGAAACGGCATGGTGCCCAATAAAGCACCTGGTATTTCGCACAATGGCCCAAAAGTGATGCTGATTAACGGTTATTCATCCTCTGGTGGTGATGCCTTTCCTTATTTCTTTAAAAAGCTCGGTTTGGGTAAATTAATCGGTACACGCACCTGGGGCGGATTGGTTGGTATTTCGGGCAATGCAGGGCTGGTTGATGGCGGTTATATTTCGGTACCGCGTTTTGGTATTTTTGATGAAAATGAAAATTGGATCATCGAGGGTATTGGTGTTTATCCTGATATCGAGGTGGTTGATCGTCCCGAAAAGCTTGCCAAAGGAGAAGATCCCGGCATTGAAAAAGCCGTTGAAGTTTTGTTGCAAGAACTACAGGAAAATCCTGTGAAGAAAGTAAATACTCCCACACCTCCTGATCGAAGCAAATGGATTGAGGTGGAGATAGAGTAAGAAATTATTGTTCTGAAGCGTTATTTATTAACAGCTTAGTAATCAAATGATTGCTAAGCTGTTTTTTTATTTTCAAAGGAGCGGACGGTTGCAGTTGAGTGCAGTCGGTGCTTGAACAGCTCGATTTCCTGATTGCTACAGCTTGATGTTAAAGAAAGCATAAAAACGTATTGGAAAAAAAGTTTACTTGCTATTTGCTCTTGTTTTGACTTATTTTACAAAGATTTACAATCCCAACAATATGAAAAATTACCACCAACTTTCTGCTGAAAACCCTCGGAAATCACCCTTAGCACTAATTTTTCTTGTGATAATTGTTGCGTCTCTGATTGCTTTAAGCGGAGTATATTATTTTCAATTTGAAAAGAAACAAACTCAAGAAACCAGCTATAATGAACTGCAGGCCGTTGCAAAACTAAAAATTAATCAATTAAAACAATGGCATAAGGAGCGGATGTCAGAAGCGTTTTTTTTCTCCAGAAGCTACCCCTATAATGCCTACTCAAACCGCATTGTTTCTGGTGATACACCTGCAATATTTCTCTTACGTGATGCCCTCAAACATATTCTGTCAGACAATCGGTATGATAATATTTTCATCCTCGACAGTGAAGAGAACATCGTATTTACTGCAATAAATGATGTGGTTTTTGTGGATAATAAAACGCTTGAAACTGCAGCATCAGTCAAAGAATCAGCATTGATAACGATGCGCGACTTGTACTATTGTTCGCAACATCAGCAAGTTCACTTTGAGTTTATCTCACCTTTGTTTGATGCAGATAATCAGGTAATAGCAACAATGGTTTTCAGGATAGATCCTCAGGAGTATCTGTATCCGCTGATTGGAAATTGGCCTACACCAAGCAAAACGGCAGAGACCATTATTGTTAGAAAGGAGCAGGATTCGGTCAGGATTTTAAATGATGTATTCTATCGTAGCAATGATCAGCTTCAGTTGGTGTTTCCCATGTCGGAAAAAACAAATCCGGCTGTTTTGGCTGCTACTGGATATGTTGGTTTGTATGAAGGCCCCGGTTATGTCGGCAGGCAGATTTTAGCACATATTGATACGATTGGAGAACTTCCCTGGCTGATGATTGTAAAAGCTGAAACAAGCGAATTATATGCGGGTTTTTACAAAAGTATAAGCCTGATTATTGTTGTTGTCGTTCTGGGAATCTTGTTTTTTGTTGCTTTAGTTGCTTGGTTTTATCGCCTAAGACAGCAAAGATTATGGATCAATCTGGTGAATAAGGGCAGGGAATTAATTGAATCGCAGGAACAATTCAGTGCAACTTTGTATAGCATTGGAGATGGTGTAATCACCACAGATACAACAGGGTGCATCCGGCATATGAATCCCGTAGCCGAAAGGCTAACCGGCTGGACCGAAACGGAAGCCCGGGGTAAAAAAGTTGAGACAGTATTTGTTATTTTTAACCAGGATACACTGAAAGATGCTGAGAATCCGGTGCAAAAAGTCTTGCGTGAGAAAAGTGTGGTTGGACTTGCCAATCACACCATGTTGAAATCCAGAGATGGTAGGGAAATACCGATTGACGACAGCGGAGCGCCAATTATTGATGAGCAGGGCAATCTGCTGGGCGTGGTAATGGTATTTAGCGATCAGACTGAAAACTACGCGAAACAGAATGAATTGAAAGAAAGCCGCGAAAGGTTCGAAACGCTTTTTAAGAATGCGCCGTTAAGCTATCAATCGCTCGACGAAAATGGCAATATTCTAGAAGTGAATCAAACCTGGAAAAAAACACTTGGTTACGAGAGGGATGAGGTGTTAGGGATTTGGTTCGGAGACTTTTTGGAGGAGGTTTCTGCAGATAAATTTATAAAAGATTTTGAAGCTTTTAAGCATGCTGGTATGATTAGCACCAGTTTTGTGCTCAGGCATAAATCAGGAAAGCTGATGCATTTCGAGCTCAATGGCCGCCTTGGCAGAAATCCGGATGGTAGTGTTGATAGAACACTCTGTATTTTGCAGGATGTCACCTCGCGAAAAATAATGGAAGAACAGCTGCGTCAGAGCGAGGAAAAATACCGCAATATTGCCGAAAATATTTCCGATGTGGTGTGGACAACGGATTTAAATTTTAACCTCACTTATGTAAGCAGTTCTATAGAACGACTTGTAGGCGAGCCGGCCAACTCGTACTTGAAACGTACAATCGAGGAAAAATTTCCTCCTCATGCCATCTACCAAATACAGCTTTTTTTTAAAGAAGAGTTGCAAAAGGAAAAAGAGCCGGAAGTGGATAAAAATCGTAGCCGCTTAATCGAACTACAGCACTATCGTGTAGATGGCAGTGTGATTTGGGTTGGGATGAATATTTCCTTTTTAAGAGACGAGCAGGGTAATCCAATAGGTTTTCAGGGCATTTCGCGTGATATAACCTCCATCAAGGAAGCTGAACTAAAACTCATCGAAAAGGAGCGACAGCTTTCATCTATGATCACTAATTTGCCGGGTTTTGTGTATAGATGCCATAATGATACGCACTGGACAATGTTATACATCAGTGAAAACTGCAAAAAAATTACAGGCTACGATCCTGGCGATTTTATTGAGAACAAAAACATCGCATTCAATGAAATAATTCTGCCCGAATTTCGACAATATGTAAGGGAAGAATGGAAAAGCGTGTTGAAAAGCAATGAGCTTTACCACGGAGAGTACCAAATTAAAACCAAAAATGGAGAGATACGATGGATGCTTGAGCGAGGAACGGGCATTTTCGACAAATCCGGGAATCTGCTCTTTTTGGAAGGTTATATTGAAGATATTACGGAAAATAAGAATGCGGAAATTGCACTTTTCGACAGCGAAAAAAGCTATCGCGAACTGATCGATGGCATGACCGAAACGGTTTGGGTTATTGATATGAATGGGAAAATTGTTGATATCAATAATACAGCTGTTGAGATGTTGGGTTATTCTAAGCAAGAGTTGCTAAATATAGGATTGGAAGGAATTGATGTAGCCCTGGACAGTGAAACTATTAGTAGCCTGGTAAACAATATACCTGTAGATAAAATTCAAGTATTTGAAACGGCACACAAAACGAAAGATGGAAAAGTTATTCCCATTGAGATTTCGTCAAGTTTGATCAATTATAAGTCCAGTCCCGCTATTTTATGCATCGCCAGAGATATGACGTCCCGCAAAGTCATGCAGGATAAACTGCGCGAAAGTGATGAAACAATTCGCCTGTTATTTGATTCAACAGCAGAGGGAATTTATGGAATTAATAGGAATGGAATTTGTACTTTTTGCAACAAGGCAGCGGTTAAAATGCTGGGTTATGAAAAGGAAAGTGAGATAATTGGTAAAAATGTTCACGAGTTAGTTCATTATGCATATCCTGATGGTTCGGCTTTCCCGGAGTCAAAATGTAGTGTGTATGAAGCAATTGAAACTGAATCAGGCAAGCACATCGATAAAGAAGTTTTCTGGAGGAAAGATGGCAGTAGTTTCGCTGTTGAGTATTGGTCCTATCCCATCAGAAGAAATGATGAAGTAATCGGCTCTGTTGTGACTTTCCTCGATATCACACAGCGTAAGTATAACGACAATATCCAGCATATTCTATACGAAATTGCGCGACATTCAATCGATACTACTTCTATTGAAGAGTTGTTGATGGTAACACGTAACGAATTGGCAAGAGTATTGGACGCGACTAACTTTTATGTGGCTTCCTATAATCAGGAAACGAATAAGCTGCATCAAGTAATTTTGCAAAATGAAAAGTTTGATATAGACTCCTGGAGTGCAGCTAATTCGCTTTCAGGCTTGGTTGTTCAAACAAAGAAATCCATGTTATTGAGTAAAGAAGATATCAATGAATTAAACCGAACCCTGAACAGACCAGCTAATTATGTGGCTCCGGTTTGTTGGTTGGGTGTTCCGCTATTTGATGGCATGCAGGTAATTGGCGTTATGGCAGTACAAAGTTACAGCGACCAGATGGCTTATGATGCCGGAAGTGTTAGATTACTTGAATTGATTGCTCATGAACTCTCGGTGATGATGCAGCGAAAGAAAATGATTGCAGACCTGATAAAGTCCAAAGAAAAAGCAGAGGAAAGTGATAAATTGAAATCCGCCTTTTTGGCCAATGTCAGTCACGAAATCAGAACGCCAATGAATGGAATTTTAGGCTTTCTTGAGTTGCTCAAAGAGCCTGATCTAAGCGAGGAACAGATGGCTGCTTATATAAAAATAGTGAATAAGAGTGGCCAGCGATTGTTGGATACCATCAATGATATCATCGAGATTTCGCGAATAGAATCGGGCGAGGTGGAAGTAATTGAAGATGAGGTTTTTTTATCAGAAGTTTTAAGCTATTATTATGATTTCTTTAAGCCACAAACTGATCAAATCGGTTTAACATTAATTTTAAAAAATCAGCTTGAAAAGCAGGAGGACTGTATTCGGACTGACCGCCATAAACTGGATGGAATTTTGACAAATCTGATTAAAAATGCGATAAAATTTACTAAAAAGGGCTCAATCGAAATTGGAAGTTATATCGAAAACGAAAAACTGATGGTATATGTCAGGGATACAGGTATAGGAATTCCACCGAATAGACGCGATGCAATTTTTGACCGCTTTGTGCAAGCCGACTTGCATATGACAAGAGCACACGAAGGCTCTGGATTAGGGCTTTCGATTGTAAAGGCCTATACCGAAGCTTTAGGTGGCGAATTGAAGCTGTATTCTGAACCAGGAAAAGGAAGCGAGTTTTTGATTGCCTTACCTTTTCGAAAGGTTGAAAAGCCCGAACAACTTCGAGAAAATCATGATTATCATGCGGTAAATCAGACCGAAAATAAGCTCATTCTGATTGCCGAAGACGATGATTCCAGTTATGACTTTTTGCATATTATCCTCCAAGCGATGGGATTTAGTTTGATGCGGTGTGTTGATGGAGCTACTGCCATTAAGCTGACGCAGAAGCATCCTGAGATTGCATTGATATTAATGGATATCAAAATGCCGATAATGGACGGCCTGACAGCTACTCAAAAAATCAGGGAGTTTAATACAGAAGTACCAATAATTGCACAAACTGCCAACGCGCTCTCTGGTGATGCCGATAAAGCACTAGCTGCAGGATGCAATGATTATATTGCAAAACCGGTAAAACGGAAAGTGCTCATAAATGTGATTAATAATTGGGTTCACAAAAAAGTTTAACTGGATACATATGTTGGTATTGAATTGTTCAATGTAAAAAAAACAGGAACCTGAGAGGGCTCCTGTTTACAGTATGCATAGGGATGCTGATTTTTTTATTTTACAAAAACCATCACGGGATAGCGATCCAATTCGCGGTAAAGTACCTGACTGGTAATGTAGAGCGTGTTGAAGGGAATGTCGTCAATTGTTTTTTCCTCGGGCATTTCAAAACTTACATTCATGGCCGAATCGCTGTGATATTGGGCAACAATTTTTGAAGTTTCGAACGGAATGTCTTCGATAAAATTTTCTTCTTCCATGTTGAATGAAGCGGTCAATGCTTGTTGATACCTTATGGAATCAAAAATTTCTTTGGTGTTAAAAGGAATGTCATCGATATATGTTTCTTTTTGTAAACCGTATCCTCCTGCAAAGGAATTAATCGAAATGACTAAGAACAAACTAACTGAGGTTAAGATCTGATATGTTTTCATGGCACTGTATTTTTTTGAGTTCATTTTTTTATTGCTTTGTCTACTCTATTGCGAAAGCTGTGCCAAAAATTATAATTAAATGAAAATCAATAATATATAACACTTTCTAGGACAATATTCAAGACGAATTCTTGTGTGAAAAGCGAACACATCTGTTCGGAGGTGTACGGTTTTTGCTCAGATTTGATAGAAAACCTGACAATAATTGAGACTCAAAATAAAACAAACAATGAATTAGTATAACGAAGCGATATTAATCCCAAACAATAATTCAGCGCTTAATTTGTCCGTATAAAATGCTTGTGATAATCGCACCCCCAGAATTACCGGTGCGGGCAGGTTGAAAAAATGCCAATCGCTGTAAAGCTCAATGCCTGCGCTACTTAGATCAAGGTTATTGTTGTGGACATAGTTCATATAATCGGCAAATATCCCCATCCTCAGGCGTTGCAGAAAGAAAAAACCAGGCACATTTAAATCGGGGTAGAAAAGCGGGAAGGCGTAATCGAGCATGGCAACTTGGGCAATTTTTGGGAAAAGATTGTTATAGCCCCTGGGATAGCGCATCGGGTTGCCAAAGCTGTAGCTGCTGAACGATCGGCTTTGATATCCACCATACAAGCGAATGCTGTGATGAGGAAAAATGCCGGGAAAATAGAAATTGACCGTGGCAACGGATTGCTCATTCAGTTGGTCGTCGAAAAGTGAACGTTGAAAAATTAGCCTGAATTGCTGTCCCCAGCGGGGATAGAGATCGCGTTTCGACATGCGAAGCTGGTTATATGCAAATAATTGCAGGTTAAGCAGGCTAAAATCATTATCCTTGAAGGCTAGTTCAATTGCAGGATCCATTTTACGATGCAGTTGTTCCCATCCTATAAAGGGTTGAACACCCCGCAGGTACTTGTCACGCGTAAAATTCAGGGGCAGGCTTAGCCCCAGCTTGTAGGCAGTTTCGTCCCATTTAAGATCAACGGGCTCCCCATTCTCCGGATCTTGTGCCTGACCCCGCCGCAAACCTCTGCTAAAATTGAGATCTATCACAGGATACCATCCCCGATATTGCAGGCCAACAGTCGTTTTTCCAGTTTGCTCGTTCATATCGTAGCTGTAACCGGCTTCGACCACCATTGTGCTGAGACTATTTTGCGAAAACAGGCTTATTCCCGGCTGAAAGCTAATATTGTCCACATCCACAAATACCGGCGACCAGCTATGAAATTGAAAAAGATGGGCAAGTTTCGCGTAATTGTTTTCAGGATAAACGGTATCTGAATCTACGATGGTGTCAACGATCAAACTACGCATCAGCGATAATTCTTCGGCTAATGGGAAAGTGGCAGGAAGCTTAGGGTCAATGTATTGATTCAAAAAGTCGCTTTCATTTACAGCAACAAGCCGAAAACCATCAGCGGTATAATCTGAAAAGATCAGTGTTTTTGGCTCATCGCCCATTATGGCATCGGTTGCACCAAAAGGCACCGAAACAAGCTTTTTAATCGTTTTGCTTTGGAGATCTAAAGCATAGATTTGACTGATCTCGCTTTGTGAAGCGCTAAAAATTACCTGCTCAGATGTTACATCCGATAGTTGGATGTCGGTAAAAGTAAAACTGCTTAGCTGTTGCCAACTTTTCGTTTGCACATCAAAAAGATACAAGGCTTTGCCCTGACTTCCGGTCATCGTTACGACAATTCTTTCGTTGTCAGGATGCCATTTGGGCGTTGCGGGAAAAAAGTCTTTGAGCTTAGATTCAAACAATACTTCTCCGGTTTTAGCATCAAGCAACGTTAGGAAATTTGAGCCTGTTGTGCTGCTGTTGATGCAGGCAATACGTTTATTATCGGAACTTATATCCGGCGCAAAATAACGGCTTTTGTGCGTTAACTGACGGCTTTTATCTTGATGAATTTCTGCAATTTTTAGTACTGCAAAATTTCTGTTTGGCCAGCGTAGATCGGGTTGTAGCTCGTTCCAAACCAATAGGCTGTCTGTTGCTGAAAGCGAATGCTGAAAAATTGCTCCCGGCGTATATAGGATTTTTTCTTCGCCCCGATCTATTAGTACAAGCCGGTTGATATTGTTTATCGCCGTGCGCAGAGCGATGACGCCGCCATTAGAAAGCCTCTGCGGAAAACGGTAATTCGTAAAGGCTTTATTAACAGGACTAAATTGGTCAACGGCAGTATATTGGGTAGTATCAAAAGCAGGTTTCCAGTTTTCAAAAAGATCAAACATGGTTTCCTGATACAGTTTGATTTTTCCATGGCCTGTAATTTGTTTAATTCCCAGACTAAAAGGAGCTAATGTCCACGGATTTCGGGCTGTTTGCCGCAAAGTGTTTTCCCACAGCAAAGACCCGTATTTGTTTTTATTGTGTGCAACCAGGTAGTATCCTAATTCATAGATGTTTGGGGTGTAATCCTTATAGGAGCCAAAATAGGCCTTGTCGTAAACATAATACCCTTTCTGCAGCAGTTGTGTCCTAAGTTTAGACAGGAATATGCCTTCGCGGCCGCGCCCGGAATAACTCAACATCGTTTCGTTTGTTACGGCATCACCTTCCATAAACCAAAGCGGTATGAAGGCTCCAAGCAGGGCTGCAGAGGCCTGCTGACCAAAGCCAATATTAAGTGCTCGGCCCAAGCCGTCATTAAATTTACTTATTTGTGCAATATGTCGTAACTCGTGCACTGCCAGCTGGCTAAACCAATTCTGAGCATAGCCGTTCTGCGGAGGTTGCGAAAAAAAGTCGAGCCGTCGTGGTGCCCAGGCAACAGTAGCATTTGAAATCACAGCCTGATTGTGCAATATTAAGTCGGATCGCAGCGCCGGACTGGCAAGATCCAAACGACTTGCAGCATACACCTGATCAAGAATCTGAGCCAGCTTTTGAGCCTGTGTGCCGGCTTCTTCGGGATAAATTACCCTAAACCAGGTGGTGTTTATTTGTTTCCATCGCAGGCTCGACGGGTCTTCTCCGCTGAGGTAGTATTGTGCTGTGAGACAGAGTGGCAGGATTAGAAATGTCAGGATTAAGGAGCTGAGTAGTTTCATCAGGAATGGTAAATATTAGCTGAAACAACAAAAGTAAGATTATTTGTGCCTTGTAGAAAATTTATGCACAGTCATCCACAATCTGCTGCGATTTTGACTCCAACAGCACAGTTAAGGCTTCTTCCCAATCAAAGTAATTTGCTAAAAAACTCCCAGGGCTGACCCGAAGGAGGAGGGGCGCTAATTAAGAGGCTTTCTTTTGTTACGGGATGCACGAAGGATAGTTTCCAGGCATGCAGGCTGATTGATCCGTCGGGGTTTGAGCGATCGAAACCATATTTTAAATCACCTTTAATCGGACTGCCGATGGCAGCTAATTGTGCCCTTATTTGGTGATGTCTTCCGGTGTGGAGGGTCACTTCCAACAAAAAATACTGGTCCGATTTACCCAGCAGCCGGTAACTCAGCCTTGCTTCTTTGGCGTTTTTAGCAGCAGGTTTGACAACGTATGATTTATTTTGTTTTTCATTTTTGGCCAAAAAGTGCGACAGCATGTCATTTTTCTTGGGCGGTTCTTTTTTTACGATTGCCAGATAAATTTTCTGCCATTCATGATTTTTGAGTTGCATGCTGAGCCGGCTAAGCGCTTTGCTTGTTTTGGTTAGTAACAACACGCCACTTACCGGCCGGTCGATACGATGAACAAGCCCAACAAAAGCCTCGCCTGGCTTATTGTAAGTCTGTTTTAGATAATCACTTGCATAGTCGAGCAGGCATTTGTCTCCTGTTTTGTCGCCTTGTACCAATTCAGACGGCAACTTATTGATGAGCAGTAAGTGATTGTCTTCAAATAAAATACGGTCTTTTAGCGACTCTAATTGCATCACAAACACTAATTAATACTGTTCCTTCTCGCTGGGGAAACTGGCGGTTTTTACATCACCGATATAACTAAAAACGGCACCTTTTATCTCGTCGTGGAGGTTGTGATAGCGACGCAGAAAACGTGGAGAAAACTTGGTGTTAATGCCCAGCATATCGTGTAAAACCAGCACTTGTCCGTCCACCTTATTTCCTGCTCCGATACCAATAGTTGGGATGCGGACTGACAGTGTAACCTCTGCTGCAAGGTCTGCAGGTATTTTTTCGAGAACAATGCCAAAACAGCCGGCTTGTTCCAGGATTTTTGCATCGCGGCGCAGTTTCTCCGCCTCTTTGTCATCGGTAGCGCGCACCACATAGGTGCCAAATTTGTTAATGCTTTGCGGAGTGAGTCCCAGATGTCCTAAAACGGGTATTCCAGCACTTAAAATTCGGTCAACAGATTCAACAATTTCTTCGCCACCTTCCATCTTAACAGCGTTAACACCGGATTCTTTCATGATACGAATGGCTGAATACAGCGCTTCTTTGGAGTTTCCCTGATAAGTGCCGAATGGCATATCTACCACAACCAATGACCGCTGAACCGCGCGCATCACCGAAGTGCCATGATAAATCATTTCGTTGAGTGTAATAGGCAGGGTGGTTTTGTGCCCGGCCATCACATTGGAGGCACTATCGCCAACCAATATTACATCAATACCAGCTTCATCAAGGATTTGTGCCATAGAAAAATCGTAGGCTGTTAGCATGGCTATTTTTTCGCCTTTCAGCTTCATTTCCTGAAGGACATGCGTGGTGATCTTCGGAATATCTTTTGATGAATACATAACGCTTTAATTAGGGATTAGAAGCAACAAATGTACATCAATTTTAATCATTTGGTATGGCTAAACAGCCTATCTTTAGATGCATGATTTGTTTTTCAGATGTGGGCGGCACCTCTTATAAAGGGAAGGCCGAAACATTAACTCATGCGATTAAGCCGTTTTCTGAAGATTTCTTGCCGGCTTTGAAATATATATTAATTTTGACCGTTTCCAGTTTTAACATGGCCGAAAACAAGTTTTTGACTAAAAAAGTGTTGTTTTGGCTTATTACAGAATATTTTATATGACAATCAGAAATAGCATCATTAGTTTTTTTGCCGGTTTATTTGTATTGACAGCCTTGTCATCATGCAGTACGGATGTAGATTTGTATGCAGATTATCAGGATATCACCGTTGTTTATGGTTTGTTAGATCCAGATGAAGACACCAATTTTGTTAAAATTTCAAAAGCGTTTTTAGGGCCGGGCAATGCCTTGCAAATCGCTAAAGATCCTGATTCGAGTAATTATTCCGGCAAGCTTGATGTACAGCTTAAAGGCAGGAAAAACGGAAACGATTTGCCTGCTATCACGCTCGATACCATTACGATTAATAATAAGTTAGCCGGCGACTCCGTTTTTTACTTTCCCAATCAATTGCTTTATTATACCACGGCCACGATTGATCCGCTGGCTACCTATCAGCTGGTAATCAACCATAACGACAAGCAGATCACTGCCGAAACCGGAATAGTACAATCCTTTGGAATCACCAAACCGGGAGGTTTTGTTTTTAATTTTACCGCAACAATTGCCAGTCAGGTAGAATGGAGATCAGCCGTCAATGGCAAAAGGTATGAAGTAAACCTTACCTTTCATTACAAAGAACTCAGACCCGGAAATCCCGATACGCTCCATAAAACGATGGATTGGTACCTTGGAACACGCACTTCAAACGAACTTGAAGGCGGTGAGACCATGAATGTGAGTTATTTAGGTCAAAACTTTTATGCCAGACTTGGGCAGCAAATCGATGAAACACTCAATGTAAAACGCTGGGCAGGCGATGTGGTGCTTACGATATCTGCTGGCGGCGATGCGCTTAATACCTTTATTGATGTAAATGCACCAAGCAATAGCATTATTCAGGAAATTCCACAATACACCAATTTAGAAAACGGCACAGGTATTTTTTCCTCACGGAGAAATATTACAAGAAGTTATGAATTGCTAAGCACCAGCGAGGACAAGCTGGTTAATGATTATAACTGGGGCTTTATTAAAAACCCTTAAGGCGTCCATCTGTAATTCTTGTCCCAAATTCTGAGTGAAACTGTCGTTTTGTCACCTTTAACCTTTTTGATCGACGAATAAGTAGCAGATTATTTAATTAATTATAAATGAATTAGTTAGGTGGTTTTATATTGGCTGTTATTTGTCTTAATCCCGCAATTCAAGCATTTCCGGCCGCTTCAATTTGCTTTGGCATAATCCTTGAAAAAGCTGTCATACAAATTCGAATATTAGACATAATAATAAAAGGAGGAAAACTAAATGGGAAAAATAATAGGAATTGACCTGGGAACAACAAACTCGTGCGTTTCGGTTATGGAAGGCAACGAGCCGGTTGTAATTCCGAATAGCGAAGGACGTAGAACAACGCCTTCAATTGTTGCTTTTACTGAAAATGGAGAACGTAAGGTGGGTGATCCGGCCAAGCGTCAGGCCATTACTAATCCGCGCCACACTATATCTTCTATCAAACGTTTCATGGGCGAAACTTTCGATCGTGTACAAAAAGAAGTTGAGCGGGTTCCTTATGAAGTTGTTAAAGGTCAAAACAATACACCTCGTGTAAAAATTGATGACCGCCTGTACACACCACAGGAAATTTCTGCCATGGTGTTACAAAAAATGAAAAAGACTGCCGAAGACTATCTTGGTCAAACGGTAACCGAAGCAGTGATTACTGTTCCTGCTTACTTTAGTGATTCACAGCGTCAGGCAACCAAAGAAGCCGGCGAAATTGCAGGTCTCAAAGTAAGACGAATCATCAACGAGCCCACAGCTGCCGCGCTAACTTATGGCCTCGACAAGAAAAAGAACGACATTAAAGTGGCTGTTTTTGACCTTGGCGGAGGTACATTTGATATCTCTGTGCTGGAACTTGGTGATGGCGTTTTTGAAGTAAAATCAACTAACGGTAACACACACCTTGGTGGTGATGATTTTGATGAAACAGTAATTCAGTGGTTAGCTGACGAGTTTAAGAAAGACGAAGGCCTTGATTTAAGGAAAGATCCAATGGCTTTGCAGCGCTTAAAAGAAGCTGCTGAAAAAGCAAAAATTGAATTATCAAGCTCTACCGAAACAGAAATCAACCTGCCATATATCATGCCTGTTGATGGAGTTCCAAAGCATTTGGTTCGTAAGCTTACCCGTTCAAAATTTGAACAGCTCACTGATTCGCTCATTCGCGCTACAATTGAGCCATGCCGCATGGCACTTAAAGATGCCGGATTAACAGCCAGCGATATTGACGAAGTTATTCTCGTTGGAGGCTCTACCCGCATGCCGGCAATTCAAAATATTGTAAAGGAATTTTTTGGGAAAGAACCTTCAAAAGGTGTAAATCCTGATGAGGTAGTTGCTGTTGGTGCTGCTATTCAGGGTGGTGTACTCACAGGAGAAGTAAAAGATGTGCTCTTGCTCGATGTTACACCTCTTTCATTGGGTATTGAAACACTCGGTGGCGTGATGACCAAGCTGATCGAATCAAATACCACGATTCCTACTAAGAAATCAGAAGTATTTTCGACGGCATCCGACAATCAGCCTTCAGTAGAAATTCATATTCTGCAAGGCGAGCGCCCGATGGCAAACCAGAATAAGAGTATCGGAAAATTCCACCTGGATGGCATTCCGCCGGCACCACGCGGCGTTCCGCAGGTTGAAGTCACTTTCGACATCGACTCAAACGGTATCCTGCATGTTTCGGCCAAAGATAAGGCTACCGGAAAATCTCAGAGTATTCGTATCGAAGCTTCATCCGGACTTACTGATGCCGACATTCAGAAGATGAAAGATGAGGCTGCTGCCAATGCGGAAACTGATAAAAAGGAACGCGAGAAAATCGACAAGCTGAATGCTGCTGATGCGCTGGTTTTCCAGACAGAAAAACAGCTCAAAGAATATGGCGACAAAGTTCCGGCTGATAAGAAAGCTGAAATCGAGGCGGCACTCGAAGAACTTAAAAACGCGCATAAAAGCCAGGAAATTTCAGCCATTGATGCCGCTATGGAAAAACTGAATGGCATTTGGCAGTCGGCCAGCGAAGAGATGTATAAAAATACGCAGGCTCAAGGCGAAGCACAGCCTAATGCTGATCAGCCCGCAGGTGAAAACCAGCAAGGTGGTAACGATGACGAAGTAACTGATGTTGACTTTGAAGAGGTCGATGACAAAAAATAGCAGAAAAGTCTAAGCCTAATTATATATTCAGAAGGGTTGGTTCATATAGAATCAACCCTTTTTTAATGAAGGCTTAAATTATAGCTAAATGAAATAGTCTTAACTTTGCATTTTGAATACAGCAAAATTTTAATAAAAATCTTAAATTATGAAGAAAATTATTTTTACCCTTTTAAGTTTGAGTTTAGTAGCCTTTTTTTCGGTTACACAAGCTCAGAATTTGGTTGTTAACGGTGATCTCGAAAGCTGGAGTTCCGACACAGCTCCCGATGGTTGGGATAAAGTAGAAAGTATCACCAAAGAAAGTACTACCATCCATAGTGGCAGCTTTGCCGCAAAACACACCTCCGGTGATGGTACCTTGGATTTTTCTCAAGACGTGCAAGGTGTGGTTCCCGGAACAACTTACACCATTGAGTATTATTATTATGACAATGATCCTGCTGCCCGCACGCGTATTTGGTCCTACTGGATGGACGCTGAAAGCAACTATCTTAACGACAATGAGGATGTGTTGCGTCCCTCTACTTATAGCGAGGATCAGGATGCCTGGTTGCATTATTCACAAGTGCTGGTAGCGCCTGCAAATGCCACACAGTTCCGATTTGAAGTGCGTGTTTACAAGCAGGATGGAAATCAGGGTGGTGCTGTGTATTACGATGACTTCTCTGTTAGCGGCGATCTTATTATCAAACCTGAACCTACAAATTATCCCACTGCTTTTGAAGCAGTAACTGAGGATATTGGCGTTCGTTTGAACTGGACTGATGCTACTGGCGAACAACTTCCTGATGCCTATCTTATTTTAGGTGAAGCATTGGTTACAAAAGATTCTAATATCGAACTTCCGGTTGACGGAACACCGGTAGCCAATAATACGGATATCTCATTGGGTTATATTGCCTGGAATGTTGCCTATGGCGAACAATCGCATCTATTCAGTGCGCTGGAAGCTAACACGGTATATCATTTTACAATTTTCCCATATACCAATCTTGGCGAAAATATCGATTACAAAACTGATGGAACCTATCCTGAAGCTACTATAGAAACCGCCGATATTGTTGTGCTGCTGAATGAGCCTTTTGATGCTGACTTGGGTGTAATGTCAACTTACAATGTGCTAGGTGATCAGGAATGGTCTCACAGCACTTTTGGCGATGATCAGTTTGCCAGAATGTCTGGATACTCTGGTGGCGCGCTTGATAACGAAGACTGGCTTATCAGCCCTGCTTTAGATATGAGTGATCTTGAAACGGCTTCATTAAGTTTTAGAACAGCCTATAACTTTGATGGTAACCCACTACAGTTGATGGTTTCTAGCGATTATGACGGAACCGGAAATCCTAACGATTACAGCTGGACTGATTTAAGCAATGAATTCGATTGGTCTTCAGGAGGTTATGAATGGGCTGAGTCTGGTGTTGTAGATATTTTATCTTATGCATCGCCAACACTTTATGTAGCTTTCAAATATACCTCTAATACCAGTGGTGCTTCTACATGGGAAGTTGATTACGTGCGTGTTACAGGCGAATCAGCAGTTGGATTGAATGAAGCCGAAGCTGTTTCTGTTCAGGTTTATCCCAATCCCGCTATAAATCAGCTTCGTTTTTCACTTGACAAGGAAGCTGCAATGGAAGTAATAGACCTTACTGGTAAAACTATTTTGAATAGCCAGGCAGAAGCTGGAAATGGATCGATCGATGTTTCTGCCTTAAAAGAAGGCTTGTATATTGTTCGTTTCCGTTTTGCCGACGGATCGCAGGCTGTTAGCCGCTTTGCAAAGCAATAAAACAGCATATCCAAATTTTAATTTTGCTGCATGTGGTTTCAACCGCATGCAGCATTTTTTTTGTGAGATGGATTTGAAAAGTAAAATTTGAACAGCCGCTAAGAAAAAAGCTGTAATTTCGTGAGTAGCATAAAAAGTCGATTCATGAGATTGTTTAAATATACTTGCTTATTATGTGGATTAATGGTTTTCTTTCGTGCAGAGGCACAGGAAATTGAGCCCATAAGGCTTGAATTACCGGTGCAGCTCGAAAGTAAAAGTTACCGTTATCAATTGCTTGGCGAGCAAGGAGTGCTGCTGTTTTATGAGAGCAGGGAGTTGGACGAAGCCGGTAAACGCAAGTGGTATTTCAGCCTGCTCGACACCAATCTTACCGAGAGATGGATGCGGTTTATGGCTTTGAATGATGGGATGAGGGTTGAAAGAATTGTGGCATCAAAGGATCGACTGGCGGTGATTCTCCTCAATACCAAGAGCAAAAAACAAGATCCTGTCCAATATGAAATTGTTAGTTTTAGCATAGAAACGTCAAAATTTGGATTGCTGGGAGGCAATTTCCCGGCAAAGTCTGAGGTTGCTGCCGCCAGTTTATCAGGTGATCAGCTGTTGATAGGTCTTAACCTGGATGATTACTTGGCTGACTTTCTTCTTTTTGATTTGAAGTTGGGCACATTAAATGCCTTAGATTCCAATTTGGATGGTCAATTGCTGATCACTGAAATGGCCACATCAAATACCAGCGGAGATTTTATTGTTTCGGTAAAGCAGTTTGAAAACAAGCGATTTATCGCTGATGTTTTTTTAGTTTTTGATTCAGGTGGTAGCCTGCTGCGACAGTATAAGCCCGAAATTGGACAGGCGGGTTTTTTGGCATCTGTCGGGTTTGCGTTTTTTGAAGATGATATTATTGTGCTGGGCACTTTTGAGCGTGAAAATAAACGCCCTGCTGCGCTGAAAGATGTTAGCGGAAATCAGGAGCGAGAGGCTGTCGGGCTGTTTTATTTACAGCTGCATCCCGATGGCTCATTGCAGTCACAGTTTTATAACTTCAATCAGGTGCCAAATATTGATGTGGCATTGGCACGCGAGGATTTGATGCGTCTGCGACAGCAGCAATCGCGCGGTAAAACCCAGGAGCAAACGGAAATTTCGTTTCAGTTTTATAAACCAATAATCTTGAAGCAGGATAGCCAGCTTGTTTTTGCTGCTGAAGCTTACCGGCCGCAATACCGCGTTGAGTCGCGTATTGATTATGACTTTTATGGCCGCCCGATTCCCTATACTTATACCTTGTTCGAAGGCTATAATTTCTTCAACACGCTTATTGTTTCCTTCGATAAAAATGGTCAAATTCAATGGGTTAATAGTTTTCGGATGCAGGATTTGCTAAGTTTTAACCGCGACTATCACGTGATGCTGACTCGTGAGCAGGATGAGTTTCTTGCGGCACTTTTCAATGAGGGGAGCATTCAAAATAAAACTTTGCAATTTGACGGAACCAGCCCAGGCGTGATGGATAAAGTGATTCCGGATCTGAAATTTCCTAACGATCGGCTTCTTGATGATTCGTTTAGTCGAATCCATCATTGGTATGATTCATATTATTTGCTTACCGGAAATCAGAAAATCAGCAATAATCGTTTGCGTATCGAGAATCCCAGATCTGTATTTTTCATGCAGAAGCTTGTTTTTGAATAGTTTATTTTTGAATAGAATATTTTTTCACATCAAGCGTTTGTACAATTATTCTGTTGAGATAATTAATTATCTTTGGAGAGCAAACAAGACAAAAATATATTGGGTATGATTAACATCAGCCTTTCTATCAATTACTTGGCTTATCTTTTCAGAGCTAAAGGCTTGCATAGTCTTCACGCTCCTTTTGCTTACGAACTGGCAAAAAGTGTACTATATGATCATCATAACTACCCTGAATATGCCGAATGTCATCGACAACGTAAACGCTTATTAAACAATAGAAATGTAATTGAAACAGTCGATTTTGGGACACGAGCCGGAAATAAGCCCTTCGCAACCTATCGTGAGCGCGTGAAAAATCTGGTTAAGCAACGCTCTCATTCCGAGCGATGCAACCGTTTGCTGTTTAGGTTTTCAAGGTATTTTAAACCTGATTATGTGCTTGAGCTAGGCACTGCTGCCGGCCTAAGTGCTGCTGCACTGGCGTTGGGTAACCCCAAAGCAAAAGTTTACACGCTGGAGGGCTGCGCTTCTATCGCTTCCATTGCAGAAGGCACTTTTGAACGATTGGGAATTACAAATACCGAGCTGGTTATTGGAAATTTCAACAATGTATTGCCGGAGGTTATTGCCAATGTGCCGAAGCTCGATTTGGTTTTCTTTGATGGAAATCATCAAAAAATTCCTACGCTCGATTATTTTCACCACTGCCTGACAAAAGCACATGATGAAAGCATTTTTATTTTCGACGATATTCACTGGTCCAAAGATATGGATGAAGCCTGGAAAATCATACAACAATATGAATCTGTGACGCTAAGCATTGATTTATTTCAGTTCGGAATAGTTTTTTTCCGAAAGGGGCTTAGCAAACAACATTTCACCCTCAGAAAGTGAAAGATGTTTGTTAACTTTGCTCGGCTCAAAAATAATTTCCATGGAAGAAAATGTGATTCGCCTGAATGGGATTTCAAGGCATTATAAAGTAGGTACAGAGCTGGTAAAAGCCCTCGATCTAATAACTTTAGATATTAAGCGCAACGAATATGTTGCCTTGATGGGCCCTTCCGGCTCCGGGAAATCAACTTTGATGAATTTGTTGGGCTGTTTGGATACGCCCACAGCCGGTTCCTATTTTCTGAATGGTAACGACGTTAGTCGAATGAATGATAATGAGCTGGCTGATATCAGAAATAAAGAGATTGGGTTTATCTTTCAAACTTTTAATCTTTTGCCACGATCAACAGCCCTGGAAAATGTGATGTTGCCCTTGGTTTACGCTGGAATAGGGAAGCAGCAACGTATTGAAATTGGAGAGAAAGTGATGGCTGATGTGCAGTTGAGCGATCGCATGAAACACAGGCCCAATGAGCTTTCGGGTGGTCAGCGGCAACGTGTTGCCATTGCCCGTGCTTTGGTAAACAAGCCCTCGATTATTCTTGCTGACGAACCAACAGGAAACCTCGACTCGAAAACATCTGTTGAGATTATGGGTTTGCTTGAGGCTATTCATAAACTTGGCAATACCATCATCGTGGTCACACATGAAGAAGATATTGCGAAACATGCCCATCGTATTGTGCGGTTGCGCGATGGAAGTATTGAAACTGATGAGTTAAATCCTGATATTGTTACTGTGTCAGCTCGCCAATAAGCCTAAGCAGTGCCTGTCCAACATGCCCGAAAGCTGGATTCCTGCAAAAATCTTAAATCCTTAAATAGTTATAATATACTGCGGTTTGAAATTTTGCACGCTCTGATCCTGAACAGGTTGAACCAGCAATTGACAACTGCTAAATAATTTCTGAGCGCGAATCAGACCAATCAGGTTAAACTTTTTAAAACAATAAACGCTTTAGCTTGTTGAACTGCTAAATAAGAGGTTATGTCAGAAGAAATGAAAATATATACACGCACTGGCGATGCCGGCAAAACTGCCTTGATAGGCGGAACCAGGGTTGCTAAATATCACGATAAAATAGAAGCTTATGGAACAGTGGACGAGCTCAATGCTTTTGTTGGGCTTATTCGTGATCATACGCAAACCGATGAAGAAAGCAAAAAAATGTTGATAGAAATACAAGACAGGCTTTTTACACTGGAGTCGCATCTGGCTGAAGATAAGGAGGCGATTGTTGCTAAACCAATGCCTCCGCTCCATCAGGAGGATGTGCTGCAGTTGGAGAAGGAGATTGATCGCATGAATGAGAGCCTACCTCCGCTGGCAAATTTTATTTTACCGGGCGGACATATCTTGGTGTCATATTGCCATGTGGCTCGAACAGTTTGCCGGCGTGCCGAGCGAATTGCCGTGCGTTTAAACGAGCTTTATCCTGTTGATGAATTGGACTTACGATACCTAAATCGCCTTTCTGACTACTTTTTTGTGCTTGCCAGATACCTCTCGCAGCATACCGGTGCAACTGAAATTCCCTGGAAAGCACGATATTAGGCTGTTAAAGGAATTTTACGATTTTTCTTGACAAGCGTTAAAAAAAAATTACTTTTGCAAAAAATTTCACCTAAACTCCACATATTATGTATTGGACACTTGAATTAGCCTCAAAACTGGAAGATGCCCCTTGGCCGGCAACAAAAGAAGAATTATTGGAGTGGGCAATCCGTTCCGGAGCGCCACAGGAAGTGATTGAAAATCTCCAGGAAATGGAGGATGAGGGCGAAATATATGAACGAATAGAAGATATTTGGCCAGATTATCCTACCAAAGAAGATTTCTTTTTTCACGAAGATGAATACTAACGATTAAACCGGCTGAAGCCGGTTTTTTTATGGCTTATTGAAAAAACTGAAATGTACCCTGCCATAGTTTCTGAGTGCTGAAAAACAGGGTTTTGTCGAATAATCAATATTAGCAGAATGCTCAATTACCAATATACCATCGGGTTTTAACAAATTACTTTCCAAAATCAGTTCAGCAAGCAGTTCGTAGTGATTGCTGTCATAAGGAGGATCAGCAAAAATAAGGTCAAACTGCTGAGGTGTACCGGGCAGAAATTTAAAAACATCCATCCTTATCACATGCAGGTTGTCCATTTCCAGCTGCTTAATGGTGTCTTTTATAAATTGCACACAGGCTTTATTTTGGTCAATGGCAAGCACCGACTGGCAGCCACGTGATGCCAATTCGAAGGCAATATTTCCAGTTCCTGAAAACAAGTCTAAAGCGTCAATATCAGGAAAATCCAGCTGGTTTTCGAGGATATTAAACAGGCTTTCTTTGGCCATATCTGTGGTTGGGCGCACGGGCAAATTTGCCGGAGCATGAATTTGTCGGCGCTGATATTTACCTCTTATAATTCGCATTGGAAAGTATTGAATAACAGGCTGTGATGATGCCATGGCATGGTTTCGAGCACATAGCTATAGTCGAAATTTTTATTTCGTTTTTCAAATTGGATATGGCGAATGTAGCGCTCGCAAATGGTATAAATCTCGTAGCCCGACTCGATGGCACCGGAAAACTGTACAATGGTTTTTTCAGGATTTAGATGTTGCTGCTCCATGGCAAAAAGCAGAAAATAAATAAAATCTTCTTTGGTGTTGAACCTGAATGTATTGTAAAACTTAAGCTTTTGATCAGCAAGTACTAACATATCAAAAGCCTTGTTTCTAACATGCACAAAAACCATGGGGTCGTGCTGTAAGTTTTTGTTGCCGATAAGGATACTTTCGATAAAAGCACTCGACAAATGACGAATTACTGCATTTGCCCACAAATCTTTTATTTTAGCTGCCAGTATATTCGACAGGTAATAAACCAGTGTGGCATCGGCAGTTTTTAAAGGATCACTAACAATACGTGAATTGTCATGAAAGGCTTGTGCAAAGGCGAGATAACTTCCTTTTTCTTTCTCTTCGAAAAGTGGGTTTGGCACAATGACAGCAGATAGATTGTCTATCAAAATTTTTACTTGCTGATAGGGATAGGCAATCCATGGTTGTTTCATCATGATTTCATCCAGCATAGCGGCAAGCTGATATTCATCATCCAAAGCGTTGAAACTGTAGTTTTCTAAACCAACAAAACGCTGCTTTTCAGGAGAGAAAATAACAAAAGAAAAACCATCCGAAGCTATTCGGATGGTCAATTGAAAATTCCTTGAAAAGTCTTGTTTAAAAGACTTATCGATTAAGCTAATTGTAGGTTTTGCCTGGGCAATCATGCGAATAGGCGTCACTCCCAGTTGCCGTCGGTAGAAGGCTCTGTCATGGAGCCCACCTTAAGGCCAGGGAATTTTTCAATATCTTCTTCGGCAGCGATGATATTGTAAATTCGTTGTTCTTCGAGTCCTTTTAAATAGGTAATGAAAGGAGCTTTGGCTTCAAAAACACTTACTTCAACACCACCGCGGTCGATTGATCCAGCGTCCAATTCAAACTCTTTTTTTCCGCTAAAAGGAATATAACGCAGGTTCTCAAGTTTAAAATTTGGTCTTTTGCCAAAAAGAGAGTCGGCCACTTTAACATAACCCAAGGTGTCGGAAATGGTTTTGGTGAATGTGGTATCCTCCGGATCGGGGATAACTTTTACTACGGGGATTTCTCCTGTTTTAAGGAAAGTAATCAGGCTGTCGAAGCTGGGCGAATATTTGTTATAAGCCTGCTTGTAAAGCGTTTGTACTTCACGAATATCCTTGAGACGCTGAACAACTTCAAGCTCTCTTTTATCCTTTTCCTTTTGAAATTCTAATGGCTTGTTGATGCTGTCGTAAACCATATATCCCAGAAAAATGATTACGATAAACAAAACGATTTTCAGTATGAGACTTTTCATAGGGCTTTATTTTTCCATGCAAATGTAAAGTTTTTTTCGAATTGATATAGGTTTTAAAGGTCGTTTGATAAAAATTTACAAATCATTTATCGTGTTGTTTTAAAAAATCGCCATCCTATTCATTTAACTGATGGTAAAAAGTATAGCGTATGCTTTTTGAGATGAATAGCTCGCAGGCTGCAAACTCGAAAATAATCAACTAAACATACACTTTATGGATGGACAATTATTAGTTTAAAAGGTTTATATGATCACCAAAAACTCCCATGTTACGACTTAGGATTTGATTGAAAAAGCAATTCACTCAGTACCGGAAGCATCAATTCGGCTCTTATTGGCTTGGCGATATAGGCATTGCAGCCTGCCACAAAACACGCTTCTTTTTCCTCCGACATGGCAAAAGCAGTTTGGGCGATTATGGGCAGCTCGGGCCGGAATTTTTTTATCCGCATCGTTGCATCCAGCCCATTGAGAACAGGAAGTTGTATGTCCATTAAAACCAAATCAATATTCAAATTGTCTTTGCATAGTTCCACGGCTTCTAAGCCGTTTCCGGCCCTAATTATTTTGGATTTCGTTGGCATCAGGATGATTGCAAGTAATTCAAAATTTGAGTCAACATCTTCAACAATCAGAATATTTTTCCCATTGAAATTATATTGGTTGGCCAGGTGATTGCTTTGCATCATCACCGCATGCTTAGCCTGGTTAAAAAGCGGGAGATTTATGCTGAAAGTACTGCCATTACCGGTTTCAGACTCAAGCCTTACACTGCCCCCCATCAATTGAATATAATGTTGCACAATGCTTAACCCCAAACCAGTGCCCGGATAAATCTTTTTACCACTGTCGTTGAGCTTTGTAAAGCGATTAAATATTTTACGCTGCTGATCTGCAGGTATTCCTATGCCGGTATCCTTAACAAAAAACTCCACTTCTTCAATTTTCCCATATTTATTTTTAAAGGGCACAAAGCCAAAATCAATACTTCCTGTTTCGGTAAATTTTAAGGCATTATCAAGCAGGTTTACAATCACTTGCCGAAGTTTTTGGCTGTCGGCGGGGATCACAACCTGAAAATCGGGGATATTAATTTTCCAATCCAGGTGTGATTTTTTTCGCTGTTGCAATATTGTTTTATAGCTGGCATTCAACTCATTGAAAAGATCGTTCAGGTTTGTTGGCTGCAGGTTTATTTTTGTTTCGCCCGCTTCTACTCTTGCCAGGTCTATAATATCTCCGATTAAACTGAGCAAGGCGTCACCATTTTGGTGGATCAAACGGATAAACTGTGATTTTTCAACAGAGGTTAAGTCTTCGTCCTCCAACAGATCACTAAATCCAATGATGGCATTTAAGGGTGTTCTGATTTCGTGCGACATATTGGAAAGAAAAGCTGTTTTTAGGCGGTCGGATTCTTCTGCTTTTTCAAGTGCTCTTTTGAGTTGTTTCTCAGTTTGTTTTCTATCACTGATATCTCTGCCCCAAACGATCAGGCCTTTGCGGCTGCCGTCTGGATGAAGTAAGGGAATCTTATATACATCGTAGGTTTTGGTATTTCCTTCCTGGTCGGTAATGTCCTCATCTTGCCTGATTATTTTGCCTTTTTGCCAGGCGATCTCGTCAGAGATCATGCAGTTTTCGAAGGCATCTTTATGCATTGGGCTATAGACGGCCAACTCTTCATCGGTCTTCATTTTGTAATCTACACCGGTAAGATTAAACACTTCCAGATCTGACTGATTGGCTTCAACCCAGCGCCCTTTTCCATCTTTAAAACAAATAATGTCTGGTGTTGAATTGATAAGTGTCCGAAGCAACTCTTCCTGCTCGCGCAATGATTTATGGGAGCTGGTTAAAGCCAAACGTGCTTTTTCCAGTTCATCATTTTTATGGCGCAGGATGTTCATGGTTCTCTTATTTTTTTTCAAAAGATTGAAAAGAAAATATACAAAAAGCAGCACGATAGCTAAAAACAGCAGGCTTACATAACTAAGAATGCGTTGAAACTTGAGTTTTTGCTGCTGCTCATTCAATAAATCAAGCTGTATTTGCTGCTGTTCTTTAAGTGTTTCAAGCTCACGAATTTTATTGTTGACTTCAAATCTGGCCTGAATGTTTTTAACCGCGGTAGAGTCGAACAGGGTTTTGACTGAATCGAAAAGCACATGGTATTGCTGAACGGCTTCAAAGGCTGCGTCTCTGTTATTGGTGGTTTTGTAGGTTTCGAAAAGATTGCGATAGGCATCAAGCCGAAGTGTACGGCTATTTGTTTCATAACTGATCGCTAAAGCCTCCTTAAAGGCTTTCAGGGCTTTTTGATAGGCTCCTTTCTCGTAGTAACAGTTTCCTAGGCCTAAAAAATTATTGCCACTCCGTAATCCTATATGTTGGTAAAGTTTTTCGGCTTCCTGATAATAATACAATGCACTGTCGATATTTTTTTTAAAAAAATGAATCATCGCAATATTGTGCATGCTGTTGGCTATGCCTCCACTGTCATTATTACGTTTCCCAATTTCAATGGATTCCCGGAAGCTCAGCAGGGCCTCCTTATAGTTCTGCGTAACTAATTGAACTAGCCCGATATTGTTTTTGGTACTCATCATGACTATTGAATCCCCTTGTTCCACCGAAAGCTCAAAGGCATCCTGAAAATACCTGAGGGCTTCAGTATGGTCTTCAAGCTGATAATATAAAGACCCCAAATTGTTATAAAGCGATCCTAATGCCGCTGTATTATTTGTACTTTTTCTGATTTGTAATGCGGCCAGATACATTTCGATGGCGCCATTGTAGTTGCCCACGGCTGATCTGGAAATCCCCAGGTTATTGTACACATTACCTATTTCGTTTGTGTCGTTCAATTGCTTAAAATAGGCCATTGCTGTATCATAGGCCGGAATACTGATTGCGGATTGTCCGGCATAATAATTGGCTGTCCCAAAGGCTTTATAGCAATGTGCCTTGAGGCTGTCGTTGTTGGTTTGCTTCGCTTTTTCGAGTGCTAGTTGGCTATAATTAAGCGCTTTGTCAACAGATTTAGTATAAAAACTTTTTGCCAGATGTAAATAGTCAAGTGCTTCCGAAACAGCTTCCGGATCGTTAGCCGTTGCTTTTTGTTGGGTATGGCCATTGAAAATTGACACGAGGCTAAAAAAGAAAATCAACGCGATTTTTATGATTTTCATATGGAGTTATTTTTGAACGTATTCATTTCAGAAAACAGAAGCAATTTTTCACAAGCTGTTAGTTTGCCCGCGTTATTGCGAAAGAGATAATAGCTTTTCGCATTGCTAAGCAGCAGGTATTCAACCTGTAAACCTGAGTTGTAACGGGCTGCCTGATCGAGTGTTTTTTGGTTGATGGTGATGTGAGCAGCTTTGCATTCAACGATCATCAATGGCTTGTGCTGGCTGGAAAAGACCACCACATCGCATCGTTTTGTCAGGGAGCCCACTTTTATGGTGTATTCAACAGCTGTTAATCCAACCGGAACCTGCATCGTATGAATAAGTGTATGCAGCACCTGTTGCCTCACAGCTTCTTCGGGTGTGAAACTGACATATTTTTTACGAATAGGATCGAAAACCTGTTTATCGTTCTCTAATTCTCGTACTTTAAACCATTCCATAATTATCCGCAACAGCCCCCTCAGGCTTTTGAATTTAGCCGTAAATATAATTAAAATAGCTTGTTAAGAAAGACATTTTTAAAAAATATTCACAATTCTATGTCAAGGTACTAACTATGTGAAATGAACTGATAAAACCACTAAATTTGTCCTTTTAAGCCAGTATTTATGAAAACGAAGAAAGATATTGTTGCGAACTGGTTGCCACGTTATACTGGTTTGCCGATTAATCAATTTGGAGAGTACATTATATTAACCAACTTCAGTCAATACCTCGAGCTATTTGCTGAATGGAACAGCGTGCCCATTATAGGAGCTGATCATCCCATGCCATGTGCTACTTCTAATAATATCACGATCATTAATTTTGGAATGGGAAGCGCCAATGCTGCTACTGTTATGGATTTATTGGGAGCTATTCATCCCAAAGCGGTATTATTTTTGGGCAAATGCGGTGGGATCAAACGAAAGAATACGGTTGGCGATTTAATTTTGCCTATTGCTGCTATCAGAGGAGAGGGAACCTCCAATGATTATTTGCCCGTTGAAGTGCCGGCCTTACCGGCATTTAGCCTGCAAAAAGCCATTTCAACCACAATTCGTGATCATGGCAGGGATTATTGGACAGGAACCGTTTTTACCACAAATCGCAGGGTTTGGGAGCATGATAATGTTTTTAAAGAATACCTGATTGAAACCAGAAGTATGGCTGTTGATATGGAAACTGCTACGATTTTTGTAGTGGGGTTTGCCAATGAGATTCCTACAGGTGCCTTGTTGCTTGTTTCGGATCAGCCTATGGTACCTGAAGGCGTGAAAACCTCAGAAAGTGATCGCAAAGTCAACAATAGATTTGTTGCCGATCATCTTAAAATTGGCATAGATGCATTACTGCAGTTGATAAATCAGGGAATTACAGTGAAACACCTTCGATTTTAGCTTATGGCTTTTACATTTGACCAGATATTGGGCGATATCCGCAATAAAGTGTACTACCCGATTTATTTCTTGATGGGGGAGGAGCCTTATTTTATCGATACTATTTCGGATATGCTCGAAGATCAGGTGCTTCAGCCTGCCGATCAAGCCTTTAATCAGATGGTAGTTTATGGCCGTGATGTTGATGTGCAGGCTATTGTAAGTCAGGCACGTAATTACCCAATGACCGGCGATTATCAGGTACTGATTGTTAAAGAGGCTCAGGATATTAAAAATCTTGAGTCGCTGGAACAGTACATTGAAAAACTGCCAGACACCACTATTCTTGTGATTAATTTCAAGTACAAAAAGATAGATAAGCGGCGTTCGCTAGCCAGGAAAATTGAAGCCAAAGGAGTGCTTTATGAGGCCAAGAAACTTTATGACAACCATATTCCCAAATGGATAGAGCAGTATCTGGCGCAAAAAAACTATAGTATTACACCCAAGGCCTGCCAGATGATGGCTGATTTTTTGGGAACAGACCTGCACAAAGTTAGAAATGAACTTGAGAAGCTCATCATTGCCTTGCCCGCAGGAAAAAAAATTACGGATGAGGATGTAGAACGGAATATCGGGATATCGAAGGACTACAATATCTTTGAATTACAAAAAGCCATTGGCATAAAAGATGTGTTGCGGGCCAATCAGATTGTGCGTTACTTTGGCTCCAACAGCAAGGATTATCCACTGCTGCTCACCGCGATAAATCTGTACGGGTTTTTCACTAAAATTCTGAAGATCCATTATGCCCATGATAAAAGCCGCAATAACCTGGCAAGTATTTTGGGCATAAATCCTTTTTTTGTTCAGGATTACCAGCTGGCAGCAAAAAACTTTTCTATTGCAGATGCCGTTCGCTGCATAGCCGTTCTGCGCGAATATGACCTCAAGTCAAAAGGCTATAACAGCCAGGATATTGGTGAGGATGAACTCTATAAAGAAATGCTTTTTAAACTTTTGCATTGAAGCCCTCGTTATGATATAGCGATTCGATCGTGAGCGCATATTTACGTGTTAAAAACTTGCGTTTTAGTTTCATGGTAGGCGACAATTCTCCGGTTTCCACATTCCATCCATCAGCCATTAATTTGAATTTTTTAACGCGTTCGATTTGATCAAGCTGCTTGTTTTTTTCGTTGATTTCTTTTTCAATACGGCTGATGATCACCGCATCTTTAATACTTTTTTCAGCTCCTTCGTAGGTTTTACCTTTTACTTTGCACCAGGATTCAATATGTGCGAAATCGGGTATAATAATCGCAGCGGCAAAATTTTTGCCCTCACCCACAACCATTGCCTGTTCGATAAATGGGGATTCCTTCATTTTGTTTTCTACCTGCTGAGGTGCAACATATTTACCGCCGGAAGTTTTAAAAATTTCCTTCTTTCGGTCGGTAATGCGCAAAAATTTTCCTTCAAAATGGCCGATATCTCCTGTATGCAGCCAGCCCTCCTGATCAATGATTTCGGCTGTGAGGTCGTCTCTTTTAAAATAGCCGAGCATTACATTGGGGCCTTTGACAAGAATTTCACCATCTTCTGCAATTTTTAATTCCACGCCTGGCAAAGCAGGACCAACTGTGCCAATTTTTACACCTCCCGGCAAAAAGTTACTCACAGCAATAACGGGCGATGTTTCGGTGAGGCCATAGCCTTCCATCACCTTAAAGCCTGCTGCCCAAAAAACACGGGCAATACGCTCCTGCAGGCTTGCTCCTCCGCTTACGATGGCATTCAACCGGCCTCCAAAGGCTGCCTGCCATTTGCTTAAAACCAACTTGCGTGCCAATGACAGCTTGAATTGATACCATAAACCGCTTTTCCCCCAGGGCTCGTATTGTTCGCCAACACGCAGTGCCCAGAAAAAAATTAACTTCTTAATACCCTTCAGGCTTCTTCCCTTGAGAATAATTTTTTCATAGGTTTTTTCAAGTACGCGTGGCACAGCGGTAAACATCTCGGGTTGTGCATCACGGATATAATCGCCAATCTTTTCCAGGTTGTCGCAATAATAAATCGTTGCCCCATGACGCTGATAGGTATAATTCATGATTCGTTCGAGCACATGGCATAAGGGCAGAAAGCTAAGTACCTTGCTCACCGGATTATGTTTTAGGATTTCAATTGTGGCATCGGCATTACTCATAATATTTTTATGCGAAAGCATTACGCCCTTTGGGTTTCCGGTAGTGCCTGAGGTATAAATAAGCGTTGCCATTTCATCTGCTGAGTGAGAAGCACGAATTTCTTCCAATTCTTCTTGTCTGGTCGATTTTTCGCCTCTCTCGAGCAATTCGGCCCAGTTTCGTAAACCATCAACGGGTTCAATACTGAAGATTCCGTCCAAAAGCGGCACTTCATTTACAACATCCTTAATGCGAAGATGAAAGGCTGCATCTGAAACAATGATGTATTTTACTTCAGCATCGTTAAAAATAAACTGATAATTGGTGTCGCTAATGGTTGGGTATATGGGCACCTGAACAGCACCGATCTGAAGCAACGCCATGTCGATGAAATTCCATTCCGGACAATTTTTTAAAATTGTTGCGATCTTGTCCCCTTTTTTAATGCCTGACTCCATCAGTCCCAGGCTAAGTTGATCAACCGTCTTTACATAATCGGCTGCAGTAACTATTTGCCATTGATCGTTTTGCTTGGCAGCAAAAACCTCCTGGCCTGCATTTTCAGTTTTTCGGAATGGGTTCAGTATATCAAAGATGCGCATATTTTCCATAGGAGCAAGTGTTATGGGTTGATTGAGAATGAATTAATCACTATAGATTTTATCGATTTTATCTTTGTATTTCAAGGTGATAAAACTTCTTTTAAGCTTCAGGTTTGCAGTAAGCTCGCCCGAGGGCACGGTCCATTCGTGATCGGTAAGCTCAAATTTCTTAATTTTTTCGTAATCTCCAAAAAAGCTGTTGTAATGATCAATTTCTTTGCGAAGTCGTTTGACGATGTTATTGTTTTGGATCATTTCTTTGTCAGAAGTGTAGGTTATGTCTTTGATACGACACCAGGACCGCAGGTGCTCAAAATTCGGCACGATAAGCGCTGCGGCAAATTTTTGATGCTCGCCAATAACCATTATGCCATCGATAAAGGGCGATTCCTTGAAACGGTTTTCGATCAGGGCCGGACTTATATATTTTCCCATCGAGGTTTTAAAAATTTCCTTGATGCGTCCCGTGATGCGCAAATGACCTGATGGTTCAATGTGTCCCACATCGCCGGTATGAAACCATCCTTCCTGATCGATTGCCTCGGCCGTCATTTCCTGATTCTTAAAATAGCCTTTCATCACATTGGGTCCTTTGACAAGGATTTCGCCTTCTTGTGCTATTTTTACTTCCACGTTTTTGAGCACTTTACCTACTGTTCCGAACTTTAATCCACCTTTTTCGAGGGTGTTAACAGCAATTACCGGAGAAGTTTCGGTAAGTCCGTAGCCCTCAAGCACCGGAATTTGTCCGGCCGTAAAAACTTTGATAAGTCGCGGCTGCAATGCGGCCCCACCCGAAACAATAACGCGCATTTCGCCTCCAAGTGCCTCGCGCCATTTCTTGAAAACCAGTTTGTTGGCAACAGCAAGCTGAGCCTTATAAAAGATGCTGTTTTTGCCAGCTTCTTTGTAGTTCAGGCCTAAATTGACAGCCCAAAAGAAAATTTGTTTTTGGGCACCTTTTAGCTTGAGCCCTTTTGCAATGATTTTGTCGTAAACTTTTTCAAGAAGTCGGGGCACAGTTGTAAGTATTTGGGGCGAAATTTCCCGAATATTATCAGCAATAGTTCCCATGTTTTCGGCATAATAAATACTCACACCCAGGTATAAATAGGTATAGATATTTGTGCGTTCATACACATGGCAAAGTGGCAGGTAGCTCAAAGCCCGGCAGCTTTCATCAACCGGAAAATAAGTGTGAACCGCATCAACATTACTCAACAGGTTGTGATGTGACAGCATAACGCCTTTTGGATTTCCCGTTGTTCCTGATGTATAAATCAAAGTGGCTATTTCATCGGCCTGAATAGCAGCTTTAGCATACTCCAGCATCTTCATGTTTCGGTGTGTCGCGCCTAACTGGATCAACTCGCTGAGGTGTTTAACTCCTTCTGTATTTTTAAACGTATAAACTTCGGGGACGATGGCTAACTCAGGCAATAAGTGTTCTATTTTGCTATAAAGCTCCTTGCCAGCAACAAAAACAAATTTAACCTCAGCGTGTTGAAGAATAAATTTGTAGTCCGACTCGCTGATTGTGGGATAAATAGGGACATGAACGGCGCCGGTTTGTAAAATGGCCATATCAATAAAATTCCACTCAGGGCAATTATTGGATATTGTGGCTATGTTGTCCCCCTTTTTTATGCCCAGCTGAAGCAATGCATAACTGATATCATCAACTATTTCGCGGAATTTTTTGATGTCGTACTTGACCCATTGGCCATTTTCTTTGCTGGCCAAAACATCGTCTTTAAATTTAAACTGTTTTTCGTAAAAAGGCAGTAAATCGAATATGCGTGTAATACTTTTGTCCATAATTGCGCGTATGTGAGTCCTTAAAAAAGAGATTGTTGCTATTAGTACCTATTTGTAGGGGCAATATTAATAAAAATATATTTAGCTATTAAGCTGATTAAGTGGTTGTTTCGCGTTTAATATGAACCGCACTGGCTTGTGCAGTAGGCATTATCACTAAATCGTTGATGTTAACATGTGCCGGAACATTGGCAACAAACCAAAGGGCATCTGCTACATCTGCTGCATTTAAAGGCGCAAAACCATCATAAACTTTTTTTGCTTGTGACTGGTTTCCTTTATAGCGCACTAATGAAAATGCTGTTTCAACAGCGCCCGGAGCAACCTGACTTACACGGATGCCATAAGGCAATAAGTCGATGCGCATAGCTTTGGTGAGGCCGTCGATAGCATGTTTTGTTGCACAATAGACATTGCCTCCGGGGTAAGCTTCTTTGCCGGCAATAGAGCCAATATTGATGATATGACCGAAACCCTGATCAGTCATTATTTCAGAAATTGCTCTTGAAACATACAACAGGCCTTTAATATTGGTGTCGATCATACGCTCCCAATCGTCAGCAACACCTTGATGTATGGGGGATACTCCAACTGCAAGTCCGGCATTATTAATTAATAAATCAGGTTTAATTTGGTTTTCGTGCAGCCAGGCGGCCAATTTTTCCCCGCTATCAGGATGACGCACATCTTGTTGAAATAGCCATGTTTTTTGCTGGTATTTCTGATCAATTTTGGCTTTTAGGCTCTCCAGCTTTTCTATTCTTCTTGCAGTAAGTATCAGGTTCCATCCACCCTGAGCAAATCGAATTGCAGCAGCTTCTCCAATACCACTGCTGGCTCCGGTAATAATTGCTGTTCTTTTCTGTTCCATTTTGGTTTATTTTGAGCGGCAATTTAGTAAAATTCCTGATTAAGCATCTTTATACTTAATAGAATAACGTAAAAACCAGAAATTGACAGACCGACAAACAATAAATTAAGTCGGAAGGTTTTTGGATAATACTTTATTTATGTGCAGCAATCCATTGCCGGGCATTTACGAAAGCCTCCATCCAGGGGCTAACCTCATCAGCTTTTCTGCCTTCCTGATAATGTGCCCATTGCCAGGGTAGAAATGAGCGTTCGATATGGGGCATCATGGCAAGATGTCGGCCATCGTTGGAACAAACAGCAGCAGTATTCCAATCGCTTCCGTTTGGATTGCCGGGATATTTTTCCTGTCCATATTGCATCACTATGTTGTAATTGTCTTTATAACAAGGGAAACTGAACTTGCCTTCGCCATGTGCGATCCAGACTCCAAGTCTTTTCCCGGATAGGTTCGAGAGCATCACACTATTATTTGCCGGAATATCAACGGTAAGAAAAGCTGATTCAAATTTGCCCGATTCATTATGCAGCATCACTGGTTTTTCGGGATGATCAGGGTAAATAAGACCCAGCTCCATCATAAGCTGGCAGCCATTGCAAACTCCCAAACTAAGGGTGTCTTCGCGGGCATAAAAATTATCAAGGGCAGCTTTTGCTTTTTCGTTGTATAAGAAAGCTCCGGCCCAGCCTTTTGCAGAACCCAACACATCAGAATTGGAGAAGCCGCCAACAAAAGCGATCATCTGCACATCGCTCAGGTCTTCGCGCCCACTTATCAAATCAGTCATATGCACATCTTTCACTTCAAATCCGGCGAGATAAAGCGCATAAGCCATTTCCCGATCGCCATTCACACCCTTTTCGCGAATGATTGCAGCTTTGTGGACAGCTTTTGGGCGTAGGTTTTTTTCTATGCCAAAATCAGCGGCTTTCCCGCTAAAATTTTTACCAAAGCTAAATTTCAGGTCTTGTTTTTTATAATTTTTAAAACGACGCAGCGCGTGCTTTTCGCCACTTTGCTTTTGATCGAGCAGGTAGGACGATTTAAACCATACATCGCGCAAGGTGTCGATATCGAAGCTGTATTTCGCTTTGTGGTGGTAAAGATTTATCTGACGCGCTGCAATAGGTTTGCCAATGTTGTGAAAACGGATATTGTTTTCCGTGAGCAGGTCAAAAGCTGCCGAATCATTTTCTACCTGAATAAGGATGGCTGGTTGCTCGCTGAACAACAGTTTGATGAGATCATTTTGCGGCAGGCTGTCAAGTGTCATCGTAAGTCCGGATTCACAATTGGCAAAATTCATTTCCAACAAACTTGTAATCAGCCCGCCGGCAGAAATATCATGTCCCGAAAGGATGAGTTCTTGTTGAATCAAGGCTTGGATGGTGTTAAACACTGTCTTAAAATAGACGGCATCATTTACATCCGGAGCATTACTACCAATGCCGCCAACACTTTGTGCAAAACTGCTGCCTCCCAGCTCAAAATTATCCAAAGAGAGGTCGATATAAAGCAAGCTTGAATTGGTGTTTTGCGCTAAAACAGGTTTTACTGCTTTGCTAATATTGGAAACTTCGCCAACGGCAGTAACGATAACAGTTCCAGGAGCTAGCACCTTCTGTCCATCGGGATATTTCTGTGTCATTGAGAGGGAATCTTTTCCGGTAGGAACATTGATGCCCAGCTCGATACAGAAATCACTTAATGCTTTTACGGCCATATACAAACGACTGTTTTCACCCGGGTTTTTGGCGGGCCACATCCAGTTTGCACTTAATGACACGCCACTTAATCCACCTTCGATTGGAGCCCAGATAAGATTCGTAAGTGATTCGGCGACAGCAAGTCGGGATCCGTTGCGGCTGTCGATCAATGCAGCTACCGGGGCATGACCCAGGGCTGTGGCAATCCCTTTTTCGCCTTTGTAATCAAGCGCTGTGATACCCAGATTATTGAGGGGCAACTGTATTACTCCGGCACATTGTTGCATAGCAACCCTGCCCGTAACAGAGCGGTCAACTTTGTTGGTGAGCCAATCCTTACTGGCAACAGCTTCGAGCTGCAAAACATTGTTGAGGTAAAAATGAAGCTCATCATTGGTGTAGCTTAATGCAGCAAAATGATACGGCTTATGCTTGTCTTCGAGGACTGTTTTGGGTGGTTTTCCAAAGAGGTCTTCCATCCTGAGGTCAATCGGACAAAGGTTTTCGTCGCGCTTAAATTTTAGCTGATGATCGTTTGTGGCTTCACCTACCACATAAAATGGGGCACGTTCGCGCTCGGCGGTTAGTTGTAGCAGTTTGATTTTTTCGGGGTCGATAATCAATCCCATGCGCTCTTGCGATTCGTTGCCAATGATTTCTTTATCGGAGAGTGTTGGGTCGCCAACAGGAAGTTTGGCAATATCAATTAAACCTCCGCTCTCTTCAATTAATTCGGAGAGGCTGTTCAGGTGTCCTCCTGCGCCATGGTCATGGATTGATCTTACAGGGTTAATGTTGCTTTCGGCCATGGCCCGGATTACATTGGCGACTCTTTTCTGCATTTCGGGATTGGCACGTTGCACAGCGTTGAGTTCGATAGCATTGCTAAATTCACCTGTATCTACGCTTGAAACTGCACCGCCACCCATGCCTATACGGTAATTATCACCACCCAAAACCACAATCAGATCTCCGGGTACAGGGGCGTCTTTTAAGCTGTCTTCTTGTCGTGCAAAGCCAACTCCGCCGGCGAGCATAATTACTTTATCAAATCCAAATTGGCGTATTTCGTTGTGCTCGAAGGTGAGCAGACTGCCATTAATTAATGGCTGGCCAAATTTATTTCCAAAATCAGACGCGCCATTTGAGGCTTTTATCAGGATTTCGGCCGGATTGTGATAGAGCCAGTCGCGTTCGGGATGGTTTTGTTCCCAGCTGCGGTTTTCTTCAGTTCGGGGATACGAAGTCATATAAACCGCTGTGCCGGCTAATGGCAAGGAACCTTTTCCTCCGGCCAGGCGATCACGTATTTCGCCTCCACTACCTGTTGAAGCACCATTGAAAGGCTCCACTGTGGTAGGAAAATTATGTGTTTCGGCTTTGAGAGAAATAACGGATTGAATGGGAGTAATTTGAAAAAAATCGGCTTGATGTTGAGTGGCCGGAGCAAATTGTTCAATTTTTGGTCCCAGCACAAAAGCAACATTATCTTTATAGGCTGATACCAGTCTGTTGGGGTGTTCTTTGGCAGTTTTCTTGATGAGCGCAAACAAGGTTTCAGGCATGGTTTTGCCATCGATGACAAAGGTGCCGTTAAAGATTTTATGCCTGCAATGCTCTGAGTTTACCTGTGCAAAACCGTACACTTCGCTATCTGTCAGCTTGCGGTTAATTTTTTGGCTTATTTCATTTAAATACTGAATTTCGTCTTCACTCAATGCAAGGCCTTCTTTTTCATTATAGGCATCCAGATCATCAATAAAAACAACAGCTTCGGGCTGATGGGAGATATAAAACAGCAGCTGATCCAGGTTGTGAAATCTAGCCTGAAGCATGGGGTCGAAATCGGTATTGGTTTTATCGGTTTTTTGAAATGATTCTATCCTGCAAATGCCTTCAATACCCATATTCTGTGTTATTTCAACAGCATTGGTGCTCCAGGGAGTGATCATTTCTTTCCGTGGCCCGATAAAGAATCCTTTGATCGTTTTTTCGTGAATCTGTTTGGCGCCACCAAATAGCCAGCATAGCTTTTCGATGTCGTCCTTATGGGGTTTGGTGTTGGATTCCAGTGCAATAATTCGATTTGGAGAGGGCTGGAAAAACAGTATCATGGGTATATATTTTGCGAAATAAGCCTAAACGAAAAACTGCTGCAAAGATAAAAAATGAAGCGTATCAACTGTGGGTTAACACTTAATTAAAGCTGGTATTGTAGAATAAATCGTAAAGCTTGGTTTTTTTTGCCGCATTATTTGTCGGACAAATCGCCTGGTGTTATGCCAAAAGCTTCATTCGAGCGGTCATCGCCAAGGGGTTCGATATGTATTAATATATCGTAAACATTTTTAATTTTATGCTTTATCTCCTGCTCTACCTTGTTGGATATTTCATGGGCTTCATCTAAGCTTTTTCTCCCATCTATTTCAATATCAAGGGCTATCATATAAAAATGAGCCATTTTTCTCGCTCTTACACGATGTGGATTATGGGCGCCGGCAACCCGGCCAACGGCATCCATAATGGTTTTGTAAATGCCCGGATCATCGAGGCCATCCATAAGCTCTTTGCTTGATTTGATGATGATTTTTATGGCAACAATCATTATCCAAACGCTTACCAATAAAGCGGTTATTGAATCTAATATCGGGAGATTGAAAATATGTGTAAAGATAAGTCCCAGCAAAACAGCAATTGAAATGATTACATCATTCTGCATGTTTTTGGCGTTTGCTTTTAGCATAGGGCTATCGATTTTGCGGCCGGTTTTTCCCAGATACCTGGCCAGAAGCTGTTTGCCAATGATTGAAATCGAAACCACAATTACGGCTAAAGATGACGGAAGCATGCCTTCGTGTCCGCTGATGATTCTTTGAAAAGTTGAAATAGCGAGCTGTGCACCAGCAAAAAATATAAGAAACGCCAGTAGTTTTGAGGCAATGGTATCTGCTTTGTCATAGCCATACGGATGGTGCATATTTGGCGGCTTAGCAATAATCCGTGCTGTGAGTAAAGTGATTAGAGACCCCAAAATATCACCGGCTGAATCAATACCATCGGCTACCAAAGCCATACTACCCGAAAGAAAACCGGCAATAATTTTGATTACGGATAAAAATGCATTTCCTAAAATAGCGACCCAGGAAGCATCGATAATTGTTTTTGCTCGTGGTTTTGGCATGTGACGAAGCTTATTCGGTGCAAAAGTATTAATTAATCACAAGTAGTATTTTTGATTGTGCATTGAAAGTGCACTTACTACTTTGAGTTGTTTAAAAACCGCTTTACCACCTGTGTAATTTGTTCAGATTCTATTAAAAAACCATCATGGGCAAAACTGGTCGATATGCACTCATATTGGGCTTTAGGAATATGTCTGGCAACAAATTCTTGTTCTTTGGGAGGGAAAAGCTGATCGGTGTCGAGGGCTATAACCAGGGTTTTGGTTTTAATTGTACCCAATACTTGTTCAACCGAGCTGCGATTTCGTCCTATTTGGTGGCTGTCGAACAGATGCGACATACAAACATAACTAAAGGCATTGTACCTTTTCACTAATTTTTCGCCCTGATATTGCTGGTAACTGATGGCTTTATATTTTCCAGACAAACCGACATCACCATCTTTTTGCGTGCTGTTATAAGTCTCAGCATTGCGATAGCTGATAAGTGCCATTGCACGTGCGGCTTTGAGGCCGTTGAGGCCGCCTTTTGGGTCATCGCCAAAATAGCTGGAATCTGCCATTATGGCCAACCGTTGCGCTTCGTTCTGCGCAATATTCCAAGGCGATGCCGAAGCACTGCTGGCAATAAATACCATATAATGAATGAGTTCGGGCGATATAATACTCCATTCCAAGGCTTGAAAAGCACCAATAGAACCTCCGATTACCATGTGAATACTATTGATGTTCAGGTGCTGTCGTAAAATTTCATGGGCATTTACTACATCTCTTACAGTAATTTTTGGAAAATTTTTTAGCCAGGGCTTTGCAGTTTCCGGGTTGATATCCAACGGACCAGTAGTGCCATAACAAGAACCAATAACATTGGCACAAATCACAAAGTATTGATCGGTATCCATTAACAAACCGGAGCCAATCATATCCGGCCACCAATCCTGCGCATCGGCATTTGCAGTATAAGCATGACAGACCCAGATCACGTTATCCTGTTTTTTGTTCAGCTTTCCCCAGTATTGATAAGCAATTCGTAGGTTATTAATTGTGCCGCCGGCTTCCAGTGCAAAGGCTTCGTTGTGGTGGTAATAGTGATTTTTGTTCATAGGAAACAACCTGCTTTTCATTAAAGATGCAAGATTACGTAATTAAAGGAAAAATCCGGCATCAAGCCGATGTATATTTTTTTTAAACGCAATTTGTTTTTTATATTTATCTTGCATGATTAATTTGGTATAATTATTGGAACAAAAAACTAAATTGGTCGAAAAATAGACTTATGAAAGAAGATCCACATGATTTAATCATACAGGTTTCAGCGCAGTTGTTCGGACGTTTTGGATATAAGAAAACTACAATGGATGATATAGCTCAGGCTTTACGCATGGGGAAAAGCTCGTTGTATTATTATTTCAAAAGCAAGGAAGAAGTTTTTCAGGCTGTTGTCGAAATGGAGGCTTCGCAGCTCAAAGCAGCAGTTTTGGTTGCGATAAATAAAGAGTCGGATCCACAGGAGAAACTCCGCCAATATGTCATGGTACGTATGCAAAAATTTAAAGAAACCGTTAATTTATATGAGGCCGTTCGCAGCGATTACTTGATGCACTTGCCATTTATCGAAAAAGTAAGGGTTAAGTACGACCTCGAAGAAGTTTCTATCATACAGGGGATATTAAAAGACGGACAGCAGAAAGCTGTATTTAGAATTGATGATATCCAATTGGGTGCTGTTGCTATCGCTATCGCTATGAAAGGTCTAGAAATTCCATTACTAATTAATGATCTGGAAAATAACCTACAGCTCAGGCTGGATAAATTGCTTGAAATTCTTTTTCATGGTATAGTCAAGCCACCTAAAGGGTTAGAGTAATAAGTGCTGTTTTTTTTATTTTATTTTCGACCAAAAAACCAAAATAGTCAAATATATTAATTTCAATGTTAAAAAAAATGAAACGAAGATGGATTTGCCTGGGGATGTTAATTGTTTTTCTGAGTCAGGCCGGATTGAATGCACAAAACAAACTCAGTCTGGAGGATTGCGGCCGGCTGGCATTAGAAAACAACGAAAAACTAAAAATTGCTCAGGAGCAGTTGGGAGCAGCCACCGCAATGCGCAAGTCGGCTTTTACGCAATATTTGCCAAATTTTAGTGCAAATGCCAGCTATTTAAGGACAAACAGACAATTTAACCTATTAGGCGAAGATAAGTTTTTGCCCGTAATTCCTTTCAATGCTATTGATGCACAAAGTGGAGGCCTCAATCAGCAGGCTTTCAGCGATCCGGCAATTGCTTCTGATTTTTTAGTGTTTGATGCTCAGGGTCAGCCGGTATTTGATGAGGCAGGAAATCCTGTATTTAAGCAGTACGTTTATCTGCCAAAAGAAGAGGGTGAGTTGGGCAGTAAAAATGTATATGTAGCGCAAATCGGATTGGTGCAACCCTTGTTTACAGGTTTTAAAATACGGGAAACCAACAGAATAGCAGCATATACGGAACAGTTGGCCATGCAAAAACAGCTTTACGAAAGCAGTGAGCTATTGCATAAAGTAGAGGAGTCTTTTTGGCAGATAATAGCACTTGAAGAGAAACAAAAACTAGCGCAGGCTTATCTTGATCTGCTGGAGAATCTGTCGGTGGATTTAAGAAATCTTTATCAGGAAGGTTTTGTAACGCATAATGATTTGCTCAAAGTGGACGTAAAGAAAAATGAGGCATCGCTAGCACTTTTTAAGGTAAATCAGGGATTAAAGCTATCAAAAATGGCTTTAGCACAGCTTATTGGCATAGACCTGGAAGAAAACATGGTGTTGGTTCCCGATCAGGAAGACGACTTCTCACTCATAACACAGGATCAACTTTATGCCCTCGCCAGGGAAAACCGGACAGAACTTCAGATGCTGGAACAGCAGATTAATATTTCCCGTTCGGGTGTAAAAATCATGAAATCGCGCTATTTACCTGATTTAGCAGCCTCGGTAAATTATGTTGTTTCAAACCCAAATCTTTATGATGGCTATGCGGAGCAATTTAGTGGGGATATCATTGCAGGAGTTGCTTTACATGTTCCTTTATTTCATTGGGGAGATAAAAATCACACTTTGAAGGCTGCGCGTCATGGGCAGCGTATTGCTGAACTGGAGTTAAAACAAGCTACTGAGTGGATACAACTTGAAGTTGCTCAGGCTTTTTTTGCCTGGCAGGAAAGCCTGGAAAGGGTTAAAATGACCGAAAGTGGTTGTGCCCAGGCAGAAGAAAACCTGCGTCTGAATCAGGATAATTATGCTGAGGGACTGGTTACAACCACCGATTTACTCGAAGCACAAGCCATGTGGCAGAAAGCGTCTGCTGATCATATTGAAGCCAAAACAGCACAATGGATTTGTCAAAGCCAGCTAAAGAAAGTGGGTGGCCAACTGGTGGCTGATTATAGCAGATCGGAAACTCTTTTGAGCCCTTAGCATGAGGCTACCTGCCTTAGGTCACATTTTCCGGTTTAAAGTCTATTCCACTTTGTGAAACAAGGCCTCTGCAACAACAAAACCAAATAATTCGATAAAATAGGATATCTGTAAAATATAAAAGTTAAATAAATGAAAACCAAAAGAGTAAATTCAATTGCTACTGCTATTACCTTAAGTATAGTCTTGCTTTTGCAGGGGTGTAATGAACAAATTGAAAAGCAAGCGAGTCAACAAGATGAAGTGCAAGTTGTTTCTGCAGTTAAAGCAGAAAAAATCATTTACACACCTGAGCTAAAATTTTCTGGTGTTGCCAAAGCATCCCGGCATGCCACACTTAGCACTGCTTTGCCGGGCAGGGTAGAGCGTTTGCATGTTCGGAAGGGCGACCACGTTGAGCAAGGACAGTTAATCGCCGAGTTATCTGATGAAATGCTGATTCAGGCTATTGTCGCTTATGAAACTTTAAAAACTGATTATGAAAGATTATCACGTCTTGTGGCTAAAGGAAGTGTTAGCCAGGTGGATTATGACCACCTAAAAGCAAAATTTGAGGCGGCTGAAGCACGTAAAGCCATGATGGAAAAAAACACCAGACTCATAGCGCCTTTCAAGGGCATTATTGCTGAGGTATATATTGAAGAGGGCGAGAATTATTCGCTCATGCCCTCTGGCCTAAGTGGTGCTTTCGAACTCGAAAATGGTATTGTAAAACTTATCAATTACAATCCGGTTAAAGTTGAAATTGCAATAAACGAAAAGATTTTCCCGCAACTTTTTATAGGTCAAAAGGCTGGTTTACGCTTTGATGCTTTTCCTGACACTGTATTTAGCGCCCGGGTAAATTATATCAGTGAGGAATTGTCGGCAACAACTCATTCAGCTAAGGTTGATTTGCTTCTCGAAAACCCTGATTTGCTTGTTAAACCTGGAATGTTTGCGCAAGTTTTTCTTCAATTAAACCCGCGTGAAACTGTTTTTGTGCCACTTCAAAGTATCTATAGACAAGCAGGAACAGCAAATGACTTTGTATTTGTGATTCAAGATGATGTAGTACATAGAAAAAGGATAACACGAGCTGAGATGGTAGGAGATAAGGTTGCTGTAAATGGGCTTTCGGGCGATGAATTGTTAGTTACGGCTGGTAAAAATCGGTTAACTGACGGTGCCAAAGTACGAATAAACTAAAAGGAGGACAGATTATGAATTTACCAAAATATGCTGTCAACAGGCCGATAACTGCTGCCATGGCATTTATCGCGGTTCTGCTCTTTGGGCTGGTGTCGTTCAGGATGCTGCCACTTGATGTTATGCCTGAAATGGAATTGCCCAGCCTTACTGTAATTACTGTATATCCGGGAGCTTCGGCGGAGGAAATAGAAAAACAGTTGGTGAAACCTCTTGAAGCTGTCTTAGCCGGAACGGAGCATCTGAAAGAAATACAGTCCTCCTCCAGAGAAAATGTTTCCTTCATTGCTTTAAAGTTTGAGTGGGGCACAGATATTTCTGCTGCGGCTAATAATGCCAGAGATCTGATGGAACTGGTGAAGGCTAAATTGCCCGCTGAGGCCCATACGCCTATAATTTACAAGATGAATTCCTCCATGATACCTGTGCTGATTTATGGAATCACTGCTGAAGAAAACTATGATGGGATAGAGCAAATTGTTGAAGATCAAGTTGCTTCGGCCTTAAGAAAAGTTGCTGGCGTAGGAACAGTTGTGTATCTGGGCCAGCCCGAGCGGGAAATTCAGATCAGCCTTGATCCAATGAAGTTGCAGGCTTATCATGTTTCTGCGCAGCAAATTGCTACCCTACTTCAGGCTGCTAACCGAAATGTTCCCGGTGGCACGATAAAAACGGGCACCAATGATTTTTCACTAGCGGTTTCGGCCGAATTTGAAGCTGTTGAAGAAATAGGAGAGCTTGTTATCACTGCCTTTCAGGGCAGAATTGTGCGGTTGCGCGATTTGGCTGAAATTAAGGATGGCTTCAGAGAGAAAGACGAATTTGCGCGCAATAAAGCAGGAATAGGGATGGCGCTGATGGTACAAAAGCAATCGGGCTTAAATACCCTGGATGTGATTGAGGCCGTGAGAGCACGAATGGATTTAATCAGAAACGACTTGCCCGCTGATGTAGATGTTTTTGAAGTAATTGCTTCTGATGAAGTGATAACACAATCTGTGTCAAATCTCGCTTCTTCACTTTGGTATGCCTTCATCTTTGTGATTTTTGTGGTGCTGTTTTTTCTCCGCGAATGGCGTTCAAGTCTGATTATTATTCTTACGATACCTTTTTCGCTCATTACCGCATTTATAACCATGTATGCCATTGGTTATACCATCAATATTTTTTCGCTTATGGCGCTGGTTATTGCTATCGGAATGGTAGTTGATAATGCCATTGTAGTGCTTGAAAACATTACCCGCCATATCGAAAACGGGTCAAAGCCAAAGCAGGCAGCAATTTTTGCAGCAAGCGAAATGGGGATGGCTATTCTGGCCTCCACAATTACCACTTTGGTCGTTTTTATTCCATTAATATTTACGGGGGGTGTTGTAGGGATTATGTTCAAACAATTGGCAGTAATCACATCAGTAACACTGCTGGCTTCGCTGATAACGGCTTTAAGCCTTACTCCTATGCTCTCATCCAAAATGCTTAAAAGCAGGAAAAAAAATAATCAACCCTCGCATAGCTGGTTTTTTCGCAAAACAGAATCGGTTTTCACAAGTGTTGAAAAGGCTTATCGGGAATTACTGAATTGGTCATTGAGTCATAAAACACTGATTGTAAGCATATTTATTGGTGTTCTGATAATTTCACTGTATTTCGGTAAGCGATTGGGGTCTGATTATATTCCTGAATTTGATGCCGGTGATGTGGCCATAGTTTTTGAGACGGAGGTGGGCACTACAGCGGCTGAAACAGATCGTATTTCAAAAAAAATCATGGATTTGTTCGAAGCAGAAGTGCCTGAATTAGTGCCCGGAACGCTGGTTGCCATTACAGGCCAAACCCAGGAAGGATTGCTTACAGCAGTTGGATTTTCAGAGGGAAAAAATGTGAGCACGATTTTAGGTCACCTTACGCTTCCGGATCAAAGAGAAAGGTCGGCTAAAGAAATTGGTGAGGCTTTACGCAAAGAAATTGCAAAGATTCCTGAAGTTGAGAAATTTCATGTTACAGCCGGAAGTTTGTTATCTGCTGCTATAACAGGAAATAAAAAGCCAGTGGAAGTAGAAATTTCAGGAAATGACTTACAGGCGATAGGAGAGGTGGCAACAGCTATCAGGGCAAAAATGGAAAGCATGGATTTTTTTGCTGATGTTATAAGTACCAATGATGAAGGAAAAATGGAGCTTCAGGTGATGGTAGACAAAGAGAAGGCGGCTCGAATGGGACTTAATGCCACCATGATTGGTTTGCAGATTAGGCATGCTATTTATGGATTTGAAGCCGGGAGCTATACTGAGCAAGGTGAAGATTACCCGATTGTGCTGCGCTATACTGCCAATGCACGCAATGAAGTTGAGCAGATAGGCAATATCATGCTTACCAATATGCTTAATCAGCAGATACCGCTGTCAACAGTTGCACATTTTGAGCAAACGCACAGCAATATTGAGATTCAGCGGAAGAACCAGGAAAGGATAGTTTTTGTGAAGGCTGATGTAAAAAATATTTCGCTTGGTGAAGCAGCTCAATCGCTTGAGGCTTACATTCAACAGCTCGATATCCCCGCTGGAATTGATGTGAGATTAGGTGGGCAGCTAACAGAAAAAGGTGATGCTTTCGATGATCTTTATCTCATTTTGATTTTAGGCGTTTTGCTGGTTTATATGGTAATGGCGGCTCAGTTTGAATCGTTAACAGATCCATTTATCATTATGCTTGCGCTGCCATTTACGGTGATCGGCGTTGTTTGGGCGTTTCAAATTACGGGCTTAACTTTAAGTGTCACCACTTTTATTGGTGTGATTATGCTTGTAGGTATCGTTGTAAACAATGGCATTGTGCTGGTTGATTATATCAATCTGCTGCGTAAGAGGGGGCTTGCATTGAATCAGGCGGTTTCAGAAGCCGGGAAATCAAGATTAAGGCCGGTATTGATGACCACTTTAACAACCATACTTGCTATGCTGCCAATGGCAATGAGTCAGGGAATGGGCCGCGAAATGTTCTCTCCGCTTGGCATTACCGTAATTGGGGGCTTGTCTGTCTCTACCTTAATTACCCTGGTGTTTGTACCTGTTGTATATACCTTGTTTCATCAAAAGAATTTTAAAAATTAACCTATGAAAATGATTTATTGTAGTTGCAATATCAGCGTATTGGAACAAGTTGTTGAAATTATTGATAGCTTCCAAATAAAAGATTATCAAATTTTTGATCAGGTTTTGTCACGCAACAGATTGGCCGATCCGCGGCTCAACACGGCTGTTTGGCCGGGATATAACGCGAGTTTGATCTTGCAGGTAAGGGAGCAGGAAAAAGCCAATCAGCTGATGCAGAAACTTCGTGATTTCAACCGCAGTGCTGCCAATGTAAGTGAAGTGCTAACGGCTTGTTCGTGGACCATTGATGATTACATCTACGATCAAAGTTAGCTGTTAAAGCCTGCAAACTGGTGCAAAAAAAAGGCTATCGATCAGATAGCCTTTTTTAATATATTCTCCTCAGCTTATTATCAAGCGGTGGCACTCATGGTAACGATGTTGCGATCAGCTTTTTTGAAAAGCCCTTGTAAAACCGTTCCCGGGCCTACTTCGATCACTGTTTTTGCGCCATTGGCAATCATATTGTTCATAATATGTGTCCATCTTACAGGTGCAGTAAGCTGTGCGATGAGATTTGTTTTGATTATCTCGGGGTCTGTAACTGACTGTCCGGTAACATTTTGATAGATTGGGCAAATGCCACGACTAAAACGCGTTGAGGCAATAGCTTCTGCCAATTCCAGGCGTGCAGGTTCCATAAGCGGACTATGAAAAGCGCCACCCACTTTTAAGGGAAGAGCTCGTTTGGCTCCGGCTTCCAGCAGCTTTTCGCAGGCCAATGCAATGCCTTTTTCCGAACCGGAAATTACCAATTGCCCGGGGCTGTTGTAATTGGCCGGAACAACAATTTCGCTTTTTATGCCTGAACATACATTTTCAACATCTTTATCATCCAGACCCAGAATTGCTGCCATGGTGCCCACCTCCATATCGCAAGCTTTTTGCATAGCCAGGGCACGTTTGGAAACCAAACGCAGTCCATCTTCGAACAGCAGTGTTTTGTTGGCGACAAGTGCTGAAAACTCGCCAAGAGAGTGGCCGGCTACCATATCAGGCTTAAATTCGTCGCCCATGGTGATAGCCAGAATTACCGAATGCAGAAAAATAGCAGGTTGAGTAACTTTGGTCTGGCGCAAATCTTCATCAGTGCCATCGAACATTAAATCAGTGATCTTAAATTTTAAGATGCTATTGGCTTTTTGAAAAAGCTCTTTTGCCTTGGCCGATTTGTCAAACAAATCTTTTCCCATTCCAACAAACTGTGCTCCCTGACCGGGAAAAACGTATGCTTTCATACTTGATTTTTTATATTTTAGCCCTTTTGGCTTCCTTTGTCATGTGCTGTGAAACTGCTGTCAGAATTTGTTTCATTGCAATTTGATGAAAAGATTGCGTTTCTTCTGACTTGTTTCATATGCATTTGGCCTGTTTTGGGTAATCGTGTGTTTAATTTAGGTTTTGCTTATCAAAGATCATTCCTAATTCATCCGATTAGTTAAAAGGTTTTTGAAACCCATTTAATCGAATCTATAAAAAAGGAATACAAATGAATAAAGTAAAAGTTTGAACGTTCGATGTGATTTTTTTATTGGGCTTGTCTATCTGCGGTTACCGAAAAACCGCAGCAAAAATAAGAATAAATTGATAAAGTCGAGGTATAAAGTTAAGGCTCCCATTATGGTAATCTTACGCATGCCTTCTCCATCGCTCATAGCAGAAGCGCCAATTCTTTTTAGTTTCTGCACATCATAGGCAGTAAGCCCCGTAAAAACCAAAACACCAATAAAACTAATGATGTAATCCATCATGGCGCTTTTCATGAAAAAATTTACGACCGAAGCAATGATGATTCCGACCAATCCCATCATCATCAGCGAGCCAAACTTACTCAAATCGGTTTTAGTGGTGTAGCCAACAACGGCCATCAGGCCAAACATGCCGCTTGTTATGACAAATGTTTTAGCAATAGAAGCACCGGTATAGGCCAGAAAAATAAAGCTCAGGCTTAATCCCATCAAAATGGAATAGGCCAAAAATACCAGCGTCAAGGTTTGAGCACTCATTTTAGCAAATCCCATCGACATCCAAAAAACCAGCCCGAGCGGCGAAAGCATGATAATCCATCCCGTCATACTCATGCCTCCGGTTTCAGTATTGTACATCAGTTGCATAAAACTTTCATTACCGGCAATTAAATAGGCTACCAAAGCTGTAATGGCCAGCGCCAGAAACATCCAGGAAAACACATTGGCCAGAAAAGTTTTGGCTAAGGCTTGTGATTGAAAGTTTATTTTTTGTGAATAAGGTTGTTGAATCCGATTCATAGTTTAATTCTTGTCTTGATGGTTAATAAGGGAAAATTTAGTGAAGTTTGGCGCTGATCAAGCTGATAAACTCGGCCCGGGTTTCTGCCCTTTGAAAAGCACCTGTGAAATCAGAAGTTGTGGTTACAGAACTTTGTTTTTGTACGCCACGCATCGACATGCAAAGGTGTCGTGCTTCAATAACGACGGCTACACCAAGCGGACTGAGCGCTTCCTGAATGGCCTCTTTGATTTGCGTTGTAAGACGTTCTTGAACTTGCAGGCGGCGCGAATAAGCCTCAACAACCCGGGCAATTTTACTCAACCCGGTGATATAGCCGTTGGGGATATAACCCACATGTGCTTTGCCTATAAAAGGAATCATGTGGTGCTCGCAAAGCGAAAAAATCTCAATATCTTTAACAATAACCATTTCGCGGTAATCTTCCTTGAATTTGGCCGAGAGTAAAATCTCGATTGGATCATGATCGTATCCCTGCGTTAAAAATTGTATCGATTTAGCTACTCTTTTTGGCGTATCCAGCAAGCCTTCGCGCTTGGTATTTTCTCCAATCAATTCCAGAATAGCCTGGTAATGTTCCTGAAGTTTTAAAAGTTTCTCAGGTGCAAATTTTTCAATTTTTTCGTAGCCAAGCAATGCTTTTGGTGCTTCGTTCATACCTTAAATCTTTGTGGTTTATAACACGCCTTAGAGGGTTATTTTTTTAATTACCAAAATATTCAACAAAATTGTTCTCTGATTCATGGAGTTTGATGCAGTGCAAACTGGCTCCTAATGCCTGAACACCTGTTTCCAGCTCATCCCATATTGACATGGCCAATACTTCAGTGGAAGCAAATTTATCTTTCATAAACGCAACCTCCATGTTAATATTTTTATGATCAACTTTTTCTATGATGCGATCTTTAATCAGTTGGCTGAGCAGCTTGAGATTGGTTAAAAAACCTGTTTCAGGATTTACTTCGCCTTTTACTGTAACAAATAATTCGTAATTGTGACCATGCCAGTTTGGGTTTGAGCATTTCCCGAAGACTTCCTTATTTTGTTCGTCACTGAAGTCAGCTCTAAAAAGACGATGTGCAGCATTGAAGCGTTCTCTTCTGGTGATGTATATCATGATTAATTTGGTTTAAAGCCTTTAGAAACAACAAAAATACAGTTTTTTGATTTGTATAATTGCTAAGAACATTTATAATCAGCTTTGGTTCATTCTTTAAATTTTAATCGCGTGCCCACCCATACCCTGAATTGCTCAAGTCCAAGTGCATAAGCAGATGTTTTAATTGGCGCCAGGGCATCATTAAAGCCGCTTACACCGCCCATTCCGGCGAACCATTTATTGCCGTTGTAGCCGGCAGCAAAACGGGAAGTCCATAAAAAATAGGCATTGGTTTTACGGTAATGCTTTTCCTCTGTGTGATAGTTGTAATACTGAATAAATGCTCCCGGTAACATGGCAATATTGACGTAGAACTTTTTAAAAATAACAACAGAATAGGAATAACCCACAAAAATGCCTGCCATATTTAATTTGCCTCTAACAAGTTCGTCTTGATCAAAAATACCGTATTCAATAATATAATCATCAGGAATAAGACTTTTATTGGCCCTAAGCCGGTTAAACTGAAATGCAGGAGCAATCAAAAGAGATCCGGAGCTTTTTTTTTGGTATTCGTTCTGGATATAAGCTGCTCTAAACGAATGTTTTTTATAGTTAGCTACCAGATAAAATATGCCACTCAGGCTTTGTATATCAAGATCGGGTCGCCAAAATAACTTTTCACCTTCCTGATAATTTGTGATTATTTGGGCTGTATTTTCCAGATAAAATCCCTGATAATTGGCATAGGCTAATTCAGCATTGATCCAGGAGCCGTAAGCGTTGATGCGCAAGTCAATGGATTGAGATTCGCCATAGCGGTCATTGTTAGCAGAGGCGAAAGGAGATTTAACCGCTAAGCCAAGCCCGAACCATTTGTAAAAAGCAGCGATTCCCATATGTTGTTGTGTGTTAGGGCGGTAGCTTAAATTCGGTCCGCCCGCAAGCGGGTTAATTTCAAGGTTAACGGCTTCGTTCAGGCTGTATATTCTTGCAGTCAGCTGATTTTTATAATCTTTGATATAAACACTATCAACCTGTGCGTTTGCGCTGATAGCAACAAACAGCAAAACCGCCAGCACAACAAAAAATGGTTTCCTGGCTGTAAGCCTTTGCTTAAATAGAGTACACATTGAATTATTTGGTCACTTTAGAAACTGCAAATACTTCGAGCGCAGTAAAAAGCAGATAATAGACGAAAAACGTCAGCACAAACGGGATAGTATCAGCCCTATTATACAGCAGATATACCACAATAACAATAAGATACAGCACCAGCTTTAAAAAAGTGGCCAGCATAAAGAAATTGGTAAAACTGCTTAGTTTTTTTTGTTTTGCTTTGATGTAGAGCCCGTAGAGCGAAATGTTTGTAATCAGAAAAAAGACAAGTAAATAGGGCCATGCAGGGCTTACCCATTCGGCGGGCAATTGGCTGTTGACAATAGATGTAAGGGCTGCAGCTATTGCCGAAGCGATGAGTAAACGAATTGAAAAACGACGGATATCAGCATTCATTGTAAGTGCTTATTTTATAAAATCTTTGATGGCATAATAGATGGCTAAAGCGACAGCCGACACAGAAAACAAAACCGTAAATAATGGAAATTCCCATTGGAGCCATTTATCGAGTTGAAAGCCTCCAAAAACACCGGCTAAAATTATAAACAGCATTTGAAACGCCAGAGAAGAATAGCGTGCGTAAGCATTTAAAGAACCCAATGGCTTATTTTTGTTTTTTTTCATGCTGAGGCTGTTCATTTTGCAGCATCTCACATTTTCCGGTAAACTGCGTTCCCACTTCAATTGAAAGTTTTACGGTGCTTAACTCTCCTTCAAAAACTGCCGTGGCTTTCATGCTGGTGAGCCCTGCCACCTTGAGATTGGCTTTTACAGTGCCAGAAATATCGGCTTGCTGGCATTCCATCTCTCCTTCAACAAGCCCACTTTGTCCAACGACAATTTTCCCATTTGATCGCAAAATACCGATAACAGTACCATCAATACGTATGTCACCGGCAGATTCAATATCACCTTTTATCAGGGTGCCGTTTCCAATCAAATTGCGTGTTGCAGATTCTACCGCTGCTTTGTTATGCTTCATCAGTTTTGATTAAAAATTTAAGAAAACAAAAATACGGATTTTTGTGCTGAGTTATGCTATTGGCAGCGAATTGAAATTAAGGAAGCTGTTCCCAAAATAGCTTATACTCTTCCAGGTTTTTGTTGCGATAAAAGATCGGGTAGTTGGAGATAGAAATCGGATAAAGCTGATAATCAGATTTTTTGATTCCTCCAAGCACATAGTCGGAGCTACTCAGCACTTCAAAATAATCGGAAGCGGCTGCTCTGTTTTCAAAATTTCCAACCGTAATAAGGGTTTTTTCGTTGTTGAGCATCAGGCTTTTGATCATCAGGCTTTGAATACTGAACTCACTTTTATTAAAATCTGACAGCCTTACTTTGAGAGGATCAGTGCGCACATTGGCAGTATTGGCAACAATCATCACCATATACTGCGCATTTGGGTCGTCCTTATAGGGTGAAGGTAGCGCCTCAATTGCTGCTGTTTCAGTTTCGGGTGGCAAATCCAGTTCAATATTCAGCTCATAAGTTTTGCCGATATTACGCAAAATATCATTGGCCAGAGGTGCCACACTGCTTTGCGGATAAGCCTTGATAAGCCTGTCGAGCGCCACGGCCATTGAATCCACCACTTCCAATTTCCCCGAGGCGATGGCGCGCAAAAAGGCAAAACGTGGTATAAGGGCGGTATCGTTAGGATACAAATCTGAGGCGCGGTCAGCATTCATTACCACCCTAAAATATTGTCCGGCTTTGTAGGCGTCATAAGTGCGTTCATAAAAAACTTCTGATTCATTTTGTGATTCAGCTTTTTTCAAAAAATAATCTGGATCAAGCAGCACTTGTGCGTAATCAGAATCGGGATATTCTGTGATGATGCGATTTTTGTAATTATCAGCGATTTCTGTTTCACCCAACGCGCTATGAAGCTTATACAGCGAATACCATGAAGGCAAACGGTACTCGTTTTCAGGATAACGTTCGTTAAGTTGTTGGTAAGATTCAATCGCTTTTGGTTTATCTTCAAGTCGTTCCATATAAATATATCCTAAGCTATTTAAAGCTTCTGCGATAGCGTTATTTGCCGAGGCCTGTGCTTCTTCTGTAAGCGGCAAATCTTGCAGATAATATGCCCTGTCGCGCTGTGTAAGTTCTGCTGATGCTGAATCTGCAGGGCTCATGTCTTCTTCAAAAGCCAAGTCCATCCCGCCTTCATCAAAGCTGATACTTTGCTTATCACTAATTCGCCAGTTGTCTTCAAGCTTTCGGCGGCCCCACTTGCGCATAAACTCTGTGTAGCCGTAGCTCAAAGTGTTTGGATTGTAAAAATACCACTCTGTAGATTGTTGCATGGTGTTTTCGCGACCCTGGTTCATGCCGGGCATCATGGCCATTTGTTCTTCCATGCGCTCTTGCTCCTGACGCTGTTTTTCTTCTTCAATATAACTGGCAATAAGTTGATCGATGATTTTATTTCTGTCGAGCGAATCCATTACTGCCAGTTTGAGCAGGCTATCTTGTGTTTGAACAATAACGAGATTTTGCACCAGGTCTTGCAAAACCGAGGCTCTGTTGTTGATGCTGTCGTAGCCCGGATATTCAAGTGGCAGTGCACTCACAGCAGTGTCGTAGTAGGCCTGGGAAGGCACATATTCATTATTTTCAAATAAGATTCCGGCTACCATCAAAGATGAGGTGGCTTGCTGGCTTTTGTTGGTAGTGCTTACTGAAACAGATTTTTTCAGAAAGTCGATGGCTGCCGGCTCATCATTTTCTTTGAGCGCAATTTCGGCAAGTGCATAATAGATACGATCGCGATACTCTTCGTTTTTCTCGTCGCGAAGCATTTTGTTTAATAATTTTACAATCTGTTTGCTATCGCCCTGATCTGCATCAAATGCTTTGGCAAGATTAATACGGGCTTCAAATGCCAGCGTGTATTCAGGATTACGCCTGATTACATCCTTAAACTGCTGCGTAGCTAATGCCAGGTTGCCTTCGCGCTCATAAATCTGACCCAAAATAAAAATGGCGCGTGTTTTCAGCTGTTTATCTCTTGTTGCATTAATGCCGCGTTTCAAATGAGGTATGGCAGCCGTGTAGTTCTCTCTGGCGATATAGTAATCTGCCCACACCAACTCAATGTTTCTGCTCACTTCATCAGGCATTTCGGTGTTTCTAGCTTCGGCTTCGATGGCTCGCAGCATAGGCTCGGCTTTTTCATATTGCTCAAGCTGGATGTATGTTTTTGCCAGCCAGAGGTTTGCGGTGTTACTGATGTCGTTGTAGCTATATTGGCTGGCAACGAAATCAAATGTACGGCGGGCGCTGATATAATCTTGTTTGTAGAAATGAGCCTTACCCATCATCAGGTAGCTGTCGTCGATCCAGCGCACGCGTTCCCTGTTGCCAAATTTCATCGAATGCCGTTGCACCCCGATTGAGCCTTTTTGAATCGCCCTGTCCATGGGCTGATAGATGCGCTGTGCATCGCTTTTTTTACCGTAATTATACACCCGTAACACCTGAAGATAGTCGTCAACAACACTGGTCTTCAAATCCTTAACGCCTTGTTTTAGGCTCTCGTTCCCGTTCCAATACACATTGTATTTGCTGGTGACGTTATGGTAAGCACGACGTGTCCAGGTGTTTTTTTTGGTCGAGCAGCCACCCAGGATCAGCAGTGTGAGCATCACAGCCAATAAGCGCAATAAACTACTGTAATTTTTCAACTCTTTCAACTGTTTAAATACCATAACTCATTTTAGGAGGAAATATTATTTTTTTGCACCCTCAGCAACAAAGTAATTAACAAAGTGTCATCAACACTGAAGCATGCAAAAGTAAACAAATCAGGTTTTATCTTAAACTTCAACTCGGAATAGTGAGCGTTTTATTGCAGTAAAAAATTCGCAAAGCACGTAATTCCAAATGCAAAGTCAGTAAGGCTGCTATCGGATACGATGGACAGACACCAGATAGCTGCGGCATTTTTTAATAGGGTGCTGTTATAAATTGCTACTTTTGTGCGAACGAATTCATTGATTCATGGCTATTCCAAAAAAGGAAAAATGGTATCGTAAGCTGCGTCACAAGTATCGTCTGGTGATTTTCCATGACGAAACTTTCGAGGAGAAGATCAGTTTCAGGCTCAGTCGGCTGAATGTTTTTGTGACACTGGTGAGTTTGATGGTGGTGCTGGTTTTTGTGACAAGCTATATTATCGCATTTACATCTCTGCGCGAATATATTCCCGGTTACACGGATATCAGACTCAATCAGCGTATTTATGATATTGAAAGCAGGGCAGATTCTCTTGAAAGGGTTTTTCAGCAGAAAGACCGCTATATCGCAAATATCAAACGCATCGTTGAAGGCTATGATGCTGAGCAGGATAGCTTGGATGCAATTGGTTTGCAAGTAAATACAGGTGTTTCAGCCATCGATACTATTGATTATGTGCGATCAGAAGAGGACAGCTTGCTGCGGCTCGAATTCGAGTCGGCCGAACGCTTCAATCTGTATGATCAAAATAATATAATGCCTGAAAGCCAGCGGCGAACCATGAAAGTTGCCAATTTTTTTATCCCGCTAAAAGGCACGATTACCAATCCTTTTGATCCGCTGAACAAACATTTTGGAGTGGATATTGTGGCCAAAAGTAATGATGCGGTAAAGGCAACGCTGGAAGGCACAGTTATTTTTGCTTCATGGACTCCCGACAAGGGGTATATATTAGGTGTGCAGCATGGCGGCAATTTTTTTTCGGTGTATAAACACAATGCCGTATTGCTCAAAAAGGAAGGTGATTTTGTGAAGGCAGGCGAAGCTATAGCTATTGTTGGTGATTCAGGCGAATTAAGCACCGGTCCGCACCTGCATTTTGAGCTCTGGTTTAATGGTGTACCCATCAACCCCACCGAATATCTCTCCTTTTGATTAAAGGTTAAATTTCAAATGTATAGTGCTTCCTTAAGCGCTCGAATGCATTATTTTTTGTAATCTTGCAGCGCGAAAATTATGAACATATGCACCGGTATGCTGTTATGTTTGTCGTTTTGTCATTCCCTTTTTTATTAATAGCGCTATCGTAAGTTGAAATAAGCACATGGAAGTATTTATAAAGATTGTTCAGCTCTTATTGAGTCTCTCAATTTTAGTTATTGTACACGAATTTGGTCATTTTGCAGCCGCAAAGATTTTTAAGACCCGTGTCGAGAAGTTTTATCTCTTTTTTAATCCCTGGTTTTCCATTTTTAAGTTTCGTTTTAAAGGCACCGAATATGGCCTGGGTTGGCTGCCGCTGGGGGGTTATGTAAAAATTTCGGGAATGATTGATGAGTCGATGGACAAAGAGGCGATGAAGCAACCTCCGCAGGATTGGGAGTTTCGCTCCAAGCCGGCCTGGCAGCGACTGATAATTATGCTGGGTGGTGTTACCATGAATGTGGTGCTCGCTTTTATCATATATATAGGTATGTTGTCGTTTTATGGCGAACAATATTTGCCCACTTCAGAAGCTAACCGTTATGGAATTGCTGTAGACAGTCTTGCCCGCGAATTTGGATTACGGAATGGCGATAAAATATTGGCAGTGGATGGTGAGTATATCGAAGACTTTAATAAAATTCCAATCACCATTATCCTTGAAAATGCGCGCAGCATTGAGGTAGAGCGTAATGGTCGCAAACAAAATATTGAGCTGCCGCAAGATGCTGTTGGCAGACTGGTGAAACATGATTCACCTCTTTTTATGTCAGTTCGTATTCCGTTTATCGCGGAGACTTTTCCGGAACAATCAGCTGCCCGTGATGCCGGTATGCAATCAGGTGACACTATTTTGGGAATCAACGGTGCGTCGATGAAATATTATCAGGATTTCAGAGAAGGAATACAAGGCTATAAAGATCAGATGGTTTTTGTTGATGTGAAGCGGGGCAACGACACCCTTGCTTTGGCAATGCTGGTGCCCGAAGAAGGTCTTATTGGAGTTTATCCGCGCCGGCAACTTGACGATTTCTTTGCATTCAACGAAAAATCTTATAATATTATCGAAGCTGTTCCGGCGGGCATGAAAAAAACCATTGATGGTATCGGAGGTTATCTGAAGCAGCTTAAGTTGCTCGTTTCTCCCGAAGTTAAAGCCTACGAAAGCGTTGGCGGATTTATTGCGATAGGATCCATTTTCCCGGCCGAATTCCATTGGGAAAGCTTTTGGAGATTAACAGCTTTTCTGTCTATCATGCTGGCGGTGTTGAACCTTCTGCCAATTCCTGCACTCGACGGCGGCCATGTGATGTTTTTGTTCTATGAAATTATTGCCGGCCGCAAACCCAGTGACCGTTTTATGGAAGTGGCGCAAATTGTAGGTATGGTGCTGCTGTTCAGCCTGCTTATTTTTGCCAATGGCAATGATGTCATAAAACTGTTCAGGTAAACACTCACTTTTTGGACAAACACTAATTATTGTTTGATTTTTTCTTCTAATGAGCGAAAACCTTTGCCCAATGTTTCTGAAGCATTCAGGCTCACCATAAAGGCTTTGGGGTCGATGTCGTGAATAAACTCCTGCAGCATCGACAGTTCGCGCCGGTTGAGTACAACAAAAATCAGAGGTCTTGAGCTCCCGTTGAAAAGGCCTTCGGCTTCAATTAAAGTAGCGCCACGTTTGTAATCCTGTATTATTTTCTTGCAGATTATGTCGTGCTGCTGCGATATAATAAAGGCTACTTTTTCAACATGTAAACCCTCAAGCAGTCCATCGATAGTTTTTCCCATCACAAAGATTGCAATAAGTGAATAAAGCGGGATAGCCCAATCGGCAAAGGCGATCGTGCCTATCAGTACAATAGCAGAATCTACCAGCATCATAAGCTGCCCCAGTGGCCGTCCTGTCCATTTTCCTAACATCATGGCCATCACATCGGTGCCTCCGCAAGTAGCTTTTGCCTTAAAAAATAGCCCAACACCAAGCCCAATAATGGCTCCGCCAAATATTGCTGATACCAGAGGATCATCATTTAGCAAGGCCGTACTGCCCCAAAGCCATGCCATACCATCAATAAATGCTGAGGTAAGCATGAAACCGGTGACTGTTTTAGCACCAAATCTTGGGCCTAAAACCTTAATACCGATAAGTGTTAGCGGGATATTGAATAGCAGGGCAACAAGCCCGACCGGTGTTCCGAAACTATGATGTAAGATGATTGAAATGCCATAAACCCCTCCGGGAACTATTTTGTGTGGTGTTATAAAAAAGGTGTAACCGGTAGCAATAAGCAAAGCACCAATAAATATAAGACTGTAAGCGCGAAACCAGGCTTTGGAAAAAATCTTGTGCTTTACGACGAAGGCCATGGTTAGTCAGCAAGTTTTTCGCGAAGCGATTTAAAACCTTCTCCTAAAATCTCATTGGCATTGATTACCGTTACAAAGGCTTTTGGGTCTATGGAGTGAATAAAATCCTGAAGCATAGCGAGTTCCCTGCGGTTTACAACGGTAAAAATAAGCGTCTTATCATCACCGTTATACATTCCTTTGCCGTGAATATAAGTGCCGCCACGATTCAGGTCATCAATAATCTTGGTTCTGATTTCTTCATATTTATCACTGATGATAAAGAGCGTTTTGTCGTAATCGACACCTTGCAGGATGGTATCGATAACCTTTCCGGTGATATAAATCACGATGAGTGAATACAATGGAATGCGCCAATCCTGAAAAACAAGCAAGCCAACAAGCACAATAGCCGAATCGACGTAAATGAGCAGCATGCCAACGGGAAGTTTTGTATAGCGGCTGAGTATCATGGCAATGATATCGGTGCCCCCGGAAGTGGCCTTGGATTTAAAAATCATCCCTAATCCAACACCTAAGAATACGCCCCCAAAAATAGCACTCAACAAGGGTTCATCTGCAACAAGCGGATCCTGGCCATAAATATAGGTGATGCCATCAACAAAAAATGCGGTGAACAAAAATCCCACAACAGTTTTATAGCCAAATCGCGGCCCCAAAACTTTTATGCCGAGTATAGTTAGCGGTATATCCATCATCAGCGCAGTTAGGCCCACCGGCGATCCCAACATATAATGGATTACGATGGCGATACCGTAAACGCCTCCCGGAACTATTTTATAAGGCGTGATAAACAAAACAAAGCCCGATGCCAGGATGAAAGAGCCAATAATTATAAGTGAGTAATTGATGATCCACTTTTTAGAAAAAACCTTGTCCTTTTGAATGAAAGCCATGACTGAAGTGTTTTTGAAAATGAGCCGCAAAAGTACATGATTTTTCTTGGTCCTTATTCGATTTTATAAAACAAAAGCCATCCCCCTATACCTGTTATAAGGCTTGTTTTGGATAGAAATGAGATTGTTTTGTTCTCCTATTTATTATCCTGTGAAAGGCAATAAATGAACAATATTTCTCTTCAAATTGACGCAGCAGGCAATAAATATTCGTTTTTATTGTTTTCGTTTCAAAGGATTAAAAGGGGATAGGCACAATGATTTAGGGAACACTCATTTCAAAGAAAGCTGTTGAGGTGGATTGGAAATTGATGAATGAACAAGCTGAATGAAGTCGCATTCTCCAAAAAATACAGCAATCGATAAAGAGTTTCATAGAAAATTAGTACTTTAGCCCAATCAAAATAATCTTGTTTAAACGATTAATGCAACTGAAAATCAAACGCTTAACTATATTTCTATTGTTATTCCTTTCAATTGGAGTTGCCTATGGACAGCAGGCTCCAGTTTTTACCTATCACACAAACACTCATGCATTTACTAACCCCGGATATGCTGGTTTGGGCGAAGGCATTTGCCTGAACGGAATAGTTAGACAGCAGTGGTCAGGTTTTGAGGAGGAGGGAAATAATGTTGCTCCCGAAAATTTTCTTGTTACCGGCGATATGCCAGTCAGGTGGTTAAGGGGTGGTGTTGGTTTGGCGATAATTCAGGATAAAATTGCCTACGAAAGCAATATTGGCGTGCAACTCGGCTATAGTTACCATGCTAGCCTGGCATCAGGAACACTGGGAATAGGAACGGCGCTGAACTTGCTAAACCGTTCAGTGGATTTCTCGAAATTTAATCCGCATTCAGAAGGTGATCCGGTTTTGGTCAGCGGAGAGCAAACAGATATGCTGTTTGATGTAAATCTGGGACTTTTTTGGCAGGTTGAAGACGTTTATTATATTGGGTTGTCGGCCACCAGCCTGCTCGAAACAAAAGGAAAGGCATTGGGCAGCAGCGCCGAGAGCAGTGCCAGTTTTATTGGTGATCGCACTTTTTATCTTGTTGCGGGATACGAATATCCTGTTCCGGGCAAGCCGGCCTACGAAATTCACCCCTCAATGAGCGTAATGACAAATAGTGTAAGCACACAAATTAACATAACAGCCAAGGTGCTATACAATAATAAGTTCTGGGGTGGCGTTAATTATAGGCTTCAGGAGTCGATAGGAATAATGGCCGGAGTGTACATTAAAGATATCAGGATAGGTTATGCCTACGATATCAACACTTTAGGCCTATCTGTTGTACCCGGGTCACACGAAATTAGTATAGGCTATTGTTTCAAAATACAAGCAGATAAAACTGCCCGTGAATATAGAAACACACGATATTTATAATGAGAAATTAAAAAAAATGAAGTGGCATTGAGGTTATTTGTTAATTTTGGCCGCTTTAAAGAGAGAAACACAAATATTTTGAATAAGCAAGTAAACTACATTTTTAATTGTAGCAAACCGAAAATAATTCAGTCCTTTAAGATGAAGAATTTATTATTGTTCGCATTCGTAACGCTGCTTCTTGCAGGTTGTAGCAACTCAAATCAGGGCGAGCTTGTTGGAGCTCGTAAGAAGTCCAAACCTTTTTACCAGCCCGATCCTTATGGTATGGTTTTTATCCCGCAAGGCAGTTACACGATGGGTGTAGGCGGTGAAGATATTAGCGATGGCTACCTGCACCAGCCCAAAACAATTTCTGTTTCAGCCTTTTTTATGGATGAAACAGAAATTACCAATAACGAATACCGTGAGTTTGTTTACTGGGTACGTGATTCTATCGCCCGAACACTACTTGGCGAGGTTCGCCCGGATGACTATCTGATTATGGAAGATAAGAAGACAGGCGAAATTTTCGACCCGCCATACCTTAACTGGAAAGAAGATATCGAGTGGAACAGCGATGATCAGGACGTTAGAGATGTGCTCGAAGAAATGTACCTTCCCGATTTTGAGAGATATTTCAGAAGAAAGGAAATTGATACCCGCAAGTTGTTCTACGAATACTATTGGGTTGATCTGCAGGCTGCTGCAAAAAAGGAATTTCAGGAAGGTGCTGATTTCAGAAATGCCGGTCTGGCTAACAGACCCGATGGTCTTAACAACAGATCAATTTATGTGCGCAAGGAAATGATCAATGTTTATCCTGACACGCTCGCATGGATTCATGATTATACCTATTCTTTTAATGATCCACTTACTGAAAAGTATTTCTGGCATCCTGCCTATGATCATTATCCTGTTGTGGGTGTAAACTGGAGTCAGGCAAAAGCTTTTTGTGTTTGGCGTACCGAGAAACTTAACAGCTACCTGCGTGCCAAAAAAGGCGAGGTCGCCCTGGCTGAGTTCCGCTTGCCCACAGAGGCAGAGTGGGAATGGGCAGCTCGCGGTGGTAATCACCTGAATCCATATCCCTGGGGTGGCCCTTATACACGCAACGACAAGGGATGTTTTCTGGCTAACTTTAAACCAATCCGCGGAAACTATATCGTTGATGGTGGTTTAAGAACAGTTATTGTAGGTCATTTTCCTCCCAACGACTGGGGACTTTATGATATGGCTGGTAATGTGGCAGAATGGACAAATAGTGCCTTCGATCCTTCATCCTACAACTTTACCTGGGATATGAACCCGAACTATACCTATAATGCAAAGGAAGACGATCCGCCAGTAATGAAACGTAAGGTAATTCGTGGTGGCTCCTGGAAAGATATTGCCCATTACCTCAAAGTAACAACCCGTGCTTACGAGTATCAGGATACCGCTAAGAGTTATATCGGCTTCCGGACGATACAGCCATTTTTGGGACGCAACAAAGGCGATAACCCCAACAAGGCCTCCAGGGTATATAATTAAAGAACTTTTAACTAGCTCAGTAATAAATACATTAACCTCAATTCAATAAAAAAATGGGATTTAGCAAATTCTTAAGAAGTAAAGGCTATAAAAACTTCATGGCGAAATTATATGGTATCGGTGCAGCAATTGTAATTATCGGTGCTTTATTTAAAATAAACCATTACGACTATGCCAATGAAATGCTCATTGTAGGTTTGGGAACTGAAGCACTGATTTTCTTCTTCTCTGCTTTCGAGCCGCCGCATGTTGAACCCGACTGGAGTCTTGTTTATCCCCAATTGGCTGGCATGTATAATGAATCCGATGTTGAAAAAGAGTTGAGCAGTAAGAAAACTGCCACCCAAAAACTGGATGATATGTTTAAGGATGCCAATATTGAATCCGCAACGCTGGAAAGGCTGAGTAAAGGATTCGAAAAGCTAAGCGACAATGCATCCAAAATGTCTGATATCTCCAATGCTGCCGTTGCAACCAACGAATATGTTGACAATATCAAAGGGGCTTCAAAGTCGGCTTCTGAGCTTTCAGTAAATTACAAAAAAGCTTCAGAGATTTTAAATAAAGATGCTACAGCAAGCGTGGACTATATCGAGAATATGAAATCTGCTTCAGATAGTGCCGGCAAATTAAGCAATGCTTATGTGCAGGCTGCTGACATTATTAAATCGGAGATGAGAAGCACAGAAGAGTTTGCCGGAACTGTAAAAGAAGCTACTTCTTCGGCAAAGTTACTCGCTGATTCTTATGCTAAATCAGCCAATCTGATACAGAAATCGGCCGATTCACTCGATTTTGGAACAGTTGATGGCGAAGGCTACAACAAACAACTGCAGCAAGTTGCCAAAAACCTGAGTGCCCTGAATGCTGTTTATGAGCTCCAACTCCAAGGCTCATCCAAAGCGGCTGAAGCAAGTGATAAGCTCTACCAAACCATGTCGCAGTACCTGGAGAAAGTTAATCAATCCGCTGCTAATACTGCACAGTTCAATAGTCAGTTAACGGAGTTGTCAAATCGCATGGGAGCCTTGAATAAGGTATATGGAAATATGCTTTCTGCCATGAACGTAAAAGCCTAAACAGCCCATAAACAGCATAAACAGAAACACTTAATTTTATAAAACAGAACAATGGCTGGATATAAAGAAACACCGAGGCAGAAGATGATAGGTATGATGTACCTTGTTCTGACTGCCTTGCTGGCTCTCAATGTTTCGAAGGATATTCTCAATGCCTTTATTGTGGTAAACGACAGCATGGAAAGCACAAACCAAAGCTTTGCCACCAAAGTTTCAAGCCAGTATGCCAGGTTTGAAAGTCAGTATAACCTTAACCCCGGAAAGGTTGAAGAATACTGGGTCGTAGCAAAAGATGTAAGAGAAAAATCCAATGAACTTATTAGCTACATTGAAGATCTGAAGATTGAACTGGTAGCAGGTTCAGAGAAAATTTCACGGGAAGAAGCATTAAGCGAGTTTTTTGTAGTGGAGTCGTCTCCCGATGCATTCAACCCGGGTCAAATGAGAGAACAATACGTGTTGCAACTTGATAAGGTTCCTACTAAGGATAAATACGATGAGCCTACAAACTACCTTATCGGTCAAAACAAGAATGGAAAAGCCTACGAGTTAGCTGAGAAAATGACCGAATACCGGAATTATATTCTGGGTATCGTTGGCGAGCAGTTCAAAGATCGTATTGGCCTTGTTACTACCGGAAGATACAGGGATGCCACTGATACCCCGCAGGATTGGGAGTACTATAATTTTTATCATACTATCTTGGCAGCGGATATCACCATTTTGAATAAGATTATTGCTGAAGTGCAAACTGCTGAGTTTGATGCTGTAAATCAGCTTTACGGCAATATTTCGGAGAAAGATTTTAAATTCGATAATGTTACCGCAAAAGTAATCCCCAAATCAACGTATATCCTTGAAGGGCAAAACTATGAAGCCGAAGTGCTGGTAGCTGCCTACGACTCCAAAACCCAGTCGCAGGTTAAGGTGCTTCGCGGAGTAGATAAAATTACCGATGCAAATATTGCAAGAGCCCAGCAGTTTAATAGCGTAAACGGAACTGTAAAACTAGAGTTTCCTGCTACTTCAACTGGCCCACAGCGTTATGCCGGTGTTATCGAAATGTTGGATCCTACCACGCAAGAGCTTTCGCATTATGAGTTTGCGGCCGAATACATTGTTGCTCCGCCTGCATTAACGGTTTCGCCCTTGAAAATGAATGTGCTCTATGCGGAACTAAAAAACCCGATTTCCATTTCTTCTCCCGGAATAGCCTCCGAATTTGTGGTGCCAAGCATTACAAAAGGAAAGCTTACCAAAAGAAGTGACGGCAACTGGGATGTGGAGGTGCCAATTGAAGAAAAGACGACTAAAATTTCCGCCCAGGCGACCATCGATGGTAAAACCATTTCGCTGGGAAGCTTTGAGTTTAGAATCAAACGCGTACCGCCACCACTAGCCACCATTGCCGGAATAACCGATGGAAAAATTGGTCGTGATGCCCTTGTTGCTGCCGGTGCTGTGATTCCGGAATTGAACGATTTCGACTTCGAAGATTATTATTACGAAATAGTTTCTTATGAGCTGGAAACCATTGTTGGTGGCGACTTGCAATCTACCGGAACTATAAGAAGCAATCGTTTCAACGATGCCGTACTCAATACTATAAGAGGTGCACGTCGCGGGCAAAAGCTCTTTTTTATGAATATTCAGGCCAAAAGCCCTGCCGGTAGAGCGGTAACGCTTAACCCCATTAACTTAGAAATACAATAAATATACGGAGGCACTATGAAAACCCGTTTCATCTATTTAATCGTAATATTGTTTGGATTTATGGCTGCAGCCTCAGAGCTACAGGCACAAATTCTGGATGAAAGGCCTGTCGATGGGCTTTTTGCAGATGATGGTTCCATCGACAAAGACCCTATTGCTTTTCCACATATTCGGCGTGCCGATGTGATGTGGAAAAAGCGCGTATGGCGCGAAATTGATTTTCGTCAGAAAATGAACCATGCATTTTATTATCCGATTACCCCTCACAACGACTGGAAAAATTTTATCACGGTAGTGCTTGATGGCCTGCGCGAAAATAAATTTACCGCTTATGATGTGCGTAATAATCCGACAGATGAGTTTTTGTCGCCTTTAACGTATAATCAAATTATTGAAAGAGAAACGGATAGCGTCGTCAGAACATTAAAACGCAGCTATCCTCCTTACGATGATTACGACACTGTAATTGTAACGCAGTTCGACGAAACACGTGTGATGCGTCTGAGGGTAAAGGAAGATTGGTACTTTGATAAACAACGTTCACAGCTCATGGTGCGTATCATCGCCTTATGTCCGGTATTAATGGTAGAACGTGAAGGGCAGGAAATTACCAAACCTCTCTTTTGGTTTTCATACGAACAAGCCCGTGATGTGATGGCTCACTCAGAAGTGTTTAACCGCAATAACTCTGCTGAAAGACGTACCTACGATGAGGTTTTTTGGAAAAGGATGTTCGACAGCTATGTTTACAAGGAAGAAAATGTGTATGATCGCAATATTGGTGCGTATGCTGCCGGTATAGATGCCTTACTTGAATCGGAAAGGGTAAAGAGGGAGATCATGAATTTTGAAGAACAACTCTGGGAATACTAAGTGTTGAAAATAAATAAGCCAAAACCCATTCTTTTTTACAGAGTGGGTTTTGTTTTTTTTACGAACTGAGAACACTTGATTTTGAAGCCTTTTAACTACTTTTGCAAAGAGCAATTGAACAGGCATTACGTCAACATTAAAACCAAATAAATATGATTCCGACAAATAAGAAAGCGCAAACAAAATGGGACATACATACAGTACTCGAAGAACGATGGAGTCCGCGCGCCTTTAGTGATAAAGCTGTTGAAATTGAGAAAGTTCAACAATTTTTTGAGGCAGCTCGCTGGGCACCTTCTGCTTCCAATGAACAACCCTGGCGCTTTATTGTAGGATTTAAGGGAGACGAAACCTATCAAAAAATAGTTGATACTTTCGTTGAGTTTAATCAGCTGTGGGCTGTCACAGCTCCCGTTTTGATACTTACCGCAGGTAACACAAAAAGCCTGAAGAACCCCGGCAAACCCAATGCTACATTTAAATACGATGTAGGACAAGCTGTTGCGCATTTGAGCTTTCAGGCCCATGCCGACGGACTTCATGTGCATCAGATGGCAGGTTTCGATGCCGACAAGGCAGCAGAGCTGTTTAATGTCCCGGAGGATTTCAAGGTGCTTACTGCCATTGCCGTAGGTTATATTGGCGATCCCGAAATACTTCATCCAAACTTAAAAACGATGGAATATGACAAGCGCCAGCGCAATGAAATTTCGGAATTAGTTTTCACAGGCAGTTTTGGACATGCCGCGCTTGATTAAAACCAAATTAGGCGATGTCTGCTCTTTAACAAAAACATTTTAACTTAATTTTACGGCCTACTACACCAACGATATGCCTTATTTAAAAACACTTTTCCTCTTTATATTGATGGGTCTGCTGGTACTGGTATCCTGTAATCCGCCAGCGAAAAAGTCAGAATCAACAAGAAATCAGGATATTAAAGAGCAAATCACTGTTGCTACTCCTGTTTTTAGCGCTGACTCTGCTTATGCTTTCGTTGCTAAGCAACTGAGCTTTGGGCCGCGCGTTCCGGGCTCAGAAGCACATAGGGAATGCGGCAATTGGTTAGCTGAGAAACTGCAGTCTTATGCTGATACGCTCTACCAACAACATTTCCGGACCAGAATTTATGACCAACGAATTTTTAACGGAACGAACCTCATTGCTGCTTTTAATAAACAGGCAAAACGACGCATTGTACTTGCTGCGCATTGGGACAGCAGACCTTATGCTGATCATGACGCTGATGCTGAAAAGCATCAGGTTCCCATTGATGGCGCAAATGATGGCGCAAGTGGAGTTGGTGTTTTAATTGAGATTGCCCGTTTGTTATCGGATATGCCTTTGAATGAAAACCTGGGTATCGACATCATTTTGTTCGACCTGGAAGACTATGGTCCACCAACAACTTTACGCAACCGTTATAGTGAGGATAGTTGGGCGCTTGGATCTCAATATTGGTCCAAAACACCCCATAAGCCTGCTTATCAGGCTCAATTTGGAATTCTGCTGGATATGGTTGGTGCAGCAAACCCGGAATTTCCGCGTGAATATTTTTCACAGCAATACGCCTCCTGGGTGCTTGATAAAGTCTGGCGTAAAGCATTTGATCTTGGTTATGGTAGTTATTTTGTTAACAAGCCGGGATCTCCAATCAGTGACGACCATGTTCCTATGAACGAAATTGCCGGAATTCCAACCATTAATATTATTCATCTGGATCCAAACAGCTCCAATGGTACTTTTTTTGAGCACTGGCATACCCAAAACGATAATCTCGCTATTATAGATAAGGAAACCTTGCGTATTGTTGGTGAACTTGTAACAGCTGTTGTTTATTCAGAGCAATAGTTTTGGTTTTTTTTGAAGATTGTATAAAGATTCACCTGCCCGAACAGCTATTCAATAAGTTTTATTAGGCTGAGACCAATTTAAGGCATATAAATGTCCCTGACCAGATATATGAGTTTATAGGTTGATTAGCAAGACTTTTACATTGGGTAATTGCTATGAAGTTTTAGGGTTCAATTTATTTTTTGTTTAAAATTCAGGCAAACTGAAAATGGAATGGAAGAAACAGCCACCGTTTTCTGTTGAAAAAATACACAAATATGCTGTAATTGATGTGCTGTTAATTATTTCACGCTGATTTATTCAACCACCCTGAATAAAACTGTTGAAGTTTTAAGCAAATTGATGAAAATTTCACATTTGTTAACAAATTAACGCATGAGCTGGTTTTTGCTTCACGGTGCACATAAAACGTGCAATGCGCTGTATAACAATAGATAAGACTCTATTTTGATCCAATAAAGTGATCTATATCAATTGGCAATATAATCTAAATCTCTAAAAGCCAAATACAATCTCATCTTTAGATGCTTGTCCACTTGTGGTTAAATGGCTAATCTTGCATTAGTAAAATTTAACAATTTTTAAGTTTTAATATATCAAGTAAAATTAAGAACCAAAAACCAGAAAAATGAAGAAGCTACAAAAATTATCATTAGCGATGGCCATAATCCTTATGGCTTCATTATCTTTCGTTTCTTGTACAAAAGAAGGACCTGCCGGATTACCCGGAAAGGATGGAAAAGATGGCGAAGATGGCATCAATGGCCAGGACGGAACCGCCGGCTGTATTGCATGTCACGATAACTCACAGGATTTGTTTGCTAAAACAATTCAGTGGGAAAATTCGACCCACGCAACAGGTGGCAATTTTGAAAGAAATACAGGTGATTGTGCAACCTGTCATACCAGCCAGGGATTTCTTGGTTTTCATGACGGAAGCTACGATCCAACTGCCGATGGTGCTGCGATAAGCAATCCAAATCCACCGAATTGCTACACTTGTCATAAAGTTCATGATACCTATACACCGGAAGATTGGCAACTTACCATGACTGGTGCAGTTACAATGTACAACACAACCCAAACTCCTGATTTTGGAACGGGTAGTCAGTGTGCAAGTTGTCATCAGGGTCGCGAGGTTAATCCTTTCCCTGCTGAAGGCGGTGCTGAAATTACCATCACTAATACCCGTTATGGTGTACATCATGGCCCACAAGCCAATGTTGTAAAAGGTACCGGATTGTTTGAACCCGGAACAGGTTACGCTAACGGAGCACATAGCAATATCGACAACACTTGTGTTACCTGTCATATGGCAGAAGCTTATGGTACTCAGGCAGGTGGACATACCATGTATCTTGGTTATGAGTATCATGGATCAACCGTTTTGAATACTGCTGGTTGTGTTGCTTGTCACAGCGATATTGATGGCATGTTAGTTGCTACAGAAGCACTACAGGAAGAAGTTGCAGCTATGTTGGCTGAGCTAAAAGGTAAACTAGATGCCATAGGTGCAATGAATGAAGGAAGTGATAACTCTGTTGCAGGAACTTATTCTCCTGAAGTAGCCGGTGCAGTGCTTAATTACAAAGCCCTTACCGAAGATCGCAGCTTGGGTGTTCACAATCCAACCTATGTGAAAAAAGTATTACAGAATACAATCGACGTTCTTCCATAATTACTGATGAGATTTAAAAATAGTGAGGCTTCAATCTTTTGAAGTCTCACTATTTATTAACAATTAAGCCCTTTCAAAAACTAAAAGCTATGTCTCAAATTCGAATTTTAAAGCAAAGTCTGTTCGTAATATTCCTGCTGGTGATGGCTTCAGCTTGTACTTATGATTTTGTTGAAATGCCAGAGCCTGATCCGATAGATCCAACAGATACCATCTCCTTCCAATCGGCTGTTGCTCCCATCTTTTCTGATGGAAATAAATGCACCGCATGTCATTCAACAGGCGAAACAGCACCTGACCTTACTCCCGATAGGGCTTATAATGCATTAGTTCCGGCATACGTAAATCTACAAGACCCTGAAGCAAGCGCAATCTACTGGTTTACTCATCCACAATCAGAAACGCATAGCTGGAAAAAATATAGCCTCAGCGAAGCCAATATTATCCTGGGCTGGATTCAACAAGGCGCTCAGAATAATTAACCTTTAAAGTGATTCCCAATGAAAAGACTTATAACAATATTGATCGTGCTGGGTTTTTCGGGCCTGGCATTTGGACAGAATGAAGAAAGTAAACCCAAGGACAAAGCTGTTTGGGCGCCTTTTGAAAGCGGATATCTGATAGATAATCAAACCACTGTTGTACCAACTGCTAAAACACTTGAATATATTATTCAACACAAATTTGGCACGATGGACAATGGATTTAGTGATTTATTTGGTTTGTATGCACCCGGCGCTAATATCCGCATGGGATTAACTTATAGTGTGATTAAGAACCTACAGATTGGTTACGGAATTACCCGATTGAATATGTACAACGACTTTTCTGCTAAATATACTATTTTGGAGCAAACCAGACGCAATACCATTCCTGTTGCAGTAGCTATATATGCCAACATAGGTGTTGATGGTCGCAATAATGAGGTATTTGGCGAAAACTATAAAGGCTCTGATCGTTTTTCTTATTTTACACAGCTTATTGTTGGCCGCAAAGTGAATGACTGGCTATCCTTGCAAGTCAATACCAGCTTTACGCACTACAACAAAACCGACTCCTTGATCGATCATGACAAAATTTCGGTCGGTATCAATGGACGTGCTCGGTTTTCTCCACAATCTTCCATATTGTTTCAATATGACGTACCTTTGAAAATAAAAGGAATTGCTGAACATCGCGAGTTTACAAACCCATCTAAGCCAAATCTTGGTGTAGGTTGGGAAATAAGAACGAGTACGCATGCGTTTCATATATATGTTTCCACCGCTGCCGGAATTATTCCACAGCATAATGCGATGTTTAATCAAAACGACTGGATGGATGGAGATTTGATGATTGGATTCTCGATTACACGCATGTGGAGTTTTTAAATTTGTATTTAATTAATAATCAATAAAAATCATTCCTATGAAAAATAGAATTTTTGCAATTGCAGTACTTTTTGTTGGCGTATTTGCATTACTTGCCTTTACAGTACCTCAGGAAAAAAAGAAAGGTGGCCCCTGGGAAATCCCTGCCGAATATAAAAGCATGGAAAACCCCTATAAAGGTGATGCCTCACTGGATAAATATGGCAAGCAATTATACAGTAAACATTGTCGTTCATGCCATGGCAACGAAGGAAAAGGTGATGGCCCTAAAGCCAGAAACCTCGACACTGATCCTGGTGATTTCAGCGATGCTGCATGGCAGGAGTCTGTATCTGAAGGCGAATTATATTTTATGTCAATCATCGGCCGTGATGATATGCCTAATTACGAAAGCAAAATTGTTGACGATGAAGAGCGCTGGGCCGTTATTAACTATGTCCGCTCGCTTAAACAATAGACCAGCATTACTCACTTGATTTGACTATAAAAAGGTTTACCTTGTTGGAGCGCCTAAAATCGCACATCAGCGTAAACCTTTTCTTTAAACTAACAACCCTTATGCGAACGAAATCGTTATCGGCCTTGTTGCTATTCCTGCTTATAACTTCTACTGCTGTCTTTGGGCAACTTTTGGTTGATATGGAAGCAACACCGGCCAGTGTGGAAAGCAATCAACAGTGCTTTGAATGCCACACCCGGCAAATATATTCCTATGAGAACGACTGGTCAGGACTTGTTGAACGCAAAGCAATGAACCCTAACTATATACTGGATTCTGCTGCTTTCCATCAGGGAGTTCATCGTCATTTTGCCTGTACCGATTGTCACTCACCTGAATATGAAAGCTTTCCGCATGCCGCCGAAGCACGCCTGGAACCCATGTATAGCTGTATGGATTGCCATGGTGGAGACGAAACTTACGAGCAGTATCATTTTGAGCTAATTGAGGAAGAGTTTTACAAGAGTGTTCATTCTACCCGCTACGATGATAGCTTCGATTGTTGGATGTGTCACGATCCGCATGCTTATAAAGCGATGACCCGGGGCGATTTTAAAATATCCGAAATAGTTCAGAATCATAATAAAACCTGTATCGACTGTCATAATGATGCCGTTAAGTTTAGTATATTAACGGATAGTGTCAGGCCTGATCTGGCGTTGGTACATGAGTTTATTCCAAACTATAATTTGCACCTCAAAGCAGTTCGTTGTATAGAATGTCATACTGCACAGGAAGATACCATGTGGGTGGCACACCAAATACTGGAAAAAGAATTTGCTGTGAAAAAATGTGTTGATTGCCATTCTTCCAATACCATGCTGATGGCCTCACTTTACAAATATCAAAATTTGGAAGCACGTCAGGATGGATTTCTGAATGCAATTATTCTGAATAATTCCTATGTTATTGGAGCTAACCGCAACTACATTTTTAATATTATCAGCATCGTATTGTTTGGATTGGCCTTGCTGGCAATCGCTGTTCATGTTTTCTTTCGCATAAAAAACCGTTGATCCATGTCTGAACGTTTATATTTATATCCCATCTGGTTGCGCATCTGGCATGCAATCAATGCTTTTATGTTTTTGGTTTTGCTTGCAACAGGGCTGAGCATGCAATATTCAAATCCTGATTTGCCCCTAATTCGCTTCGACCTTGCCGTGCAATTTCACAATATTGCTGGGTTGATTGTAACTTTTAACTACCTCATTTTTGTGGCCGGCAACCTGGCTACTAAAAATGGAAACTATTATCGTTTAGAAATTGCCAAGCTTTACAAAGACCTTAGTCTGCAACTGGAATATTATTTGATTGGCGTTTTCAAAAAGAGGCCAACACCTTTTCCAATTAATGAAAAAAGAAAGTTTAATCCCTTACAAAAAGTTACCTATGTAGCAACAATGTACGGGCTAATGCCTGTGATTATTGTCACTGGATTGGCTTTGTTGTTCCCGGAAATAATTATAGAAAAGATATTTCAAAGTTCCGGCTTTTTCCTCACAGCCATCTTACATACAATCGTTGGATTTATGCTTTCCTTGTTTTTAGTGATTCATGTTTATTTTTCAACGATGGGGAGCAGCCCAACCAGTAACTTTAAAAGTATGGTCAATGGATATCACGAACCACATTGATTTTTTTAGTGAATAAAAGGTTTAATGCTGCCTGAGAATTGGGCAGCATTATTTTTACCATCTAATTTGGTCTGAAAGGCAATACTCGTTTGTGTCATTTTTGAATAGGGTATGCTCCTTTAGCTGCAGAAGTAACCGTGATCAGTATAAAATAATATGCTAATTTTGATTTTTAATTAAACCCTATCAATAATGAGAAATTTAGTTTTTCTGTTTATCAGTTTTATAGTAATAAGTTCCTGTGATTCGAATGCTAACAAGGTAAGTTATGCCGTTGATCCCAACAACAGAACGGTTGAAGTTTTGGAAGTTATTCAGGCTAATGCTTACACCTATCTCAATGTGGCCGAGGACAACCAAAAGTTCTGGATTGCTGTACCAACAATGGATGCGCAAAAGGGCGATGCCTTGCACTTTACCCAATCCATGGAAATGACAGATTTTCATAGCCGCGATCTTGATCGTACTTTCGAACTTGTATTATTTGTCGATGATGTGAGTACTTTACCCATTCCGGCAAAAACCGCCAGCCTGTCAACTCCCGCTCAGCAGCATGAAGGACGACCAAAAACCGATAAAAAGCCAATCGAAATCAAACATGAAGAAGGTGTTGTGCCGCTTTCTGATCTGTTTGCAAATCCCGGAAAATATGATCAACAGCTGATTAAAGTTACTGGTGAAGTCACCAAGTTCAATACCGGTATTATGGGAAAAAACTGGGCGCATATTCAAGATGGAACTTCTTTTGGTGATTATTTTGACCTAACGGTAACCACGCTGGATGTAATTCCTGTAGGTGATGTCGTTGTTTTTGAAGGTACGATCGCCTTGAATAAAGACCTTGGTTCAGGCTATTTTTATGAGTTCCTGATGGAAGATGCTAAAGCAAAACGGGCTGAAATGTACTAAAAGCTTGTCTGCTTTTTCCAAAGAAAACAGCAGCTTGTCTTTTTTTACTGGTTAATGCATTCAGCCTATTCGTTTATTTACCTTGTTATTGAATCAGAAGCAGTCCTTCTGAAGCACTCTCATCGCCGGGCCGTATCATCAAAGCCTTGTGAAACATTATCTTGGCTTCACGCATTTTGCCCAACTTTAACTCCGTCCAGGCGATCAAAATTACGGTATCATAATCAAACGGATACAGGTTTATAACTTTATTCAAATACCGTAAGGCTGTTTGATGGTCTTCGCGCCCATAGGCAATAAGCGCCATACGGTAATTGGCCAGGCTGTTTTGCGGATCAATCGTAAGGATTTCCTGGTATTGTTTTTCAACCTGTGTCCAGTTTCCCAAAGCAGCAGCCGGATTTACGTAGCCTAATCGTGCCTCTATGGACAAGGGTTTCAGGGTAAAGCATTTCTGATAGTAGGGCAACGATTCTGTAAATCGGCCGCTAACATAATACAGCCATCCTAAGCGCAGGTTTTGCTCGTAGCTTGCCTCGTTGAAAACATTCAGGATTTCTTGTATTGCTTCCGAATACTTGCCATCACCTTCGTAGCGATACGAATTTTCGAAGGCGCTAATTTGTTTTTCAGCGCTTTGTGTATAGGCTGGTGTGAGCGCCAGCAAGAGCGCTAAAAGCAGCAGGTGTTTTAAAAGTTCCATTTGATTCCTCCTATTATTGTATTTGTTTGATAATCGTGGTATTTTTCAGTTAAGGCATTATTCTCAGCATCATAAATAGAATAAGGGTGGCGTCCACTCTGGTAAACATAACCCAAACGCAGCATCAAATTTTTTGCAATTTTAGCATAAATTGCCGCATCTAACCTTGATTGAGTCTGATAAGAAGTGTTAAAAATCAGGTAGGCATTGTCTTTTACCAGATAGGCATGATTGCCCTGCGTATAGTTAACTTCAACCCAGAAATTCCTAAAAGCTTGGAAACCAATTTTCTGACCGATAACTGCTCGGGTATTTGAATTGCTGTTCACTACAAAGAAAGCGGTACTGCCATACAGCTTTAAGTTGCCAAAGGGATAATAATTTAAGCTTGCATTGCCCTGGAAATGATAGGCTTGATTAAACCGGGATAATGAAACCCCAACAGTTGTGACCCCAATTCTACTGCTCATATTTACACCCAAATAGCTGGACCATTCCTTGCTTCTGAAAGCAATCTGCGTGAAGCTGAAGCTGTTTTGGGTGGTACTAAAAAGCGCGTTATCCGAGCCGTCGTATAAGTAATAAGCCGTATCCGTATAAGTTGTGGTATGATTTTCGGCCTGCGTTCGTGTTTGGTTCAGGCTAATCAAATGAAAAGCACCAATTAAATTGACTTGATTCGAAATTGCCTTGTCGAGCTGTAGGTAGAACGACTGCTGTTGGATGCGGTTTCTAAAATCAGCGGTTTGCTGGCTTGTATCAACAGCATAGTAGTAGGCCTTTCCCCAATCGAAGCTGGCAACAGAATCGCGGCTAACAGTGCTTTCGGAATAGGCGAATCGGTCAGTTACTTCAAAATCGAGTGATTGAATGCCCAAATAAAGCCGGTTAGAAGCGTTAAGCTGAAGTGTGACGCCAAGGTCGAAAATTTTCAGATTGTTGTATTCACGCGATTCCCCATACAGGGCATCGTTTCCGGTTAGTCCCGAATAACTTAATCGGTTTTTGTGGGTATAAGTTTGGTTTCCTGCATCAACATGTATGCTTGCTATTCTGAAACCTCTTTTTACGTTCAGGTTTTTGAGCGTGAGATTACTCAAATTATAGGATGCCTTACCGCCAAGGCTAAGCTGATTCAGCTCTACATAGGTGCCATAAAGATAGGCGGAGGCTAAAGGATCTTTTTCGTAAAAGTCGAGCGCTCTGCGGAAATGTTTACGGGCTAATAAAAAGTGTTGTGTTTGATAAGCAGCAATACCCATTCTTATCCGAAGGTAATAGTAGTCGTAGCCATTTTCCAGGCTGGCATTACCTGCTTGAAGCACCGCCTCCCAATTCTTTGCTTCAAAGTAATGGAGGGTCAGGCTGTCGTGCTGCCTAAAGTCGGCTGTTTGTGCTTTGACCGACATCAGGCACACGGAAAAAAAAACGGCTATTAAAATGGATTTATACACGGTTTAAGGTTAGTGTGTGCGTATCTTTTTCAATCACAAATTGATTTATTTCGCCTTCGCTGAAACACAGCAGGTAAGTGCGTTTCTGAAGCTGTTTGCCCAGGGCAAAAAACTGTACTTCTGATTGTATTTTAATCTCTGTAGCGGTTATGCTGTTACTCGATTTAAGATAGGATGCTTTGAAGCGTATTTCCAGAAACCTGTAGAAGGGCGACAAAAAATCCTGAAGTATCTTTAGCGGTAGCATTGGAAATTCTGACAAGGTGAGTCGTTCGTCAATTTTCAATCCGGGAACATGGCCTGTGATAATTTGATAGGCTCCCAGATACACATCATACAGCACACTTTTTCTGTTTCCTTCAAAATGGGTGAAATAGAACATATCGGGTATGCGACTAAACCAGGCTTTCGATTGGGTTTTGGAACAGTACAGGTAGGACTGATTAAAAATATCTGTCTCAATTTTCCAGGTAATTATTTCTTTTTCATCCCCACTAGCTATCTCGAACCGGATTTCTTGTCCTGGAATAAAATGCAGGGCTTTATCGAGTTGTTCTTCCAGCACATTATTCCCGACCACCTCATCCTGGCGGGGTTGGTCCGAACTGTGGAAGCGGATTTCTGCTTCTTTCGAAAGGTAGGCTGCAAAGGGATAATTAAGCGTGTGCGAACCTGTTTCACTGGCCGTTTGAAACTGAAAATGCAGGTGAGGAAAGGGAGACCGCCCCGAATTACCACAACTTGCAACTTGCGTGCCTTGTTGCACATATTGTCCTTTTTGCACCAGAATACTTCCTTTCTGAAGATGGCTGAGTTGCGAAAAAAGCCCTTCGGCATGGCTAATGACAATGGAATTTCCCCAATTGTGTTGCAAATTCATATCGCCTATATCATTGTCATTCAAATTATTAATGATTTCGGTAACGGTTCCGCCTGCAGCTGCCAGCACGGGTTTTCCGTAGCAGTAATAGTCAGCAAGGGCATTGCCTTCGTTTTTATAGGTTTTCCCTTCTTTGTCTGTGATTTCAAAATCCCAGGCATATCGCCAGGCATCTTTGTGGGTATGTTTTCCGCTGATGCCTTGCGTAACTTTCCAGAATCCCCAAAAGGGCAATTTCATCGGGATGCGTTGCAAATGGGCCAGTCTGCTTCGGTTTACCAAAGCGCTGTAGAGATTTTTTTCGGGCTGAAATTGCTGCAAATAAACCAGTGCGGGCTTATCTGTAAAGCGTTCACGTAAGCGGAAAACAAAAAGAAAGCTTATAACGACAAGGTTAAACGGCAAGGAGAGCACGCCAAGTTGCATTGGATTTAAAACCACATTTGTTGCAATTTGCATGAACGCCAGCAGCGGTATCGATACAATTACCCACAGCATCGAATGCCATGAGGGGATCACAAAAAATCCTCCAATTGCGATTGCCGTGAGAATAAAATTGAATCCTATGTAGTTGTATGATAACTCATTAAGATCGGCTCCTACTGCCTGGTAAAAAAAATAGGCCGCAGCAAAGCCAACTACCGAAAGCAAAAATGCTAAGCGCGACCAAATTAAAAGTCCGGCAGCAATTAGTAAACCTGCAAACAGATGGTATTGAAAAAAGATGGCGCCCAACGACTTGAAGTACAACTTGAATGATTCGTGCCAATGCAGCGCTTCGAACCAATCATACAGGCGCAACAAGGGCATTCCGCCCAGCAGGTACAATTCGTTGAGGAAATAAATCCCGCCCTCGCTTAGCGAAAGCTGATCGATCTGCCGGGCACTCAGCATCACGATCCATAAGCCTATCAAAAAAGGTAAACTCAGGTAGGGAAGGCCATACTTACTTAAAATGCCTGCCAGCAAAACACTGGCAAAGAGAGTGAGCAGCGTGATGAACAACAAAATGATAAAAAAACTCAAGCCGGGCTGAAAGGCAATGCCATAGCCCAATCCAACCAATAGTGGATTGAAACCGTAAAAGCCGTTGACGATATGTTGTCGGTTGAGTCCGATAAGAAATGCAGCTGAATTGGCAATTAAAACTGCCAGTAAGCCACTCAAACCTGCATTGAGGTCGAAGAAACTCACTGCAATCAGGATGAAGCCCAGCCATTTATTTTTATTAAAGAAAACCTGGGTATAACTGTTTCTGATGCTTTGCCAAAAAAACGGGAAAATGTATTTTAGTCGTTCAGCAATCATAGCTCAAAATGCGCCAGATGATCAGGTATTTGCTCAAGGTTTTCTATGGTGTCCATCGATTCATTATTACGGATGATATGCGGCTTTCCTTCCGGATCGATCATGACCACTTTGGGACGAAGCGTGATAAATTGCATCCACTGTGTCATATTGTATGCCCCAACATGGTGAATAACGACTTTATCTCCTTTATTCAGCAATGGCATGCTGATGTTCTCGCGCACCACATCGATGTTCATACAAAGCGGGCCGTATAGCACGGTATCTTCGGTATAGGAAGTAAATTCCTGTGCTGGCGTGATTTTGTGGTCGTACCAGAATGAAGTAAACAGCAGGTTCACTCCGGCATCAAGTATGGTTGAGCGCCGGCCATCCGACAAGCGTTTGTTAGCAATTACCGAGCTGATCATATAGCCCGCCTCATCAATCAATGCACGGCCTGTTTCCAGAATCAGCAAGGGGGGTGTTTTGGGACGGTATTCGCTGTTCATAAGTGCTGAGGTAATGGCTTCGGCAAAATCATCAATTGTGGGATTGGTGTCAACACCGGGCAAATAAGCCCCTTTGAGGGTGTTGCGCGATGAAAAACCACCGCCCATATCGATGTATTTCACTTCGTGACCATATTTTTGCTGCACCCGCTGTGCCAGGTTGGCCAGTTTGCTGGCAGCAATAGCATAGGCATTGGGCGAGAGCATAAAGGTGCCAATATGGGTGTGTAACCCAACCAGATCCATTTGTCCGCCAAACATAATTTTATTCAAAGCATCCCATGCCTGTCCGTTTTCGTAATTGAAACCAAAGCGATCCCACATGGGATAGATGCCGGTATCCATATTTACCCTGATTGCAACTTTAGGACGTTGTTTGGTTTCGCGGGCAATTTCCTGAAGCATATACAATTCGTCGAGGTGATCAATATGGATCAGGGAGTTATTGGTAACCGCTTTGCGCAAATCATCTTCTGATTTATCAGGGCCATTGAAGATGATCTTTGTACCATCGATGCCATTGTTGATGGCTTTGTCATACTCAAAACCCGAAACCACCTCAGCCCAGGAGCCTTCCTGATGAAACACATTGCATACCGCTGTGAGGTAATTGGTTTTATAGGACCAGGCAAACTGTACGCGGGGATAACGCGATTCAAACGACTGTTTTGCTGCTTGATACAGTTTTCTGATTTTTCGCTCAGAGATAACAAATAGCGGGGAGCCATAATCCTCGGCCAGCTGGCTCACAGCCACACCTTCGATATGGGTTACGGGCTCGAATTCGGTGCGCATGCCAAATTTGTTGGGCATATTGCTCTCCAGTCGCTTGATCATCGGACGTTCGTATCTATGTTTTGTTGCCATAGTATTTAATTTTTTAAAGTTCTCCGTTAGTTGATATTTGTTCAAATTCTTTTAGATCTACGATCATATCCCAGGCATACCGAATAAACATTTTTCCTGCTTCATAAGTCGTAAAGGCTTCTGTAGGTATGCCAAGTGCCAGTTTGGTGAGGGCTTCAGGAATATTTTGTCCTACTCCAACAGCCAGGTAAATCCAGGCAGGTATCCTTGGATTAATCTCCAGCAAAAAATACCGTCCTTCTTTGTCTTTCATCAATTCGAGCTCAAAGGCACCGCGCCACTGTGTGCGCTGCAGAAAATGTGTGGTAAGCGCGAGTGCTTTGGGATCGGTGATGGTGATGCCTCCCCAGGCTTTGCCTTTGTCGGTAATGTATTGTTTGCGCATTGGAACAGCAGCAATGGTATTGCCATTACCATCGCCCAGGCCGGTAACATTGTATTCGGTGCCATGAACAAATTCCTGCACAATAATAGGAAGCCCCCATTTGGCGCTTATTTTTTGATAAGCTGATTTGGCTTGCTCGGGATTATAAGCTAAAATGGCATCATAGTATTTCCCTTTGACAACAAGAGGCCAACCATATTCCTGCTCCAGCTTGTTAATCTCGCCGGGAGTATAAACGGCTTTGCTTTGTGGCACATTGATGCCGTATTTTTTCCCAAACTCCGGCAGATTGATTTTCTGCCGCGATTCAAACTGATCCATGGTCGGCAGAAAACTGTAAATACCAAGCTGCTCAAATTTTGGTTTCAGTTTGATAAATGAATACAATTCAGCGTCGAAGTTGGGAATAACAACATCAATATTTTCCTTTTCGTTGATGTAAGCCATCCTTTTCATCAGCGCATCCGTGCCGGCCGAAGGGTAGGGAATATGGTAGGTTTTCTCGATCAGATCGTGCATATAAATGCCTGGCTCGAGCGATTCGTAAGCCAACCCGATAATGCGGCAATCAAAAGCTTTGGCCTCACGCAACGCCCTGATCACGGCAACACCCGGGCCGGGGCTGTCGATGGCATTTAGGCCTGAAACGGCTATGGTGAGTTGGGGTTTAGAGTTCTTCATGCTGACTTAAATGATATTGTTTGAGCGTTTCCGAAAAGTCATTCAAATCTTTTTCTATAACGGCAGGATCTGCTTCGTATTTTTCGGCAATAAAGCTGATAATGGCTGCTGATTTTTCTCCCTTACGAAGCATGTTGAGCATATCAAGACCCACCTGGTTCGCGGTATATGATTCTCCTGAGCCGGGATTGAAGACAAAACCATTGTCGCTTACTGCAATATTATTTTTTATTTTCATTGTGATAATTTTTAGTGCACGCTTGTGTTTCAATTGATTCTGCAATATTAATAGCAATCGGTCAATAACTGTGTATAAAATTTTCTAAGAGGTGTATAAGATTATCAGATGCTTAACGCGCCCCTTTTCGTTCCTTTTCGGGTAGTGCTTTATAGTCGGTAACGGAATAGCCGGTTATTTTTCTAAATTGTGTAGATAGATACTGCACGCTGCTATATCCCATCATATAAGCTATTTCGCTAAGGCTAAGCTCATCCAGTTGGATCAGTTCCTTCACTTTTTCGATGCGTTGTAAGATGATATATTTTTCGAGGGTGATGTGTTCTCTTTTCGAGAAAACTGTAGAAAGGTGCTGATAACTGAGGTTGAATTTCCCGACAATAAAGTCGGAGTTGCGCACCATAGCGTTATAAGTGGTGTGGTGCACCAGTTCGATCACAACCCTTTTCATTTCTTCAACAAGCTCTGTTTCCTTGTCTTCGATGGGCTCAAAACCTAATTCCGTAAAAATTTCTTCCAGATCCTCTACTTTATAAAGCGCGGCATCAAATGATAGCTCAACTTCACCAAGTTTAGCCTTTACAACAGTGATTTGCTGTTGTTCAAACACATAGCGTATGAGTTTCAGGCAGCAATCGCATAACATATTGCGCAAGAGAAAACGATGGCGAATTATTTTGGCCAAGCTGAGTGTTGATTTGAGTTACCCAAAATTAAGCTTTTTTGCTTTAGGAGTCACATATAGGGTCAAATCAAAAAGCCTTCCCGATGATTATCAGGAAGGCTTTTTTTAAAGGCATAAGATTTTACTGTTGTTTGCTGGGCCAGAGTTTAATTTTTCCCAGGTACAAAACATGGTACATGGCCGGCACAATCACCAGCGTCAGGAAGGTGGCAAAGCTGAGGCCAAAAATGATTGTCCAAGATATTGGTCCCCAGAACATGGCATTGTCGCCCCCAAAATAGATATCCGGATCGAAGCGTTGAAAGAGTCCGATAAAGTCGATATTGAGGCCTGCCGCCAGCGGAATAAGACCAAGGATGGTGGTGATTGCTGTTAACAATACAGGACGAAGCCTTGTTTTTCCGGCTTCTACCAGGCATGCCACAGATTCTTTCATCGGCAAGTCGCCATCCGGATTAAGACCCATTTCCAGTTTTTTGTCACGTTTCAAAAGTGTGATATAGTCAATCAGTACGATGGCATTGTTTACCACAACTCCTGCCAGCGATACGATACCAACGCCGGTCATAATCACAACAAAATCCATACTGAAAGTCCCAAGGCCGCCAAATACACCAATTGTACTAAATAATACACTGGCCAAAATGATTAAAGGCTTGGCCACTGAGTTGAACTGACCCACCAGTATCAACAGGATTATGGATACAGCAATCAGCATGGCGCGAATGAGAAAAGCCATGCTTTCGGCTTGTTCTTCCTGTTCGCCCGTAAATTCATAGCGATAGCCCTCGGGCAGGTTGAAGCCGGCCATAAGTTGCTTTAGCTGCTCATTAATTTCATTGGCATTGTAGCCGGTGATGACGTTGGAATAAACTGTTATCATGCGGTTGCGGTCTTTTCTGGTCACAGAGCCGTAGGTGGAGCTTAAAGAAACTTCAGCAACGGCAGAAATAGGCACCTGTAAAATTTTTCCACTGGCCTGATCCCTGAAAGTTACCCGTTGATTAAGCAGCGATGCCAAATTGTAGCGGTATTCATCCTTCATACGCAACTGAATGGGATATTCATCTTCTCCCACTTTGTAATTGGAAATCTCCGCACCAAAGAGCGCCGTACGTATGGTGTTGGCAATCTGAGCCGTTGAAAGGCCAAAACGCCTGGCTTTGTCACGATTAATTGTCACATTCAACTCTGGTTTTCCTACATCCAGATCGATCTGTAAACCTTCAATACCGGGGATACGGGCCTCATTAATATGGCCGATAATACTATCGCTGAGTGCAAGTAATTTATCGAATTCCTTGCCGCTGATTTCAAGATTGATGGGCTTCCCGACAGGCGGGCCTTCGTTCTGTTTTTCAACAGTAAGTAATACCCCCGGGTAAACGCCAAGTAGCTCGTCAGAAAGATGTTTCATGATCTTCTCGGTGCTGATGCCTTCGCGATCCTGGTAGTCGAGGAAGGTAATGGTGATCAAGCCCTTATTGGGGCCGCCGCCTCGTCCGGTAAAGCCATCGTTTTCGCCCACAGCACCGCTGCCGATATTGGTAAGTACCGATTTCAAAATGTGTTTGTTCGGCTCTAATAACTCATAAACATGGTTTTCGATGATGCGTACTACAGAGTCCGTGGCATTAATTTCTGTTCCGAGTGGCAATTCTGCACTAACATTCACATATTTGGGGTCGCCGGATGGGAAAAACTCAACTTTTGGATTGCTGCCAAAATATAAAGTCATGGTGATAATCATCAAAAGAAAAGTACCAATTAAGGCAAATAGTGCATTGTTTTTGCGTAGTGTAAAACGGAGTGTTTTCAGGTAAGCATTTTCGATCCAGACCAATAAAGTGTTTTGAAACCAGCGCGCAAAACGATCCAAAAAAGTAAGATGCGCGAGCCCGATGAGCGCAAAAAGGATTAAGATATTCCCCAGGGCGGTAAGGCCGGTAAGGTGAAATATTGCGGCAACAGCTAATAGTGCACCTGCTATGATCAGCTCTCTTTTAACGTTGGGTTTTCGGTTAGGATCGTCTTTTTTGAAAAAACGGGCCGAAACGACAGGAATTATCACCAGGGCCGTAAACAAGGAACTGAGCAGAACAATGATAAGTGTCATGGGCAGGTATTTCATAAACTCGCCCATAATCGAATCCCAAAAAATGAGCGGGAAAAAAGCTGCCAATGTTGTTGCCGTTGATGAAATAATCGGCATAGCGATTTCACCCACGCCAAGTCGCGCCGCTTCATGCAGCGAGGCGCCCTTATCCACATAGCGATAAATATTCTCGACCACCACAATGGCATTGTCAACAAGCATTCCCAAAGCCAGGATTAAGGCAAAAAGAACAATCATGTTGATTTTAAAACCCAGAAGCCCCATGACCATAAACGAGATAAACATCGACAAGGGTATGGCGATACCCACAAATATGGCGTTACGTGTTCCCAGAAAAAAGTATAGCACCAGCACCACGAAGATGATACCCATAATCATACTGTTTTCCAGGTTGCTAAGCTGAAGCTTGATTTGTTCCGACTGGTCGTTGGTGAGGGTAATTTTTAAGTTTTCGGGTAAGGATTTGTTTTTCTGAGATTGCTCGATCAAACGGAAAATTTTGTCGGTGGCTTCCAGCAGGTTCTCACCTCCTTTTTTAATCACCTGAACCGAAACAACCGGCTGATGATTTAAACGGGCATAGCTGGTCGGATCTTCGAAACTGTAAATAACGTCTGCCACATCACGTAAGTAAACGATATCATTATCTTCGTGTTTTACGATGATATTCTCAATTTCTTTGGTGTTGGTAAACTCGCCTGCAATACGCACCGATCGGCTGGTTTTGCCGGTTTTAAGTTCGCCTCCCGACATGGAGACGTTTTCGTTTTTTACGGCCGATTCAATATCGCTAAAAGCCAGCTTAAAAGCATCCAACTTATGTTGATCTACATTGATTTTTATTTCCCTTTCGGTGATACCGGTGATCTCAACTTTTGAAATCTCTGTGAAAGCCTCTATCTCTTCTTCCAGGTATTCGGCATAGTTCTTAAGCTCGTTCACGCTGTAATCGCCCGAAAGATTGATGTTGATGATCGGAAATTCGGAAAAGTCGATATCGGTCACCATCGGATCTTCGAGCAGGTTGTCGGGGAGTTCTTTCTTTGCTTTATCCACGGCATCTTTCACTTCTTGCAAGGCATCCTTGATGTTGACATCGGTGTTGAATTCAACAAAAATATTGGATACATCCTGGCTCGATAAGGAAGTCATCTTTTTGATGCCGTCAACAGATTCAATTTCCTTTTCCAGCTCTCTGGTAATCAGGTTTTCGATGTCAAGTGGCGGGTTTCCGGGATACAGGGTTTGCACCATAACAGTTGGAATCACGATATCCGGAAACAGTTCCTTGGGCAAGGAGCGGTAGGAATAGAACCCAAAGATAACCAGAATCAGGGTGAGAAGAAAAACTGTGTTTCTGTTGTTGAGTGCCCAGCTGGTCAGCGCAAAATCTCTGGACTTATTGGTGGAATTATTATCTTCTTTCATAGTAATGCATTAATATCTTATAAATCAGCGGCTTAAAACTTTAACAATCAAGCGTATTTCCTATTTTTTGGTTAGGATTTTTTGAGAAAACTGCCGTCAGTAATGCGGTTAAAGCCTTCTGTTACAACTTGCTCCCCGGGCTTCAGGCCTTTGGTGACGCGCGTCATATTGCCATACGTACGGCCAATTTCAACATAGCGCTTACGGCCAATCAATTCGTCATTTTCTTCGGCAGCGACATAGAGATACCTCCCATTAAGGTCTTCTTTGATCACTTTTGAAGGGATAATGAGGCTGTTTTCAGCCGTGAAATCATTGATTTCAATTACGGCGATCATATTGGGCTTCAGCATCTCGTTTTCGTTTTCAAATCGCAGCTCAATCTCGAAAGTGCGGTTGTTTTTATTGATGACATTGCCAATTCGACTGATTTTGATGGATTTTTGATATTCCGGGTAAGCCGGAAATTTCAGGCTTACTTCATCACCGGTTTTTATACTGGGTAAAAACGATTCTGAAATATCGGCCCTGACATAAATTTCCTTCAGGTTAACCAATTGCATCAGCTGTGCGCCCGGAATAGCCAGTTCTCCTTTTTTCTGGTTTACATTTTCGATAATACCATCGATAGGTGCATAAATCAAGGACATATCCAGTTGGGCTTTCATTGTTTCAAGCCTGTTCTGCAGGTTGTTCTTGTTATTTTTTGCTTCGAGGAATTGCATTTCGGAGCCGATTTTTTGTTCCCACAGCCTTTTCTGACGTTCATACACATCCATGGCAAGCACGAGGGAGGTTTCCAGCTCGATAATACTTTTTTCTGTAACCTCTGTGTTGAGCTTAGCCAGTAGCTGTCCTTTTTTTACACGGTCGCCTTCTTCAACGTAAATATGCATAATTTGGCCATTCACCTCTGGACTGATAAAGGCTTGATCTACAGGTATTACACTGCCACTGGCTTCGAAAAAGTGCTTAAAAGTTGTAGGCTCAAGATGTTGCAGAACAACGGGTTCTCTCATCAGCTCGCTGTCGCCATTGGCCAGGCTGGCCAACTTTTTCTCGCTTTCCTTAATTTTTTGTGTCAGATCGCGCTGCTGCTGACGAAGTGCTTCCAGTTCCTGACGTGCGGTTTCTTCGGTTTCCGGACTACTGCAGGCAGCTAAAAATCCGATAGCCAGTGCAGTGATGATAAATTGTATTTTCTTCATGGGGTTTATTTACTTTCAGTTATTGATAAATTCGGGATAATTCTCCTGGATATAAAGCCAGCCGGTTTTGGAAATAATACCAAAAAGGTGGTATTTGAAAACTTCAGTGAAGAACTGTTTGGAGTGCAACTCTTCGGCAGTGATCAGGTCGCTGTGCATAAAATATTCGATGCGAAGCATACTGAGTTTTGCCAGTACTTCCTCGTTTATGTCCTTGCGGTAGTAACCTTCTGCTTTTCCTTTTCTGAGGTTCTCAATCATCATGTTAAAGGTGTGTTCGCGGCGCACTTCCTGCACTTTTTTATAAAGCTGTGGATAGTACCTTTTGAGATCAAAATCAAGCGCAGGATTATGAGCGATGACCATGGCATTTACGTAATGATACAGCTCAAACATGCTTTCGATGGCGTTGAGATTTTTAAGGGTGATGTCCTTGAGATTACATTGATTTTGTTCCAGAACGGTATTCAGGGCTTTTTCGACCAGATCATTTTTGTCGGTAAAATAGTGGTAAAGCGTCTTTTTCGATAAGCCCATTTGTCGCGCGAGCTCATCCATGGTTACGCTTTTGATGCCATAACGACCAAAAATTTCTGTCGCCTGTTGTAAGATTTCTTGTTCTCTGGCTTCCATTATGTTGTCGTATTAATTTTCGTAGCCATCAGCCAATAAGCTTTCCAGCGAAACATTCATATTCAGCACCTGCAATGCCGCGTTGATGTATTGCGATTGTGCATTGAGGAATTGATTATGGGTGTTGAGCAAATCGATGCTGGAGGCCACGCCTTCGCGGTATTTAATGCCTGTGCGCCGAAATATTTTTTCGGCAATTGCTTTGTTTTTACGGGTGTTATCAAAGTTGAGCAAGGCATTTTGATAGTCTTTTAGCGTTGTTTCATACTGTATCTCGAGGCTCGACTTGAGCTGTTGCTCGGCCACCCGTGTTTTCTCCAGATCGAACTGTGCTTGTTTTACTTTGGCATGCCGCTGCCCGCTGCTAAAGATGGGGATATTCATGTTGACGCCAAAAACGGAGCTGCCAAACCATTTGCCACTGGCATTAAAAAAGTCCCATTCGGTTCGCTGAGCCTGTGTTTGATAGTTCACAAAGGCTGAAAGCGTGGGCAGGTAACTGCTTTTTTCCAGTTTTACCTGCAAAAGGGCGAGGTCTTGTTGATTTTTCAGAATTTGAAAATCAATATTTTTACTGACCTGAAAATTGCTTCCCAACAAAGCCTGAGCTGCTGAAGCTTCGACCAAATCATCCAGGTTTTCTTCGAGCTCGAGTTGTGCTTCATTATTGAGCCCCAGGTTGAGTTTTAAATAAGCCAGGGCTATTTCGAGTTGACTGAGTGCATCAACGCGGCCAACTTCCAGCTCGGAAATGAGCAGCTCAAGCTGGTCAACGTCGGTTTCTTCGGCAAATCCATTGTCGAAAATAATACGGGTTTCCTCGGCGAGTTTTCGGGTGATTTCCAGTGTTGAATCAATTACTGCAATACCTTCCTCTGTGGCCAACACCATAAAATAGGCCTCCGATACGCTCTTTATTACATCAATCTTGTTTTTTCGGTATTGCTTTTTACTTTGTTGCAAGAAAGCTTTTGAAGCTTGTAAGCCAACAATATAGCTTCCGCTGAAGAGCAACTGATTGATCGATCCACTCAGGGATGCGTTGTATTTTGTTCCAAATTTGATCTCTACATCCTGGCCGGGTTGCCCGAAAAAATCACCGGGAACCAACTGCACGGGCAATGCCATATTGTCGTTGTAACCAATGCTTGCATCCACCTGTGGCAGGCCAATCGTGATGCTTTCTTTCACCTGATAGCGCGCCTTGTCGATGTCTAAAGCAGAAGTCTGCAAATCCCAGTTGTGCTCAAGTGCATATTCACGGGCGGCCTGCAGGTTTAGTTCCATTTGCTGTTCCTGAGCTTGCAAGCTGTTGAGCCCCAGCAGCATTCCTGCAATCAGCAGCAGGGCTGTTTTTTTTCTTCGTATCATATTTTGATGTTCTGTCATTTGTGCCTTAAATTATTTGGCCTGCAAAATTAATAGATATAACAGCAGGAAACTATTAATGTTATAATAGTTTCCATAGTTTTTTTGTTAATTAATTGTAAACACTACATGAATCTTGGCAAAAGCACTCATTTACAGGCGCTTTGCCATGATAGGGGGTGTTGGTTGGTAAAAAAAACCGGTGTTCTAATCCTTCAAAAGAAACCGGCTCAATAATTTTTTTTCGGGTTAAATTACTTGAACCCTGCCGAATTTTTTCTTTTTTCGTAATAGATAAGCCCTTCGGTTGTGGCTACACTTCTAACGAAACTCTCGAACATCTGATCAAACAGCGTCTTGAACGAAAAGGCCTCTGGTGGAAAAAAATCCGGGTTGTGAATATCGATCAAACGACTGATGTAGAGCCTTGCAATCAATTCAATACTCAGGTCGTTGCGATACATTCCCTGACTGATGCCTTTGGTCAGGTTGATCCGTATTTTTTCGGAGATAAACCGAATACGTTCGTCAAAATGTTGCTGGTAAATTTCCGGGAAAAGTCCTTTCAGCTCATGGGTGATAGAGGGTGAAATATCGTAAAACTTCTGTGCCAGCTCATGTGAAACAATGAGCAGAATGTCGATGGCATTCATGCCCTCAAAGTCATATTCAATAAAAATTTCAACGAATTTCTCACGTTCCAGTTCCAGGGTTTTTTCAACCAGACTTTCGTTCGATTTTACATATTTCTGGAGGATTATTAAATCATCACCCAGCAGTGGCTTTAACTTATCATACGATAAATTGCGCACCCCTACTTCAAGGGCTTTGCGACGAATGGTTTCCAAAATGGGCTTTAACTCTTCCTGAATCATAATGACAATGCGAACCTCCAAAAAATGTGCGCCAAAGGTAGAAAAAATTTCAATGGGGCAACTATTTTACTAATAATCTTTAATTCAATCGGTTGCGATGATCATTTTGTGGTGAACAGCTTGTTTGTCGCTGCTGATTTCGTAGAAATATACACCCGGGTTCAGGTTCCAGTTGCGTGCAATGAATTGGTATTCGTGTTTGCCGCGTTCGTGATAAACCTGATTTATTGGCATAGCTACAGTACGTCCTGTTTGGTCGTAAACGGTAAGACTTACCTTTCCGGCTTGATGTATTTTATAGTTGATCAGGGTAGTTTGTTTAAAAGGATTGGGGTAATTCTGTTCCATACTGACAGGTATCAGTGGCGTTTCGGTTATGCCAACGGTCATATCTACCAGGGCGGTATGGATCGAACGCTGGCCGTCGTCCATACGCGTCCAGATGGGGCGCACCATATTGTCGTGAGCAGCAATATTGTTGTAATCTCCGAAGAAGATATTGTCCCAGGGAACAAAAGGACTTTCGCTAATTTTTACATTGGTAAATGTTTCGCCTCCATCGCCTGACCAGGCCATATACACATCCGTTCGATTGTCGTCGTATGCCCTGCGATCGTAATAAACAAAATACAGGTAGCCATTGGTTTGGTCGATGGTCATCCAGGTAAAAAACTGCTGATTTCCGGGGCCGTCATCATTGATACGCACAGGCTCCGACCAGCTATCTCCTTGATCTGTTGATTTGGTGAGCCAGATATCGGTATCATCAACACCGTTTCGCTGGTCGGCGAAATTGATATAAATAGTGCCCCGGTAGGGCGAATCGCTGAGGTCGCATTTGGTTACCGGCATCCCGTTTGAGCGCGAAATTCCAGGAATATTAATATCCCATCCGCCGATATGCGGATCAACCGGAATATCTTCATCGAGCCAGCTGTCGCCACTATCGAACGAACGGTCAAAAACAATCCCTTCAGGCCCTGACCAGGATACGTATATTTCGCCATTGGGCCCTACCGCCGGCACAGCACCTTCGGTGGTTTCATCGCTGTCAATGCAGTTGCCGTGAACTTCGTTGATGCTGATAGCCTCTGTCCAGCTTTCGCCGCCATCAGCTGATTTGCTGAAGCGGATGTTACTTTGGCAGGATGGATCAGATACACCATAATCATCAAATTGTGTCCAGGTAACATAGATGATGTTCGTTTGAGGATCGATTACTGCCCAGTGTTTATCCTGTGCCTTATCGCCATTGAGACCCATATAGCTCCCCGGGCTCCATTGTCCGCTTTCTTTGTCGTATTTCTGACAAACGATGCGATCGATCCAGTTGCCGATTACAGGGTTGGAGAGGTGGAAATAATAGAAATCACCGGCGGTATCTGTCATGATCACCGGATCGCCCCAAACGCCATATTCGGGAGAGCTTAAAACTGCGGCATCCCAGGTGTAGCCCCCATCTTCGGAGTAATACCAAAAGTTGTTGTTGGAACCGGCCATAATTTCCAACGGATTTTTGGGATTGATCCAAATGCTGGGTTCATTGGCAGAGGTGTAATTTCCTATTTGCACGTTTTGGTATTGCCCGAAAACCAAAATCGGTGCAAGCACAAACAACAGTATAGCTATATTTTTACGCATAATATTAGGCTTAAAAGTATTCTTTGTTTTCAATAATCAGGGTTTCATCCAGTTTGTTTTCGGTATGAGCCACAGCACAGGCAATACTGGCATCACCGGTGATATTTACGACGGTTCTGAGCATATCGAGCGGACGGTCAACGGCAAAAATCAGGGCAATTCCTTCAGTAGGAATACCAACAGCACCCAAAACAATGACCAGCATTATCATGCCGGCGCCGGGAACAGCCGCAGATCCGATCGAAGCCAGGGTAGCGGTAAGCACGATGGTAAGTTGTTGCATGAGCGAAAGATCCATGCCGTAAATCTGCGCCAGGAAAACGGCGGCAACAGCCTGATATAAGCTGGTTCCGTCCATGTTAATAGTTGCGCCGAGCGGCAATACAAAACTGCTGACTTCTTTTTTAACACCCAGGTTTTCTTCGCAACATTGCATGGTCATAGGCAAGGTGGCAGCACTTGAGCTGGTCGAAAAAGCCAGGAGCTGAGCAGGGGACAGACCTTTGATAAATTGTTTGAAGCCAATTACCGTCAGCAGGCTTATTATTAAGGGATAGATCACGAAAACAAGCAACAAAAGTCCGATAACAACGGTGAGTGCATAGAGTCCCAGCGAACCAAAAAGGGCTGCTGTATCGGCAATCTGATCACCGGCAACTTCTACAGTAATGGATGCTATCAGCGCAAAAACACCATAGGGTGCGATCCACATGATAAGGTGAATCATCTGTAGCACAATTTCGTTTAGCGACTCAAAAAACACTTTTACAGGTCTGGTTTTTTCGGTGGGGATCAAAATCATCGAGATGCCGAACAGGATGGAAAAAAAGATCACCTGCAGCATGCTGGTGTTTTCCGTCATGGCCAAAAAGATATTGTCGGGCACAATGTCGGTGATAAACTGTAGCGGACCCTCATCCGTAATGGTTTGATCCGTTGCAGCCACATTGGCGGCGTATTTCTCCTGAAATTCCCGTGATTTTTCCTCAGGAAGGAGCTTTCCGGGTTGGGTGATGTTTACCACCATCAAACCAACAGTGATGGCGATAACCGTAGTTAAAAGGTATAAGCTAATGGTTTTTAACCCAATACGCGACAGCTTCGACACATCATTCAGGTTTGAAATACCATTGATAAGAGACACGATAATCAGCGGAACGGCAATCAGCTTGAGCAATTTGATAAAGATCGTGCCCCAGGGTTTGATCCAGTCAGTCGTAAAATCGTGCCAGCCAGCCATAACGGCAAGTAAACCGAAAAGTATTCCGGCTCCCATTCCTATAAGAATCAGCCAGTGAAGTGCAATTTTTGTTTTGATCATGGATTAATAAATCGTCAAATAGCAATGTATTATTGGCTCCTAAAGCAGACCGAAATTATTTTTTTCAAATATACATGATTTTTTTGCACCAGAATTCGAGTTTTATGCTGCACCTATTTTTGACTTTTGAAAAAGGGGGGCGAGGCATTAAACCACTACCCCCACCAGAGTCAAAAAACTTGTCAATTAATTTCAGGACGTAATTTTTTTAGCGCGAAGCGCAGCCGTAGCCCCCATACCCCCGAATTCGGGGGCTTCAGCCCGGACAAGCATCAAGTAAAGGCGGAATTTCCATCAACATACCTTTACAATAATTATCACCGGGCCGAAGCCCCCAAAAATTGGGGGTATGGGGGCCGGGGACAATTTAACCACTACCCCCACTAAAATCAAAAAACTTGTCAACCGATTTCAGGACAAAAAACCATAAAAAAGTCAACAACCAGTTTTAGTAATGTATTTGAGATTTCCGTATATTCGAAAGCTAATTCTACAGGAAGATGAAATATGCCAAAATAAAAGTATTTGTCAATCGCCTGCGAAACAACATGACACCAGAAGAAGAGATCCTTTGGACTAAATTGCGAGGAAGACAACTGTTGGGTCGTAAGTTTGTGAGACAAACAGCATATATCTATGAAAAAAATATCACAGGCGATTACTATTTTTTCGTGCCTGATTTTTATTGCAGAGAAGAAAAGTTGGTGATAGAACTTGATGGGAAAATCCATGACTATCAAAAAGCGCGTGATTATCGACGCGATGAAATTCTAAAACAGCACGGCCTGAAAGTTTTACGCTTTAAAAATGAAGAACTTCAAGATATCAATCAGTTGCTCGAACGCATTAAAGCTGAGTTTTCAGATCAGGAAATGCGGTTCAGAAGAGTAAGAAAGAAAGAACAGAAATAGCGGTTTTGAAGGATATTTTTAGCGCGAAGGTGGTGTATAGCCCCGGCCCCCATACCCCCGAATTCGGGGGCTTCAGCCCGGACAAGCATCAAGAAAAGGTAAAACTCCCACCACCGAACCTTAACATTCCTTCTCACCGGGCCGAAGCCCCCAACTTTTGGGCCTGCCTGTCTGGCAGACAGGGGTATGGGGGCCGGGACAATAAAACCACCAATCCCACCTAATCTAAAAACGCTTCTCATCAAACCTCAATCTACAACTCTTATTTCTTCGCGAAGCACAGCCGTAGCCCCCATACCCCAATTCGGGGGATTCAACCCAATCAATCATAAAGTAAAGGCAAAATTACCACCATCAAGCCTTCACTTAAATTCTCACCGGGCCGAAGCCCCCAATTTTTGGGCCTGCCTGTCTGGCAGACAGGGGTATGGGGGCCGGGGACAATAATACCACTCACCCAATCCACAGTCAAAAAACTTGTCAACCGATTACTGGTCATGTCAAAAAATCAGCCTGCCTCACTTCTTGATTTATTTATCTTTAACGTTAATGTAATTTCTTCGAAAACAAAAAGTACTTACTTTGCAATAAAAATAGATTATGGCAAAACCAAAACGTATTGGCATACTTACGGCTGGAGGCGATTGCCCGGGCATCAATGCAGCGATTCGGGGAGTTGGGAAAACCGCCATCGTTCGCCATGGCATGGAGGTGATTGGCATTTCGTCAGGATTTGCAGGGCTTATCACCAAAGAATATGCCCCGCTTACCGAAGATAAACTATCTGGCCTTCTTACTCTTGGAGGTACTATTCTGGGCACCTCGCGCGAAAAGCCCTTTAAGAAAAAAGGCAGCGGATCGCTGGATAAGCCACAACTGATCAAAAGACATTACAAGGAACTTGGCCTGGACTGTCTGGTATGCATTGGTGGTAACGGCACACAAAAAACCGCCTGGCAGCTAAGCGAGATGGGGCTTAATGTGGTGGGTATTCCAAAAACAATTGACAATGACGTTTTTGGAACGGATTTTTCCTTTGGCTTCGATTCGGCCCTGGCCATCGCCACTGATGCCATTGATAGGTTGCACACCACTGCAAACTCGCACAAACGCATTATGGTGATTGAGGTTATGGGACATCATGCCGGATGGCTGGCGCTTTATGCCGGCATGGCCGGCGGAGGCGATGTTATCCTGATTCCGGAGCTGAAATTTGATGTGAAATCAGTGAACCGTTATTTGCTGGAACGTGCCGGCAAAATGAAGTCCTATTCCATAGTTGTAGTAGCTGAAGGACTTAGCAGGCCTGTTGAAGAAACTTCTGCTGCCGATTATGTTTCCAAAATGATCGAAAAGGGCACCGGCGCCGAAACGCGTAAAACCATCCTGGGTTACCTGCAACGGGGGGGCAGTCCTTCGGCTAACGATAGAATTTTGGCCACCCGCTTTGGTGCTTATGCGGTTGATCTGATCGCGAGAGGAGATTATGGGAAAATGGTGATAAACAAACAGGGCGAAACATCCTGCATGCCGCTAAAAGATGTAGCCGGGAAAACACGCCTGGTGCCCATTGATCATTCCCTGATCAGTAAAGCCAGATCGCTTGATATCTGCATGGGTGACGAATGTATCACACAAAATAGGAAATAATGCCTGCTATTTTAATACAAACTGCAGGTGGACTGCTGGCCGGCTTACTGGTGATTGCCGTACTGTTTTCGTGGGTGGTATTGCTGTCAGGCAGATTCAGGACTAGCTTTATCATGCCCCGGCAACAAGATGATCGCCCTGCCAAAGGACGGGTATGGTTTGTTTTGCAGTCGTTTGCACTGCTGTTTGCCGCCTTCATCGTGTTGATGCGGATGGACCAGCTGCTGGAAGGACACCGCGATAACGTAATCGAAAACCTGGTATATGGCGTTTCGGGTTTGTTGTTCGTGCGGATGCTGGGAGATTTTAAGTATTTCGGTTGGTTTCGCTCACAAACGGCCGGTGAATTTACCACCATCGATCGCAAATGGCTTAGCCCTTTTGCAACAATTTGTTTTGTGCTCAGCTTGCCGCTGTTGTGATTGACGCCCGGGCAGGTATTTAGGAAAACATGAAACTGGGGAATTAACAACGCCTAAATCTTTGAAGCCTAAGTGTTTCGTGAGTAAAACAACTGCAAAAGAAAATCATTGTTGTCCGGTAAAAATTTATTTCGTCCCTGACGACTTATTATTCATCATATATAGCTCTCTACCAATATTTTGCCCCTATGGGACAGCCCCGTTAGGGGCGAAATATTGGTAGAACGCAAAAGAACCCCTTATGCATTAAAGTCCCTAGGGACGCGATATATCAGGGGTTTCATAGTTTTATGTTAAAGTTTACCGGACAACAATGAAAGAAAATCTAAAATAAACCGATATTGATACAAAAAAAAGGCTGCCCGATTCGGACAGCCTTTTAGTTTATTTGTTCAAGAATGCTTAGTCGATCATCAACTTTTTAGCAACCACATCATTGCCAGCTTTCACTTTAACAAAGTAAATACCAGCATCAAAGCTGCTTACATCAAGTTTGAGGTTATGCATTCCGGCATAATTCAAATTCATGCTGTTGGTGTAAACAACCTGTCCGAGCATATTTACAAGGCTCATCTCAACCTTAGTAGGTTTGTCAACATTTACAATTACATTGGCAGTTGTAGAAGCAGGATTAGGATTAATCTGCTCAAGGCCTACAATATTTGCAGGAGCTTCGTTGATACCAACTACAGTAGCAACAGGCAAATGCACAATATTGTTATCTACAACACCATGATCTTCATGAAGCGAATTAATACCAGGAGCATTGTCAGTTTGATATACTAAATGCAACTTATCAGTAACATTAGCAGCTACAGATGGGTAAACACACTCACTAAAGATATGGAATACATCACCGGTAAGGTCAGTATATTCGCTCCAGGTTTGGCCATAATCTTCTGAAAAACGCATCCAGATATGACGGTAGTTAAACTCTTCGGTATTAAATCCAAGGGTTAGGCCGGAGTAGAAAGCATACAAAATCTGGCTATTATAATCGAAAGCAAGCTGTGCCATCGTGGTGAGTGAACCCTGATAAGTAGGTGTACCTATAATAGTATCGCCAGCATCGTTGTCCTGCACTTCAGCTAGCAAATACATTGGATCCATTACTAATGAAGGATTCAAAATATCACTGCCCACAGAAACACTATCCATAGCAGGCATAGTTTCGTTCCAGTACAGCAACCCATTGGTATAAGGATAAAAGCTTGTTTGACCGCCACCACCATCGCCAGTATGCATCATGCGGCCTGATGCGACATGAACCCTGTTTAAATCATCAATAACAATTGAATGATATCCATCTGTTCCACCATGACGGGGCATTACATACGAGTTATCAAATAATGGGTCAGGTGATTCATAAAAGGTTAAACGTTCCCAGGTGTCGCCATTGTCTTCCGACTTCATTACCACACCATCTGCTACAGATGCTGCAACAACAAAAGCAATGGTTTCTCCTCTGGGATCTGCCCAATTATAGTCATCACCACGAATACCAACAAATTCGTCAGCGCTAATGCCATCAAGTATTACATTTTCAGGATCCCAGGTTTGACCACCATCGAAAGAACGGCTGTAAAGCAAGGCGCCATCAAGGCCTTCATACACACTACCTCCACTGAGTTCATTTGGAACAACAGCGATAACATGGATAATGTCATTAAATTCGCCTGTGGTTATCATGCGAGGCCACAATAAATCTTCGTGTCCGACAGGACCCACCAGATAAAAATTGCTCCAGTCACCTTCACCTTTATTTTCACGCCAGCTAAATAATAGACCGTCAGTACCGCCTGTATGGGTACATACAATTTCGCCATTTTCGCCATAAGGCTGATAACTTGGCCAGCCTGTACGCACAGGCTCAATGCGTTGTGTGGGTTCAGGCCCCCAGGCTGTACCATCGAAATAGTTGTAGCCTGTTCCTCGATCCGCATAATTAGGATCTATCTCACCTCTGATCCACACGGCACTTATTGTTCCATCTTCGTGCACATGGATGCGTCGCTGCATGCTGGAGTTTGTCTGCAAATCGTAGCGGGTGCCACCAATTACAATATCCGATGCTTTTATTGTTGATACAAAAGGATTTGTTTCACCTTCATAAGTATTCGGGATATCCCTCAGTGCCTCCTGCCTTACAGCAGTAATCTTACCTAAACGTTCACTTTGCTTTTGCAAAGCACTTTGCGCCAGCAGGCTGCTTCCTGCAATTAACAACACACCAAAAAAAAAGTAGAGTTTTTTTCATCTGCATAAAATTTAGTTTAATTTGAAAATTTCCTATTCATCGTACAAATATACATCTTTTAGAAAAGATAAAAAAAACCGCCTCGTAAGCACGAGGCGATTTTAGATAAAATTCATAATATTTTATTAATCACTCTCAAAAGTACAATTTTTAGCTAATTTTTAAACGATCTAAATTAGTTCTTTTGATTGTTGCTTTGCAAACGATACAACAATATCAAAAAATTACATTTTTCATAACGCTGAATAATTAACATGCATAAAATTTAAAAGGGTTCAATGCAGATTAAGTTTTAAGGACATTTAAATAGTTGCCGACACAATGAATTTTGAAGCAGATTCTTCCTTAAAGTAGTTACTAAGCCCAACTGATTATCAAAGATGTTTTTAGGGATTTTGCGTGCAGTATGAAAAAAAAATTATAAATTTGCTACTAACAAACAAGAAAACAATCAATGTATCTGACAATCAGCACATTACCCCCCCCACAGCACATACTAAGGTATTTTGCTTTATTTACCTGGTAAAGTATTTCCTTAAACTTTGGTTTTATGCGTTTTCTTGGTCGGTTTTATATCGTCATCAATTTGTGCCTTATTGCACAACAAAACATATCTTTTGGCTAGGTAAGAATAAATTTGATCGATTTGTGCCACCTCGGTAATTATTATTTGAGGTGGCATATTTCGCTTTAAATCAAATAATTAAATATCTTTTAAAATTTGAAACAGATGAAAACTCTAAAATTAATCGTGTCTACTGTCTTAATTATAGTTATGTTCAATTCAACAGGAATTGCAGACGATAAAAAGCCAGCTGGTATTAAAGTTTATGTGGAAGTATCTAATTTTCCATATTTAACTACAATTACAAATGCTACATTAACGATAAGTGGCAATGGTGCATTTACTGATGTAGTACAAAATATTACGTTAAATCCTTATACTCTGAACGAGATTGTTGTGAATATTGACACCGATAGTTATACTGGAGTGCTAACAGCAAAAGTTAACTATAGACAGAGTGGATGTATGTATGAAGGCATTAAAAGTCAACAAGGAACTTTTACTGTTGGAAACAGCTATACATTGCCAATTAACTCACATTCTGTACTTTCTTGTTTCTAAGCACTTAATATAAGAAAGAATAATACGAAAAAAGAGGATGGTCTATTAAAGCCATCCTCTTTCTATAAATAAACTAAAATTTACTGCACAATCATTTTGCGGGTAACTTTATCGGCACCAGCTTCAACAGTGTAGAAATATACGCCTGTTGGCAGCTCGTCGGCGCTGATGGTCATGGTAAAGCTTCCGGCTGTTTTGTATCCATAATCTTTAACCAAAACTTTTTGTCCGGTGATATTGTAAACCTCCAGATTAAGGTTGCTTCCCTGTTTCAGGCTAACCGTTACATTGGTTTCGTTGCTGAAAGGATTTGGGAAGTTCTGTCCAACTTCAACAGCTGAAACAGCGGCAATTTCTTCATTACCAACAACACAAAAGTCTGCATCAGTAAAGTAGAAATCTTTGATATACTTAAACTGGGTTGGATCTATATCACTTCCATCTTGCAATGCCTGATAAACCATCGGGATATAATAATTTCCATCCACTTCGCGGGTATTCGGTGAAACACAAACAAAAGTTGCATTCCACATTCCTTCGGAGAAAAGGGTTACATTCGTTGGTTCAGGATTATCCTCAACGCATGTAAGATCAGCACTTCCCCATACATTAGGTTTCATACCACGTGCATAAACATTAGGACGACTGTTATCCTCCTGATCTTCCAAATCAGTATCGTTCCAGCTTACAAAAATCGTTTCACGGTCTTCACTGGCTGTGATTTGAATACGGTTGTCATCGCTGATATCACCCCAAGTTCCGCGAAACTGAAGGAGACTTCCCATTTTTATTGCATGCCATGTTTCGCCGCCATCTGTTGTATAAATGTCATAAGCGCCAAGTATGTTCTGCACACCTGTTGTGATTGAATAGGCAGTCTCGGCAGTAATTCCAATTACTACAGCAATATGAAGGTTGCCATCTGCATCAACAATAATGTCATGATCAAAAGCAGTTGTATAAGGAATTTCTTCACGTGTTGGAAGAGGTTCTTCATAAAGTTCTGCAATTTGCTCGTCAGTCAGCAAATCATAAACAATACCTTCTAAACCTTCAGGACCACCAAGTTGGATTCCACCGAGTTCATCCCAGCTTAAACCACCATCAGTAGTTTTATAAATAACAGGATATAATCCCTTAAAACCACTAATAGCTTCGGCACTTCCGTCATCCGAAAGCACGCTGATATAGCCAGTTTCTCCACCTGATCCAAAAGCTACTTTTACATCAGACGGTGAACCTAATTCAGGGTCAGCAAAATGATCAATTAATTGTTGTTCATAAATGATATCTTCTTCACTTTCAGACCATTCACCTATCTCCAGAATAATACTGTTCTGAAAAATGTCAGCGGCTAGATCGTGATTTAAATCTGTAACATAAACGGTTCCGTTTTCTGAAATTTCAAACCCTGAGGGCAACAACTGATAGACATCTGGTGGTGAAGATTGTAAATTTTTTGTATTTACAGCCGGATCGCCCATATTTGCTACACCATAGCTATAGCCTCCCCAGCCATCATTGGTTCCTTCAAGATTAGGTGCAAAAAAGACCAACCAGGATTCATCTGGATCAGCATTAGCATTTGGATTGAATATCCCCATGCTTGGATATCGCGCAGCATCAGTATAATACTCTCCACCTGCATTTTCAGTGGCTTCATAGATTTCAGTATCATTGGTCCAGGTTTCTCCGCCATCAAGAGAAAAGTCAAAACCAAGGTCGCCACTGTATCCGCCCGGATCGCCGGCACCACCCATGCGATGTAAATTTGCTACAGCATTCAAATCTCTATCGTACCAAACCATTGAACGTGTGCCAGCATAGTAACCATAAGCATTGGCTGAAGTTCCAATATCAATGATAGAAACAATATTGGTATTCTTGTTTGGAGGTAATACAGGGAGGTCTTCTTGCTGTGAAGCAGGAACTGTTGAAGGTTTAATAGGATCGATAGTTAAAGCATGATTGAACTTCTTCATGCTTTTCAGGTTTTCATTTTGTTTCAGACTTTGCGCCAGCAGGCCGCTTCCCGCAATTAACAAAGCACCACAAGTAAGTAGAATTTTTTTCATCTGCATAAAATTTAGTTAGTTAATATTTAAAAATTGTTGTTGTTGAAGTTACAAATATAGTGTTTTTGAATTGAACACAAAAAAAACCGCTCAAATTTGAGCGGTTTTTTACTTTAAAACTCATAAGCTTTTGTGCCTAATCATTTGAAGTTCCATCTGATAAATATACATTAAGCTGAATTGGCGACCAATTACTCCAATGCCAGGTACCACCAAAACAACCTACCGGTAAAGTAGTAACACCTTCGCAATCATACTCTATTCCAGGACAAATGGATCCTGTGCCAGTTCCGGCAATAAAGAAATTGTAAGTATCAGTACCTGTATAGTCTTGATACATTATATCACCATTAACATTAATCTTAACTTGTATATTATCACATTCTGACAATAATTCTGTATTGTGAACTGTTACAACAACCTTTTTTTGAGGTGCTTTTTCTAAGAACGTAAATGAACTTAGAACAATTAAAGCAACAATCGCAACTGATAGAATTCTAATTTTTTTCATATTTCGATACTTTTTATTATTGCACAATCATTTTGCGGGTAACTTTATCAGCACCGGCTTCAACAGTGTAGAAATATACGCCTGTTGGCAGTTCGTTGGCGCTGATGGTCATGGTAAAACTTCCGGCTGCTTTGTAGCCATAATCTTTTACCAAAACTTTTTGTCCGGTGATATTGTAAACCTCCAGATTAAGGTTGCTTCCCTGTTTCAGGCTAACCGTTACATTGGTTTCGTTGCTGAAAGGGTTGGGGAAGTTTTGGCTTACATCCATAGTGGCAACTTCGGCCAATTCCTGTGTACCAACAATGCAGAAATCTACTTCGGTAAACTTAAAGTCAGTGATGTATTTGTATTGTACAGCTACACCCGGATCTACATCCGGAGCTACCGGCTGATAAGTCATCGGGATGGTATAGGCATCACCATCGTAGAACGACATTTGCGCTGCAGCAAAGAAAGTAGCATTCCACATTCCTTCAGAGAAAAGTGTTACGTTGGTAGGCGCATCAGCACCGTCAGCGCAGGTAAGGTCAGCAGTTCCCCATGCATTTGGGCGTAGCCCACGGATGAAGATATTCGGACGTGTATTGTCTTCCTGATCTTCCAAATCGGTATCGAGCCAGCTCACAAATACAGTGCTGCGGTCGGGAGAAATGGTTGTCTGGATGCGGTTATCTTCAGTATAATCTCCAGGCCATGTACCACGGAACTGGTTGAGGCCTCCAAGTTTGATTCCATACCAACTTGTTCCGCCATCGGTAGTGTAAATGTCATAAGCGGCAATTATTTCGGGAATGCCAGTAGTAATTGCATAATCTGTTTCAGAAGAGGCTATACCGATCACAACCCCAATATGCAAGTTGCCATTGGCATCAACTGAGATATTGTGGTCGAAAGCAGTGGTATAAGGAATCTCTTCACGGGCAGGAAGTGGCTCTTCAAAAAACTCAGCGATCTGTTCATCACTGTACATTTCATATACAATACCAGCCAATCCGTTTTCACCACCGAGTTGAATGCCCATTGGCTCACTCCATGTTGCACCGCCATCAGTGGTTTTCATAATAATAGGATAATATCCCGGCACACCACTCACGTAATCTACTGTTTCATTGTCACCAAGGAAAGAAATGTAACCGGTTTGGCCATCTTCGGCAAAAGCAACTTGTGTATGCGATGGGCGTGTGGTGGCTTCAACTACAGGAGCATCCAGCAATTCCTGCTCAAAAATAAAGTCGCCTTCGGCTTCGTCCCATTCGCCTTTGTTGAGGATCAAGGAACCTTGGTATTCGACAGCACCGCTCGACCAGTCTTGATTTATATCTACAACCCAAACTTTACCGTCTTTAGTAATATCAAAGGCATCCGGAATATACTGATAGAAAGGATCGGCTGAAGATTGCAGGTTTTTGGTTTTGATGGAAGGATCGCCCATATTCACAGCGCCAAAACTATATCCACCCCAGCTGTCAGTAGAATTTGAACCATCGAGATTGGGCGTGAAGTACGACATCCAGGCATTGTTAGGATCGGTATTGCCTTCCGGATTCCAAACGCCATGGTTGGGATAGCGGGCAGCATCGGTATAGTATTCGCCACCGGCATTGTTTTCGGCAATGTACATTTCGATCATGTTTTCCCAGGTGAGACCACCATCGAAAGAAACATCATAACCCAGGTCGCCACTGTATCCACCCGGATCCAGCTCGCCACCCATACGGTGGAAATTGGTTACCATATTCAATTCGGGCACAGCCCAAACGATAGATTTCTGTCCGCCACCATAACCATAGCTGTATGCATTGGCTGAAGTACCAATATTGATGATGCTCACAATATCGGTGCTTTTTGTTGGAGGAACAACTGGCGTGTCGATTTCTTGGCTGGCCACAACGGTTGACGCTTTGGCTGGCTCAACACCTACCATCATTTTGTCGATGGCCTGATAATCAACTACCTCTTGCTTAAATTTGTAGGCATTCTGTGCTGTAGCCATCAGACCAAAACCCAGAACAAGACTGAGAAGTAATAATTTTTTCATAAGACATAAAATTTTAGTTAACACTCAAAAAAACTGTTTTTTGCGTCACAAATATAATAGACTTTTGATATACACACAAAAAAAAACCTGCCTGAAAATAAATTCAGGCAGGTAAAACGTGTTAACTAAAAAAGTCTTATTGCACGATCATCTTGCGGGTAACCTTGCTGTTAGCGGCTTCCACAGTGTAGAAATAAACACCAGTAGGCAGTTCGTCAGCACTAATTTGCATGGTGAAACTTCCGGCAGTTTTATAGCCATAAGCTTTGCTCATAACTTTTTGACCGGTGATATTGTATACTTCCAGCGTAACATCGCTTCCATTAGCCAGGCTAATGCGCACATTGGTTTCGTTACTGAAAGGATTAGGGAAGTTTTGGCTCACTTCAATTGCTGAAGCAGCAGCTATATCTTCTGTTCCTACAATACAAAAATCTGCTTCGGTATAGCCAAAGTCGGTGATGTATTTGTACTGAACTGCAACTCCCGGATCAACATCAGGAGCAACAGGCTGATAGGTCATTGGGATGGTGTATTTGTTACCATCATAGAGGGCTACCTGAGAAACAGCAGCAAATGTTGCATTCCACATACCTTCTGAAAATAAGGTTACATTGGTAGCTGCATTGGCTCCGTCGAAACAGGTAAGATCGGCGGTACCCCAGGCATTTGGACGGATACCACGTGCATAAATATTCGGACGGGTATTGTCTTCCTGATCTTCCAGGTCTGTATCCAACCAAGTTACAAACATAGTGCTGCGGTCGGGTGAGGTAGTGATTTGAATACGGTTATCTTCGGTATAATCACCAGGCCATGTTCCACGGAACTGATTAAGGCTACCAAGTTTGATGGCATGCCAGGTTGTTCCACCATCAGTAGTGTAAAGATCATAGGCAGCAATAATTCCGGCAATACCTGTGCTGATTGAATAGTTTGTTTCGGAGGAAGCAATACCAATAACTACAGCAATGTGCAGGTTTCCGTTTTCGTCAACAGCTATATTTTGATCAAAAGCTGTGGTATAAGGAATTTCATCGCGTGCAGGAAGTGGTTCTTCAAAGAACTCGGCAATTTGCTCATCAGTAAACATTTCGTTCACGATGCCATTCAATCCATTAGGACCACCAAGTTGGATGCCTGTAGGCTCGCTCCAGGTATTTCCACCGTCTGTGGTTTTATAGATAATTGGGTACATTCCTGGGGCATCGCTAATGATGTCAGCAGTTTCATTGTCGCCCAGAAAAGAGATATAACCGGTTTGTCCGTCTTCGCTAAAGGCAATCTGTGGGTGAGAAGGACGTGTTGTTTCTTCAACAACTGGTGCATCAAGCAAAAACTGATCAAATACAAAATCACCGTCAGCTTCATCAAATTCTCCTCTGTTAACGATAATGCTTCCCTGATAGTCAACAGCTCCGCTTGACCAATCCTGATTTACATCAACAACCCATACAACACCTTGTTTAGTAAGGTCGAATCCATCAGGGATATATTGATAAACAGGACTTTCTGAAGATTGCAGGTTTTTGGTTTTAATGCTTGGGTCGCCCATGTTCACAGCGCCAAAGCTATATCCACCCCAACTGTCAGTAGAGTTTGAACCATCAAGATTGGCAGCGTGATAAGCCATCCATGCGTTATTCACATCAGTATTGCCTTCAGGATTGTAAACACCATGATTAGGATAACGGGCAGCATCGGTATAATATTCACCACCGGCATTATTTTCAGCAACATACATTTCGATCATGTTTGTCCAAGTGAGACCACCATCAAAAGAAACGTCATAACCTAAATCGCCAGAATATCCACCCGGATCAAGCTCTCCACCCATACGGTGAAAGTTTGTTACCATATTCAATTCAGGCACAGTCCATATAATAGATTTTTGTCCGCCACCATAACCGTAGCTATAAGCATTGGCTGATGTTCCAATATCGATAATGCTAACGATATCGGTGTTTTTTGTTGGAGGAACTACAGGAGTTTCAATAGTTGTATTAGAGACAACGGAAGAAGCTTTTGTTGGTTCGATACCAATTTTTTGCTTCTGGATTGCCTGATATTCACGCACTGGCTGTTTGAATTTATAGGCTTGCTGTGCAGTGGCCATGAAACCCATTCCCAGTATCAAACTAAGAAGTACAATTTTTTTCATGTGTAAGTGTTTTGAAATTTAAAGTATTAGAAACTATTTTTTACAAAGATATCTGAGGCAGATTAACTTGTTCCGTGAATTGTGGCGAGCGGCTACTAATATAAAGTTTACGGCAGTCCGAAAGCCTTTATCACAGCGGAATAGCGGAGCTTCTAGGCGGGAAATGAAACAACTAAATAACTGGTTTGCTGCTTGATCCGAAGAAAAAATTGTTTAGGAATGACCGGTAAAATTTGGACGTACTGATCAGCATCACCGGTTCAATATGCATAACTGCTAAATTGTTCCGTATGCTATGCTTATCGCTTACGAATTTCCAGAAATGGGAAAGTGTTTTTGTATTTTATAAGAAGAGGTCACCGTCCATAATGACGGCTCTATGCCTTGATTGGTAAAGGTTTGATAAGTAAAACAGATTATTTTTCTGTGGTCTTTTCCAAAATTTGGAAAAAAAATCTCAAATATAGACAATGAAATTTAGCTTGATATTCCAAAATATTGAAAGTCAGAGTTATACTATTTTGGCATATAGTTTGTTGATTTACGGCAACTTGTTTTGTTTGTTTTTCATAATTTGACCGCCCTCCCGGGCGGTTTTTTTTGTGATGGTACAAAGTTTAGGTGAAATAACCTTTCCCAAACCTTCACATTCCTTCTCACCGGGCCGAAGCCCCCAAATTTTGGGGGTATGGGGGCCGGGAGAATTAAACCACTCACCCAAACCCCAATCAAAAAAACTTGTAAACCATTTTTCAGGACGCAATATTTTAGCATATAAAATAAAAAAAGCCCTCACCAAAGTGAAGGCTTTTTGTCGGAGCGGCCCGACTCGAACGGGCGACCGCTTGCACCCCATGCAAGAATGCTAGCCAACTGCACCACGCCCCGATTGCTTAAAGCGCTGCAAAATTAATACAATATCCACACCTGCGCAATAAATTTTCGTAGCTGTCAGCTAATCTGACAAAAAAACAGGCTTAACTGAATCGCATCAATATCACCAATTATTATGGTCATTATGACATAATAAAATGTAAAAGCTGCTTCATTTGAGCAAATGGCACTATTTTCGCAAACTGAAAGTCAACAGAAATTAAAACATAAAATCATGAGTAATCAGCCTGAAAAAATTGAATGTTTGATCATCGGATCAGGGCCTGCCGGATATACTGCGGCCATATATGCAGCACGAGCCGATTTAAAACCTGTGATGTATCTGGGCAGCCAGCCTGGTGGACAGCTGACCACAACTACTGAAGTAGAAAACTTCCCGGGATATCCGCAAGGAATCACCGGCCCCGAGATGATGGAAGAGTTAAAAACACAGGCCGAGCGCTTTGGCACCGAAACACGCTGGGGAATGATCACAGAGGTGGATACCAGCTCGCGTCCATTTCGGGTGATAGACGAGGATGGCAAGGAAATACTCGCCGAAACACTGATTATCTCTACCGGAGCAACGGCCAAATACCTCGGTCTGGAATCGGAGGAGCGTTTCAAAGGTGGTGGCGTTTCGGCTTGTGCTACCTGCGATGGCTTTTTCTATAAAGGCAAAGATGTTGCCGTTGTTGGTGGAGGCGATACCGCTGCCGAAGAGGCAACCTACCTGGCAAAACTTTGCAAAAAAGTTTACCTGATCGTGCGTCGCGACGAACTGCGGGCTTCCAAAGCCATGCAGAAGCGTGTGCTCAATACACCCAATATCGAAGTGCTTTGGAACCACAATACCAAAGAACTCTTCGGGGAAGAAAAAGGCTTTATGAAAGCCCTGAACGGAGCCGTGCTGATCAACAACATAACACATGAAGAAAGAACCATCGACATCGAAGGTTTCTTTGTGGCAATTGGCCATAAGCCCAATAGCGATCTTTTTAAAGGTGTTCTGGATATGGATGAAACAGGCTATATCATAACAAAATCAGATTCGACAGCAACCAATATCCCCGGCATTTTTGCCTGTGGCGATGTGCAGGATAAAATTTTCCGTCAGGCAGTAACGGCAGCCGGTACGGGCTGTATGGCAGCGCTTGAAGCAGAGAGATTCCTGGCTGCGCAAGAAGATTAGCGTTGATTTGAAAAAGATAACTGACTGTGCGGAGCAACTCACCGCACAGTTTTTTTTGCGCTATTCGGGAGATGATAGCGCACTTTCCGAGCTTGTTACGGTCAGATGCGCTTGTGGCGTTGCGGTGTGGATTTGTTCTGATCGAAAAGGAATCTGAAAGTGCGGTGACGCTTTCCAAACTTAGCACCAACAGCTTCGTGTATAGCTCGCATCTTTGGGTTGAAATCGCCAACCCAGGACAATTCCACTTCTTTATAATGCTTAAAATCAGGGCTGTCCATCACTTGTTGCATCTGCCAGAATATGCCCGACTCCAATCCGAATCGCTGAAACTTGGGCTTAACACCCATTATTGTTATGCGTGCACGATCGATTTTTTTCTGACGTTTTTGCCAAAGGAAACGCAACTTATTGATCAGGTTCATCTTTCCATTCAGGGGTTTCAGCAGCTGATTCACATCCGGAAACATCACTAAAAAAGCGGCCGGCTCCTCATTGTGATAAACATACCAAATAAATGACTCTTCGAGAAACGAACGCGCTTGCTCCATTTCACTCTTTATCGTGCTGATGTCCAGTGGCGTAAAATTTTCGTGGTGTTGCCAGGCTTCGTCATAGATTGCCTTCAGATCGTGGATATACTGATCAGCCTTTTCCCATTCAAAATGCCGCCAATCGAAGCCGGGTTTTTTACGCACCCATTCGGCAATTTTCCAGAATCGCTCCGGAAAAGGAACCGTTAGATCCAGGTGATTGGTCACCTGTTCAAAATATTCCTGAAAGCCGTATTTCCTGAAAAATCCTTCGTAATAGGAATGATTGTAAGGCATCCCAAAGCTCGGATGGGTAAAGCCATCGACCAATAAGCCCCAAAAATTGTCGTTTTCGCCGAAATTTATCGGCCCATCCATTGCTTCCATGCCTTTTTCGGCGAGCCAGCTGCGGCAGCGGTCGAAAAGCATAAAAGCAGCCTGCTCGTTGTTGATGCACTCGAAAAAACCCATACCGCCGGTAGGTTGTGCATAACCAAAAGCTTTTTTTCTGTTGATGAAGGCAGCAACCCTGCCGATCAAGGCGCCGTTGTCATCCTCCAAAAGCCAGCGTGCAGCTTCGCCTCGCTGGTAGAAACTGTTTTTTTGAGGATCGAAAATACCATCTACTACCGAATCAAGTGGGCAAACCCATACAGGATCGTCTTTGTAAATTTTTCTGGCAACATCAAGAAAAGCTTTTTTTTGCTGGCGTGTTTTTACTTCGGTAAGTTTCATGGGCTAAGGTTTTGACCTTACAAAGGTAGTTTAAAATTCAAAAGCTTTTCGATTTACCGTGCTACACAGCAGGTAAATGCCTTAAAGTAAATCAGGAAAGTTGACCTATATAATACAGGCGTTATTGCTCTGGTAGTCATTTAACCAAGCTTTTGGAGGTGTCTTTTTAGGCTTTTTATCTTGATTTCAAAAGCAAAGAGTTTGCCCGGCTGCGCTTCAAGATAATCAATCTCAGCTCCTGTATAATTTTCTCCAAAAAAGGCCGGGAATTTGTTTCCGGCCTTTTCTGAAAAATAAGTTTATCGCCTTTTACGATTCCTTTTCAACAAACTCCAAAACTGCATCCGTAACATATTTCAGACTTTCTTCATCAAATTCGGTGTGAATAGGGAGTGAAATAACTGTTTTGGACAGCTTTTCCGTTACCGGGAAATCGCCCCGTTTGTATCTTGGATCGAGGTAAGCCTTTTGCATATGCAGCGGCACCGGATAATAAATGGCGCTGGCAATGCCTTTCGCCTGCAGATGTTCCATGAGTTTCTGGCGGTCAATGCAATGCGTTACGAGGGTGTATTGATGAAACACATGTGTTGTAAATGCAGCTGTTGCAGGTGTTATCAGCTTATCGCAGGCTTTAAATGCTTTGTTGTAATAATTGGCAGCAAAACGGCGCGCTTCGGCATATTCGTCCAAGTGTTTCAATTTGATGTCAAGCACCGCTGCCTGAATGCTGTCGAGCCGTGAATTTACACCTATAGAATCATGATAATAGCGCACTTCCATTCCGTGGTTTACAATGACGCGCATTTTTTTGGCGAGTTCATCATCATGTGTAAAAATGGCTCCGCCATCGCCATAGCAACCCAGGTTTTTGCTTGGAAAGAATGAAGTGCAACCAATATGACCAATAGTACCGGCTTTTACTACACGGCCATCAGCGGCTGTATAATCTGCTCCAATGGCTTGGGCATTGTCTTCGATCACATATAAATTATGTCTTTTGGCAATATCCATAACTGCATCCATATCAGCGCATTGACCGAAAAGATGCACCGGAACGATCGCTTTTGTTTTCGAAGTAATCGCTTTTTCGATGGCTTGGGGATCAATATTGAAAGTGTCTTTGTCAACGTCCACCAAAACGGGTGTAAGTTTCAGTAAAGCAATCACTTCAGCGGTTGCAATAAAGGTAAAGGAGGTGGTAATAACTTCGTCACCGGGCTTCAGATCGAGTGCCATCATGGCCACCTGTAGGGCATCTGTTCCGTTTGCGCAGGGAATCACATGCTTCACGCCCAGGTATTGCTCCAGATTTTGCTGAAACTGTTTCACGGCAGGGCCGTTGATAAAACTGGTGTTCGTAAGGATTTCAGCTATTGCAGCATCAACTTCGGGTTTAATTTTTTGATATTGACCAGCCAGGTCAACCATAGGAATTTGCATCATACTTTAGGTGTTTAAATTCAGTTTGCAAATGTATTGATAAAAAATTAACAATGTTTTTGTATCGATCAAACTTCTGTGTCTTTTTACCGGTACGACATTAAATTTTCACAGGATTTGATGGCTTTGTGATCATTTTAGTGTAGCTTTGTGAATTAATTAACAAGTAAATTTATTTGTGTTATGGAGCTTATAGATAAGGTATTGCTGATAAAGCATATCGAGTTGTTTAAAGGATTGAGTGAAGAGGAGCTGGCTTTTATCGCCGGTCACACCCAGGAGGTTAAGTTTGGAACGAATGCGCTTTTGTTTGAAGAGAACACATCCCGTGAGCTTATTTTCCTGATCGTTAGTGGAAAAATTGAGCTGTTTAAGACAACAGCTTTTGGCGAGGAACAAATCATCACCTATTTTGGTCGTCACGATTTTTTGGGCGAAGGCTCGCTGATGGAGGATTCTCCGCATTCCACCTCGGCCCGTGCCAAAGAGGAAAGCCATGTGCTAACACTTTCAAAGGCTGTTTTCAAAACTTCGGGCGCTATTGCATTGGCAATTTTTTCTAATATCACCCGTGTGGTTTCGCGCCGCATGCGTTATGCCAATACCAAAGCCCTCAATATCACCACCCAATACGAATCGGGCAAAACCCGAAAAGAACATGATTTGCTTGGTGAGCGCGATGTTCCCTACGAATATTATTATGGTGTTCAAACCCTCAGAGCACTCGAAAATTTCAATATCAGTGGGATTACCCTGAACTTTTTCCCTGATTTGGTGAAGTCGCTGGCCATGGTAAAAATGGCTGCCGCCAAAGCCAATCTTGAGCTGAAGTTGCTGCCCGACGAAATGGCAAAAGCGATAATTCAGGCCTGTCAGGAAATCATGAACAACCGCTTTCTGTCACAATTTGTTGTTGATATGATTCAGGGTGGGGCAGGCACTTCCACCAATATGAACGCCAATGAGGTGATTGCGAATCGTGCCCTCGAAATTTTAGGCAAAGAACGCGGGCAGTATGAATTTTGCCATCCTAACAATCATGTCAACCTCTCACAGAGTACCAACGATGCTTATCCAACAGCTATAAAAATTGCCCTGATCAAAGCCAATGAAAAACTTGTTGATGTGCTTCAACAGATGATCGCGGTGCTCCATCAAAAAGGCCGTGAGTTTGCCAAAGTTATCAAAATGGGTCGCACCCAGCTACAGGATGCGGTGCCCATGACGTTGGGACAGACTTTTGAAGCTTTTGCAGTGACCATGGAAGAAGAGGTGCAGCAGCTGAACCGCTCTGCGGCATTATTTCTGGAAGTTAATATGGGCGGCACAGCAATCGGAACAGGCATAAATGCAGATCCGCAATACAGCGAAAAAGTGATTCCACATTTAAGACTGATTACCGGAATGGACATCAGGCTGGCGCGTAACCTTGTTGAAGCAACGCAGGATACCGGCGATTTTGTGACCTATTCAGGCAGTTTGAAACGCCTGGCTACTAAGTTGTCCAAAACTTCTAACGACCTGCGTTTGCTGTCATCGGGGCCGCGTGCCGGACTCAACGAAATAAACCTGCCGCCCATGCAGCCTGGTTCAACGATCATGCCCGGAAAAGTTAATCCTGTGATCCCGGAAGTGGTCAACCAGATTGCTTTTAAAGTAATTGGCAACGACTTAACCGTAGCCCTTGCTGCCGAAGCCGGGCAGCTCGAACTCAATGTAATGGAACCGGTGATTGTACAAAGTCTGTTCGAGTCGATCGAGATGCTGAAAAATGGCATGAAAGTATTATCGCACCGATGCATTGCAGGAATCACAGCAAACGAAGCGCATTGCAGGCATACCGTGCTGCATTCAATCGGATTGGTAACGGCATTGAATCCTTTTATCGGTTATGAAGCTTCAACCCTCATTGCCAAAGAAGCGCTCGAAACCGGAGCTAGTGTGTATGAGCTGGTGCTTGAAAAGGGCTTGCTTTCAAAAGCTGAGCTGGATAAAATTTTAGCTCCTGAAAATATGATCCACTAAAACCATGAGCATGTTAAAGACCATTTTTAGAAGAAGAAGTATCCGAAAATTTAAGGAAGTGCCTTTGCAGGAGGAAGAAATCAGCATGATGCTGAAATCAGCAATGGCAGCTCCTTCGGCCAATAACCTGAAAGCCTGGCACTTTATGGTGATCGACAAAAGAGAACTCCTTGATCAGCTGGCCGAAATTCATCCTTATGGCAAAATGCTGAAACAGGCACCTGCAGCAATTCTGGTGTGTGGCGATATCCAAAAGCAGGCTGTTATGGGCTATTTAGCACTGGATTGTACTGCTGCAACACAGAATATATTGTTGGCTGCCACAGCGATGAAGATTGGCAGCGTGTGGCTTGGGGTGTATCCGCGCGAGCAAAGGATGGACGCGATCAGCAAGCAGCTTAAGCTTCCGGAGCATATTAGGCCAATATCACTCATTGCTTTAGGCTTTGCCGACGAAAATAAACCCGCTAATAACCCATGGACGCCAGAAGTGATTCACAATAATAAATGGTGACGTTTAGCGCTAGTTTTTTAAGAAAGGCACTTTATTGCCGGGTTTAAGGATCATGCCTTTGTTTTTCCGGGCGTCGATCACGACTTCCATGTCATTTTCGAAACGGATATGGCGCACAAATTCGTCTTCGTAAAAAGCCTGCTGCTTATTGAGGAATCCAAGATCGTAAGAACCATCTTTGATAAAAGGGTTTATCGTGAAATAGCCAACGCCAAATGAGGTCAGGTTTTGGAAGAAATGAGTGCCCTGACTAGGGTCGATGCGGTAATTTTCAAGGCCTGATTCAATAATGATTCTTGCGGCCGAAATTTGTGGCCACTTAACCGGAATGCCCAGCCAGGGATCGCTTGAGCCCCACCGACCGGGCCCGATGAGAATATAATTTCTGTTTTCTTCCAGAAATTTTGCATTAAGCTTGCCAACCAATTCAGCTATTTCGCGCGTTTTCGCTGAATTGAAAGCATCAGGTTTTACATAAACAAAATCGCGCAGTCCTTTAATAAGGCCATTGCCCAGGGTGTGATCTGCCGTGATAATACAATCCTCCTTCTGGATGCCTCCCAAATCGATGTCCATTGATTCGTTCATGCTTACAATAGGCCTGATTTGAAGCACATAAAACATTTTAATGGCCTCTTTAGGCTTGTTGAGCTCTACGGCAAATTCAATCTCAATTGGTTTACGCATTTCCTTTTGACCAACACGCAACACCTCCTGTAAGATGTCAGCCATCGGAAAAGTATTGTATTTCAGTATATTGGCGAATGTCACCAATTTTTTCCCACCTTGGTGATAGCCATCGCGAAGCATATGATTTTCAAAATCGTAAGTAGAGCAAACCAAGCGTAATGAGCCATCCTTATCGGCTTCATTAATCCTCATTTTGAGCAAATTGGCCGCGTCATCTACAGCCGGATGAAAACTATCAGGATCCAGGTTCAGGGCATAAAAAGTCTTTTGTGTTTCGCGCAGGGCGAGATCGGGCTGACTGGTCTGCAGCACTTTGTTGGGGTGTTTTGGCGAGAAACGGATGGACTGGCCGCCATCTACAATCATTTTTCCCAAACCCAGTGCAATGTTTGCAATGCCATCTTCAGGCTTTTCGGGCGGAATAGGGTAGAAGTTAATAGAACGTGCCACCCCCGAACAGGCAGGATAATAATGCCGGTTGTATTTTTTTCCGCATACCTCCTGCATCACGATGGCCATCTTTTCTTCATCAATCATATTTTTGGTAGCCGTCATATAAGCTTTGCTGTCGGCAAAAAAAGCCGATGCATATACACTCTTGATCGCATTACTCAGCATTTTAATCATGGTGCGTTCGTCGTGCTCAATTACCGGAATCATATAGGTGGAGTAAATCCCTGCAAAAGGCTGGTAGTGGCTGTCTTCGAGCAAACTTGATGAGCGGATGGCAATGGGGTTTCTGATCACCGAAATAAGGGTGTAGAGGTCTTCATGGATACGAAAAGGCAGACGCGCTTCAATAAAATGGTTTAAAATCTCTTCATCAGTGGCGTCTTCTGAGAGCGCAATGGTGTAGAGGTTGTTTTCTTCCATGAAATCATCGAAAACATCCGTGCACAGTACCACCGTTCGGGGAATGCCGATGGTTACTCCGTCGAATTTATTATTGAGGCGATTGCGTTTTATCAGCGAGTCGAGAAAGGCCAGACCGCGCGCTTTTCCGCCAATAGAGCCCTGGCCGATACGCGTAAAAGAAAGGTATTCGTCGAAACTTTCGCGATTGAATTCTGCAATTACTCCCCTGGCTTTGTTGAGCCTGAAATGGGCGATTGCATCGAAAACAAAACGTTTGGTATCATCGCAATCCAGGAAGTCTTCGGGCACGAAAAGTTTAAACAAATCAGCCAATGGAAACAAAGCCCTGGCGCGCAGCCATTTCGACAGGTGATTGCGCTGGATGTGGTATTGCAGCGCGTTGTTGGGCACCTGAAAAATTTTCTCCTGCAACGATTTCAAATCCGAGGCACGCATAACTTCCTGATGCGTTTCAGGATCTTTAAAAACAAAATCGCCAAAAGCAAAGTATTCTTTAATAAATCGGCGCAGTTCAAGCGAAAGTGTTTTGGAGTTTTTGTTGATGAAACCGACTTTTATTTCTTTAGCAATTTCCTCATTTTTAGCATCTGACGACTGCAATAGAAGCGGCATGTATTTGTCGTTTTTCTTAACAACCTTACACAGCCTGATGCCGGCTTGCGGATCTGTAATTCCTTCGCGGGTGTAAGAAATATCGGAAATGATGCCCAAAATATTTTGTTTGTACTTTTTATACAGCTCAATGGCTTCCTCGTAAGTGGTCGCCAGCAAAATTTTCGGACGACCACGCATCCGCAGCATTTTCTGGTGTTCGTTTAGGCCTTCCGTCATAAAGGACTTCGACTGCTTGAAAATAATTTTGTAGATGTTAGGCAGGTAACTGCTGTAAAATCTAACGGAATCCTCAACAAGGATAATGCATTGAACGCCAATGTCAACGATATCATGCTCGGCATTCATCTTGTCCTCAATAAGCTTGATGATGGCCAATAAAATATCTGCATTGCCCAGCCAGTTGAACACATAGTCGATTCCGCGCAACTCGTTTCTGTCAATTTTTAAGGAGAGCTCTCTCGAAAAGGGCGTAAGCACCACGATGGGCACATCCGGGTAGTCGGCTTCGATACGGTCGGCCAGCTTATAGGTCTCTTTTTCCTCGGCGCTAAGCATCTCTATCACCAGATCGATTTTTTCGTTCTTCATAATATCAGCAACCTCATCCGGATTGCTGGTAAGAATGAAACTGGGCGGATAGCGCAGGTTAAGAGATACATATTCGTTAAAAATCTGTTCGTCAATACGACCATCTTCTTCCAGTATAAAGGCATCGTAAACGGATGAGATAAGCAGCACATGATAAATGCGCTTTTTCATCAGACTTGTAAATGAGGTGTCGCTAAATGAAAATTTCCGGTTCAGTAAATCTGGACGTGAAGGAGTCATAGGTTGCATTTTTAGTGGTCGATGATGGACCAAGCAGCAAATATAATACATTAAAGCCTGATAGCGTTTTGTAGTTTGTGGCTTTGCTTAAGATAATTTTTAGGGAGAAAGTCAGGGCTAAAGCCCTTGTGCGTGCTGAGTTTTTAAGATCCATGGCCTGATGACCGTGGTTAATGTTAATCCGGCCTTATCCATAGCGTCATGAGTTTAACAGGTTTAAGTGGCTGTTTGAGCCTGTTCGGGAACAAGCCTGCCTGCCTTCAGCAGATAAACCTGGCCGTCAGATCTGCCTGGCAGCAGACAGGTCTACCTGGCAGCAGACAGGCAGATCGTGTAAAGATATACAGTGTAGCATTTGAAACTCATTATCGGGAAAACTAAAAACCGGCTGGTGGTTTTGAGAGATCAAAAGGCATGCAGGCTTGATCTCGACCACTATGAATCAGCCACTGTGCTTTATAGACAAAATCTAAATAAGGGGGGTATGGACGAAATAATTTGCTTGTTCCATAAACTATTGTAGATTTGTTTACGTTAATTAAATAGTTAATTAACAAACGTTCCAAAAATTGTTGTTATGATCGCTGTAATTGTAATTTCGTCCTTCGCATTACTGGGTGTAGTTGCTTTGATTCATGCAATTAGAAACGCTCCACTTATCGAGGAAAAAAGCGACAGCAATATTGGATCGGGCAACTAGTTTATGCGGGATGAACGGAAGAAAGAGCCCGGGCACTGATAATGTCCGGGCTTTTGCTTTAAGGCAAGTTTTGAAGGGCTTGCAACACGGCTCAGCTATTTAGTGTCTGTCCATAATGTCCGATATCTGTGTTGCTACAAAAATTTTAAATCCTCGAATACTTTAGTATACTGCGGTTTAAAATTTTTATGCGCCTTGATCTCGATCATTATGAATCAGCCACTGGACTTTATAGACAAACTCTATTTAGCCGCACTGACAACTGCCAATTCCCTGACCTTGCAGTTCGGGTGGGTTTCCACAAACACCGCAGCTTTCGTCATCATGATGATGCGCATGGTCATGGCCGTTTCCGCCGCAACAGCTGTCGTTGGGAGTGCCGCACCCACAGCCTGAAGGAGCAGGATTAAGCTCTTCGTAAGTGGCTTCGCGCACATTGATTACCTGCCCTGAGGTATGGAGCTCTTTTCCGGCAAGTGGATGGTTAAAATCCATTTTCACCGTTTCACCATCGATTGCCAGGATACGCCCTTCAAAAGGGTTGCCATCACTATCCATCATCGGAACAGTTTTTCCGAGCTGAAGGGTATCGGCTTTTAATTCGCCGTTAACAACGAAGGCAGCTTTCGGCACATCCATCAAAAGCTCCTCGCGAAACGGACCAAAAGCTTCATCTGCTTCGATTACAAAATCAAAGCTATCGCCTGATTTAAGGCCGATCAAACGGTTTTCAAAGCTTGGTAACACACGGCCCGTGCCGAAAAGCATGGTACGCGGGTTCTCTGCTGTGGCAGATTCCAGAATTTCGCCATCTGGCTGATTTACCTTGATTTGGTAGCTTAAAATGCCAACTTTTTGCGTTTCAATTACCATAATAATATGTAGTTTATTGAATGATTCATAAATGAAGTGATGTGTGTTCGCAAAACACTGCGGCAAAAGTAAGACTATTTCTTATTTAGAACAGTTAAAAATAAGAAATATCACTTTTGACGATGAACGGATTCAATTTGATGCATTGAAGAAAAAGTTTTTTGAGGAATATATCTTAATTCTATAATTAAAATTGGGGTTTCAGACAATCTTCTTAATTTTGCAGCGCATGCACAATCAATCAGCTGAATTTTTTTTAAGATTGTATTTGTGTAATAGAAAATTTTTGCCTTATTTTGCACTCCCATTTTCAGGGGATTCATCTTAAACAGAAAGCGCCATGTCAAAGATTTGTCAAATAACAGGAAAGAAAGTTATCACAGGTAATAAAGTATCACACTCAAATAAGAAGTCGAAACGGACTTTTGAGCCGAATTTGCACGTGAAAAGATTTTATGTACCGGAATTGGAAGAGTGGGTTAGCCTAAAGGTTTCTGCCGCAGGTTTGCGTACCATAAACAAAAAAGGTATTTACAACGCTATGGTCGATGCCAGTGACCAAGGCCATTTGTACCGCAGATAAAACTATTCTTTTTAAAAAAAATACAAAGCTGCTGTGATTTGATCGCAGCAGCTTTTTTTTAAAGCCTTTTCTGCCGCATGAAATAATTCAGGAACAAGTGAGTTATTATAGGACAATTGTCAGGAGCATGGGACTATTCAGGTATTTTTTACTCTTTCTTTTTTTTCCACTAATCGCGTTTTCACAAGAGCAGACTCGTGTAGCAGGCCGTGTTACCGACGAAAGAGGAGTAGGCCTTGAACTTGTAAATGTTGCTGTTCCCGGTTTATCCGGTGGCACAACAACAGATTCACGCGGGCGATACAAACTTGCTTTACCTGCAGATACTACGGTAACATTGGCGTTTTCCTTTGTTGGTTACAAACAACATTTCAAGGAGTTTAGGTTGAGTGCCGGCGAACAGCTTACCTACGATGTGCTGTTGCTGGCTTCCACAACAACACTTCCGGCAGCAGAAATCGTTGATCAGCGTATCAATAACAGCAATATGGTAAATCTCGATCCACGCGAAGCAGCCCTGCTTCCTACCGTGGGTAGCGGCATCGAAGATTTAATTAAAACGCTTCCGGGTGTTTCATCCAATAATGAGCTCAGCAGTCAATATACAGTCAGGGGAGGAAATTTTGATGAGAATCTGGTTTACGTCAACGGAATAGAGATTTATCGTCCTTTTCTCATACGTGCTGGTCAGCAGGAAGGGTTGAGTTTTCTTAACTCCAAGCTGGTATCTTCCATTGCATTTTCTGCCGGAGGCTTTGCAGCAGAATATGGCGACAAGCTCTCCTCCGTATTGGATATCACCTACAAAAAGCCGGAAGAAACTGCCGGCTCTGTCAGCCTGAGCTTACTTGGCGCCGATTTGCATGTGGAAGGCAGCAATAATAAACTGACCTATCTGTTGGGAGCACGCTACAAAACAACCCAATATGTGCTCAATGCGCTGGAAACGAAAGGCGCTTATCGCCCTGATTTTATTGATATTCAAAGTTTTTTAACTTATAAGTTTAATCCTGCATGGGAGCTCAATGTGCTGGGATATTTTTCGCGAAATAAATATAAGCTGATCCCTGAAAGCAGACAAACAGATTTTGGTACCTTTCAGGAGGCTTTCCGGCTTAATATCTACTTCGACGGACAAGAGGTTGATCAGTACAGCACCGGAATGGCGGCTGTTTCACTGATTCACCGGCCTAATAATAGTCTGGATTTAAGATTTACGGCCTCAGCATACAGCACCTCCGAAACAGAGACTTATGATATTCAGGGACAATATTGGATCGGCCGCCTGGAAACCTCATTGGGCAGCGAACAGTTTGGTAATGTGATACAATCGCAGGGTGTGGGCACTTTCGTTGATCATGCACGTAATTATTTTGATGCTTTTGTCGTAAATATTGACCACAAAGGAACGCGGGTAAAACACCGTAATGTATTAAAATGGGGTGCACGGTTTCAGGTGCAGGATATCGATGATCGATTAAGTGAGTGGGAAATGATTGATTCAGCCGGGTTTACTTTGCCACGACCCGGCGATATGGTGGGAAGCCAAAATCCTGATCGGCCTGATCTGATGCTCAATCAGGCGGCAAGGGCTCATAATCAGCTGCGATGGTACAATGCCAATGCCTATGTTCAAAATTCCTGGACATTTTTTGATCGTGAAGAAGGGGAGTACATCTTAACAGGTGGGCTGCGTGCAAATTATTGGGACTACGCCAGTGAGCTGATGATAAGTCCGCGTGCCAGCCTGGCCTACAAGCCGGCCTGGGAGCAGCAGATGGTGTTCAGGCTCGCTGCAGGTGTTTATAATCAGTCTCCCTTTTATCGCGAAATTCGTCAGTTTGATGGCTCGCTTTATGCCGATGCCCGCTCGCAGAAGTCATTTCAGGTTGTTTTGGGCAGCGACCTGCATTTTGATGCCTGGAATCGTCCTTTTGTATTTACTTCAGAGATTTATTACAAATACCTCGATCGCATTACCCCTTATGAAGTGGATAATGTACGCATACGCTATTATGCCGATCAGCTTGCTCAGGGATATGCCACAGGAATTGATCTGAAGGTGAATGGCGAATTTGTGAAAGGTGTAGAGAGCTGGGCCAGCCTGTCATTGCTCAAAACGGAGGAAGATATTAAAGGTGATGAGTACCAGTTTTTTGTGAATACCGATGGAAAAAAAATTACACCTTTTTCCGAAAACCGAACGATAGCAGATACTGTTACCGTGTTTCCGGGGATGATTCCGCGCCCCGCTGATCAACGCCTGCAGTTTTCTGTTCTTTTTCAGGATTATATACCCAGCTATCCTACCTTCAGGGTTCACCTGAGGTTGCTGTATGGTACAAGTCTTCCCTTTGGACCGCCCAATACCGAGCGCTATCAACAAACCCTGCGCATGCCCGATTACAGAAGAGTTGATATCGGTTTTAGCAAGCAGCTCATCGGAGAACATAATGCAGTGAATCAGAAATCGGTGCTTCGTCATGTTAAAAATATGTGGCTCAGCCTGGAAGTGTTCAACCTGTTGCAAGTGAATAATACCGTTTCCTACATTTGGATCAAAGATGTGAACAATCAACAGTATGCTGTCCCTAATTATCTTACCCCCAGACAGCTAAATCTTAAACTTTTGGTAGAGTTTTAAGCCTTTCCACTTCTGATTTTTTTTGTTATTGATTGCTAAATCCCGAACAATTTTAAGTTGCTTGTGTTATAAAGGTGTATGTTATTTAGAATATATCTAAATAGCTTTGAAAAGAGAGTTTAAAATCAAAAAAAATTTATTGCAACATGAACACAAAAGTTAAAGACTTAAAATTTCCTGAATTGGGTTACGCGTTTAGCGCTTTAGAACCTCATATTGATGCCATGACCATGGAAATTCATTATACAAAGCATCATAAGGCATATTTTGATAACCTGCAAGCTGCTGTTAAAGACACCGAAATGGCCGATATGGCTTTTGGTGAGTTGCTGAAGAATATCAGTAAATTCCCTGTTGGTGTTCGAAATAATGGAGGAGGTCATTTTAACCACAGTCTTTTCTGGAAGATTATGTCAGCACAGGGTGGCGGCCTTCCTCAGGGAGAGCTGGCAGCTGCTATCGACAAGAGCTTTGGTTCGTTGGAGGCGATGAAAGAGAAATTTAACACGGCAGCAAAAACCCGCTTTGGTAGTGGATGGGCCTGGCTGTGTGTAAACACTGATAAAAGCCTTGAGATCTGCTCAACCCCAAATCAGGATAATCCGTTGATGGATGTTTCTGATTGCAAGGCAAGCCCAATTCTTGGCCTTGATGTTTGGGAGCATGCATATTACCTGAAATACCAGAACAAGCGCCCTGATTATATCAACGCATTTTGGAATGTTGTTGATTGGCGGGAAGTCGCAAAAAATTATAAAGCAGCGCTTTAAGCGTAAAAGCTGAGAACAAAAAAAGACCGGACATCATGCCCGGTCTTTTTTTTTGTTGCAATTTACCTTTGAAGCAATTGCCTGAGATCAGTTATTCAAAAAACAGTATAGATTTTTTAATGCGCTCAATGGCTTCGCGCAATTCCTCTTCACTGATGACAAGCGGAGGAGCAAAACGGATTATATCGCCATGTGTGGGCTTAGCCAGCACACCATTTTCAGCCATTTTAACGCAAACATCCCAGGCTGTTTTACCATTTTTTGGGCGGATGACAATGGCATTAAGCAGTCCTTTTCCCCTTACGAGTTCGATCATTTCGCTATCGATAGCCCTCATTTCATCGCGGAAAATTTTGCCTAAAGCTTCTGCTCTGTCAGCCAGATTTTCGTCTCTCACAACTTCAAGAGCCGCAATAGCCACCTTTGCCGCAATCGGGTTGCCGCCAAAAGTAGAGCCGTGTTCTCCGGGCTTAATGGTGAGCATGATCTCATCATCAGCCAGCACAGCCGAAACAGGATATACCCCACCGGAGAGTGCCTTGCCGAGGATTAGAATGTCGGGCTTAACATTTTCGTGATCGCAAGCGAGTAGTTTACCTGTGCGCGCAATTCCTGTTTGAACCTCATCAGCAATAAAAAGTACATTTTTGGCTTTGCAGAGGTCGTAAGCTTTTTTCAGATAGCCTTCATCGGGCACAAAAACTCCTGCTTCACCCTGAATGGGTTCAACGAGGAAACCGGCTACATTAGGATCTTTAAGGGCTTCTGCCAGGGCATCAAGATCGTTGTAAGGTATGGTGATAAAACCGGGCGTAAAAGGGCCAAAACCGTTGCGTGAATCCGGATCTGTTGACATGCTGATCACGGTGATGGTGCGACCATGAAAATTGCCATCGCAAACTATGATTTTCGCTTGATTTTCAGGCACTCCTTTTTTCTCGTAAGCCCATTTACGGCAGAGTTTTAGGGCAGTTTCATCGCCTTCGGCGCCGCTATTCATCGGAAGCACTTTGTCGTAACCAAAGAATGATGTCACAAATTTCTCATATACGCCAAGCACATCATTGAAAAATGCCCTGGAAGTAAGGGTAAGCGTTTGTGCCTGATCAATCATGGCATTAATGATTCTTGGATGACAATGTCCTTGATTTACTGCAGAATAGGCTGAAAGAAAATCAAAATATTCTTTTCCTTCAACATTCCACACCCGGGCTCCTTTTCCTTTTGATAAAACAACAGGCAGCGGATGATAATTATGTGCGCCATATTTATCTTCTAAATCCATTGCCAACTGTGAAGTCATTTTTTCAGTCATAGTTAATATTGTTAAAGTTATTCGTAAAATATTCAACTGTTATTTTCGTAACAAAAGTAGCACTTCTCGCCGTGATTACCAAATGTATGAGCGGAAATTTCTGATGAATAGGTGGCTTATAATCCTGTTAATTAGAGCAAATGACGCGCTGGAATAAGCAACCACTCGAATAGCCTGCTTATCATGGGTCTTTTTCGCCAATGTTCGTAATTGAACAGTTCGGTATTTTCAAGGGTGGTTTCTATAAAGCGCTTAAATTGTTGGATAATTATTTCTTGTGTGCCCAGCAGCACAATTTCATGCATATACCTGAAGCTTCTGTAATCGAAGTTTGATGAGCCAATACTGAAAACTTGATCATCAATTAGCATAATTTTGGCGTGCAGGTTGTGCGGTGCAAAAAGCAAAAGCTCAATACCGCTCTTATGCAATTGTCCCATATATTTATTGCGCAAAATATCGACCAGACCAACATCGGATCGTTTTGGAATAATCACTTTAACGACTAATCCCTTCTCGGCAGCCTCCATAAGCGCTTTTCGAAGCATAAAACCTGGCAAAAAATAAGGAGTTACGATGGTAATAGATTTTGTTGCCTTTCGAATTAATCCAATATACTTGCGCATAATGCGTTGCTTGGTGATGGAGGGCATATCGCGTATGATCTCGAAATTTTGATGATGAATCAATCGCAGGTAATTGTTTTTGGCAAAGACATAGGTATTGTAAATTTTGAAGTCTTGTTTAAAAACCTTTTTAAAAGCCAGTGCAATAGTGCCGGTCATTCTGAGCACCGATTCGCGCCAATTGAGGTTGTATTCTGTGATGTTTGACGATCCTATATAGGTGATTTCGTCATCAATCAACAAAATTTTGCGGTGGTTTCGCTTATGACTTCGGGTAAAGAAATCGGTATTATATTTAATTTTTTCAAAAAAACGCAGCTCTATTCCTGACTGACGCAAATCGGCAGCAAATTGATTATGAATGCGTGAACTCCCCCAAAAATCCACAAGTATTTTTATTTCCAGCCCTTGTTTGGCTTTTTTGATTAAGGCGTCTTTAAAACGAATGCCAATCGTATCATTTCCAAAACGATACGTTTGAAGGTAGATGTAATCCTTTGCTGATTCAATGTCATCAATCATGGCATTGTAATAACGAATAGGATCGGCAAACAAATGATATGGTTCGCTAACGGTTTTCATGCTTGCCGACAAAGTTATAAATTTTGTAAACGAGAAAGTAAGGCGGCCTTTCGCCTGATCGCAACCGGGACAATAGATTTGTCCTTGAGCACGAGAAGTGACTTGTTAATCTTGTCAAATCTTTCGATAAAATCCACGTTTACAAGATGGGTTTTATGAACCCTGATAAAATTGTAGTCTTCCAATAAATTGTCAAATTCTCTTAAAGATTTAGCGGCAATAATTTGTTCCCCGTTGGTGAGATAAAAGCGTGTTTGATTACTTTCAGCTGCACAGCGAACGATATCCTTTACGTTGAGCAGATATACGCTGTTATTTGTATGGAGCACAATTTTTCGGGATTCGAGGCCTAGATGCTTGAAATTATTAAAAAAGGCATTCAGCTTTATGTTCAGGTTTTCTGTTTCTATAGTGCTGAGCGCGCGTTCTATGGCGCGATCTAATTCGTCAGCATCAATAGGTTTTAGCAAATAGTCCAGTGCGCTGAACTTTATGGCGTTTAGTGCAAAACGGTCGTAAGCAGTGATAAAAATAATTTTGAACTTTATTTGGTCAAGCGATCTGAGTAAATCAAAGCCAGTACCATCTTTAAGGTTGATATCCAACATCACCAGATCAGGCTTGGTCGAGTTAATCAATGCGATCCCGCGTTCCACACTATCTGCTTCTCCTACAATGGTCAGCTGGCTTTGTTTTTGTTGGAGTAATTGAATAATGACTTCCCGGGCACTCGACTCATCGTCGATAATTACAACTTTTAACATGAATTGAGTTTACTAATTTTCACCTTTGGGTCAGGCTGGCTGATTAAGCCCCAAATATACATGAATTTCTTTTATAAGCCACAAAGTTTTGGGTAATAATTAATGACCAAACGTTGGAGTGACTTTGTTGCCAGCCATGGATTATGGCTTTTTCCTGCGTCGATACTGCTTTATTTTTTTTCGGGACAACCAAAATAATACAAGTAGAAAAGCCAGAATAAGTAATGAAGAAAGCCCAAACTGATAAATTTGAAGCTGGCTTTTTATTTTTGTATTGTTTGCCGAAAGCAAGGCAATTTCTGTCATTAATTCCTCAATACGAAAACTTTTATGGGCTTCTTTGGTTTGTAAATCAAGGTATTTGCTGATCAGTGTGTCTCTGGCATCGATAAAGTGGTCAAACTGAATTGAAAAGTTTTCAAAGTCGCCAAGAGCGGCAAAATTTTTCATCCGGCCTTCTATAATCAGCTCTTCATATTGTGTTATTTCAAATTCTGCAGCTTTTTCCTGGCATTTTGCAAAATAGCGATTAGATTCAATATAATTACCCATTTTTTGATGGGCTACTCCCATATAATAATACGCCATTAAAATGCCATCTACATAGCCTATCGACCGATGAATACGCAGCCCACGCTCATAAAATTCAAAGGCTTCTGTATAGCGCTGCTGATCCATCCAGATATTGGCAATGTTTATCACTACATTGCCGGTGCCTTGCGGGTTACCAATTTTTTCGCGCAAATCCAGTGAGTGTCTGAACATTTCAAGCGCTTTTTCATGATCTCCTTTGTCATAGGCGTATATCAAGCCTTTGGTGTAAATTACACGCGACATGTCCAATAGCGAATGGTGCTGCTGGTATATTTCGAGTGTCTCATCAAGCAATTCAAGGGCTTTATCATTTTGATCCCATTGCCAATACACATTGGCGATATTATTCGTTACCGTGGCATAACGCAGGCTGTCGCCCAATTTCTTAAAGATAAGCTGCGATTTGTAATAGGCGTCGTAAGCTTTATCCAGTTCACCCAATTGATAATAAATACTGGCAATGTTAATGTTTGTTGTTGCATAAGCCCGTTCATCACCAAGCTGTTCCTGTATCGTAAAGGCTTGATTGTAAAAGGCTAATGCTTTGTCGTTTTCGCCTAATAGCTTGTGAACAAGACCTAGGTTATTAATTACTGCCGCCTTTCCGCTTAAGTCGTTAACCTGATCGTAGGCCTCCATCGCCTTTTGATAATAACTGATTGCTAAGGCATAATCGCCGCTTTGATAAGCACTAATACCCAATGATTTAAGCACTTTACCTTTTAGTTTTTGAAAGCCATTTTCATTGGCATAATTCACAGCATCTTCTCCTGTTCGCAGGCTCTTGTCAAAAGAAACCAAACGATAGGCTTCAGATAACGAAATCAAGGTTTCAATGCGTTGATGCCCTTCTTGCTTATCAAGCTGTGAATAAAGACTGTCAATTGTTTTTAACAGCTCGTCGGCACGGACAGCAATTACAATTAATAATGCTAAAAGGATAATGGAAATTCGTCTCAAATCAGTGATTTTAAGAGTGCAATAATAAGGATTTTATCAGAGAATAACTGACAAAATTAAGCAGTAACTTCATTTCTTTGACGTTTTAACAGGTAGTTTACAATGTGGTACTTTCTTGTGTGAATCAGTCAATTGGCTATCTTTGCAGCAAAAGAAACTGATATGATTCGTTCGATGACGGGTTTTGGAAAAGCAGTAATTGCTTTTGAGACAAAAAAAATTCAGATTGAATTAAAGGCTTTAAACAGCAAGCAGCTGGATTTAAATATGAAGATTCCTGCTGAATTACGCCATGTGGAATATGAATGGCGTAATCTTATTTCTAGTGGGTTGCAAAGAGGTAAGATAGAGATGAATCTCAATTTGAGCGACACACAAGAGCGGGAGGGATCGGTCATTGACAGCGCATTGGCTGCTTACTATTTGAAGCAGCTAAAAAAACTTTCGGACGATTTAGGTTTTGATCCGCCACAGGATATTGCAGGCTTTTTGCTTAAAATGCCGGGTATTTTTTCTACCGAAGAAAGTGTGCCCGATACCGAGCTCACCCTGGTGATAAAAAACTGTTTGCTACAAGCCATCGAAAGCCTGGATCAGTTCAGGCTTAAAGAAGGCAAAGTGCTGGAGGCTGATTTGGTTGCCCGCATTGATGTGATCCTGTCCTTATTGCAACAGATTGAACCTCTGGAGGATGAGCGCACTCAAACTGTTAAGCAACGGTTGCTGCGCAACCTAAACGAGCTGGCCGTCAATGCCAAGTTTGATGAAAACAGAATGGAACAAGAGCTGATCTATTACCTGGAAAAATTTGATATCACAGAAGAAAAAGTGAGGCTGAAGCAGCATTGTGAGTATTTTTTACAAACCCTTGCTGAGGATAATGCCGGGAAAAAATTAGGGTTTATCTGTCAGGAAATAGGCCGCGAGATCAACACCCTGGGCTCAAAGGCAAATCACGCAGGAATTCAGCGTTATGTTGTTCAAATGAAGGATGAATTAGAAAAAATGAAGGAACAATTGTTCAATATTTTATGAGTAGTAACAGTATAGATAAGGGGAAGTTATTGATTTTTTCTGCGCCTTCCGGCTCAGGGAAAACAACCTTGGTAAAACACCTTTTGAAACGCATAGATGGCTTGGTTTTTTCTGTTTCGGCCACCAGCAGGCCTGCGCGTAAAGGCGAAATAGATGGCAGGGACTATTATTTTTTATCTGTAGAAGCGTTTAAGGAAAAAATTCAGCATCAGGAATTTTTGGAATGGGAGGAGGTCTATCCCGATGTGTTTTATGGCACACTTTACGCTCAGGTAGCGCAAAAGCGTGCGCAGGGGTTGCATGTAATCTTTGATGTAGATGTTGTAGGAGGGCTGAACATCAAAAAGTATTATGGCAAAGATGCGCTGGCGATTTTTGTGCAGGCGCCTTCGATGGAAATTCTTGCTGAAAGGCTTAAGCAGCGTGGTTCCGACGATGCACAAAGCATCCAAAAACGTTTGGAAAAAGCCCAATGGGAAATGAATTTTGCGCCTCAATTCGATCATATTATTGTTAATGACAGCCTTGAAAAGGCGCAGCAATTGATCGAAACAAAAGTGAAGGCTTTTCTTTCCGAACATTAAGTTTAGCCTTTTTGGCACCTTTCAGTTGAATTGCAGACCGAAAAATAAAAGATATTATGCGAAACGAAACCTATAATGCCGCTGTTTTAAGCCACACAAATCCCAATTTAGTAAGGGCCATTTTGAGTATTGAGGTTCAGCAAAAGAAATTCCGTGAGCCACTTCCAAACGAGTTATTGATAAAAATGGAAGCCGCTCCTTTTAATCCTTCAGATATTGCTTTTCTTCAGGATAATTATAACGTAAAGAAGCAAATGCCCTGCGTGCCTGGTTTTGAAGGTGCCGGTAAAATTGTTGAAGTGGGCAAAGAACTGGATTCGGGGTTTTGGCTGGGCAAACGGGTGAGCTGTTTTTCGCAGCAAAACAAGGATGGCACCTGGGCCGAATATTTTTATGCCGGGGCACACGAAGTGCTACCTGTTAGCGACAAATTGTCAGCCGCGCAGGCCGCCACTTTTTTCATCAATCCTTTCACAGCCTGGGGCTTGTTTGAAATAGCGCTGCAACGCGAAAGCAGTGCTATCATCATCAACGCTGCCGGTAGCCGGGTAGCCGACTTTTTATTGGCCTTAGCCCGTATGCATCAGCTGGAAGTGTTGGCTATTGTTCGTAAGGAACAAACCGCCAAAACATTGATAGCACAAGGTGTAAGGCACGTTTTGGTAGAATCTGATCCTGATTTTAACAGCAAGTTACAATCGCTGGCTCATGAGCTTAAGGCAACAACAGCTTTTGATGCAGTGGGTGGCGCACAAAGCGGTCAGCTATTCAACCTGATGCCTTCAGATTCGGAGGTGGTGCTTTATGGCGGCCTTTCCGGAAAAGCGGTTGATGGATTAAACCCACTGAGTTTAATTTTTGACAATAAAATGTTTACAGGCTTTAACTTGAACGACTGGATGGCCGAAACAGATGCCGTTAGTTTTGAGGTGGCGCGTCAAACATTGGAAGAACTGCTGACTGATAATGTCGTTAGCACAAAAATTCAGCAGGAAGTCCGCTTGCCCGAAATCGCCAAAGGCCTGAGAAATTATATCACTGCCATGTCGCAGGGCAAGGTTGTTATTCGGTTTTAAAAGCTTTTGGATATGAATAAAAAACGTGTTGGATTGTTTTTTGGTTCCTTCAATCCCATTCATAACGGGCATATGATTTTGGCCAATTATATTGTGGAATTCACCGACTTACATGAGTTGTGGTTTGTGGTTTCACCGCAAAATCCTTTGAAAGAAAAAAAATCGCTGCTCGATGATCATCACCGGCTCGATATGGTTTTTAAGGCGGTGAACGACGATCCGCGTTTTAGCGTAAACGATATCGAATTCAGAATGCCTCGTCCGTCGTTTACCATCGACACGCTTACGCGCCTGAGCGAACGCCATCCGAATACTGAATTTTCGTTGATCTGCGGCATGGATAATCTGGAAAGCATGCCGAAATGGAAAAATTACGAGATGTTGCTGAATACTTACCGCTTGCTGGTTTACCCCAGAAAAGGTCATGATGGAGGTAAATATGCGCAGCATCCATCTGTACAGCATGTTAACGCACCAGAAATAGAAATTTCTTCCAGCTTTATTCGCAGAGCTGTGGCCAGCGGCAAAAACCTCTCATTCTTTATGCCTGACGGGGCTTTTCGCTATATGACTGAGATGCATTTTTACGAATGAGATTGCTTGTAGCAAGAGCAGATATTTATGCTATCCCTATCTCAGGGGCTTCGGTTTATTTCTTTTCGATAGAACTTTTTAGGCAAGGTATTTGTTGTTTATAACAGATTCAAAGAGAAAATTATGAAAGAATCGACAGAACTCAATGCCTTGATTAGTTTAGCTGATGAGCCGGACGAAAAACTCTATGATCAGATCCGGTCACGCATTTTGTCCTATGGCACTGCAGCGATTCCTTCGCTCGAATCTGCCTGGGAAGCCTCATTTGACGACAGCCTTCAGCAACGACTCATTCAGCTCATTCATCAGATTCAGCAAGAGAGTCTTTATGCTGAGCTTTATCAATGGAGTCAGTTTGGATACGACGATTTGCTCAGAGGGTATATGCTTGTCACCCGATTTCAATATCCCGATTTGGATGTGGACAGCCTTACACGCGAGGTAGGACGCATTGTGCAGCAGCTGTGGCTCGAGCTCAATACCGACCTTACGCCTTTGGAAAAAGTGAAGGTGATGAATCATGTATTTTACGATATCAACCATTTTAGCGGCAATACCACCAATATTCACCTGCCCGAAAACTTTTACCTGAAAAATTTGCTGGAGTCAAAGAAAGGTAATCCACTTTCGCTGGGGATATTTTACATGATTATTGCCAAAAGCATGCGTATCCCAATATTTGGAATTGACTTGCCTAAGCACTTTATTCTGGCCTATACCGATGAAAGCAAACAAACACTCTCAGCAGATGATGTGGTGTTTTACCTCAATCCCTTCAATAAAGGGGCTGTTTTTACAAAGAATGAAATTGATCTCTACATTAAGCAACTACGGATCGAAACGCAGCAAAGTTTTTACGCGCCATGCAGCAATAAAGTTATTATCACACGATTGATTAATGGCCTGGCCGAAAGTTACATCCTGTCCGGCAATAATGACAAAGCGGATGAGCTCAATCAGCTGCTGAAAGCCCTTGAATAGCGACTTATCTGACTTTGTATTAAATTGATTTGGACAAATAGTTAGATGTTGATTGGCTCAACGTTTTAAACCGACTCCATGTTAAACCAACAAAAGCTATCCTTTTAATATAAAAAAAACCGTAACAATCTATATGGATGATTATTACGGCTCATTATAAGTAGAGTAAAATTTATTTGCTCATGCGTTCCAGGCGATTGTGTTCCAACATAAATCCAAAGCTTGACTGTGCAATTTTATGCGTGTCAAAAGGAATATCGTCAATTTGTTGCTCTTTTTGCATAGCGAAATCAACCTGCATGGCTTGTTCTGCTATTGCTTCGGCAGCTACTTCTGCTGTTTCAAAAGGAATATCGTCAACATAGGCTGTTGCATCCATGTGCTGCATATTAAATATGCTGTCCTGATAATTTCTAAAGAGCTTTTCGGTATCGAAAGGAATATCATCAATATAGTTTTCTGTTGTGCCTTGAAATCCTGTAACTACCTGAGCAGCTTGTGCCTGCATAAAGTTAAAGCCTAAGACTTGAAAAATTGCGATGATTAAAATTGTTGTAGCTTTCATGACTGTATATTTTTAAGTTTTTTTCTGTTTTAAAACTGTTTGATTCTATTATTACTATTTTCGTGCCAAAGATTGTAAATAACTATAAGTTAGTTAAATAAGTCTATATTAAGTAGAACAAACCAAGTGAAAAAGTGTTCGATAAAAGCAATAAAATGTTCGCTACTGAACATAAATTAGGTTAAGTTGAAAAAAAGCGGGCATTTTTCTTTAGATCTAAGAACTAATGTGGAGAGGTTTTCTTATTAAATCGTGGATTATTTGATTTTGAAAGTCAGTTTCTTTTGGTTAAAAGCCTTGATTTATCACAAAGCTGTTTTGGTTGGAGGTCATAAACGAAAAAAAATAATGTACTTTTGATGGGCAAACACTAAAAAACAATTACCATGACCAGATTGCAGAAAGTTTTACTTGTTTTGTTGATAATTTTCGTCTTGATTCAATTTGTTCGTCCTGAGCGAAATATCGAGAATAATCCAAGTCGGTATGATATTTTTCACAAAACAGACCAGCCCACCGAAATTTCAGCTATGGTGCAGGCAGCATGCTACGACTGCCATTCCAACCGAACAGCTTATCCCTGGTATGCAAGTGTAGCTCCTGTTTCATGGTTTTTAGCCAATCATGTTAAGGAAGGGAAGGAGCATATGAATTTCAGCGAATGGAAATTACTTGATAAAACTCAACAGCTGCATATGCTTGATGAGATTAAGGAGGTGCTTGAAAAACAGGAAATGCCTCCAAAATCATACCAATGGCTTCATGATGAGGCCAGGCTTAGTGCAGCGGATCACGACAAAATAATTAATTGGGTAAAGCAATTGGAGACCTCGCTGAACTAGACAGCATGTAAAAAGGCGGATCTATGCCATGCATAAATCCGCCCTATAAAAATGACTGTAATTTATTATTTCCGAATGATGATCATTTTGTTTTGAACGCTTCCGGAATTCGATACAAGCTGTATCTGATATACGCCCTCAGCAAAACTTTCTAAATCAAGTCTTTCCTGAGTTAGTTCTTCAACGGCAAATTCACGCAAAATTTGTCCTTGCTGACTAACCACCCGTATAAGTTTCGTATCGTCCGAAAATTCCAGTTGTATCCAGTCACTAGCCGGGTTGGGGTAAGTCTTGAAACTGGTTTCCTTCATTTCGTTCGTTCCGGTTATAATTGTCAGCGTGACGGGCACATTGACTTCGGGGTGTTCAGGATCGTTGCTTTGGATGATGATTGCAGCTTCGTACAGGCCCGGATCAAGTTCAGTAGCATCCATGCAAACTTCAATCATCATATTTTCTCCGGGATTTACAGCTCCTGAATTGACAGAAACCGACAGCCATTCTTCCCGTAAATAGTCTATTGATAGTGTAAAATCGAGTACTTCATTACCAATGTTTGAGATATTCAAATCCTGACAAACTATTCCGGGGCTTTCCCAATCCTGAATAATAGCCTCGGGGCTGATCACGATGGTAGGATTTCCGGCGATTGCGCCAACAAATCCCTTATGGTCGTTGCTTCCTTTGTAAGTTCCGGCCAGCACATTGGCTTGTTCCACACTGATGCCGAGGCTGTAGGCATTTACGAATACAGAATCATCGGGAGAAAAATTTAGTTCATAGGAAAGAGCGATCAGGTCGAGCATGCCATCGCCGTCAATATCTCCCAGGTTAGCCCCATTCATAAAGGTAAAGCCTGTAGGACGTAATGGAAAGCCATCTAACTCCCCGGTTCCATCCATCTTGTAGGCGTGGATAAATCCCATGCCATCAATCTTCAGGTTGCTGCCAAACAACAGCTCATGTTGTCCGTCACCATCAATGTCAGCAACGCTGCTAAAGCCTTCCAGTCCGCCGGATTTGGTTATCGGAAAGTTGTCCATCAAGCTCCCGTCGGGATTAAAACCATAGAGCATGGGAGCAACATCTTCACCTGTGGGGCGGCTCATAAATATGCTGTACTCCTGATTACCTGTCAGATCAACAACAGTGGGCGGTGAATAAGTCCAGTAATTTTCGGGCACAGCAACCGGCCAGCCCTCGCGGTAGTTGCCATCATGATTTCTGGCATAAAACTTTGGCGCATCGCCATGTGTTGCTCCAACGATAGAAAGAAACCCATCACCCTCAAAATCTGCCAAAATGGGTGATTGATACGAAAAGCTATAGCCATCTGAAGCTACAGGAAAACCTGTTAAGGCGTTTCCGTCCGCATCAAAGGCATACATTGTTCCATTAGAAATAGCGGTTACGATGTCCATTATGCCATCATTATTTACGTCGGCAACAGATGGAGTAACAGCGGGAGTGCCAGCCAGATTTTGAGGCCAGTTCAAGCCAAAAGCGGTTCCATCCTGCTTGAGTACATGCAGATTGTTGGAAGTACGTGTCTGGACGATAATTTCACATTGTTCGTCACCATCCATATCTGCAATTACAGGACCGCAAATCACCCAGTGATTGTTAAAATTCAAAGGCCATCCCGGCTGATCGTCGCCCTGCGCATCCAGATAATAGATGTGTCCGTTGTCAGGAACTCCTCCTGTAACACAAACAATTCCAATCGTACCATTGCCATCCATATCGGCTACGGCAGGCGGATAAATTGCTGTTCCGGATAGATTTTTTTGCCACAGCAAACTGCCGTCACCTGTGTAAACGTTGAGTTTGTCGAATGAAGCAACCAGGATTTCATCGGAACCATCCTGATTGATATCCGCAACGGTTACTCCACGCATGTTTTTAAAATTGGGACTGGCTCCCATTTTTTTTGGAAATCCGGGTAATTGATCAAGGCTCTTTTGCGGTGAATACTCCTGATCGGGTATAAACATTGCTGTTGTTACACTACCATCTTCAGCGATGGATGCTTTATAAGCCTGCTGTTGAGCTACGCTTAACAAGCTGAATAATAAAGCTGTAAAAAGTAAAAGGTACATTTTTTTCATAATTAATCTCTTTATAGATTATTAACAATTAAACTAAGTTGTTTGATGAATTGGTAAAGTTATAGAAAAACAGACTGGAATAAAAGTAAACAGTTATTAAAATGGCTGCAAGATAATTCTACACCATCAGCAAACATAGCAATTGTTAGCTGCGGTGTTGCACGAATCTTAGCTTGGCTAAGCTGGATAGGGTTGTTTTTTGTACCGGTGAATCTAACCAAATTGCATTCTGAAAAACGAATATTGCCGGGTTAACCTGATAATTGTCTTTTAGACGTTTTACAGCCGCTCTTCGATAAGCATTTTGCGGAGTAATTTCCTGTTGGGTTTACCACTTTCAAGCATTGGAATTTGATCAATAAAATGAATCCTGCGAGGCATTTCTTCGGCAGTTAGCAGTGCTGAAAGCGCTTTCCATAGTTCGTAAAGCGCAGCTATAGTGGTGTTTCCTTCTATAACCAATAGGGTTGTTTCTCCGGCTTTTTCATGAGGTATTCCAACGATCAACATTTGATTTTTGAAATGTCTCCCGAGTTTTTGTTCTACCAACAAGGGATGTATTTTTTTTCCTGCACTGATAATCACATCATCAATACGGCCTAAAAGTTTAAACTTTTGGTCGCTGGCGATAGAAACCAGATCGTTTGTTAGCAACTTGTTAATGCCGAGAGATTTTGCGTCAATAATCAGACAGCCTCTTGCATCGGCCGATACTTCAATGTTTTTGAGCGTACTGAACCAGGCGCTCTTATGCTCGCCATTTATTTTTCGCAGCGCGATATGACTCATGGTCTCTGTCATTCCGTAAGTGTGATAAAATGACGTTTGCACTTCTTGAAGTTGTTGTTCAAGTTGTGGCGAGAGTGCACTTCCTCCGATAATTACTGTGTTGAGCAGCTTGAGTTTTAGGGGTGTTTCGTCTAGTATTTTTGATAGCTGCAGTGGAACCATGGCGCAGAAATCAATAGGCTGATCAATATGCGCAATGGGATTACTTGTTGTTTTGGCAAGGATAAGATTCATCTTCCAAACTAATGCCCTGATTATCATCATTTTTCCGGCGATATATTTTGGTGATAAACACAGCAGCACATTCATTCTATCATGGAAACCAAAAAAGAAGCCTGTCATTTTTGCGCTTTCGATCATTGCCGCTTTAGGCAGCTGCATTTGCTTTGGAGCAGCTGTGGAGCCTGAACTTTGTTGCCGGATTGTTGCTTCCGGATTAAGCCACTCCACCAAAAAACTTACCGTTTCGGCCCACAAGTCATCAGCATTTTGAATGCTTAAATTCAAGATAGCTGAGGTGGAATAGTCCACTCCATTGATTTTTATGTAGGTTTTATCCGAATGCATTATTCAGGAAGTATGGTATCCCATTGAAGTTTTGAATTGTGAAACAATTTCGCCTCCCGAATTTCGAGAGGGGATGCAATATTATTGGAAAAAAGCTGACCGGTTCCCAATCCCTGTGGGAGCGGATTTTGTTTTTTATACACCCATTGTGCGATGGCATTTAGCCCGATATTAGATTCCAGTGCAGAGGTGGCCCACCAGTTCACGTTTTGTTTTTCGGCCTGTTCAATCCACTGCTCCGAAGCTTCAAGGCCGCCTATCAAACTAGGTTTTAGTATGATGTATTGGGGTTTGATCGCTGCCAATAAAGCAGGGATGGCTTCCTGATGGATGCCGATAAGTTCTTCGTCCAGGGCGATTGGAATCGGACTTTGTGCGCACAAAGCTGCCATTTCCTGTCGCTGACCCGCTTTGATGGGCTGCTCGATAGAATGAATATTGAATTGCGCCAGCTGTTCAAGCTTGTTCATGGCTTTGTCTGGTGCAAAAGCACCATTGGCATCCAAACGAATTTCAATTTCGTCGGCATCATATTTTGATCGGATTCCGGCCAATAAAGCCAGTTCTTTCTCAAATTCCAGGGCACCAATTTTAAGCTTGATACAATTGAATCCCGCTTGAATCTTTTCCAAAAGCTGAGCTTGCATGAAACCGGCATCTCCCATCCAAATCAAGCCATTGATTGCTATTCCGGCTTCACCTTTTGTAAATGCAGTTTCCCCGAAAATCCGGTTGCCGCCGTAGTTCATATCGTGTAATGCCGTTTCGAGGGCAAAGCGGATAGCCGGAAATGCTGTTCCATGAGTTTCAAGCCAAACAGGGTAACTCGCAATATTTTTGCAGAGTTTGGCGAGTTCTGCTTCTACCGCTTCCGGCGGGTCGATGCTTAAGCCGGGAATAATACTCACCTCGCCAATTCCATAGCGGCTTGTATCATTACCATCGGTTAGTGTGATAAACCAGGAATCTTTTGCCAAAAGCACTCCTCGGGAAGTGCCAGCAGGTCTTTTGAAAATCATTGGATGATGCTGAAAATTGGCTTTGAGCATGACTAAAAGATAAATCCAAGTCCGTAGACAAAGGTTAATAAAAGTGTTTTCAGGGCTAATTTACGCAAAAATGGGTCTAGTGCAGCGGTGTTTTTTAATTGCCGGATTTTGTTTAGGTCGAGCAGAAATAAAGGGAGCAGCAAGAGAAAGCTATAGCTTATCCAGCTGGCATTTTCCAGTAAATTGTATATGCTGAGCAGCAAAAACGGAAGCAGAACGAGTAAAAAATGATACACTATTGCACCTTCAACGCCCAGTTTTACGGCGATGGTACGTTTTCCTTTTTGTTTGTCATTTGAAAAATCTCGTATGTTGTTCAGGTTAAGCACGCCCGTGCTGAGCATGCCCATGGCTGAGGCGGGTAATAGAATGGTGTATTTCCACGAAAGTGTAGATAAAAAGTAGGTGCCGCAGACAGCAGCGAGGCCAAAAAAGAGAAACACAAACAAATCGCCCAGTCCTGCATATCCGTATGGATTTTTCCCGGTCGTATATTTTATTGCAGAAGCAATGGCAGCTATACCTAGCACAATAAAAATACCGGTTTCGAGCAAGGGAAGTTTAACCACGAAAAACAGCATCAGCAGCCCACTGACAAATGCCAGCAGTGAAAAAATCAGCATCGCGGTTTTCATCTGTGAAGCAGTAATTTCGCCCGATTGCACGGTTCTTCTGGGGCCAATTCGCTGTTCATCATCAGTTCCCTTGCTAAAATCGCCATAGTCATTGGCGAAATTTGAAAGCACTTGCAACAGCAGCGTGGTTAGCGCGGCCATCAGTACGACAGCCAGTTTGAATGATTGGTCCGGAGCAGCGATGAAACCGCCTAAGGCTATGCTTGAAAGAGCCAGCGGAAGCGTTCGCAAACGTGCTGCTTTGATCCAGGATTTGAGAGAGGCCATAATTCCTATGGGAATTTGGGATACTTATGAAAATCAGGATCGCGTTTTTCGAGAAAGGCATTTTTGCCTTCCTGAGCCTCTTCGGTAAGGTAATACAATAAGGTGGCATTGCCTGCAAATTCCTGCAAGCCTACCTGGCCGTCAAGTTCTGCATTAAGGCCCAGTTTTATCATACGTAAAGCCATAGGACTGCGTTTCATCATAATTTCGCACCATTCAACTGTGGTATCTTCCAGCTGAGCTAAAGGCACTACCTTGTTTACCAGACCCATTTCGAGGGCTTCCTGTGCACTATAAAACTGGTTCAAAAACCAGATTTCGCGTGCTTTTTTTTGTCCAACGATACTCGCCAGATAACTGGATCCCAGCCCGGCATCAAAGCTGCCCACTTTGGGACCCACTTGCCCAAATCGAGCATTATCCGAGGCTACTGTCAGATCGCAGATGACATGTAAAACATGTCCGCCACCAACTGCCCAACCATTTACCATGGCAATTACAGGTTTAGGCATCGACCTTATTTTTCGCTGCACATCAAGTACATTTAAACGTGGAATGCCTTGTTCGTCAATATATCCACCTTCTCCTTTTACCTGTTGATCGCCGCCACTACAAAAAGCCTTGTCGCCTTCTCCGGTTATAATAATGGTGTAGATATCCTGATTTTCCCGGCAGATATCCAACGCTTCTGCCATCTCAAAAGTAGTTGTTGGCCTGAAAGCATTGTGCAGCTCGGGGCGGTTTATTGTAATTTTTGCGATATGATTCCAGCTCTCAAAACGGAGGTCTTTGTATGTTTTGAGTGTTTTCCAATGTCTTTTTTGTTCCATGAGGGATATGTTTTATGGAGAACAAGTTAAGATGTATTTTGTTTGCTCTGCCTTTTGTTTCGCAAAAATAGTAAATGCTGCTTAAGTTTGATCTGCAGCTCTGGCCATAAACTTGAAATACGTAACCAATTGTTCAGAACTTGCCTCGGGAGGTGTTTGTATTTCGAGCAAAGCAGCTTTTGACTGTGGTTTGTAAAATTCAGGTAAGATCTTGGTCAGTGATTCCAGCGAATCGGCTTCAAAATAGTGCAATCCGTATGTAGCGGCGAGATTTTTTGCGCGTGTTTGATGCCTGGCTTCAAAGTGCGATTCGAGTAATCCGGTTTTAGCCGGTCCGTCAATAAAGCGGAAGATGCCTCCGCCCTGATTATTGATAATAATCACTTTTAGAAAAGGCGAAACATAAGGATTCCAAAAGGCATTTGAGTCATAAAAAAAGGCCAGATCACCAGTGATCAGCAAGCTGGGTTTCTGAACGGCAAAGCAAGAACCAACAGCCGTTGAACTGCATCCATCGATGCCGCTTGTTCCCCGGTTTGAATAAAAGTTATAGGATTCTTTAAAATCAAAAAGCTGGGCATAACGCACCGGGGTGCTATTGGCCAAATGAATGTCGTAATGCTGCGGAATCGTATTCAAAAGCATGTCGAACACCTTGAGGTCAGAATATTTTGCCTGCGCGATGAAGCTGTGATGATGCTCAGCGGCTTTTGTGTTGGCATGCTGCCATATCGCGTTGAAATTACTTTTCGATGAAAACAGTTTTGGCATAAGTTGCTCTAAAAAAGCATCAGCTTTCATCGGGATTCCTGTTGTAAGGTGCTGGTAAGTATCCATTTGCCAGTCAACAGGATCGATATGCCAATGGGTTTTAATGGCGGCATTCCGCAAGAAGGCTTTGATTTTTTTCGACACAATATGTCCACCAAAAGTCACTAATAATTCAGGCTCATAGGCCTCCGTATCCTTTCCGATAGCCGCTAAACAGCGATCGATGGTGCTGATAAAACGCGGGTTGTTGAGGTTTGAGGTCGTTTCGGTAAGTACAACCACATCACCAAAGTTTGCAAGCTTTTCGAGCAGATCTGAGGTGTTATGTCCTGGAAACTGCTGCCCGACAAGGATTAGCTTTCGTGATGTCTTTTCCCAGTCTTCCTTTAAGCTTGTGATTGTTTTTGCTGATAAAGTGTGCCCTGTTTCTGCAATATCAATGGTTTTGGGTTCATTTTCGGTTTCCATGCTGAAGCCATAAAGTGGCTCGGTAAAGGGCAGGTTGATGTGCACCGGACCAGCCGTTGGAAAAATGGCAGCGTTTAATGCTTCCGATACCAGCCTGTCGTTAAACCAACGGTCATCCTGAGACCTGATGGTTTCCGGTAGTTCATAACTGGCTTTTACGTAATTACGAAAAACTTCTTTTTGTCTTATCGTTTGGCCATCACCCTGATCGATCCATTCAACGGGTCGGTCGGCTGTAAGAATAATTAGCGGAACATGCTGGTAGTAGGCCTCAGCAACTGCCGGAGCATAATTAAGTGCAGCTGAGCCTGAAGTGCAGACGATGGCTACCGGTTTTTGGAGTTTCATGGCAATGCCTAAGGCAAGGAAGGCGGCGCTACGTTCATCGACAATAACAAGGCATTCAAAAAAAGGATCGTTACAGAATACGCTTACAACCGGCGCATTGCGCGAACCCGGAGAAATAATCAGGTGTTTGATCCCCCGCTTTTTCATCAGCCGGGCAAGGTTTAGTAAGCCGGATTTGTCGTTGTCTGCTATCATGATACAAAGGTCAGCAATTATTTCGAAAAAAGCGATAAGATGGTTCCTGACTTCAATACGGTTTCTTCCCATTCTTTTTCAGCAACGGAATCTGCCGTAAGTCCACCTCCCACATAAATATATGCCATGTCATCAACGACTTGCATACAACGCAGGTTGACAAATACATGGGCATTGGATTTGTCTTTAAATGAGCCCAAAAATCCGGTATAATAGGCGCGGTTATGATTTTCGGTATTTAATATCATTGCGAGTGCTTCTGAGGCGGGCGAGCCACAAATGGCTGGAGTGGGATGTAGTTTTTGTGCCAGCCCGAGGGCAGAAAGCTGAGGCGGAAGCATGAAATCAAAATGCGTGATAAGATGGGCCATTTTACCTGCAATTTGGGTGGAAGTCGCAGAAATTTCCGGGTTTTCTACGCCTGATTCCCGAAGTAGTTTATGGATGTAATCAACCACATATTGTTGTTCTTCAAGCTCTTTTTTTTGCCATTGATAGGTTGATGATTTAGTGTTTTTTATGGCTTGTGTTCCGGCTAATGCCATGGTATAGGCTTGATATTGATTAACTTGCAAAAGTGTTTCCGGTGTGGCACCCATCCAAAAGAGGCCGTTGCCATCACTAAGCAGATAGACGAAGGCTTTGGGATAGGTCAGGCACAATTTCCTGAAAATTTTTCCCCAGGATGGTTTGTGCTCGAATGGGTGTGCCAATACCCTTGAAAGGACAACTTTGTCAATTTTCTCATGGTTTAATGAGGCGATGAGTTGTCCGGCCTGTTTTAAATATTCTGTTTTCGTTGCAATATATGGCTTAGACGTTTTTGAATAATTTGCGTTTTGAGCCGGATTGAGCTGATGGAATGGAAGGGTTGCTTCCCAGCCTGAAACTTCAATTTCTGGCTCAAAAATGAGCGCAGGTGATTCCTCATTGGCATGAAAGGGAAAAAAAATAAAACCAGCTTTCGGTGTTTTTTTTAGTTTTTTTTCTGAGATAAATTCACCGCCTGCAATAAGCTGTGGTTCTTTTGCATCGGGGTGACGAAAAGCAACAAAAGCAATATTGTTTTCCAGCAGTTGTTCAATTGTATCCGAAATATGCATAGCTTTTACTGTGCCGTTGTGTTGCGGGCTATCACGAAATTTGTCAGTCTGCAGGTCGAAACAAGCTTTCCTGCTTCATCCCTGATGTCGATATTCCAAACATGAGTGTTTCTGCCCTGATGAATGATTACTGCTTCGGCAATAACAAAGCCGTCTTTTGCAGCACTTACATGGTTTGCACTCATGTGCGAACCCCGAACATCATATTGATCGAGGCCAACTATAAAAGCCGAACCCAGGCTGCCCACCGTTTCGGCCAGTGCCAAACTACTTCCTCCATGCAAAATTCCCATGGGTTGTCTGGTTTTTTCATTAACAGGCATACGGGCTTTTACATAACCTGATTTTACTTCAAGATATTCAATGCCAAGCTGTTCCATAAGGGTATTCTGGTTCATGGATTGCAGTTCGGCCAGCGTGGTTTTTGCGTTGATCATTGGCTAAAGCTTAATGGTTTAACTGCCCCAGGTTTCTCGGTCGAGGCTTCTGTAGTTGATGGCTTCGGCCAGATGTTCGGTGCGTATTTGTTCGCATTGCTCCAAATCCGCAATGGTGCGCGACACTTTTAAAATTCTGTCGTAAGCCCTTGCCGAAAGGCTTAGCCGTTCCATGGCATTCTTAAGCAACGCACGGCCTGTATCATCAATGTCGCAATGTTGTTGAAGCAACTTACTGCTCATCTGGGCATTGGCATGTATGGATGGGTTATTTTTGAATCGCATTTCCTGAACTTTTCTGGCGAGGATAACGCGTTCGCGAATGGCAGCACTATTTTCCGACTTGCGTTTTTCAGTAAGATCCTTAAAAGCAACAGGAACAACCTCTACGTGCAGGTCGATTCGGTCCATCAGCGGACCGGAAATTTTATTGAGGTATTTTTGGACGATACCCGGGCTGCACACACATTGCTGATCAGGGTGGTTGTAATAGCCACAGGGACAAGGATTCATCGCTGATATCAGCATAAAACTTGCCGGAAAATCAACAGAAATACGTGCCCTCGAAATCGTTACCACACGAGCCTCCATGGGCTGACGCATTACTTCGAGTACGGAGCGTTTAAACTCGGGTAGCTCATCCAGAAACAAGACGCCATTATGTGCCAGTGAAATTTCGCCGGGCTGTGGATAGGTGCCACCTCCTACCAGGCCGGCATCTGAAATGGTATGATGGGGGCTGCGAAAAGGACGCGATGAAACCAGGGCAGTATGTTGTCCGAGAATGCCGGAAACAGAATGAATCTTGGTTGTTTCCAGTGCTTCCTCCAGATTAAGTGGTGGCAGAATCGAAGGTAAACGCTTGGCCAGCATGGTTTTACCTGATCCGGGAGGGCCTATCAAAATGACATTATGACCTCCTGCTGCGGCTATTTCCAGGGCTCTTTTTATATTTTCCTGACCTTTCACATCCGAGAAATCGAATTCATACAGATCGCGCCGGTTTAAAAACGCTTCAGATAAATCGGGTTTATAGGCTGACAGGTTTCCTTCGCCGTTTAAAAAACTGATGACATCAGTGATGTTTGAAGCACCATACACCTCCAACTGTTCCACCACAGCGGCTTCGGCGGCATTTTCTTCAGGAATTATCAAACCTTTGAATCCTTCCTGCATAGCCTTGATGGCGATAGGTAGCGCACCTTTAATGGGTTTTAATCCTCCATCGAGCGACAGCTCGCCCATAATGATAAACTCGGCCAAACGGCTGTGTTCAACCTGGCCAGAGGCGGCCAATATGCCAACAGCAATTGGTAAATCATAGGCTGAGCCTTCCTTGCGGATGTCGGCCGGTGCCATATTAATCACGATTTTCTGTTTAGGATATTTCAGCCCAACATTACCAAGAGCCGCCTCAATTCGCTGCTGGCTCTCTTTTACAGCGCTATCAGGAAGTCCTACCAGGAAAAACTGAATTCCTTTATCGATATTCACTTCGATGGTGATGGGGATTGACTCAATGCCAAACAAGGCGCTGCCAAAAGTTTTTACAAGCATATACAGAAGTGTTGCGGTGAGACTTTGCTGAACAAAAATAAGGAAATATGCGGTGATTTAGGCAAATTATTCAGTTTGGCCTGATATTCTGTAAATAATACTTTACACGAAGGCTGGTTATCTTTTGCTTTTAGCCGGTTTGTAGCGGGCTGCAATCAATATTTCCTGTGCATCTTGTGCCTTGATGAGCTTCTTCAGGCAGAAGTCGTTGTGGTGCAAGGCATAGTTTCTAATCATCTGCAAGCCAATAAAATCGCCTAAACGAGCCGGTGCCTTGGGATCAAATTCTTGTGAAAATGGACCATCGGCAAACAGTTTTTTAAAAGCATCAAAATCATTGGCATACAATAACTGATCACCAACCAGAAAGGCCCAAATGTCACCTTCGTGTTCGCGTGCCCATTGCAATTGTTCGGGACGGTAACCTAATAGCACTTCATCACTGATATCAGGCAACATGGCTTCGATAAAGAAAAGTTTTTTGCCTGATTGCACAAGTTCATCGAGAATTGTAACCGGATTTTGTTGGCCGGGCAGGAAGGCTTCATAAATGGCAGCGGCCACATCGCGTGGCAAATGGTCGGGTTTCATCCTGAACGACATGTATTTAGGGATACCAACCTGATCATAAACGGCTTCACCGGCGCCCAGGTAATTATCCAAACCAATAGCAATGGCATCTTCGCCAACAATTATTGGCATCTCATAGTTCAGGCCGGAAATATAGGTGAAAACCGGGGGTAATTCCTGATCGGGATAATAGTGTTCAAAATGCTGAAATACAGGCAATAAGTCTTGTTCAAGTTTTTGGATGTCGGGATATACTCTTCTGCATCTTTGATTTAGGCCAATTAAAAAGGTGTCACTGACAAAATCATAAAGCTGCTGAATGTTTGCAGGATTATTGAGATCAGCCATTAAAAACTGAGGAAATTCAGGCTGCAATATTTTCAGGGCATGCTGTAGCCGGGAAGTGTCTGCCTCAAAAAGTGCTTTCCCATATTGTTTTATTACGAGTTCCTGTGTTTTTAAAGCTGTTGTGTCTATTTTCAGCTTTTTCTTATAGCCTGATTCACAGGCATAAAAACCCAATAGGAAAATGAGGGATAATAACTTTAGCCTATTCATTGCTGTCTTTCAATTTGATTGTAAATGCTCACAAAAAAAACCGTTCCGGTAAGAAACGGTTTTAAGTTAAGAAAAATTATCTTGATTAGATTATTTTCCAGCCGAGGGTGACCATAAAACCTTTTGATTTCGAATCGAATGTTACCTTTTCTCCTCCAACTTCAATATCTGAAATTACATTGTTAAGTCCCAAGTAGTATTGCACATCGAGCGTAAACATCAGCACATCAACACCGGCACCAAACTGAAATCCCCATTGAATGTCGTTGATATCAGTTTCTTTGATTGAAGCGTAAGTTGATCCTGATAACGGGTTAATTTTTTTCTCGGTATAAATATTTGCAGTGGGACCGGCCTGGGCTCTAATTTTTGCAAGTTTCAGGTCGGCAAGGGTTAATCCAATATAAAGTGGAATCTGTATGGTTTTTAATTCAACTTCATCATTTACAGGATTTGGACTGGCTATATCCGGTGTTTTAAAAACACCACCAGCAGTGTAGAAGTTGATTTCCGGTTGGATATACCACTTGTCTCCGAGCCGTAAAAAGGCCCCATAAATAAAGCTGTTTTTCAGGTCGGAGGTGATATCGCTTTTATCCGTTGAAAGTTTATTGGTGGTATAACCAATTTTTGGACCAAGCGAAATTTGAGCTGACAAGGCACTTGCTATCATCATAAACAAGGCCGCAAAGATGATTTTTTTCATAGCTTTTTGGTTTAGTTAGAACAAAAGTAATCAATCAATTTAAAAAGGCAATTTATTTTTTATCGGTAAAGCTGTTTTTCTGGTTTAGCAGGCCTTTTATGTATTTGTATCAAGCGATTATTTCAACAATGAATTTTTGATAAGTTCTCTGTTGCGGCGCGCTATACTCATTGAAAATAACTATTTTTACGCCTCAGAAAAACGAAAATTATGAAGCGCTATTTTACACTTTTTCTCCTTGTTTTTATTTTGTTTGGCAGTTTGCATGCCCAACAAAAAGCTTTTCAGTTCGGATTTAAAGTCGCTCCATCAATGGGCTGGATCAAACCCAATAGTGAGCATTATGAACGCGACGGGATTAAAGCAGGCTTTAACTGGGGCTTTGTAGGTGAGTTTTTTCTGATGGAAAACTATGCCTTAACGACCGGTTTTAATGTGATTTACCTGAATGGCGCTTTTACTTATCCTGTATATTACAGGGCAGGCAGCGCACAAGTTATTGCCCAAAATACTCGCGTGCTGAAAACAAAATACATCCAGTTACCCGTGATTTTAAAAATGAAAACCAACGATTTTAATGGGTTAAGGGTTTATGGTGAGTTGGGTTTCGGGCTGGCCTTCAAGACGGATGCCAAAGCTGATGATAAAATTTACAACGGCAATATCCTGGTTGAGGAAAGTTCAGGCGATGTAAGCAATGAGCTTCGTTTTACACGTGAGTCGCTGATTTTGGGTGCCGGTATCGAATACCCACTGGGTGGCGCAACTTTTATCACGGCCGGTATTCGTTTTGACAATAATTTTATTGATATTCTCAAAGACCAGAATGAGGTATATCCGGATATTGAGCAGATAGGCATTTCAAATTTCATTGAATTTCAGCTAAGCTTACTGTTTTAAAAAAAACTTGCCCGTGAAAATTGCACTTGCTCAGCTTAATTTCCATATTGGAAACTTTGAATCAAACACTCAAAAAATCATTGAGGCAGCGCATCAGGCGGCGTCCAATGGAGCCGAGCTAACTGTTTTTGCCGAACTGGCAGTCTCGGGATATCCACCGCGCGATTTTCTGGAATTCGACGATTTTATCCACCGCTGTGAATTGGAAGTGGATCGCATTGCTGAAGCTTGTTCTGATATTCCGATAATATTGGGTACGCCGGTCAGAAATAGCTCGCCCAAAGGGAAACCACTCTATAATGCAGCTGTTTTTATCCATCACCGAAAGAAACAATATTTCCGAAAGGCCCTGCTTCCGAATTATGATGTTTTTGATGAATACCGGTATTTTGAATCGGCTTCCAGCTTTGAGTGCCTTGAGTTCAATGGCAGAACAATTGCCGTTACAGTATGTGAGGACCTGTGGAACTTAGGCGAAAACCCGCTCTATGTCAGGCAGCCAATGGAAGAGCTTATAAAGCAAAAACCCGATCTGATGATCAATATTGCTGCTTCTCCGTTTGACTACAAACGAGCCCTGGAGCGCGAATCGGTGCTCAGAAGTAATGTGACAAAGTATAAGCTTCCGCTTGTGTATGTGAACCATGTGGGTGCGCAAACAGAATTGCTTTTTGACGGAGGTTCTCTCGTTATGAATCGGGATGGCGAGCTGGTTGAACGCTTGCCTTTTTTTGAAGAGAAGCTGCAAATTGTTACTGTTGACGATACAGTTAAAGCTAAAAAGGAATTTCTTATACCTGAGAAAATTGCGCTTATCCATGATGCGCTGGTGATGGGGATAAGAAATTATTTTGAAAAGCTGGGTTTTCAAAAAGCTATTCTGGGATTATCAGGAGGAATTGATTCGGCAGTTACAATGGCTTTGGCTGCCGAGGCCCTTGGCGCTGAAAATGTTTTTGCTTTGCTGATGCCTTCACAATTCAGCTCGGATCATTCGGTAAGCGATGCTTTGCAACTGGCCGAAAAATTGGGATCGCCTAACGAAACCATACCTATCGCAGCTTTGTTCGATGCCTATGAAAAGCAGTTGGCAGCTGTTTTTAAGGGAAGGGCTTTTGATGTTACCGAGGAAAATATTCAAGCGCGGACAAGAGGGGTTTTACTCATGGCTTTGTCAAATAAATTTGGATATATCTTGCTCAATACCAGCAATAAAAGTGAATCAGCTGTTGGTTATGGCACGCTTTATGGCGATATGAATGGCGGGATTTCGGTTTTGGGCGATTTGTATAAGACGGAGGTTTTTGAGCTGGCGCGTTATATCAACAGCAACAAAGAGATTATTCCTTTGAACAGCATAGTTAAGCCGCCTTCTGCGGAGCTGCGGCCAGACCAGAAAGACAGCGACAGCTTGCCGGATTATGAAATACTGGATAAGATTTTATACGCATATATTGAAGAACGCCAAGGACCTGAAGCGATTATTGCAGCGGGATTCGATGAGAAAACTGTTGCCAGGGTATTGCGGATGGTCAATCAAAATGAACACAAAAGGCATCAAACGCCACCAATCCTTAGAGTTTCGTCAAAGGCTTTCGGGATGGGACGCAGGATGCCTATCGTTGCCAAATACCTGATATAACGTTATCAGAGATTGATGGCTTCCACAGATTTTATTTCGGGAAGGGCTTTGCGAATGGTATTTTCAACACCGTTTTTAAGTGTCATGGTGCTGTATGGACAACTTCCACAGGCACCTGTAAGCTCAACATTCACAATCATATCATCGGTTACTTCAACAAAGTTGATGTCGCCTCCATCTTGCTGAAGATAAGGCCTTACCTGCTCAATGATTTTTTTCACCTTGATGGTGAGGTCTTCTTTATGTTCTGTCATGACAAGGATTTATTAAGTGTAATCTAATTAAATTTTGTTTTGATTGTTGCGGCTATTTCATCAAAAGCTTTTGCAATGGGCGATTGCTCGTCCAGTGCTATGGGGCTTCCGCTGTCGCCTGATGAAGCAATTTTTTCGACTATGGGAATCTGACCCAGCAATGGGATGCCTAACTCCTGCGCAAATGCTTCTCCATGTCCTTCTCCAAAAATCAGGTATTTCTTATCGGGCATATCTGAGGGCGTAAAATAAGCCATGTTTTCGATCAGACCCAATATGGGAATTGTAAGTTTCTCTTGTTTAAACATATTGGCAGCGCGTTTCACATCAGCAAAAGCCACCTTTTGTGGTGTGGTTACAATTACAGCGCCACTTACTGAATAGGACTGTGCCAGGGTTAGTTGTATATCGCCGGTTCCGGGCGGAAGGTCAATCACCAAAAAGTCGAGCACTCCCCAGTCTGCATCGCTCAACAACTGGTTTAAAGCACTGGTCGCCATGGGTCCTCTCCAAATCAGCGGTTTGTCAGTATCCACAAAATAGCCGATGGATAGCAGCTTTATGCCATATTTTTCGATGGGGACAATTACCGGCTTTCCTTCTCGTTCGAAAACGCCCGGTTGCTGATTTTCGGTACCGAACATCATCGGAACAGATGGACCATAAATATCAGCATCGACCAGCCCAACCTGCGAACCGCTTCGCGCCAGCGCGATTGCCAAATTTGCAGCAACAGTTGATTTCCCTACGCCACCTTTGCCCGATGCTACAGCAATAATATGTTTTACGCCGGCCAAGGGGCCACGTCCTTTATCTTTTTCGGCAATGGGTGTTATGTCAATCTTTATTTCCTCGCCAAAGGCTTCGCGTAATGCCTTGGTGGCTGCGTTCATCACAATATTTTCTGCCGGCTCACCTAATTTTGGAAAGACTAACCTGAATTTTATGGCTGCTTCCGTAACTTCAAGCTCATCGAGCATGCCTAAATCCACAATATTATCGCCTTTTGCAAAAAAAATGACACCTTTTAGAATTTCAATTACACTGCTTTTTGTGAGTGTCATGCTATGTTATTTATACTTGTTAAAAAATACGTGTTAATTTCGAAGGGCAAAGGTAAGCTTTTCGTTAAAGAAATTTAGCCTGAATATGTTTACGGTGTGTAATAAAACCATGGTTCGATCAAGCCGAATTTCTACTTGCATTGATGTTGCCATAAAGCGAGCGCGTGACCATTTTTTCGTAAACAGTTTTGTTGTGGTCATGTTTTTCAATCATCTGTAAGGCAAACTGTTGAATCACCAGCAGAGGCAGCACTATTTTTTCACGAATCACGATGCTTTTTTTGGTCATAGGCTCCTCTTCCATCAAAGTGTTGTATCCGGAGATGAGCAGGATCATTTTCTTCGAAAGGAGGAATTCATGGTGTAGAATTTGCCAAAATTCCTGGTAGTCATTTTTTTCTTTTGCCATATAGGCAGTAAGTGTGAAGTTTGATTTGGATAGCGACATCATCGCATTCAACATCAGGATTCTGAAGTAGGGTGCATTTTTAAACAATTGCTTTAACTCATCAAGCCTGCCCGCTTCAGTCAATTGATTGAGTGCTGTGCCAATTCCGAAGTAACCCGGAACATTTTGTTTTAGCTGACTCCATGAACCCACAAACGAAATCGCCCGTAAATCAGAGAAGCTGAGCTTGGTTTTTTGACCACGGCTGGCCGGCCGGCTGCCAATATTGGCTTTGCTGTAAAACCTGAGGGTGCTTTTATTCTCAAGATAAGGCATAAACATCGGATGGTTTTTGAGCGCCAGGTATTTCTTGTGACTGATGTCCGACAGTTCTTCCAAAGTTTTTGCAGAAGCTTCTGAAATGGTATTTGACTTCCCGTTGATCTGGTGTGATAAGGCGGCAGTAAGCAATTGCTCGATATTGTATTTGAAGTGTTCTTTTGTGGCAAAACGACTCGAAATGGTTTGACCCTGAATGGTTAATTGAATTTCATTGTTGGCGATATGTTCGCTCTGTGAGGCATAGAACTGATGTGTTTTGCCTCCGCCACGCGCTGGTGGGCCGCCCCGTCCATCGAAAAAGACAGGGATGATGCCGTTGTTTTCGCAAACCGAAGTAAGTGCTTCTTTGGTTTTAAAAATAGACCAATTGGCTTTTAAATAGCCGCCATCTTTAGTTCCGTCGCTAAATCCAAGCATGATGGTTTGCTTATTGCCTCGCTGTTTTAGGTGATCTAAGTAGGCCTGATTATCAAATAGAGACTGCATAATGGCAGCTGCGTTTTTCATACCTTCCATCGATTCGAACAAGGGAATGATATCGACCTTGAGTTGCTGTTGATCCGTATTGCACCACCTCAACAATCCAAATACATACAGCACAGCGTAAATATCTTCGGCATTGCTGATGATATAGCGATTGCATCCTTCTTCACCGTTTTTTTGCTGTATGATTTTAATCTGCTGCGTGGAGGCTATTGTGTCCTTGATTAATGCCTCGTCAGAAAAATTGTGATTTACCGGCACTTGCTGTTCTGTAAGCAACTGAATAATTTTTTCGCTGCCTAACTCGCTCAGGCTGTTTTTTATAAGTTGGTTATCCCGTAGCACTGCTTCAACGGTTTGCTTGTGTACCTTGTGGTGCTGACGAATATCAAGACTTGCGAAGTGTGTTTTGAAAATCTTTACTTTATCAATCAGCAGGTCAATTTGATCTTTGTACAAGCTGTTGTATTTTTCAACGACAAGCTGCTCAATTTTTATCAGTGGCTCAATGATTTCTTCATACGGAAGCGGATGATCCGGCTTAAACATTGCGGCATAAATGGAAGAGAGTAGTTTTGTGAGTATTTCTTCTACACCTCTGAACGACAATTTTTTAGAGAGGTTTTTAAGGTCTTGATAGTAACACTTCATCAATGTCATGCGTAGTTCGTCAGCAACCTTTAAGGTTACTTTTGCCGTTACAAAAGGATTGCCATCGCGATCGCCTCCCGGCCAAAAACCAAGTTTTATAATATCAGGATTATCGAATTTATGATGCTGAAATTGATTTTTGAGCTCGCCATAAAATTCGCCAATGGCATCATAATACACCTGTCGGAGGTAATAAATAATGTTTTTGGCTTCGTCGAAGGGGAGGGGTTTTTTGACATTACTAAAGGAGGTCATGCCAAGCTGTTGCAGTGCGAGATCAATTTTATTGATGTCGTTATCTGAAATATAGTTGCGCAACTGCTGTATAATTTCGAGTATGGCCGGTGGATAAAATTGAGTAGGATGAGCCGTAAAAACGATGCGGGCACTAAAGTTGGAGAGTTTGCGGGGGATTTCTGTCTCTTTTTTTGAGGTTTCCAGCAAGTGAATAAAGTCGCTGAGCGACCATTGGTTGCCATCTTTCTGGGTATTTTTGAAAGCGGCATCTTCCACACTGTCAAACAGCACAACCTGCCGCTCAACGTATTGTATCACCCTAAACATAAAATCAATCTGATCAGCTTCGGTTTGTAAACTGGTGTGCTGTGTAAAGAAACTGTCCAGTATTTCTTTGGGTTCAAGCCCGTTTTCAAGCCCAGTTGTACAATGTTCCTGGAGCAGGGGAAGCAGCATGCCCGTTTTGCTGATTTTTTGAAAGGGCAGGCTGAGAAAGAGGCTGTTGAACAGATTGAATTTGTTGATTACCAACTTTTCAAATGTCTTGTTTTGGTCTGTATTTTTCATTGCAGCTTTATTTAAATCCGGAAACGTTGCAGCACGATTGATTTCTCCCAGTTTTCGCGCACTGCCTGCTCGCAAAGTTTGGCATTTTCTTTATCATTGAGCATCAACATGCCGTTTAGTTGATCATTCAAAAAGAAGAAGCGATAATATTTTTTTTCGTTTTCAAGAATAACATTGTCTGACTCCTCAGGGTTATCCGGGATGTTCATCGAAAAAAAGAAATGATCAAAAACTTCCATTTTTAAGCGAAAAGATTTATGGTCGAACTTTGTTTGAACGCCAGCCAGATTACGCCCGGCTATGCTGCCCTGATATTCAGAGGCATGCCATAATCCACTGACATATCCGCCAGGATGTTCGGCCACATCGCCGGCAGCATAAACATCAGGATGCGAAGTCTGTAGAAATTCATTGACGAGAATACCGCGATTGGTTGCCAGGCCTGCCGCTTTTGCCAACGAAATATTGGGCTCACTTCCAACATTGAAAATCACCATATCACATATTACCTGGATGATTTCGCCAATCTTTACGAGCTGTTTCTCGTTACTTATTTTGCTGATGCCCTGCACGCTTTCATTGCAAATTACAGTAACACCTTTTTCTTCCATCAGCTGATGTAGCAGGCCTGCCAGTTTGCGGTCCAGGTGTCGGTTCATCAGCTGTGTGCCATTGTGCACAAGCGTAACTTGTTTGCCGGCTTGCAGTAATTGGTCCACTATCTCGATTCCCTGAACGCCGCCGCCGCCAACAACCACTTTTTCGAGAGTATGGATGTCACGCATTAAATCTTCTGCTTCTTCTGCATTTCTGAGAAAGTGGACATCGCGTTTGCCATTTCCCCTCAAAAGGGGCTGCCTGCTTTGGGAACCAGTTGCAATAATAAGTTTCTGCCAGTCAAACTTTCGCTTGCTTTCGGTTAATAAGGTTTTTTTGTCCAAATTAATTTGTAAAACAACATCCTGAAATAGCGTAATTTGTCTGTTTTCATAGAAATCAGCCGATGCCAGCGCAAACTGATCGGCCTGAAATCCACGGTAAATATTTTTGTTGATACGGGTTCTTTTGTATGGTTTCCGGTCTTCACCATTGATGAGCAGCAAGCTGCCTTCGTCGTCATATTGCCTGATTGCCTCGGCGGCTTTAAAGCCTGCAATACCTGCTCCAATGATGATATATTTGAACTTTTTTAGCATTGACCTATTTTTTAACAAAATTAGCAAAATTTCTCTATTTAGAAATATTCTATATAGCGTTCAGGGGCAGGAGTTCCCATTGTTATGAAACAAACAGCAGGATGATCGTAATCGGGACGCAATATGGAAGAATTAAAATATTTGCAGTTAAGATTTTGTAATTTAGCGCGCTGAAACGAGAATGATTATGGTTAAGAAACAGGAGAAAGCCGAAGAAATTGAGATGTCATTTTGGGAGCATTTAGAAGAATTGCGCTGGCATATTCTTAGGAGCGTAATTGCTGTATTGGTGCTTTCGATTATCGCGTTTCTCAATAGAAAATTCGTTTTCGATTACCTTATACTTTCGCCCAGCAAGGCCGATTTCTTTACCAATAGAATGTTGTGCAAAGTGGGCGAATTTCTAAATATTGAAGCAATTTGTATGGATCATCTGAACTTACAAATTATCAATATCAATATGTCGGGGCAGTTCTTAACGCATATGTATATTTCGTTTATTACCGGTTTGATTGTTGCTTTCCCGTTTGTGCTAAATGAGTTCTGGCGCTTTATCAAACCGGCGCTTCATGCCGGAGAAGCAAAGTATTCGGGAGGTGCCGTCATCATTAGCTCACTTTTGTTTTTTACCGGTGTTTTGTTCAGTTATTTTCTGATTGTTCCGCTAACCATAAACTTTTTAGGAACCTATCAGGTTAGCGAAACTGTTGCAAATCAAATTTCGCTTCAATCTTATATTGGTACTGTTGTTTCGGTGATTTTTGCCGTAGGGCTGGTGTTTGAGTTGCCAATTTTGATCTATTTCTTATCAAAAGTAGGTTTGATAACGCCTGGTTTTATGCGAAAGAACAGAAAATATACCTTAGTGATTTTGTTGGCGGTATCAGCCATTATCACGCCCCCGGATGTTTTTAGCCAAATTTTAGTCTGTATTCCATTAATGGGGCTTTACGAGCTGAGTATCCTGGTTTCTGATCATACTTACAAGAAGCAACAAGCAGAATCACAGGCTAAAACCTAAAAGATCAGTTTTTTATTCTTTAAACCAATCGGGTTTTCCTGTCAGAAAGCCTGAGCTTAGCTGGTAAAATTGTTCGGGAGCCTCGGCATGTACCCAATGTGAGGCATCTTCAATGGTGATGATCTCGGCACGCGGAAAGTTGTGCCTGATATGGGTATAGTCTTCCGGAAGTATATAATCGGATGCGCCTCCTCTGATAAAAAGTGTCGGCTTGGTAAATACATCTGCAGTTTGGATAGCGTCAAACATTTGGTTCAAATTTGCTGCAATACCATCCAGGTTGATACGCCATTCCAGGGTTTGTTTGTCTCTCCAGTGCAGGTTTTTCAACAGAAACTGTCGGATGCGTAGTTCTTTGATTTTTTCCGAAAGTTGTGCTTCGGCTTCTGATCGGCTGCTTATTTTGGACAGATCAATAGACTGCATTGCCTTGATGATGTTGCGATGATGCGGGCGATCGCCATAAGCCTTCAAGCTGATATCAACGATTTGAAGCCTTTTGACGATTTCAGGGTTTTCTATGGCCAGGCGCATAGCAACTTTTCCACCCATGCTGTGTCCAAGTAAAATGGGCTTTTTGAGGGATAAACTGTTTATCAGTTCCATCACATCATCGGTAAGAGCTAAATAGTTAAATGTTTCACTGTGAGGAGATTGGCCATGATTACGTTGGTCAGGTATAACGACATCAAAACCTTCGTCAGCAATACGTTTACCAAAAGTGACCCAGTTGTCAGAAAGCCCTAAAAGGCCGTGTAAAATTAGTAAAGGTTGATTTCCTTCTTTTCCGTATCGTCTGAAATGCAGTTTCATCAGCTTTTAATTTTCGACGAGCAAAGGTAGTCATTTTAGGCTTTTAATCATCCAGCCTTAGTTCGGCACCATAGCCTTTGAGCCCAAAATACCGGCGCAAACCATATACCCCAAGATAAGCAAAAGGGGTGTCAAGCAGTGCAAAAGCTACCTTAAAGATGAATCCGTTGAGCAGCAGTTTCCCAAATAAATCCCACTCCAGAACCTGAAAACAACTGAGCAAAAATAGTACGGTAAAAGTATCGACAAACTGACTGGCAAAGGTGGAGAAATTATTGCGCAGCCACAGGTGTTTGCCCTTGGTTACGCGTTTCCAGAAATGAAAAATCTGAACATCCAAAAACTGCGCGAACAGATATGCAGCCAGCGAAGCAGCAACAGCCAGGTAAGTAAAACTGAAGGCCTTGCTAAATTCCTGATTTGTGAGCGGCGACCAGGAAGTGGCAGGCGCAACGTCAGCTATTATAACAATAAGCAAAGCAAAAAAACTGGCGAAAATCCCGGCAATAACAACTTTTTGTGCCCGTTTTTGACCAAAAACTTCTGAAATGATGTCGGTTATTAAAAAGGTAATCGGATAGGCAATGATGCCAACACTCAATTCAAATTCATAAAGTCCGAGTGGATTCCAATGAAAGAATTTTTGAAAAATAAGGTTACTGGTCACCAATGAGGTGATAAAAAGTGCTGTCAGGATTAAAAACAGGGTTTCTGCTTTTTTACGGTGTTTCAGACTTATTGCCGGACTAGCTTCTTGCATAGGGTTTTGTCTATAGTTGTGTTCTTGGTTTATGGTCATCAAAGCGTGTTACAAAATACAATCACCTAAGATTTTAAATTTTTAGCAGTACAAATAAACATGTTTTTTGTTTGAGTGGGGCAACAAGAAATGCTTAGGGCTCAAAACCCTGGATCTTGTTTTTGAGCCAGCCCATTCCCGCGTTTGGCCTGTTATCCATGTCAGGTACAAAAGGTTTTATATCGAGAAGCGGACTATTGTCAAACATATCAGCATGATTAAAATATAGACGATTTTCTTCAATCTTCACGAGCTCCACCACCGACATACCAATAGGGTTGGGACGGTGTGGGCTGCGAATTGCAAATATGCCATATTCCTTGTCGCTCAAAAAGGGCTTTTGCTTCAGCTGTGGAGATTTGGCTTTATGGAGCCAATAAAACAAAATCACATGCGTAAACTGATCAAGGCCATCGAGGCCTTCCATTAACTCCCTGTTAATAATGGCAACCGAAACTAAGCTGTTTGTGGCAAAAACCGGCTGTATAGGAGCTTGTTTGCTTCCGTCGTATTCCGTATGAATTATGCCTATTGGCTTGATATTGATGCTGTTCATTATACAATAAGCTGCCGGCGATACAATTGAATTGTGTTTTCGAGCCCAAAATACAAGGCGTCAGCAATGAGCGCATGTCCGATTGAGACTTCGAGCAATCCTGGAATATTTAGGGCAAAATAGGCCAGGTTATCCAAATTAAGGTCGTGGCCTGCATTGATGCCCAAGCCGCATTGCCGCGCTGTTTCGGCAGCCGTTACGAAATCTGCAACTGCTTTATCCCGGTTTTCTAAATAGTTAGCAGCGTATGCTTCGGTGTACAGTTCAATGCGGTCGGTATCTGTATCCCGGGCATGTTTTATCATTTCGGTATTGGCATCAACAAAGATTGATGTGCGAATGCCTGCATCGTGAAATTGTCTGATGATTTGCTTTAAAAATTCTTTGTGTTTGATGGTGTCCCAGCCATGATCTGAAGTAAGCTGGTTCGGATCATCAGGCACCAGCGTAACTTGTTCGGGTTTGTTAGTAAGCACCAGCTCGACAAAATCCGGTGTTGGATTTCCTTCAATATTAAATTCTGTGGTGACCAGAGGACGAAGCAAAGCCACATCTTTATAAGTAATATGTCGCTGATCGGGTCGTGGGTGGACTGTAATGCCCTCTGCGCCAAATTGCTGACAATCTACTGCTGTCTTTTGTACGTCGGGGATATTGCCGCCGCGGGCATTGCGCAGACTTGCTATTTTATTGATATTTACACTGAGACGAATCATGATACGATTGAATTAAATGTTTTAAAAAGCTTGTCTCCTGACAATGACTGGCGAAATTAATCAAATTAAAGTTTTTTGAATGTGTTTCTTTTGTGCAGCAGTCCCACAACTTTTAGCTGATGTCGCGTTAACGCTATTTTGGCCGTTAAGTCTTGTTCTTTTTCCTCAGCTGAGCTAATTAGTCCCTATGTTTGTACCTTATTTTCTGCTAATACGGTACAAACATAGGGACTAATTAATGCCCGGAGAAAGGAAAATTTTGAGAAACATAAAAAGATTAGCTAAGAAATTGTTCATTTTGCAGCCGCAATGCCCGATAGTGTAACTGGCAACACGTCTGACTCTGGATCAGAAGAGTTCAGGTTCGAGCCCTAGTCGGGCAACATGAAAATGAGAGGGATACAGTAAATGGTCTGTAACCCTCTTTTTTTGTGAACTTACGATGGGTGTATGCTTAGTTATTCATAATAAGTTTGATCATCTGATTTCCTGTTGCTGCAATCTTCTCTGATCAAATTGCATTATTCGCAGAAACAGCTTATATTTGGGGTATCCTTATCCAAATGCATAAAGCATATGTCAACAGGCCGAAAAACAAAACTCAGGAGGATACTGCTACTGCTGCTTATTTTTATACTCACAGGATTATCAAATGGTTTCACACAGGAATGGATGCCAATAAAGCCGGGAGAAAAATATAATTATTTGTATAACAGTGGGATCATCCATACTACTGTTTGGGTGGATTCGGTGGATTATAATAATGGAGATTCTGTGTACTATTTGAATAGAATCGGGTTAGCAGTACACCAATACCTCATAAAAAGCCATGTTTTCCTTCAAAAAGAAATTCATTTCAATGATCAGAAGCTTGTACTGTTCTCTCCCGAGGAATATGTAATCCCATTGGAAATGAGCTTGGGAGACAGCTGGATTTTTGATACAATTAACAATCTTACTGCAACGCTTGCTTCTGTGTTTGAAGACAATGTATTCGGCCAAAACGATTCAATCCGAGAGATTATTATCGAGGACGGACAGGCTAACCAGCACACTATGCGGATATCCAAGAACCATGGAGTGCTTCGCTTCCCTGATTTTGCCTTTCCGGATTCAGCCTATATACTTGCAGGGCTTGAAAATGCCGGTCTGGGACAGCAGATGCCCTTGACCAGGGAGTTTTTTGATATACATGTTGGGGATGAGTATGAATATCGTGAAGTACATGAATACGCGACCCAGTTCAATGCCGATCAGTATGTTACCAGGAAAAGGTATAAGGTAATAAGTATTAACGACACCAGCGATCAGTTTCAATATGTCGTAAGGGGGGTATACAAACTTGATTATTACGGAGCCTATGGAGGGCATTCCGTTCGTTATGGCATCATAAATGAAACCCATACAGCGTCAAAACTTACCAACCTTTACCCAAACCAGCTGTATCGTGCTGGTGAAGGCTATAAGTATTGTAAATATGCCTGGGATGAAGAGTATCAGGCACCTTCAAAGTCAGAGGGTAGTACACAATATATGGGTGTAGGAGATACCATGAGATTTATACACGGAGGTCCCGAAATTACCAGTAAATATATCCTCGGTATAGGACTGGTTAAGAGTAATATAGACTACCTTTTTAATGAATACTGGCATACCGACCTGTTAGCCTATCAAAAGGACGGGATCGTGCACGGAAACTTCGCAGACTATTGCTATCTGCTTGACCCAGAGATCAAACAAGAGATGCGCATAATTACAAGTGACACGACCATAAACACCCTTGATACCCTGATCATCAGGGCCAATCCCGGATTCGACAGCTATGAATGGATAAACACAGGAACAGTGGGTGAACAGGATACCATTATCGCATCAGAATATGGTACAGGTAGTTTTAGGTTTGGCCTTGACATCACCTATATGCATTGCATACAGTCTGACACATTTCAGCTCAACATTATCGAAGCACCTGACTCGATTCCCGAACCTGATACCATTACTAGTATTGTGATGAGGCTCCTCCCCTCGGGGGAGCTGCATATTGAAAATGCAAGCACGGAACAGCTAAGCATGCGGCTGGAGATCATCAACCAGGCCGGGCAGCCCGTTTATGTGCAAGAGCATATATTGTTAATCGACGGTGGAAAAGCAATGATTTCGCTAACATCACTGCCCCATGGCTTTTATGTTGCCAGGATTGTGACGGATGAGTCAGTTTTCACGAAAAAGATCAGTCGGTGATCTGCTGTCAGAAACAATGTAGTAAAACATCTACTTGCATGGTTAATGAAAAATGAAACTTAGCAGAACAACCGCATACTGACTGCAACTGATTGAAAACATGGAACACTTAAACAACAAAAGTGATACAAAATAAGCTGGAACCAATATTGAAATGAAAACAATTTACCACCTACTCTCCTTTAGCCTATTGTTTATGCTGATTACTTGTGTAAACAGTGAATAGAATGAAATAATTGAAACTGATTACAATTTACTCAATCCTGAAACTTCTGAGGGAATCACAAGAAGTGAATCACAAGAACAGATGATGCATTTTTTTGCCAAAGTGCGGGAAAATACTGTTGGGAGGAGCATCCCTGATATAACAGTGTTTTCGCTTACAGGAACAACCTTAAATCTCAAAGATTTTATCAATTCGAAAACAATTATTATATCAGCAGATGCATATTGTGCCTGGGGCCAGGAAGGAATCGCAAATGATTTTCCCAATACTGTAACTCAAATTAAAAATGACTTTAAAGAATTTGATTATGAAATTATATGTCTCTTGAAAAGAGAAGCTTCTGACATAGATGACCCTCAACAATTTAATTTGTTAATAGATGAAGTAAAAAAAAGTTATAAATCACTTTATATAATTGACGAATCCGAATCACGAAAACTTAACTTATTTGCAAATCCAGTTCGTTTTTATACCAATGAAGATAAAGTAGTTACTAATATAAGGATTGGAGCATCTCTGATTGAAGGAGCCATATCTGGCATGCCGAAAGCTGTTGTTTGTCCACGCCCACTAAACTATTAAAATACAGCCTGAACCGCAGTGCGGTACTATTTTTAAACCTCCCCTGAAAAAATATTTTTGAACAATAAAATTATTTTCTTGTTGCACCTACAACGACCATTAAATAAATTATGAAAGCGACGGGCACATCAAAGCCCGTCGCTTTTTAACATTAAAAAAACTAAAACTATGACATTTAAAAACATGGCGTACCCCGTCATAATTCTAGGGTTTTTTACTGGTTCATTAATCTTAAGTTCTTGTGAGAAAAAAGATGAGGATGAACCTCAGGTTGAACCACCAATTGTAACTGCCGAAGCAGGTAGTGATATACAGACAGAAATTAATCAGCAGGTGAGTCTCGATGGCTCTGGTTCGAGTACATCAGTGGGTTCGCTGACTTATTTTTGGGAATTAATAAGTTCTCCCGATCAAAGCACAGCAGCAATCACAGATGCTACTTCAGCAGTGGCCAGTTTTACCCCTGACGTAGATGGGGAGTATAACATCAGACTTAACGTTTTATCAGATACAGTTAGCCGTAGTGACAATATCACCGTAACGGCAATTGCATCCGGCCCTATCGTACTCTCATGCTCTGATATTAACGAAGAGATGACATTGGAAAATAAATTTGACGGAGTCGATTATTATGTCCCTTGTATGATACAGGTCAATGCCGGATTGATAATTGAGCCGGGTGTTACCATTGAGTTTGCTCAGGAAGCCGGCTTCGAGATTCAGGATTATGACGATTGGGAAGGCTATATCTCAGCTGTTGGTACAGCACAGGACTCAATACGATTTACCGGTGAAATTAAATCAGAAGGTGCATGGAATCAAATCCTGATGAATTCCAGTGACCTGAGGAACACCATGAAGTATTGTATTGTGGAGTATGCAGGAAACTCAGACGGAAGCGAAGCTGCAATCCATTTGGATGATGCTAAGCTGGAACTTCAAAATTCACTTATCCAGGGCAACAGCAGCTATGGGATGTTTGTAGATAATAGATCGAATATCTCAGGATTTGCCAACAATACTTTTACTGAAAACATGAGTTATCCGCTCCATATTGCTGCCAACAAAGTGGCTCAACTCGATGGACAGGGCAGCAGCTATACTGGCAATACGAGTGGTGTCGAGGAATACTGGGATGAGATTTATGTGTTTTCAAATTCAATTTACGAACGTGGATACATCACCGGACAGGAAACTCATGTGTGGAATGACCCAGGGGTTCCTTTCTTTGTCAACGAGTTGATCTACGTTGGTGAAACTGATGAAGGATCCTTGCGTATTATGCCGGGTTGCGAAGTGAGTTTTGGGCAAAACTTCGGATTTTGGGTGGATGAATATAATGCCTCCCTTCAAATTACGGGTACTGCCGACAACAAAGTTATCCTGCGGGGACGCTACGGCCAGGGATCATGGAACGGAATTTACCTGAACACCAACAATGTTGAAAACAGTATCGAACATGCTGTGATAACCGACGGCGGTCAGGAAATTGTAGGACACTGGTTTGATAATCCGGCCAATGTGAACCTCGGATACTCAGGAGGAAACATAAGGTTAAGCCTCAATAATGTAGCACTCAATAATAGTGGCGGCTGCGCGATTGCTGAAGGTGGAGGTGATATTAACTTAAGCCTCAATAATGTTACCTATAGCGGAAATGCCGGAAATGACTATTGCAATTAGGTTGATTTCGTTTTTGATTAATCTTAAATAGGGTCTACTGAAAAAGTCTGTCGTGCGCCATGCTTCGGGGTGTCGCTCAGCACAAGTACTCGAGGCGACAAGGCGAAGATGTATCGGCATACTTCGAGTCGCAGTCGCCGAAGAAGATGGTGTGCGACAGGCTAATCAATACCTTAATCCAAAAAGTTTTTAATTTGGATTAATCTATATTGATGTTATTGGATTAATAACAAATATCTACCAGCAAGCATTTTGCTAATACGGTACAAACATAGGGACTAATTAAAATTCCTAGCGAGGGCTATGCTTAGCATTTTTTTTGATCGAGGAAAAGTTGCAGCAACTTAACCAAGCCAGCAGCATTGATACGGCACTGTTGCCTGTGATGTTTGCGTCAATTTCTGTAGCTTTGTCAGCCAATTGAATAAGTAAAATGCGTGTTGTCATACAAAGAGTAAGCCGTGCTGAGGTTGTTGTTGATGGAGCAGAAATTGCTGCCATAGGAAGCGGGCTGTTGGTTTTACTCGGAATAGAAGGGGCTGATGAGGCAGCAGATGCTGATTGGCTCTGTGCCAAACTCTCGAAGCTTAGAATTTTTTCGGATGAAGCCGGACAGATGAATCTTGATATCCAGACGGTTGGAGGTGAGTTTCTGGTTGTGAGTCAGTTTACCCTGCACGGCAGCACCAAAAAGGGAAATCGCCCGGCTTTTATCCGCGCTGCAAGGCCGGAACAAGCCATTCCGTTATACACTTATTTTGTGCAAAAACTTGAGGAGCTTTCCGGATGCCCGGTGAAGACCGGAGAATTTGGTGCAAATATGCAAGTTTCGCTGAACAATGATGGACCTGTAACCTTGGTTATCGACACGGCCAACAAAGAATGAATCAGCCTACTTTGAAGAAATTTGGCAAAACAGTTTCCCGGTATTTGAAAATACGCGCCACTTTTTTCTTCACAAAAAGCCAGTGGGCAAATTTTCCCAGAAGCCCCAATGGCAGATGATAGCTTACGATATCAGTCATTTCAACGCCTTTTTCAGTTTGTTTAAAATGATGCTCGTGGTGCCACATGGCATAAGGGCCGATGCGTTGCTCATCAACAAAAAAAACTTTGTCCTCAACATGGGAAATTTCAGTAACCCAAAGTGTAGAAATGCCAGGTATCGGATTCACCCTGTAAGAAATGATCTGGCCCGGATACATTTTGCCTTCGCCTCCGGTCAGGATTTGAAAACCCATTGATTTTGGAGTGATTTTTTGCAGATTATGCGGTGAACTGAAGAAATCCCAGACTTCCTCTAAAGGTGCCTGAATCAGACTTTTGGTTTGTAATACGTACATCGTTTCTGTTTGTGGAAATAAACAGCACAACAAACAGAAAGTTCAGCAATCGGGAAGTAAAAGTTGTTGTTGTATGCTAAGCAGGAAAAACTTTATTGTGGATTTTTAGCCTGTGTTTTCAAAAACTGCATCACCTGCTTTTCAATGCGCTTCACGGGATTTTCCTGTGATGCGGGAACGAATTGTTGGCCTGTAACTTTTTCGAACAGTTCGATATATCGGGCCGAGACTTGTGCAACGAATGCATCGGTCATTTCCGGAATCTCTTGTCCTTCAAGGCCCTGAAATCCATTTTCCATCAGCCATTCACGCACAAACTCCTTCGATAATTGATTCTGAGTTTCTCCTTTCGCAAAACGCTTTCCATAGGAGTCTGCCATAAAATAACGGGAAGAATCCGGGGTATGTATTTCGTCAATCAGCATGATATCCGCTCCTGACTTCCCAAATTCGTATTTGGTATCCACTAAAATCAGACCTTGACGGGCAGCCATTTCGGTTCCTTTAGCAAAAAGTTTCAGTGCATACTCTTCCAGCTGCAGGTAATCTTTTTCGGTTACAATACCCTGGCTGATAATTTCTTCGCGGCTGATATCCTCATCATGCCCTTCGGCGGCTTTGGTAGTTGGAGTTAGGATGGGTTGTGGCAGTTTTTGATGTTCGCGCAGGCCATCAGGAACAGCAACACCGCAAATATGGCGTGCTCCTTTTTTATAGGTTCGCCAGGCACTGCCACTGAGATAGCCACGCACTATCATTTCAACCGGGAAAGGCTTGCATAAGCGGCCAATAGTAACTACAGGATCGGGAGAAGCAAGTTTCCAGTTGGGTACGATGTCCCTGGTGGCATCCAGAAAATAACCGGCTATCTGATTCAAAACCTGACCTTTGTAAGGAATAGCTCTGGGTAAAACCACATCAAAAGCCGAAATACGATCTGATGCAATCATCACCAAAAAGCGGTCGCTGATAGTATAAACATCCCTTACTTTTCCCTGGTAGAAATGTTTTTGATCCGGAAAGTGAAAATTGGTATGCAACAAGGGGTTTTCCATTTTAGATTAGCTTAGGTTGTGGTGTTATTCTGTGCATTGATTTCAGGAGCTTTTGGTTCAGTTTCCTGGTAAGCAAGAATAATTTTTGTGACCAGTTTGTGACGAACCACATCTTTATCATCAAGCATGATAAAGTCGATCCCGGCAACGTCTTTCAGGATTTTTGTAGCCTGAAGCAGTCCTGAGGGCTGTCGTGCAGGCAAGTCAATTTGTGTCACATCGCCGGTAACGATAAAATGAGATGATTTTCCCATCCGTGTCAGAAACATCTTGAGCTGACTTCTGCTTGCATTTTGTGCTTCATCAAGGATTACAAATGCATGATCGAGGGTGCGTCCGCGCATAAATGCCAGCGGGGCAACTTCTATGGTGCCGTCTTCGAGATAGGTAAGCAGCTTCTGTGTTGGCAGCATATCGCGCAAGGCATCGTAAAGCGGTTGCATATAAGGATCGAGCTTGTCTTTCATATCCCCGGGAAGGAAACCAAGGTTCTCGCCGGCTTCAACAGCCGGGCGGGTGAGAATGATCCGTTTCACCTGTTTGTTTTTTAGCGCCCGCACTGCCAATGCAATTGCCGTATAGGTTTTGCCTGTTCCTGCCGGCCCTATGGCAAACACCAGGTCGTTGGCCTCACTCGACGATACCATCCGTTTTTGGTTAGCAGTGATGGCTTTAACCTGCATGCCAGCTCTGCCGTGCACCAACACATCGCCATTAGTGGCTTTGCTCGTGGTATGCTTGTCAGATTCACCCTGCATAATTTGCTCGATAATACTGTTGTTGATCTTGCCAAAACGCTCCAGATGCACGATCAAAAGCTCGAAACGACTGCTGAAGAATGCCATTTCCTGTGGATCGCCAATCACTTTCATAAAGTCGCCTCTGGCAACGATGCGTAGCTTTGGAAAATAAGATTTTACCTGATCAAGGTATTTGTCGGCAGGCCCGTAAAGATCTATCGGACTTACATTTTCAATCTGAATTATTTGTTCACTCATAATTGCCAGTGGCGGCTTACTATTGGATGTTTAAAATGCAAAGATATTCAAGAATTAGGTTTATTGGTTGTTGCGGGTAAAAAAGTTCAGAAAGCTGTTATCCAGTAATTTTGAACCGGCTGACCCGGAAGTATTCGTATAAACTGAAACAAATATTTGTGTGATCGGTCAGTCAATGTAAGCCTTTTGAATATCTTTGCATGAATACAAAAAAGTCGTAAAACAGTTATTTATGACGGATGAAATTGTCATATAGCAGAATTAAAGCATGTCAATCATTACCTTAACAAGCGATTGGGGCACTTCCGATTATTATTTGGCGGCTGTAAAAGGCACTATACTTGCTCAATTGCCCGATGTAAGTATCGTGGATATTTCGCATCATATACAGCCGTTTGATGTGGAAAGTGCTGCTTTTACCATCCGTAATTGTTACAAAAGCTTTCCGGCGGGTACGGTTCACATTATTGGGCTCAATAGCGAGGAATCGGTTGACACGCCACATATAATACTTAAATCTGCCGGGCAGTATTTTGTGGGGGCTGACAATGGCATTTTTTCAATGATTTTCGAGCCGGAACATATCGAAGCCATTATCGAGATCGACATACCACAGGATTCTGATTTTTTTACGTTTAGCTCGCGCGATCGCTTTGCAAAAGTGGCTGTTCAAATCATCAAAGGAACAGCATTGGAGGAGTTGGGCGATGCGAAAGAAAGCTGTGCCCGCAGGATTTTGTTTCAGCCCACTACATCAGCCGATACCATAAACGGCCTTGTAATCCATGTGGATGCCTATGAAAATCTGATTACCAATATCTCGGAGAAGCTTTTCAGGGAAATGAAGAAAGGAAGAAGCTTCGAGATTTATTCAAGCGGTTATCGCCTGCGCAAAATTCATTCAGGATATATGGATGTTGGAACGGCTGATCTGGTTGCTATTTTTGGATCGCATGGCATGCTCGAAATTGCCATTAACCAAGGCAAGGCATCTTCGCTTTGCGGCATTCGACGTAATGCTTCTGTGGTGATAACTTTTTCAAATGCTTAGCAGTTTTTTAGCAAAGGTTGCGTGCTCCGCATGTTAAGCCATATATTTTCCATACCACAACGGAAACAAGCCCGCCCAACAAGGCTCCTGCAAGAATATCTCCCGGATAGTGCACACCCAGATATATTCTGCTATAGGAAACGATGGCAGCCCAGGGAAATAAAACAAAACCTATTTTGGGATAAACAGGCTTGAGTAAAAACCAAACAAAACCAGCTAATGCGAAGCTGTTGGCAGCATGTGAAGAAACAAAACCATAGGCTCCGCCACATTTTCCTGCAGCAAGATGTATCAGGGCTTGCAAATCTGCTTCGTGGCAGGGGCGGGGACGTTCAAAAACGTATTTGAAAGCGCGTACCGAAAGTTGATCTGAAAGACTGATCAGGGCAGCAATAAACAAAAGAATTACAAGCGTCTGCCAGCGATAATGCCGGATAATGAAGTAAAGCAAAATCAAATAGAAAGGAATCCAGCTGAGTTTGCCCGAAATAAATACCATCAAAGGATCGAGCCAGGAGGCATGCAGGCCGTTTAATATCAGGAAGATATCGGTGTCCAGCTGGTTAATAAATTCGATCATGACTTATTCTGATTTGGTGTTAAGCAGTTCGCGTTTTAAATCATGGAAGCGCGTATTGTAAGGGTCGCGGTGCATCAGCTGATCCAGCATTTCAAGGGCTTTCTTTTTTTTGCCCTTCGCTTTATACTTTTCAAAACGCTCCAGGTAATAACTATCGCTGCGACAGGTAAATCCCGGACTGTCGCCAACCAGCGTGATAAAACCTCTGGCATTGGTTTCCGTATTTTTCAGGGTAAAGAGCACGGGAATTTCGAATCGGGTGTATTTTTCATCCTGACATTCGTTCCACATGCCCTCTGTGGCTTCCATAAACTGTTGTAGCGTTTCATTGAGTCCATAATGCATAGGGTTCCGAAATTTCAGTTCGCTGATAACATTATCGCAACTCACTGTAAATGTCATGATTACAGTTCCTACAACGCAATTTTTTCGGGCTTCATCAGTGTATTCGGCGGTTTTTAAAAACATACGCTCAAATTCGCCACTGCCTCCTTTGAATCTGTAATCAAGCAGGCTGCGCATAGTTTCAAAACGTTGATTTGTAAGTTGTTGATGGAGCGCATCCTGATCCTGTGCCTTGATACCAAAGGCAAAACAAATTAAGATTACTAGTAAAACCGTACGCATAAAATCAGATTTTGGCGCTAAGTTACAATAAAATGTAGGGATGAGCTGCTGAGGTGCTTCCATGCAAAGATTTTAGCTGTGATTGAAGTGCTGCTTTATCCGTTTTTTTTTGATAGGTGAGACGGCAATACGAAATCTATTTTGGTTGCAGGATAAATCTGGCTGATATCGCTGGAAATAAGGTTCACCCAAAGCCAAGCGGCATGTTAATGAACCCCTTGAAACAACTATTATAATGCAGAAAGCAGAAGTTTTGGGTGTATTACAGGCAAGCGCTATTTAATAATCATATTTTTCACATCTTTGCTTCTACATTTTTGCAGGTATGTTAAGAATAAAATTGGGTAGGTTTTTTAGTCAAATTGGCCATAAAGTGGGTTATTCGCGAGCGGTAATCTTGTTATTCGGCATTGTGGTCATTTTTACCAATTTTAATAACTACCTGTGGAAACGCAAACAGGGTGTGGTGAAACACGATGTTTTAAGTTACTACAGCTATTTGCCTGCTGCAATAGTGCATGGCGATTTGACCTTTGCGTTTGTTGATAATGACCCGAAATTTTTTGCAGGAAAAATATTTAATAAAAAAACGCCGGAAGGTGGCTCTTTTCAAAAGATGACCATGGGACTGGCGTTTTTGTACCTGCCATTTTTCCTCTTAGGCCATTTGGCAGCCTGGGTCACCGGAGCCGAAATGAATGGTTATTCGCAACCGTATATGTTTTTTCTGCAATTTGCCGCGCTGTTTTATGTTTTGGCGGCAATGCTGGTACTGCGGAAGTTGCTGTTGCAACTTGTTTCGGATCGTATTGTTGCGCTTGTTATTTTAGTGATAGGTTTTGGCACAAATCTCTTCTTTTATACCACAATAGAAGCAGCGATGTCGCATGCGTTTAATTTTAGCCTCTTTGTGTTTTTCGTTTGGCTAAGCATGCGATGGCATAAGCAACCAAGTTTAAAAATAGCTGCATTAATTGGCTTGGTTTTTGGCCTGATCGGATTGATCAGACCAACAAACGGGCTGATTGCTTTGTTTTTCATACTGTATGATTTCCAAAATGTTAGCGAGCAATACAAGAAGCTCGTCAATCATTGGAAGCAGCTGTTAATCCTTGTTTTGATCAGCTTCTTGGTCGTACTGCCACAACTGCTTTTTTGGAAATTCAATACCGGACACTGGATTTTTTATTCTTACGGCAGAGAAGGATTCTTTTTTGATAATCCACAGATTTGGCGGGCACTTTTTAGCTACCGCAAAGGATGGCTTGTTTATACACCTGTAATGATTTTTGGCTTGGCTGGAATTTTGGCACTGCGCAGGCAATTCAGGAGTTTTTTAGTTCCGATAATGGTATTTGTGCCCCTGAATTTTTATATAATATTTTCGTGGTGGGATTGGACTTATGGCGGAAGTTTTGGTTCCCGGCCACTAATAGATTCCTATGTTTTAATGGCTGTTTCAATGGCAGCATTGCTCTATTTTTTAGAAAAGAAGTCACGAATCGGATTTAAAATTATTGCCGGGATAATGCTGTTGCTTATTGGGTTAAGCTTGTTTCAAACCATGCAATATAAATATGGTCTTATTCATTATGCCCATATGTCCAAAGCTGCTTATTGGCATAATTTCGGTAAACTCAAAACTGATCTCGACTATTCAGATTTATTAGAACCCATGAATTACGATTCACTGGTAGCAGGAAAATATGTTGTAGTACCGATTGTGCGGCATACGATTGGACCTGATGCGTTTACAAGTTTTGAGACCTTGGATAGATACAGAACCAAGTTTTTGGCCGAAGATGGGCATTATGCTTTTGCTAACAGTGAGCTTCAGGTCGATTCTGAGACCAGAAGCGGGCAGCATGCGGTGATGCTTTATGGCGAAAAACGTTTTGCAGCTGGCATTGAATTTTGGGTACGTAAAGGAGAAATATATGAGATTAGCATCTGGAAAAAGCCTGTTGATACAAGGGCTGCTCTGGTATTTGCAGCTCCCGACCCCAAAGATTTCTACATGCAGCTCGAAGCTGTTTCGGAAACCGACAGTGCCGGCTGGGGCAAAATTATTTTCAGCGCTGAAATTCCCGATGAGGCGGCAAATAAAAAATACCGCGCCTATGTCTGGAGTAAGACTAACGATACTGTTTTTTTCGACGATTTTAAGATTATCAAGCGACTTCGTTAAAAATCGTCCTCAAACTGTTGCTGCTGATTGCGTCTCTTCAAGGCCTGCTCGGCATCATATTTATCGCAGTCAAACTCTATTGCAACATTTCCGAGCGGCTTATTAAAATCTTCTTTTGTGATGCCAAGCGTTGGGTCGTCATAAACTTTCTGCATATAAATAGCCCAGACAGGTAAAGCCATATTGGCTCCCTGACCCAATTTGATGGTGCGAAAATGTACGCTACGATCCTCTGCACCTACCCAAACACCAGTAGTAAGATCGGGAGTGATACCCATAAACCAGCCATCGCTTTGATTTTGTGTTGTTCCGGTTTTGCCTGCGATAGGATTATTGAATCCGTATTTGAAACGCAGCCGGATACCTGTGCCCGATTCAACCACTCCTTTCATGAGTTCGATCATTTTATAAGCAGAAACTTCATCAAGCACCTCTGTTTTTTCAGGTATAAAGCGTTCAATAACATTTCCGTTTTTATCTTCAATATGAGTCATAAATGAAGGCTTAATATACACACCCTGATTGGCGTAAGTATTCATGGCGCCAACCATTTCGTACAAGCTCAGGTCAGGAGTACCTAATGCAATGGCCGGAACCGGATCGATGGGCGAATTTACACCCATTTTTCGGGCAAGCTGAACCAATGCCTGTGGCGAGAATCTTTTAATAAGGTAAGCCGAAATCCAGTTGTTGGAGTTTGCCAGCGCCCATTTGAGCGTAACCTCTTCACCAATTCTGTCGCTCGACGAGTTGCGCGGCGACCAGAAAGAACCATCGAAGAGCTGCACACTGTATTGGATATTTGGCACTTTAAAACAAGGCGAATAGTCGCCTTCCTGCATCGCCAGTGTATATAATAAGGGCTTGATAGTCGAACCAACCTGGCGGCGTGCCTGGGTTACATGATCGTATTTGAAATAACGGTAATCGTTGCCGCCCACGTAAGCCCTCACAAAACCGGTATGTGCATCAACAGAGAGGATACTGGCCTGAAGGTAGTATTTATAATAGCGAATAGAATCCAGTGGAGTCAATACCGTATCGATTGAGCCATCCCACGAAAACAGGCGCATACGAACAGGCGTTCTGAATGATTTGCTTATCGAGTCGGGGCTTATGCCGGCTTGTCGCAACAAACGGTAACGTTCGGACCGGCGCACAGCCTGCTTCATAATTTTATCAACTTCTTCTTTCACATCATTTTCCGGAAAAACGAAAGGTGCGTGTGTATATCCTTCCCAGTGCTTGAAAAATGCCGGTTGTAAATCTTTTCCAAGATGCTCCTGCACCGCTTCTTCAGCATATTGTTGCATGCGCGAATTGATGGTTGTATAAATTCGCAATCCATCTTTGTAGATGTTATACGGACTTCCATCTGCCTTAAAATGTTTGGATGCCCATTCGTGCAATTCACCTCTTAAGAATTCACGGAAATAGGTAGCTTGCCCGCTATTGTGATCCAGGATGCCATAATTGGACATGTCAATGGGCAAGTCACTCACGGAGTCGTAAACGGCTTGGCTGATAAATCCATAATCGGCCATTTTGTATAAAACCAGATTACGCCGGCGCAGCGCATTTTCAGGATTTCGGGTAGGGCTGTAGCGTGTAGGTGCATTAACAACACCTGCCATGAGTGCGGCTTCTTCGAGCAGAAGCGAATCAGGAAGTTTGTTGAAGAAAGTTTGGGAAGCAGATTTGATACCAAAGGACTGACTTCCAAAGGCTACGGTATTCAAGTACATGGCCATTATTTCTTCTTTGGAGTAGTTGCGCTCCAGTTTAGTGGCAGTAACCCATTCCTGAAATTTTCGAATAACAAGTTGTACCGTGCTCAGATTTTCGCCGCGCGGGAAAAGGTTTTTTGCCAATTGCTGTGTTAAGGTGCTACCGCCGCCTTTGCTGTTACCCGTCAAAACTCCCCAGGCAACACGCAGCAAAGCACGCTCATCAATCCCCGAATGCTGACTAAAGCGGATATCCTCGATAGCCAGCAGCGCATTGACAAGATCGGGCGAGAGATCGCGAAAACGCACATTGGAGCGGTTTTCGATATAATAGGATCCCAGCACATAACCATCTGAAGAATAGATCTGAGAGGCCTGATTTGTTTCCGGATTTTCTAATTCCTCAAAGCTTGGCATCTTGCCAAACCACTCATTGGTAATGCCATAGAAAAAAAGCATTACGGCTGCCAGACCTATAAAAAACAGCAACCAGAGTTTAAACACATAATTGAACCAGCCTGATGCAGGCCTGTCTTGATCTTTTGTTGTCTTCTGTTCGTTCACCTGTACTTAGTTTTTCTTTTCAATACGGATACCAATATCGCGGATACCTTTTAATGTTGTTTCGCGCATGGCTTGCTCAATTTCGAAACGGTATTTGCCCGCTAAAGGAAAACGTAATGAAGGGTTTAAAAGTATCTGGTTAGAGATTAAGCTACCTGTAGATTTTCCGAGCCAGCGTCCATCGGCTTGTGCCAACACGCATTCAATGGTATCGTGTGTGGTGGTGCCATTTGGGAAAGTGGTATGTAAAAACACATAAAGATTACTGTATCTGTAGTTTTCCTGTTGCCGGATATTGATATAAAAAGCATGAAGCGACAGGCTGTCATCCACCATCACTTCAAAACTGGCGCGTTGGTTGTGATCCCACCCTTTTTCTGCAATAGCAATATTTTCATCAATGAGGTTTTGTTGATTACAGCTGCTTAGCAGTATAATCAAGACTGAAGGCAGTACAATGCTGAGAAAACGATTTATAGCGGACTTTTGCATACCAATTAACGCATTAGTGATTACTCATAATTTGAAAACTGAACATCGTTCTTATCATTTCCATACTGATCTTCTGTGTTTTGCTCTTTCAAGAAGGCAAAGTCTTCCAGTTTTTCGGGCAGCTTTCCTTTTTTATTTGAGGCGGCAATTTCTTTTACTTTATCTATTGGTATCGCCATCAGATTGTTGCGATCATTGGAATACGCATACCACATCAGGCCTTTAAAAATGTCGCTTTTTTGATGATAAGCCTCCCCTTTTTTTGTTTTGAGCACAGTACGATTATCCGGGAATGCCTGCAGTGCATCAACATAGGCCTGATATTCGTAGTTGAGGCAACATTTTAATTTGCCACATTGGCCGGCAAGTTTTTGCGGATTGGGCGATAGCTGTTGAAGACGTGCAACATTGGTGCTAACCGAATGGAAATCGGCCATCCAGCTGGAGCAGCAGAGTTCGCGGCCACATGAACCCATCCCACCAAGTTTGGCTGCTTCCTGCCGCATTCCAATCTGCCGCATCTCAATGCGAATATGAAACTCTTCAGCCAGTTTTTTGATAAGTTCTCTAAAATCTACACGGTCTTCAGCTGTATAATAAAAAATGGCTTTTGTTTTATCGCCTTGATACTCAACATCATTCATTTTCATATTGAGGTTAAGATCCATGGCAACTTCACGGCTTCTGAAAAGCGTTTTTTCTTCAAGCTCAACGGCACCTACCCATTTTTCAATATCAGATAGCTTAGCATGGCGATATACTTTTTTAAGGGTTTCGAGCGGAGCGACAATTTTTTTTCGCTTCATTTGAAGCTTGATTATTTCACCTACAAGCGTTACGATGCCCAGGTCATGACCGGCAGTAGCTTCAACAGCGACGATCTCACCTTCTTTGAGTTCAAATTCAGTAGTATAGGAAAAGAATTCTTTTCTGCCATTTTTGAAGCGAATTTCTGCTGCACGCAAGCCCTCTTCAGGCAGGGGCAGGGGATAGTCTTTTAGCCAGTTGTGCTCGTCCAGTTTGCAGCAACTGTGTTGAAAAATGCGGTCTTTTGGGTTATATACACGTGGAGCCCTGCAGCAGCCTCTTGGCATAAAAGATGCTGCATTTTTGGCTTGTTGATCTTCATTCATAAGGGATAATATATATTGAGCCTAAGCGATATTTTCATGTTAATGAGAGCAAAGATAAGACAAATTTAGGGAGAATGAATTTTTGACTTTTTACCGAAAATAAAGGCATAGCGATGAGGTGTAACGGAATGATTTTTTGAGAAAATGTCACTTAGTAAATCCAATTTGTCTGCCAAAAAGCAGCCAAACTTAGTAAGATGGATTTTTTTAATGGACAACTTCGCTGACATTCTCCACAACTCCACTGTTGATTGACGCATCGACCCCGCTCTGAAATAGAGCAAAGCGGAAATCAGCTAAGCTTAATTAATGGCTGTGGGGGCTTTCTGTTTCAATAATTTAATCATCTTCAGGCTGATATCCATGAAAATTAATGGGCCAAAGCCATTCCGTTCGATTTGCCGAATTCCTTCTTCCATCAGTTGGCTCATCTGAAGTAAATTGGCAGGGTTTACGAAGGGAGCAAATTTTTCGTTAAAGGACTTTTCTTCGGAGGGTAACCTCACCAAATCAACAAGTTGATTATTGAACAGCAAAGCATTTCTGAACACCTGCAAGCCATAGGCCAGCAAGGTTTTTTGTTTTTCGCGTCCCAGTGGTCTCAATTTATCTACAAAGTCTATCAGCTCGGTAACGGATACCTTAAAGCATAAGCGCATCCATTGCTGAAAAGTCTGAAAATTATATTTTTCCTCTTCCGCATTTTCAAAGAAATGCAGCGCTAAAGGCCAGTCTCCGTCGGCCATCATCACTGCATCGTGGGCATCAGCTTCGCGACAGTTGTGCTTGTCGCACAATTCCCGGAGTAATTCCTGATCGTTTATTTTTGGCACTTTTACCTTGTAGGTGCGCGATAATACCGTTGGTAAAATCTGATCCTGCTGCTCAGCAAGTAGCAAAAACAGGGTTTTGGCAGGAGGTTCTTCCAGTAGTTTGAGTAGCTTGTTGGCTGCTTGTGCATTAAGCTTTTCGGCCATCCAGATAATCATCACCTTATACTCTGCCTCATAGGATTTTAAACTCAAATTGCGCAAAATGGTAGCCGCATCGCGAATAAAAATAGTTCCCTGTTTTTTTTCAACATCCAGGTGTTCGTACCAGGCTTGCAAATTGCCATAGGCTTTAGTAGCTGTAACAAATCCCCGCCAATCATCAATAAAAAGAGCCGATTCAGGATCTTTTTTAACCTTTTTATTGGTCGTTGTCGGGAAGATAAAATGTAGATCGGGATGCGTAAGTTTACTTATTTTAAGGCAGGAAGGACAAACGCCACAGCTATCATTTTCAGTGCGCTGACCACAGTTGATATATTGGGCATAGGCCAGAGCCAAAGCCAGACTTCCACTGCCTGAACTACCCAAAAACAGCTGGGCATGACTTACCCTATGGTTTCTAACCGACTGTATAAGATTTTGTTTGACAGCCTGTTGGCCAATTACCTGAGAAAATTGCATAGCGCTGGCGTTTAAGCTTCAAAAGTACATGAAATTTTGTCATTGAAGGACGTTAAACGGCGCATAAATGCCATTTTATTGAGGGTATTATTGGACGGGCTTGTCGGGCATGGCTTCTTCTTCGGCCACTTTTGATTTGAGTTTTAGCAGCTTCATCAGGAATTTATTTGCTGCAATCGATTGGGATTCCCAAACTACTTTTACGAAATATTGCGAGGAGTAAAGACTAAGATAGCCTTCGTTCTTGAAGATAGAAAGATTGCGATAGGGCACAATCCACCCATAAGTTTCCAGCCTTGATCGAAAAGCCAGAATTATACCTCCCGGACGGAGCTCGATATGACATTGCCATCTGCGATTATCCACTGCCAGTAAGGCTTCAATAGCTGCATTGGCACGGATCAGTTTGAATTTTGGCGATCCTATTCCATTCATTTTAAATCGTTCGTACCATGAAAATGCAGGACCCACGAGTTTCTCAACCTCCCTCTTCAGCGCTTTGTCGTTGTAACTTATATTTTTGAGTATCATTTAGTTTTAAACAGTTTTTTTTGAGAACAATCTTCAAAAAGATGAAAGACATCTTGTTCCTCAATCATCAAACAGTTAATGAGGTGCATTGTTGAAGCGCCATGAAAAATTCTACTGATTTTTTGAGATTTCCCAGCGTATTGGCTAAAAAAACCGAAGCCATAATGCGTCGAGGAACATCCATGGGAATTTCCTATTTTTGTTGATAAAATTTTAGCAATGCTTAAGAGAACATGGTTTGTTTTATTGCTTATATTAACGATGAGTTCCTGCGACAAGGTATTTGAATTTTCCCTTTATTCAGCCTATGTTTCATCTGACAGAAGAAATACCACAGCGAAAAATCTGGAACAGCTGTATGCTGAACCGGCAAGCACCACATTTGAGCCTTTTCGTTTTGCTTTAGTTTCTGATAATCATTTGTTTTACGACGAGTTGTCTGAAGCTATCGAGCATATCAATGCCAATTCGGGTGCTGATTTTGTGATCCATGGCGGCGATATGACAGATGGTGGGCTTATTAAAGAGTTTGATTTATTTCAGGATGTAATGAAAAAGCTGGAAGTGCCATATTTTACGGTAATTGGCAATCATGATTTGCTGGCAAATGGTCAGTCTGTTTACACCGATATGTTTGGTGAAGAGAACTATAGTTTTGGATATAGGGAATGTAAGTTTATTTTTTTTAATAATGTGGTTTGGGAACTCAACTATACCGAGCCTGATTTTCGCTGGCTCAGAAACGAATTACTTGATAGTGATCAGTATCAGCATGTATTCGTTATTGCACATATTCCACCCTGGACAGATCAGTTTTTTCTTTCCTATTTTTACGTTTATAGCCTTTTAATGAATGATTACAATGTGAGTTTATCTATTCACGGACACCATCACAGCCCATATGAATATTCTAACGACAGCTTACCTGCCGAACTGCGTATCATGCCTAACCTGGTGATTGGTGCGCCACAGAAAGGTGTTTACCGCCTGGTAGATGTAACGCCTGATAGTGTTATGTTCCAAACCATAAAATTTTAGTATATGGTTAAGGTTTTGAAAGCTGTTTTGTTATTTTTATTTGGATTTGCAATGCTGGAAGTTTTAGCTCAAGAAGATTTTTCTGTCAAGAAAAGAGGTATTGTTCCGGATTATTTAAACATGCAATTTGCCGGTAATATTGGTTCAGGTTCAATTGGAGCAGGATATTATTTAAACCCATCGCGAACCTTGTTTTTTGATGCTGTTTATGGCTATTCACCGGCTTTTCGTTCAGGTCGTGCTATACATAATATAGTAGTGCGGTTAGTTGCAAAACCGTATAGTTTGAACTTGAAAAAGCAATATAGTCTAAAGCCTTTATTGAGTATTGCTGTAAGTAAACAAATTGCAGATGATGACCGTACTTTTAGCCGATTGCCGAAGAATTTTCCCGAAGGCTATTATGCTCCCAACGCATTTCGATTGCATTTTGATTTAGGACTGGCTTTGCGCAAAGACATAGATAAATCTGGAATTATTAAGGCCGTTGAATTTTATGCCAATACAACGACCAACGAAATGTATGTTACCTATTTCATACGCTCTCAATCGGTAAATTTAGGAGATATTTTTAGTCTCACATTGGGTTTTAACCTGTATTTGTTTGAATAAAAAAAAGCCGGCTCTCACCGGCTTTGACAATAGCTTTAGCTAGCTATTTTGTTTTTTCGCTAACCACTTTCGACGACAGAAACTCTCTGTTCATTCTGGCGATATGTGAAACAGAAATTTCTTTAGGACATTCAGCTTCGCAGGCGTAAGTGTTGGTGCAATTACCAAATCCCAACTCATCCATTTTAGCTACCATATTCTGAACACGTTCGCGTGCTTCTACTTTGCCCTGGGGCAACACGGCAAACTGCGATACTTTGGCAGAGACAAACAACATGGCACTGGCGTTTTTACATGCAGCAACACAAGCGCCACATCCTATACAGGAAGCTGCGTCCATGGCAGTGTCAGCATCGCGTTTGGGTATCGGTATCGCGTTGGCATCGGGAACACCGCCGGTATTGATGGATACATAACCACCTGCCCTGATGATCTCGTCAAAAGCTGTGCGATCTACCATTAAATCTTTGATAACCGGGAAAGGTCTGGCACGCCAGGGTTCTATTACAATGGTTTCGCCATCTTTAAAACGCCTCATATGCATCTGACAGGTTGTGATTCCCTTGTCGGGGCCATGAGGACGTCCATTAATATATAAGCTGCAAGCGCCACAGATTCCTTCGCGACAATCGTGATCAAAAGCAACAGGATCTTCGCCTTCTATCACCAGGCGCTCATTGAGTATATCTAACATTTCCAAAAAGGAAGCATCGGCTGAGATATTCTGAACCTGGTAATCGACAAATCTACCCTTTTGACTGGCATCAGGCTGTCGCCAGATTTTTAATGTTAAATCCATATTCTCAGGTTTTTATTGTGAAAAGTCAATGTCTTATTTATAGTTACGTTGTTTTACTTCGATAAATTCAAACTCAAGTGGTTCTTTATTCAGCTTGGGTTCCTTATTTTCGCCGGTATATTCCCATGCTGCCACAAAATTGAATTTTTTATCATCGCGCAGGGCCTCACCTTCTTCGGTTTGGTATTCTTCACGGAAATGACCACCACAGCTTTCTTCGCGAATAAGCGCATCGCGTGCCATGAGTTCGCCCAGCTCCATATAGTCGGCCACCCGGATGGCTTTTTCCAGCTCGGGATTTACCATTTCGTTATTTCCGGGAACTTTGACATTTTTCCAGAATTCTACACGCAATTCCTGAATTTGTTCGATGGCCTTGGTCAGGTTCTCTCCGTTACGTGCCATACCAACGAAATCCCACATGATTAATCCCAAACGGCGGTGGAAACTGTCAACGGTTTCTGTTCCTTTCACCGAAAAAAGCTTGTCGATTGTTGCGCGGGCTTCTTTTTCGGCTTTTTCAAATTCGGGCAAATCAGTATCGATGCGCGACACTCCGATTTGATCGGCCAGGTAGTTTTGTACCGTATAGGGCAACACAAAATAACCATCCGAAAGCCCTTGCATTAAAGCCGAAGCACCTAATCTATTTGCTCCATGATCGGAGAAATTAGCTTCGCCTGCGGCAAATAAACCCGGAATAGTCGTTTGAAGTTCATAATCAACCCAAATGCCTCCCATGGTATAATGCACGGCAGGATAAATCATCATAGGTGTTTCATAAGGATTTTCGTCGACGATCTTTTCATACATCTGAAAAAGATTGCCATAACGGGCTTCGATCACATGTTTGCCCAATCTGTTAATCGCGTCTTTGAAGTCGAGATACACGGCCAGACCTGTTGATCCTACACCAAATCCGGCATCGCAGCGTTCTTTGGCGGCACGTGAAGCCACATCGCGTGGAACCAGGTTTCCAAAAGCAGGATAGCGTCTTTCGAGGTAATAATCGCGACGATCTTCGGCTATTGCTGTGGGTTTGATGGTTCCTTTCTGAATTTTTTCAGCATCCTCTTTAAATTTTGGCACCCAGATACGGCCATCGTTGCGCAAACTTTCACTCATCAGGGTGAGTTTACTCTGATAATCTCCATGCACCGGAATGCAGGTCGGGTGAATCTGTGTAAAGGAGGGATTGCCAAAGAAAGCACCTTTTTTATACACTTTCCAAGCCGCACTTCCGTTGGATGCCATGGCATTTGTGGAAAGGAAAAACACGTTTCCGTATCCTCCGGTGGCAAGCACAACGGCATGAGCCGAATGACGCTCAATTTTTCCGCTGATAAGATCCCTGACGATAATTCCCCTGGCGCGTCCATCAACAATCACCAGTTCGAGCATCTCGCGCCGGGTAAACATTTTTACACTGCCTTTGGCAATTTCTTTGCTCAGTGCGCTGTAAGCGCCCAATAACAGCTGCTGTCCGGTTTGGCCACGGGCATAAAAAGTGCGCGAAACCTGCGCGCCACCAAATGATCTGTTGTCGAGCAATCCGCCATATTCGCGTGCAAAAGGCACACCTTGTGCTACACACTGATCAATAATATTGTTACTCACTTCGGCCAGACGATATACGTTGGCTTCGCGGGCCCGGTAGTCGCCACCTTTTATAGTATCGTAAAACAAGCGATAGATACTGTCGCCATCGTTGGTATAGTTTTTTGCGGCATTAATTCCTCCCTGGGCAGCAATGCTATGCGCGCGGCGAGGGCTGTCGTGGATTCCAAAAACCTTTACGTTGAATCCCAGTTCACCAAAACTGGCAGCGGCTGAAGCGCCGGCAAGGCCTGTCCCTACAACAATAATATCCAATTTCCGCTTGTTGGAAGGGTTTACCAGATTTTGATGTGCTTTATAATTTGTCCATTTTAAGTCAAGTGGACCCTGTGGTATTTTTGCTGCTAATTTGTCCATATCTTATTTTGCTTAAGAGAAGTAAATGACCAGTGGAATTGTAATAAATCCAAGCGTAAGGGCAATGGAAAAAATGGTGCCAAAGGCCTTGATGAAAGGCGTGTAGCGCGAATGATTAAGTCCTAACGACTGAAAAGCCGACTGGAATCCATGATCCAGATGAAAGCCCAGTAGCAGAATTGAAATCACATAAAAAATGACATAACCTCCATCTTCAAAAAGCTTCACAATAAGCAGTCCCAAGTCTTCGTAAGTGCCCGAAGCATAGGTTATGGGCTCAATATGACCAAACTTTGCCTTGATAAAGAAATTAACAAAGTGTATGATCAGGAAAATGAAAATGATGGCTCCCGTATGGATCATGAACTTTGAAAAATAGGAAAGCTCACTAAACCCTTTCTTTTCATAACGTATTGGCCTGGCTACCCAATTTTGTATTTGCAGTATCAATCCCAGTATGATATGCAGGATAAAGCCAAAGAACAAGACATACTGAAATACCTGAATTAGTGCATTGGTAGCCATAAAATGAGCCGCCTGATTGAATAATTCCCGACTGTCATCAAACAAGATTAACAAATTGATGATGAGGTGTACTACCAAAAAGCTGGTCAGGAATAATCCAGCCAGCGACATCACGATTTTTTTGGCAATAGATGAATAAGAAAATGCTGATTTGCTCATAATGCTTTGTTTGGTTGAGAAACAAATGAACTTTCCAGTTGATTGAATAACTAATAAAAAATTATCTTTGTGCTAAAGAGATAACAAATGTAAAGATATATTTGACTTATTAGATATGAATTTTTTTGAATCTTTTAATTTAGACAGATTCTAATTTAATCACCTTTATGCCAAAATACAGTATTTCTCCCGAGTTTTTTAAGGAAAACAGAAACAAATTCACAGGTTTGCTACCCCCAAAGAGCATGGCTATTTTCAGGGCGGCCGAGCGCATGCCACGCAATGGCGATCAGTTTTTCCCTTTTCGACAGCAATCTGATTTTTTCTACCTGAGTGGGATTGATTACGAAAATGCCTTTTTGATTTTGTTTCCCGGATGCCCGGTGAAAGCCTTAGAAGAAGTGCTTTTTATTGAAGCCTACAATCCTGTGAAAGCGACCTGGGATGGGCATATGCTCAACAATCAGGAAGCCATTGAAATTAGTGGGATAAAAAGCATTAAGTTTTCCGATCAATTTGAAACCGTTCTGCGCGAATTGATGCACTATGCTGATGCTGTGTATCTTAATCTGAATGAATATCCCAAATTCCAGTCTGATGTAGCCGATGCACATCAACGACTTGCGCTGGAGCTGAAAAATAAATTTCCATTGCATTCCTATTTAAGAGCAGCGCCACTGCTTGAAGGCTTGCGTGTTTGCAAGTCGGATCATGAAATATCCCTACTCAGCAAAGCCTGCGAAATCACTGGAAAAGCCTTCCAACGCGTTCTTTCATTTGTAAAACCCGACTGTTATGAATATGAGGTGCAGGCCGAAATAGATCATGAGTTTACCATCAACCGCGCAAATGGCCATGGTTATGCACCCATCGTGGCAGGAGGACTAAATAGCTGTGTTTTGCATTATACCGATAACGACAGCCAATTGCATGACGGCGATTTATTGTTGTTTGATTTTGGCGCCGAATATGCCAATTATACAGCGGATATGAGCAGGACAATTCCTGTGAATGGAAAGTTTTCACAAAGACAGCGGGATTGCTATGAGGCTGTTTTGCGTGTTTTGAAACAAGCCATAAAACTATATGTGCCCGGAAACACCATCGATCAGATCAACATGGCGGTGTGGAAAATGATGGAAAAAGAAATGATCGGCCTGGGCTTGTTCACGGCCGAAGCTGTGGAGAAACAACATCCTGAATCGCCGCTTTATCAAAAATACCTGATGCACGGTGTAGCTCATCATATTGGCCTTGATGTGCACGATGTTGGCCTCAAACACCAGCCTTTAAAGGCCGGAATGGTTTTGACCTGCGAGCCTGGCATTTATATTAAGGACGAACGTATTGGCATTCGACTTGAGAATGATATTTTGGTAACGGATGCTGAACCACTTGATTTAATGGGGTCTATTCCTATTGAAATAGATGAAATAGAAAAAATAATGTCAAACAATTTATATTTAAATCTTTAAAAACTTAATTATGTTTCCAAAAGAAGTTTATGCCGAGAGGCGCCAAAAGCTTAAAAACGAATTGAACTCAGGCATTGCGCTGTTTATGGCCAATCACGAGGCTGCTTTCAATTATCCTGCTAACACTTACCATTATCGTCAGGACAGTCATTTTTCTTACTTTTTCGGGCTTAACCACCCTGGCTTTGCCGGAATTATTGATTTCGAAAGTGGTAAAGAAATTCTTTTCGGTGATGATGTAGAAATCGACGACATCATCTGGATGGGGCCTCAGCCATCTGTTAAAGATCAGGCTGAGCAAGTTGGAATAACAGAAACCAATGCCTTTGCCAAACTGGAAAGCTATATCAAAAAAGCCCGAGAGGCAGGCCGAAGCATTCATTATTTGCCTCCTTACCGTGGTGCTATGATGATTGCTATTGGTCGTTTGCTTAACCTGCCTGCGCACGAAGTGAAATCCAACGCCAGCTTGTCGCTGATAAAGGCGGTAGTAAAACTCAAGGAGATTAAATCAGCGTTGGAAATTGCTGAGATTGAGAAAGCGGTTGATATCGCCTGGCTGATGCATACTACTGCCATGAAAATGGCTAAACCCGGCATTATAGAACAGGAGATTGCAGGTACCATCGAAGGTATTGCCCTGGCTCATGGCGGTCCGGTTTCGTTTCCGGTTATTCTGAGTGTTGATGGCCAAACACTGCACAATCACAGCCATCATAATAGATTGGAAGCGGGTCGTATGCTGGTTGTGGATGCCGGAACAGAGACACAAACACTTTATTCGAGTGATATCACGCGTACCATTCCTGTTGGCGGAAAATTTAGCAGCAGACAAAAAGAGATCTATGAAATCGTGCTCAAAGCCAATATGGACAGTATCGCCGCAATCCGGCCCGATGTTGAGTATCGCGAGATGCATTTAATTGCCGCCCGAACGATTGCCGAAGGGCTAAAGAATCTTGGGCTGATGAAAGGTGATGTGAATGATGCTGTGGCAGCAGGTGCACATGCCTTGTTTTTCCCGCACGGCCTTGGCCATATGATGGGAATGGATGTGCATGACCTGGAAGGACTTGGCGAAAATCATGTGGGATATGACGAAGAAACCAAACGCTCCAGCCAGTTTGGGACAGCATACCTGCGTCTGGGCAAAAAACTAAAGCCCGGTTTTGTGCTTACCGATGAGCCTGGTATTTATTTTATTCCGGCATTGATTGATAAATTCAGAACAGAAGGTCTTTTCAAAGATTTCGTGAATTACGAAAAAGTTGAACAGTACAAGGATTTCGGTGGCATCAGAATAGAAGATGATATACTGGTGACCGAAGATGGCTACAGAATTTTGGGAAAACCAATTCCGAAAACGGTTGATGAGGTGGAAGAAACAGCAGCCCAACAGCGCGAATGGTTGAAAATTCCGGGCGTATTTTAATTTATTGGGATCAGTTTTTTTGTGAGTCTGGTGGTTTTTATCCACCGGATTCACAAAATATTAAATGATTAGCATTAGACTAACCATCTATGGCCGTTGTGGGTGAAAAGCACGAGAAGTAAAAGCAATAAACATGAAAACAATCACTTATCAGCAGAAGCAGCTGGCTTATCACAAGCAAGGCGAAGGCCATTGTGTAGTGCTTCTTCACGGATTTCCGATGGACAGCAGGGTATGGAAGTCTGTTATCCGCGAGCTCTCGAATCATTTTTGTGTTATTGCACCTGATTTGCCGGGATTAGGTGAATCAGCAATGCTTGCCGAACAGCATGATATGTCGCTGATGGCGGACGCTGTTGTGGCCATTCTGAGCGCTGAAAACATAAGCCGTTGTGTGCTTGTCGGTCATTCGATGGGTGGATATGTTGGGCTGTCCCTGGCTCAAAAATATCCAGAGATGCTTTATGGTTTGGCTTTGTTACATTCCCATGCCACAGCTGATGACGACCAGACAAGGGAAAACCGGAATGAGGCCATTAAGAGTATTTATGAAGATAAAAATGCCTTTCTATCCGCATTTGTAGAGAGTCTTTTTGATCCGCAGTTTGCAAAACAACACCCGGAAGCAATAGCCGGCATCCGCGAGATTACCACAAGCCAGGAAACCAAAGCTGTTGTGGCGGCTATGGCGGGCATGCGCGAGCGGGAAAGTCATATTGAATTGCTGACTAAAATAAAGTTTCCTGTGCTCTTTGTGCTGGGCAAAAGCGACAGCCGAATGCCTATAGTAAAAATTATGGCACAGGCCGGCTTACCCGCACATGCCGAGTTGATTATGCTACAAGGTGTTGGCCATATGAGTTTTTTGGAAGCCACACTAATCCTGCAACACAGTTTATACAGCTTTGCAGCACGCTGTTTTTTGATTGGCAGTGCCAGGTAAGATAAAGCAGCAAAGATTGAAATTGTAGGTTGAATTCTTTCGAATCAAAGGCGATGCATTGATGTTTTAATTCATCCAGCTTTTAGGGGGCAGCTTATAAAAATAGTTGCCAATGCAGCTGATTGGTTTTTGCTTCTTTGACATGCGCGGCTGGGAATTCCTAAACTTAAAGGGTTTTTAAAACCACAAAATCTTTTCAGGCCACCAATCGATCCAGGGTTTGCTGAATTAGTTTTTTCATAAACGGCTGATAATTGCCCGAAAACTTTTCCGTAACCCTGTTGGCGATAATCACGCAAATTGTTAGGGCATTGTGCCCCATTAACCGACTTAAGCCATACAATGCAGACGACTCCATTTCGAAGTTTGTGATACGGTGATCGTTGAATTTAAAATTTTCGATAGCATGATTCATGGAAGGCTGAGCCAAACCAAGGCGTAAGCTTCTGCCCTGGGGGGCATAAAACCCGGCTGAGGTGGCAATAGTTCCGCTATTATAGCCGGTAGCCAGCTTTTTCAGCAGGGTTTCCGAAGCTTTTACAATATAGGGTGAAGGCAGCGAAGCAGGCCAGTTTGTTTGATCAATAAAAGCCTGCGTAAATTCGTGTTCGATAATTTGATCTGCACCGGCATAAAAATGAATCAAGCCATCAAGGCCAAGTGCATATTCGCCCGCAACAAAGCTCTCGCCAACCGGAATATCTGCTTGCAGGGCTCCTGAAGTTCCCAGCCGGATTAAATTCAAACTGCGCCGCTCTTTTTTTATCGTCCTTGTTTCGAGATCAATATTTACAAGGGCATCCAGTTCGTTGATGACAATATCGATATTATCGGTACCCATTCCCGTTGATATTGCCGAGATACGCTTTCCCTTATAGATTCCGGTGTGTGTGACGAGTTCGCGGCTGCTTACCTGATGCTCAATGCTATCAAAAAATGAAGATACCAGCGCCACACGATTGGGGTCGCCCACCAAAATGATGTCGTCGGCAAGCTGATTGGGCTTGAGTCGTAAGTGATAAATACTGCCATCAGCCGCAAGAACAAGTTGCGATTCGGGAATACGCTTCATAAGTGTTTTCTTGGTTTATTCAACGAAATGGATAATTTTGCAAAGGTAATAAACAATATTAACCATGTCAGATAAACAATATTCACTGCTGGTTCCGGTTGATTTTAACGAACAGTCGCTGGTAGCTTTGCAGCAATCATACAACCTTGCACGTCTTTTGCAATACGAAATTGTGTTGCTTTATGTGCAGGAAGAAAAGGACTTCTTAAACAGCTTGTTTTCTGCCGAACAAAAGCAGCAAATTGCACAGGATATCAACCAAAAACTTGAGCAAATTGCTTCAGAAGTTAGCCGTGCCACAGCGGTAAGGGTTTCGCCTCTGGTAAAAAAAGGTAAAGTGCACACCAATATTCTTGATGTTGCCGACAAGTACAACAGTCGATTTATCCTGATGGGAACTAATGATAGTGTGAAATCGGACGAGCCACTGAAAAACATGATAGGATCTAATACCTCCAAGGTGATCCGCCAATCGAAAGTGCCTGTTATTGCTTTCAATGGCAAAACACACTTTAACGGCTGCCGGAGTATTTTGCTGCCACTGGATCTCACCAAAGATACACGCCAGAAGGTTACTTATGCTATTGAAATGGCTAAACTCTTTGGCTCCACCATCAAGGTGATATCGGTGCTTTGGGATAAAGATTCAATCGACATAAAACAACACCTGATTGTTCAACTAAAACAGGTTCAGCATTTTATAAAAGAAGCCGGTATTGTATGTATGTCAGAGCTTATCGAAACAGGCAACACACAACAGGCGCTGGTTCCGGCTATCCTCGATTATGTGCACGAAGAAAGCGATATTGATTTAATCATGATTATGACCCAGCAGGAAAATCGAATGATAGAATTTTTTATCGGTTCGGCTGCTCAGCAAATACTTCGTCAGAGCGAAGTTCCTGTAATGTCAATAATTCCGCGAGATTTGGGCTTTTCTTATTATCAATTTTAAAAATCCATGCAAGATAACCGGAAGGGCAAAGCCGAAATCATTTCTATCGGCGATGAGCTTTTAATTGGTCAGGTTGTTAACACGAATGCCTCATGGATGGCCGAAATGATCAGTGAAAGCGGTATTCATTTACATAAGATTACAACCATCGGCGACGATCCGGCTCAATTGCATCAAGCGATTGATGAGGCACTTAAGCAGGCCCAGTTTGTGCTGCTTACCGGAGGGCTTGGCCCAACGGCTGATGATGTTACCAAGCCTTCGTTGTGCACCTATTTTAATACCAAACTTGTGTTTCACGAGCCCACTTTGCGCCATATAGAAGCCTTATTTAAAAGGCGGTCTTTTCCCATTTCTGACCGCAACAAGCAACAAGCCTGGCTTCCGGAAGCCTGCACGCCAATTCCCAACAGCAATGGAACAGCGCCTGGCATGTGGTTCCGGAAGGATGACGGTGTGCTAGTGTCGATGCCCGGCGTGCCTTTTGAGATGAGACAAATGTTTGAATTTGAAGTCATGCCGCGAATGAAGGCCTTATTCAAAGAGATGTTTTACCAACGTAAAACCATCATGACCAGTGGCGTAGGGGAGTCGTTTCTGGCCGATCGTATCAACGAATGGGAAAATGCGTTGCCTGATTTTATAAAACTGGCTTATTTGCCGCAACCCGGAATTGTGCGGCTACGCATCAGCGGAAGGCATCGGGATCAGAAAATCTTACAACAAGCTATTGCGTCTGAAACCCAAAAGTTAATTGCACTCATACCTGAATTGATATTTGGCTACGATGATAAGCTCTTGGAAGAGGTGGTTGGCGAATTGCTACGGGATAAAAATGCCAGTGTTTCCACAGCCGAAAGCTGCTCAGGTGGCTATATCGCGCATTTGATTACGGGCATTGCCGGAAGTTCGGCCTATTTTAAGGGAAGTATCGTGGCTTATGACAACAAGGTAAAGACAAGTATTTTAGGTGTTTCTGAGCAGGATTTAAACAGTGAGGGTGCGGTTAGCCGTCGGGTGGTGGAGCAAATGGCTACCGGAGCACGAAAGCAGCTGGATACTACTTATGCGCTTGCAACATCAGGTGTTGCAGGGCCTGATGGCGGAAGCCCGGAAAAACCTGTCGGAACTGTTTGGATTGCGCTTGCCGGACCCGACTTACTGATTTCTGAACGCTTTCATTTTGGTGAGCACCGTGGCCGGACAATCCGTCGCTCGGCTTTGGCGGCACTGGAGATGCTTAGAAAAGTGCTCGTAAAAAAATAGCAAACAATACCGACCTTTATTGCTTTGGGATTGAGCGCTGCATAACAATCAAATAAGCCCCCGTTTATAGCGCAGTAAGCAGGAATTTGCCTGCGTGATTTACTGAATTTGATAAGCAATACCCCCATTCCACGCGCCAAAAAAGCAAACCTATTGGTATAATAGGTAGGTTTGAGCATAAAATATTTCAAACCTAAAAACTAGTGATATGGCAAACATTTTTGAGAAAAAACTGAATGATTTTATGGCAAAGGTAATCGCCAAAAATCCGAGCGAAGTAGAGTTTCATCAGGCAGTGCATGAAGTGATCAGCTCCTTGATCCCATTTGTGGAAGAACATCCGCAATACAGCGAGGCAAAAATCCTGGAGCGCATGGTAGAACCTGAGCGTGTAATTATGTTTCGTGTTCCCTGGCTCGACGACAAGGGAGAAGTGCAGATCAACAAGGGCTTCCGCATTGAAATGAACAGCGCAATTGGCCCTTACAAAGGTGGTTTGCGGTTCCATCCTACTGTGAATCTTGGCATTTTGAAATTCCTGGCATTTGAGCAAGTGTTTAAAAATGCCCTTACAACTTTGCCGATGGGCGGTGGTAAAGGCGGCTCTGATTTTGATCCAAAAGGCAAGTCGGACAACGAAGTAATGCGTTTTTGCCAAAGCTTTATGACAGAACTTTTCCGTCATATTGGTCCAAATACCGATGTGCCTGCCGGCGATATTGGTGTTGGCGGACGTGAGATCGGTTTCCTTTTTGGTCAGTACAAACGCTTAAAAAATGAGTTTACTGGCGTACTCACAGGTAAAGGTATTGAATGGGGCGGTTCGGTAATTCGGCCCGAAGCCACTGGTTATGGCGCCACTTATTTTGCCGAAGAAATGCTGAAAACCCGTAACAAAAGCCTGGAAGGCAAGATAGTAGCCATTTCGGGCTCAGGTAATGTAGCCCAATTTGCAACAGAAAAAGTGACCATGTTAGGCGGTAAGGTAGTTACACTTAGCGATTCAAATGGTTTTATCCACGATCCTGATGGCATCAATCCGGAGAAACTGGCTTATGTAATGAACCTCAAGAATGTCCGTCGTGGCCGCATCTCAGAATATGCTGAGAAGTTTGGCGCAACCTACGTTGAAGGCGAACGTCCGTGGAGTGTGAAGTGCGATGTTGCAATGCCTTGCGCAACACAAAATGAAATCAACGAAGAAGAAGCAAAAATGCTGATTAGCAATGGCTGTTATGTGGTTTCTGAAGGTGCCAATATGCCTTCAACACCCGAAGCTATTGAGGTGTTCCTGGCTGCAAAAATTCTTTATGGACCGGGCAAAGCTGCTAATGCCGGTGGTGTTGCTGTTTCAGGTCTCGAAATGAGCCAAAATTCATTGCGCTTGTCATGGACACGCGAAGAAGTGGACGCCCGCCTGCATCAAATCATGATCGACATCCACCAAACCTGCGAAAAATATGGCAAGGAAGAAGATGGCTATATCAATTATTTGACAGGAGCCAATATCGGTGGTTTTGTGAAAACTGCTGATGCCATGCTCGCTCAGGGACTGGTTTAGTAAATTCCAATTTTAAAACCCTTTCATCGTTTTGGGTTTTCAAATTAGGCTGTCTGCATTGTTGCTGACAGCCTTTTTTGTACTTTTGACCTGAAGCAAAGCTTGTTTTAGTGCATTATTTTTAAACTTTTTAGCCATGAAAAATACTGTTTTTGTACTGTTTTTATCGCTTGTACTTCTGGGGTTGTCGTCATGCGACAAAATGGGTTCGCAACTTGAAAACCAAGCGTATGTTATTAAGGTGGATAGCATCCATATGCCCGATACGGTTGCTGCGGGAACAAGCTTTGCGATTCATTTTTTTGGAATAGCCGGCTCGGATGGCTGCCATAGCTTTAAGGAATTCATTGTTTCGGAAGACAGTACTCAACTGAATTTGTTGCTGAAAGGAAACAAAATTGTTTCGGAGGATATTGCCTGCACACAGGCGCTTGTAATGCTCGATGGCCTTACGTATTCGCATAAATTCACATTGCCCGGGCGATATATGATCGAGGTTACCAATCCGGGGATTTCAAATTTCCTCAGAAGGCCGCTTGTAGTAACGGCGCCATAAAGCCTTAGCAAAAGCCGGCTTCAGCTTCCCGGAAATTACATTGCCGGACCGCCCTCTTCATAAAAGATCACCGGCCGAAGCAATTTGTCGAAAGTGAAATATTGCAGCAAAACAAGGTCTTCGCCATTGTTAAGCAAACCGTACATGCGGTCGTTATCAATTTCAGCCTGATCTTCTGTTATTCCCAAGTGTTCCACCTGAAGTTTCTTGTTGTAGGTCGTTAGCTGATTGGTGTCACCATTGTGGTTGATAAGCGTAAAACGGTGCAAAAAGGGCGAGTTGATAATGGAGTCCTGTCGCGCAGTGGGCAGTGTGTTGGTAAGTACGGCCTCAAAACGTACATCGTTGAAGGAGGTTAAGAAATTTAACACACGCAGCGTATCATAAGCAGCGATCTCGAATTGATCAGCTGTCCGTGTAAGTTTATAACTGTGTTTTCCGGTGTTTTCGATGATAAAACTCATATAAGGCTGTTCGTTAAATTCCAGCTTCACTGATTTGATGTCGGCTAATTTTTCATTGAAGATGATATGATCGCGCCAGTCATCCTCGATCGGCGTATAACGTGTCATAACAAAGCCCCTGAATCCCGGAATATACATCACAAAGGCCTGTTCTGCATTTTCTTTGAGCATATAGGTGCCCAGATTATCTCTGGTTACATCGCCTACATAAAAAACCTTGGTCAGTTTTTCGCGCGGAAAGAGTTTGATGCGGTCGAAGAGGTTGATGCGATGCACCCTCTGATAAACCTCGACCTTAATTCCGAGGCTAGCCATACGCGCCACCACCTGATCGTGACTGGCAAGGGGCACGGGGTTTCTAACGCGCAGCCGGTACATGGTTTCCAACAGCTGATCTACTTTGTTTTGCTGCGCTTTGTAAACTCCATTGAGTTGCCAATGCCGGCCTTTGCGTTCGAGTAATACCTGATTGGTGTCCATATCAGCCAAAAACACACGGGTGACTGAACTGGTGTCGCTTACTGAAAAATCAGCAGACTCACCTTCAAGGGTGGACAGGTAACGGTTGTTCCAAATTAAAACAATGGCAATTATTGCCAGAACGATGAGCAGTAAGTAAACAAAACGGTTTTTATTCATAGGATTTTTTTTGAGGCGCTATTTTGCATATCGGTTTTTACGAACCCAGGCCAGGATCATTCCAAACAGAATCACCAAAGCAATAGGCAGCAGGGTGTTGAAAAGTTGCCATTGCAGCCGGGTTTGCTGTATTTTGTTTGTGTCGAGTTGCCGGAGCATTATTTCTCTGGAGCGAATACTAATCAGGCCGTTGCCTTCAATCAGATAACTCAGGGCATTCAGCAGGAAGTCTTTATTGCCAAAGGTTTGGCGTGTATATTGGTCGTATCCCAGCGGCAGTGGATACCCTTGCTGCCCATGAAACTGGTTTCGGGCCATGTCGCCATCAGCAACAACAATCATCGCAGTAGGGAGGCTTTCTTCCCGAAAAGATATTTCGCCGCTTGAGGTAATTTCGTTCGGCATGCGGTTGGCATAGAGTGATTGAAATTGGCCTTCGAGCAGCAAGGCTACTGTTTGTCCGCTGCGGTTAAACATGCGCTGATCCGGCTCGGTTTGCAGCATACTCAGCGAAATAAGTGCCGGAGTGCCGGCAATTCGTGTGTAACCGGAAGTTTTTAGGAGCGGGGTTTTCTTAATTCCTTCGCGGATCATGGTATCAATACTACTTACAAATTCTCCTTTTACGGCATTGATATTTTTTACCAGTGGATGTGTCGAAGCTTGCTCCAAAAGAGGGAAATAAAACCACCTGAAAAAGTCGATCTGTGGTCTGCCCCCGGCTTCTCCTGTGCGCACACCAATGGCGGCAGCGTTTAAATCGAGCAGGAGGTTTTTGTTAAGGCGCAGGCCGTACTTAAACAGCATATCATCAAGTTTTACATCTAAATCTACTCCTACAGTCGATTCGGTATTTTGAAGGCTATCCATGCTGGCAATCACCGGATCAACCAGCCATAGCACCTTCCCGCCATGCATCACATATTGATCGATAATAAATTTGTCCTTTTCATCGAAGCTTGCAGTAGGTTTGGCAATCACAATAGCATCGTAGTTCGTTTGAATACGCACATGTCCGTTGTTGTCTGGTTCTGAGCGTCGGGTTAGTGCATTGAGGCGTCCATTGAGCGGGATGCGATCTACGCGGTAACTTTGAAGCAGTGTTTGTGTGAGATCATACACTTCGTCGGCATCCAGTTCGCCATGACCTTCAATAAATGCAATAGAAGGCTGCTGCAGGCGCGTAACCTTGTTTATTATGTCGATAAGTTTAAACTCGAGGTTGCGCACCGAGCTGTTCAATGCGGCTTCGGGCGACATATTAACCTGGCTTTCGAGCAAATCAACCGCCATCTCTTTATCGCGATAGTTGACCAATGCACCGGGGAAAATTAATTGTTGTTGGGTGCCTTCATTGGTTCTCACTTGCAAATCGGTGGGGTTGAGCCCGCGTTCCACCAAAAGTTGATAGGTGGCATTGCGTTCCTGCTGATTGCTGCTTTCCGAAGGATTTATGAAATCGTAATCAATAAACTTGCTGTAGGCACGAAATTCGTCCAGCATTTCGCGGGTTTCGCGGCGGAGCTTCTTAAAGCCTGCCGGGAAATCGCCTTCCAGATAGACCCTGAAATAAACATAGTCATCTAGCGAGTTCAGTATATCTTTTGATGCTTGCGAAAGGGTGTAACGTTTCTCGCTGGTGAGATCGAAACGGGTGAAAACATAGCTGCCAATAATGTTTACAACGACTATAAGGCTGATAATCAAGCCAAATTGTAGCAAGGCAGCTTTTTGGGTATAACGACGCTTGTTGTTCATGTTTTTCTTTTTTTTACCATTTGCGGCTTGCAAGTCTTAAATTGGTGAAGCTGAAAAATAATACGATCAAACTCAGAAAGTAAAGCAGATCGCGTGTGTCAACAACACCACGGCTAATAGAGCTGTAATGGGCGGCAATTCCCAGGTTTTTGATGAATAAGTCAACATCGCCAAAAAGCGATAAGCCATAAATCATATCGAAACCCATATACAGGAATCCGCTCAGAAAAACTGCAATGATAAAGGCCATCAGCTGATTGTCGGTAAGCGAACTGCTGAACAAACCCACCGAAACGAAAGCGGCAGCCAGTAAAAACAAACCGATATAAGAGCCCAAAATCCCTCCAATATCCAGGTTGCCGGGAGGAAGCCCCAATTGATAAACTGTAAAAAAATAGAGTAATGTCGGTAAAAGCGAGAAGGCCACCAATGCCAAACTTGCCAAAAATTTGGCCAGGATGAGCTGGAAATCCGACAAAGGTTTGGTAAGCAGCAATTCTATGGTGCCTGTGCGTTGCTCATCGGCAAAACTGCGCATGGTGATGGCCGGAACAAGAAACAGAAACACAAAAGGCGCCAGTATGAAAAGACCATCAAGGTTAGCATAGCCAAAATCGAGTATGTTAAACTCGTTAGGGAAAACCCATAAAAATAACCCGTTGATTAACAAAAAAACAGCAATCACCAAATAACCTATCAACGAACTTAGAAAACTACTTATTTCCTTTCTGAACAATGCTATCATAGAATCGATTTCTTTTTGAGTTGACAAAAATACATTTTTTAAAGCATTTCGATCAGGTCAAATGCTTTCGGCTTTTAGGGAGCTTTGGTAAGCCCGAAATAGCAATAGTTGTATCTTTGGCTTTTGAGAGTTTTAGGGCTGTAACGCGCATGCTGCAAATTTTTAGTACCAACTTTTGCAGGATATTTAGAAGAAATTTTACCTATGAAAAATCTGATTATTAGCTTTTTGATGCTTTTTGTAACGACAGCGCAGTATGCGCAGTCAGAAAACTGGCAAACGGATTATGAAAAATCCGGTATGGTGGCCACGCCAACCTATGCGCAAACAATGTCGTTTCTTGATCGTTTGGACACCGCTTCTGCCGAGATTTCGACAGCTGATTTTGGAATAAGTCCGCAGGGAAGGCCCCTGCGATATCTGATTTATGACGTTGATGGTTTAAAAACCGCGGAACAGCTAAAAGCCTCCGGACGCGTTTTGCTCATGGTGCAGGCCGGCATTCATCCGGGCGAGTCGGAAGGCAAAGATGCGCTGCTTATGCTTTTGCGTGATCAGGTTTTGGAAGGGAAATATGATGCCTTATTTGAAAAAGTCAGCCTGCTTTTTGTGCCCATTTTTAATGTAGATGGCCACGAGCGCTTTAGTCCATACGGGCGCATAAACCAGAACGGCCCGATAGAAATGGGATGGCGCACCACGGCACAAAACCTCAACCTCAACCGCGATTATCTTAAGGCTGAAGCACCTGAGATGCAAGCCTGGCTCTCGCTTTTCAACCGTTTCGATCCACACTTTTTTATCGACACACACACCTCTGATGGAGCCGATTACCAGTATGTGATGACCTATGCCATGGAAACTGCCGGCAATATGGAGGCTGGTCTTACTGCCTGGCAAGCGGAGGTTTTTTTGCCGTTCTGGAAGCAGCAGATGAATCAATCAGGATTTCCGGTTTTTCCTTATGTGAGCTTCCGCAAATGGCACGATCCGCGTAGCGGTTTGGTCAGCTGGATATCGGGGCCTATGCTGTCGCAAGGCTACACAGCTCAGCGAAATCGCCCGGGATTATTGCTCGAAACGCATATGCTTAAGCCCTACAACCAACGCGTGGAGGCAACCAAAGCTTCGGTTGTTCATGCTATGGAGCTGCTGGCTCAGAAAGCTTCTGAATTGCAGGAGTTGCTGAAAGCAGCAGACGAATACACCGCATCCGGCTCTTTTCGCGAGCAGGATTTTGCCCTGGATTTTCAAATAGATATGACAGACAGCACCCTGGTCGCCTTTGATGGAGTGGCCTACAAGGTTACCAAAAGTGACCTCACCGGCGGGGATTGGTTTGTGTATGACAATCAAAAACCACAGCAGTTTGTTTTACCGTTTTTTGATAAGGCAAAAGTTTTGAAAACCGTGAAACTTCCCGAAGCCTATATCGTGCCTGTAGAATGGATCAATATCATCGGAAAGCTGAAAAGTCATGGCGTGCACATGAAAACTTTGGAAGCTGACAAGGAGATGTTGGTTGAAACCTATCTTTTTACGGATATTTCATGGCAAACACGACCTTACGAGGGGCGTCACAGGGTGAATCAAATGAGTTTTGAGCCAAAGATGACAAACAAAGTTTTTCCGGCGGGAAGCGTTATCGTGCCCATGAATCAGCCCTTAGCCAGATTGATAGCATATATGCTTGAGCCCGAAGCTGATGGGTCGCTGCTGGAATGGGGATTTTTTGATGCGGTGTTCGAACAGAAAGAATATGCCGAAAGCTATGTGATGGAGCCCTTGGCCAGACGTATGCTCGACAGCATTCCCGGCCTTAGGGAGGCTTATCAGCAGAAGAAACAAAGCGATAAAAACTTTGCCAACAGCAGTTGGGCACAGCTGAACTGGTTCTACAAACAAACACCTTGGTGGGATCAGCAATTTATGGTTTATCCCATCGGCAGGCTCATGCAATGGGAAGAGTAAACAATAGATTGTTGATAAGTCGGTAAGCCGGTATATTGGAAGATTGGTCAGGAAGGCGTTAATTTTATGCATTCATAAAACTAAGCCTGAATTATGCCAGCAGCCAAGCCCAAATCAAAGAAAATTTTCGTACTCGACACCTCGGTAATTATCTACAACCACAATGCCATCAATACCTTTGAGGAAAATGATGTAGCCATTCCCATTACGGTTTTTGAGGAACTGGATAATTTCAAGAAAGGCAACGACACCAAAAATTTCGAGGCGCGTGAGTTTATTCGTTTCATGGACAGGATTTCGGGAAAGACTACCATGAAAAACTGGCGGCGACTTAATGGCCCCACCAAAGGCCGTTTCAAAGTGCTGATGAATGAAAAAAGTAAATTGGATGCATGTGCCGTTTTTGGGGGCGACAAACCCGATCACCGCATTTTAAATGCTGCCTTAAAACTTGTCGAAGACAACCCTGAGACAAAAGTTATTTTGGTAACCAAGGATGTCAACCTCAGGTTGAAAGCGAAAGCATTAAACTTGCAGGCAGAGGACTATGAAACCGGAAAAGTTAAGGATGTTGACTTGTTGTACACCGGGAAAACACTCTTGGATAATGTTGATCCTGATGCTGTTGACATGCTTTATGCCGAAGGTTTTTGCTCGCTCGAAGCTCTGGGAATAACAAAGGCAAATGCCAATCACTTTTTTATTTTAAAGAGTTCAAAAAGTTCAGCGCTGGCTTATTACAATCCCATCACCAGTCGCATCGAACGTATCGAAAAACATGCAGTTTCGCGCATTATGCCCCGTAATGCCGAGCAGGTTTTTGCCTTGCATGCTTTGCTCAATCCCGAAGTAAAGCTGGTAACCATGCAGGGCATTGCCGGAACAGGAAAAACACTGTTGGCTTTGGCTGCAGCCTGGGAACAACGACGCAACTTTAAGCAGGTGTATCTGGCCAGGCCCATCGTTCCGCTTAGCAATAAAGATATCGGGTTTTTGCCGGGAGATATCAAATCGAAGCTGAATCCCTATATGGAGCCGCTCTGGGATAATCTGAAGTTTATTCAAAATCAGTTTAGTGAAGAAGATAAGGATTATAAGCGCATTACCGAGGCAATAGAAAAGGAGAAACTTGTGATAACACCTTTGGCTTATATTCGCGGGCGCAGCATTTCCAATGTGATATTTATTGTGGATGAAGCACAAAATCTCACACCTCACGAAGTAAAAACCATCATCACACGGGCGGGCGAAAACACAAAAATAATCTTTACCGGAGATATTTTTCAAATTGACACGCCCTATCTTGATGCACAATCGAATGGCTTAACCTACCTGATCGACAATATAAAACAGCATGCGCTTTATGCGCATATTCGTTTGGAAAAAGGCGAGCGTTCGGAATTGGCGAATCTTGCCAATGACTTGTTGTAGAACCACTATCAATCTAGGCCGACTCTGCTGAATATTAACAGCATCGCGTCAAAAAAACTTGTACAAAAAGTTTAGATTGCATGTATGGTTTCTATGCAAAAATAATGAGTCCGGCCCTGAAAAACCACCTCCTACTTTAAGTGGTAGCAATAATCAGGCGTTGTAATCATGCTTATGAGGCAAAACATGATAGCCGCTGGGATCGGTGTATTTGAGGGGGTTGTTCATGGCAAGGGTTTAAACTACCATAATAATATCATCGAACAAAAGTATTAAATTCCTTTTTTGTGGTAGCATTCAAATTCATTGCTTTAATAGTTAAAAGGTTGTTAGGATTGCAGAACCGCTCTGACAGGGTGATAATCTATTGAACTTAAAAGCATTACTGCGCCATAATGTAAAAAGCTCCAATAAAATATTGAAGCTTGGAGTCAGCTTTCTTTATCTGACTGTAGCTGTTTAATAGAATAATATGCAAATCTGTATCCAATGAAAAATCCTGTTATCATAAAAAACACATTCAAAACAAAATCCGGTATTTTGTCAAACACAAAATAATGTAAAATGATCATTGTAATAAAAGAAAAACCAAACATGATGTTGACAATAAAAAAGGAATGATAAGCTAAGTAATTTAAAACTTTTTTCATGATTTTCTCTTTCGTCTTTTAATTGCAATTTCAACAACTACCGAAATAACTAATGATAAAGTGAGAAGTAAAATAAAAATTTTATTCCAAATACCAGATATGAAATCCGCAAACAAAATATCAATTAGCACTAATAATACTATTACTATTAAAAAAAATGTATTTACTTTTTTTAAAGTTCTCATAATCATGTTGTTTTAAGGCCAGTTTGGATTTGGAATAGGTGTATAAAATGGTGGTGGTGGAGCTGGGTATATCACATTAGTGTTATCAGCGGGCAAAACATGAGGTTTATAATTAAAACCATCATACAATTTTTTGCCTAAAACAGCGGCTCCGCCTAACCGGATTGTCCATTTAATAAAGTCATTTCCATTTCCTTGAGGAAAATAGTTTTTGTTATTTGGCCCGTTAAGAGGTGCAGGTATATAATTATTTGGTCTATGAGTGTACCAAGGTTTTGGAAACTTAGAGGTGCTATTCAAATAAAGATATGTAGCATATGTTAATGTTGCAACTCCCATTGCTACTTCACCCCAAAAAGTCGGTTCTCCATAAGCTGCACTCCATCCAGGAGCTAATACTAAAGCTGCATGTGAAATTGCAGTTCCAAATGAATCACCCCAAAACGCATCATCAAGATTTGATCCATCAATTACAGATGCTTCATAAACCCAGAACTGTCCATAAGTTCCATCTTCGCCAACAATTGGATTACCATTGCTGTCGTAATAGAAAAAGCCTACCTGTACCCAGGCTGTGGATAACTCATTATTGTTACTTACATCACCATTCGAAATGGTGTTTTCGCTGGTTTGTTGGGTATAATGCTGGTTGTAGTAACTGTCATAAGCACCTTCGCCGTACTTAGAATCAAATGAAGCTTCGTTTCCGAGCCACCAACTGCTATTTTCGGTTCTGTAAGGATCGCTCCAGTGGTTGTTTGAGCCCGGCCCGATTAAACCGGTTGGCCCACTGTTAGCATAGTGATTCACATAAAATGCTCCATTTGTCCCTACATTCCAGTATGCTGGTTTATAGGAATAACCGCTGGGATCGGTGTATTTGAGGGGGTTGTTCATGGTTTTTATTACTCTGCTTACAAAAGTAGGATTTTTAATAAAAAAGAAAGCCTCATTTTTTGCTGAGGCTTCACCTCCCTTTACAGTTGTTATGATATCTTTCAGATGCTTCAATGATTGCTTAAAAAGTAACTCATAATAATACCACCACCAACCATTAAACTAAATGAAATCAAAATGAGAAATACTGATAAAAGAGCAAAAACTAATTTCTTTTTCTTTGAATATTTTTTTGTCTCTTCAATAACACCAACATAACGTTTTGATTTTATTAAATACTTGTCGTACAGCAGATATGTAGAAAACGCTATAAATACTAAAACTAAAACCCACATCAGAAAATTATTTATTTTAATATTTAATAGTCCAAGAATAACCATAATTATAAAGCTAAATATAAAAGTGGTTACCATTTCCAAACCCATTGCAGCTCTTTTATGCCTATCTCCATATTTATCGTCTCTTGTAAGGCAAAGAAAGATAGAGTATATTTTTTCAATAAAATTCATTTTACTTCTTACTATGGTTTGATAAAATTAATTTGATCTGAAATATCAAAATTGGAATTTAACCATTCATCTCCACCTGCAACTGATATAACACCATAAATAACACCAGCACCAATAACATAAGGTGTTGCAGCTGCCCCAGCAAAAATTATTACTGCAGATCCAGCCATAGTTACACCTGCGTTTACAAGTGTAGATGTATTCGCAGTTCCTGTAGCAAAGTCATAAGAAATCATTACGCCTGATAAAACATTTGATCCTCGTCCAAATAGTCTTGATCCCTTTATCCAGGTTGCAACTGTTGGTTGAATTTTTTTTGCAGCATCAAAGCCGGCATAAATAATATTAGCCCAAATACTCGTGCCAAATAGGCCATATGTTAATGCATCATTTTTTTTGAATCCATTTGAGTTTAATTGCCTTCCTGTCACTTGTGCCTCATCAATTACAGATGCTTCATAAACCCAGAACTGTCCAAAAGTTCCATCTTTGCCAGCAATTGGATTGCCATTGCTGTCGTAATAGAAAAAGCCTAACTGAACCCAGGCTGTGGATAACTCATTATTGTTACTTACATCACCATTCGAAATGGTTTTTTCGCTGGTTTGTTTGAAAATATGCTGGTTGTAGTAACTGTCATAAGCACCTTCGCCGTACTTATAATCAAATGAAGCTTCGTTTCCGAGCCACCAACTGCTATTTTCGGTTCTGTAAGGATCGCTCCAGTGGTTTCCGGAGCCCGGCCCTGAAAAACCACCTCCTACTTTTGATGGTGGCAGTAACCAGGAGTTGTTATCATGTTTATTAGGCAAAACATGATAACCGGTGGCATCGGTGATGGCGGAGATGCTACCTAAGTAATCCTTGTGTACGTAATACATGGTTTCGGTGGTGCCTTGCTTTACCATGATGGCGAAGAGGTCGCCGGGGCCATTATGCGCAGGATTAACTGGTGCCTGCAAACCACAAGCAATCGGATTACTATTGGTTTGATTGTAAACGATGGCCGTACAAGGGTTCATTTATGTTTTTTGGTTAGTTATGGCAAATGTAGGAAGAAAACTTTCCCCCGGCCGGGTTTGGTGGCGGGGGGAAAGTCGGAATCTTATGAAGGTTTGTAAAATAAATCCAATCATTTTAGCTTGATATGGCTTGCTATCCTTAAAAAAAACTAGTGTTAGAATCTGCTTTTAATCAACCAGACAAACAAAATAAATAAAACTAATTGAAGTAATAGTATCAGTGAATATTTAATCTTGTTAATTACCGATTTTTCTCTTATGATTATACGGATAAAGGCAAGATAATCCATGGGATTAGCAATGAAGTAGTACACTTTTCTTCCATTTTTTGATAAAATATAAAGCATCACTAACCAGAAATATAAACTCAAAACGATAACCGAAATAAACCACATAAAACTATTGGAATCATTCATGATTTGTTATTTATATAGATAGTTAATAATTTGGCTCCAAGTAATTCCCCAAGTATAAGTCTGGTAATGTGAACTAGCAATCGGTGCGCCAAAACTTAAGCCATAAGCATCAATTGCATATGAAGAGGCAGTTTGGGCATTGATATTACCATTCCCTGATCTTGAATAATTCCCAATATGTAAACCATAGCTCCATGTCTGACCTGGCCCAAATGTTTCTTGAATACTTAGATTTTTTCCATTTGTGGAATAAATATTTAAATAATTCACGCTAGCAGCAATTTCATAACCATCACCATTTCCGTAAAGTGTAAAGCTGAATCCGAAATCATTTTTAGCTTTGATGAATGCTAAACTAAATCCATTGCGCATTTTTGGCAACCCAAATGAAATTAAAAAATCTAATGAAATACCCCATTTTCCTGCTTCAACATTACCTGAAAAAATCATTGCCTCCCCCTGCACAGCACCCGCAGTAGGGTTATAGACCTTAATAGCGCCATCAGGATAATGCCTTACCTCGCCAAGTTTGCCAAAATAACCTATTACAGTATTGTTGATAATGGTAAGGTTAAAACCCTCTTGCATCCACGCCAGAATCGTTCCGTAATCTTTTTCGGCTACATTGCCGGTGGTGGTGTTTTGCTTGGTTTGTTGGGCATAATGCTGGTTGTAGTAACTGTCAAAAGCACCTTCGCCGTATATGCCATCAAACGAGGCATGGTTTCCAAGCATCCAATTGCCATTTTCGGTTCTGTAAGGATCGCTCCAGTGGTTTCCGGAGCCCGGTCCGGAAAAACCACCTCCTCCTTTTGGTGGTGGCAATAACCAGGCGTTATAATCATGCTTATTAGGCAAAACATGATAGCCGCTGGGATCGGTGTATTTGAGGGGGTTGTTCATTTGGGTTTTCATACTCTGTTTACAAAGGTAGCTATTTTAAAAAACACCCCAATTGTTATTTCTAACCTTTGGAGTGCAGTTCAGTCATGCTCGAGCTTTTTTGATAATACTTAAAATCTACCTTGATTTTGTAACATTTTTAAATACATCCCCAAAACAAAAAGGACAAAAGCTAATAAGAAATAGATTATTATAATTATATTTCCAAACAATTGTTTTGAACTATTTTCAGATTCATACTTTTCAAGAATCTTTAAATACTTCTTTTTGTGAAGTAAATGGAAATAGTAAAATGTGATAATGATAGCTGATAATACTCCAGAAACTAATTTATTTCCAAACAATGGGAAATTAATTCCGAATAGTAAACTAGTTAACATAATTAAATCAATGGCGTAGATTATAATAGAGAATGCAATAGTCAGTGCAGCAAAAAAGGCGGGATCATCACTATGACCAACTTTTTGTTGAATTTTATAGCTTCTATAAAAAAGGTAGTTAAACATAACATTGAATAATTTGACTATGGTTTATTTGGATCTCCCCAACCACTAAAACCACCAGTTGATACATCTAAAATAAAATATGCTCCACTAATTGCTGTTCCAATAGGCCAAATGAATGCTGCAGCGCCCATTGCAACATCAAGAGTCGCTTTTGCTCCAACTTGCCAGTCTGTTCCATTTTGGTTGTAATAATAGTCATAAGAACCGTAGCCACTTATCCCAACATTTACCACAAAGCCCAATATACCTGCTCGTTTTACATATTTCACATATCTTGCTCCTGCTTTACCCCAGTCTGCACCTTTCATTCCCCATTCAACCAAATTTCCTTTAATACCATTGGCAAGACTAAATGCTCCAACGCCGATTGCAGCTTCTTGCATTGTTATCCCATTATTTTTATCCTTTCCCACCACTTGTGCCTCATCAATTACAGATGCTTCATAAACCCAGAACTGTCCATAAGTTCCATCTTTGCCAACAATTGGATTACCATTGGTGTCGTAATAGAAAAAGCCTAACTGAACCCAGGCTGTGGATAACTCATTATTGTTACTTACATCACCATTCGAAATGGTGTTTTCGCTGGTTTGTTGGGTATAATGCTGGTTGTAGTAACTGTCAAAAGCTCCTTCGCCGTATATGCCATCAAACGAGGCATGGTTTCCAAGCATCCAATTGCCATTTTCGGTTCTGTAAGGATCGCTCCAGTGGTTTCCGGAGCCCGGCCCGATTAAACCGGTTGGCCCACTGTTAGCATAGTGATTCACATAAAATGCTCCATTTATCCCTACATTCCAGTATGCTGGTTTATAGGTATAGCCGCTGGGATCGGTGTATTTGAGGGGGTTGTTCATGGCATAGGTATAGCGGTTGTAGTTTTGTGTAGCAGAGGGGTCTTGTACAAAAGGATCGGGGCTAAGAAAACGAGCCAGCACAGGATCGTAAATACGTCCGTTCATATTGATCAGATTAAACTGATCCAAATGTTCGTGCCCTGTATATCCCCTGTCGAGCATAGGCTGTGGCACCTGATAGTCGGCCCAGTTGTCGGGATTGCGCCGTCTGCCCCAGGCATCATAGCTCATGCGTTCTATGGTGTTGCCTGAGTCGTCAGTTATAGTGGTATAGGAGCCTAGATGGTCTTTGTGCAGGTAGTACATTTGCTGTGTGCCATCGTGTTGTTGAATCATCACACCAAACACGCCATCGCCACCTGCCAGATAATGAAAATGTTTCTGCTGACTCAGGTGATCGATCTCCACCTCATAATGATCGCTGTAAAGTTTTATTTCCTCCTGATTGGGTTTTTCGGGTGTGGTTTTAATTGCCATTGTTCGCTGGTCAAACACACCATAGCTAAGGTTCAGGCTGCCTTGTGTGAGGCCGTTAATAGCGCTTGCCTTATCAAAATGGGTGTAAGTGAGATCAATTATTTCAAAATCCGCCACATAGGCATCGGTAGGCAGTGTAATTGAGCTAACGGCATTGATGCGCGAATCCTCGTAGTTGTAGCTGCCGCTTCGGCGTGTTACATCGCTTTTGTTATATATATTGCCGTTATCCTGGTATTGTATGTCAACAACAGCCTGGCGTGGGCCGGCTGCCGTAAGTCTGTTGCGTAGCAATTGGTCATAGTCAAATTCTTCGGTTTGTCCGTTCAGTAGGTCTTTGCGGTAAAGCAGGTTGCCTGTTGAAGTTTCGAAATGATATTGCTGTCGTTGTATGTCGAGGGGCACATCTCTCCACGTGCTAATGGCATAATTTTCCATTAGCAGGCCATAATCATCAAAGCTTTTAAACTCGTGCACACCATTGCCCGAATGGTATGAAGTAAGTTGCATGCGTTCATTCTCGGTATCGGCCTTCCAAAGTAAACGCTTGTCCGAACCCCTGATTACCTCGCTTACCTTACCATTGAGCGCATAAGTGTAGATCAATTTGAATCCGGTAGGATAGGTTAATGTTTCGAGCATGCCATTTTCTTTGTTATAGCTGTAGGCAAAGTTAAAAAATTTTGCCGGAGATGTTTCACTTTTGGCAATTATTCTACCCAGTTGGTCGTAAGTGTAACGTACATGTTCGCCATTGGTTCTGGTAATGGCAGCCACCTGGCCAAAACCATATTGACTGCTGCTACGGTAATAGGTATAATTGATTTCGTCAAAAGTGCCTGTGGTTTCCTCGCGTTTGGTTAATCTGCCAAATTCGTCATAAAATACCTGATAAGTATTATTCTTTTGGTCTTTTTGTTCAATTATTTCGCCAAAGGCATTGTAGGTATAAGTTTTTGTTCCGGTATTTGGCTCTGTTATTGATGCCCTGTTTCCTGCCTCATCATAGTCTATTTCAGTTAGATTGCCTAAGGCATCTATTGTAACTGGTTGTCCGTTGGCGTTGTAGCTGTAGTTAATGCTGCCGATGCGATCGGTTACAGTTTTTGGCTTTCCGATTATGTTGTATTGTGTTTGTTTATAAACGGATGTTGCATTGTTTGTTACTCTTACGGTACTGCCATTATATTCTGTTTCAATTTCTGTGCCGTCAGGGTTTATTTGCGCAACCAGCCGACCAATGGGGTCATACTTATAGTAGGTATATAAGGCGGGTTTACTGGTGATGGCAAAGTAGGGCTCAGAAACACTCTCAAGCCTGCCATCTTCATTGTAATACTGATCGATAAACACTTTTTGACCTTGTAGATTATACATCACAGCCCGCAATGATTTGCCCTCGTTGTTATAATAAACAGTTTCTTTATTATAAGCGTTTGCCCCTCCCTGCAGGTAGGTAGTTATTGCATAAATGGCATTAATTGGGGCATCATCATCTTTTTCAACCCATTTGTTTTCGACTATCCCTATTGTTTCGTCCGGATTGAATGATGCCATTAATTTACCAAAAGCAGTATATTTATAAGAAGTGCTCATGCCAGCGCTATTGGTTGTTTGCAGCAACCATCTGTAGTCTGGGTCGTACACAAATTGCTCCGTAATATCATCTCCTGATTGAGCTTGACTGATTGTTTTGTGCAGAAAACGTTTGTCGGTTGTGTGCTCATAAGCAATACTTCTGCTTATGGTTGCAGGATTGTTCGGAGCGCTTATTTGTGTCCATATCAGATTGCCATGTGCATCATATTGGTATTCGGTAAGCTTTACCAATGGGCTGCCATAGGATTCATTAGGAATGTACCTCTGAAAAAGTACAAGTCCGTTATCATCTCTGGTAAGTATTGTTCTACGTTGTTTCCATACTGCATCACCTTTAATTTTTGATTTCGTCAGTTCGTTTTCTTTATAATTTATCCAGTTAGCAGCCGTAGGAGTTTTAAAGGTGCTAAAGACTTGTTTTTCGTGTGTCCAGTCATAAAAAACAGGGCTTTGTGCAGTTTCGCTTTTTTTGATCTTGTATAAAAGCGAATTGCCAAAGTTATCCACTTGATTCAATTGCTGTTCATGCAATTCCAACCCGATATATGCGCCATTCAGATCGAAGGATTTGGTATAGGCCTGAGTAATAACAGGTAAATAGACAAGCGGATTGTCAGCAAAGGTTTGTTTCGCTGCCATAGTGTTTTCAGTAAATGACAGTAGTTGTTTTGTAGTTTCATGCACTGTTTCTGTTTGTTTTGTATAGGGCATAAAATAGAGGCTGTTGTTCTTCGTGCCTGATACTGTGAGTAGGTCGTTGTAGGTCGTTGTTTTTATTTCTGAAAGCTTGTTGTAGGTAATTATTTCCTGAAAACCCAGCACTCCTTTTCCTTCTGCATGAAGCATCATGCCTTTAAACTGATAGGTGGTGGCTGGATAGAAGTTTACTCCATCAGGCATTCCATTTTCTACTGCTTTTACAACAGTGTATTTTTTTCTTAGTCCAAGTACAGGATAATCTTTGGTATTTTCATACGAAAGGGGGTCGTATGTTGTATATGTAATCCTTTGTTTTCGTTCTAATCCATTATTAACACTATGGATATAATTGCCATTGGATGTCGTATTTGCAATAATTAAACCGTTATAATCTGTATATAAGTCTTCTTTCTTGCTATCTTTTTGATCCCTATCACTAGGTAACAGTTTAAAACGGATACGTTGTAGAGCAAATATACTATTAATACCTTGTCCATTGAAATCTCCAATTAAAAGCTGTGTTTGAAAAAAAAGTGGGGGAACGCCTGGGTTATCAATGTAGAATGTAGCTTGACTGCTGTATGTTTTAAAACCAGTTTCAACACTCGCGTACTTGAAGTAAGTGCTGTAACTTAATTTGAAAGTATTCCCGTATAAGCTATAGTTTTTGAGTGTGTAAATATCTGCTCTTCCGTCATTGTTGATGTCGCCTACCATAAACTGGCCGCTATACCATGCTGTATCAGTAGAAATATTAGTATGGTATTTTTGTGTGAATGAAGTGCCATTACTATAGAGAATGGATACCCTTCTTACTTGATTATCAATTGTTTTAGATGTCACAAGCAAGTCATCCTTGTTATCTGCATTAAAGTCAGCAATGTCTAATGATATCAATTCGGTCATTGCAATCAAGGTCTCATTTTGACTTAAGGCTTCTAAAACATAAACTGTTCCTGATTGCACCAGATTATATAAGCTCACAGATGTACTGCCATTTGTAGTGACTTGTTTTAGGAAGGTAGTTATACCGCTTCCAATAAAATTACCGGTTTTGTATTCTTCAAGTAAATCAAAACCGTTAATTGTATAAGCATTGGTAGCGGAAAGCAAGCCATTTATATTGTCCGGGATTCCCGGATGGTATTTGTAGCTGCTCGTGGATTTTTTAATGATCACATCCATAATCATGTCCCCATTAAAATCGCCAATGCTTTCAATGTTGTCGGTTTGCGAGCTTGCAATTTCTATGATCTGAAGCGAGGTTGCGCCTGATAGAAACTTGAATAGCTTATATCCCGTATTTTGTGCAATTAAAAGTTCATCCTTGCCATCACCATCAAAGTCGGCGCTATAGTGTTTTCCTACAGCCTGACTTACAAATTGTCTTATTTGCAGTGAACCGTTATTAATCCGTATATAAGTTCCTGCTGCACAATTGTCCATAGATTCCCTCTCACTCTCAACCAGATCTGAAATACCATCACCATTAAAATCTCCGGTACTAATATTTACGGTAGAGCCATAACAAGCTTGATAAGCTAGTGCATTTTTCTGTTGGTGGGTAAAATCAAAACTGTTCCAGGAGAATCTGGTAGGCGGATAACTGGATCCATTCGCGCTTACACTCACTTCTTTTACTACTTCTTCTTCGAGCATTCCGTTTTTTTCGTAAGTAATAGTATATGATGTTAGCACTTCCTCCTTCGAATTAAGAACATTAATGCCAATCAATCTTTTTCTGATATCAAAACGATATTCTTGATATTGATGAGCGTAAAAATTTGAAGAAATATGATTGGGGGCAAGATCTTCATACACAAAAGCCACTTTATAGTAGGCATTATCAGGATTGTTGTAGTCAAAATCATATTGAATTTCTTTGATGTAAAGTTCTCCGTTAGCAGTATTCCTGTCGTAGTAGTATTTTATTTTGTTGCCAAAACGGTCTTCAACAACATCAAGATGCCAGCGGATAGGTATATTTACATTGGCTCCAAAGTATTGTCTCGATTCCGCCATATCATTTGAGCCATAATATTTAGTTATACCATTGGCATGCACTGCAGTAAAGTAGGAACTTTTACCTTCTTTTTCTTTTCCATAGTTAGTTGAAGTAATTCGGGCAAAATTGTCTATTTCTGTTCTATAGTAATTGTCCCCCTTTATGAGTCTGTTGCCATCGAGTAAAAGACCATCTGTATTGTTAAAATCCATTATGCCAATCTGGCCATCGTGATACTTGGTTTCTGCAACTCTTTCTATATAAGACCAGCCGCTTAAGCCCCATCCTTTTCCCAATATTCCCTGTCCGGAAAGACTGTTGTAATTTAATGCGATGCTTGGCGTCATGTTCCCTCTGCCTTGTGGCAGTTCAATTGGTATTGTGTAGGTGGCGGCTCCATTGGGAGCTACACCTACAGAGCCTGGCAATGTTCCTATTTCAGTAGTTGACTTGGAATAAATTTGAAATACTGACAAAACGATAGTAATAGTCAATAAAATGCGCTTAAAATTTTTCATGTTTTTAGTTTTTGATAATGCTTTTTAAAACACATGTTTCTATTGTCGTTATTTCTAAGAAGTATGTTCCTACTTTTATGCCATCAAGTGCAACTCTGGTCTGTTTCAAAACACTATAGTGTTTGGTGAATAATATTTTTCCGTTTTCATCAATAAGTTTTATAGTTGCATTGTTTACTTCGCGATTTGTTTTAATATTAACGTATGATCCGGCAGGATTTGGGAATGCCTGATAGCTGATAAGCCCATCAGTAGATAGTTCTGGATCTGTTGAGGATATTTGATTTTGATCAATACTATACTTAAAATCCATCACTTGTTGATTGGATTTTACAGAATCAGAATCTTTTACAATTATTGATCTGCCAGTCATGTTTCCATTTAGATCATAAGTGAAGTAGAAAGTTTGACTAATTCCCAGCTGTGTTATGAGCAGGGCGATAATTGTTACAATGTTTTTCATGGTTTGTGGTTTATTTGTATGAAATATTGAATGATTTGTCAGTAGAAGTCGTAGCATGGCTGTTTGAAGGAATTTGCTTATTTATTAGTTATTTTATGCTGAATATAATGAGTACCATATCTGTTCACAAAGTTCTACCCAGAGACCAGTTTTCTGTAATGAGATAAGGTTATAATTTATGTGAATAGCACATAATTTATGCTATATTTGCATAAGATAAACAAAGTGTATTGTTATGGAAATAGGTGTTAAAGTTAAGAAAATTAGAGAGTTAAGAAATTACTCACAAGAATACATGTCGGAGAGAATCGGAATCTCCCAAGAGGCTTACAGCAGACTTGAAACTGGGAAAACCAAGCTGGATTTGCACCGCATGCTCAACATTGCGAACATACTTGAAATTGACCCAATTTTGTTGCTATCTTTTGACGAAGGAATAGTTTTCAATAACTGTTCTCAAAGTGGTAAAAATGTTACTAACAACAATGGTTTGAGTGAAGAAAAGCAAGCAAATTTGGAAGAAAGATTGGAAAAGCTTGAAAAAATGATTCTTAAATTAGCACATGAAATTAAAAATTAATAGTGGGTTGTATAGTGTATTTCAATCAAACTTAAAGCAAGTAAGAGTAATTCAAATTTATTAATTATGGACTTCCATTCTTTCTGTTCAAACATTCAGGTTCTGGCTGTTAACTGTTTCGTCATATCTCTGCTTCTTTGTTAAAGAGCATGAGCTATCAGTAGAAGTTTGATTGGTTTTTGAAGAGAACTAGCTTTCGGTAATTACTAAATTTTTTTAATGGCAAAAACTACAGACAATAAATTAGAAACTGCTGTGTATACCTATGTTCAGCATTAGAACCTTTTGTCACAACTGAATATTCTCAACTGGGAATTAACATGGTTGGAAACTTCTTAGACAATGATTAGTGGCGATTTTTCTGTGAAGGTTATCTTACCACACCTAAATATTAGTTGATTTTCTATTACAGATTGTGGTACAGGATTGGTTGAATTGAAAACAAAACACATTGGTTTACGCAATGTAATGCCAACAATAGAAACAACTAAGGAATTTAAAGTTCCACAAGGTTATTACGGATGGCGAATTTTACCATATCTACCATGGTTTTCAGGTTGAGCTTTTGCATAATATTGTTTTTATGCGATTCAACGGTACGCACGCTGATATAAAGTTTTTCAGCAATCTCTTTGTTGGTATGGCTTTGCGCAAACAACTTGAGAACCTCCAATTCGCGTGTCGAGAGTTTTTGCTCACGTTCGTGCTTGTTTCCGTTTTTGTTCTCAGCCTCGATCAGGTAGTTGCGTAAAATCAGATTGGTGATCGTTTTGGCATAAAAATCATAACCATTGCGGAGGGTATAAATGGCTTCGATAATTTCTTCCCGATCGGTATCGCTGGTGAGGTGTCCTTTTGCGCCGGCGCGAATCATCTTAAGTATAAAGTTTTCCAGCTGATACATGCTGAGCACCAAAACTTTAACCCGTTGGTGCTTGTCGCAAAGATGTTTAATCGTTTCAATATCAGCCGGATCGGGAGCGTATAAAACTGTCATCACGATATGGACGGGTTCATGATACAGTAGCGGTATCAACTCGTTGACCGTGTTGGTATTGTGAACGATTTGAATATCGGGGGCGTCAGTTAAAAGGCAACTTATGCCATCGCGCATTATGGGGTGTGCATCTACCAGTGCCAGCTTAATTTTTTCAATCATTTTTACTCAATTGAGGCCAGCGAAAATACAAAAAGCATTTCAAATTCTCATAGTTTAACAGCTGGTATTATCGCAAATCCTTATCTCACGTCAAAAAGCATATAAGCTAAGATGGGCGTATATGGACACTATTTTGTTGGAAAGCAGAACCTTTTTTCAGCATCCTATTTTCCCATTGAAACCTACCTGTTTCAGGTGAATTAAAAATCTTGTACATTTGTTAACCCATACCAAATTTGGAAATCTAATGAACCCCAGCAACGACATCGGAGGCCGTTTTCAGCAGCTCAGAGCCGAAAACCTGGAGAGGCTCAAGGAGCTCGCCACACTCAACCGCACGACACAAATCCTGCGCGAAAACAAATCGCCCGAAGAAACCCTCAAACATATCTGTATGATACTGCCCGATGGCTGGCAGTATCCGGCCTTTACCGGAGCACGGATAATGTATAACAAGCAGTTTTATCTTTCGCCTAATTTTACGTTATCGGAATGGCGTCAGCTACAGGAGTTTGAAACAATTGACGGCACAGAAGGCTATATTGAAATCAGTTATTCTAAAGCATTTCCGGTTTTTGATGAGGGCCCGTTTTTGCAGGAAGAAAGGGATCTGTTGTTAAACCTGGCCAACCTGATTACCGGCTATCTCAACAGCCACAAAGGGAAGCATGCATTCAAGACGGAATCAAAGCTCCTAAAGGAAGTTGATGAGGAATCGAAAGAACCGGCATACAGCAGGCAGCTGCTGCAAAAGTTTTTGAACAAAAACAATTCTGACCGCGATATCTATCACGACCTGATGACTTTTAAAGTGAAGGAGATATTGCTTATTTCTAATTTGTACGACGCCTATTCTATCGAACGCGAAGGCCGGTTTTCGGAGCATGTGCTGGGGCATTACCACCAACTCAACCTTACTTCGGTGCCCCGAATTACAGGGGTTACTACCAGCGCTGAAGCATTTGAAGTACTCAGATCAAAGCATTTTGATCTGATAATTTTTATGGTAAGTGTCGACAAAAAAACACCTGCCGGCCTTAGCCAGCGCATCAAAAAAGAATTTCCCTATATCCCGATTTTTTTTCTGCTCAACAGCAATGCAGAGATTGCACATTTCAATCATGAGATTAAAAACACCTTGTCGATTGACCGTATTTTTAGCTGGAATGGTGATTCCAATGTGTTTTTCTCGATGATAAAAATGGTTGAGGACCGCATCAATGTTGTAAATGATACGCATGTAGGGATGGTGCGCGTTATTTTGCTTGTGGAGGATTCGCCAAAATATTATTCGCGTTATCTGCCCATTCTCTACAAGATTGTGATGGAGCAAACTCGGCGTATTATCGATGATGTAAGTACCGATGAACTCTACAAGGTGCTGCGTATGCGGGCAAGGCCAAAGATTCTGCTGGCAAGCACCTTCGAAGAGGCTACACAAATCCTAAAGGAGTTTAAGGAATATATGCTGTGTCTTATTTCTGATATGAAATTTGATCGCAATGGCCTCCTTGATGAGAACGCGGGAGTAGAGCTTATCGAGTTTGCCAAAAACCTGATCCCCGATTTGCCAACGATTATTCAATCCTCCGATCCGGATAATGCACGCGTGGCTTTTCGGTATAAGTCAACATTTATCGATAAAAACAGCGAAACACTCTCTCAGGATTTCCAGAGTTTTATCACCCATTATTTGGGTTTTGGGAATTTTATTTACCGAAATCGTTTTGGAAAACAGATTGCTCAGGCACAAACGCTTAAAGAGTTTGAAGCGCAATTGCGTACCATTCCTGATGAGTCATTGCTCTACCATGCCCGGCGCAATCATTTTTCGCTTTGGCTTATGGCACGTGGAGAAATCAGGGTGGCCAAAATTATCAGCCCTAAAAAAGTTTCTGATTATCCTGATGCCAAAATGTTGCGCAGCGAACTGATTACCATGATACAACAGTTCAGAAATGAGCAAAATGTCGGTAAAATTATTCCTTTCGAAGAACAGGCCATAATCGATGAAGAGAACATCGTCAGCCTGGCCGATGGATCACTTGGCGGCAAGGGCAGGGGACTGGCATTTATCAACACTTTGATTCATAATTACGACTTTGCGCAGCATGTGCCCGATATTAGAATCAGGACACCCAAAACTTCAGTGATTGGTACTGAAGAGTTTCAGTTGTTTTTGGACCGCAACAAACTGCATGAGCTGGCCTTGCGCGATAATGATTTTTACCGCGTGAAGCAGGCTTTTGTTGCAGGAAAACTTACTCCAACGCTATTGAAAAGGTTGCGGGTGCTTCTCGAAAAAATTAATACGCCATTGGCTGTTCGCTCCTCAGGTTTGTTCGAAGATAGTCTGTCGCAACCTTTTGCAGGTATTTTTGAGACCTATGTTTTGCCCAATAACCATCCCGATATAGATGTTCGGCTTCAACAACTCACCGAAGCAATCAAACTGGTATTTGCATCAGTTTACTCCGAAGTGGCGCTGGGTTATGTAAATGCCATTAATTATAAGATAGAAGAAGAAAAGATGGCTGTTGTGATTCAGGAGCTTGTCGGTCATCAGTATGGAGATTATTATTATCCGCATGTGAGTGGTGTGGCACAGTCGTATAATTATTATCCCTTTGCCCATATGCAGCCCGAAGAGGGTTTTGCTGTGGCTGCACTGGGTTTGGGCAAATATGTGGTAGAAGGCAATAAGGCCTATCGTTTTTCGCCAAAATACCCCGGTCTGGATATCAACTCGCCCAAAGATCAGTTTAAAAACTCCCAATTAAATTTTCTGGCTGTTGACCTGAAAAACACCCAGCCCGATTTGCTGCAAGGCGATATGGCAGCTCTTGTATCTCTCGATATTGTTGAGGCGGAGGAACATGGAACGCTCCGGCATTGCGCCTCGGTTTATAATGCAGATAATAACACCATTTATCCCGGCATTAGCAAGTCGGGGCCACGTATTTTGAATTTTGCCAATATTTTAAAATACAATTACACGCCTTTGGCAAAAACCCTGGAAGTGGTTCTTGATGTGGTTAAAGAAGCGCTTGGAACGGCTGTTGAGATTGAGTTTGCACTTGATCTTAATCGCGATAAGCAAGGACGCTGTTCGTTTTTTCTTCTGCAAATAAAGCCTTTGCTTGGAAGCGCTGATGATTATGTCGTAGATATGGAAAGCATTGAAGATAAGGATATTGTATTGTTTTCCGAAAAAGGCATGGGCAATGGTTTAATCAGGCATATACGTGATGTAATTTATATCAATAAGGAGGCTTTTGATAAACGCTATACCGAAGAAATGGCCGAAGAAATCAAGAAGCTTAATGAAGCCATGGCGGCTGCAAAGCGTAATTATATCCTGATTGGTCCCGGAAGATGGGGCACACGCGACAAGTGGATTGGAATTCCGGTCAACTGGCCGCAGATCAGTCAGGCCAAGGTTATTGTGGAAACGAGCTTTGAAGATTTCCCATTAGATGCTTCATCAGGATCTCATTTCTTTCACAATGTGACCTCCATGAATGTGGGCTACTTTACCGTGCAGCCCGAGCTTTCGTCGAGTTTTATCAATTGGGAGATGTTAGATCAGCAGCCCTTGCAAACTGAGACGCGATTTTTTAAACATATTCGTTTTAAACAACCGCTGGAAGTGCGGATGGATGGTAAAAAACGCATTTCGGTGATCACTGTTGGTAAGCCGGCCGCAGAGAAAATAAATGGTAATGATTTATAGCAATTATTTCTTAATTGAGAATAGCCATGTAAGCAGTTGAGGATCTGCGAAAACTTCATCCCAAACTGCATGTCCCACTTCCGGGTAAATACTGATTTTTACATCAAATCCTGCATCTTGCATGCCTTTGAATAGGTCGATGCTGTAAGCAGGCAACACGACTTTATCTGCCTCTCCGTGAAAAATCCATGCTTTCAACTCCGGACTAAAAGCTTTAATTGCCTCCGGATTTCCGCCGCCACATATCGGAAAAGCTGCAGCAAAAACATCAGGTCGGCGCGATAGCAGCTCAAAAGTTCCCATGCCTCCCATCGAAAGGCCTCCCAAATATATCCTGTTGCGGTCAATAAAATCAAGATGTATCAGCGAGTCTAACAAGCTGATCAGCTGTTGCATTGCTGCTCTCGGCGGGTTTCCGGGAAAAAACTGAAATGATTGCGAGCCATCGGCTGTTCTTGTTTTTTTGATGTTTGCCCAATAATCATCCTCAGGGCATTGCGGAAATACGAGCATCGCAGGCTGCGATCCCCCGACCACAGCATCTCTGAAAAAAGCGCCACCATGAATCAGTTGTTTTTGATTATCGTTGCCGCGCTCGCCGGCACCATGCAGAAAGATCAGCAGTAGAATTTTTTCGTTTTGCCCGGCCATTTCAGGCAGCAAAAAGCGATAGGGCAGGCTGTCGTTTTCATGAACATGAAAAGCGGCAAGCCATTCCTGAGCTTGCAACGGATACTGGAAGACCAGAAGCATGACAAAAAAACAAACCCTTTGAAACGATGGCATTTTCATGGGACAAATTTTCGATCGAAGAAAAGCTTATCTGAGCTCAAATTCGGTGCTTAGCCCGGCATTGGAATCTCCACCAACAAAAATAGTAAAACGGCCGGGTTCCGTTCCATAGCTTCCATCTATTTTATAAAAGCCCAACGATTCGGGATGCAGGCTGAAATTCACTTTTTTACTGTCACCGGCTTCAAGCCATACCCTTTTGAATGCCTTCAATTCGCGCACAGGGCGTGTTACCGAAGCCAGTTGATCATGCACATACACCTGCACAATTTCTTCGCCGGCAAAGCTGCCGGTATTGGCCAATTCAACTTCAAAACGAATAGAATCGTCAAGGGTATATGTCTCTTGTTCCAAAGCCAAATGGCTGTATTCAAATTGGGTATAACTCAGGCCATGGCCAAAAACGAATAGGGGAGTATTGGGCACATCGAGGTATTTGGAAGTATATTTACTATTTTCATTAAAAGGCCTGCCGGTATTTTTCATGCTGTAATAGATTGGAATCTGGCCTACATTTCTGGGGAAAGTTAAAGGCAGTTTTCCTGAAGGGTTATAATCTCCCGAAAGCACATCGGCAAGTGCATGGCCTGATTGTGTGCCTAAAAACCAAGCCTGGACCAAAGCCGGGCTGTTTTGGGCAAGCCAGTTCACGGTTAACGGCCGTCCACTTATGATTACGGTGGCAACCGGTTTCCCGGTTCCGATGATTAATTCAGCCAATTGTTGCTGAACGCCTGGCAGATCAATTTGGGAGCGGCTGGCAGCTTCGCCCGACATCCAATAGGCTTCGCCAAGCGCAAGAATTACAAAATCAGCATCAGCGGCCGCACGTCTGGCTTCATTAAAGCCTTCAGTTTGCTCACCATCAATTTCGCAGCCTTTAACAAATACAATTTCGGAAAGGGGATACCTGGCTTTCAATCCTTCGACCAAATCTACAGCCTTTGACCAGTCGCCTGCTGCAGACCAACTGCCGATCATATCTCTTTTGTTGTTGCCCATTGGCCCGATTACCGCAATTTTTTTAATGTGCTGTGGGATAGGAAGTGTTTGCGCTTCGTTTCTCAACAATACGATGGATCGTCTGCCCATGTCACGTGCTGCTTCGAGCTGATCAGCCTGCATGATTTCATTTTTTTCACGCGTTGTGGAGCAGTATTTATAGGGATCATCAAACAGCCCAAGCTGAAACTTTACTTTTAGAATCCTTCTTACTGCTTGATCTATCAGCGATTCGTCAACGATTTTATCTTCAACTAATTTAGGAAGCGTTTGATGAAAGAAACCGGACTGCATATCCATATCAACACCAGCTTCCAGCGCCAGGGCTGCTGCATGTGCAGTGTCAGCAGCCACTCCGTGATACAATAATTCCATAACGGAGGTGTAGTCTGTTACCACAAAACCCTCAAAGCCCCACTCATCGCGCAGCAAATCAGTAAGCAGGAATTTATTGGAAGTAGAGGGAATGCCATTGAGGTCGTTGAAAGCTGTCATAGCGGTTACTGCTCCTGCATCCACGGCAGCTTTATAGGGGGGGAGATATACCTCGCGCAGCATATTTTCCGACATATCCACGGCATGATAATCGCGTCCGGCCTGAGGTGCGCCATAGGCCGCAAAATGTTTTACACAAGCGGCCAATGTTGTTGGGTCTGAGAGGTCATCACCCTGAAAGCCTTTTACACGGGCTTCAGCGATTAGTGAGGCCAAAAACGGATCTTCGCCGGCACCTTCAACTACACGACCCCAGCGTGGATCGCGCGAAATATCGCACATGGGTGCAAATGTCCAGTGCAGGCCCTCAGCAGAGGCTTCTATTGCTGCAATGCGAGCAGCATGTTGTATGGCTTCAATATTCCAGCTGGCAGCTTCGGCAAGCGGAACGGGGAATATGGTGCGGTGACCATGAATCACATCATAACCAAACAACAATGGGATGCGCAAACGGGTATTGTTTACAGCCATTTCCTGCAAACGACGTGTATAATCCACGCCATAAGCATTGAAAATTGCGCCAACTTTTCCCTGTTTTATATCATTTTCGTATTCTTTACGGATATAGGCGCCGGTTTGATCCATATCGCTGGTATAGAGCGTGAGTTGTCCTACTTTTTCTTCAATAGTCATCAGTGAAATCAGGGAGTCAATTTTTGTATCGGTGGAATGCTCGATGTCTTGTTGTGGCTGTTGACAAGCACCAAATGACAATAGAACAATGATCAATGAAAATAAAACTGTAGTACGCATATTTTTTCGGATTATTGATTTTGGCCTGAAAAGCCTAGTTTGTTCATTGCGTTCTGTGTTTCGGGAGCCGACATAAAGAGGTCCCATATTAAGTTGCTGCGGTGATTTTCGATCATTACCACAATAGGCCCCTGATCAATCGCCAGGTATGCATCGGACCACCAGCCTTCTTCGGGGCTAAAAGCATCATAAAATCCATATTCTCCCCAAAGTTTGTCGCCCAGAACAAAATAGAAGTGACGCAGCGCTGCCATGGATTCTTCCGGCGTATAGGGCATGGAAGATAAGGCAGCGGTAGGAGTAATTACACCATTGTCGCGTGTGGGTTCATGCACGCCGTAGCCATCCGGCTCGTCGCTGGCAGTAAGGCCCCAGCAGTCGGCACTGTAGCCTGTAAATTGGTTTGGGTTTTCGATGCAATGCTGTCGGTTTATCAAACTGTGGTTTACATTTTGAGTCCAATAATTGGCGTAGGCATCGGACAAGCCTCTGGGATTGAGGCCTAAAAAGGAATAATGGGCAAAGAACAAGGGGCCGCCATAAGCAAAGCCAAGCGGCAGGTTGATGTTGTAATAATCGTTGCCGTTTACGATTGCACCGGATTGTGCCCAACCCTGGTGATAAACCTCGGCCTCAATGGGATACGTATCAGAACTTGCTGCCATAATGTAGGTAATCAGGGCCTCATTGTATCCGCGGATTGGCATATTCATGGCCCATCCGTTGTTGGGCGACCAGTGCCAATACAACCTATTTTGCCCATCTCGCGTATACCAGCTCCATTCAATGGATTGAAGCAGCGCATTGATGGTATTGATCACAGCCAACTCCGTGTTGTTAGCTGCATGCAGATATTGACGTGCTGCAATTAAGCCTGCCGCCATAAAGGAAGTTTCAACCAGATCGCCGCCATCATCCATATTGCTGAAAGCAATAGTGCGGCCTGTGCTGCCGTTCATCCAATGAGGCCATACCCCATGAAAACGATCAGCTTCTGCAAGGAAATTGGTGATCGTACTTAATCTGCTGACGCCATCCGACCGGCTGATGAAACCCCTTTCTATTCCTGCCAGGATTGCCATAACCCCAAATCCGCTTCCGCCGATTGTAACTGTTTCGCCTGAGTTAAGGCGTTCGCGGGCTAAACCACTAACCGGATGGGCATGATCCCAAAAATACCGGAATGTTTTTAGCTGCACTTCATCAAGCAGTTCTTCGTCAGTGAGGGGTGGCATTTTGTAGCTTGGATCGAGGCCGCTGATAAAGCTTTTATCAAATCCTTCAAAATCAAATCCGGTAACGGAATTGAGCGTGGCACTGATTATAAAGATGTATTTGCTGTAGTAATCAAATGCCGAAATATTTTTGATGATGACTTTTGTGTCATCTGCTGTTGTATTGATTTGCAGCGGACGGTATGGAATAGTTTTGAAACTGGCTGCAATATTTGCCGTATCAATGGCTTCATTAAACTGCAATTCGATGTGTATGCTGTCGAATTTAATGTTTTTTAAAACGGTATTATCCATCATCGAAATACCGTTGATGCTGGCAGCGGTAAGTTTTAGCTTGCCGTTTTCTGTTATAAAATCAAATTGAGCGCCATCAAAACCGGCACCTGCCGCGTCCTTAAGTTGGTTTGTAATGGCTAATTCATATGCTGTGAGCCATTGCAGTGGTTCATCGGGATTAATAACAACGGTTTTATTACCGTTTTCAAGCGAAATAGTAAAACTCACTTGGATGTCTGATGTTTTGCTGGCAATCTTTAAGGCCTCTGTTGCACTCAGGCTGTCGATTGCAGTTGTGAAGTTCAGGTAGAAATTGCTATTTACATCAACGTCTTCGAGCACAGCAGCTTGATTCATCGTTCTGTTTCCGGCTTTTATTTCGGTGAGCTGAAATTTGTCCGTAACAGGAGGATTATCTTTTTGTTTTTTGCAAGCACTAAGCAGGATGACAGGGAAAAGCAGTAAGGGTAAATAGCTGAATTTAAGCATATTAATTTCTTGTTATTCAATAAAAAAAAGCTGCCTTTGAAGGATTCTTCATCAAGCTAATCCGTCATAGCCCTCAAAGGCAGCTTTTAATCACTAATCATAATTTTCCATTAAGGTTTTTCCGACTCGTACATCAACTGCACTTCGTTAGGAGTAATTGCTTTATGGAATATTTTTATGTCATCGAGTTGACCCTTAAAGTGATTGGCATCCGGGAAATCATAGCCGCCCCAGGGCTCCTGATCCCACATGGTGCCTGCACGTGAATGCACAAAGCCAAATGCGAGTTCGTTTACTACATCGGGCTCTTGTCCTGCATACTTCAGGCCAACAGCTGTGCGTTTGATATCCTCTTCAGGCCATAAGTTAAAGTCGAAACTTTTCATCTTTTCGGCATCATAATACAAGGTGCCTTTTTTAGCGGCGGCATCATAGATATAGGTCACATGTAACCAATTGTCTTTGAGTTTTCCCATCATCTCGTCGATAGAGAGACTCTTGGCAAAATCCCATCCTTGCCAACCGCCATTGCTGGCATCGGTGGCCTCTGCGGGGAACCACATATCTTCGGCAGCTGTTGAGCCATCTCCCATTTCGTATTGAATGGCAAATTTTGCGCCATCATAGCCACCAAAAATTTCGAACTGAAGGCCATAAAATGCGCCTAAACCCATTACAAAATGGCCATGCTCGATGCCTTCAGAATTTGTTTTTACCCAAAAACTAATGGTGAAATCATGGGTGTTGATCAACTGATCTCCGTTAGGAATTTCAATGATACTGGTAGTTCCGTTGAAAGTTGCAGCTTTTCCTGCTTCGGCATTGCGGCCGGCGGTATAGGCGATATCAACTACACCATTTGCTGAAGGATTGAAGCTGCCAACAACATCATTGGCGTTATCTTCAAAGGTCCAGTGGGCAATAATTCCCATTGGAGAGAAGGTGCCGGCAGTGGTGAATGTTCGGCTGGTATTTGACAATGGTTTGGCATCAGTGGATAAAATTGCTGATGTCATGTCTAGTTTGTACAAAGTACCGCCTCCTAATGCTTCAGTGGGCGTGATTTTGATAACATTATTTAGTACCTCAATAGTTAGAGGAATACTGACTCCGTTATAATCCTGTGTTAGCGTAATACTTGAAGCAGTAGCTGTGGCAGGGTCAATATTGGCCGTAAATGTTGCCGTGATCACGGGTTCCAATGGAACATTTGAAGGGGATGTTGCTCCGTTTAAATCTATATCATTGGCTACTAATGTACTGAGAGTCAAATCAACAGGATCATCATCTTTTTTGCATCCGTTGAAGAGGAGCGCAGTAGAAGTTAGCGCAATTAAAAAATAGAACAAAAAATGATTTCTTTTCATAAGAGTGATATTAGTGTATTAATTTATGTGAGTAATTTTTATTGTCGGTTATGATTTGCATCAAATACATGCCCTGTTTCAGACTGGATAGTTCGACTACCACTTCAGTATTTCCGGTGTTTTGGCTATAAACCATTTTGCCGGCCAGGTCATAGATTTCAACACGACGAATAGGTTCATCGAGTTTGATGTTAACCATTTCAGTGGCAGGATTAGGATAAACCTGCAAGGTCTGTTGTGTACCAATTTCTGCGGTATTGGTGAGTGGATCATGCATTAATCGGATATCGTCAAAATAAAGAACGATATCTTCGGTCAGTGTGAGTGGGTCTTCGAAGTCGGGCATAAAAGCGATTACATTCCATAGGCCGGTTTTTTCGGAGAAGTCAAAAACGATTTCTTCCCATCCGGATGTTACATTTTGAGGATTCATGCTGGGGACTTCCAGGTTACCGCTCGGGCCACCTTCAACTTTGAATTTTAGCGGACTTACACGTGGTTTCCAAACTTTAACATACATATATTTGTTTTCTGTAAGGTCTGCCGGTTCGGGCAAAGCCGACCAAAAACCACCCCATGGCACGCCATTCATACTGCGGTAGTACTGAATTACATTGGCACTTGGGTTTACGTCATCAGGATCAGGATTGGCAATCACAGTCATGCTGCTGTTGTCTTCGTCACCGCCAAGCATTAAATTAAGCGGAATATGGTCGAAATCTTCAATTACATATACAGCATCGCTGCCAGGTGTGGGATCATTATTTACCATGATGTAGTCAAAATAAATAACGATGTCTTCGGTAAGCGTGAGTGGGTCTTCAAAGTCGGGCATGAAGGCGATTACATTCCATAAGCCTGTTACTTCTGAGAAATCAAAAACGATGTCTTCCCATTCATCAACAACAGTTTGTTCGTTCATGCTAAAGACTTCCGTATTGGGGCCTGGTCCACCTTCCACCTTAAACTTGATCGGACTTATACGCGTTTTCATAACACGCACATGCACATACTTATTTTCGGTAAGATCCAATTGTTCAGGCAAAGCTGACCAAAAACCTCCCCATGGCACACCATTCATGCTACGTTCGTATTTTACAACATGGGTGCTGGGGTTAGTTGTGCCTTCAGGAGTTGGGACAATACTCATTGTACTGTTGTCATCATCTCCGCCCAGCATTAAATTTAGCGGAATATGCTCAAAATCTTCGATCATCTGAGCAGTTGCAATGCCTGCAGTGAGGAACATTGCCAGGAAAAAAATAGTAAATTGTTTCATAATAATAATATTTAAAGGTTAATAAAAGGAAATTCTTGTTACCAGTTTGGATTTTGTGATAAAGTACCTTGTGATATGTCAATTTCATTTTGAGGAATCGGTAAAAGCTCGTGTTGACCGCTGACAAAACCTCTTGGTCCTAAAACCTGAACTGCTTTTCCGGTGCGCACCAAATCCCAGAAACGATGCCCTTCGAGGGCAAGCTCGTGTCTGCGTTCTTCCAAAATGAGATCACGAAGCTCAGCCTGACCAGTTTCTGAAATGTCGGGCAGAATATCAGGAACGCCTTGTCTGGCGCGCGCTCTCACACGATTCAAGTGGATCAGTGCTTCGCCTGGTTTTCCATTCTCATTGAGCGCTTCGGCGGCCATCAGCAATACATCAGCAAAACGTATTAATCGCCTGTTATGGCCGAATTGCGTGTCGGTGCTCGTGCCCGGAATCCATACTTTTTGGTTGTAACATTCCACCTCGATCAGGTTACCGTCTTCATCGTAAGTTTCGTCTGGCGTAGTGCCATCACCCAGTATCAAAATGCCATCAAGTTCTTCACCGAGGTCAATAATAGTGGCATCCAGCCTTGGGTCGCCTTCTTCAAATGAGTAGCGCAGATCAAGTGATGGCCTGTTGAAACCCCAGCCTCGGTTGGGCGTACCTCTTACACCTTGTGTGTTGGCATACTGATCGCCTAAGGCTGATTCGTTCTCCATGGCGCCAATCTCGAATACGGATTCCATGCCATGTTCGCCATTTTTGCCATTGGCATCAGCAAAGTTGGGTTCCAGGTTGTATTCGCCGGATTGAATTACTTCAAGAGCGAATTTTTCGGCATTTACAAAATCGTTTTTAAACAAATACATTTTTGCCAGCAAAGCTTTGGCAGCGCCATTGGACGCCCTCCCTAAATCATTGGCGCCATAGCTTCCTTTGGCCGGAAGGGTTTCTGAGGCAAATAGCAAGTCTTCTTCAATTAGTTGATATACATCCTCTTTTGAAGCACGGGCCAATTCTAATGGCGGGTTGGTTGAGGTTACAATGGGCACTCCGCCCCAGGCGCGAACCAGATCGAAATAGTAAAGGCCACGCAAAAACCGGGCTTCCGCAATGTATCTTTGTTTGAGTGCTTCGTCCATGTTGATTTCAGGAACTTTTTCAATGACCACATTGGTGCGCTTTATTCCTTGATAAAGTGCCGACCACCAGCGATCCAACCCGTCTTGTGTGGTAGTGATGCTGAAGTTGTTGTATGGTCCAATGGTATTAAGGCCATCATTGGGATTGCTGCCTTTCATGGCATCATCCGACATGATATCGAGGATAGGAAATCCACCTGAATGAAAGTGCCAGTCGCGCAGGGTGGCATAGCTTGCATTGGTCGCTAATAACGCATCAGATCCTGTGGTGGGGAAAACTTCCTGGGTGACTTGTCCCTGAGGGTTCACTTCAAGAAAATCGCTGCACGAGCTCAAAAAGAAGACGGGCAGGAAACTAAGGTATATCCAATATTTTTTCATGGTGTTCATTTTTAAAATGTAACATTGATTCCAAAAGCATAAACTGCCGAAATAGGATAAATGCCGTTGTCAATTCCATTGGACAATACATCATAGCTGCCTATTTCGGGTGTATAACCGCTGTATTTTGTCAGCGTGAATACGTTGGTGGCTTTTACATAAACCCTTACTGTTTGAAGCGCTAATTTCTTTACGATATTATCCGGAAGCGTATAACCGAAAATCACATTACGCAACCTGATAAAAGAGCCATCGAGGACAAATCGATCAGAGGGCGTATAATTGTAGCCTCCGAACGAAGGCTTGGGCACAGTATTGCTGGTTCCTGGGCCGGTCCATCTGTCCCAAACGTATTGTTCAAAGTTGTAGGGGTCGGGCCGCACCACATCTTTTCCATTGAAGATACTATTGCCTGTTTGCCCTTGAATATCGATGGACAGGTCGAATGATTTGTAGGCAATATCCATATTTAGCCCAAAGATGAAATCCGGAATTGGTGTGCCAATATAAGTCCTGTCGTTTCCGTCAATTTTTCCATCATTATTGGTGTCAACAAAACGCAAATCGCCAATTTCTGCTTGTGAGCTGTGCGGATAGGCATCCAGCTCGTCCTGGCTTTGGAAGATGCCATCGGTAACATAACCATAAAATGCTCCAATGGGGTCGCCAACACTGCTTAGCGTAACAGGAATTCCGTTGCCCAGATATCCGCCGAAAAGCACGGAGTCAACGCCGCTATTGCCGCCAATGCTGAGCACTTCGTTATGGATCGTTGTGCCTAAAATGCCCACGCTGTAGCTGAGATCTCCGACTGTTTCGCGCCAGCGAAAATTAAATTCAAAACCGCGGTTCAGAATGGATGCCGCGTTATAGCGCACACGCTGCCCTTGTCCGTTGCCCAAATGCCCGGGTGTGGAGAGGTCAACGAGGATATCTTCGGTTTTTCGGTCGTAATAATCAAATTCTGCAGTCAGCCTGTTGTTGAAAAAACCCAGTTCTAAACCAATATCGGTTTGTGTTGTCGTTTCCCAGCGCAGATTAGGGTTTCCGCTCTTGGCATAGGTAGCCGCATTAAAAGGAGCATCGGGATTGCTGAAAATAGCAAACAGGTCGGATTGTACGCGTGAGAACCTATCGTAATAGCTGATTTTGTCGTTACCAATTTTACCCCAACTTGCTCTGATTTTCAAGTTAGTAAGATAATCAACGTTGCGCATAAAGTCTTCATTGATGATGTTCCAGCCCAGGGCAAAGGAAGGGAAATTGCCATAACGGTTTTTCTCACTAAACTTGGATGAACCATCCCGCCTGAAGGTTACGGTAGCAATATAGCGGTTGTCAAAAGTATAGTTGGTACGAAACAGGTACGAAATCATCGAATAATACTGATTGGCATCTACTCCGTTAAAAATACTCTCCAACATATTGATATTGTTGCCTTCATCGATGATATAGGGAGGCTGGATATACCAAAAATCTTCGGCATCACGTATCAGGTTCTGCCCGGCGAGACGAAATTCCTCTGAACGTATTTTTTGCATTGTAAACCCGGCTACTGCATTGATATTGTGTTTGTTGAAGGCTTTATTATAATTTACTGTATTTTCCCATAGCCAGGTATAATTATCGCTATTACTTTTCCCCAAATCGCTAAAGAGGTTATTCTGCTGTGAGGCTGTGCCATCCGGATTAAAAATGGTGTAGGCCGGTGTAAAGCTTTTGGATTTATTGAAGGAAGCATCGATACCATAACTTGTTTTCAACAGGAAATCATTGAGAATGGTGGCTTCGGCAAAAATGTTTCCCACTCCGCGAACGCCCGAGCGATAGTTGTTTGAGTAGGCAAGGTCGGCTAGCGGATTGCCAACGTTATAAACCACACCATAGCTGCCATCGGCATAGTAAGGCTCTAAAACCGGCTGTGCGCGATAAACCTGATAGGTTACATTGGGTGCATTGCGCTGATTATAGGGAGCAATGCTAATGTTATTACCGATTCTTACCTTATCGTTGATATGATAGCTGTTGTTGAGTTTGATGCTGATACGCTGGTAGGAACTTTGCGGAATGATACCATCTTGATTTAAAAAGCTCAAACCAACATAATATTCCGCTTTTGATGAGGCGCCCGAAATGGAAAGCTGGTAGTTTTGCATGGGAGCAGTCTGAAAAATAAGGTCTTGCCAGTCGGTATTTGGTACCGCATCCACATTGTTATAGGAGCCCGGTCTGATTTCGTTCGAGATAACAGCAAACTGGCGTCCATCCAATAAATCAATTTTATTGGCCAATTGCTGAATGCCGTATTCTGCATTAAAATTGATGATGGTTCTGGCCTGGCCTATCTCAGCAGTTTTGGTTTGAACCAAAATGACGCCATTGGCACCGCGCGAACCATAAATAGCTGTTGCAGAGGCATCTTTGAGCACTTCCATGGAGACGATATCCGAGGAATTTAAAAAGGAAATATCATCGAGGATCATGCCGTCGACGACATAAATTGGTGATGAATTGTTGAAAGTACCAATACCGCGTACGCGCACCGTTACGCCCGATCCCGGCGCTCCCGAATTACTCGAAACCTGCACCCCTGTTACTTTTCCCTGAAGTGCCTGCTGCGGATTTACGCTGGTTATTTTGTTGATTTCTTCTGATTTAATAGAACTGACAGCTCCGGTGAGGTCACTTTTCTTAACTGTACCATAACCGATTACAACAATTTCATCGAGTAATTCACTAATTGCCTGTAGTTCAACATCAATACGATTTCTTCCTGCGATTTCTGCTTCAAAGGTTTCGTAACCGGTAAAGGAGAACTGAAGCCTTTCATCTTGTGGTAAAACCTCTAATGAATAATTGCCGTCAATATCCGTTGTAACTCCCCGTGTGGTTCCTTTTACAACAATATTAACTCCCGGCAGGGTTTCTTTGGTGTCGCTGGCGATTACTGTCCCGCTTATTTGTGTTTGTGCAACAAGCTGCATGCCTGTCAATAGCAGGATCGCTGATGCAAGCAAAATCTTCGATAGGCATAAATATTTTTTCATATTGAAAAATTTAGTTGTTTATATTTTTGCGGGACTTGAGGTTAACCAACCGCCGCTAAATCCGGCTTTTATCAATCCTTCTTTGAGGTATTTATTCTTTTTTAAGATATTCCAAATCAGCTCACTATCATGATTTTCGAGTTGAATTAAAAGGGCTCCCTGATCGATGCCAATATAGTCTGGAGCAAACCAGCCAGCTTCGCTAACACTCAGGTTAAAAGCGTCGGCAAATCCATATTGTCGGTATAGCTGATCGCCATATCTTTGATACATGGTAAAGAGGGCATCCGTTGTTTCTTTCGGGGCAAAAGGAATAGAACCACCTGCTGCCGTTGGGGCTATTGTTCCATCATCCTGAAGATAATCGAAGGCAACGCCACGCGCATTATATGCCTTAAAATCAATGGTTTGATTTTTCCATGTTTTCTTTCCTGCTCCCGGGCCATCGCTGGCGGTCAGGCCCCAGATGTTTTTACCGTAGCCCTTGAAATTAAAAGGATTGCGCATGCAGTAAGCACGATTACTGAGTGTTGCCCGCCGTGAATTTTCAAAATAATCGATTCCTTTATCCTTCATATAGGCATCATGAATCTCCCTGAAATCAATAAACATATGGCTGTATTGATGTCCGAATAATGGGCCAAAATTGATGTGCTCGTAACCCTCGAACTTTACCCAATCATAAGATGCTGTCCATGCCTGCCATGAATTAGCTGCAATCGGATGTGTTGGCGATCCCATGGCCATCAACAGGAGAATCATGGCCTCATTGTATCCTTTCCATTGGGCATCAAGGAATCCACTTTCGGGCTTCCAGCCCATGCTCATAGTTTCAGCATCGTTCATCATCCAATTCCATTCAACACGCAAAAAGAGGGAATCGGCAAGTTCACGAATTTGCTGCTCGATGGGATTGTCGCCATCAAAATAGGATTGTGTGGTCAGAATTCCTGCCATCAGCAGTCCGGTATCAATCGACGAAAGTTCTACATCTTTATACCTGGTGCCCTCGCCATACTTTAAAAAATGGTAGTAAAAACCTTTATAACCGCTCATATGATGTTGCGCAGTTCCCATTGGAGCTTCCCAAAGCCATAAGAGTGTTTGATTTACACGTTTGGCCGCTTCATTGCGACTGATATATTGGTTTTCGACACCTATTATATAAGCGGGTAATGCAAAACCTGTGGCAGCAATGCTGGTAAATTGTTTGCTCGGATAACGATCGTCGGATTGCCAGCTTGCCGAATCTACGATGTCCCAGAAATAATTAAAAGTGCGCTGTTTGAGGTCGTCAAGGAAAAGCTTTTTATCAGTGATTGTGGCTGGTTTTTCTGCTGCCTTTTGTGTTTGTGCTTGATTTTTACAGGATAGCAAAAATATAACCATCAGTAATGTTGAGAGTTGAAGCCATGAATTTGTTTGGCCACGCTTTCGGGTTGTAAAGTGATTGTTTAAAACAGCAATGAGTTTTACGAACACGATATTAATTTTTTGTTAAAGTTACAACCGATCGCAAACGATTGCAGGAATTTTGCATCAACTTGATTACTTCACGGTAAAAATGGCAATAATGATGACCTCATCATTGCCTCATCGGAAGAATAATATAGTTTTTAAATAACAGGAACACAGTTTATTATGACAAGAGGAATAATATAAAAAATTTAAAAATTCATCACAAAAAATCTATGTTGGCAGGCCATTTTATTGTTGTAGTGTTCCTGATATTTAACTTCAGTCGCATTTTTGAGCTGTTTGTTCAGGGATTTGTCTTCTGTTAAAAGCTCACAATAAATTCAGATAAACCCTGATCAGAGGTTAGCCCCATTCTTTTTCTGATGCGGTAGCGTTTTTCCTCAACACCTCTTACCGAAATATTTAAAAGGGGCGCGATTTCTTTGCTCGAAAGGTTAAGCCGGAGGTAGGCACATAGCCTCAGATCGCTGGCAGTGAGGTCGGGATAGGATGTTTTAAGGCGTTTGAAGAAATTTTCGTGGGCCTGATCGAAGAGGTGTTCAAACATTTCCCAATCGTTTTCGCTGTTTATTCCCCTGTCAATCAGTTTTATAAGAGAGTCATAATATTTATTGGGTAATCGGTATCCCAATTCTTTTTTGAGTTGATCAATTTCATGTTTGATGGAAATCAGCAGCTCATTCTTTTGAATCATCGACATCGTATTTTTTGCCAGCTGCATATTTTTATGCGAGATTTCCGATTGCAGCTTTTCGTTCGAGATTCTTATCATGGCGGCTTCCGCTTTGTTTTTTTCGAGGATGAGCTTTTCACGCTCTTCTTTTAAAAGTTTCTCCTGTTGATTCCAGCGTCTGCGCTTGTAATTCAGGCGAATTAGCAGAACGAGTGCGATCAATAAAACCCCATCTGCCAGAAGCGCAATTCCTGATAAAAACCAGGGCTGCTTAATCTGAAAGTTAAGCACCGCCTGTGGGGTGATGATCCCTTTGACCGAAAGGGATCGAACCTCAAAACTGTAGCTGCCGGCAGGTAAACGCGAATAGCTGACAGTGGACTGATTCACCCAATTACTCCACTTATTGTCTAAACCCGTCAGGCGGTATTGAAAATACTTTTTTCGGCCAACAGCTTCTGTATTCGTGAAGCTTATTTCAAGGCTGTTGAAGGTGTTATTTATTTTAATTGGTTTCTTGTCGTTGCTGCTGTATGTGAATGCTTTATCATTGATATTTTTAAAGGTAGCTTTCTTGATGATCGGAGGCACATGCTTCTCTTCCAGGCGGTTTAATCGATTGATATTTAGTATGGAAAAGCCGTTTTCAAGACAAAACAGATGCAGGCTGTCATTAAGAGCTACAATATTTTCATAGCCTTCAATAAGATTGAGATTATACAGATCGGGGATGATACGATAAAGAATTTTGGCATTTCCAAACCTGACTTCAAAAAGACCAATTTCAGAAGATTTGATAAACCAGTATTGTTGCGAGCTGCTGGCAATAATGGTTACAGCTGATGTGAAGCTTTTTAGGTTTTCATTGAGTTCAGGAAATGGTACAACTTGCTCGTTCATGGCATCCCATTGGAATATACTGTCTCCTGATGGAATCAATATTCTGTTGTCCACATTATAAAACCTGTTGGCAATAAAATTTAATCCGTATTTTTCACCAAGCCGGTTAACCTCCACCACAGTATCAAGATCAAGGGAAGGTTTTATTAAATAAATTCCTTTGATGGTATGCCCCAGCAAAAGCCTGCCAAGGTGATCTGTTTCCAAAAAGCGTGCTGGCGCTGTGAAACCCGCAATTTGTTTTGACTTCTTCCAGTAAGCCTGTTGTTTTCGAAAAACTACAATATTGTTATAAGTGCTCTGTATGAGATAGTTAATATCATTAGCGTTGAATGGAAGTAAATTGTATCCGCCATTGATATCATTTACTTCAATTAGTTGCTTGTTCTCGATAACATAGGTTCCTTCGTTCAAACCAGCGTAAAGTTTGCCATCAATTTCCTTGATAAACCAACTTTGACCCTGGGTATTTTCTATAAAATTTTTATTGGCAAATCTTCCATTGTCGGTCATTTCAAAGTAGTAAATACCTTGATTTGTGCCGATATAAAGCGTGTCTCTGTAAAGAGCAGCAGTATAAACTGCACCAATATCAACATCGGGTTCATGATAATTTTCAAAAGGAGACTTAAACCAAATAAAATCAAATCCTTTGTCCATTCCTACCCAAAGGTTTTCGTCCCTGTCTCCCTGCAATGCCAGTATGGTGTTGTTTTGCAGGGCATTCTTGCTGTTGAGGTGATTTTCCAGTCTGCCATCGGGATGTATAATAAAAACACCTTGCAAAATAGTTCCAAAAATCAATTTGTTGCCCAACCTGATACCGTTATTCAGCGTGCTGTTTTTGAGCAGATCATTGATTTCATTGCGGAATACGGCGAAGTTCTCGCCATCGTATTCAAAAAGTCCTTTGGAGCTTGTGCCGAACAGCAGTTTGTTGTCGTTCAATGGAATAACAGCTTTTATTTCGGTATCGTTAAAAATATCGCTGCCTGCCAAAGCATGGAAATCATCATTGATTATTTCAAAAATTCCGCCTTCAATTTGTTGCACAAACAAGCGATCACCCGTAGTTAATAAGAACAGTATGGATCCGGGAAGTTTTATCGATTGCAGAGTTTGACCATCATATACCAACAACATACCGAAGCTTTGGAAATAAATTTTGCTATTATGGGGAACAATTTTCCAAAACTCCTGGTTTTCTATTGAGATTTCTGGTGCAATACCGCATAAACTATGGTATGTCAATTCGCCGGAATCATTTTTTTTCCAGTAGCCAAATTCTTCAAAAGAACCTGTATAAATGCGGTCGCCAACAGACTGTACCGAACGAATAATCGTTTCGGAGGGCAATTTGTAAAGCCTGCTTTTTATGCCATCCTGAACCAAAAGGCCAGCATTATTGGCGAGGTAAACTATGCCTTCCTGGTCTATGCTGATGTCCCAGTTTTGATTTCCGGCCTGGTAAGTCTCCGGTCTGAATTGGTTTACCTTTGAATAACTTTGCGCAGCGATTGGCTGGTAAAATGCAATGACAACAAGGGTAAACAAACAGCTAATCCATTTGAATAGATTGGCGGAGAAAGCCCTGTTTTCATCGAAATTAGTTGATATATAACAAATCATCAGCACAACTTTTGCATTTTGTCCGTGTAAAAATACGAAAACTTGTATTAGATGGATCAAACAGCAGGAAGCATGATGTCTGAGATGGTGGATTAATAAAAGTTACATGACTTTTTTTCAAGGAATTCCCCTTGGTTTGTTATTTTCCTTGTAAATTGCAGGCTTAAAACCAATTTTCTGTAATTCACGGAATTTCAAGATTGTTATGGATACACATAAAAAATACTTTGCCCACGAAACAGCTGTTATTGATGAAGGCTGCGAAATTGGAGCTGGCACTAAAATATGGCATTTCACGCATATTATGACGGGTTGTAAGATCGGTGAGAACTGCAATTTTGGACAAAATGTAGTGGTTTCCCCCGCAGTAGTTCTCGGTAAGAATGTTAAGGTGCAAAATAATGTCTCCATTTACACTGGCGTTATTTGCGAAGATGATGTTTTTCTGGGGCCTTCCATGGTTTTCACCAATGTAATCAATCCGCGAAGCGCAGTTAACCGCAAGGCGGAATATGCCAAAACAAGAGTAGGGAAGGGGGCTTCTATAGGAGCCAATGCAACCATAGTTTGCGGAAATGATATTGGAGATTTTGCTTTTATTGGCGCAGGTGCTGTTGTAACAAAACAAGTTCCTGCTTATGCTTTGGTAGTCGGAAATCCTGCCAAACATATTGGCTGGATGAGCGAATATGGTCAAAGGCTTAAATTTAATGAAAACGGCCTGGCTGTCTGTCCCGAAAGTAACGAAAGCTATCAGCTTAGCAATGGACAAGTTACAAAGCTAAAGCAGTGAAAGTGGTTGACAAATAATAATTTGGAATATCGAAATACATTGAACATGAAAATATTAGTTACTGGCGGAACCGGCTATATTGGTTCACACACGGTTGTCGAGCTTCAGAAAGAAGGCTTTGAGGTAGTGATCGTAGATAACCTTTCCAATTCACAAGCATGGATTGCAGATGCCATAGCAGATATCAGTGGCAAAAAACCTCATTTTGAGCAGTTTGATCTGGCTGATCAAAAGCTTACTGCTGATTTTTTTCGGCGGCATAGTGATTTGATGGGTGTAATTCATTTTGCAGCTTTCAAAGCGGTTGGCGAATCCGTTGATAATCCGCTGATGTATTACCGCAACAACTTAGTGTCGCTGATGAATATCCTGGAAGGCATGCAGCAAAACGTTATCCCAAATCTGGTGTTTTCATCATCATGCACGGTTTATGGGCAGCCGGATGAGCTCCCGGTTTCCGAGAAAGCCCCCATAAAAAAAGCAGAATCGCCCTACGGAAATACCAAGCAAATCTCTGAAGAAATTATTCAGGATACCATTAAGTCCAGCGAAATTCACGCAACAGCGCTGCGTTATTTCAACCCGATTGGGGCACATGAATCTGCAAGTATCGGCGAACTTCCGCTGGGTGTGCCTAATAACCTTGTGCCGTTTATTACCCAAACTGCTATTGGACTGCGCAAGCAACTTAGCGTGTTCGGCGAAGATTACAATACGCCGGATGGCACGGCTATCCGCGATTACATCCATGTTGTGGATCTGGCACAGGCACATGTGGTCGCCATAAAACGTATGATTAACCAACAGATGAAGCAGCGATTCGAAATTTTTAACCTGGGAACAGGAAACGGATACTCTGTGTTGGAGGTTATTCAGTCCTTTGAAAAAGTGAGCGGACTCAAACTGAACTACAAAATTGTTGGACGCCGGCCGGGCGATGTGGAGCAGGTTTGGGCCAATCCTGAATGGTCAAACAACGAATTGGGCTGGAAAGCAAAACGCAACCTGGACGAAATGACAGCATCGGCCTGGAAATGGGAACAGTATTATCGCAATAAACAATAAACCAATTTATTATGAAATTAGCACAAGCAAACTATTTATTAGCTTACCAAAAGCAATGATTATTTTGTTTGTACGATTCCATCTGACCAATAAATAATATAAAAATAAACAGATGAAAAAGATTTTAATTACTGGTGGTGCCGGCTTTATTGGCTCACATGTGGTACGCCTTTTTGTAAACAAATACCCCAATTATCAGGTGTATAACCTGGATAAGCTTACCTATGCCGGAAACCTGGCGAATCTGACAGATGTTGAGCAGAAATCAAATTATCACTTTATCAAAGCTGATATTACTGATGGACCTCTGCTGCTTGAATTGTTCGAAAAACACGATTTTGACAGCGTGATTCATCTGGCTGCTGAATCGCATGTTGATCGTTCTATTGCCAATCCGATGGAGTTTATCATGGCTAATATTGTGGGTACTGTAAACTTGTTAAATGCTGTGCGCCATCAATGGAAGAATGATTTTGAAGGCAAGCGTTTTTATCACATCTCAACTGATGAGGTGTATGGTTCGTTGGGACATACCGGTTTTTTTACCGAACAAACGGCTTACGATCCCCATAGCCCCTATTCTGCTTCCAAAGCCAGTAGCGATCATCTGGTGAGGGCCTATCACGACACCTATAACTTACCTGTTGTAATCTCAAATTGTTCGAATAATTACGGACCAAATCAATTTCCGGAAAAGTTAATTCCATTGATTATCAATAATATAAGAAATAGCAAACCCTTGCCTGTTTATGGCAAAGGCCTCAATGTGCGTGATTGGTTGTATGTGGTGGATCACGCCAGGGCCATTGATGTGATTTTCCATAAAGGTGCTGACGGCGAAACCTATAATATCGGCGGCCATAATGAATGGAAGAACATTGATATTGTGCGCCTTGTCTGTCAAATCATGGATGAGAAACTTGATCGCAAGGATGGTACTTCTGAGCAGCTGATTACTTATGTGAAAGACAGGGCCGGCCATGATTTGCGTTACGCCATTGATGCTTCTAAATTGCAACGCGAGCTTAACTGGACCCCCTCTTTACAGTTTGAGGAAGGCATCCGCAAAACAATTGACTGGTACCTCGAAAATCAGACCTGGCTGGATGAGGTTACCTCCGGGAATTATCTTAAATACTACGAACAGCAGTATCAGAAAAGGTAACGGATTTCAAATAGCGCCTAAAAGCAAGCCTCTGGAAAAATTTCAGGGGCTTTTTTTCTATCACTGCATCTTTAAAAATGAGGCCTTATCGCTTGAATTTATGCACAGCACGCATGTTCGAAAGCAGTTGCCTGGGCACCGATTACTGCTGCCGGAATAGTTATGCGCACATTCCCTTCATTTTTTTACCTTTGCGCCTAAAATCAGAACCATTTTGGAAACACCTACAATAAGTATCGTCATTCCGGCTTACAACGAAGAAGAAGGAATCCGTCAGGGACTCGAACGGATAGTAGAAATGCAGTTCCATAATCGTTATGAAGTGATTTTCATTGATGATGGATCAACGGATAAAACCTTTGAAATTATCAGTGAATATCCTGTAAAATGTTTTCGTCACAATGTGAATAAGGGCTATGGTGCAGCGCTAAAAACAGGTATCCGCAAAGCAAGTGGAGATAAAATTGTGATTTTAGACAGCGACGGGCAGCACGATCCAAAGTATATTGACACCCTGATTGGGATGCTCGACAGCTTTGATATGGTCATTGGTGAGCGCACCGATGATTCTTTTCAGGTGAAGCGGCGCCAGGGCGGAAAACGTTTTATTCGAATGATAGGCGAATTTTTGGTCGAACAACAACTACCCGATTATAATTCCGGGTTTCGGGGTTTTGATCGAAAATTGATCCGCGAAATGCTACATATCATGCCCAATGGTTTTTCGTTTTCGACAACTTCAACATTGGCTTTTCTCAAAGAAGGCTATACCATAGGAACATTTCCAATTATTGTTGAGGAACGCATCGGACGTCAGAGTAATGTAAAGTTTGTGAAAGATGGGAGTAAAACGATTTTACTCCTGCTCAGAATCATTATGCTGTTCAATCCACTAAAAATATTCTTCCCTACAAGCATTATCACCTTCTTTTTGGGGATAAGCTGGGGCGTGGTCGGCTATTTTATTTCGGGACGTTTTCCGAATAGCGCCACCCTGCTGTCTATCATGGGAATGTTTATCTTTTTCATTGGTTTGCTGGCTGATCAAATCGCCATGCTCAACAGAACAAAGAAAACTTGATGCGAAACTTCGAGCAGTCTGATCATGTAAATTGGTGGAACGATCGCGATGTTGAAGCGCATTGGGATCGGGTGGCCACTATTTATGTTGCCGAAAATAATAAGGTAAAAACCGCCCACGACCAGCGGTTTACCGAAAGCATGCAGCACCTGCATCTTGAAAATGCCCGTCGCGTGCTTAATGTTACCAGTCGTGATGCCGAAGCGGATGATTTTATTCGAAAACATAATCCTACAAGCGTGATTGTCAATGCCGAAATTTCTTCCGGGCTGATGGCCGAAGCGGCTAAAATAAGGCCTTTGATAATCCAAAAGAAAATCGAGACATACAGCAGCTTGCCTTTTGAAGATCAATATTTCGATCGGGTTTTAAGTCTTGAAACACTGGAACATGCCGCCGATCCATTGGCTTTTCTAAAAGAGATGCATCGGGTTAGTAAGCAGCATGCGCGTTTGGTGCTGAGCTGTCCACCGGCAACCAGCGAAATCCCATATCAAATTTTTACCGCATTATTTGGTGGACATGGCGAAGGACCCCATCGCTTTTTGCCTTCCAAAGAGGTTAAAGTAATGTTAAAAAAAGCCGGCTGGAAACTGCTGATACACAAAGGAACAGTGCTAATACCTGTTGGTCCGCAGTGGCTTCAGGGCTTTGGTGAGCGCTTAATTAATGCCTTTCAGGGAAGTCTGTTGGCCGAGTTAGGAATCCGTCAGTTTTTTGTCTGTGAAAAGTATTGATCAGCTGCAATCGGTGATGCGGTCGCACCTATGCAACCGTTGCGGAAGCTGCGTTGGCCTTTCGGAAGGGAAAATTGTTTTTGGGGACAAAACCGGAAAATATCAGCCCAAAATCATTGCGCCCATTGATGAGCAGCTGGCCGATACCCTTTGGGAAGCCTGCCCCGGAAAGCAATTTGATTTTCCAAAATACCGCAAACAGTTTTTTAGAGAACCCGCATATTTTCACGAGTTTATCGGGCCTTACGAACGAATTGGGATAGGCTATGCCGCTGATTCACAAGTTAGAAGAGAGGGCGCTTCGGGCGGAATCATTTCAGCCATTCTTATCTGGTTGTTGAAGCAAAACAAGATTGATGGCGCTGTAGTTCTCGGGATGTCAACTAAAGAACCCTGGCTTACGCAGGCATTTATCGCGACCACGCCTGATGAAATTTTGTGTGCTGCTCAAAGCAAATATATCATCAGTTCGAACAATGATATTTTACCTGAAATTGCGGCTTTTAAAGGAAGACTTGCCTATGTTGGACTGCCCGGACAAATTCAGTCGATCCGTAAGTTACAAGCAGCAAAGCATCCTTCGGTGAGCAATATTGACTATATTTTTGGGCCTTTCTACGGTAATACCCTGCATTTTTCATCAATAAACAGTTTTCTTCGAACACATGGTGAGCACGATTATCACACGATCACAAAACTGTATTTCCGCTATGGCGAATGGCCCGGAAATATGCGTGTTGAACTTAAATCGGGGCGAATTATTGAGTTAAAGAAATTTCATGCCAACTACCTGATTCCGTTTCATATTTTGCGCAACAGCCTGTATTGTACAGATTTGACCAGTGAGTTTACGGATATTTCGGGAGGCGATGCCTGGGCGCCTGTTTATGAAGAGCGGGGCAAAGGCTTCTCGATGGTCATTAGCCGCAGCAAAAAGGGAGACGCCTTACTAAAGGAAATGGTAGAGGCGGGCTGGTTAAGTTTTGATCAGATTAGCGAGCAGGAAGCCATAAGCATGCATTCTCATGGGTATGATTTTAAGAAGCGTGGCGGTTTTATACGCATTAAATTCAGGAAATTACTCGGCAAGAGTGTTCCTGATTATGGATACCAAATCAAAGGCTTTAAGGCCTCGCGTTATTTGATGGAAATGGTAATCAGTAGCTTATTTATAGTGATGAGCACCTCTTTCGCGAGATGGGCAGTGGAACAGTTTCCACCGAAATTTATTGGTGGTATTTTTGAGAAAACCCGCACCATCTGGAAAAAGTCAACGCATAAAATTAAACGCAGGGAATTATAATCCAATGGGAAAACAAACACGCAGTTTCTTGATCAAATTGGCCGGCTCGGCACTCATTCTGTGGATCTTGTTTCGTTTGATCGATTTTGATAAGGAGGAGTTTCTGGTTGTTTTAAGCGAGATGAACCTGAAGTTTTATCTGCTCTCACTTTTTGGTGTGGTGATCGTGCTTGGAATAAAAAGCCTGCGTTGGCAGCAAATTGTCAGGAACGAAGGGTATTTCTATCCGCCTGCCAAGGCTTTTGGTGCGTATATGTCGTCTTTTACAATTGGGGTTATCACACCGGGGCGTATTGGTGAAATTGCCAGGTTGTATTATTTACGTGAAGACTGTGAGATTGGATTTTTACCTTCGTTCAGAACAATTGTTACTGATCGGATTTTTGACCTGGGGGTGTTGTTTATGCTTGCGATAGCAGGCCTTTTTTACTACGGCGGACTGCTTCCTGATCAGGTTTATCTGGCAGTATTTGCAGGTGTTGTACTGTTTTTTGCAGGCCTTGTTTTAGTTGCTTATATCCTCAAACAATTGATGAAGAAGGATAAGCTCGCCACAAATCAAGTGATGCTTTTTATCTATGAGAGTCTCAAGCAGGCTGTTAATAAAAAGGCACCGGCACTTTGGGGAATTACTATTCTTGCCTATCTGGCCTTTTATGGTGCTTTGGCATTGATTTTTCTGGCTGTTGATATCCAGCTCCAGCTTGTTGATATCGCCTTGATATTTAGTATGGTAGGATTGGCTACAATTTTACCGATTTCCTGGGCAGGATTTGGTACCCGCGAGATGAGTCTGGTTTATCTGCTGGCTTTTTATGGCGTTTCGGCTGAAACAGCAATTACTTTTTCGCTCTTACAATTTGGTGCTTTTTTCCTTTGGGGAAGCCTTATCGGATTGGTTTTTTGGTTTGCCATGCCCATTTCACTAAAACAAATCAAGGCAGATAGTCGATCTCTTAAACAATTGATTAGCAGAAAGAAAGCGGTTGATGTTTAATTTTTAATTGCGCCTTGCGGTTTTTTCATTTCCCATTTGAGTTGACCCACAACTGATTTTATCTGATCAGGACTGGCATCAATGGGCAGGGTGGCATTGGGCTTTAAAAAATGCAGTTGATGTGTTTTTTTGAATAAGGCCTCACCACCGCCGGTGATATTGAGCATGATCACCGCATCTTTTTCCACTAGCCCTTCTTTTACAGCATTGATAAGTGAGGCTGTTGCGATAGCAGCAGCAGGATGTAAATCATTTCCTTCTGATTGTTGAAACAACTTATTGGCTGCTCTCGCTTCGGCATTGGTGGCCGACAAAACGGCACCACCGGCATCGGATAAAGCATCAAAAAGTCCGCCGATTATGGGATAAGGCGGTTTGCGGTTTGACAGTACTTTGGCATCGATCTCTTCCACATGATTACGTGCTTCGACACTGTCGTAATGTAACATTTCGCGCGAATGGGCATTCCAGGCATGCTGAATGGGGACAAAAGGGTAATTCTGCGAGATCATTAACTTCATTTTATGCGAGCCAAAACGGCCATCGTCAATAAAGCGCAGATTGGCCTCCCAGGCTGCAATAGCTCCGGTTCCGCTGCCAATAGCCTGAAAATAGTAATCGGGAATCCTGCCGATAAAAGTTGTGGCCGACAACACAGTCGTCCCCATACCATCGCGACGTGCCACATTTTTCGCGCCTCCTTCAGCATAAAAACCTTCCAGTGGAATGATCTGATTGGATAAGTGAATGGCATCAAAATAATCGCTGCCTTTTTCTGTAGCCAGGAGTTTAACGCAGGAGTTTAAGGGTGCACCAAACCACAGTGCATCCAGGCTGGCTTCGGGAACACAAAGCAGCAGCGGTATTTGATTGTCGGAACAAACCTGCGCGAAGGCTCGGGCGGTATTTCCTGCAGAGGCAACTACCAATACTTCATTTTGCTGGTTTTCTTTCATCCGGCCACCCACCGAATAAGCTTCTGTTTCTTTGAAAGAACAAGTGGGCATAAAAGCGCCCTTTTCGGGCCAGTAGCCACTGAAAGTGATGTAGAGATTTTTGAGCCCCAACTCACCGGCCAGGCCTTTACTCTTATAGGTTACAGGTGCCGAAGAGCCCTTTAGCATACGGTTTATGGGAAGCCAATCAGCAAAAGTGTATAAGCCAAAGGCTTCGCCTCTGAGTTTGATTTGTTTGGTAGTATATATCGCTCTGATAAGGCTGGGTATTTCTTCTCCCGGAGGATCGAGCAACCAGCCACTGTCGTCATAGTTTTTTCCGCTGGCAATAGATTGTAGCTGGTAAGCTGTAGGCTGAAAAGAATCTGTCATGTGATTTGATCTAATGGGATTGCAAAGATAGAAAAATGGTCATTTATTGGGAATCCAATAAGGCTTGTTCCGGCAATTTCTTCAAATCCTTGAGCATAAATATAAAATAATGCTTTGCCGGCTTACCTGCCCGCATAATGGTGAGGGTGTCCGCCGGAATGATTTCCCGAAAATAAGGCGCGTAAATTGTAAGCGGATCAACATAATCCCGGCTGTTGGTCATATACCAGTAATCGGTGCCTAAATCAAACCCGCCACGTTCTTGGTTGATCCATAGATATTTATGTAACTTTTCAGGCTTGCCGATGCCCAAAACCTTCAGCTGCAGCGGTCGCGCCACATAATAATCAAGATGTGCCAATGGAAACCAATTGTTGGAGATTATGGGTGCGTTTTCTGGCATTAGCCGGTTCTGGACATGCTTTGTGATAGCTTCCTCAAATGGTTTATCAAGGCCGCGCCAGCCATACATATCAAGGGTTACATCATTTTTACCAAGCTGATGGAAGCTGTTGTTGTCGCGAAACGGAATAAGGCCAAATTTGATCTGCAAACTGCCTACCACAAGGATAACTGCTAGTAATCCTAAAGCAGCAATAATGGGCTTGGGAAGGATTGATGCTGAGATTTTTTTCGATGAAGCCAACCAGGCTGCTGCAAAAAATAGCAGGGTATTGTATCCAGGGCTTGTCCAGTGTGGCAGGGTGGAACGAAATAATGAAAAAAACAAAAAGAGGGCAATTAAAGGCACAGCCATCAATAATAAAAGTTTCTGAATGTCGGGTTTGATCATTATTTTTGACCTGAATGCACTTACCAATCCTAAAACGATAAGCACAAAATTGATGGGATTGTTATACAGGATTTGTCCGGATAATTCCATTAATAGCAGGTCAGGACGCAGGCTTCCGGCCAAAAGATTGACCCGTTCGCCCTGAAAGCTGAAACTGATGAAATCATTTTGAATATTCCACCAAATCACCGGAAAAAGAAGCAGCAACGAAAGGAGAACAGCGACATACAGACTCCACGCTTTTAGCCATTTTCTTGCGTAGAAAAGGATATATAATCCTGCACCAAACCATAAAAACACGGTAGTGTATTTGGATAGGATTCCCAAGCCGGTAAACAGTCCGGCTAGTAGCATCCAGCGGTTTTTTGTGTTGTCTGAGCCGTCAGAAAATGCATTTATAAAACTCCATAAACCCAAAAACCAAAAGAAATTCTGTGGCGTATCCGGAAGGATAAAGATGCCGGTTATAACAAAGGCGTAGATGGAAGCCGTATAGAGCAAAGCAGCGTAAAATCCAGTACGCTCACCGGCTATTTTTTTTCCGATATGAAAAACCAGGAGCGTATTCACTGTCATCATAATTACGGACGACATACGAATGAATAACTCACTGTCGAAAAGTAAGTTAAGACTAAATAGTTGTATAAACCAACCAACCATCGGAGGATGATCAAAATGACTCCAATCCGGAAAAAGGGCATAAGTCCAATAATATACCTCATCGTTGCCCAAGGCTATCCAGGCTGCAAAAAATCCACGAACCAACATACTGATTAACAGTAAAATCAGCATATTTTTAGGCAAAATTGTGCGTAAATCGAGTTTCATTTTTGTTGTTTTCTGAATTTTTTGCGTTTGCTGTAAATCAAAAATAAAAACAAGCCCAATGCTGAGAAATTAAATATTCTATACAGATTAGTGCGCAATTTATGCACCTCGCCCAGTCTCTGACGGCTTAGTTGGCCAAGATCTTTATGCCGTGTAACCGGATTTAGGTAAATAACTGATTTGTCCTGAAAATGAATCTCAGTGCGGACGTAAGTATCGGATGGCTGAATAATATAATTAGCCTGAAAGCTGTTTTTTGCCAGTTTCAGCAATTTCGCGTTTTGCCCCACAAAGCGAATGGAATCGGCTATTTGATCTACGCTTATCGAAAAGGTGTCGCCACTTAACGAAGCCTGCTGCAGATAAGGAATATGGCGCGAACGTTCGATTTTGTCTGTCATGGGTTCATCATCAATGCGAAAAAAATCCATCCCGTAAGCAGCACCGGCATCAAGCGCCTGAGTAATTGTTTCCCGCTTTAGATCGGAGGCATTGATCAGGGTAAATCGGCGGCCAACTTCATTACTGTTCGACACATCATGTGCATCATCATTGGCAATGATATAAATTCTATGTCCATAAGAAAGTGCTGTATCCCAGTGATCTACAGAAACGCGCATATTGGTTAGCACTTCCATCAGCTGATAACCGCTCAGGTATTTCATGTCCTCAAAAGTGTAGCCACCAAGCAAAAGTGGATGAGCCAGCGCAATCAAATCGCAATCTTTTCCTAAGCGGTCAATAATGCCTTGTTTGTGGCTCAGCGATTGATAAAAAGGATAATCAATCCAGAGCACCTTCGATGCTCCAATACAAACCTGATGGGTTTTCCTAATGCCATAGCCATGCTCGTAAGTTGGTATAAACGAAGGTTTTTCGCTTCCAAATTGGTTTATTTTCTGATAATCAGATGTGGCCACATGGTCGAATCCAAGCTTGTTATAGGTACCCTTGATCAATGCGTTAGAATTTAACCTGCCATCCGTAAGCCCTCCCCAGGCCTTGGATTGAACCTGAAAGTTGTATTTACGCCAATGTGCAGGATTGATATTTTGATAGGGGTTGTAAAGTTTTTCGCCCTGAAACACTTGTGGCTCATCAAAACGGTAAACCGGAGCACTAAGGTAAAACACCAGGATAATAAAAAGGATTCCAATGGGAATGAGCAGGCTGTATCGTCCTATTGTATTGAGGTATTTGAGGGATTTTTTTTTCAAAATCATGAGCTTTTATCGGACTGCAAAAATAAGCATTCTGTGATCATGGTTTTCATGCATTTAGGCATTTCAGTTTTTAGTGCATAAGGTCAAGCAAAAACGCGTTATTTAGCGGTATGGCCTGGCTTGGGATGCGCTTGCAAAGTCCACTTACCCATCGACTTTTTTAGTATTTCAACGGTTTGTGCAAATTGCGTAGTATGCATTGATTGCTGTGTTAGTTATTGCCGGAGCTAATGGATATTCCTATTTATCAGTTTGTTAAGATGATACGAAATGAGGGAGAACCAACCAAAGACGACTATCCCAAATAATCTTTGCGTTAAGCCGCGTAAATTGATGGGGTCTAATCTTGCAATCATTGACCATAAATAAAGGAACATCAGTAAACCGGCAGCGATCGACAGGCGATGAAGTGTTTTGCTATTGAGCTGTTCGCCGGTTTCGTACAAAAAAACAAATGGTAGTATCATAATAAATAAGCCAAATCCATAAAAGCCATGCCAGGGTGAACCGATTGGATAAATGGCTCCAAAGATAAAAGTCGCGCCAAAAGCAAAAATCAGGATGCTTGATAATGCATACTTACGCTTAAAATTTAGCAATAGACCTAAAGCCAGTACAAACAAGGAAGTGCTGGTTAAAAAGATGCCAACTTTAAATAGAATCACAGCGCTTTTTGTGGCATTAATACCTAACTCACTGGCATGCTGACCCCAATGGCTATAGTCGTTAGCGAAAAATCCAGCAATAATGATAAATCCAAAGTAAATAATTGGTAAAAAAATGCCTTGTTTAATTAAAAAATGCTTCATAATTCTTTGTTCAAATAGTTGTAATATGGCTTTGTTTAGTTGTTAAATACAACTTCAGTCCGAGTAAAAATCCCGTCCAAACCTCATTGTATGGCAATATTTCCCTGCTAAGATAGCCAATTATTCATTTGTCTAGCGCTTGTTTTTCATATGAAAACAGAAGCGGGTTATTAATATGAGCCAAGTGCTGGCGAAAAGCCCATATTTAATCCTAACTCGGGGGTGAGTATACATTGCATTGTGCCTGTTGGTATGCGCTGTATCGAACTCGTTGAGATAAAATTCGATTTTGAAAGTATGAGAATCCCTCGTTGAAATCATGGAAGTTGGGACGAGCTGAACCAATGGCTCAGTAACCTCTGTAATGCTAAATTTTTTTATACTATCTCTAATCCGGTTCTTTTTACTAATTCAATCAATGGAGAATCCTCATTATTATTAAACCTTCCTTTTCCAACAAGATAGGGCTCAATTTTTGAATTTACTTTTCTAGTCAAACTCCAGATTTTTCCAGTCAAATAATCATCCTCATTTTCGGTTACAATCATTATATCGATGTCGCTATCATGGCTGGCCGTATTGGACAAATAGCTGCCATACAAATATGCTTTATCGATGGTTATTCCCTCTGAACGTAAAACAAAAATATATTTTTTCAATAGCTCTACAATCTCTTTTTTAGCCATTGCAACAAGGTATTAGTTTTTTCGTAATATTCATTTACTTTTAAGATGTCAGGTAGAACAGGATTATAATCAGGATAACGTCCTTGCAACTGATACTTCATTAAAATCCCCAAAAATATCTCGGTTTCATTGTCAAATTCCAAGTCTGTTTTTCTGATAGAAAAATCAAGTTATGTGACCTTGGAGCTACCTCTCCCGATGTTTTGACTATATGAGCTTTTATCGCTTTTTCAATCACCAAATGACAGAAAAACAATCCATGTAAAATTCTCTTTTCACGAATCAGTAATTCAGCGGTCATTAAATCATCTTCAGCTCCTTTTGTCCAGTATGCTATCTGTTTTTTTTGGTCTATCATATTCCAAAATCTAAATATCCAAAATTACAAAAAACAATCATTGAACAGATTCATTCTTAAAATGTTTGTTGCCAGTGTCATGTCAACACTACTTTAGCCGGCTCAAGTCTTGTTTTTTTTCCCCAACTCTGCAAAATACATCCTTTACGTCCTGCATGTGCGGGATGCACAGAATTTCTTTTTTGATTTGAGAAAAAATTGCTGCGACTTAACCGACACAGTAGCATTGACACGATACTTGTGATGCGGTTTGGTCACAAATTTAACAGCTGTCAGTTATAAATTTCTTATTACAGTTAGTTTAATGGCAATATTTCCCTGCTAAGATAGCCAATTATTCATTTGTCTAGCGCTTGTTTTTCATGTGAAAACGGAAGCTGGTTTTTGGCACAGACAAAAAAACTAAAGCAGAAGCTACTGAAACGCAAAAGCCATGTAAAATCATCAGAAGCAGCGATAGTTCAAAAAAACGTACGTTCAACCTTATATCAAACACTAATTAGTGTCCGTCTATAAAGTGAGTGTTTAATTCATAATGCTCGAGTTCGAGGCCTGCGAAGTGTTTAAAATCAAGGAGTTTACTCACGTAAACGACTGTTTTAAATACGAACATAACGAAGAAATCGGACATTATGGACAAACACTAATTAGCACAGTATGGTGTTTGATCTAATCAAGGCAATAGTTTTTCGAGTTGAATTACTTCTTCTCAAACTATTCAACATACTTTCGGATTAATGACAATAATTTTTCCATTTTGATTGGTTTTGCCAGGTAATCATTACATCCTGCTTCAAGTATTCGATGTTCATCACCAGTTTGGGCGTAGGCTGTGGTGGCAACGACAGGGAGTTCAGGCCTGAATTCACGGATAAGTTTTGTCGCTTCAATGCCATTCATCACCGGCATTTTTATATCCATCAGTACGATTGAAATTGCAGCATTTTGTTGGCAAAAAGCCACTGCTTCGGCTCCGTTTATCGCGTGGATATGATTATAGCCTATCGAATTCAAAATAACTGCTGCATATTTATAATTTGACTCATCGTCTTCAGCAATAAGGATGAGCGGCTTTTCTTTATGGTTTATTTCAATTGCCGGAAGCGCATCTTTTGTGGTGGGTAATGCTATATTATTTACGGGGATGGTAAATCTAAAAGTTGACCCTTTATCTTTAACAGAAGTAACATTTATTTTACCGCCAAGCAGTGTCACAAGCCCTTTTGCAATGGATAATCCCAAACCGCTTCCTTCGTATCCGCGGGTCATGGATAAATCCTCCTGGGTGAACATTTCAAAAATCAATTCCAGTTTATCGCTAGCTATACCTTTACCGGTGTCCTGGATAAAGAACTCAACAAATCCGGGCATTATCCGGTATCCGCAGTTGATGCTTCCCTGTTCGGTAAATTTGATGGCGTTGTTAATCAATTTGCCCAAAATTTTTCGAATGAATTCGGGATCGGAACAGATAGAAAAGTCAGAAGATTCGATCAATATTTCAGTATGGATAGCTATCTGTTTAGCTGCACTTTGTTGTTTGCTGTTTTCGATTATTTCTTCGAAAAATGGCTTCAGAGTAAATTCTTTTTCATGCACCTCCATGGTTTCCGAAAAAATCATGGCAATGTCCATATAATCAGTAACGGTATCCGTTAGCCGATATGCGGCATTGTTAACATGCTCCAACAAATCAACCCTTTCTGCCTGCGAAAGTTCCGTTTCGGCCAGAAATTGTCCAAAGCCCAGAATACCATTGAGCGGGGTTCTTATTTCATGGGATATATTGTTAATAAATGCCGTTTTAAGTTTATCGCTGGCTTCAGCTTTTTCTTTGGCCTGAACCAATTCTTCCAGGTATTTAATCCGTTCAATAAAGCTGCCAATGGATTGGGCAATAATTTCCATTATCGATTTGTCTGTTTCGGTGTATGATTCCAGATTTTGATAATCCTGAATGGCAATTACCCCGCTTGGCTTGCTGTCTTCTGCTGTTTTAAATGGCACACCCAGCCAAACCGACAATTCATCACCATATCCTTTTATGGTTCCGTCTTGCTCAACTTCAAGTTGGTGTTTGGGGGTAATAATCAGCGATTGATTGGTTTTAAGGACATAATCGGTAAATCCATTGCTAAAATCGTAGGGTTTGTTTAACTCCACCTGATCCTGTTCGTCAACGTGATACGGGAAGGAAAATGTATTGTCCGTTGCATTGTATAAAGCCACATAAAAATTATCGGCACGGATAATCTGCCTGATTTTTTGGTGTACTTCTGCAAGAAAGCTAGTGAGTGTATAATGTTTGGTCGTTAATTGCGAAATTTCAAGCAATAATTTTCGGGTTTCTTCAAATCTTTTTTGTTCGGTTATCTCAACAACATATCCCCTGATTTTTTCAAGTTTGTCGTCTGTGTCAAAGATGCCGAGGGCATTTATCAATGCATATATTGTTATCCCTTCTTTTGAAATAAACTCGACTTCAAAACTTTCAACTTTTCTTTGTTTTTTAATGCGTTGAATCATTTGATCCCTGTCACTCGGATTTTTGAATAATTCAGTGATATTGAAACCTTCAGAATCTGATCTTTTTTCGAACCCAAATAGATTCAAAAAAGTTTTGTTGCAGCTTAAAATTTCACCCGAAACGGTAACCACATAATTGGCCGAAATATCGTTCTCAAAATATTCTTCCAGATTGCTTTTGCTTTTTTGAAGCGCTTCTTCAGCCTGTTTGCGTTCAGTGATATCCAGCATGGAAACAACACTGTGTTTGGTTCCGGGAATCATACTGATATTCAAAATTACATCGCGTTTTTCAGCTTTATTGTTGAGTAGTTTTACTTCATATTTTCGCGGTGCCAGTTTAGAGTTTTGACGTCGGAGGTGATGGTTTTTGAGCATTTCCTGAACGCTTTCGGGGGCTACAAATAGGGTCCATTTCTGGCCTAAAAGCTGAGCCGGATCATATCCGAACACATCGAAACATTCGTTGTTTGCCAGCAAAATGGTGGTGTCTTCATCAACAATTAAGGTTGCTGTTCCCGTAGATTCGAAAATTGCTTTGTATCTTACTTCACTGGTCTTCAGGTCTTTTTGGGCTTGCTTCTGTAGTGTAATATCCTGCATTGCACCCTGAATTTTAAATATATTTCCGTTCTTGTCCTTAACGGCTTCGCCAATGGTTCGCACCCAAACACGCTTTCCGGTTGCAGTAATGATCTCCATTTCTTCATCGTAGGGAATGCCATCCTGTGCACATTTGTCAAAAACTTCAACTATTTTTTTGCGCCATTCCGGAGCATAAAAATTAATGCCATCTTTTACCAGTGGTGAATAGCCAGCCGGCATTTCGTGTATGGCCGCTACCTCGTCGGACCAATACGAGCGGTTTTCCTTTAGCATTACATTCCATCCGCCCAGTTTCGCTTTCTCCCCGGCAATCCGTATCAGATCATAACTTTCTCTCAGTTTGTTTTGCGCTCTTTTGTATTCGCTGATATTTTGTGTTGTATTTAAAAGATATTCCTCCCCATTGATATTAACTTGATCAATATTCGTTTCATAATAATGCTTTTCTCCCGATTTTGAATGCAGAACCATTTCCTGATTGCGTACTGAATTGCTTGCCTTTAATTTTTCAAGGATTCGTTTTCGATCTTCTGCATCAGGATTAATACCTAAATCTTTTGAGTTTTTGCCTAATGCTTCGTGTTTGGTAAATCCAAATTCTCGCTCAAAGGCTTCATTCACTGCAATAAATTTTTCATCAGGCACTTTAGAAAGCGTAACAGCAAATGGCAACTTTTCGAAAAGGGTAAAAAACTTCTCTTCACTTTCACGTAAGGCTTGCTCAGTCATCTTACGGTCGGAAATATCAACCATGGTTGTTATAAAATGTAGCGGTTGGTTGTTTTTGTCTCGCAGCAATGTAACATTCACATCAGTCCAGAGGAGCGAGCCGTTTTTACAGATATATCTCTTTTCAAACCTGGCAGAGTCTTTTTCGCTAGCAATCAGTCCTTCTATAATCTTTTGAATTGTTGGGATATCTTCCTTGGGCGTTATGTCCTGCCATTTTTTGTTTTTCAATTCCTCACGGGTATAACCCAGTATTTTACAGTATGCCTCGTTGACATTTATTTCTCCGGAAGGTAAAGTAATTGATTTCCCTACATTGGCTGATTCAAAAACAGATTTGAATTTTTGCTCGTTATCTTTTAGATTTTGGCTGATCTTTTCTTGTTCTAATTTTTGAATAGCCAGTTCACTGATAAATTCTGTCATATTCAACAGAAAATCCATTGCAACCTTCACTTTTTCCTCTGACACTACCGGCACTTTGTTGAGCGCTTCAAGGTATTTCTTCTCGTCGAAACCAAACGCTTCCGCCTGTTTTTTGAAGAAAGCATGATCGGGTTTTTCAAAAAAGAACTGACCGGAAAACAGGTTGGCAATATGTTCGCCATTTATTTTCAGGGGCACAGCCACATCCATCAGTCCGTTCATGCATTTGTAAGCGTGGTATTTTTCGCCTGTTTTCATTTTGTTTGCCAGCTCTGTGTCGCTTATGATGCACCTTTTTGATGTCTCAGGATTGAATCGATGAAATTCGGTACAAATAGACCTCCAGCCCGATTTGGATAATACATTCCCTTCAAGGTCAATGATTGCAGTAACAAATCCCGTTGATTTGTTAAATCCTTCCAAAAGCGTATCGATTTTGTTTAAATCGATTAGGTGCCTGATATTCGTTTTCATCATTGAATCATTTGAAGCTATGTATTTCGGTATTCTAACTAACATTTATCACAGCTATCACGATATCAATGTGATACAATTTCAAGCCCTCTCATTAGTTATGCCAAATTTAACAATTTGTTTTCTAATACGCTCAATCCGGACAGGTTTAATTTTTTGGTAAGTTACATCTCAAAAGACCATACTAAATCAAGCACAAAAACGGGCTATACACTAACAAAAGCCCGTTCAACATTTATAATACGCGCAGGTTTGGCAGATCACTCCGCGGAGCTGGTTTATGTAATAGGTTTATTGTTTATCCAGTACGGTTCCCTCTTCATTCAACAGTTCTATTTTGGGGTTGTTCTCCTTATCGATATAAATCTTTATGCGTGGCTTTCCTGTATTGTCGTTAATAAACAAGCCTACTTCGTTGTTCATTTTTTTGCCAACAAACATTCTGTCTTCCGGCAATAAGCCGTCATCTTTCATTTTTATAAGCGCTTCTTTTTTTTCTTCAGCATCTTCAATTAGCTGCAGTTTATCGAAAGCACTGCTCCTTTCGTCAAATCCATCCTCTTTAGGATATTCCCAAAATTGAAGACCGTATGTTCTGGCATCATTCGCTGTATTTTCCACATAGCGTAATTGCATTATCTGGTCATCTCTGTATTTGTCGACCGATAAAACCAGACCTGCCTGCTTGTCATTCCCGTCGTAAATGAGACCGCCACATTCATCGCCGGCTGAATTGAAAAAAATCAGCCCTGCTTTTCTCTGTCTTTTGGGCAGATCCTTGCCATTTATTATGCCCGAATGTTGTCTCTCGCTATTGCTAAGCACCAGTTTTAAGTCGCCATTGCTTTCAATTATATTAATTCTTTCAACAGTTATTTCCTTGAACGTCGTTTCCCTGGATTGGTTAAATAAAAACAGGACGACAGCTAACAATACAGCGGATAAAAAGCCTGAATAGATTTTTAAAAATTTTACTTCATTTAGAGTTTTGTTAGTCATAATTTCTTTGTTTAATTTGCTCATTTTGTTTCTTTTCTCTTAATCCAGCCCATAAGTAATTCAAAGTAGGCAATTTATAAGTTTATGCGTTAGTTTACCGGTGGAATGGTTGAGATTGTTTGATCAGTTAACTTTGCTCAAATCAGCTAGTCGTTTGGTCTGGAGTAGGTTTAGTTATCAAGCGTAAAAATAGAACTTCCGAAATAACTTTGCAAATTATTGCGAAGAATAGTCAAAAATAGAACAGTAAAGGCAATTCTTTGCTGTTTTTTTAACGGTGTAAGGCTGATCTTATTTGGACATAAATTGCATACCCACTGTATTCATTGGCATGAAAAACAAAATTGTCTCAGAAAAAAAATTTGCCAAAAATATAAAAATGACTATTTTTGCTTTGATTCCAAATTTGAGACAACCGCAAAACCATCCAATTTTGAGAATCTATAAATGCGGGGGCAGTAATAATTTAGAACCATAGTTATATGGATGCATTCAGGATATTTATCGTTGAAGACGACATGCTCTATGGAGAAATGTTGCGCCATCATTTGGCCCTTAACCCTGATAACGAGGTACATCTGTACAATAACGGGGAAGAGTGCCTGAAAAATTTGTACCGCGAACCTTCCATGGTTTCGCTCGATTACAGCTTGCCTGATATGTCGGGTTTGGATGTGATGCGGCGCATAAAAAAAGAACACCCCGAAATTCCGGTTATCATTGTCTCAGGCCAGGAGGATATCTCCACAGCGGTTACTTTGTTGCGGGAAGGAGCGTATGATTATTTCGTGAAGGACGATGACGTAAAAGATCGCCTGTGGAATGTCATCAAAAAAATTAGAGAAAATCTGCAGCTGCGCAGCGAGATCAGTTATCTTAAAGAGGAGATTGGCCGAAAATATGAGTTCAGGAATGTTATTAAAGGAAATAGCCCTTCCATCAAGCAGATTTTTAGCCTGATAGAGAAATCCATAAAAACAAATATTTCTGTTTCTATTACCGGTGAAACAGGAACTGGTAAAGAGTTGGTTGCCAAAGCGATACATTACAATTCAAACCGGGCCAAAAAGCCATTCGTAGCCGTAAATGTGTCAGCGGTGCCTCGCGAACTTATCGAGAGCGAGATGTTCGGGCATGAAAAGGGAAGTTTTACGGGAGCCACAACACGCAAAATAGGCAAGTTTGAACAGGCCATCGGCGGGACCATATTTTTGGATGAGGTGGCCGAGATGGATCTGAATATGCAAACCAAGCTGCTTCGCGTGATACAAGAACGCGAACTAACACGTGTGGGCGGAAACGACCTGATAAAAATCGACGTGAGACTGATTGTAGCCACAAACCGCATCCTTTCGGATGAGGTGAAGAAGGGCAACTTCAGGGAAGATTTGTATTACCGCTTGCTTGGCTTACCTATCGAGTTGCCGCCTCTGCGCTACCGGGGAAATGACATTATTTTGCTGGCTAAGTATTTTGTTGACGAATTCTGTCAGGAAAATAAAATGAAGAAGCTAAGCATAACCGAATCCGCTCAGCAAAAATTAATGAAGTATCATTTTCCGGGTAATGTGCGTGAGCTTCGCGCGATCATTGAGTTGGCTGCCGTGCTTACCGACACAGACAAAGTTGATGAATCACATATCAGTTTCAACTCGGTGGATGCTGCCGGGAACTTATTGATGGAGGAAAACACCCTTGCTGAATACACCCGTCAGATTATTACGTATTACCTTCAAAAGTATAACAATAACGTGCTTTTGGTTGCCAAGAAACTCGACATTGGCAAATCGACAATTTACAGAATGATCAAAGAAAAGCAAATCATTACTTAGATGTCCACAAAACTAAAATCCTATCATTTGGATAAACTCATCGCGTTCGTAGGTGATGATCCGGATGCCATAAAAAATATGGTGGGCATATTTTTGCATACCACACCCGAATTGCTTGAAACCATCAACGAGAGCTACAAGCAGAAGCAGCCCGAACAAATGGCCAAAGCAGCACACTCCCTTAAACCTACGCTGGATGTTTTTGGTGTTGACAGTGTTTATGATGTCATCAGAAAGATTGAGCAGAAGGCCAAAAATGCTACACTGGATGATGAATTGGCAGGCCTGATTAACACGCTTAACGGGGTGCTTGAAACTGTTTTCGAACAGTTGAAAAAGGCTTTTGTCAACTAAATTAGCCTGGCTTTTTTCTGCTGATTATCCAACCCGAATCAGCTACATCCTAATTTCCTGAACAATAGCCTTGCCCGGTTTGTGTTTGGTTTGATAAAACAAATGAGCATTTCAGGGGTTATAAAGATGGGTTCGCAAGTCGATGCAATTCGCCTAAGAATTACTATCTTTGCAGCCTTATTTAAACACGATCTAAATAAGTTCATTATGGACGAAAACACAAATAATAACATCCTCGAAGAAGTAACAAAAGGCGAATATAAGTTTGGCTTTTTTTCTGATATAGAGACTGATTATGCGCCAAAAGGCCTTACAGAAGATACGATACGTTTTATCTCAGCTAAGAAGGAAGAGCCGGAATGGATGCTGGAATTCAGATTGAAAGCATTCAGGCACTGGCTCACGCTCGAAGAACCCGAATGGGCGCATCTGCATCATCCGCCGATCGATTTTCAAGAAATCATCTACTATGCCTCTCCCAGAAAAAAGCCTCAGCTTGAAAGCCTTGACGAGGTAGATCCGGAATTATTGGAAACCTTCGAAAAGTTAGGAATCTCTCTCGATGAGCAAAAACGGCTTTCCGGTGTTGCTGTAGATGCCGTGATTGACAGCGTTTCTGTTAAAACGACTTTTCAGGACACCCTCTCAAAACATGGAATCATTTTCTGCTCCTTCAGTGAGGCAGTGAAAAATCATCCCGATCTGGTGAAGAAATATATGGGAACAGTGGTTCCTTATACCGATAACTACTACGCAGCACTTAACTCTGCAGTTTTTAGCGATGGTTCGTTCTGTTTTATACCCAAAGGGGTGCGGTCACCGCTCGAGTTGTCAACCTATTTCCGTATCAATGCAGCCAATACCGGACAGTTTGAGCGCACGCTCATTGTGGCCGAAGAGGGTGGTTATGTGAGCTATATGGAGGGCTGTACAGCACCGATGCGCGATGAAAATCAGCTGCATGCTGCTATTGTAGAAATCATTGCCATGGATGATGCCGAAGTAAAATATTCTACGGTGCAAAACTGGTATCCGGGCAATAAAGAAGGGAAGGGTGGCGTCTATAACTTTGTCACCAAGCGTGGTTTGTGCAAAGGAAACCGCTCAAAAATAAGCTGGACACAAGTAGAAACGGGATCTTCCATCACCTGGAAATATCCCAGCTGTGTGCTTCTGGGCGACCATTCCATTGGCGAGTTTTATTCGGTGGCTGTTACCAACAACTTTCAGCAGGCTGATACGGGCTCAAAAATGATTCACCTGGGAAAAAACACACGCAGCACAATCATCTCCAAAGGAATCTCGGCCGGGAAAAGCAATAACAGCTATCGCGGTCTGGTAAAGATCATGCCGGGAGCTTTGAATGCAAGAAATTTCTCACAATGCGACTCACTTCTGCTTGGCGATAAATGCGGAGCACATACTTTTCCTTATATCGATACCCGCAACCAATCGAGCATTGTTGAACATGAAGCAACTACTTCTAAAATTTCGGAAGATCAGCTGTTTTATTGCAATCAGCGTGGTATTGATACCGAGAAAGCAATTGGCCTGATTGTAAATGGCTATGCCAAAGAAGTACTCAATAAATTACCGATGGAGTTTGCCGTGGAGGCACAAAAATTACTTTCTATTACGCTAGAAGGAAGTGTAGGATAAGGTGAACTAAATTAGATTTAAACGTATCATAAAACTTTAGCAATGTTACTCAATATAAAAAATTTAACTGTTGCCATCGAAGGCAAAGAGATCATCAAAAACTTAAATTTCCAGGTGAATAAGGGTGAAGTTCATGCCATCATGGGACCTAATGGAACCGGAAAAAGTACGTTGGCTGCTGCCATCACCGGACGTGAAGGTTATGAAATTACAGGAGGCGAAATTTGGTTCAAGGACAAGAATATTGTGGATATGGATGCCGATGAACGTGCCAACCTCGGGATCTTCCTGAGTTTTCAGTATCCGGTAGAAATTCCGGGAGTGAGCATGACAAATTTTATGCGCACGGCCATCAATGCACAACGCGAATACCGCAATTTGCCGCCCATGTCGGCCGCTGAGTTTTTGAAGCAGATGGAAGAGAAGAAAAAGCTGGTGGATATTCACTCCAAACTGACAAACCGTTCTGTAAATGAGGGTTTTTCGGGAGGCGAAAAGAAGAAGAATGAAATTTTCCAGATGGCATTGTTGGATCCCACACTGGCTATTTTGGACGAAACAGATTCGGGTCTTGATATCGATGCCCTGCGTACCGTGGCCAATGGAGTGAACGCATTGCGCTCGGACGAAAATGCCTTTGTGATTATTACTCACTACCAGCGTTTGCTTGAATATATTGTGCCGGATTTTGTTCATGTCATGTATGATGGAAAGATCGTGAAATCGGGAAATAAAAACCTGGCCCTTGAGCTCGAAGAAAAGGGTTATGAGTGGCTGAAAGAGCATACGCTCGCTTAAACAGAAAAAAGAATCTATCATGGAAAAAGATACGCTTCAGCAAACACTGCCCCTGGATGATATGCTGATCGGGCAGTATCGGCAATATAAAGATCTGATCTCGAAAAATGATACGCCCCACGTTCGGCAATTGCGCCAGAATGCCTTTAAAAAATTTGAAAAGGAGCGATTTCCCACTTCAAATGATGAGCAATGGCGTCATACTGATGTGGAGGCGCTTACCGGGGATTCTTATATCAACGAGCTGCAGCCTCCTGACTCGGAAAAAAACATCGAAGAGATGTTTCGTTGCGATGTACATAATTTTGATACCGAATCGTATTCGATGCTCAATGGCTGGCACAGCGGAAATGGAGAAAGCCTGAAAACCCTTCCCGAAGGAATTGTAATAGGTAGTATTCGTGCTGCTATGGGCGCGTACCCTGAAATCTTTGAAAAACACTACGGCCAAATTGCCGAAAGTGAGGGCAATGGGTTTATTCAGATTAACACTGCCATGATGCAGGATGGCGTTTTTATTTGGGTGCCGGATGGTGTAAAATCTGCTAAAACCTTGCAAATCATTAAAATAATCAACAAGGAAGAGCAGCTTTTTGTGCAAAGCAGAAACCTGATCGTACTGGGCAAGAACAGCGAATTGAGTCTTATGCACTGCGACGATAGCGTGGATCAGCATGCTAGTCTGGTGAATACAGTTACCGAGATTTTTGTGGATGAAGCAGCACATCTTGAAATGTACAAGCTGCAGAACTTGAATGACCAATCTGCATTGATCAATTCTACATTCGTCCGCCAGCTGGCCAATAGCACTATAAAAACCAATACGCTCACTTTTAACTGTGGCCTGATCCGAAATAATATTCACGTAAGGCTCGACGGGCAAGGTTCGCATGCGGATGTGCTGGGATTGTACCTCATGGACAAAGAACAGCATATCGACAACCAAATCCGTATCGACCATAATGTGGCCAATTGTACCAGTAACGAGTTGTTCAAAGGTATCCTTGATGAAGCGGCTTCAGCGGTTTTCAATGGCTATATATATGTAGCCCGCGATGCGCAGAAAACCAATGCGTATCAAAATAACAACAATATTTTGCTTACGCCAACGGCTACCATCAATACCATGCCTTTCCTCGAAATCTATGCCGATGATGTAAAATGTAGTCATGGCGCTACGGTAGGTCAGCTGGATCAGGAGGCTATGTTTTATATTCGTTCGCGCGGTATAAGTGCTGCCAATGCACGACTGCTTCTGATGTATGCTTTTGCAGCCGATATCATCAACCAAATATCTATCGAGCCCTTGCGACAACGCATTGATGATATGGTGAAAAAACGGCTTCGTGGCGAGCTTTCGGTTTGCGAAAAATGCGTGTTGCATTGTGGAGCGCCCGAGAAAGAATACCATTTTGATATCGACTTAAGTCAACTCTGATGAAACCATTTGCTGACAATGAAATAGCGGAGATCAGAAGTCATTTTCCGGCTTTGCATCAAAAGGTTTATGGCAAGCCCTTTGTTTATCTCGACAATGCTGCTACCACCCAAAAGCCGCAAGCTGTAATCGACAGACTTGTTGCTTATTACAGCCTGGAAAACAGCAATATTCACCGCGGAGTACATTATTTAAGTCAGCAGGCAACTCAAGCTTATGAAGATGCCCGCCAAACGGTGGCCGATTTTATAAATGCTTCTGCTGCAAACCAAATTATTTTTACAAAAGGCACTACTGAATCAGTGAATCTGTTGGCAGGAAGCCTGAGGCAGTTTTATCTTCTGGAAGGTGATGCGGTTTTGATAACGGGCATGGAACATCATTCAAATTTGGTACCCTGGCAGCAAGTTTGCAAACAAAATCAGGCTGAACTCTTGGTTGCCGCATTGAATGACAAAGGTGAGACCGACCTCGATCATTTTGCTGAATTGTTGGACAAGAAACCTAAGCTGGCCGCCATCACTCATATTTCCAATGCACTCGGAAGTGTAAATCCGGTAAAAGAAATGATTCGCATGGCGCATGAAAAAGGAGTGCCTGTTTTGGTAGATGGCGCACAAGCTGTGGCGCATACTTCCATCGATGTGCAGGAATTGGATTGCGATTTCTTCGTGTTCTCGGGGCATAAAATGTTTGGCCCAATGGGCATTGGTGTTTTGTATGCCAAAGCATTCTGGCTGCAGAAAATGCCGCCCTGGCAATTTGGAGGAGAAATGGTAGATCAGGTGAGCTTTGAAGAAACGACCTTTAACCAGCTTCCCTTTAAATTTGAAGCCGGAACACCCAATGTGGCTGGCGTTTTAGGACTTAAAACTGCGATTGATTTCCTGAAGCAATATGACATGGAAGTCATTGCAAAACATGAAAATCAGTTGATGCAGCAGGCTTTAGAAAAACTGCTTACAATTCCCGGAATGCGGCTCATCGGTGAAGCTGAAAACAGGGCCGGAGTGATTTCATTTGTGGTCGATGGCACGCATCCTTCTGATATTGGGACGCTTGTTGATAAGATGGGTGTGGCGGTGAGAACAGGTCACCATTGTGCACAACCCGTGATGACCCGTTTTGATGTTCCGGGAACAGTACGTGCGTCTTTTGCGCTGTACAACAGCCTTGCTGATGTTGAAGGCCTGTTTCAGGCTGTGAAGAAGGCTGTGATGATGCTGCGCTAAGAAATTAATCTGAGGATTTATCCTGACCGGCTCTGTTTTTATCACCGGTTGTGAACCTCAATTTTTACTGACATTTTCGCATCTTTGCAAAAAAGAACTGTAAACAATGACAATAGCAGAAACACAACAACAGATCATCAGCGAGTTTTCTCTCTTTGACGATTGGATGGACAAGTACAACTACCTTATCGAAATGGGAAGAGAGGTTCCCAGAATAGACGAACGCTATAAAACCAATAACCATTTAATAAGTGGTTGTCAATCAAGAGTTTGGCTTCATGCCGATATGAGAGACGGGAAAATCTATTTCACTGCTGATAGCGATGCAGTGATAACCAAAGGCATTGTGAATTTGTTAATTCGTGTTTTTTCGGGCCGGATGCCGGATGAAATTCTGGAAGCCGACACGGATTTTATCGATCAGATTGGACTGAAAGAACATTTATCACCTACGCGTTCGAACGGACTTGTTTCGATGGTGAAACAAATGAAATTGTATGCGCAGGTGTATAAGCTGAAGCAAAGTAACTAAAAAGCAGAAACATGACAAACGAAGATAAAGCAAGAATTGAAAAGGATGTTATCACTACCTTAAGAACGATATACGATCCTGAAATTCCGGTAAACATATACGAGCTCGGTTTGATTTACGAAATCAGCATCAGTGAAAATGCTGATGTGCAGGTGCTTATGACGTTAACAACACCCAATTGCCCGGTAGCGGAGAGTCTTCCGCTTGAAGTAAAGCAAAAAGTAGCTGAAGTGAAAGGTGTAAATAGCAGTGAAGTAGAGCTTACCTTTGAACCACCCTGGGATCAGGAAATGCTATCGGACGAAGCTAAACTTGATTTGGGATTTTTGTAGGACTTCTTAAGTTAACAGCTGGGAAGTTCAAATAAACGCTTCTTTTCTTACCTTCGCCATTCAAATGATACACGTGTATGGCTTTGCAGTTGCTTTCAAAAATAAATGATCCCGCTGACCTCCGAAAACTCCAACCGGATTCATTTCCTGATCTGGCAGAAGAGCTCAGGTCTTTTATTCTTGATGTTACTGCCGTAAACCCCGGGCATCTGGGCGCCTCTTTGGGCGTAATTGAACTTTCAATTGCCCTGCATTACCTTTTCGATACGCCAAACGACAGGTTAATCTGGGATGTTGGCCACCAGGCTTATGCACATAAAATACTAACCGGTCGTAAAGAGTTATTTCAAAGCTTGCGAAAACTGGACGGTATCAGTGGTTTTCCTTCAAGATCAGAGAGCGATTACGATGCATTTGGGACAGGACATGCCTCAACGGCTTTGTCGGCAGCTGTGGGCATGGCAGTGGCGGCGGGCTTGCAGGGAAATCACTCCCGACATCATATCGCTGTTATTGGTGACGGCGCCATTACCGGCGGCATGTTTTTCGAAGCTTTAAATCAGGCCGGAGCGGCTGATCTCAACTTGATCATCATCCTGAATGACAATGGAATCGCTATTGATAAAAGTGCCGGTGCTTTAAAAGATTACTTGATACGACAAGCCGAAAAACACAGCAGTCAGGCGTTTTCGAATCCCTTGTTCGAAGCATTTGGGATTGCCTGCAATGGCCCTGTTGACGGACATAATTTTGCAGAATTACTTCCTGCATTGGAAGCCGTAAAAGCCATGAAAGGTGTGCGTTTGCTGCATGTGATAACAACCAAGGGCAAAGGTTTTGAGCGTGCCGAAAAAGATCAGGTGCGCTATCATGCGCCAGGCACTTTCGACAGACTGACCGGTGAATTGCCCAAGGCAAAACCAGTCGAAAACAGGATTCCGCTTTATCAGGAAGTTTTTGGTGAAACCCTGCTGGAACTTGCAAAAAAATATCCTGAGCTGGTTGGTGTTACGCCTGCCATGCCTACAGGAAGTCATTTATTGCCCCTGCTCGAAACCTTTCCGGAGCGTTGTTTTGATGTGGGAATTGCCGAGCAGCATGCGCTTACTTTTTCAGCAGGCCTTGCAGCCGAAGGAATGCTGCCTTTTTGCGTGGTTTATTCTACTTTTTTGCAAAGGGCTTATGACCAGTTGATTCACGATGTGGCCCTGCAAAATTTGCCTGTGGTGATTTGCGTTGATCGCGCCGGTCTGGTAGGGGAGGATGGCGCAACACATCATGGCGTTTTTGATTTGGCTTATTTACGCTGCATTCCCAACTTGGTGATTGCTGCACCCATGGATGAAAAGGAATTGCGTCATTTGATGTTTACTGCAGCAGCGAACCGCAAAGGTCCCTTTGTGATCCGCTATCCGCGCGGCAAAACCACGGCTATGGATTGGAAAGTGGAACCGGAAGTTGTGCCAATTGGTAAAGGCAGGAAACTATCCTCCGGAAGTAGCATTGCTGTTTTGAGTATTGGCCATCCCGGGAATTTCGTAAAAGAAGCCCTGGAAAAATTAGCAGCGGAAAATATTGTTGTCAGTCATTATGATTTACGTTTTCTCAAACCTTTGGACGAAATCCTGCTGAAGGACGCATTTGAACATCACGAGCAGATCATCACAGTTGAAGATGGTGTAAGAAATGGCGGAATGGGCAGTGCCGTAATGGAATGGGCGCATGAGAATGGCTTTGGCAATCCTGTTGTAAGGCTGGGTGTGCCCGACGCTTTTATTTCACATGGCCGGCCGGAAGAATTACAATATATTTGCGGCTTTGATAGCAATGGGATAGTAAAACATATCAGAAAACTTCTAAGCTAAACCCTGTGAAAAATACACTCTGGCTGTTATTGATTTTCTGGCTGGCGGGGCTTACAGTTTATGCCGAAGAGAATTTGAAAGATTTCTCTACCGAGGACTTTCGTGTGAGTTTGCCGGAGGTTTTAGTATCAGACGTCAACCAACAGATTGAAATCAGGGCGGTTGGGGAGCTTTTCGGAAAACTGGAAGGTCAGGAAATAATCGCTGTTTTCAATGGTGAAATGCAGAAACTGAGCTTTGAGAAAAACCTGGCCGTAATCAAACACGATTTTCCGGATGAGGAGTTGCTAACACTAACAATCGATGGGTTTCACTGGCAACAAGAAGTTACACCTATTCCGCTTTGGATGTCGGTATTGCCTCCTTTGATTGCCATTTTGATGGCGCTTTTGCTCAAAGAGGTCTTCGTAGCCTTATTTTTGGGGATATTGAGCGGCACTACGATTATGTTTTATTACCAGGGTTCGGGCATTTTTGTGGCTGTTTTCAAAGGCCTATTGGCCATTATTGATACTTACGTCATGCAGTCATTGCTCGATCCGGGCCATATGGCAATCATTATCTTCTCGATGGTAATCGGAGGCATGGTGCATCTGATCACACGAAACGGCGGAATGCTGGGCGTGGTAAACCGGCTTTCGCGCTTCGCAAAAGATGCCCGCTCCGGGCAATTTGTAACCTGGCTGTTAGGGATATCAATTTTTTTCGATGACTATGCCAACACCTTGGTAGTTGGCAATACCATGCGGCCTGTGACGGATCGCCTGCGCGTTTCCAGAGAAAAACTGGCCTATATTGTCGATTCTACTGCAGCTCCCGTTGCGGCTACGGCTTTTGTAACTACCTGGATTGGTGCCGAGCTTAGCTATATCCAGGACGGACTTAATACCATTGGCCTACAGGAATCGGCCTATAACGTTTTCTTTAACTCCTTGGCTTATAGCTATTATCCGATTCTGGCATTGGCATTTATTCTGATGCTGGTATGGCAAAAGCGCGACTTTGGCCCCATGTTTAAGGCCGAAAAAAATGCACGTCTTGATCCTGATTTTCATCAGAAACTCGCCGAAACAGAAAATACATCCAATACTTTAACCGCTGAAACACATCAAAAACCAAGAGCTTTCAATGCTGTAATTCCGGTTCTGATTATTGTTCTGGGGACAATAACGGGATTATTATACACAGGCTGGGATCAAGCGGTTTGGAATGATGAGGCCATTAGTTTTACCCGAAAAATTTCGGCCATAATCGGTGGAGCAGATTCCTATGCTGCACTTTTATGGTCATCGCTTTTGGCAATGATTGTTGCGATTGCGCTTACGCTAACTCAAAAACTGCTGAGCCTCAAAGACACCATCGAGAGCCTGGTGGATGGTTTTAAAATGATGCTTACCGCTATTCTGATTTTAACACTGGCCTGGTCAGTTGCGCTGGTAACAGATCATATGCATACAGCCGATTTCATCTCGAAGGGTTTGCTGGAACTGTCTTTTTCGCCTTATCTGGTGCCGGCTTTCACTTTTATTCTGGCGGCATTGGTGGCTTTTTCCACGGGCTCTTCCTGGGGAACGATGGCTATTTTGTATCCGTTGATTTTACCCACTTCCTGGCTGTTAACCCACGAAACCGGCATGACCGAAGCCAACAGTCTGTTGATTTTTTACAATGTTGTTTCAGCGGTGCTGGCCGGTTCCGTGCTGGGTGATCACTGCTCGCCAATTTCTGATACAACGATATTAAGCTCGCTGGCCAGTTCATGCAATCATATTGATCATGTGCGCACGCAACTGCCTTATGCCCTTACCGTGGGATTTATTTCAATAGTAATCGGAACTATTCCGGCAGCTTTTGGGGTTCCGGCTTATGTGTTGTTTCCCGCTGGCATGGTATTGCTTTATCTGATCATCAGATTCTTTGGCAGAAAGCTTCCGGAAGCCATTGCCGATTAAGATTACCAGGCTTGCAGCAACTGACTGAGTAAGGTGATGGTGAAAATCGTGATCATCAACCAGCCAATAAGTCCTTCAATAACGGTAAGATACATGGGTGCACGATTTTCCGGGGTTTTGCCAAATCCCATAGCCAAAAACATATTCAGGCTGAGCATAAAGCTGTTGAGAAATTTGATGAGGAGCACCATAGCGAAATAGATAAACAAGCTCAAAGCGGTGACTGTTCCCACCACCGCTTTACGAGAACTACCTAGCTGATTCCATTTACCGTGCATCAATTCAATTTTGGAATAAACAAACCAAATCAGCTGTTGACGGGCGTTCCAGAAAAAATAAAGCGGAAACCCAAGTCCGCGCACCAAAAGTGGTATCTCCGAACGATTTTTGAGATAATGGGTTTTGATGGCTTCAAATTGCTCTTTTTCCTCTTCTATATCATTGCTATACAATTCTTTCAAACTTTTCTCAGTCATAAAATACTCCGAAAGCAACATATATTGCCTAACGAAATAATTGAAGTTTATGCCATCCCAGTCGGAATAGCTGATCATATAGAAAAATGCAAAGATCAAAATGGTATAAAGCGCTATTTGAAGTGATTTGGCCGGATTGGTAGCATAATCAGAAAAGAAGCTCAGAAAGCGATTCAAATGATAACCAATAAATAGGTTTAAGGAAGGCTCAAGGTCATATTTGAATTTTTGATAGCGCGTTTCAATATCTTTGATTTCGATGTAGGACTCATTGATTGATTGCCGGTCTGCCCGGGCCTGATACATCCCGTTTATTTTGTTGTAGCAGCTCATCAATTCATTGTAATGCAGTGTGCTGCCAAATTGTTGTGTTGTTTTTGCCTGATAAATTTCTGGCCTGCCACTGCCTTTTGCAAGCAACAGACTGAGTTTTTCTCCTGCGATATTATGCCAGGGCAGATTGGTGTTTTCGGCCGGAAAGTCGAAATTTTGAACGGCAACGAAATCGCTGATCGTTAAGGAGTCGCCGAGCAATGACTTTTCAATATTCAAATCTGTGAGATTAAGTCCAAAACCATTGATCCTGAACAAACTAAGCTTGCTGATTTCGGCGGATGAGAAGTTGATGCTAAATAAATTATCCGATGCCGTAAATTCAAAAGTCAAGTCACTAAGGTTGATTAAACCAAAACTATGATGCGAAAAATCGAGTTGGGCATGAAGCCTTTCTTCATCCAGACTGGCTAAAACCAGACTATCGGCTTCGAAACGACAATTTTCCAGCTTTACAAAATCCGCATCCTGATTCAGATCCAGTTTGTTTCCAAAATTTGAACCGCTAAACTGAATGCTGCCAAGTGTTTCCTCTCCAATGAATTCGAGGATTCCGTCAAAGCTACAATTTTCAAAGCGTACCGGATAACTGCCATCAGTTGTGCAATTTTCGAACACAAGATCATTGTCGCTGCTCAAATTAATCCCATTCAACCGCAGGAAATTCCAGTCTTTGAAAACCAGTTTCTGATTCATTCCCAGCTTGAATTGTGCATTGTATAGATACAACGAAACTGCCTGATCATGAGGCGATTCAATTACAAATTCCTTGTAAAATAATTTGTCAACAAGAAATTTTTCATCGCCCGGCTGACTCGTTACAATAACATCCTGCACAAAAATATCGCTGTCCATTTGGTTGATGAGCGTCACTAATTCCTGCACGGAGATTTCAGTTGTTGCAGCTTCAACGATCTCTTCCTCTTCTTCTTCAAATTCCTGCGCTTGTATAGCTGCTGTTTGCAGACCAATAAGAAATAGCAACAGCAAATATTTGAACAGCTTTTTCGTCATGTCCTGCATTATTTTTGGAGTAAATCGGCTTTTAGGTTGATTTTGATCTGGCTGTGATCAGTGTCAAAATCAAGCAGTAAATCGCCTGTATCTTTATAGAGTTTTACCTGATTTAGCGGATAACTCAATTGTCCGTTTGAAAGTTCGATGCCTGAAAAAATTTCCACACTTGCATTCCCACTTTTGTAAGCAACTACTTTTATACGTGCATTGTCGCTGATTTTAATCCTGTCAAAAGTGATATCCTTACCATCAGTAGTGCGAATGCTGATAATCCCACCAGCATTTTTCATAAAACTCATCCCACCAAAGCTGTTATAAAAACCCGGGGCAAACTGAGCAAAAGCAGGATTGTAACGATCAAATACTTCTTTAACTTTTTGCCCTTTTAGTTCTATGGTGTTGATTTGTAATAGCTTGGTGGCTGCAAAAAGTCCTGCGATTGTTTTTTCGTAATTTTCCTGAAGCAGGGCGTCATTTTCTGACTTTAAATTTTCGGCAGGATCGAATCCTGCTCCCGAATCAAAGCGTTTTTCGGATTTCATATTCATGCCCGAACTGGCAAAAAAGGATCCTGTAAGGTAAAGGTTTCCTTCGGGGCTTGCTTGTAATCCGTAATGATCAAAGTTTTCTGATTCACTGTATAATCTTGCTGAAATTTTACTTCCTTTCATGTCGAAAGCGGCAGCAAACATAAAATTGGAGTTTTGATTCAGCTTGTCGAGGCCGGCCTGCGTGGCCCATTTCATCTGGCCGTCAGTTGTCATCCTGAGGATGAAAATATCAGCTCCGGGCGAGGCGGTTAGGCTTCCTTTTCCCAGTTTCATTTCATCTTTGAATGTTCCTGCCACACTTAATAAATTATCATTTTCAAGGTGTAGATCGTAAGCCATATTGTCGTTGGTTCCTTCAAAATGCTTGATCCAGCGTAATTTATGATCTTTGTCGAGAGAAATCAGCACCGTATTTTTATTGCCGGAACTGGCACTAATCTTTTCGTCGCCATAATTGAACTCCGAAACAAAATACCCGCAGGCGTAAGCATTTCCAGCTTTGTCGAATATTAAGTCGTTCAGTCTGTCGGCCCGGTACAAACCGGCTTTGAGCAAGAGTTCGCGGATTTGCATTTCCTGTTCCGATACGGCATCAACCAGCACCAAATCAGGCGTTTGGTTTTTTACCAAAGGCATCACCAGCCCAATAGGTGCGCCGATAAACGTGGGATCTGCAACAACATAGCGGCAACCTTCGTGCTCAAACCCTGCTCCTTCAAGTCCTTCAATACAAACAGCAGTAGCCATATGCCCGTCAAAAGCCAGCCCAACCACCTTCATATCGAGCAGGTTTCTGGTCAGCCAGGCAAAAAGTACTGATCGGTCTTCGCAATCGGAGGCGGCATAATGAAAAAGCTCGTCCGGAAACAAAAACTTTTCTTTCCCAAACTGCTCCTGATCGGTTTGGTATTCAAAGGCATTTTGCACAAAACTTAAAAGCAAGGCTGCTGCCTCAGCTTGCGGTAGTTTTTGAATATAGGGTTTTAATGCCAGCGTGAGTGATTCTTTTGTTCGCAAATCGATTGCAGAGTTGAAATAAACTGAGGCATCCGTGAGCGGAAGGCTGTTGTAGAACTTCAGCAGGTTTTTGTTGTAAACCACCTCAAAGCTGTAGTTTTTGTCTGCGTGCTTAAATGAAACATTTTTAACTCCTTTTTCGAAAGGCAGGTTCAAAGGCCTGCGGATGGTGAGGTCGGGTATGATATCCGCTTCCGGAAACTGGCCTGCATAGGTGTTGATATTGTCAGGCGTGCCTGGTGGTAGGTAATAAGGACGATTGTCGATGAGCACAAAATTCTCGCCATATCTGGTCTGCAAAGCAGGCTGCAAAACAAAAAGCTGCTCGTTGTTAAAGGCAATTTTGGCCAGAAAACGGGAACGCGTCAACAGAAACCATTCCATCAGCGCCTGCTGATTGGTATTGTCGGGATGGATGGCCTGAGCGGTAGCTTTAACAAGTTGGGCATAAGCAAAATCATTCAGGTTGAGATCGGTTTTGAACTCCTGCAGCTGCCGGATTAGGTGATTGTAATAGCTCTCGCTTATCGCCGTCCACCATTCGCTGATGCCATCAGCTGAAACAGCAGTAAGGGTAGTGTTTTGTAATCTTGGATCGTATGTCAGTTTGATAGGAGCTCCATAAAAATCAAATGTCAGCGGAGCACCTTTAAAATCTTCCGGCTCAGATTTTTGTATGTTGGGAAGTCTTGTAGAGGGCTTTTTTTGCGGAGGCTTTTGTGGCTGCATAGCAGTTTGTCCCTGTTCCTTTTCAGTAAACTTTGGCGGTTTTTCAGGCTTGGGCCCCGGCTTTTTGGGTTTTCCGGCTGTGGCTTCGAAGGAGCGAAATGAAGCCGCAAGGAAATCAGCAAATTCAGCATCAATCTTTGCTACAAACTGATCGAATTGCTGTTGGGTTTCTTTTTCAAAATCAGCGTATTCCTTTTCAATTTGTTGCTGAAATTCTTCAAAAGTTTGTGCCCGAAGTTGACCGCTGTTTAACAGGCTAATTAGCAACACAACGAAAAGCGTTTTGAGACCCTGTTTTTTCATGAAAGATCGCTTTTTGGAAGGTTAGTTTAAAAGAAATAGTCAACTGAATCTGCTGCATGCAGCAGATTCAGTTGAAAACAACTTATTGGAAAAATCAGAATTCCAACACTTTTGATATTTTCTGATCGTCCATGCCGGAAGTCTTTTTCAGGTCTTCGCGGATAATGTTTTTGGCGATTTTCAGGGCCTCCTCGGTGGAGTAAGCGATGGTAACACGTACTTCCGTGTTTTTTCCAACAGGCTTGTAAGCTTCAAATATTGTTAAAGTACGACCCATTTGCTGGTTTAGCTTCGATTTGAACTGACCCATGGTTTGGGTAACAGAAGCGGCCTCATCTGATGATAATTGCTGATTGCCAATATTTGTGGTTACTAATCCCGCAATTTCTGTTTCAATTTGTCCGGCCAGATTGATCTTAGCTACTTCATAGGCCTGCAGCTTTGCAGCTGTTTGAGTTTCACCTACTGATGTTCCATCAGCTATGAAATACTTTTTTTGGCCTTTGTCATCAAATTCATAAGCCATCATCCAGGATTTTTCGAGTTGTTTGTCCATGGGAAGCTGGCCGGGATTTACTTTGTAGCCGTCTTTTCCAAGACGTTTGGCTTCTTTACGGGCATCTTTCAGGGCTCTGGATTTGACTTCTTTTTTCAGTTCTTTGCTGCTTTGCGCAACAACAAATGGGTGTGCAAAGAGCATGGTAAGTGTGATTACACTTATCACAAAAAGATTGATTTTTTTCATTTTTTTTGGTTTGTTGGGTTATACAATCGTTTCAATCAAAGATTAAAATCTGAAAATTACATTTCAAAGATAAAAATATTTTAAAAAAGAGGCAATTTTTTATATATTAATTCATTCTCAGCAGATTAAACTTTTGGGGCATGAAAAAACAACTGATATTGAGGTAATGATCACGGAAGCTATTACTTTTACAGCCAAATCATCGTGTATGACTTCTTTTGAAAACTATTATATCCAATGCCCCTGTTGCACGTCGTGGCTAATGGGCAAAAGTGCGAAGACAGAATCAGTGAGTCAATCTATTTTGTATTCTGATGGGATGATTGTCAGCGACCTGCTTCCGATCAATCCGCAAAAAGTTGTTTTGTGCCCGGCTTGTGCCTATTTTTTTTGGCATGATAGTCAGCCTGTGATTCAGGATGAAGCCCAACTTAATGGATTTCAGCCGTATCCCTGGTCGAGTTGGCATTTATTTGGATGCAACTTATTGTACAATGCTGGTCGAAAAGCACTGATAAACCATTATTGGCATGTCCTAAAAAGTCAGCGTTCACTTGATCAGGCTAAGGAAATTTCAATCAGAAAATCCTTGCTTTGGGCGTATAACGACCTTTATCGGGAATGCCAGAGCATCAGCTTTAAGGATTTTTACAAGGGCAAACTTAGCTTGCGCTCATGGATTAATCTCAGAAGATTTAACAAGGAAAGCCAGCGGTATTTTGAGGCCGAAAAAGAAAATTTCCTTGATAATTTAAAGCCACTTATCAGGCTTACCGAAAAAGAGCCCGATGTTGATCCGGCTGTTCTTGCTGAACTGTATCGTGAGGCAGGAGATTTCGACAAGGCAACTGCGGCATTGAGTGGCATTATCCGGCGCACGCATTTTATCAGTAGCCTTCAAAAGCATATTAAGGCGCGTAAACGACATGTATTTAAAGTGGCAGGCTAAGTGGCTAAATAGAAGGGGTGTTGTTAATTTAGAATGAGTATAAATTGCCTTTTGTAGGCCAGAATTGGCGCGAAAAACAAAAATATCAGCCACTTAGATTTTGAGAAGCAGATTCTATGGTTTAATTTTGGAGTGAAGAAAGAGAGTTGTTGCAACTGGGTTGACTAACCAAAATTCAAACCAATGAAAAAGCTGTTACTTGGGTTTTCGGAAAACCAAACCGTAGAACTTGATTTAAAAACAATCCAACGCCATATTGCTTGTTTTGGTGCTTCGGGAAGCGGAAAAACTGTGGCCTGCAAGGTATTGGCAGAGGAGTTGGCCTTACAAGGAATTCCAATGATCATTTTTGATCCACAGGGGGATATCGCCTCGCTGATAAATCCCGAAACTGATGATGAGTTGCTGGCATCCAAAGGTTTAAATCCGGATGTTAGGCAACAGTTCAGCGAAAATGCTGAAGTGCTCATCTGGACACCCGGTAGTTCAAAAGGATTGCCCTTATCGATCAACCCATTACAGTTTGAACAGGTTGCGGGCATGGACGCGGAAGACCGGCTGCGTTTTTTCTCGGCCACGGCCAAAAATGTGATCGAACTTATTGGATATGATGCAGATAACGATGATGGGAAATCTGCAGAATCGGTATTGAGTACGGTGTTCGATTATTGTTTTCAAAAAAAGATCCATCTTGATAGCTTTGCCGGATTGATTGATCTGCTTACCGATTTGCCTGAGTCGGTGAATGAAATTGTGACAAAGATCAGCAACCAAAAGGATTTGCAGGAGCTCATCAAAAAGTTGCGGTTTTTGACAATTGGTTCACGTAAACTCATTTTTGAAACAGGTTATCCGGCAACGATTGAAGCTTTGCTTGGATTGGGTGATCACGATACCGGAAAAACGCGGCTTTCTGTGATTTATCTCAATACGCTTTCCACGCAGGAGGAAAAAGAGTTTTTTATGGCGTATATTGCCCAATTGCTCTACAACTGGATGCTCCAGCATCCGCTGCAAAACGGGCAGGATGGTTTGCAGGCCGCACTTTATATTGACGAAATAGCGCCTTATTTACCGCCGGTTAAGATGCCGTCATGCAAAGAAAGTCTGATGTTACTGTTCAAACAGGCCCGTAAATATGGCGTGGGATGTTTGATCGCCACTCAAAATCCCGGCGATATTGATTATAAGTCTATCGCACAGATTTCAACCTATTTGATTGGCAGCCTGAAAACCAAACAGGATCTTACAAAAATCGAAACGCGGATTGAGTCGATGGCACCAAACAATGCCGCCGAACTGATGCAAAAAATCCCAGCGCTCAAAAAGGGTGCTTTCCTCTTACTTTCGCCCGATGAAGCCAAAAAAATTCAACAATTTCAGGTGCGCTGGCTCTTAACAAAGCATGACGTAATCAGCGAAGAACAGCTCAATAGCCTTATTGATGAGTCTTTGCGGGAGCGCTATCAGAAATCCCTGATGGCTAAAGTCCCTGATGCTGTAAGACCCACAGCTGATGATTCTAAAATTGATGATCAATCACCCCGGGAAGAGCAGCCGGATAGCAGCATTAAGACTGCTGAGGAACAGCTTTTTGTGGTTGATTTCACCATTCGTGAGCAAAACCTGAGAAAGGTACTTAAGCCGCAATTGGAACATAAAACCTTGAATCTGATTGTACAGGAAAAGCTTGAATCTGCCAGCTTTGACTACTATCCTTTGTTGAAGGCTTCAATGGTTTTTAATAATAAGAAAGGGCTTTTTAGAAAAAAAATCGAGCAGGTATCCCTGAATCTTTACCTGGATTACAAGCAGCATGATATTTTAATGATCGAAGGAAGAAAAATGATATTTAAGCCTTTGATTGAAATGGATCCCCACAAAATCGATGATTTGGACGGGCTTATTATGCCAACTTTGAAAACACGCAGTGAGCTTGACTATGACTTCAGGAAGCTTGGCAAAAAGCTGGATGTAAAAGAAGTGAAGCAATTGCTTGAACGCAAATATGATGTAGAAGTTAATGAGGTGTCGCTCTTGCTATATCCTGTTTGGCATTGCCGAATTCAGCATAAAACCAATAGCCAGGTACGTCATTTGACCATTGATGCCGTGATGGGATACCCCCTGATTATTAATCCGTTGACATAAAGCCTTGAAAATGTTGAAAAAATAGTTACCTTATTATGAAACGAATTTACCTTTTGTTATTGATGTTGATTGCTTTTATTTGTTCTTACAGTCAGGAAACAGAAGACGCTTTTGATCAATTCCAAAAGCAATCGCAGGCCGGATTTGATCAGTTTCGGGAGGAAACGAATAAGCAATGGGAAGCTTATGAAAAAGCCAATCAGGAAGCCTTTGAACAATTCAAAAAAGGGATAGAGCAGAAATGGGGCGAAGGCAATTTTCTGGAAACTACGCAAACAAGTTGGGTGGAGTACAGTGATGATGGCGAAAGCCGCAGTGCCGTCGATTTTGAGCAGGAAGAGGCCCGAATCGAAATTCTCATGAGCCCGGCCGAAGCGAATAATGACGCTTTCGTAAAACAGAAAATTGCGGATGCTGTTAAAGAATTGGCTTTGAACAAAGGCAAAACCAAAGATTACGCGACGGAATACGAAAAACCGGAGCCTTTGTCGGAGGAACCTGTGCTTAAGGATCAGCTTCAAAATGCTGCTGGTGAAACCGTGACCGAAGAAAATCTGGAAGAGTTTGCCAAACAGATTGTGGAACAGCAACCCGTTGAAAAAGAAGTTGTGAAACCAAAACCACCTCAACCTAAACCTCAACCTGAACCTGAACCTGAACCTGAACCTGAACCTGAACCTGAACCTGAACCTCAACCTAAACCTCAACCGCAGGAAGAAAAAGTAATTGTAAGTGTGAAAATTCCTTTAGCGACCAATAATATTCAAACCCGCGCTTTAAAGTTTTATGAATCAGTGATCAATTATGCCAATCGCTTCACCCTCGATCCTGCTTTGGTGTTTGCGGTCATCCATACCGAATCAAGCTATAATCCAAAAGCAAAGAGTCATGTTCCGGCTTTTGGCCTGATGCAGATTGTTCCGCGTTATGCCGGACGAGATGCCTATAATTTCTTGTATAATGAAGATAAGTTATTGAATGAGAATTATTTATATGAATCGATAAATAATATTGAACTGGGATCGGCTTATCTCCATATGTTGATCACACGCAGCTTCCGCAAAGTAAATGATCCGGTTAGTCGTGTTTACTGTGCAATAGCTGCCTACAATACCGGCGCCGGCAATGTAAGTCGTGCTTTTATTGGAACAACCAAGTTGTATCAAGCTATTCCTGAGATCAATAAGATGAGTGCTGATCAGGTATATGCGCACCTGAAACAACACTTGCCTTATGAAGAAACACAGCATTATATCGAGCGTGTTTCATCCAGAATGAAGGTATATGCTGACTGGTTAGCTGACTGATAGATTATAAACCAAAAAAATTAAAACAATGAGACTAAAAATGCATGTTTTTATGATGAGCCTTTTGCTGGCATGGCTAATCCAGCTGCCGGCTTATGCTCAAAAAGTAGATTGTTATGTGTTACAAGCTCCTGTAAAACAATATAATAACATCAAAAAGATTGGGGTGATGGAATTTTCCGGCAATAAAGATGCAGGTCAGATGCTTGCGGATCAAATCATTGCCAGACTGCTGCAGGAAGACCGTGGAATTAAAGATCAGCAAACAGGATTCCTTGGACTCGGGAAAGCAGTGGAAGGCGTTACACATATCAAAGGTTTTAAAACCAATGTTTACAGCGTGATTGAGCGCAATCAGATCAACGAAATTCTCAAAGAACAAAAGTTGGGCTTATCTGGCACCATTGATGAATCTACTGCTGCCCGTGTTGGTGCTATTTTGGGCTTGGATGCTATTATTTTAGGAAGTGTGAATTATGAAAAAAAGGAAGATAACACTTCAAAAAAATATGTTGGTTTTGATGGCAAAAACTATACTAAAAATTGTAAAATACGAAAAGTTACATCCACAGCAAGCATGAAAATTGTTGAGGTTTCCACTGCTGAGATTATTGGCGTAGAGACAGCCTCTTTCGAAAGCGAGGATAAAAAGTGTGACGAAGAACGTGCTGAGATTTTAAATTACAACCAAATGCTCAATAATGTATTGAGTGGTACAGCCAGAAAATTTGTTAACTATTTTACGCCCGGCTACACCCTTGTGCGCTTTGATATGGAGAAGATTAAACTCAAGGATTTAAAAAAGAAGGCCGATGAAGCCGGTGATTATCTCGAGAGCGGTAATCTTAAACAGGCGTTTCCGCTTTTGGTAGCCATTTATGAGGCTGACAGTTACAACCCTAAAGCAGCCTACAATGCCGGAATTATCCACGAAATGACGGGTCTGTATGATGATGCTGTAAATTACTATCAAATTGCCAGCCAACTCGATCCTGCAAACCAATTGTATGCTGATGCACTCAAACGGGCCGAAGGCGGAGTGCAAACCCTGGCTTTTCTTGAAAGCATTGATAAACCTATCGAAACCTATACCTTTTCGGGTACAGGCGATGCCTTAGCAGAAAGAATCGTGCTAAAGGGCAAGAGTTCCGATCGGGTGGATATTTATGAGTTTCCGGACAGCAAATCTGATGCTATCGCTAAAATCCCCGGCGGACTTGAATTTGTTGTTATTGAGCAGCAAGGCGACTGGTATCGTATCAAACTGATAAACAACAAAGAAGGTTTTGTACACAAGAGAGATGTGAACTGATAAAGTATTTTGTATGAAAAAGTTTTGCTGGTTATTGTTGCTGTTTTTGCCTTTACTGTCGCTGGCGCAGCAACCCCAATGGATTGATTATTCCTGGCGTACTTCTGCTTATCCCGAAAAGGATTATTTTATGACCTTTATTTCTGGCGAAGTGCCAGAAAACAAGGACGCAAAAGTGCTGCTGGATGAATACGAAGAGCAGGCCAAAGCCGCTTTGATTCAACAAATTCAGGTGAGTTTGCAGGCTGCAACTGACTATCAGGTCGCCAATATCGATGCTGCCACAACAGAGGCTTTCAGAATGCGTTCGCAGTCTTTATCGAAAGCGCAAATCACAGGCTTACGCACAGAACGCTATCACGATCGAAAAAAATCATTGGCCTATGCCATGGCCTGGGCAAAGAAATCAGAGCTTAAATATTTTTACAGAAATGCCGTAAGCCGCTTGATGGAGCAAATTCAAAACCAAAAGCTGACAGCTGATAATTACCGGTCGAAAAATGATCAGCAGCAAGCCTTGAAGACTTATTACGAAACCATGCCCATGTTTACTGAGCTTGAGGAAGCGCAGTTTATCCTGTTGGCACTTGAGATTGTAAATGAATCAGATACGCGATTAAAAGAAAGCCATGATCTGCTGGTGGCGGTGAAGGCTGCCATCACTGATTTGCAACAAAGTGAAAAAGCAAGCATTGATGATTTGGGTTATTTTATGGCTTATGGCTTGTTTTTGCAATTGGGTGCTTTGCAATCACCTGTTTACTTGCAGCCTTTTGGTTTTGAGAATTCCGGGCTTACTTCAGAATTTTCAGAACGTTTCAAAACCGCACTTTCGAGTGGATTTGTGCGTGCAGGTGATTACAAGGTTTCTGACTATCAAAACAAATCCGGTGTTTCTGTTTCAGGTTCCTATTGGAAAGAAGGAGAATCCGTAAAAGTAAATGCTGTCGCCAGGCAGAACGGACAGGCAAAAGCGGCTGCCGAAATCAGCCTGCCGGTGCAATGGCTGCGCGATAGGTCAGTAAACTGGATTCCGGAGAATTACCTGAGGATTGCTAAACTTTCCGAAATTAGTCTGGAGGCTGTCAATCCACAGCATGAAGCCCGCGCCGGACGGCCACTCCCGGAACCGCTCAAAGTGAAGGTGCTGGCCGGAACAGAGCCTTTGGTGGAGGCTCCTTTGGTATTTTTGCTGCAGGATGAAATGGTCGGAAAAACAGCAGCAAATCAGTCTGGTCTTGCTGTTTTGCCCTTTACAGCCAAACAGGCCGATCGGCAGCTTCAGGTAGTTTTGGCGCAGCTCGATTTGAAAGCTTTCATTGGCGGTGAGCCAGAGCCGGCATTTTTGAGTCAGCTCGAAAAACAGTACCCTATTTCACCGGCTCGTTTTATGATCAAGGTGGCTCCGCTTACCATTTTTGTGCAAAGCAGCGAAAAAGGCCATTATGGTAAGCAGTTGGATATTAATTTATTGGAGCCTACTTTAAAAGAATCCCTGGCCGAAAGGGGTTATGCCTTTACCGATCAGATGAATGAGGCTGATCTGTTGGTCGAGATTGATGCCAAAGCACGCAATGGCTCCAATGTGCAGGGCATTTATTTTGGTTTTGTGGATGCCAATGTTTCGGTGATGGATCTTTCCGATGGTAGAGAAATCTGGAAACAAAGCCTCAGCAGCATCAAGGGCGGTGGCGCCGATTTCAACAGGGCTATCATCAAGGCTTATGAAACGGCAGCGCAAGAACTGAAAGCAGCCATGCCGGAAAAGATTAAGTAAAACCTGATCTTTATTCTTAATTTAACTGCAAAATAGTATTAAAAAGTACGTATATTTGTACTTAATTAATAACTTAGATTATGCTTGCTGCAAATTTCTCTGAATTTCGAGCACATCTGAAAGATTTTTTAGATAGTGTTGAGAACAATAATGAAACCTTGATTATCAAGCGAAAGTCGGGAAAAGGAACTGTGCTTATTTCAATTGATGAATACAATGCTCTCATTGAGACCCTTCATTTATTGAGCGGAAGGAAAAATGCACAACGGATTTTCGAATCAATTGAACAGATCAAACGAGGGGAACTGGTTCGTAAAACTTTTGAGGTATAAATGACAATCACTTTTTCAACCAATGCTTGGGAGGATTATTTATACTGGCAAATGACTGATAAGCGCATATTGGCTAAGATCAATCAGTTGATCAAAGCAATACAATGAGAGCCTTTTTCGGGTGCAGGTAAGCCGGAACCCTTGCGATACGAATTGTCAGGATATTGGTCCAGAAGGATCGACCAGCAGCACCGTTTGGTCTATCAAATCAGGGAGCAGCAGCTGATTATCATTGCCTGTCGCTATCATTATGATTAGCTGATCAACTCCCTGATTACCACCGATGCACAATAACAACCGAAAATGGCAGGCATATATGAAATGGTTCCAACGATAGAGCGCTTGCTTAAGTCTGAAGTTGATTTTTCGATGCTGGATTTTGCAACAGGCTCCGGGGAGTAAACCGCCGTAAACCCTTCACGGACACCCAATTTGTGCAGCCTTTTGCGAATATAAAAAGCAAGGCGGCAATGCTGGGTTTTGCTGATGTCAACAATCTGTATCTTCAGCGGGTCAATTTTTCCGCCGGCACCCATCGAACTCACAATGCGAAAGCCTTTTTGCAGTGCCTGATAAAGCACAAATACTTTGGACGAAAGCGAATCAATGGCATCGATAATGTAATCATAATGCTGGTCGAGCAGCTTTATAATTTTGTCATCTTTGATGTATTCCTGAACGACTTCAATTTGAATATCAGGATTGATATCGCGCAGCCTTGCTGCCATCAGTTTTGTTTTGGTTTCACCTTCACTGCTACTTAAAGCCAGCAGCTGCCTGTTTCGGTTCGTGGCTTCAATGCGATCTCCATCAACCAATGTCAGTTTCCCAACACCTGCTCTTGCCAGTTGCTCGGCAGCATGAGCTCCCACTCCACCCAAACCAATTACCAACACATGACTTTGTGCCAGTTTTTGCAAAGCATCATCACCCAATAATAGTGCTGTGCGTGATTGCCAGTTTTTTGCCATCAATTTATTTTTGGAAAACAAGCCGCAAAATTACGAAAGATCTGTGCTTTTAACGCCTCTAATTCCATACCTGTGATAGCAGCCGCCTGCTGATAAATAGCTTCAATAGTAAAATCCGTTTGATCGTCAGTTTCAAAAAACAGGTTTTCCAGAGGGATTTTTGGCAAAGCTTTGGTAATCTTACGTTTGGTATTCATGAGCGCAGCACCAATGGAGAGGTTTATTCTTTTTCCAATCAATTGATTGGCCAGGGCAATATTGCCATCGAAACCGTGAACTATCCAGATGCCGTCGGGATGCCTTTTTCGGCTTTCCAACAGTTCGGCATAGGCTTTTACGCAATGAATAATAAGTGGTATATGATGGCTGACAGCAAGAGCAGCTTGTTTTTCGAAGATCATTTGTTGCATTTCCAGCGGAGAATCAATCATTGTGTCAAATCCTGCCTCACCAATGGCCACAAGCTGTTTATTGGCCATAACACGATCGAGGGCTTCCCATAGTGCAGAGATATTTCCGTCCTCGATTTGCCAGGGATGAATCCCGCAACTTAGATTTGTTTTTGGATTGTCAGGCAATGGATTAGCTGCCATGATATTCACGATAGCCACTTTTTCAGCATTGGATGCTTGCACCTGATGGGTGTGCAGATCGATATAGGGATAATGCTTCATCGGCCCAAAGTTAAGCAAGCATTGGCACAAAAAACAATTTATTGGCGATTTACAGGAATCCAATGGATTTCCACAAACCGACGTTGTGATCTGATCTGCAAGAACAGCCTAATGAGCCTAATTTATGCAAATGAGATATTATAAAAGTCTTGAAAAAGCTCGATCGCAATTTAAATTGCTTTCTAAATAAGGTGAAATACTATTTTTTTGTTAAAAATATAACGAAGAATACGCGTGTTTATGGTAAATTTGATCTTTGCATTGGGTGGAGCACCCTGAGTGTTTATTTCTAAACATAAACCACTGATTAAAAACAAGATACCATGGACGTAGAGATCCTTTCCCGAATACAGTTTGCTTTCACTATCTCCTTTCATTACATCTATCCGCCGCTGAGCATTGGTTTGGGCTTGATCATGGTGTTGATGGAAGGCATGTATTTAAAGACAAAAAACAAACAATACGAACAGCTCGCCCGGTTCTGGACTAAAATATTCGCCATTACTTTTGGCTTGGGCGTGGCTACCGGCATTGTGATGGAGTTTGAGTTTGGCACCAATTGGGCAACTTATTCGCGTTTTGTTGGCGATGTTTTCGGCAGTGCCTTAGCGGCAGAAGGTATTTTCGCCTTTGCGCTGGAGAGCGGTTTTTTGGGCGTCTTGCTTTTTGGCTGGAACCGCGTAAAACCCATCGTCCATTTCATTGCAACTTTTGGTGTTTGGTTTGGTTCCATGTTTTCTGCCGTATGGATAGTGGTAGCCAACAGCTGGCAGCAAACGCCGACCGGTTTTCAAATTGTTGGCGAAGGCCTGAATGCCCGTGCCGAAATCACCGATTTCTGGGCGATGGTCTTCAATCCTTCCAGTGTCGACAGGGTTTTGCACGTATGGATTGGGGCACTTATTGCCGGAGCATTTCTGGTGATGAGTGTGCATGCCTGGTACCTGCTTAAAGGCCGCTATACAGCACTTTCGAAGAAAGCCTTTAAAATTGCCTTGGCAGTTGCTGCTTTGTTTTCTGTATTGCAATTGGTTACCGGACACAGCTCCGCTAATGGCGTGGCAGTAAATCAGCCGGCAAAACTGGCAGCCTTTGAAGGTCATTACAACAGCTTCGATCAGGCTGACTTATACCTCTTTGGCTGGGTGGATCATGAAAGTCAAAAAGTTGTTGGACCATACATTCCGGGAGGCTTAAGTTTTTTGATTTATGGAAATTTTGACAGCCCGATAAAAGGATTGAATGACTTTCCGCAAGATGAAATTCCAACACAGGTGAATGCCGTGTTCCAGTTTTATCACCTTATGGTGGCTTTTGGCTTGTATTTTATAGGCCTCACACTATTTGGCCTGTTCTTATGGTGGCGAGGGAAATTATTTGAATACCGTTGGCTGCTCTGGGTATTTGTGTTTTCGGTACTACTGCCGCAACTTGCCAATCAGTTTGGTTGGTTTGCTGCCGAAATGGGACGACAGCCCTGGGTGGTTTATGGCTTGTTGCGCACTTCGGATGCCCTTTCGGCAACAGTTACAGCGAATATGGTTTTGTTCTCACTAATTATGTTTACGCTCATATATGCCTTATTGTTTGTTTTGTTTTTATACCTGATGAACAAGAAAATCCATGCAGGACCTTACGATGAAAGCAATACCGAAAGTCGTCCATTACAGGAAAGTATGGCCAAAACGATTGAGTAAATCCTTTAAAAACAAGAAATTATGGCAACATTTTTAGGAATAGATTACCCAACTTTATGGTTTTTGGTTGTTGGAGCTTTGTTTTCGGGTTATGCCATTCTGGATGGCTTCGACCTGGGAGCAGGAGCCTGGCATTTGTTTTTCAGGAAAGAGGAAAGTCGCCGCATCGCACTTAATGCTGTCGGTCCTGTATGGGACGGCAATGAGGTATGGCTGGTGATAGGTGGAGGCGCATTATTTGCTGGATTTCCGGTGCTCTATGCTTCCATGTTCTCGGCCATGTATATTCCCTTTATGCTTTTTCTGGCATTTCTCATTTTCAGGGCTGTTTCGATAGAGTTTCGCAGTAAAGAAGAAATGAAATGGTGGCGCGATTTCTGGGACATCAGTTATAGCGTGGCGAGTGTGATGATGGCTTTGCTGCTGGGTGTTGTGGTGGGCAATATTCTATGGGGCGTTGAACTGGGCCCCAACTATGAATTTCAGGGAAATTGGATCGACTTCCTGAATCCTTATGCACTACTTGTTGGAGTAACAGCAGTAGCTTTGTTTATGATGCATGGTGCTATTTATCTGGCCATGAAAACAGAAGGAAAGTTGTTTGTTAAGGTGAATAGGTTGCTCAATCGCTCAATTATTTTTTTCATTGTTATGTATAGCATAGTAACCTTGTTTACACTTATTTACCTGCCACATCTTACCGACAGGCTGCACGAAAACATTGCTTTGTTCGTTGTACCTTTGCTTGCTTTTCTTAGTATTGCCAATGTGCCCCGGCTTGTCAGTAAAGGTAAATATGTCATGGCGTTTATCTTTTCATCGCTCACGATGAGTTTTTTGTTGATTTTGGTTGCGCTGGAGCTTTATCCGGTGATCATTATGTCCACGATAGATCCGATGTATGACATCACAGTTTATAATGCAGCCTCCTCCGAAAACTCATTGCGTATTATGTTAAATATCACAGCAATCGGCGGTCCTTTGGTAATTTTATATACTGTTTTTGTTTACAAAACTTTCTGGGGAAAGGTTAAACTGGACGAAACGAGTTATTAAACCTCTCGAATGTACTTTTGGTGTTTAATCTGTTCTTAAACTCTTGCTTACCGAAAGCATGATGGCTTTGAGCGATTGCAGACTAACAGTTGTAATTGCAACGAAAAGCACTATGGCCACAGGCAGGGCAAAGGTGGTCCAGGAACGTTCAATTTGTTGATCAAACTGGATTATCCAACGGCTTATCAGGTAATTATACAGCGGTAGTGCCACTGCAGCAGCAGCTATTCCAAGTAAAACATACTCTTTTGAAAGCATAAGCAGCAACTGATGCGTCTCAGCCCCGAGCGTTTTTCTGATGCCCAACTCTTTTTTTCTGATTTCGGCGGTATAGGCCGACAAGCCAATCAATCCAAAAACGGTAATCAAGAGACAGATTAATGAAAGACTCCCAAAGAAAAGGCTAACACGCTTTTCGGGCGCAAAGATAGTCTGGTATCGGATATTCATATAGTGATAATCGAAAGGGTTTTGTGGAAAGTAATCCTCAAAAATGGCTTGTATTTCGGCTATTTGCCCGGGATGAAGATTGCTAAGCTTCACGGAAAAAGAACCCTGGTATCTCCTGGGATAGCGATACAGTTGTGGTTCTTTTGAATCCTTGGGTGAGCGCTGATAAATGTCTGGAATAATTCCGGAAATCAAAAGTGGATCTTCTCTTAACAAGAGCTTTTGCCCAACGGCTTTTGCAGGGTCGTCGAAACCCAATCGGCTGGCGGCCATTTCGTTAATTACAACACGCTGACTATCAACAGCTGCTCTGCCAATAAAACCCTCACCCTGTAAAAATGGAATTTCGTACACATCAAAAAATGCCTTTGAGGTTTCCGTGACGCGAAAATTATGACCATTTTTAGCAGGCTCGCCCTGAAGTCGAATGCCTCCCCGGTTGAAACGGTTTTGCTCAGTTGGGATCACAGAGGAGAATGCTGCATGTTGCACGAAGGCCAGCTTTTCAAGTTCATCTTCAAACGACTTAATTTTGTAGGCGTTAGTGGCGTTTATGCCTCCGGGTGCTTTGAACGAAATCACATTTTGAGTCGCAAAGCCCGGAGAATGATTGATCAACATCATAAATTGCAGGTAGATTGTCAGCGTAGCCGCTATTACTCCAATGCCGATGGTAAACTGTAGAAATACAAGCGCTCTTTTAAGCCTGATGCCTTTCGGACTTTGAGCGAAATCGCCTTTCAGTAATTGTGCAAAGCCCGATTTGTGTTTTCTGAACACCACATAAACACCTGCGAAAAAGGTGCCGCCAAGCAAGCAAACCATTAAATACAGCCATACTGCCGGGTGATAAATAAGAATAAGTTGTTGAGGCATGCCGGCAAGGGTCACAAACCAGTTGTTGATCCATTCCAAAAGCAACAAAACAAGGATAAGTGCGGCCAAATTGATAGTCAGCGACCAGATCAGGTAATGACGAAATAATTTATTGTTGCTTGCTCCGGCTAATTTGCGAACCAGGATTTCTTTTTTGCGTTTCAGCATGGCTATTGAAGTCAGGTTGAAGTAATTGAACCAACCTATAAATAAGATCAGAAAAGCTGCCACAGCTAACACTTCCATCGTAGAGCGGTTTGGATTGGGCTGTAGCTCATGCATATAATGCGAGTTGAGATGTATGGACGAAACGGGCTGAAGCAAGAATGACATGCTCATTCCGTATTCCTTGAGTACCGGGCCAAATTCCTGATCGATATAATTGGCAATTTTTTCATTCACTTGTGCTTCCTCAACCGGATTGGTGAATCGCAGGTAGGTGTAGAATCCGCTGTAGAACCAGCCATCACTGAATACTTCTGGGCTTTGTGTCATCCAGTCCGATAGCGAAAGAAACACCTCTGCCTGCAAATGTCGGTTGGGTTCTAAGTCTTCAAAAACCGCTGTAATCACATATTGAATGTCCTGGTTGTAGCTTATGCTTTTGCCCAAAGGGTTTGCCGGGCCAAAATATTTTCTGGCCAGGCTTTCCGATATCGCCATACTTCCGGTTTCGTCCAGACAACGTTTTTCATCTCCGGCCAAAACTTTAATGCCCAGCACATTAAAAACACTGGATTCGGATTGAAATACGGCCTTCTCTTCAAAAAAATGCTCGCCATAGCTGAATACGCCATCAGTTTTATAAAGTCGCGCAAAAGCTGACAGGGATGGAATAAGGGTTTTTATCGCCGGGCCGATGGTAGGAGAGGCTGAAGCAAAACTAACTTTTTCGCCATTTTCGCCCCATCGGTTGTATTGAACCCTGTAAACATTTTCGTAGTCGGGTATTTGCTTGTCGAAACTGTGATGGTAACTCACATACGCCAGCATCAGCAAACTGGAGAGTATTCCCAGAGCAAGGCTACAGCATTGGATGAGGTAGAAAAATGGTTTCCGCAAAAGTTCGCGCCAAAAATAACGCATCGAGGCAGCTAACATGTCCTGATCAATTTGGTTTTGCTTGTAATTTCCAAAGCCATGCCATGTTTGATAAATAGTTGAAAACTAACAAACAGCGCAGTATGACGTTGTTAAAGCTGTTCGAAAGTGCAAAACTACCGTACGAAAGTGAACAGCTATTTCACCACTTTGTAGCTGGTTTCGACAGGGAAAACCCTTTTTATCCAGGCCGGAATAAGAAGCATTCCAATAAAGAGGTAGGGATAATAGGTTATTAAACGCCACAGCAAGGCCAAAGGCACTGCCCAGGCAAGATTGGGGATAAGGTCGCCCAAAAAGTCAGAAAAGATAAATTCAGCTATTCCGCTACCTCCGGGTGTTGGACTTACCAAAAGTATGATCCACATGGTCAATTGGCGTGCATAAATCAAGAAGTGATCAAAGAGTTTTAAATCGCTGAAAAAGAAGGCCATAAACATAAAATTTACTACCCAATAGCGACCTGTCCAGGAAACGATCGTTGCCAGAAATGCTTTAGCCCAATACTTAAAATCTTTACCTTTCATGGTGTTTGAAGTGATAATCAGCTGGTTAGCTAATTTGCGCATCCGCATTCTGAAACGCTTTAAAAAAGGCAACAGAAAAACAAACGACAGCAGCCATTTAAAGAAATAGGGATTAAAAAAAAGCGTGTAGGTTAAAACCAGGGTATAAATGAGGATGCCGCCATATCCTAAATAAAGTGCAACCCGCACGCCCTGTGCAAAATCTGCTCCATCGGGCGGGAATATCTGATTGCCAAAGCTCAGGTAAAGAATGGGCACCATCAGTATAAAAAAGACCTCATCCAGAAAAATGGCTGTCAAAATTACTGCGGTGCTTTTGCCCGAATTGATTCCTTCTTTGTAAAGCACAAATATCGCTGGCCCGGTGCCGCCAACCACCGAAGGAGAAATGGCCGAGCTAAACTCCCACAACATAATGGTTTCAAAGGCCTGCCGCCAGCTTAGCTCGCCATCAGTAAGCACTTTGATCCTGTACATATAAGCCAAATCGCGAACCCCCATCATGAGCAATGCCACAGCCAACCAGAAAAATGAAGCTGTTGTCCAACTGAAAAAAGTAAAAGCCTCCGGGTCAAAATTCTTGTAAAGCATCCATGAAGCAACACCTAAACCTATAAGAATAGGATAGATAATGCGTCCGGGGCTAAGGCTTTTACGGATATCTGACATTTGTTGTGGCTTTGTCGCAAAAATAACAAATCATTAGGTTAGAAGTTTAATAAATATTAAAATATTGATATGTAAATTGTTAAACAAAGTAATTATAAAATAGTACTGTCACTATGGCATGTTAATAATTTGATATACAGACAATATGGCGGTATTATGAGTTAAAAGTGCTGGATGAATGTTTTGGTATATGTTTTGAACAGGGCTAGTTGAAATAAAAATTCAAAAAAACTGAAGTTAAACTAAAATAAAAGGAGGTTTTATCATGAATTTAATCAGATTTAATCAACGACCAGTAAGCATGTTAAGCGAATTAATGGAAGATCTTGACCGCAATTTTATGTGGCGTTCAGCTGAAACACGTCCGATGATGCCGGCTGTAAACATCAGCGAAAATGAGGATAGTTTTATGCTCGAGATGGCTGCACCAGGTATGCAAAAAAGCGATTTTAAGATTAACCTGGATAACAATGTGCTTACACTTTCTTCCGAAAAACAAGATGAAAAGGAAGAAAACAACGAAAATTTCTCACGTAAAGAATTCAACTACAGCAGCTTTAGTCGTTCTTTTACCCTGCCGAAAAGCATTGATTTCGACAAAATCAAGGCAGACTACAAAGACGGCATTTTGAAAGTGAGCTTGCCAAAACGTGAAGATGCAAAAGTTGCATTGAACAGACAGATCGAGATTGCTTAAGCAATTTTGACTACCAAAAAAAAGGCGTGCATGAAAATGCGCGCCTTTTTTGTTGCCTTACCCCTGTTTGTTTTTTACTTACTTTTGTTCTTCCAAAAACCAAAACAAATAGCCGTTTGAAAAGTAGCCTGTTATCCTTTTTTACTGCACTTAGAAAGATTGATTTTTCGAAGTGGAGTATTCTGTTTGTCCTTGCTTTCGTTATAATCTATGCCATAGAATTCGGATTTTATAAACGGCAGGATCGGGTAATTGCATCCGATGTAATACACTATTATGCGTATTTACCCGCTGCTGTTATTTACAAAGACCTTTCGTTGGATTTTGTTTTTGAGGATCCGGGTCATTTTAGCAAGATGTTTTGGCCCGTTAATGCACCAAATGGAAAGCATGCCTTCATGGTAACGATGGGCATGTCAATTTTGTATGCACCAGCCTTTTTTATAACGCATGCCATTGTAAGTGTTTCTGGTGGAGATACCAGCGGTTTTAGTGAGCCTTACCGTTTGGGTTTGGTTATAATGGGATGGGTTTATCTGTTTTTAGCACTATTGATGCTGCGTAAAGTTTTGCTGAGGTATTTTTCAAAAAATGCAACTGCACTTAGCTTAATCATGGTTGTGATTGGGACCAACTTGTTTCACTATGCCACAGCCGAAACAACCATGAGTCATCAGTACAGTTTTTTTCTTTTTTCTGCTTTTCTATTGCTTACCATTCAATGGCACGAAAAACCCCGATTATCTAAAGCGATCTTGTTGGGTGTTGTCGGTGCATTAATAACTTTGGTCAGACCCACTAATGTGTTGATTGGATTGATTTTTGTTTTTTGGGAAACAGGCTCTTTCTCTGGAATAGCTGAAAAACTTCGATTATTTGGAAAGCAAAATCGTTCAATATTAATGATTGTTTTATCAGCTATCATCGTCTGGATTCCACAATTCGTTTATTGGAAAGTTTTTACTGGTAGCTGGTTTTTTCTTGGATATGGTGATAATGGCGCCAGTTTCTTTTTTGATAATCCACAGATCATCAACAACCTCTTCAGCTACCGCAAAGGATGGTTGGTTTATACGCCCTTGATGGTATTTGCCTTTGTGGGTTTGGCTATGCTTTGGAAAAGAAAAAGAGGCATGGCGCTTCCGATTTTAATTTTTACGGTTTTTAATATTTATCTTGTTTCCAGCTGGTGGTCGTGGTGGTATGGGGGAGGTTTTGGCATGCGGGCTTATATTGAAACCTATGCTATTTATGCATTGGGTTTTGCGGCTTTTACGGATTGGGTTCTAGAAAGCAGGTTTTTTGTTCGCATTCCTCTTATTTTGATAATGTTAACTTTGGTAGGCTTTAGTTATTTCCAGACACGCCAATATTATTGGGGAGCCATACATTATGTAGGAATGACCAAAGAAGCCTATTGGTATCAGTTTTTAGTGGTTAAACCTTATGGCGATTATTATAAAAAATTAACGATACCGGATATGGAAAAGGCTCGTAAGGGAATATATGTTTATGAGCCTGAAGAATAATCTAAATTGTTAATGTAAATACTTGTTTTTTAGGTATTCTTGGTCAATAATTTATTGGTTTATAATTACTTTTCCAGAAAATGTAATGTGCTTATTTGTGCATCGCTTAAGTTTTTTACACTTATTTTCGAAAGCTTATAAACACACAGGTTTTGGCAGAACAGGGCTTTGAAATAAATTAGGTATTTTGTGCTTACAAGTTAGCTATTCTAATTCTAACAGATGCTATAGTTGCTGCTTTCTCGTTTTTGATTAAATAGATTTTTAGTAAGGAATCTTTAAGTTTGTTCGATTTTATCTCCAAATTGATCAATCCCGTTCCTTCAAAATCTTCCCATCCAACACCATTGAAAAGGTATTTTTTGCTGTAGTAAAGGTTATTACCGGCAGTATCATCTGCGATGACCAGAAATTGGTCAAGACCTTGTTGAAAATTGACTTTATACTCAAGTTGTAGTAAGTGTTTAGAAGCCTCACTATCTATGTTTTTTAATGAAATGCTGTCGATCAGCGTTGTTGTGTTTATTTCTGGATTTAATATGTACTGATCATCAACTGTCTTATCTATTAGAATCTGCTCAGCTTTTAAGTAATAGGTGTTCATCCAAAAAAGACCTTTCCATTGTGGCTCTGTTTTGAGGAAAATTTGCCAATATTTTTCTTTATTCATCCTTGCCCAGTGCATGATGAAATGCTTGTATTGGAATGTTTGAATGATGGCAAGATAAATGAAGAAACCATATAGGAGAAAAGTGGCTGGTTTAATAAATTTTGTTTTTGTACGATAAAAAGAACTTCCAAACAGAATAAACACACCATAGTAATCAATCAAGACGCGGCTTCCATAGCTGGCGCCGTAATACCAAACCCACCAGCTCGATAAGATATATACCACAATTAAAAAGGGAGCTATGAAGCTAAATAATTTCCAATAGTTCTTCTTTGAAACAGAAGTAATTATTCCCAAAAGGATTAAAATAAAAAATACTGGCGCGTAAATAAAAAATCCCTTTTGGTAGCTAAATAGGAATTTGATGATATTTGGTTGGGTAAGGATCAGTCGCTCTTCCTGATAAGAGCTAACGTAAAAACTCCCTGTTTGCAAATACCAAATAACAGGCTGAATAGCAATAATCAATAGTGTGATTGCCATTGAGACGATCAATACGAATTTATTTTGTGTAAAGATTGACTTTAGGGTAACAATAAAAGCCCCCCAACTATCGAAAATGTAAGGAACGAAGAGTACAATAAGTCCATTAACAGGCCTGATTAAAATTATCATACCTAAGGCAAAGGCAGCCCCGTATAGCTCTTTTTTGTGTGGCTTAATATTGTATTTAGCAACTAAATATAAAAACAGATTAACAAAAGCAAAAGAATAAACATGGCTAAAGGATGGCAGATTATTGGTATAATACATCAAAGAACTACTGAAAAGTGTTACTAGCTGAAGCACAAATATATAGCAAGCTGGAACCTGATAGATTTTGAGCAGTTTTCTTAGAAACAATAAACCTATAAATAAATAAAAGAGGGCGGCATAAAAAACAAAATCCTGATAAATTAATGAATAGCCATCAGCTTCTAAATTACTGTCCTGCATGGCTATCAGATGAGCGATCAGGAAAAATGGTATTTGTGCGGCTGCTGTACCAGCAAAGTACTTGTTTATTTTGTTTCCATTTATAAAAGGTAAATAACCACTACTCGCTGCTTTATGGTCATAAAATTGACTTACTAAGGTATCGGTATAGGTAAAATTTAAATCATTATAAATAAAAACTGCAGGCAAGTATTCGTAATAACCTTTGCCATCAGCCAGAATTACAGGTCGGTTATTCTCAAAATAATTATTAATTAGAAAAAGAAACAAGAGCAGAATTATGATTTCCTGAAAAAAATGAAGTCGTTTTAAATAATACATTTCAGCAAATTAATAGTGTGCCTGACAAGATTATTTGCTCCATAGATTATACTTCAACACGCACCAAATTGCCCTGAAGCCATCCTGCCAGTTAATTTTTTTACCCTCGGCATAGGTTCTTCCATAATAAGAAATCCCTACCTCGTATATCCGAATGTCTTTGATGCGCGAAATTTTAGCAGTTACCTCGGGTTCAAAGCCGAAGCGGTTTTCTTTTAACGGTATGGACTGCAGTATTTCACGCTTGAAAAGCTTGTAGCCCGATTCCATATCCGTGAGGTTCAGGTTGGTAAACATATTGGATACTGTGGTCAAAAACTTGTTTCCGATCGAATGCCAGAAAAATAAGATCCGATGTGGATTGCCACCAACAAAACGCGACCCGTAAACCACATTGGCCATGCCATCAAGCACAGGGGCTAGAAGTTTAGGATATTCGCGCGGATCGTATTCATGATCAGCATCCTGAATTAAAATATAGTCGCCTTCGGCTGCTTCAATACCCTTTCGGATAGCAAAACCTTTTCCGCGATTGGGCTGAGAAGCAATAGTTACAAGCTGAGCTTCCGGATTGCGTTTATGCCAATCGGCAACATGATCCAACGTTTCATCTTTTGAAGCATCATCCACAACGATAATTTGTGTTTCTATTTTGTTTAAAGTGGTACTCTTTAACACTTTGTCAAGTACTTCCCCGATTGTCCTGGCTTCGTTGTAAGCGGGTATGATTATGCTTAAAGTTGGTTTCATGTGTAATTGTTGGATATTGATTCAATAACTATTCATCACTTCTTTTGGGCTCAAATACCCTAACCTCAAAATCATCAATAAGTATGCGGTTTGCACTTCTGTTCCAGATGTAAGTCTGAAATTGGTCGTTTTTAGTTGTAGGCTCAGGAGCGAGATAATCGATGGATAAGGATTGCCATTCGCCGATTTTTGAAGTTTCAAGGGGGAAAACACGGTATTTATATGTTTGACCATTACTGGATCTACGGGATCCGTAGTAGGCATATGTGCACACTAAAAGTGCATCCCCTTTTTTTATGGGTTTCTCTCCCATAAATTTCAAACTGACCCTTGCCCAATAGTGTTCTTTATCGGTAATTTCACGATGAGCAATTTTTAAATCCTTGCTAAATTGAATTTTATCATCCATTAGGAATACAAGATTCGTTGAATCTATGGGGTCAATGAATTGCCCGGGATTCTGAAAATCGTAATGGACTAAAACTTTTGAATGATAAATGCTTGTGTCAGGAATTTTGTTTCCGGTTTGATCATCTATGTAATGATCCAGCCTGAGATATTTTTTTACATCAGGATTAATGCTTGTTTTGCCAAAGATTTTATAATAGTATGTTTTGGTCATTTTTGAGCTGTCGATAATGCCCATCCTAATCTGCCACCCTTGAATCGCACTCAACCAAATAAAGAAAATTAACAATAGAGCTGCTGTCGATTTTACAAACCATTTTTTCTTCAAAATCAGGCTGATGAAAGCCGCCAACGGAAGTGCCAGCAGGGCATAGGATTGGATAAAGGCGCGCCAGCCATAACTGATGAGGCTGGTGAAGGCCGCGATCAAAAACAAGTTCACAGCAAAATGCAGCAGCAGGGGAGGTGCAAGTGCCTTGTGTTTTTTCCATAAAGGGATAAAACCCAGCAGCGCGAAGACCATCAGCGGGGCATAAATCAACCAGCCTTTTCTGAAGCTGAAAAGTACCCAGCCAAAACGCGGGTTGGTAAAATCAAAACCCGACTGTGGATCGGTATAAGTGCTGTAAATGAATTTTCCGGTAAACGTATAAAAATAAAGCAGTTGCGGCAATCCAGCCAGAAAAGTGAAAAACACCAGCAAGATCACTTGTCCGAAATGTGTTTGGATAAGCCGGATTTTGTTTTTCAAACTTGCTTTATCATACACATTCCAAAACAGTGGGATGAGAACCGCAACAATATCGCTCGGTCGGCTAACGATGATCAGGCCAAGCAACAAACCGATGGCGACAGCAAAACGTTTTTTCTGTTCTTCGTGCCAGCGGATGGTAAACCACAGCAGCATGGCATAAAAACTCAACAAAATAGTGTGCGGGGCGCCGGCATCAAAAGTGGACCAAAAAATTAAATTAGTCCCCAGATAAAGGGCAATCAAGGTCCAGCTGGTGGTTGTGTCATCGAAATATTTCAATAACACCTTGCGTGTAAATATCAGGCCGACAATCACATAAAACCAGGCTGCAATCATCATGGCCAGCTGATAGGGATACGAAAAACCGTCAGCCGGATACTGGCTCATATTGGCCATGAGGTGCCCCAAAAAGAAGAACGGCGAAAGCAAAATGGCGATTCCATTAAAAAAACGGATAATATTGTATTGTCCCTCCTTTTGAAGCTGATAAAAAGTGGGGGTGTTGTTGTAGGTTTCATTGATTTTTTCGAGCCAGCTGATATCACTAACAGCCGGATCGTGGTAGATAAAGGTTGCCGGTAAATGAAGATACAAGCCAAAATAATCAAAGCTCAGCAAATTGGTCTGCTGATAACCAAATTTCAACAGACCCAGGAGAATCACGAGTCCCCAAACAGTAAGCAGCGATCGCTGATTTGAGCTGTAGCCCTTCATTTATTTTCGATTTTGGTTGAACGAATGCAAACCCGAAAAGTACTACTTTTTAATGAATTTCAGCTTTTGAACGGTGTCATTGTTTTCCACAATTAACACATATTCTCCGCGGCTTAAATGATTGACATGAATGGAGTTTGCGCTGAAATGGCGTGTTTCAAAAACAACTTTCCCCTGCAAATCAAGTATTTTGATGGTATTGCTCTCAGCTGTTAATCCCTTAATCTGCAAAATATCCTGAACCGGATTGGGATAGATTTGGATAGCCTCCGTTTTTGCTTCTGCCAGATTTACAAAGATGTCCATCACAACAAGCTCAGTCAGGTCTTCATCAATCATTTCTACTGATCCGTTCACAGCTTCGTAGGCTTCAACCAATACTTCATAAGTATAAGTTCCCGGCTCAAGGGATTCAAAAACGCTGATGCCGCTGTCATTTGTGCTTTGTGTGCCAATTCCTTCCAACGTAATTTCAGCTCCAGCCAGCGCAAGGCCTTCTTCATCTTCAACCATAAAAGTCAGGTCATAAGTGGCAGATTGCTGATTTGCAATCACTGTCCATTCGGCTTCTGAACCATGAGGGGTGCTTAGCGTATAAACAACATTTTCATTGAAATCCTGTGCCACTTCCGAAGCAGGATCACCGCTAATGCCCAGTTCAACAGTATAAGTTGGAATCAGGTTTGTAAGCGAAATGCCTGCCGGAACTTCGAGCGTAACAGTAAAATTGTCAGGATTAACCGTTCCGGAAATATTGTTTTCAAGTTGCGGATTGTTGAGGGCCAGCAAGTCAAAAGACAAAAATTCGGGCTCCAGCGTTTTAATCGGTTCATAGGTTACCAGCCCAAGCGTGCCATCATCTGGTTGATGAAAAATATAGGTTTCTGCAATGGCTAAATCATTGGTTCCCCAGTAATTACCAATAGCACTCACGTCTTCGGCCGTATTGTTATAAAAAGCATAAGTTTCTCCTGTATTGCCATTCTCATAAAAAACATTTCCTCCCGGATTCATGGCTGTGCCGAGATTAATGTCAACGATTTCTTGCGTGGTAATTCCCCACAAATTGCCCGAAATGATATTATTACGAATAATGGCTTTATTGGTGGTTGTGGTTCCATAAAAATTCAGGCCGCTTCCGCCAAGCATCGGATCGTTTTGAATGTTATTGCCTGCCAGTATGTTATCGCTGATACGGCTGCTGATATTGTTGCCAATTTGTGCATAGCCGTAGCGGTTATTCACAATGGTATTGCCTGAAACAACGGCTTTGGTATTTCCTACGCCAACCAGACTGGAGATAGAAATTCCGCCTGCATTATCGTTAAATCCTTCCACGTAATTGCCAACAATATAAATGCTGTCAACAGCTCCGGGCCCGAGGTTGAGCTGCGGACGATTGCTGTTATCATTAGTATTGTGGATGAATTCATTAAAATAAATCTGAGGCGAACCTTCCGTATTGGCACCTGATCCAATAGCCGAACGTTCGTTCTCCACAAAGCGGCAGTAGCGGATTATTGGGCTGCAATTGCTGTAGCTTATCACACTTGAGGTATTGGATGAGCTGTTGTGAATAAAAGTACAATATTCAAAAGTGGCTTCACTTTCGATAAGCTGTATGCCTCCGCCATGCGTGATGCGTGTGTTGGCAATATAATTGGCTTGTGAGTCTTCAAAACGCAGACCGTCAAATCCCTGCCCTGCAGTAATAGTATCCACAGCAGTGATAATTACTTCCCCATTTTCGGGATTTGAAATAATACTGCCAAAAAACTCGGGACGAAGGCCTGCAGCAATTTTTAGAACGGTGGCTTCGGTTATTTTTAAGGTGTCAGTAGCTGAAATGGTAAGGGCATTATTTATGATAAAGCTTCCATTTTCAAAACTTACAGTGCCACCACTCAAATCTACCAGATCGTCAAGTGTGTAGGCCTGGCTGTTTCCGGGCGTGATATATTGTGCCTGCGTGGTCAAAAGCATGCCAAAAAGGAAAAGTAAGATAAAGCTAAAGTTTTTCATGAGGTATTTTTTTGCGAAGTTAAACAATCATTTTTTCTGAATTGATTTTGCTTTTCTGATTTGTTTTGGGCCGTACCACATCCAAAATCCGGTTATGGAAAACAGCAGCAGCGCCAATCCCATCAGCGAGGTGAAGAAAAGTTTAAAATAGTCGTTTTCAAAGCCAAAATAGCGATCGAGGTAGGACGCATCGTGCAGCTGCTCCAGAAAATCGGATCGGCGTTTTCTAATTTGTAAAACATCGGCGGTAGCCGCATCCATTTGCACGCCCCAGTAATGGTCAAAATAAACGAATTTCACGATTCCTTCCTGTTTACGCGCATCGATACGTGCTATTTTGAGTGACAATTCTGCTGAAACAGTTTGATGTAATGCAATGCCCGCAACCTTTTCAAGGCTGTCTAATGGCAGCCATTGCGATAAATCAGAAGTGCTCCCCTTTTGTGTTTTGGGCAAAATTAAATCTGCACTGTTCTTTTTCCATCCAAGCAATATGCCGGTAATGGCAACATTAAGTATAAAAACAAGTAAGATCAAGCCGCTGCTGCGATGAATTTTGCGAAAAAGCCGAATGGTTTTAGCCCGATTACTGATTTGGAATTTTGTCATTAAAGTTCAGTAGGATATAAATGGTAAATAGGTGCAACTGTCAAAGTCTTAATCAGGTTAATAACCATAAGCCTTTCCGGTCATTTCTTTGATTATAACTTCCATTACGCACACGTTTTTTAGCGCGGGCTCGCTATATTTGAACGGATTATCTGTGTATTGATGCATAATAACATCCAAAGCCTGCTGTTTTTCATCCATTTCTTCAAGAAATTTTATCTCACCCAGGATCATCACCGAACGGTATTTCATGGAGTAGCTGCAAGCCACTTCGGTGTTTTGCCAACGTAACTCATGATCGGTACTGAAAGTAATGCAAACATGCGGATTGTGTTTGAGAATTTCAATTTTCCGGCCTTCGGGAGCTGCATGAAGAAACAGGCGGCGGTTTTCGAAGCCGAAGTTCATAGGCACAGCATAAGGCATGCCATGGGTATCGACCATTGACAAGGTGCAGGCTTCACATTTTTTAATTATGGACACTATTTCAGGTTCAAAAGTCAGGGCTCTGTTTTTCATTTTTCTTGTGTTCTCCTGTGATTGCTGCAAAGATCGTAATTTTAACCCAAATAGCCTTACAGCATGTTAGTTTGAAATGTTTAATTTTGCAAAAAAAATAACTATGCGTTTATTCAGTGTAATACTACTTATAACTTTCTTTGTCAATTCGTTAACTTATGGTCAGCAGCCAGAATCGGAAATATCATCCATGCAGGAGCAGCTGAAATTTTTAGCTTCCGATTCGCTTAAAGGGCGTTTTCCGGGAACTCCTGAAGATGCTGTGGCTGCCAGCTTTATTCTGGAAAAGTTTTTGGATGCAGGGCTTAAACCGCTTGATGACAATGGAATGCAGTATTTTTCGGTGGTCACATCTGTTGAGGCTACCTCAAACAATAAGGTTCAATGGGAAGATGCTGTTGCTGAGTTTCAGAAAGATTTTAGTCTGTATGCTTTTAGCAGCAATGCCAGTATTGAGGCCGAAGTTGTGTTTGCCGGCTACGGGTTAATACTCGATCTCGACTCTTTGCAATGGAACGATTATAAAAGTGTGGATGCCACAGGAAAATGGGTGCTTGTGTTGGAAGGTGATCCTGAACCCGAAAATAACGACAGCCCGTTTATTCCTTTTGCCAATGTGCGAAGCAAAGCATTGCACGCCCGCGATCAGGGTGCTTTGGGGCTGTTGGTTGTTGGTGGAAGCCGCAATGATGCAAAAGATGAAATTACGCCTTTGCTTTTTGAACGTTCTGTAATTAGTTCCGGAATCCCTGTAATCGACTTAAAACGTAGCTGGGTGAACGCCCACATGCTTCCCGAAGGCTGGACAACAGATAGTTTGGAAACACTTGCCAATGATGGTGTTATAACGTTGAAAGAAATGGGGAACGAAGTGTTTAACGCAACTACAGAACTTGAGCGCCAGGAAGTTAGAACCCAAAATATTGTAGCCTATCTGCCTGGAAGCGATCCTGAGTTGAAGCAGGAATTTGTGGTTTTAGGAGCACATTACGACCATCTGGGCATGGGTGGTCAGGGATCGGGATCACGCACCCCTGATACCGTTGCACCTCACTATGGAGCCGATGATAATGGATCGGGTGTTGTGGGGCTTATTGCAATGGCACAAAGAATGGCAGAATTAGAAGAAAAGCCTGCCAGAAGTTTGGTGTTTGCAGCTTTTGGCGCCGAAGAGCTTGGATTATTGGGTTCCCGTTATTTGGCGAAAAATACGCCATTTGAAGCCGAAGATATGCATGCAATGGTTAATTTCGATATGATTGGCCGGCTCAACGAACAAAAAAGTATAGCAGTGGGCGGAACAGGTACTGCGGTAGAATCAGAAGATTTATTGAACGAATTGAAGCAAAATACTGTACTCGGGTTATCGTATTCTCCCGAAGGTTTTGGAGCTTCGGATCATGCTTCTTTTTATGCTGAAGATATTCCTGTGTTTTTTATCAGCACGGGTGCACACAGCGATTACCATACTCCGGCAGATACTTGGGATAAAATTAATTACGAAGGGATGGAGCTTGTGCTTGATTTTAGCGAGGATTTATTGCTGAATTTATTGAACCGTCCTGAACGATTAAGCTTTCAGGAAGCCGGGCCAAAAGAACGCACTTCGGGGCGACGTGGTTTTAAGGTGACACTTGGCATTATGCCTGATTTCACGAGCGAATCAACTGATGGATTGGGAGTTGGTGGCGTTACCAAAGGTGGTCCGGCCGACAGGGCAGGTATGCTTAAAGGCGATAAAATTATTGGCATCAATGGCATGCCGGTTCAAAATATTTATGATTATATGAACCGCCTCAAGCAGCTTAAAGCCGGCGAACGCGCCAATGTTGACGTAAACCGGAATGGTGAAGAACTTGTGTTGATTGTGGAACTGTAGCCGGCTGTGACCATTCAACTTCTATATATCAGCTTTGTAATCAGAGGATTTCTGTTTAAATTTCTGAAGTTTGGTGCAGTAGGTTTTTCGGGATTATTTGTTGATTTTGGATTGACCTACCTTTTTAAAGAAGTTTTCCATGTTCAAAAATATGTAAGCAATGCCATCGGCTTTATGATGGCGGCCAGCAGTAACTATATCTTAAATCGTATTTGGACTTTTGAAAGTACAAACCCAAATATTGCACTGGAATATACGGAGTTTATTACTATTTCGCTGATCGGGCTGGTGATCAATACAGCCATCCTGTATTTATTGGTAAGCAAACTAAGGATGAATTTCTACCTCAGCAAGGTTTTTGCCATTGCAGTAGTTACACTGTGGAATTTCTTTGCCAACCTGCTGGTTACCTTTGCTGTAGTTTAGTTTACCTGAAAATCCTGTGATCAAACGGAAAACGTTCCTTGTTTACGATAGCGATCTGCTTAAATCGGGGATGAGCCGGATTGATTAAAACATTGAAATCACCCTGCGTTACAACTGACGGGACTTTGATGACAGCATATTTGTTTTCAATGATGAAGCGATCACCGATATTTTGCGTTTCCCGGCCGTGCGGAAAACTGTTCCAATACGTTGGCAAATCATTTATGTTTAGATGAAATATTTCTAAATCGTCAGGTAAAAAAATGGTTAGCATCATAAAATCTCGTGGCAGCATGGACAAACTTAAATGAACCAAAACCTCTGCCATGGCCAGTGAGCGATTTCCGGCAGTATAAATGATTTCTGTGCCTTGCGAATTCCACCTGGCTCCTTTCAAGGCAGCGCCATAACCCGATAGTTGGTCGGCATATTTTTCGCGGCTTAACCTATAAACTTCCATGACTAAATACTAAACGAAAATGCCATGATCAATGTGAATCAACTCGGCTAAAACCAATTCGCGGCCGTATTGATCACTTAAGAGCTCAACAGGTTTGTTATTTCCCAGTGCATAAACAGGGCTATTAAGCCATTGCTTAAACTGCTCATAATCCTCAAAAACCTGAAGACCACGGTAGATAAACTCAGTCATTGCAAAAATGCGTTCGGATTGCAGCGGTTTAAAAACAAAACCTTCAGTTTGTTTGCTTCTGGCAAGGGTTTTTGTGGAAACTCCCAAAAATACAGCCCATTGATGTTCGTTGAATGGACTCACATCCTGAATAGTTTGAAAAACATGGTAAGGAATTCCTGTTCTTATTAAGGTGCTGACCAGAAGTTTGTTATCTAAAACAAGCCTGATGGAAGATTTATCAGCTATTGATTCAAAACTGCGCTGGTAAGATATTTTTTGAGCATATCCGGCTATTGCTTCGGAGATGAGATGTTCAATATTATCTGTTGTTGTAATCATGACATATACATTTGTCCCCAAAATTACGACAAATGTCTCAGTTTGTCAAGCTTTTTATCAAATTTAATAAGTTTTTGTCATGGTTTCAGGCACTGCAATGGTAAAATCTGCCACAAATCGTTGCTCTTCGTCCAGGCGTCTTTGCAATTCAGCTGTTTCTATGGTAGTGATGGTTACAATTACAGCTTCGGGTTTCAATCGTTTCAAATACCACACAATACCTTCATAATCATCCGAATGGAAGCTGCCATTATAATGAATAAAAAACTGTCCTTTGTTCCAGTTTTCGGCTATTTTCCACGCCATAGTAGCATCTTTTATCGCTTGAGCTTTTGGGAAGTTCTCAGAGCTGTGATTGCTCATACCTCCCATCATTTCCATCATTTCCAGATAAGAAGGAAGGTTGGGGTCGTAATCAATTGGCAATGGAGCAATCCAGTTTTTATCATTTTGCGGGAGGGTGTCAAGCACTTCAAAACCTCCTTTGAAAACCATTGAAGCATAGCGCCTGGGCACATTGGTTCCTATAAAATCAAGCTTGTTCTCTTTGGCCAGATCCACCAGTGGTTTATAATCGGTTTTAAAGTTAGCCCATAATCGCGCAGTAGATTTCAATGAATCCGCATCTATTTTATCTTGTAAATAATAATTTAGCGCTTCCTGATTATCTGTTTCAATCATCTCAGCTCCCAGAATCAATTGATTTCCATGGATTGCGTGAAGGGCTTGTGTAAGCTCAAGTTGCAGCCAATGCGAAATGGGATTGTTATGCAGTTCACCAAAGAAGACGATATCAGCTTTGGAGGCTTCTTTAAGTAGTTTTTTGAAGTTTGTCCGCTTACCTTTTTGATTATAAAGCTGATAGGCAGGCATATCACTTCGGAAGGCACTAAATATAATGAAGATTGTCAATAAAAAATAGAGGTGTTTATTTTTGAGCATAACACATTGTTTAGTAGTAGATTCAAAAAATGAAATTCTTAAATAGTGGTATTGGTGTATTTGTGGAGGTATTCATCAAGGAAAGAGAATGGAAGCAGCACTTTCATACTCTCGGCTACCATTACCGGACCTTGTTGGCCTTGCATAATAACCCGCATTGGCTGGTTCGAGTTTTTCTCTGATTCTGCCATCACTTGCCTGCAGGCGCCGCAGGGCGAAAGTGGTTCATTGATGAGGCCTTTATTTCCCAGCGCAGTGATAGCGATAGATTCAACGGCCACATCAGGGTATTGCGCATGGGCATAAAATAAGGCAACTCTTTCGGCACATAGTCCACTGGGATAGGCTGCGTTTTCCTGATTATTACCCTGAATGATAATACCATTGGCGAGTTTTACAGCGGCTCCCACCTTAAACCGCGAATAGGGAGCATAGGCTTTTTGTGCAGCTAATCTGGCTTCAATCAATAACTTAAGATCCTCTTCCGGTAATTCGTTTTCTGAGTCAAATAGGAGTGCGCTGAGCGGTAAAATTTCTTTTTTCATAGTTTACTATCAATGGTCAAAGATAGTTAGTTTTTACAAATCTTTGCTTTGGCGGCCTAAGGATGTTGCAGCCAGTAGAAAAAATGCATTGAAAAAAGCAAAGAAAGTAACTCCTGCCTGATTTTCAATGGTGTCTTCTGTTAGCATAGAGATTAAGAAAATGGCTAAAAAGATAGTGTAAAGAAAATGTCTGTAGTTTCGGCTATAGCAATATGGAAACAGAAGCATCACTAAAAACCAGACAAGACCAAATACTCCAAATCCGATCAAAATTGAAAGGTATTGATTGTGCGATCGCCACTGCCACTTTTCTTTCAATACAGTATCAATTTCCTGATAGGCATTTTCAAAATGCCGGGGTAGATCTCCGGTTCCTACGCCTATCCAAAAATTGTGTTCTATTATATGGACAGAGGCTTTTAAATATTCTATACGTTGCAAGACTGAGCTGCCATTGGGATCGCTTAAATTGATGTATTGCTGATATCCCAGCAATATTTTTGAAATCCTGGTGCGAATACTCGGATTTTTGAGGTAATTTACATTGGCAATTCCATTTTCGATGGCACGAATATCTTTTTCAGAAAGCTGAGAAACACCAGCCGCATCTTTGCGCAGGTCCCTGGAAGTAAGGTAACGAATCAAAGTGTATTTCAGGTGCTGGCCGGCATAATCTTTTCCGTGATATTCGAGCTTGCTTCTTTGATTCCAGGCTTTTGCCATTTCGGGCTCTGCCAAATACAGGCCAACATATTTACCGTCTTCAATACCAAAATTAATGGTGTCATGCACATAATGAGTTCCTTGTGCTGTGGTCGAGTCCAGATTTTCAATGACTACCGGATCAGCCGTGGATAACTTATAAACCAGAGAGCTTATATAAAGATAAAATGAAAGCGGCAAGGCTATCATTAAAAATATTGTCGCTATTCTCCATTTTAATCGCTTGATAGTAAATGCTTTATAAGCAGATATTGCAGTCAAAAGAAAAACGAGGCTCACTAAGCCAACCCCGGATTCCAATATCATTAGAAAAACAACAAACCAAATCATGAGAACAATCCAAATCAGATTGATCAGCAGCGTTTTTTCTTTTTCTATAAATACAAACCAACTGAGGATGAAAAAGGCGAAAAGTATATTTAAAGCAAATCGTATAGAGCTTATAAAGAGCGATATACTTCTGATATCGTTAAATTCCTGTCGGAAAAATGCGTTCATGCTAAAAAGTGTACCAATAAAAACAGCCAGTACATATAGAATCAATAACTGCTTGATTTGCTTTCGGCTTAGAGCAGGCATTGTGCTCATTACCAATGGGATTACAAAAATTGGGAGCTTCGTTCTGAGGTCTTTTAAGGCATAGTTAAAATCGCTTGTATGAAGCAAACCAATAAGATGCAATAAAAACAAGGAAGAGATAATGAGTGCGATACGGTTTTTAAAAAACAGACCGAATTTGTCTACAAAATTTGAAGCCGCCAGTTTTAACGTATAAATAAGACTGTGATAGGTAGCGGCAACAAAATTTGTTTTACGATAATAGCGCTGAATAACTGTTCCCGAAAATCCATCGGCAAACCAAACCAGGATGAGCACAAACTGAAACACGCTCATCGTAAACTTTGAGAGTGGAATACTTACTGCCAGAAGCACCAAGACCACAAAATACGTCTGATTTGTTTTAATTGCCGGGGCAGTATTCATAATTCAAATGGTAACAGCTCTTATTGATTGGGACTTAAAATCTCATGATATCTGGCCTCATCCTCTAGTATATCGAAGGCTGTTTTCAGCTCCGGATCATTTTGTAAGGCTGCAATAATCTTGCCCTTTTGATAGTAATAGCGTTGTGCAATTTCCATCTTTAATAATTCTTCAACTTCATTACGATGCTTTTGCAAATCGTTTTTTTTGTAGGATTTAAGTTTTTCTTCAAGTGCATGCAGTTGGGTTTCAATAGCATCTTTATAGGCTTCTTCTTCGGCAATTTCGCGCATTTTTTCTATCATGAGCTCACTTTCGGTAGTGTAACTGAAATTTTCCTGATCAAGAAATGCGCAAAATTCATCGTAAAGAGTATCGCTGATCTCAAATTTTTCTATTTCGCTGATGCTGCTGTTTTCACGGGCAAATTTGTTGGCAAATTTGAAAAAATAATTGCCGGTATATAAATTTGCAGTTACAGCAGAGTAAGTTTGCGATTCAAGTGGAACATCGGGGGCAATGCCTTTACCCTCAAATACTAATCTGCCTTTTCTGGTTTTAAAACTCGCGATCAGGCTGTCAGGTGTTTTCCCGCCATTTTCATTTTTATGGGCATAATCAATTTCCTGAATACAACGACCACTTGGAATATAATACTTGGCAACTGTTAACTTCATTTGTGTGTTATAACTCAAAGGAACCACATTTTGCACCAGGCCTTTGCCAAATGTGCGTTGCCCGATTATAACAGCCCGATCCAAATCCTGCAAAGCACCGGCAACAATTTCACTGGCTGATGCACTTCCTTCGTTTACCATGATTACCAACGGAAGTGTCTTATCTAAGGGAGCCAGTCGCGTGCGGTGAACAGTTGTGCGTTCGGCCACCTTTCCACGTGTGCTAACAATTATTTCTCCTTTGTCAACGAACAAATTACAAATATCTACCGCTTCATTCAGAAGTCCGCCGCCATTGCTTCTAAGGTCAATAATAAAGCCTTTAAGTTCATGCTCTTCCAACATTTTAATCAAAACTTCCTTCAATTCTGAAGCAGCTTTTTGCGTAAAACCAGTAAGCCGAACATAACCGATCTGATTGTCGAAAACCGTGTGATAGGGTATATTATCAATTTTTATCTTTTGACGAATCAAGGTTTTTTCCAGTGGCTTATCATGGCCTTCGCGTTTTATTTTCAACACAACGGTAGAGCCGGGCTGTCCTTTGAGCAGTTCGCTGATTTCTGAAGTGCTTTTATCGGTAACTTCAACTTTGTTGATTTGCAAAATGGCATCTCCCGGAATCAGTCCTGCTTGCTGCGCCGGGAAACCTTCGTAGGGTTCTGTGATAGTCACCAGGCCATCAATTTGCTGGATGAGGGATCCAATTCCGCCATACTCACCGGTGGTCATAAGCTGAAAATTCTCTATTTCGGCTTCCGGAACAAAAACGGTATAAGGATCTAAATTGTCGAGCATCGACTTGATAGCTATTTCGTTAAGCTTTGCCGGGTTTATTTCATCCACATAGCTTAGGTTGAGCTCCCGCATCATCGAGGTATAGATGTCGAGGCTTTTTGAGATTTCAAAATTGTTATTATTTTGAGCCGGCAACCTTGCTGAAAGCAGTAGTAAAAGCCCGATAATAAAGGTATAAAAATTGAGATGTTTCATGCACTATTAATTTGTTAAGGTACTGGATCGTAACCACTCCCGCCCCACGGATTACAGGAGGCAACACGTTTTGTGGCAAGCCATCCGCCTTTGATTGCGCCGTGTTTTTTTATGGCTTCAACACTATATACCGAGCAAGTGGGGGTGTAGCGACACGACCCGCCAATATACGGTGAAAGTGTGTATTGGTATATTCTGATCAACAGAATAAGCAGCTGCCCTGGTAATTTAATTATGATCTTCATAGCCATCCATTAAACGCAGCAAAATTACTTTTATTTTTTGGCTTATTTCAGTAAATGGAAGGATACTGCCTGCTGTATAAATGAGCGCGACATCTTTGCGTTTATTGTTTTGAGAAAGCTTTTCGATAAGCTCACTTTTTTGCATTCGCCAGGCTTCGCGACACAGGCGTTTGATGCGATTGCGATCGGGTGCTTTTTTGAACCGGCGTCGCGATACGCTAATTAACATCCTGAGTGGTGGGTTGTCATTTGTAACTTCTTGAAAAACAACTACCTTAAAGGGGTAAACATAAAATGACTTCCCCCGGCTAAATAGCTGTTCAATTGTGTTGTGCCCATGCAAACGCTCACTTTTTGGAAGCCGCATGTTGTGACACGGATTATTGGAATCAGCTGGCACGATAATTACTTTTTTCGTGCAAGTTTGTTCTGCTGCTCAATATACTCTTCGATGGCCATGGTCATCGAAGGAGCCGATTTTGTTGGCGCATTGATATGTAGTTCAAATCCGGCTTCCTCTGCGGCTAAAGCTGTTGAAGGACCAAAGGCACCAAAGATTTTTGTTCCTTGTTTGAACTTAGGGAAATTCTTTGTGAGTGATTTTATCCCGGCAGGACTGAAAAAGACCAGCATATCATAATCATCAATTTTTAATCCCGACAAATTGCTGGCTACAGTGCGGTATAAGATGGCTTTATTGTAGGTTATTCCGGCCTTGTCAAGCATCTCTATCATACTTTCTTTATGGATGTCGGAGCAAGGCAATAAAAACTTCTCATCTTTATGCTTTTGTATAATCTCCATCAAATCCCCAAAACTTTGTTTGCCGTGAAATATTTTCCTTTTCCTGTATTGCACATATTTTTGGAGATAGAAAGCTGTCGATTCGGAAATACAATAATATTTAAGTGTTTCAGGCACTTCGTAGCGCATGTCTTTTGCAATACGAAAAAAATGATCAACGGAGTTGCGGCTGGTTAGTATAATTGCAGAATGTTCCGCCAGCGATATTCGTTCCTGCCTGAATTCTCTGGCAGCAACACCCTCAATTTTTATGAACTTTTCAAAGTCAATCGTAAGGTTGTATTTGCGCGCAAGTTCTCCGTAAGGTGACTTTTCAATATCTGCCGGCTGTGGCTGAGACACCAAAATGGATTTAATTTTCATCTGATTACGATTTATTTCGCTATTCCTAAATTTCCAAAAATTACTTTCTAAATCTACTTTTTCTGTTTTCTTTTTCTGATGTAATATCAATTAGCCTTTTTTCTGATATTGAATTATTTTTTTCATGTCCTGTGATTTAATATTTCAGCATATCACCCTGATATGCCTGTATTTTTTTTCGCAATCGTTTGAAAAAAAACAGCTAAATAAAAGATGCATTTCTAATCCACTAACGAAGCTCTAAAATAGCTTAAGCTGACCAGAAATCACCATTGCAACAGACTTTATTAACAGCAAAAAGGGAACGATTTCGAGGGCGCAAAGATATAAAAATAAATACAATACGGAAAATTTGGCCATTGATGCACCAATAGAGAGACTTCTTATTAAGTTGTAAATCAATAAAATAAGAAAAGCAACAAGGCTGATATAAAAAGTTGTTTGTGTGGGTTGGAACAAGATCACCAATAACACCGCAAAAAGAACGAGGGTGGCTATCAGGTAGTAAGAAAACTCATTGGCACTGTAGCGCAGATTGAGTTCCTTGGCACGAAACAGGCTTGCAACAATTTTTTTAAGCAATAGTCGCAGGACGATAATACTTCCTGTAAACACTAAAATTTGAACATAGTATTCAGGCCTATTCAGCAGCAAACTGTTTGGTGAGAAATGACTCGCTACTAACTGTAAGAACTTGGAAAACAATAATATATACGTAAAAAAGAAAACAATGCCAGGCATGCTTTGTGATGGATTCCACTCTCTCAACATCAAATTCATAGAGGTCTCACCTCCCATGGCTTGCGAAAGTTGCTGAAAACGGCGGGTAAAAAGATGCTTGCTCAACACAATTAAAAATAAAACCAGAATCAGAATTATGAGGCTGCCATAGTCAACATTTTTGTCGGTATTCCTGATTTTGGTTTCAAAAATCACCGGACTTCCATCGCTGATAAAATAGTTTTGTGTAGAATCGATAGCCTGTTGCGGCTTATTTCCGTCAGAAAAACTGGCATCAAAATCATACAAACCCGCATCAAAAGGCTTGTAAATGCTATCGTTTGCAGAAAGACTATCGGAATTGCCAAAAATACCAGGCATAAAATTTATGATTTTTTAATTGGCAAAGGTAAGCTGCTTATTTCATATATGTGACTAAAGGCTGAAAGTGCTTCAAAATAGGGAGGTGCGGGTTTTATCTTAGATTAAATGAGTGCTTTACTTAGTGTCCGTATATAAACGCAAACCTTTATTCTGGAAAGTTAGAATTTGAAGCTTGAACTGCCCGAAAAACAAATGTTTGCTGGTGTTGATAAATATTTTGAGGTAAGCAAAACAAAAAAATCGAACATTATGGACAGACACTATTTATACTCATTATAAAGAATTGCATTATTTCATAAATAGCAGGATATTAAACGTTTATAAACACATACAATTTGTTAATTCTTTAACATAACACTTCATAAATACAAGACTTTGGAGTAAATTTGCGGCTCATTTAAAAAAGAGAAAAAATTACATGGATTTAATAAATAAGATCAGAGCCGGAGCGAAGGGAAGTGATATACGAATTGTTTTACCCGAAGGCGCCGAGGAGCGCACTTTAAAAGCAGCGGATATTATACTGGAAGAAGATCTTGCGGCCTTGATTTTGCTTGGAAACGTGGAGGAAATCAAAGAGAATGCCAGGCATTGGAACCTAAAGCATATCTCCAAAGCGAGTATAATCGACCCCCTTTCAAATGATAGAAAGCAGTATTTTGCTGATTTACTTTTTGAGCTAAGAAAGCATAAAGGTTTACTCATGGAACAGGCTTTGAAGTTGGTTGAGGATCCGCTTTATTTGGCTGTTTTACTGATTAAAGCTGGTGAGGCCGATGGTGAAGTGGCAGGCGCAAATAATGCCACCGGAGATGTATTGCGACCTGCATTCCAGGTAATAAAAACTTTGCCTGGCATAAGTGCTGTGTCCGGTGCATTTATTATGGTTGTTTCCGACAAACAGTATGGAGATGAAGGCGTCATGATTTTTGCTGATTGCGCTGTAAATCCTGATCCAACTGTAAAAGAGCTTGCTGAAATCGCCCTGGCCTCGGCTCAAACTGCCCGTTCTATTGCTGGTATAGAACCACGCGTAGCCATGCTGAGTTTTTCGACCAAAGGAAGTGCCAAACACGAGAAGGCCCAAAAAATGATTGATGCTACTATTTTAGCCAAAGCGCTGGATCCTGATTTGCAAATTGATGGAGAATTGCAGGCGGATGCAGCTATAGTAGAAGCTATTGGAAGAAAAAAAGCGCCTGATTCAACAATTGCCGGTAAAGCCAATGTATTGGTGTTCCCATCATTGGAAACAGGAAATATTGCGTATAAATTGGTGCAGAGACTGGCCGGAGCCGAAGCAATTGGCCCTGTGCTGCAAGGTCTTGCTGCTCCTATCAATGATCTGTCGCGTGGCTGTTCGGTTGAGGATATTGTAAATCTTGTTGCAATCACAGTTAATCAGGCAAAAAACAGCGTTTATAAACAGAAAAGACACAATTAATATTTATTGAAAATGAGTGAAACATTAGCAGATTTCAGTCTGGGAAAACGAATGCAGGCCAAAGGCATTATTCAGAAAGTTGGCGTAATAGGATGTGGTGCCGTGGGGCAGGAAATCACCCGTGCAGTAAGCCAATATGGCATCGATGTAGTATTCTTGGATCTTGATGATGAACGTATTGAGCTAATTTATAAGCAGCTCGATGTGCAGCTTGATGAAGTGATAAACCATTGGGGGCTCACTCCGGGCGAGAAACGTGCCATTCTTAGCCGTATTAAAGGCACTACAGATTATGCTGACCTGGCTGATTGTGATATTGTTATTGAGTCGATTAGTTCGCGTAAGCGGGGCACCAGCATCGAGATTCGGAAAGAGATATTTCAAAAAGTGGAGCAGGTTGTGAGACCCGACGCCATTATATCCTCAAATATTGCAACACTGATGATTTCAGATCTTTCTACCGTTCTGGAGCATCCGGAGCGTGCCATCGGCATTCATTTTATACTGCCAGTGCATAAATCGCATGTGATTGAGGTGGTGCGCGGCATTGGCTCTTCCGAAGAGGCTTATCAGCAGGTTATTAAGTTCGCCGGCATGATTAATAAAAAGATTATCCGCGTCAATGAATCTCCCGGAAATATTGTTACCCGAATGTTGGTAACAACCATTAATGAAGCCTGCGAAATTCTGATGGAAGGTGTTGCTTCTGTGGTAGATATCGATACGGCAATGAAAGAATCTGTGGGTCACATCTATGGTCCTTTTGAAATGGCCGACCGCATCGGGCTCGATAAAGTCCTGAAGTACATGGATAATCTTTATCAGGAGTTTGGAGATAAGAAATTTAAACCGTCACCCATTATCAAGCGATTGGTTCGTGCCAATTATTACGGACGTATCAACGGAAAAGGATTCTACAATTATAAGGATGGAAAGGCTGTGGATCAAACGGTTACCTGTGCTGTTATCAAATAATTAACTTTCAAGCTATTTACTATGAAAATTATCGTTCTGAACTGTGGAAGTTCATCCATAAAATATCAATTATTCGAAATGCCTTCCAAAGCTGTGCTGGCAAAAGGTCTTGTCGATAAAATTGGCCTGAAAGGGTCGCTGATCAAACATAAACGCACGGATGGGGTTGAAGCTAAGCTGGAAGGAGAAATCCTTGATCATCAGGCTGGCATTCAATTTCTACTGGGAATTTTAGTCAGTGAAAAATACGGAAGCATTAAAAATATTGAAGAAATAGATGCTGTTGGTCATCGTGTGGTACATGCCGGCGAAAAATTCAGCGGGAGTGTCTTCATTACCGAAGAAGTTATCGATGCACTCGAAGAATGCGTTGATCTGGCACCCTTGCACAACCCGCCAAATCTTAAAGGTATTTATGCCATGAAAGAACTTTTGCCTGAGGTGCCTCAGGTTGGTGTTTTTGATACAGCATTTCACCAAACAATGCCCCCCAAGGCTTATCTTTACGGCATCCCTTATTCGCTTTACGAGAAATATAAAATCCGTCGTTATGGGTTTCATGGAACCAGTCATAAATATGTCTCCAGAAGGGCTTGCGAAATTTTGGGACTGGATTACGACCAACAAAAAATTATCACTTGTCACTTGGGCAACGGCGCATCAATGGCAGCCATTAGCAATGGAAAATCAGTAGACACGTCGATGGGGATGACGCCTATCGAAGGCCTGATTATGGGAACGCGCTGTGGTGATTTAGATGTAGGTGCTTTGCTTTATATCGCCGATAAGGAAGAAACGAGTATTCAGAATACCAGCACTTTGGTGAATAAGTTTTCGGGAATGATTGGCATTTCTGGTGTTTCATCTGATATGCGTGACATAGAAATCGCTGCAGAAAATGGTAACGAACGCGCTCAGGTAGCTATGGAAATGTATCAGTACCGGGTGCGCAAATATATTGGTGCGTATGCTGCTGCTATGGGCGGTGTTGATGTGATAGTTTTTGCCGGCGGAATAGGGGAGAATGACACCATTACACGCACAAAATCACTCGACGGACTGGAGTTTTTAGGCGTTGATGTGGATCGCGAAAAATCCTTGAAGTCAAGAGGAAAAGAGGAAGTAATCAGCACTGCTGAGTCGCGCGTTAAAGTTATCGTGGTGCCAACAGATGAAGAGTTAATGATTGCAGCAGATACCTATGAAATAGTAGAAACTATTGTTGATTCGCAACGGTATTAACAAAGAGTTTATAGACAAAAAAAATCCGCTGAAACGAAGGCTTCAGCGGATTTTTTTGTTTCTGAACAGCTTACCAACTTGTAAGACTGATGCCGACTGCAAAAGGATATACCTCAGGTCCTTTGTCTTTGATAAACAAACTGGTCAAAGAATAATTGGCATAAACATTTACAATGCCCCAACCAGCGCGAACACTGGCATCGAGCTTAAACGGACGCATATAAAAGTTGTCGTAGTTTTTGCTGATGTTTCTGCTAGAATTCCCCGGACTTTGCATCACTGACAATTCCCCTGTTTCCGCATCACGCAAGGAAAACTCTTTATTTGCTTCTTCGTAATAGATTTTAGTGTGTGAGCTTATGCGCCAGCCTGCCACCACACCGGCAGCAAAATGCAACTTGTCTTTTGTTTTGAATGCCTTTGACTGCACCTCAAGAAATAAAGGAAGCGTGAGGTAGAGGTTGGTCAATTTGCTTTTGCGAACCGAAATGCCTTCCATAAAATATCCTTTAAAGGTATCCGAATCACCACTAACCATTACTGGTTTTGAAAAGCGGTAGTTGTTCCAGGACAAGCCCAATCCACTGAACATACCAAAGGTGCCTGATTTGTTAAGTGTGATATTTTGCTCATAGAAATTCAGGTTCACATTGATACTTTTTTCCATTCTCAGGTCGAGATAGGTTTGTCCGGCAGGATAACTCATGTTAAAATCAGGAGTCAGCAGCCCGTTGATACCCAGCTCAAAACCTGCCCAATGGCCGTTGAAGCGATGCTTTTTTGTACGTTTTACATTGACATTGCCGCGATCGTCCACAATAATTGTGCGATTTCCGATGATGATTTTTGTGGAATCATTTTCAATCACTTTCACTTTCATGTTGCCCACATTTACGCTCACCGTATCGCCCCAGCCAGAAGGATAGCTCTGACTAATATTTACTATTTCTTCATTTTTTTCTAACGAATTCGGTGTTTTATCCCAACGCACTTTTGAAGCGCCGCTGGTATCATGGTATAAAGCTTCCTCTGCCCATACTTTTGCATCACTGGCACCACTGGCTTTTACGGATGTGGTTTCAGTTTTCAGCTCGCTGGCTTTTAGCTTGGATGCTCCACTGAGCAAGGCATTGTGCTTTGCAGCAAATCCGCTGAGGGTGAGCTTGCTGGCTCCTGAAATTTGTGTAACTAATTCATCTGCATTTAATATCATTACAACAGTTGAAGCACCACTTGCCTTTATCGTAAGTTTTTCGGCCTCAACAACCGCAGGACTTTCAATAAATGCTGCTCCGGATGCCTCAACGCTTTGCAGCAAGGCAGTTGTTACTATGGCTTTGAGCTTGGTTGACTTTCTTATATGCAAGGTAGAAAGACTTAGTTTGCCGTTAACCTCTTTTACTTGTATATGATCGAAAAGATTGTCGTCTGTTTCAACATAAACGCTGGTTTCGTCACTTTGAATAATCTCAACCTGAAAGTTTCCGCTGGCATTGATACTGTGTATATCACCGGTATTGAATTCCCTGCCGGTAACATTTCCATTGCCATAATACTGAGCAAAACCCATCAACGGTATGCCAACAACAATTAACATGAACAGTCCGAAAAAAGTAATCTTTGTTTTCATAGGATTGAATTTTTAAATCGATATTATTAATCTGTTTATGCATGTGACGTGCTGATTTGATTTTTTGTTACAGCAGTAGTATAAAAATCCTGAAAACTATTGTGCCTGAGAACTACAACAATCGTTGATTTCGGGCGTTAAGCTATTGCAAAGCAATTTGGCGTGGTCTGCGAAATTTTGACGCAAATCAAATCAATATGATTATACAGCTAAAGCTGCCTTAAAATCATGTAAATTTGCATCTGAAAAAAAATCGGCATTGAAAAAAATCTATGCTTTTACGTTAAAATCTTACCTGGGGCCTTTTGTGCTCACATTCTTTATTGCCTTATTTATTCTGTTGATGCAGTTTCTGTGGAAGTATATCGACGACTTGGTTGGAAAAGGCCTTGAAGCCGATGTAGTAGCTCAGCTGCTTTTTTACGCTTCAGCTACTTTTGTGCCGCTGGCTTTGCCGCTGGCCATTCTGCTTTCGTCGCTGATGACCTTTGGTAATCTGGGCGAGCATTACGAATTGGTCGCCATGAAAGCAGCCGGTATCTCAATCTGGAAAATCATGCGCCCGCTTGTGTATCTTTCGATAGGAATCAGTATGCTGGCATTTTTGTTTTCTAATTACGTACAGCCTTTTGCCAATCTCAAATTCCAATCGCTCCTGTACGATGTGCGACAGCAAAAACTCGCCTTTGACATCAATGAAGGCATTTTTTATCATGGCATCGAAAATTACGTTATTCGCATTGGTGAGAAAGAAAGGGATGGGCGCACTATTTACGACGTAAAAATCTTTGATCATACTGATCGTCTTGGAAATATCAAGGTAACCACGGCTAAATCAGGCTATATGGAGTTGAGCCCGGATCAGCAATATATCCTCTTTACCTTGTTCGACGGGTATTCATATACCGACATTGTAACTGCCAGAAATTACCGCGAAAACCGGCCATTCGATCGCATGGCCTTTAAACAGCAGCGTATCCGTTTCGATTTGTCGGAATTTAACCTTAACAGAACGCAGGAGGAGTTGTTTAAAAGCCATTATACCATGTTAAATGTCAAACAGCTGGATTTTTTTGTTGATTCACTTGAGCTGCGCTTCGAAGAACGAAAAGACCGGTATAAATCAAATTTTCAAAGGCGGTTTCAAAACATGATGACCCTGGATACCACCGGGAAAACGGATAACCTTATGCAAGCTGCCTCACAGAAGAATATTGCTCAAAAGAAAACGGATGTCAATAACGATTCCACATTGCTGCTGCAATGGCCCATCCTTTCCAATTTCGACCGAAAAGACAAGAATAATATTGTGGAAATGGCAATGAATGCCACACGCTCGACCAGAGACAATGTGATTTTTAATAAAAATGATTTTAGCTATCAGCAGGAAAATATTCGCAAGCACGAACTGGCATGGCATAAAAAGTTTACGCTGAGTATCGCCTGCCTGATCCTCTTTTTTATTGGTGCACCAATGGGAGCCATTATCAGAAAGGGCGGGCTGGGATTGCCTGTTGTGATTTCTGTTTTGTTTTTTGTGGTGTATCATATCACCAGCATTACAGGCGAGAAGGCAGCAAAAGTTGGGGATATTGATATGGTTCTTGGTGTTTGGCTTTCTTCCCTGGTACTTTTCCCGATCGGATTGTTTCTAACTTTCAAAGCCACAACGGATGCCGCCTTGCTTGATGTTGACAGCTGGCGTAAAATTTGGCGGAAATATTTTGGCAAACTAAAGCAAACTAAGGCTGTATGAAAGTATTATTTTTATGCAATAAATCACCCTATCCGGCCCGAGAAGGAGGTCCGATCGCCATGAAAAGTTTAATTGACGGCTTGTTGAAAGCTGGTCATAAGGTGAAGGTGTTAGCCGTAAATAGCGAAAAATATCAGGTGTCGGAAGCTGATATTCCGGAAGAATTTGCCACGCAGACTGCCATTGAACTCGTTGATGTGGATTTAAGGATAAGACCTTTTGCAGCATTGAAGGCTTTTGTTTTGGGGCAATCCTACCATGTGCAGCGATTTATTTCGACGCATTTTCAAAAAAAACTGATCAGTATTCTTGAAGCTGAAAAATTTGACGTGATCCAACTCGAAACGGTGTTTATGATGCCTTATGTTGGTGATATCAGGCAATATTCCGATGCCCCAATTATTTTACGTGCGCACAATATCGAGCACCTTATCTGGAAACGTATTGCCATTCAAACAAAGAACCCGTTCAAAAAATTCTATATCCATCACTTAAGCAAGGCGTTAAAAGAATACGAGCTGCAAAGTCTGAATCGTGCAGATGGCATTGCGGCCATAACGCGCAAAGATGCTGCCTTTTTCAGGGGGCTGACCAGCACACCAACCATTGATGTCCCTTACGCGATTAGCCCTGAGAGTTTTATTCCTTCATTTGAAGTCGCTGAAAAACCTGTTTTTTTTCATATTGGAGCAATGAATTGGATTCCTAATCAGGAAGGGATAAATTGGTTTTTGGAGAAGGTTTGGCCGCTTGTAATCGCTAAAAAGCCTGATGCGCGATTTATACTGGCAGGCAGGTTTATGCCGGAATGGCTATTAAATTGCAAGGCTCGAGGGATTGAGGTGATAGGGGAGGTGGACGACGCTTCGGATTTTGTAAGAAATAATGATATTGCAGTGGTTCCTTTACTCTCGGGCAGTGGCATACGGATAAAAATAATCGAAGCGATGGCGCATGGTAAAACCGTGTTAACGACAAGCATTGGTGCCGAAGGTATCAACTATACCGATATGAAAGACCTTTTTATAGCCGATGACCCTGCAAAGATGGCAGCACTTATAGTGCAACTTCACGAGAATAGTGCTATTGCAGTAAAAACTGGCAAAGCCGCCCGGCAACTTGTTGACGAGCTTTACGATAATAGCAAAGTAATCGCTCGTTTGCTGCTGTTTTATACCAATCTGATGGCAGCTAAAAATTCAATTTCGTAAGATTTTATAGCGTTCTCACTATATTTGCAGCTGCAAACCCGAAATGTGCTGCTTAACATGAAAATATTTGTGCTGCTTTCCCGCATTCCATGGCCTCTCGAAAAAGGAGATAAGCTACGGGCATTTAATCAATTAAAGCAGCTTTCCAGGCAGCACGAAATAGTGCTTTGTGCCTTAAACACAGATAAAAAAGCGGATAAAAAGGCTGCTTTTAGAGCGCTGCAACCCTTTTGTAAATCCATAAACTTTGTCGACCTGCCCGGAATTGGCATTTTATTGAATGTAATCGTGGCCTGGATAAATGGCCGGCCCCTGCAAACAGGTTATTTTTACAATACCAGAGCGGCTAAAAGCATTGATCGCCTGATTGAGCAGCATCAGCCGGATTTTCTTTACGGACAACTGCTTCGTGTTGCTGCCTATATCCGTAAAAAGAACATTCCCAAAGCTATTGATTATCAAGATGTTTTTAGCATGGGCATGAAAAGACGACTGGAAGTTTCACCTTGGTTTATGAAACCTTTCCTGATGATGGAATATAAACGCTTGCAACGTTTTGAAGCTGCGGTTTTTGAAGATTTCGACTTAAAAACGATCATCAGTGAGCCGGATCGTGAGCTGATCCCTCATCCCGCGCGTCAGGAAATCTTAATCATACCTAATGGTGTGGATCACGATTTTTTTAGCCATTATGTTGCCGAAAAGAATTATGATATCGTATTTACCGGAAACATGGCTTATCCGCCAAATGTGAATGCGGCAGCTTTTCTTGCCCATGATATCATGCCAATTGTTTGGAAATCCATTCCTGATGCCAGCTTGTTGCTTGCCGGTGCAAGTCCGGATATCAGCGTGCGGCAGGCTGCTTCCGAAAGAGTTTTTGTGAGTGGCTGGATGGACGATATTCGGCAGGCCTACGCCCAATCGAAGGTGTTTGTGGCACCCATGCGAATAGGAACAGGTCTGCAAAATAAGTTGCTGGAAGCCATGTCGATGGGGCTTCCCTGTGTTACCACATCTTTAGCGAATAAACCCTTGAAGGCTGTGCCTCAACAAGAAATTTTAACTGGCGAAACAGCAGTGGAAATTGCAGCACAGCTTGTATTTCTCTTGCAAAATCCTATAAAAGCCATGGAAATTGCCGGGCAGGGCAATTATTTTGTGCGACAGAAATTCAATTGGGAAACGGCAACAAATATTTTGTCGGAGGCCATAATAAGAACCAAACAAAAGCAAGGTTAAGTGGGTTTTTATTTTGGCCGCGCGTATGGGTTAGTCCATCATTTCTTTATGGGTTTTTTTGTCTATTTATGATTTCCGTCATCACGCTATTTACAATCTGTAATTTTAGTGTAATTTTGAATTTTAAACGATTAGAAACTAATAAACTACAAGAAAGTGTCAGACGATAAAAAGATTATTTTTTCGATGGTAGGCGTAAGTAAGGTTATTCCACCTAACCGTCAGATTTTGAAGGATATTTACCTCTCATTTTATTATGGTGCCAAAATTGGTATTATCGGCCTTAACGGTTCGGGTAAATCAACGCTTTTGCGCATCATTGCAGGGAAAGATAATTCCTATAATGGTGAGCTTGTTTTCTCGCCAGGTTATAGCGTAGGCATGCTCGACCAAGAACCTGAGCTTGATGAAAAAAAGACTGTCAAAGAAATTGTGGAAGAGGGGGTTCAGGAAACTGTTGATATTTTAAAGGCCTATGAAGAGGTCAATAATCGGTTTATGGAGGAACTCACGGACGAGGAAATGACGGCTTTGATAGAAGAGCAGGGCAGGCTCACCGATTTAATAGAGCATAAAGATGCCTGGGAACTTGACAGTAAACTTGAGCGTGCTATGGATGCCCTGCGCTGTCCGCCGGGCGAGGCTCCAGTAAAAAATCTTTCCGGAGGTGAACGCCGCAGGGTAGCGCTTTGTCGCCTGTTACTTAGTGAGCCGGATATTTTATTGTTGGATGAGCCTACCAACCATCTTGATGCCGAATCTGTTGAGTGGCTCGAAAAGCATTTGCAACAATACAAAGGAACCGTAATCGCTGTAACCCACGATCGCTATTTTCTGGATCACGCTGCCGGATGGATACTTGAGCTCGACAGGGGAGAGGGCATTCCCTGGAAAGGAAATTACTCTTCGTGGCTCGAACAAAAAACCAAACGAATGGAGATGGAGGAGAAGACAGCTTCCAAACGCCGTAAAACACTGGAACGCGAGCTGGAATGGGTGCGTATGGCTCCTAAAGCCCGCCACGCCAAGTCGAAAGCAAGACTTTCGTCCTACGAAAAGATGTTGAATGAGGATACCAAACAGAAAGAAGATAGGCTGGAGCTTTTCATCCCGGATGGCCCCCGACTTGGGAGTAAGGTGATTGAATTTATTGGTGTTTCAAAAGCTTATGGCGACAAACTACTTTTCGATGACCTGAATTTTAGCCTCCCACCCGCTGGTATTGTTGGTGTAATAGGGCCCAATGGTGCCGGAAAAACTACTTTATTCAGACTTATGATGGGACTCGAAAAACCCGATAGTGGCGACTTTGAAGTAGGCGAAACGGTGAAAGTAGGTTATGTTGACCAGGCACATCAGGATATTGATCCTGAAAAATCGGTTTTTGAGATCATTTCCGGAGGTCACGATGAAATCAGACTTGGCAACCGCAGCTTGAACGCAAGGGCTTATGTGGCACGCTTTAATTTCAGCGGAACCGATCAAAACAAAAAAGCAGGCGTATTGTCGGGCGGTGAACGAAACCGACTGCACCTTGCTATGACCCTGAAACAGGAAGCCAATGTGCTGCTGCTCGATGAGCCTACCAACGATATTGATGTAAATACCCTTCGCGCACTCGAAGATGGAATTGAGAACTTTGCCGGTTGTGCTGTCGTAATCTCGCACGATCGCTGGTTTCTTGATCGTGTTGCAACACATATTTTGGCCTTCGAAGGCGATTCGCAAGTGTACTACTTTGAAGGAGGATATACCGAATACGAGGAAAACAAACGTAAACGCCTTGGTGATAAAGGCCCCTCACGAATCAGGTATAAAAAGCTGAAAGCTGATTAGCGGTTTTTGAGCTGACATTATAACTCAAAAAAAAGGCTGGAAATCTTCTTTTCCAGCCTTTTTCGTGAAAAGTATATGGTTTTCTGTTAAATGAAAAGTAATTGAGTGAGAATATACACAGGCAATAAAACAACAATAGAGAATTTAAACATATAACCAAAGAAACTCGGCATAGGAATTTTATTCTCTTCTGCAATAGCTTTTACCATAAAGTTAGGGCCGTTTCCAATATAGGTCATGGCACCAAAGAATACCGCGCCAAGCGAAATAGCTGTTAGCAAATCTTCCGGAATTCCCGCAACAAGCACCGCATCGGCAGCAGTTGGTAGTCCTAGTGCCAGTTTGTGGAAGGCAAGCGCTGTTGGCGCATTATCCAGGAAAGCACTCAAGCCTCCTGTTGCATAGTAGAACATGGCAGCACCATCGATTCCAAGCGATTCGGCATTGGTGTTGAGCCATAGCAGCGCAGGCACCATCGTGGCAAAGATCCCCAGAAATAAGAAAGCAACTTCAATGATTGGCCCCCAGGTAAATTTATTGTCAATACGAAGTTGTTTTTTGGTAAAATAGAGCGAAAGGCCTGCAAAAAACAGCATAGCAGCCTCACGTATAAAACCAACATAAGCGTTATCCTGGATAGCAGCGATGTAGTTTACATTTAGGAAAGCAACAGAAAAAACTACGCCAAGCAGAAAGATAAAATTGAATGTTCCTTTCATGCTGATGGGTTCGATATGAGCGTGGTCTTTGATAATATTTATTACAGGTTCCTTTTTATGATAATAGGAGTCGACCAGGTAATAAATAACCAATAAAAGACCATTTACGAAAGCCCATTCTTTGGTAAGTGTAAAGAACCATTCAAATGGAGCGCCGCGCAAATAGAGCAGGAAGAGTGGCGGATCACCAAGTGGCGTAAGCATACCGCCGGCATTGGCTACGATGGCAATAAAGAACAAAATGGTATGAACTTTGAATTTTCGTTCAGAATTCGTTCTGATAACCGGCCGAATCAACAGCATAGCAGCACCTGTGGTTCCCATAAAGCTCGCCAGCACAGCACCAATACCAAGAAACAAAGTGTTAATGGCAGGCTTAGCTTCAATATCACCTTTTAGCTGAATACCCCCGGTGATTACGAACAGCGATCCCAAAAGGATGATAAATGGCACATAATCAAACAACATTTGATGCGTTAGGTTATGTGTTAAACCATGCGAAATCAACCAAATGGATGTTGGAATACCCAATACCAAAGAAACAATAAGTTTATTGCGGTTATTTTCCCACCAATGGTGAAAAAACAATGGCCCGATAGCAATAAATAGCAGAACAATCGCAAAGGGAATCGATGCCCAAAGCGGAATAACTTCAAGATGGTGATGGTCCATAAATTTCAGTTTTTTAAATGAAGGCGCTAAAATACTACCTTTCAGTTTTCACACAAGTGAACAGCACAATAAAAATGATTAATTTAGAATGAGTTTTAATAACTTAGATATGTTCATAGATCACTATTTGTATATAACTCTTTAAGCCTTACTGCGTTTCAAAAAGCTTTCAGGCTTAAAGGATTAGTTGGTAAGATGAACGAACAGATTGGTTATTTTTGTGCACTAAAAATGACTTATGCCTACTGATCCCAAAAATTTGACTGAACTTGTGAAAAGAAACCGCAGCTATCGAAAATTTGATCACAACTATACTATTGCGTATGACGATCTCCTAAAAATGGTTGATTTGGCGCGTCTTACACCTTCGTCAAAAAATATGCAACCGCTAAAATATTTGGTGGTACATGATTCCCCGGACGAAAAATACGTCTTTTCGCATCTCAAATGGGCCTGGTATCTCAAAGAATGGAGCGGCCCATCGCCGGAAGAACGTCCGTCAGCGTATATCATTATGCTTTTGGATACTTCACTCAATGATCGGGCAGATTTTGATGCCGGCATAGCTGCACAGACCATACTGCTCGCCGCTACCGAAATGGGACTGGGCGGATGTATCATCCGTACTTTGAATCGCTACGAATTGGCAAAATATTTTATGCTTGAGCCTCATCTGGAGATTCTGCTGGTGATTGCGCTCGGAAAGCCAACTCAGCAGGTGATTATTGATGAAATGGATGCCTCCGGTTCAACTGCCTATTTTACAGATGATGAAAACAGACACCATGTTCCCAAGCGAAATCTAAAGGAAATTATCTGGAAACAAAAGCACAAGTCATGATAAAAATTGACAACAACTTTATCGATCTTAGCTCTCAAAAAGCAAAAACCGCTAAAAGAAGGCGGATGAACTATAACTTTCACAGCAAGCCGCAGGATACCATGCAACGCATGCTCAACGCGATGGAACCTGATACTTATATTCAGCCTCACAAACATGAAAATCCCGATAAAACAGAAGCCTTTTTCTGTCTGCGTGGCCGCTTGTTGGTGGTAGAGTTTTCAGATCAGGGCAAAGTGCTTGATTTTGTGATCCTTGATCCCCTTGCTGGCAGTTTTGGCTGTGAAATTCCGGCGCGTACCTGGCATGCTATTATCTCTCTTGAAGCGGGCTCAGTAGCCTACGAAGTTAAAGACGGACCCTATAACCCTGAAGATGATAAGCATTTTGCCGATTGGGCGCCATCAGAAAATGACCCCAATGCCAATGACTTTAACAAAAAGCTTATTAAAGCGCTGGAAGAAAACTTCCGGATTCATATTTCATCAGCTATTCAGTAAATTAAGCAAAGAATACACTTCAGCTATTTCATCATTGAGAAAGTAGTTTGACACAATAGAATAAGGTTTTTCGGGCCAATTCGGGCCAAAAAATTCATGTACCTTTGCAATCCAAAATTTAAACTTCAAGCACCAATGGCTCAGAAACCTGCGATACCAAAAGGAACCCGTGATTTTAGCCCGGAAGTAATGGCCCGCCGCGACTTTATCTTTGATACCATCAAGACGGTTTTTAAACGCTACGGCTATCAGCCGATTGAAACGCCGGCTATGGAAAACTTATCCACGCTGCTTGGCAAGTATGGCGATGAGGGCGATAAATTATTGTTTCGCATTCTCAATTCGGGCGATTTCCTGTCATCGGTATCGCAAGACGGTGGTAATTTGACTGCCGAACAGCTCAGCCCGCAAATTAGCGACAAAGGCCTGCGTTATGATCTTACAGTGCCGTTTGCACGCTTCGTGGTTCAATACCGAAATGAATTAAGTTTTCCCTTCAAGCGTTATCAGATTCAGCCGGTATGGCGCGCTGACCGGCCTCAAAAGGGTAGGTACCGCGAGTTTTATCAGTGTGATGTTGATGTGGTGGGTAGCGATTCCTTGCTCAATGAAGCCGAATTGGTTCAGATGGTTGCTGATATTTTCAGGGCTTTAAATATTAAGGTCGTTGTAAAAATTAATAACCGAAAAATCCTGGCTGGTATTGCCGCTTATATCGGTCGTGCTGATGCCCTTGTCGATATCACTGTAGCAATTGATAAGCTTGATAAGATTGGCGTAGCGCAAGTTAATGCTGAACTTGCTGCCAAAGGTATTGAAGCAGAAGCGATTGATAAATTGCAGCCTGTGCTTTTTATGCAGGGCAATTCACGCGAAAAGCTGCAAACTTTACGCGGCTTATTGGGCGATAATCTATTAGGAGCCAAAGGATTGGAAGAGATGACTAAACTCCTGGATTATATTGACCTGTTGCAGGTAGATGTTGCCACGGAACTGGATCTTACTTTGGCACGTGGACTGAATTATTATACCGGAGCAATTTTCGAGGTGAAGGCAAGCGATGTGCCAATGGGAAGTATTTGTGGTGGAGGTCGTTATGATGATCTGACCAGTATTTTTGGCATGCCGGATGTCTCGGGTGTTGGGATTAGTTTTGGCGCCGACAGGATTTATGATGTGATGCAAAGTCTGAATCTCTTCCCCGAAACGACTGCTGAATCAACACAAGTAATCTTTCTGAATTTTGGCGAAAAGGAAGCGGCCTATTGTCTGCCTTATTTGAATAAGCTCAGGAAAAATGCGGTGAATGCAGAAATATTTCCCGATAGTGCCAAATTGAAAAAGCAGATGAAGTATGCAGATCAAAAAGGGATTCCATTAGTTGTTATGGCGGGTGAATCGGAAATGGCCGGGCAGGTATTTACACTTAAAAACATGCAATCCGGCGAGCAGTTTGTGATTCCGGCTGATCAGCTTATAGACAAAATTTTGACGATAAAACAAGGCTAAATGATGGCTTCTGCATGGATTTTAAGTTTTTTAATTCAGATCAACCGAAAATCGCTTTTTTAATGGGTTGGCTTTCTTCCTTTTAACGGGGGATCAATTCTTATTTTTTCGGATTTGTTAACTTAAATAATTCATATACAAATGAATGTCCATTATATTTCAGCTGAAAAACTTACTTTTCAACGCCTTTTTGATATCATCAAAGGAAATTATAAATTGGTATTGTCGGACGATGCCAAGGTTAAAATAGAAAAATGCCGACTTTTTCTGGATCAAAAAATTGCCAGTCAAACCACACCTATATATGGTATAACTACTGGTTTTGGTTCGCTTTGCGACACCAGTATTTCAAAAGATGACCTGGGTCAGTTGCAGGAAAATCTGGTGATGTCGCATGCCTGTGGCACCGGAGATAGTGTTCCGCGTGAGATTGTAAAACTGATGCTTTTACTGAAAGTTCAGAGCCTATCCTACGGGCATTCGGGTGTGCAGCTTGTTACGGTTCAACGGCTGATTGATTTTTTCAATGAGGATGTATTGCCGGTGATCTACGAAATGGGTTCACTGGGTGCTTCGGGCGACCTTTCTCCACTGGCGCACATGTCGCTGCCATTGCTTGGCATGGGCGAAGTGTATCACAAAGGCGAAGTGAAACAGGCCAACGAAGTGCTTTCGAGCTATAATTGGAAGCCTATCGCACTTAAGTCGAAGGAGGGATTGGCGCTGCTGAATGGTACACAATTTATGAGTGCCTACGGGGTTTATGCGCTGCTGAAGACTTTCAGGCTTTCGATGTTGGCGGATATTATCGGTGCTTTGTCGCTGGAGGCTTTCGATGGCCGTATTGAACCGTTTTTTGATCAGGTACACCAGATTAGGCATCACAAAGGACAGATTGCTACAGCCGATCGCTTTCGTAACTTGCTTGAAGGTAGTCAGTTGATTAATCGCGAAAAAGCCCACGTACAGGATCCCTATTCTTTTAGATGTATCCCACAGGTGCATGGCGCTTCTAAAGATTCGGTGAATTATGTTGCCTATGTGTTTAGTAACGAGATCAATGCGGTAACAGATAATCCAACAATTTTTCCGGATGATGATTTAATAATTTCTGCGGGCAACTTTCATGGCCAGCCTTTGGCACTGGCATTAGATAACCTGGCCATCGCTTTAAGCGAATGGGGCAATATCAGCGAACGCCGCACTTATCAGCTTTTGCATGGTAAAAGAGGTCTGCCTGCCTTTCTTGTTGCCAACCCGGGCCTTAACTCCGGTTTTATGATTCCGCAATATACCGCAGCAAGTTTGGTAAGCCAAAATAAACAGCTGTCATCGCCTGCCTCAGTCGATTCTATTGAGTCGTCGCAAGGCCAGGAAGATCATGTAAGCATGGGAGCCAATGCGGCGACTAAGGCTTTAAAGGTGGTGAATAACCTTGAACGGATTTTGGCAATTGAGCTTTTTAATGCCGCACAGGCACTGGAATTTAGGCGTCCGGCCAGATCTTCCGAATTTATTGAAGAATTTGTGGCAGCCTATCGCCAAAAGGTGAGCTTCATTACCAATGATAAGATCATGTACCCCGAAATAGCAAATTCTGTAGCGTTTTTGCGTGAGGTGCCGCTAAATATTCCGGATGCTTTGATGAAGGATATTTAGTGTTTGCCCATTTAATCAAGCAATAAATGATAAGGCCGATCGATGGCTTCCGAAAGTTGCGCTATGGAAACGTATTTGCTCAAGCGCTGATGTTCGTGCCCATCAAAATAAAGCAACAGCGTTGGATTAGAAAACACACCGAAATAAGCAGCTATCTCGGGCTGCTTCTCCGAGTCAACATAGATAAGTTTCATCTCGGGGAAGGAATCCTGTAGTAGCTTTTCAACTTTTGGACGTAAACTGATACAAGGCGCACAACGATCGCTGTAGAAATAAATCAGTGCAGCAGCGGATTGTTTGAGGTGAGCCTTAATTTGTTCAGTATCTGATAAATTCATGTTTATTTGTTTTTGAAGATGCAAAAATAGCCATTAATTCAATGCCTTTCTCCACTTCTGAATGTCTTGTTGATGAGCGGGTTGAATCATGAATTTAATCTTCGAAATAAATCAAAATAGCAGCTTTAAGTCGGACTTAGGATTAAAAAACATAATTTAGCTTTTGTTTTTAAACCACAAAAATTAAAACCATGGAGGAAGTGTTAACCATTAAAGGCAGCGGTTTAACTATAGAGGATGTAGTAGCCGTTGCACGAAACCGTCAGAAAGTTCAGCTGGCCGCTGATGCCATCGAACGGATCGTTAAATGCCGCAATATGCTTGAGCGAAAGATCGAAGCACGTGAAATAATGTACGGTGTAAATACCGGCATTGGCGAATTTTCGGAAATTGTGCTTGACGATAGCCAGATCAAGGATTTTCAGAAATACCTGGTTTACAATCATGCTGCAGGTATTGGCGAAGCCATGCCCGAAGAATGGGTTCGTGGCGCCATGCTTGGGCGTATCAATGTGCATGCCCACGGGCATTCAGGTTGCCGGACGGCGATTACACAAACCTTGGTGGAAATGCTCAACAGAGGAGTAACACCCTTTGTGTGTCAAAAAGGAAGTGTTGGAGCTTCGGGTGATTTAGCGCCTATGTCGCAAATTGCCTTGTTGCTAATGGGCGAGGGCAAAGCTTTTTACAAAGGCGAATTGCTGCCCGGAAAAGACGCTATGGACAAAGCCGGCATTGAAATTCCCGGGTTGCATGCGCGTGATGGGTTGGCTACCATCAATGGTTCAAATGTGCTGACAGCCATGAGTGCACTTTTTTTGTATGATGCCAATCAGTTTCTTAAACAGGCCGAAATTGCAGCAGCCATGTCGCTCGAAGCCTTAAAGGCCAATATGAAACCCTACAATAGCAGGATTCATGAAGTGCGCGGATTTAAAGGTGCTGTGCGCAGTGCCGCTGCAATAAATAAAATGGTGCAGGGAGGCGATCTGGCCGAAAACAGGATAAAGTGCAAGGTGCAGGATGCCTATAGCATGCGATCTACTCCGCAAGTGATTGGAACTGCCCATGATGCCATAGCCTGGGCCCGATCGCAGGTTGAGATAGAATTAAATGGCGTTGGAGACAATCCAATATTTTTCCCGGACGAAAATATGCAGCTCTCTGGCGCAAACTTTCAGGGAAGTCCCGTTGCACTCCCGATGGATATGGCGGGAGTTGCCATTACCATGGTTTGTGTGCTTTCGGAGCGTAGGATGAACCGCTTGAATAATCCGGCACTGAGCGTGGGCTTGCCTGCTTTTTTGACCAAAGGTGCGGGCATGTTTTCGGGTCTGATGTTGTCGCAATATACAGCTGATATGCAGATCGTTGAACAGCGTATTTTATCAGCTCCGGCAAGCATACAGTCAATTCCTGCTGCTGCTGATCAGGAAGATTTTGTTTCGATGGGAATGAATACCGCCTTGAAGAACTTCCAGATTATGGACAATGCCTATGGTATATTGGGAATTGAAATGATGGCTGCTGCCCAGGCCCTTGATTTCAGGGAATATGGTTTTGGTAAAGGAACACAGAAAGCCAAGGAAGTTGTTCGCAGGCATGTTGATTTTCTGGATATAGACCGCCCCTTGTTTGATGATCACAATGCCATGAAAGCCCTTATTAAAAGTGCTGAAGTATTGCAGGAAGTGGAAAATGCCATTGGGGCACTGGAGTAAATAGCATCTAAAATTAGTAATAATAATGACTATTAATCAACTGGACAGACGGCCTCAACTACTGACAATTTTATGCATAATTAGTTTTCTAGGCAGTGGACTGGGAGCCGTAAGTAATCTCTTTGTTTTTTTTAATCACGACAGTATTATCACGCTTTTTAATGATGACGCCTTTGAGTCGTTTGGGTATGATTTTAGCCTGTTTGCTCAAATCAAGCGGAACTATTTCATTATTGCAGCCTTGTTGCAGATAGTTTCATTCAACGGGGTGCGTCTGATGTGGAGACTGCAAAGAGCAGGGTTTCATTTGTATGCCATTGCTCAGCTGTTGATGCTAATCGTTTCAACGATTTATATTTATAAGCCACTCGATATGTTTCCAATGTTTGATTTGTTGCTTGCTACCGTATTTATATTGTTGTACCTTCGCTTCAGAGATCAAATGCATTAAAAGAGTAAGGTAGAATCAGTGAAACTAAAAGGAGACTTACTGAAGTGATTTATTAAGCAATTTTATCTTTCAGCAGAAATAGAATAAATGGAGAAGCAAGCCACACAAAGAAAGTATTTAAGTCTGGGACAACTGATGGCAGGAAGTTTTTCGCTGATGTATTATCTGTTGTCAGTAATTTTAGCTACATCAGCGCTAGTTTTTAATCGATTTTTAATCGATTGGGAAACCTTCATTACGCCTTACAGGCTGTTCAATGAACAAGCGCTTATGTTAATGCTTATAACCGGCCTGATTATAAATCTTGGAGCAGTAGTTGGGTTAATAATTTTTTTGGCGGGAAATATTAAAGGACTGCGTTTATTTTTGATATCTGCTGTTTTGCTGCTTTTTGTACAGGCATTTTTTGGTGGATTCGAAGGCTGGCAAAAATTTGTTGTGGAGATTTTTCTGATTATGCTGTTGATTGCCCTACCTTATAAAACCAGAAAACCAATGAAAATAAGGAAAGAGCAGCAGATTGACCCAATTTAGGTGCAATATGCCTGTGAAAAATGTTTTTTGTAACTTATTGATAAACTGTAAAATAAAGAAATTGATGTTAAATAATTTAATATTTTTGAATTAAATTTTTGTTAAATATTAAGATGTTTATAACTTGCACCCTTATTTGCAATCGTTTTCTATAAATAAACATGCATTAAAAAACTAGTTTTAATCAATTCACTAACCAAAAATCACCATTATGAGAAAAATTACGTTTTTGTTAGTGTTCTTGTTGTTAGTAGGTGTGAATTTCGCATTTGCCCAATCAAGAACAATTTCTGGTACAGTTACCAGTTCACAAGATGGGATGGGAATTCCAGGCGCCACGGTGTTGGTAAAGGGTACTACAATAGGTACCACAACCGACATTGACGGAAATTATCAGCTTGATGTTCGGCCAGTTCATCGTACGCTTATATTCCGTTATGTAGGGATGGCCACCCAGGAAATCACTATCGGCGATCAAAACACAATCAATGTTGTTTTGGAACCGGATGTGATGCAAATGGATGAGGTCGTTGTTACGGCACTTGGTATTTCGAGAGAAAAGAAATCCCTCGGTTATGCCACACAAGAAGTTTCCGGCGAGGAACTTAGCACAATTAAACGCGACAATGTCGTTAGCGCACTTTCAGGTCGCGCAGCTGGTGTTCAAGTTCGTACAACAGGAAATATGGGTGGTTCTGCTAACGTTGTTATTCGTGGTAACTCTTCGTTAACACAGAATAACCAGGCATTGTTTGTTGTTGACGGCGTGCCGATCAGCAATGCCAACACCAATAATTCAGGTCAGATTTCGGGACGTAACGGCTATGACTACGGTAACGCTGCTTCCGATATCAATCCTAATGACATCGAGTCGATGAACATCCTTAAAGGTGCTGCTGCAACGGCACTTTATGGTGCCCGTGCTGCCAACGGTGTAGTACTGATCACCACCAAAAAAGGTAACAAACAAATTGGTGGAAGTAAAGCTTTTGGTGTAACAGTTAATTCAAACGTTACAACAGGTTTCCTTGACAAAAGTACCTTCCCTAAATATCAGGTTCAATATGGTGCTGGTTATGGCCCTTATTACGGAGCTGATCCATATCCTGCTTTCCAATTGGATTATGATGTTGACGGTGATGGAAACTTAGATTACACCGTTCCTACAACTGAGGATGCCTCTGTAGGTCAGAAATTTGACCCAAGCTTCTCCTTGTATCAATATGATGCCTACGATCCGGCTTCACCTAACTACCTCAAGAAAACTCCATGGACTGTTGGTGCCAATGGACCAGAGTATTTCTTTGAAACACCTATTTCTTTAACAAATAGTGTTGATGTTACCGGTGGAAGCGAAAATGGTACTTTCCGCCTGGCATATACAAACCTGGATCAAAAAGGTTTAATGCCAAATAGCTCGCTGAAACGTAATAATTTCCTATTCAACGGATCTTATGATATTGTTGAAGGTCTTACTGTTTCCGCTTCGGCTAATTATATTAAAACCGATGGTTTAGGTAGAAACTCAACAGGTTATAGCGATAATATCGTTTCTTCATTCCGTCAGTGGTTCCAAACCAATGTTGACCTCAAGATGCAGGAAACATTGTATGATATCTCAGGTCGTAACATTACCTGGAATCCAAATTCTCCAACAGATTTAAGACCTGCTTATTGGGACAACCCTTACTGGGTGCGCTATGAAAACTATCAAACTGATACAAGAGATCGTATCATTGGATATTTGCAGGCTGATTGGAAAATCGACGATCATTTCAGTATAATGGGTAGAGCATCAATCGATACTTACGCCGAACTTCAGGAAGAACGCAAAGCTATTGGCTCTGGTTCAGGTGAATTTGGTGTTGGACGTCCTGATGTAACTTCCGGTTATTCACGTTTCGACAGAAGCTTTATGGAAACCAATATGGATTTGATGCTGCGTTATTACAACCAGTTAAGCGAAGATTTTAACCTGAATGCTTTGGTGGGTACTAACATCCGTCGCAGTAAAATTGATCAGGTCTTTGCTTCAACAGATGGTGGATTAATCGTTCCCGGTTTGTATTCATTGGCCAATAGTGTTAACCCCATGCGTAACCCTGAAGAAAGATTACAGGAAATTGGTGTTAATGGTATTTTTGCCAGTGCTTCATTGGGATATCAAAACTACTTGTTCCTTGACGCCACTATTCGTCGTGACCAGTCTTCTACCTTACCTGAAGATGATAATGCTTATGTTTATCCATCAGTTTCAGCTAGTTGGTTGTTCTCTAACAATTTAGATGCAAGCTGGCTACAGTTAGGTAAATTGAGACTGAACTATGCACAGGTAGGTAATGATGCTCCCTGGGGCAGTATCAAAGATACTTATGCACAGAATACTACTTTTGGCGGAACAGCTTTGTTCTCCTTGCCAAACACTAAAAATAATGAAGTGCTGCGTCCTGAAAATACTTCAAGTATTGAAGCAGGTTTTGAGTTGATCACCCTCAACAAACGTTTAGGTGTGGATGTGGCTTTCTACAAGATAAATACCACAGATCAAATTATGCCTGTAGCTGTGTCAACTGCCACTGGCTATTCCTCTAAATTTGTTAATGCCGGAGAACTCCAGAATCAGGGAGTTGAAGTTATGGTATTTGGTACACCTATCGTAAATAACGATTTCCGTTGGGATGTAACCCTTAACTGGGCGAAGAACAATAACGAAGTAATAGCATTGGCTGATGGTATTGATAACCTGCAGCTTGCTGCTTTGCAAGGTGGTGTTACCATTAATGCACGTGTTGGCGAACCTTACGGAACAATTCAGGGTACTGATTATATTTATACCAATGGAGAAAAAACAGTTAAATCCAATGGTTACTATATGAAAACCGATGCTTCAGATAAAATTTTGGGCGATATCAACCCTGATTGGAATGCTGGTTTGAATAATAAATTCACTTACAAGAACTGGTCTGGTAGCTTCCTGATCGACTGGCAACAAGGCGGTAGCGTATTCTCACTCGACCTCTGGTACGGTATGGCTACAGGTTTGTATGAAGAAACTGTTTACACCAACGACCTTGGAAACCCGGTACGTAACAGCCTGGACGATGGTGGTGGATTAATCCTGGAAGGCGTTACCGAAGACGGTGCAGTAAATACAAAACGTGTAGCCGGTGATAACTATGCAGTATGGGGTTATAGTCAAAACCCAAACAAAGCATTCGTTTACGACGCCACTTACATCAAATTGCGTGAAGTTGTTATTTCTTATAGCCTTCCAGCAAAACTGATGGCCAGATATAACTGGATTCAAGGCGCAACATTTAGTATTGTTGGCTCTAACCTTTGGATTATCTCAAAAGATCTTCCTCATGCCGATCCTGAAGCCAGCCAGAGTTCTGGTAATGTTCAGGGATGGCAGAGTGGTGTAATGCCATCAGTACGCAATGTAGGTTTCAGCATTAATTTACAATTTTAATCCTTTTGACATATGAAAAAAATAACATTTCTTCTGATAATATTGATGGGTTTTCTGGTCTCTTGCACAAAGGACTTTGAAGACTTTAATACTGACAAAAAGAGCGCAGTTGAAGCTCCAGGAGAGTTTCTGTTTGCAAATGCCCAGAAAGCACTGGCAGATGTAAATTCAAGTACCAATGTGAATATCAACAACTGGAAGCTTTTTGCCCAGTATTGGACAGAAACTACTTATACTGATGAGGCAAACTACGATGTAGTTAACCGTAACGTTGGTACTATCCTCTTTAGAATTTATTACCGCGACATCCTTGCTGATTTCAATGAAGCACGCCGATTAATTGAGCTTGAAAAAGCGGATGGAGCTACTGCTGAGAAAGTAAAAGCAAATAAACTCTTTATGATTGACCTCATGGAAGTTTATACTTATCAGCAATTGGTTGATATATTTGGTGATGTTCCTTATACCGAAGCGTTGAATATCGAAAACTTATCACCTGTATATGACGATGCACAAACCATCTATAAAGATTTGCTGGTACGTGCTAAAGCTGCCGTTGATGGTCTTGATGCCAGTGCCGGTGGATTTGGTGCCGATGACCTGCTTATGGGTGGCGATATTGCCATGTGGAAAAAGTTTGGCAATACATTAATCGTAAAACTGGGTATCACACTTTCTCCTGTTGACGCCGCAATGGCCAAAACATACATCGAAGGTGCTCATGCCGGTGCTTTTGCGTATGGTGAGTCAGCTTCTTTCGAATACCTGGGTGCTGCTAATTCAAATCCTTTGTATCAGGATCTGGTACAAAGCGGACGTAATGACTTTGTTGCTGCCAATACCATTGTTGACTTGATGAACGGATTAGATGATCCCAGAAGGGCATCTTATTTTGATAGCAACATTACCGACGACAATGACAATGTTATTTATGTAGGCGGTATTTATGGTGAAAGTAATACCTTCACACAGTTCTCACATATTGCTCCACGCATTCAGGGAGACACCTATGCATACGTAATGCTTGACTATACCGAATTAGCATTCTATCTGGCTGAAGCTGCTGAGCGTGGCTTTAGTGTGGGTGGTGATGCTGCAACCTGGTACGAAAATGCAATTAAGTCGTCAATGGATTATTGGCATGTAGCTTCAGCTGATGCTGATGCTTATCTGGCAAAACCTGAAGTGGCTTATGCTACAGCTGCCGGCGACTGGAAACAAAAAATCGGAACACAGGCTTATGTTGCTTTTTATGTTCGCGGTTTAGAAGGCTGGACTTCTTACAGAAGAATGGATGCGCCTACTTTTAACTTGCCTCCAACTCCTGCTGAATCAGCTGATGGTATGGTTCCTAACAGACATACTTATGCCATTGCAGAACAAACGCTGAATGGTGTTAATTATAATGCCGCTGCTTCAAAAATTGGTGGCGACAGACTGAGCACAAAATTGTTCTGGGACGTTGAATAAATTCCACAACAAATAGTTTTAAAAAGGAGCCTCAAAAGGGCTCCTTTTTTTTTGCCTGAACTCTCAGATTTCAACTAATTTATCCTGAAACAAAAAAAAATTTGGATAGTTAAATTCTTGGGAATACTTTTGTATTTAGAATTACTCTAAATAACAACCAAATTTTTATATTATGAATGTTCAGAAATTTAGTTTTTTACTGTTAGGCTTGTTGATGCTATTTACTGCCAATGAGGTGTTTGCCGGAAAAAGAAAAATGCAGGTCAGTGCATCAGAAAATGATGCCACGATCTATGTTGATGGGGTGAAATCAGGTACTGGCAGGGTTAATATTGTGGTGCTCGATAACAGCTGTGTCACTGTTAAAGTGGAGAAGATAGGTTTTTTAGAAGAAACCATTACCTTTTGTAATCGAAAAAACTCAGCCAAACTACCTAAAACGTATTATATCGAAATGCGTCGCGACGACTCATACGATGCCTCTGTGCAACTTGATATTGCCAATATCGATATGGAAGTGCGCACACAGAAATCCTACGATGATGCCTGGAAACTGATGAATCAAATCGTTGTCAATTACATCGATGCGATTGAAATAACAGACAAGGAAACCGGTTATATTCGCACTTCCTGGGAGGTTCAGTCCTACACCCAGAATACTATTCGCACGCGAATCATTGTGAAACTGGGTTCAGAAGATCCTTTGGCGTTTAAGGTAAAACTTGTAAGTGAGATTTCACGTCAGCCGCTAACCAGTGTAAAAGCTGATGAGCTATACAGGGAATGGGATCGTGTTTTGCGCAAATATGCGAATCTGATGCCTGAAATTCAAAGTAGATTATAATTGTTTGAAAATGATGAACCATGAAAACATTATTGCTTCATACGCTCTATAGCACAGCTTTTTTTGTCTTTTTTAGCGCATTAAATCTCAATGCTCAGATTTATCAGGGAGAAGCTCCTTCGGCTGATAAGCAAAATCTGGAGGAAGAGATGCCAAAAAGTAAAGGCTCATCCGGTGCTTATAAAACAAAATTTACACATTTTGTTTATTTTATGCCTGATATGACTCCCGTAAGCAGCCATACTTATGGTCCCTTTAAAATGGGTGCCGGCCCTAAATGGGGTGCTATGATCGAAAGCGGTGCTTTCCGCTTTTTTGATGATAACTTTATGCTGAATGGCATGGGAAATATTGGGTTGTATTCAAGTTTTGGTTTTGGAGCTTCGTTCCATGATTTTCAACTCCCGCCAGATTTTGAAGGATTAAAATTACCTTTCTTTTTTGCAGATCTCAAACTGGGGCCGGATATCAGGTTGGAGTTTATTGATTTTGCAAAAGTTGATATCTACGGCAATATTGGCGTATTGGCCAGCTACGGAGGTCTTGTCGGCACCCTTAGTGATGATACTTTTTATAAGCCTACCAAGCCTGTAATAGCTTTGCAAACCGGGCTTGGGTTAAACGTGGCACTGGGGCGCTTCGTGATTGGTGCCCAATATACGATGGCCAATGGAAGCTATGAGTTTGATATTACCGAAGATCAGGATTATTATTCGGGAAGTGTACCCGAGGAGGAGAATAATGCTTATGAAGTAAACCTTAATAGCTTGCGTGTACATATTGGTATTTATACCGAAAGACGCCGGCGTTAATAGTACAGAATGATAAGGAAGCTCCCGGGCTTCCTTTTTTTATGACAAATTATTTACAGCTTTTTCTTCGATAACTTGTTCCTTGTTACGCACAAGATTAACAGAATCCCTGAGTTGGTTTAATCTTGGCAGCCACTTTTTTAAATGAATCTGGTATTGTTCCATATGGGTAGTATCAACAGGTTTGGCAGGAGGTGATTCAACTTTGAGCGGATTTACGGCATTCCCGTTTCTGAAGAATCGAAAATCGAGATGAGGGCCTGTAGATAAACCTGTACTTCCCACATAACCAATTAGTTGTCCCTGTTTCACCCGTGTTCCCTGCACAATGCCTTTTGCAAAACCTTTAAGATGCATATAGGCAGTTGTATAAGTGCCATTGTGCTTGATATACAAATAGTTACCTCCACCACCTTTTTGATAGCCTTTGCGCGTAACGGTGCCTTCCCCAATGGCGTAAACAGGCGTTCCGGAAGGAGCTGCATAATCCACACCATGATGTGGCCGGTATATCTTTAGAACAGGATGAAAACGCGCGTTTGAAAAACCAGAGCTTATTCTATTATATTTTAGCGGAGCTTTCAGGAAAGTGCGCATCAGACTTTGGCCGTTTTCATCAAAATAATCGCCTACACTATCCTGCTCAAAGTAAAAAGCCAGCTGATCTTTACCATAATGTTGAAACCGTGATGCCTTTATTTTTCCAATACCGATAGGATTTCCATCCACATAAAGCCTGTCGAATAGCACCTCAAACTCATCTCCTTTTTGAATACCAAAAAAATCGATGGTCCAGGCATATACCTCCGAAAGCTCGTTGGCCAGATTTGGATCGAACCCCCCATCAACCATGGCATTCCAAAGCGACGAATTTATTGTGCCGTAAGCTGATTCAAGCCTGTATTCGACTGGTTTATAACCTCGCCGGGCGGTCAGACTATCACTCAAATTGAACACGACATAGTCGGTATTGTCTATTTCATAAACAAAATACATTGGAGATGTTATTGAATCATTGGCAGAAATTATGGTGTAGGAATTGCCGGCTCGTATTTTTCGAACGTCAAATACAGGCCTGTGGTTTTTTGCGATATGGTCAATCACCGCGTAATTTACGCCTTTATCCAGTAGAATATCTGCCAGAAATTGGTTCCGCTTCACCTGGCCGCGCTCGATTATTAATGAATCTACATTAATATCGTAAAGCATTTTGGGTGTTAAAATGATTGGCTCAACAATTTCAACACTTTCTTGCGTGTTTTTTTCTTTTTTTGTGCCGCAGCTTTCAAAAAGTAATGGTGTAAAAATGAAAAGTAGGATCAATGGTATGGCATGAACAGCCTTGAGTGAAGTGGAAAGTTTTATTTTAGTTTGCATAGTTTATTAACATCCTCTGTGAAATCTGATTTGAAAGCACAAAAGTACAATTTGCTGCGTTAAAAGCAGGCTATATGTATAGCCGGAATTGTTAAAGCTTCAAAATAGCTGTATTTTAAGCTAATACTAAGATAAATCACCTCAACCAACATCGAATATCAGCACAAGCAAAAATATGCCATGCACTCAGCCTTGGACACTATTCTTCAATGAGTTGATGATATAAAAGTTTAGCTTTTAGGCGGCTCAAAAAAACTAAAGCTGCTTCAGCGTGTGATCCCTGCCTGCATAAATAGCTTTGAGGTTAAGTGCAACGATTTCATCGCCTTTACGTCCAAAAATGGCTTTAACAGCGGCTTCAATGCTGGAAGGCTTCAATCCCAGAAATGGAACAGCGGCACCCAGAACAACCATATTTGCGGCTTTTATACTGCCGCAATCTTTAGCCATCGCATTGGCATCTAAAGTGATATATTTGGGTTGCTTCCAGATTTCTTTCATCAGTTGTTCAATTTCAGGATAATCTTTAATATTATCAAAAGGATTAATGCTGGTGATTATCCATCCATTTTTATTGAGCATTGGCAGATAGCGCAAGGATTCCATGGGTTCAACGGCCAGAATAATATCCGCTTTGCCTTCAGGAATGAGATCTGATGCGATGGGATCTGATGATAAACGCAAGTTCGATTGCACGGCTCCTCCTCTTTGGCTCATGCCGTGAACTTCAGCTTGTTTCAGATAGAGCGATTCTTCCAGTGCAGCCATTCCAATGCATGCTGCGATACTTAAAATGCCTTGTCCGCCAACACCGGCTAGTATGATGTCTTTCTTCATTTTTTTTAGACTTTAGGATTAAATATTCATGGCTTTAGCAGTGGCTTTCTGGCGCATTTTTCTGTTCAGCGTTTGTATGCACTCCCGACGAGGTATGATCACAGAAACACCTTGATAAGCTAATTCTTCTTTAATGATTGCGGTGTTTTCTTCGTGGTTTTTGCGCAATGGCTTGAGGATCCGAATGTGTTCTTCGCTTACGCCTAAACCCCTTACGATATCGTCAATCCTGCCATAGGCTGATGATGCCTGTCCGCCCGTCATGCCGGTGGTTGAGTTGTCTAAAATCAAAACCGTAATGGGGCTGTTGTTATTTACGGCATCAAGCAGACCAGTCATGCCGGAGTGTGTGAAAGTGGAGTCACCAATAGCAGCAACTGCCGGCACAAGTCCCGCATCGGCGGCACCAATTGCCATAGTGATGCTGGCACCCATATCTACGCAGCTGTTAATGGCCTCCAAAGGCTCGAGTGCGCTAAGTGTATAGCAACCGATATCGCTAAATACACGGCCACGGCCATAGGCGTTTAGCGCTTCGTTTAGTGCCAGAAAGGCGTCATTGTGCGAACAGCCATCACAAAGCTTTGGCGGACGGTTCTTCACCAACGGAGGAATTTCGCTTCCATGCTCGTGACCTTTGCCCAATGCATGACCCACCACAACAGGATTGAGTTCTCCGTCTCTTGGAAGTGTGCCATCAAGCCTTCCTTTGATCGATTTTCCCTTGTTGAGCATGCCTCGCAGCAGCTCTTCTATCATGGGATAGCCGTCTTCGAGCACGATAATTTCTTCGCAACTTTCGTACAATTCATTAACCATATCCAGCGGAACAGGGTATTGCCCTATTTTAAGAACAGGATTTACCAGCTTATCATCTGTATAGTTTTCGAGTAAATAGTTGTAAGCAAGGCCGCAGGCAATAATTCCCAGCCGTTTATCCGAGCCTTCGATCATACGGTTGAAACCGCTTTCGGAAGCAGCTGCTTCAAGTTGCTCCTGTTTGCCAAGCAGTTCGCGGTATTGCTTGCGTGCAATCGAAGGCAGCAATACAAACTGACGGAGGTTGTCGGGTAAGCGTAATTCGTTTTGTGCAACAGCATCACTAGTTTCCAGGCCGGTGCGCGAATGCGCTAATCTTGTGGTAATTCGCAGTAGAACAGGAATACGCATTTTTTCAGAAAGCTCGAAAGCATAGCGGGTCATATCATAGGCTTCCTGCTGATTGGAAGGCTCCAGCATGGGGATGAGTGAGAATTTCCCATAGAAGCGGGAATCCTGTTCATTCTGGCTGGAGTGCATCGAAGGGTCATCAGCGGAAACAACTACCAGTCCGCCGTTGGCGCCTGTGATTGCTGCATTTATAAAAGCATCGGCAGCAACGTTAAGGCCAACATGCTTCATGCAAACCATAGCGCGTTTGCCTGCATACGACATGCCTAAAGCAGATTCCATGGCAGTTTTTTCATTGGCCGACCATAAGGCTCTTATTCCGTTTTCTTTAGCAAGTTTTGAGGCTTGCACGTATTCCATGATTTCTGTTGAAGGCGTGCCCGGATAAGCATATATACCTGATATGCCTCCATCGATGGCTGCTTGGGCGATTGCTTCATCTCCCAGTAACAATAGTTTTTGCATTGTGTTAAGTGTGTGATTTATAGCTTATTTGTTATATCTTATTAAGTGTTACAAAAATAACAAAACCAGCGGTTTCATCAATCGATTGCATTAAATCAGAATCTTTCTAAATAGCAGACCCTTCAAAAACCGGAAAGCTTTGTCAAAAACTGTACTTTTGTAGATTAATCTATTGATTTTCATGAATTTTTTAGCGCATGCCTTTTTATCAGGAAACAATTCCGAAGTGTTGTTTGGCAATTTTGTTGCCGACAGCATTAAGGGAAAGATGATTGCAAAATATTCCGGAGCCCTATTGCAAGGCGTTCAACTGCATCGGGCCATCGATCTTTTTACGGATCAGCATCCTGTTGTCAAACAAAGTATTAATCGGCTTAAGCCGGAGTTTCTCAGGTTTTCTCCTGTAATTGTTGATATCTATTACGATCATTTTTTGGCTGCCAACTGGTCAAAATACAGCTCCCGGGATTTGTCTGAATTTTCGGTTGAGGTATATCGGATTTTGCTCCGCAACTATTCCAAGCTGCCTCCCCGTTCAAAACGGATTTTACCATGGATGATGGCGCAAAACTGGCTTACGGGATATGCCAATTTGCAGGATCTTCAGCGTGTTTTCGGAGGCATGTCAAGGCGCACTAAGTTTGATTCGGGTATGGAGCATGCAGTGGAATTTCTAAAACTCCATTATCAGGATTTTGAACAGGAGTTCGACACTTTTTTCCCGGATTTGATTGCCGAAAGTGAAAGAGTTTTAAGTGAATTTGATAGTTGGCAGTAGGCTCTCTTTGCAGCTGTAAGGCACAAACAATCAAACTTAAAGAGGTGGGAAGGTGTTAGCCGGGGGCACACTGCGATTTGTAATGCCAAAAGAAGTCTGCTTGGAATGCAGCATCTATTCTTTAAGAAGTAAGCTCTGGCTAATGGGGCAGAGCTGATTAGTGCTGACACAAAGTTTATCGAAAAAAATTGAGATAAGAATCTTTGAACAACTGCTATTAGCGTGTTTGAGTTATAACTGCAAAGAGTTTATTAGCCTAAATGGATACGCTTATTTATTTAACTCAGAAAAAATAAATTGCAGTTTATCTCAAAGTACAGTGTCATTTCCGAAATGCTATGCACTGTTTGCATTGTTTGTATAGTGAAAGAATCTCTCAGGAAGTGATTCTTGCGTAGTAACCAAAAAAAAATTGGATGGCTGGATCAGAAGTTTTAGTTTTACACTTTGATTTTTTCAACCAGCATCAAACATGGAAAAAAAGGTGATAGAAATAGCGCAACGGGTAATTCTATTGAAGAAGATTCCTGTATTTAATCCTTTGGATCAAGACGCTCTCAGCGAACTGGCCGCTTTATTGGTCGAACGAAAAACAAGGGCGCAGGAGCCTATTTTTCGAAAGGGCGACCGGGGCGAAAATATGTATATCCTGGTGGAGGGCGAGGTAAGGGTTCACGATGGCAATCACGTGATCGCACGCCTGCAGGCCGGTCAGGTTTTTGGCGAATATGCGCTCTTCGATACCGAAAACAGATCGGCCTCCGTTACCACCGAAAAACCAGGCCTTGTTTTGGTTCTCGATCGTTCCTCGCTGATGGATTTCTTAAAGCGTTTTCCTGAGCTTTTGCTTGGCATGCTTCAGCTACAGATTAAGCGAATGCGCGATATGAATGACTTGGAAGAGAAACTCTCCAAAAGCTATTTAAAGATCAGCAAGCAGAAACAGGAGATCGAAGCCCAACACGAAGCCATCAAGTTGCAGAAAAACCTGCTTGAAACTCAGAATATCAGTCTGGAAGACCTAAACGCCCAAAAGAAACAACTGTTGAGTGTTATTATTCACGGCTTAAAAAATCCGATGACAAGCGTTCAGATGATGGCAGATTTGCTGGATCAGCATAAACAATTTAGTGATGATGAGTGTGAATATCTTGCGATACTGAAGCAATCGCTGAATAGAATGAATCAGGTAATCAACGACTTGATTCAAACAAATCAGGATGACGAAGCTTCCTTGAAAAGGCTTCGACCAATCAACTTACGCGAAGCAATTGCAGAGGTAATCCAGCTACATAGGCAGCAAATTAGGTTGAAGAAGCTTGATGTCGAGCTTCCCGATTCCGCCTTGACAAGCATGCTTCATGAAAGCTATTTTGCACAATTACTCGATCAATTATTGCTCTGGGTTATTGGTGAGGCTGAGCCTGAAACATCCGTCAGTATTGAAGTTAAAGAGCGGGAGACAGTTATCTTGGAAGTTAGTTTTCAAATGAAAACAGGGTTTGAAACGCCGGCATCCCAAAGTGCTTTGGCAGAAACTTTGTTCGCCACTGCTTCCGAAGTTTTGGATAGGTTTTTATTTATTCGAACCCTGCAGGAGTTGTCCGGCATTGAGGTGCGTTTGAAGCCTATGAAAGCGACAAAATCTATGCTTTATATCGACTTGAACCAGCATAGCATCTGATAGTTCCCAAAACCTTTTTTGCTTTCAATTTTACTTTTCGGGCATTGTTAATGTGCTATGCTGTCAGGTTTTGCTTTTCCTGACGACTTAAACTGTGCATTGAAATGGCAGTAAAACCATTTCGAAACCTAGCTTCTTTTTAAAAGATCATGCCCCTTGGCTTGACTGTTTAATTGATTAAGGAAGCTTTTTAGCGCTGTAAAGCAGTTTTCTTGTGTTTTTTGAGGATGGTTCATCCTGGCAAAAAGGCTAAGGAAGTGGCTATTGAACGGTTTATCAAAATAAATATCAAATGAAATCTATCTTATTTTTTATCCTGTTATCATTCCTATTGATGGCTTCATGCAGCAAAACCACTATTCATAAAGACACAAGTCGAGAGGATTATGCATGGCAAGTTCCAATTGATCAATTAGTTATAAATGAGAATGCCCATGATCTTATTCCTGCAATTGATACACCTTATTTTAAACCAGCGCATCAGGTTGAGCTTCCTCCGGACGAGGAAGTATTACTGTTTCGAACAGCAGATCAAGTGCGTATTTACCCAATAAGCACAATTTGGAAGCATGAGATTGTAAATGACAAAAGCAGTAACAACCCCTTTACGGTAAGTTATTGTCCGCTAACAGGCAGCGGAATTGCCTGGCAAAGACTTGTGAATGGTAATGAAACGACTTTTGGAGTTTCCGGAAATCTTTACAATAGCAACTTGATTCCGTACGATAGAAAAACGGAAACGTATTGGTCGCAAATGACCTTGAATGGTATAAAGGGCGAATTGGGAGGTGATGTTTTGCAACCTTTGTATTTGCTTCATACAATTTATTCATCAGCAATTCTAGCTTATCCCAATTCGCAAGTGCTTGTGGATGAGAAATCCGATGCCGGTTGCGATTCTTTATGTGTTCCCAAATCTCTTTATGTTTCTAAGGATTATCCGGGAATTGCGTCAAAATATTTCGGCGTGATAATAAGGGATGAAGTTTTGCTATTCGAAAGAGGAAAGTTTACAGATAGCATGCATGTATTTCAAACGAGTTTCAAAGGAACCAGATTGGTTATTGCAGCTAATGAGGATGTTGGGTTTTTTACCGCTTTTAAATCTCCTCAAACCCTATCAATGCATGCAATACAGCATCAATGGCCGGTTATCATGTCAGATGCAGAAGGAAACACCTATGACATTATGGGGGTTATTATTTCGGGAGAAAATAAGGGACAACACTTAGACGCGCCATTTTCTTATTCTGCGAAAGCATTTGCCTGGCAATTGTTCTTTGAAAATCTGAACTACTTTTAAATGACCATCTAACTAAATCTATCGCTGCTTGTATTCGATGTATTATTGCTAAATTGGGTATCTTTAGCATTTATAGAAATAATAGACACACTTATAAAATTGAACTATGAAAACAGCTAAAGTTTCATTTTTAAACCATCAGGGAACCAAACTAATGGCCAATATTGAGTTGCCCGACGATCGCAAACCGGGAAGTTTTGCTTTGTTTGCCCATTGCTTTACCTGCAACAAAAATTTTACTGCCATGCGCAATATCAGTAAGGCATTAACAGCAGCGGGCTTTGGTGTTTTACGATTTGATTTTACAGGCTTAGGGCAAAGTGAAGGTGATTTTGCTGACACCAATTTTTCGGGCAATATTCAGGATCTGAAATCTGCGGCAGCGTTTATGGAAAAAGAATACAGCGCACCTGCACTCTTGGTGGGCCATTCGTTGGGTGGGGCAGCAGTTTTATACGCTGCTGCTGAATTAAAATCGGTAGGAGCAGTGGCAACTATAGCTGCGCCCGCCGACCCAAAACACGTAAAACAACTCATCACTTCGGATTTGAAGGAGATTGAAAAGCAGGGATATGCCAACGTGTCAATTGGTGGTCGCCCATTCACGATTAAAAAGCAGTTTATCGATGACCTTGAAGCGGTTGAACTGAATAAAATACTTCAAAATTTAGGGAAGGCTTTGCTTATTGCGCATGCTCCACAGGATGCTATTGTAGGCATTGACAATGCTGGGATAATTTTTAAAAATGCGCGTCATCCCAAAAGTTTTATTTCGCTTGATGGAGCAGATCATTTGCTCGCCAATGAAGCAGATTCAAGGTATATCGGAACGGTAATTGCCCATTGGGCAAAGCGGTATATTGATTTTGCCCAAGTTGAAAATCCTGATACAGATCTGCAGCTTGTCGCCAGTTTAAACAAATCAGATAAGTTCACTACCTTAATCAAAGCCGGCAAGCATCAGTTGGTGGGTGATGAGCCCGAGAAATATGGTGGAAATGATTTTGGTCCATCGCCTTATGACTTTGTTTCGGCCGGCCTTGCAAGCTGCACTGCGATGACCATTAAGATGTATGCCGACCGGAAAAAATGGGAACTGGAAGAGGTTGTCGTGCATATTAAGCATCAAAAAACACATGCCGAAGACTGCAAGACGTGCGAAAACTCAACAGAAAGTAAGATTGACCAGTTTAACCGATTCATTGAACTCAAAGGATCGCTGGAAGAGGAACAAGTCCGGAAACTGATGGAAATTGCCGACAAATGTCCGGTGCATAAAACACTGCGATCGGAAATAGATATTCAAACGACATTAAAAGATTCGGAGCCAAATGATTGAGTGGTAGCTTATCATTAATAAAACCTTGGAAGGATAATTAGTGTCTGTCCATAATGTCCGATATCTGCGTTACTACAAAAATTTTAAATCCTCGAATACTTTAGTATACTGCGGTTTAAAATTTTTATGCGCCCTGCCTGACGGCCAGGTTTATCTGCTGAAGGCAGGCAGGCTTGATCTCGACCATTATGAATCAGCCACTGGAATTTATAGACAAACTCTAATTAGGTCAAAGTATAAAATGACCTCAGTTTGTTGGGTTGCTTGTTTTTCGGACTTTTACAGGGCGTCTTTGTTCTTGCAAAAAGCCGGATAATCCATTTTGCTACTTTGTTTTTCGATTCGGATTATCTGTTTTTAACGGAATTATTTCCAATGTTGGGAAATTTGTTTGCCATTCCGGTCTTTTCTATCCTGTTAAATGTGAGGCTGGTAAGGGTAAATCTGCGGTTATGGCCTAAAGTTTGATAAGCAGTGGCAAGATTTTAAGTGAAGTAATGAGAAATACCGGTTTTGTAATAGTTGTTTTTTTATTGATTCTATTGTCATCCTGTGCCAAAAAAGCCTTGGATATCGATGTGGGTCGCATCAAGGTGATTAATGCCACAGATTTGCCTTATGCCGTTTTTGTAAGACCTGCTGCCGATAGCATTGCATTGGAGCGATATGTTGGCACATTGCCGCGCGCCTCTTATATTATTGTACCATTGAGGGCCAATGAAACCTACGAACTTAAAATTGGTGAAATTAATACTGGCCGACTGGACAAATTCGAAGAGATTTTTACCCTCCAAAAAGACGAATCCATAGCTTTAACCTTTACAGGTATTGATCCTTGACGCTACGGGCAGCCACTAATTATTGTAGCAACAATTTTTCGGCTGCCGCCATTATTTCTAAATTCACATAAGTAGATACCCTGCCAGGTTCCTAAGCCAAGTTTCCCGTCAATAATAGGTATTGAGAGGCTGTTGCCTGTTAAAGCTGCTTTGATATGTGCCGGCATATCATCGGCACCTTCCATGATATGTCTGAAGTAATCTTCATTTTCAGGCACAATTTTGTCAAAAAACATGTTCATATCGTGCCTCACATCGGGATCGGCATTTTCGTTGATGAGCAAGCCGGCAGAGCTGTGTTGGATAAAAAGCTGCAAAAGACCGCTTTCCGGGAGCTCGTTCAACTGATAAAGCAATTCGTCAGTAATAAGATGGAACCCTCTGGGGTGTGCCTTTAAGCGAATAAACGTGTTTTTTATCATTTTTTTAAAATAAGATTCTTGAGGTTGAGGCTGAGGTTAAGGTTGAGCAGTTATCCTTCTCAACCTCAACCTTAACCTCAATTACTTTCCACAATTTTCACGGAATAGCTATAAGTAAAAGGCTGAAAGAACTGCTTTTACATTTCTTCCAGCCTGTAACTATGCAATTAGGATACTTTAGTCTTTATCCTCTGATTTTGGTTTGATGCCTACGAGTTCTTCAAGCATATCCGTTGTCAGTGATTTTGGTCTTTCCAGCGGGTAGAGTAAAGCCCTGTCCCAGATCAGGTTTGTTGTGATACCAATGGCGCGTCCAATTCCAAATAATACGGTATAGAAATCATATTCGGTGAGGCCATAATGCCATTGGATAACGCCGGATTGTGCATCCACGTTAGGCCATGGGTTTTTCGCTTTGCCCTGTTCTTTAAGGATTGGCGGAACCACTTTATAAAGCAGGTCAACATATTTAAAGATTGGATCTTCGGGGATATGTTTCAGGCTAAATTCGCGCTGAATCATATATCGGGGATCGGTCTTACGCAATACAGCATGTCCAAAACCAGGAATCACCTGTCCGCTGTGTAGCGTATCCCAAACATATTGTTTCATTTCGCTTTCGGTAGGTGTTTCTCCACCCATTTTGTCCATCAATTCCTGTAGCCAGCGCAATACTTCCTGATTGGCCAATCCGTGAAGTGGCCCGGCGAGGCCGTTAATCATGGCAGAAGTTGATAGGTAAACATCAGATAATGAGCTCGCTACCAAATGTGCCGTGTGGGCACTTACGTTACCGCTTTCATGATCGGCATGGATGATAAAGTGCATACGCGAAACATCATCATACGGATTGGGTTTGCCCATCATATGTGCAAAATTGGCACCCAGGTCCAGATCCGGATTGCCTACAATACGTTTACCATCGCGGTATAATTTCGCATAGATATAAGCTGCGATTTCGGGCAGCTTGGCCAGCATATTTAAGGAGTCCTCATACATGGGCTCCCACAAGTCCATTTTACTAATGCCGGCTTTGTATTTCTTGGCGAAGAAAGATTCGCGCGCCATGGCCAGAATGGCAGAGCTAAAAATTGCCATTGGGTGACTACAGCATGGCCATGCATCAATCACTTCATACACATAACGTGGTAAAATCCGACGTTTTGAAAACTCATCAATCAGATCGTCAACCTGTATTTTATTTGGCATATCGCCGGTAAGCAGCAGATAAATCAAGCCCTCAACATAAGGCATTTCGGCACCTTTGGCCTTGGGGAGTTTCTCAAATACTTCGGGCAAGGTATAGCCCCGGTAACGAATCCCTTCTTTAGGATCGAGATAGGAAATATCAGTAACCAGACATTTTATGCCACGCATACCACCCAAAATCTGACCCATCGTCACTTTATCAACCACAAAATCACCAAATTCATCATTCAGCCTTTGGGTGCGCGGACGCCATTCATTAATTTTTTCTCTTAGTACTTCTTTAAGGTTCGACATAGTTCTTTGAATTTATTTGTTAAGCGATTAATTTTTTTTGAAGTCCTTCATTAATAGCGTTAAGAAAGTCCTGGGTATAGAGGTAATGCTCAGGTTTTAGGCCATTTCCATGGATCAGCAAGGCTAAATCTTTGGTCATTTTTCCTGATTCTACGGTTTCGATACAAACTTTCTCCAGCGTGTTGCTGAATGCGATCAACTCCTGATTGTCATCAAGTTTTCCCCGATGCGCGAGCCCGCGTGTCCAGGCAAAAATTGAAGCAATGGGATTTGTTGAGGTGGGATTCCCTTTTTGGTGTTCGCGGTAATGGCGCGTCACAGTACCATGGGCGGCTTCTGCCTCCATTGTTTTTCCGTCAGGAGTTACCAATACGCTGGTCATAAGCCCCAGCGATCCAAAACCTTGCGCCAAGGTATCTGACTGCACATCGCCATCATAGTTTTTACATGCCCACACAAATTTGCCACTCCATTTGAGCGCTGCTGCAACCATATCATCAATCAGGCGATGCTCGTAAATGATGCCGCTGGCCTCGAACTGAGCTTTATAATCGCGCTGATAGATGTCTTCGAAAATGTCTTTAAACCGTCCGTCATATTTTTTGAGGATGGTGTTCTTGGTCGACAGATAAAGCGGCCAGCCTTTTTGTAAGGCCATATTGAAACAGGAGTGCGCAAAGCCACGGATAGACTCATCGGTATTAAACATGGCAAGTGCTACGCCATCTCCATCAAAATCATAAACGGAATATTCCTGTGCTTCGCTGCCATCGTCAGGCGTAAAAGTTATGGTGAGTTTTCCTTTCCCTTTGGTCAGAAAATCAGTTGCACGGTATTGATCGCCAAAAGCGTGACGACCTATCACAATTGGATCTTTCCAGCCCGGAACCAGCCTGGGAATATTATTGATGAGTATGGGCTCGCGAAAAACTGTTCCGCCAAGGATGTTTCTGATCGTGCCATTGGGTGAGCGATACATGGCTTTTAAGCCAAATTCGTCAACCCTTTTCTCGTCGGGAGTTATCGTGGCGCATTTAATGCCAACATTGTATTTGCTTATTGCATGGGCAGCATCAACAGTTACCTGATCGTTGGTAGCATCGCGGTGTTCCATTCCTAAATCAAAATATTTGAGATCCAGGTCAACATAAGGCAGAATGAGTTTTTCTTTAATAAATGACCAGATTACGCGTGTCATTTCATCTCCGTCAAGTTCCACAACCGGGTGGGCAACTTTAATTTTTGTCATGTTTTTGTAAGGTTTTTATTTTAAAAATTTCATATTTTCATATGTTCAACAATTTTAAACAAGGGTTGTGCAATTTTCGGTTTTTTTTGTTACGGCTCTTATTTCATCCTATAAAAACTATTAATCCTCATAATCAGATAGAAAGCTAAAAAAAGTCCCTGCAATATAATTGCTTTGCTCCGTGCTTAAAATTGGGAAGGTAAAAATACAAAAATCTTTGGCATTTCATGCATTTTCTGACAGCTAACCACTTAATTTATACATTATTCTATATAATTTTACTGTTTATTTATTAACAATAGAACTGACCGATTTCAACGCTTTTTTATGCAGGTTTTATCGTAAGGTGAAGTGACCATAACCGGTGATTTTGTTTTGTTCATTGCGAAGGTTTTTAAAAATAGTGTAAAAATTTTAGTGATAAACCAAAAATTCTACGAAATTTGTACTTAAAGAGCTTTTATTATTGATCATAAAATAAACAAGATGAATCAGGGATTGAAACGTAATGCAACAAATAAAGTAATTGCAGGTGTATGCAGCGGATTGGCAGATCACTTCAATATGGACACTGCAGTTGTCAGATTGATTTTTGTGCTGCTGGCAGTTTTTGCGCTTGGTGGCGTAATCGCCTATATCATATTGTGGATCGTGCTTCCGGAAGCTTATTATGATCCTGCCATGTCATTTAATGAAGATCAGAATGCAGCTGCTGATGTGGAATACAAGCCTGCAGACACAGGCAAAGGGCAGCTTGTAGTGGGGATCACCCTGATCAGCATTGGAGCGCTGTTTTTGGTAGCAGCATTTATTCCAAGATTTAATTTACTTGATTTTTGGCCGGTGGTGCTTATTGCCTTGGGCGTGTTGATTTTGCAACAGGCTACCAAAAAAATGTGAGTCTAATTGGATTATCCTCAGTAAAAGAAATCATATTCTTGAAAAGTTATTCATGAACAACTCATCACAAAAATTTAGAAAATGAAACATCAAAATGTTTTTTGGGGAATATTACTCATTGCGATAGGCACGCTGTTTTTATTCGACAGGCTTGATATTTTTGAATTTCAATGGCGCTTGCTGGGAAAATTATGGCCTATTCTTATTATTTTATGGGGTGTTTCTATTTTACCTGTAAAAGGATTTTTTAAGGTAACTCTGGCTTTGTTGGTTGGTGCTCTGGGTGTTTATATGTATGCTCAGCAGGCCAACGATTTTCCCAAACGGTCGAAGGCTTTTGATTACAGTTACGAAAGCGATGAAATCAAAGAGGATTCAATCGTCACACAAAACTTTAGTCATGCTTTAAATTCCGAAATAGAAACTGCTATGCTGGAATTGGATGCCGGTGCCGGGGTGTATCGGCTTGAAGGAACCACAGGCGATTTGATCCGTGCCGAGAAGCGTGGCAGCAGGATGGTATATAATTTTCGGGTCGAAGAGTTAGACAAGAGAAGCCGGATTGTCATCAAACAAAAAAATTCCAAAGTGGTGTTGAGCAATAACCGAACAAACAGGTTTGATATCATGTTGAATACAAGTCCTGAATGGAGTTTTGATCTGGATGTAGGCGCGGCTGAGCTTGATTTTGATCTCAGCCCATACCGGGTATCTGAGATTGATCTCGATGGCGGTGCTGCTGCTATCGACATCAAACTCGGCGAACAAACAATTCCCACACATTTAAATATTGATGCAGCAGCTTCTGCCATTTTCATTGAAATCCCGGCTTCGGCGGGTTGCAGGATAAAAGGATCTACGGTTCTTTCGAGTAAAACCCTAGATGACTTTGAGAAGCTGGAAAATGGCCTTTACGAAACAGCTGACTTTGAAAATGCCGATCAGCAGATATTTATTAAAATTGATGCTGCTGTTTCCAGTTTTCAGGTGAAGCGATACTAATGCCGCTTAATTTGCCAATGTGGCAGCAGCAGATGGCTTTATTTCCAACTGGCACAAGATTTGAGCGATAGCCTGATATGGAATATAAAGATTATTATCAGATTTTAGGTGTAGATCGTAAAGCGAGTGCCGATGAAATAAAAAAGGCATATCGTAAGCTTGCTGTAAAATTTCATCCTGATAAGAATCCTGACAATGTAAAGGCCGAGGACCGTTTTAAGGAAGCTAGCGAAGCCTACGAAGTGCTTGGCAATGCCGAAAAGCGTAAGAAGTACGACGAATTGGGTGCCAACTGGAAACAATATGAACAGCAAGGCTTTGAGGGCTTTGGCGGGAACCGGCGCTATTCATCTGGCCGCGGGCAGGCCAATTATGGAGAGTTTTTTGAAGGAGAGCCGGGATTCTCTGATTTTTTTGAAGCTTTTTTTGGAGGAGGCTTTGGCGGCAGTGCTTTCGGCGAACGGAGTGGCCATACAGGCCGCAGGCAGGTGAAAGGACAAGATTTGAGCGCCGACATTAAGCTTAGCCTTTCGGAAGCATTTCACGGTACTGAACGCATCCTGCAGCTGGAAGGAAACCGTATCCGAATCAAGATAAAACCGGGTGTACGCAACGGGCAAACGCTGCGTTTAAAAGGCAAAGGACAACAGAGTCCTTTTGGAGGGCAGCCCGGTGACTTGCTGTTGAAAATCCACCTGAAAGAGGAGGCCGGTATCTACAGGGATGGTGATGATTTGATTCAGGAACTGCCGGTGGATATGTACACGGCAATACTTGGAGGCAAAATCACTTTACGAACCTTGAAAGGGGAGGTGCAGGTGCCTGTAAAGGCTGGTGTTCAAACCAATCATACGCTTCGCTTAAAAGGACTGGGCATGCCTGTTTATGGAAAATCAGAAAAAGGAAATCTGCTGTTAAAAGTAAAACTGCAATTGCCCCAAAATATGACAGAAAAAGAGCTGGAGTTAATCCGGCAGGCAGCGGAAATAAATGCCGGAAATCAAAGCTAAGCCATTTTTGAAAGGCTATTTTGCCTGAAACTGGCTAAATGGCACTTTATTCTGAATTTTTGAGGTAAGTTGCGTACTTTTTATTTATTTTGCGCGTTCTTTTGCGTAACAATTGACTTATAAAAATTGGCTCATGCCATCCCAGTTCAAAATCTATACAGTTCACATGCAGAGATTTATACACTTCAAAAGACTTTTTTTATTCCTTTTTGTTATCTTAAGCTATGCAACGGCAACACATGCCCAGGAGGCAGCTGTCAGAGGCTTTGTTTATGAAGCGAGTACGGGAGAGCCGGTAATTTTTTCCAATGTTTATCTGGAAGGCACCAACTACGGTGCTTCAACAGATATCAATGGTTATTTTAGCATCACCAAAATTCTTCCCGGTGAATACCAGCTTTTGGTTACTTTTTTGGGCTACGACACCATTCGTCAGGAGCTTGTGCTTAGTGCGAACGATGTGCTCAACAGAAGATTTAATATGAAGGAGTCGAGTGTGAGTCTGGAAACAGTAAACATCACCGGCGAAAGGGTTGAAGCCCGAACAGAGACGAAAACCTCGGTGATTAATATTACCCCAAAAACACTAAAGAAAATACCGTCAATAGGCGGACAGGCCGACCTGGCGCAGTACCTGCAGGTGATTCCGGGTGTTGTATTCACAGGCGATCAGGGTGGGCAGCTCTATATAAGAGGTGGATCGCCTATTCAGAACAAGGTGTTGCTTGATGGCATGGTGGTGTATAATCCTTTTCACTCTATTGGCTTGTTTTCGGTTTTTGACACCGATATGATCCGCAACGCCGAAGTTTTTACGGGGGGATTTAGTGCTGATTATGGTGGCAGAATTTCCTCTGTGATGGATATTACCACACGCGATGGGAATAAAAATCGCTTTGGCGGCATTGTTTCGGGTAGTTCTTTCGGCGCAAAGATGTTGTTGGAAGGCCCCATTATGCGTGCCAAAGAAGAAAATGGCTCAAGCGCCAGTTTTATTTTATCGGTAAAAAACTCCTACCTCGAACAAACAAGTCAAAGTATCTATAACTATATCGATGAAGATGGTTTGCCATTTAACTTTTTGGATTTGTATGGAAAAGTCTCCATCAATGCCGCTAATGGAAGTAAAATAAATTTCTTCGGATTTAATTTCGATGATCAGGTAAATAACTATAAATCACTTTCCGATTTTGGTTGGTCATCTGTTGGAGGAGGCTCCAACTTTTTAATTATCCCCGGAAAGTCGCCCGTATTGATCGAAGGAAATATGGCCTACTCAAGCTATACTGCCACTTTATCTGAGGCCTCATCGCCCGATCGGTCAAGCAGTATCAACGGCTTTAATATGGGCTTTCATTTTACCTACTTTTTAGGAAAAGACCTGGTAAAATATGGCATCGAACTCTTAGGATTTAAAACAGAATTTGACTTTACCAATGGCGTAGGGCGCAACATCAACCAAACCGAAAACACTACCGAACTTGCCGGTTATGTTCGCTATAAAGGAAGTTTTGGTAAGTTGTTGTTCGAGCCCAGCTTTCGTATGCAGTGGTATGCTTCGCTTAGCAATATTTCGCCCGAACCACGCCTGTCGATGAAATACCTTGTCAATGACTGGTTTCGCATTAAAATGGCCACCGGAATGTATTCCCAAAACCTGATCGCTGCCAATAGCGACCGCGATGTGGTAAACCTGTTTTATGGCTTCCTTTCGGGGCCTGATAACCTGCCAAACCGATTTGATGGCGAAGAAATAACCCATAAGCTGCAAAAGGCCAATCATTATATCTTAGGAACCGAGTTTGACCTAACGAATCGTATCAACCTCAATGTGGAAGGCTATCTTAAAGACTTTAAGCAGTTGACAAACCTCAACAGAAATAAGCTTTTCAACGAAAATACAGCGCCTCTCAATACCCCGGATATTTATAAAAAAGATTTTATCATTGAAAAGGGAAAAGCCTATGGGGGCGATATAGCCCTGAAATATGAGGACAAACACTTGTATATCTGGTCAGTTTACTCGCTTGGCTTTGTAACAAAGGAGTACGAAGAGAGTATGGGCAAATTAGTATCCTACAGGCCGCATTACGATAGGCGCCACAATGTCAACCTTTTGATTTCTTATACGGCAGGCGACAGAAGGCAATGGGAATTTAGCGGACGCTGGAATTTTGGTTCTGGTTTTCCATTCACTCAAGTGCAGGGATATTATGAATACCTCAATTTTGGTGAAGGCGTAAATACAGATTACACCACAGCAAATGGTGAGCTGGGAATTATTTACGGTGACTTGAATAAGGGAGAGCTTCCAAGTTATCACCGCCTCGATTTTGACATCAAACGCCGATTCTTCTTTAGCGAACGAACACAACTCGAATTGAATGTGAGTGTTACCAACCTCTACAACAGGGAAAATGTGTTTTATGTAGATCAGATCACCAACGACATTATTCGCCAGCTGCCACTTATGCCCAGCTTTGGCTTAACCTTGAGTTTTTAACAAATAAATCAACCGGATATGCAAATCATTACAAAAAAGAAAAAGGCATTAACAGGAAGCGCTTTGCTGATGTTAGCCCTTATGCTGTTTAGTTTTCACAGCTGTGAACCTTCAAAAAAGACCCCAATGCCTGCACCTGACGTTGCCCAAAAACCACATGAACTTACCAAACACGATCACACCCGAATTGATAACTATTATTGGTTAAACGAACGCGAAAACCCGGAAGTGATCGCTTATCTGGAAGCCGAGAATGCTTATACAGATACCGTTTTAGCCAATACTAATCAACTACAAGAGGAGCTGTATGAGGAAATGTTGGGGCGCATAAAGCAAACAGATATTTCGGTTCCTTTTAAACTCAATGGTTATTATTATTACACCCGTTACGAAGAGGGAAAGGAATACCCAATCTATTGCCGCAAAAAAGATAATCTTGATGCTGAAGAAGAAGTCATGCTCAACGGCAATGAGATGGCCGAAGGCTATGCCTATTTTCAGATTGGAGGATGGGAAATCAGCAGCGATAACAACCTGTTGGCTTTTTCTGTAGATACGGTTAGCCGGCGTCAATATACTATTTATGTAAAAAACCTGACCACTGGTGCTATTTATCCTGAAAACATCCCGAATACTTCGGGTAATATGGCCTGGGGAAACGATAACGAAACACTCTTTTACAGCGTAAAAGACGAAACCTTGCGCCCTTACAGGGTAATGCGCCATAAGCTTGACGAAGCCTATGAAAGTGATAGGGCAGTTTTTACTGAAGATGATCCAACTTTCTATGCTTTTGTTTTTAAAACCAAATCAAAGGCTTATGTCATGATAGGCTCGGTGAGTACGATGTCGGCCGAATATAGCTTTGTTGATGCAAACAAACCGCAGAACGACTTTAAATTGGTTCAGGAGCGGCAGCCGGATATGTTGTATAGCGTTGATCATTACAAAAATGATTTCTATATCCGAACCAACCTTGATGCCCAGAATTTCAGGCTGATGAAAACCAGCGTGAAAAAACCCGGCATGGAAAACTGGAAAGAAGTTATTGCCCACCGGCCGGATGTGTTGCTGGAGGACTTTGAGATTTTTGCTGATTACCTTGCCGTTAGTGAAAGGCAAAAAGGATTGGTGAATATTCGGGTGATGAGTTGGGATAAAAAGAAGGATTATTACCTCGATTTTGGCGAACCGGCTTATACCGCTTATATGAGTACCAATGTTGATTTTGAAACCAAGGTTTTGCGCTACGGCTACACCTCACTCACTACGCCCAATTCTGTTTATGACTACAACATGGCCGATAAAACCCGCAAACTGTTGAAACAACAGGAGGTGGTCGGTGGCTATAACCCTGATGACTATCAGTCAGAGCGTTTGTATGTGACTTCGCACGATGGCCAGCAGGTTCCTGTTTCGCTGGTATATAAAAAAGGACTGGAGAAAAATGGTCAAAATCCCGTGGTATTATATGGTTATGGCTCTTATGGCGCCAGTATGGATGCCTATTTTTCATCCACCCGGCTAAGTTTGCTCGACAGAGGTTTTGTATGGGCTATAGCGCACATCCGTGGTGGCGAAGAGCTTGGCCGTCAATGGTATGAAGATGGAAAGCTACTTAATAAAATGAATACTTTCCACGATTTTATCGCTTGTGGAGAATACCTGATCGATCAGAAATATACCGATACGGAGCATCTGTTTGCCCTTGGTGGCAGTGCCGGTGGATTGCTTGTTGGTGCCGTTGTGAATATGCGCCCCGACCTATGGAAAGGAGTCATTGCCGCTGTGCCTTTTGTGGATGTGGTAACAACGATGCTTGACGAGTCAATTCCTTTAACCACAGGAGAGTATGACGAGTGGGGCAATCCCAACGATAAAACTTTTTACGAGTATATGCTTTCGTATTCTCCTTACGATAATGTGGAAGCCAAAGATTATCCTGCCATGCTTGTTACCACTGGATTACACGATAGTCAGGTACAGTATTGGGAGCCTGCCAAATGGGTAGCAAAACTGCGTGATATGAAGACAGACGACAATTTGCTTTTGCTTAAAACCAATATGGATTTTGGACATGGTGGAGCATCAGGTCGCTTTGAGAGACTCAGAGAAACAGCGCTGGAGTATGCCTTTATGCTGAATGAGCTTGGCATGGTGAAATAACATCTGATAAAACCCCAAAAAAAAAGAGGCTGCGTCGTTGGAGGCAGCCTCTTTTTTTTTTGTCCCGAAATCGAATGAGTTTTATTTAGGGAGAATCAAGCTTAAGGATACTTCGCTTGCAGAAATTCAATGGTGGTTCGAATCATTTCTTTAAGCACATCCTGATTGATGTCGGTCAGTTTTTTAACATAGATACAGGCTTTGCCCATTTTGTATTTGCCCAGTTCGCTAAGCAACGCATCCTGTCCGTCGCTGCCAGCATAAACATACAATGAAATTGCTGTTTTTCGTGGCGAAAACCCAACAAGAGGCCAATCGCCTTGCTGTCGGCTTCTTTCAGATTTGTAGTGATAGCTTCCAAATCCGATAATAGAATTGCCCCACATTTTTGGCTTATATCCGCTAACATCCTCCATTAGTTCGAGGATTTCCAGACTATCTTTTATCTTTTGATCTGTATCTGCAAATGAATGGATAAATGCAATCACATCCGCATCATTTTGTTTCGTTTTTAATTCTGCCATAGGATATTATTTTACTTAACTATTCCAAAAAAGGGTGGGCAGGATTTAACCAAAATACATGCTAATCCCAGCTTCCACAGCTGGCACAAATTTACAATTTATAGTCAAAGTATAATCTTGGATAAGCCAGCAACCAACTAACCCATACTATCCGTTTAAGATCAGGCTTATTTTTTCTTCTGCTATCGGTAGTCGATCAGCAGCCATCAAGGGGTGTATGTGAACCTGAAGAACTTCGGTCAATAAGCCTTTATTGATAATTTTCAGGAGCTCATCTTTCAGAAAAGAATAAATACTTGTTTCACTTGCTATTATCTCTTCAACAATACTGGTTCTGTTATCTATCACGTAAATGATATTTTCCATATCATGGCTTGTCCGGAAAACAAATATTTAAAACAATTTATTCCGAATTGGAAAACAGCATATCACTGTTCACTGTTAACAAAGCCAAGATAACGCCCGGCTTTGCTTTTATCGAAATGGTTTCTTTTAAACGGATGTGCTTCAGTGTTAAAGGTATAGTCGCTAAAAGGATAGCTTTGTTCATCTTCTGTGAAAGTGAGGTACAGGTACTTCAGCGTTTCAGCAAAAAAGAAAGTGGGCATATAGTCTTTCTGCTCCTTGGTTTCAACATCTTTGATGCTGGTAAAGGCAATATCCGTTTTACAATATTGTTTGATGTCGGACCAATATTGCGCATTCATCTTATAAAAACTACTATCACCCGTAATTTTAAAAAGATAATAGGCCGATTCGATAATTTCAGGATTCAGGTCATAAGCCGGATAGCTTGAGGTAGCTTTTTTGTAGTCGTACACCATGGGCTCCAGTCCGTTCAAATTCCACAGGTAGTCCCAGCTGCTTTGCAATTTAATTGCCCTGTCTGTATCTCCTGAAAGCGCCAGTATTGCCGGGAAAAAGGCGTCGTATAAAGTAATCACCGAACTTACTTTTTCTCCGCTGTGCATATCAGCCCGTCCATACCACAGTTTTCCGTCGTATGTTTCGGCCAGATAAGTATTAATCCCTTTGATGCTTTCTTCCCATAGCCTGCCCAGTTCGTCGTCGCCAAACAGTAAATAGCTCTTGTAGAGGTATTCGTAATAGGAGTCAACGCCGGCGCAGAGATGGCTTTGCGTCGAAACCCACTCGCCGGTATTCACATCTATCACATCGCCAATCAAACCAATTTCTGAGCGTAGGTCGAAAATTGCTAAAGTGGCTTTTTTGCCTGCCTGATAATATTTGGGATCTTGTGTATAATAACTCAAAACACCCATCTCAAAAGTGTATGTAGCCGCTTCGGCAACATTTACCGTATCGCCATGAGCCTGTCCGGTTTTTAAATTCACCCAGTAAGTGGGGATGCCTGTTTTGGTATCGAAGGCCGGAAGCATGCGGTCAGCGAAGTCTTTGGCTTTTTCGAGCACGGCAGCATTACGCGACAGTTCGTACATCGAAAGCAGTCCGCCCAAAATACGGATGTTCACCTCAAAAACTTTGGCATCCAGATCTTTATCAAAGTCCAGCGAATCGACCACATAAGCCTCAATCAAGCGTGTTTCGTCTTCAAAGCCCATCATGTATAAGGTGCTGTATGCATCAATGGGGGATATGTACAAAGGCTCTTCGTACCAGTCTTTAGCCGTTTTCGACAAAGGAGCCAGTGCATCATGGCCCCAGGCGTACTTTTTATAAGCCTGCCAGCTTCGGAGTGTTTCGTTCCTTACATTTTCTGCTGCCATTCCGATGACAGGTTTTTCGCCCGATTTGTTTTCAACTCCGGTATTACAGGAAAAAAGAAATATACCGGCAACAAAAATTAGAAGTGATTTTTTCATAGGTTTAAATGTTGTGCTGCAGCGCCCTATGCTGTGGGGTTTGAGGCTTTGTTATTTGATTTTCTTTGATCATTTTGAATTTCTGTCACTACATCTTTAGGGTCTAAGATTCGTGCGTATTTAAAAGAGACTTTTATTATTTGGTTTGTGTACATTGATATTGCTAAAATAACCTAAAATCTCGTTTATCACAATTTTTAATAGGGTTATCGTTTATTTAAGTGTTGGGGGTGTTAGGGAGAAGCAGTTAATTGCTGGCTGGGGCATTCAAAGTAATCACATGTCAAGATTCTTTAAAAGTTGTTTAATGTTCAAAGATTACCCAGTATTCATGCTGCGGTGCTATTAAGACTTGCTGCTAGATAAATCCTTTACGTAGCTTTGGCGATGCACGGAATTTCTTTTTTAATCTGAGAAAAAATTGCCGCGACTTAACCGACTTAGTAGCAGTGGCACGACACTAATACTAATTATCGCATTTAACCTTTATTGATCCGAAACAATCGTCAGCTTCTGTTTCGTTGCCATCGGCATTGGTAAAACGCTGTCCTTTTTTACAAAACTTCACTGAGGGTTTAAGTACTCTCATGGTAATAAAATCCAGCTCACGATCTGTTGTATACCGCATGCAGCATTCGTCAACTCCGAGAGCCAGGAGGGCTGGTCCTACCTTCGAAATTCCGTATTTCTTTCCATCCCAGTAAAAGATTTCAGCATAATGTCCATCTTTCAATGATGTGGTGTGATTAACCAAGCCGTATTCATTTTCGTCTAAATTAACCACGTTCATCCGGCCTTGGGTATGATGTTCTATCCCCAGTCCATGCCCGATTTCGTGGGGTATCATGGCCTCATAAACCCTTTGTACCAATTGCAGCCTGACACTCATAGGATACTCTTCCCGTAAAACAGGATGATCCCAAAAGCGTAAAATCGTCTCAAAAAGGCCAAGCGTTTCCTCTTTCACCAGGTTAAATTTAGGAATTACGATCAGGTGACTGGCTGCTATCGGAGCCCTTTTATATTTACCGGCATCATTCGTACCAATGCATAATCCGGTTGCAAATTCGTCAAGCGGACTTTCAAGCAGATAAAGGGCATATTGCTTGTTGTTTCTGTAACGCTCTGGTGAGTTAGCATTAATTCTTCTAAACTCTTTTCTCGCCCAGTTTTGCTTAATGTTGTCGGCTTCCTGGATAATGGCCCGGGTGGCTTCGTCTTCCGGTGAGTGGGCGTTCTTTGGCGGATCGTCAATGTTTGCAGCATAGATGGTCGATCTTATCTCGCTAGAGTTTGGCAGAGTAAGCTGTTCTCTGGTCAGATAATGCCAGTGGCACGCAGCAGGGTTTTCAGCGGCAATATATTTTGAAAATAACGCATTTGGGTCGTGAATAAAAACATCACGGCAAAACGGACTGGTTCTGATGTGGAAGCCATTTCGCAGGAGGCGATCTTTATCACAGCTTGCAATTACATCTTTGAGTGAGATAAATCCCCTGTATTCTTCGAAGGCGGTTAACCCATCGCCTGTGTCTTTTATTCCGGCCGGCAAATTGTCATCATCCGTGTTTTTGTCTAATCCTTCTGCACCCATCTGTTCTTCCCAGTAATCCGCAATCAGATTACCATTTTCATCAAAAGGTATCTCCATATTGTAAACTTTATCAGCCTTACACAATGCTGTTTGGCCTTTTGTTAATGATTTGGCAACCAATTCAGCATGTCCGCCGAAATCTCTCGAATACACTACAATACTGGCAGCATTGACTTTGTCGGAAGTTTTGGCCAAAGTATCATTGAAAATAATTATGTTGGGATCTGTTTGCCTATCCTGGGGGGCGAAAAAGATATCCGGTTTTTCTTTGGGCGGATCTTCCCCCAGTATGGGAAAATTGGTGCAGATGCCTGGTAAATGAGAAACAGATTGAAGTTCAAAGCAAATAGTGTCTTCTTCGGTATTGTCAATAAATTCCGCTTTAAATGACAGTGGCAACATGGTGCCCGGATAGTCTTCGTGCCCGGGCATCCAGGTTTCATACTCCTCCTGGCTTAGCGCGTCGATCTCAAAGTCAAGCTGTTTCCCAAATGTTATTGTTAAGGCGTAAGTAACATTGCTTGAACTCATGAACCCTTCCGATTCAACCATGCTGTAATGATTGCCCGAGGCCGTAAATGTTTGCGTTTCAGGCTTCTCTCTTAGAAATCTGAAAAATGAGGCGGTGTCAATTTTCATGAGTTGCAGATCTTCGCGGCGGCGAACAGTCTGGCCTTCTTCTTCTACCTCTTCAGATCTGTAGTATTCACCGTTTTTACCGATCCAGGCATTATTGGCCGTGGGTGTTTCACTATAATCTGCCTGATCCGGATACATCTCCAATATCACACCGTCTGATGATTGCCGTTTCTCCCATTTTCTTTGGCAACCAACACCTTCATACGAGGCAGTAAGTTCTTTTGTGATACCGGGAACACTAACATTATTGATTCGCCCATTTTCGAAATAGGCTCCTCCTGCTGAGACATTAAAAAAAAGATAATCGTCACAGTTTTGAATCCCTGTGATGGAACAACTAAATAAAGCTTCGGCTTTACCATCATGTTTGGCGATGCCTCTGTATGATTCAACTCTGTTAAGCATGGGCTTGAAACCCTCATCGCCGGGTCCTTTATAGGTATCGCATGGATCTGCCCCATAAATCTTAACTTCTTTCGAAAAATTCAGAGGATATTGAGCAACCTTTGGCCAGTTCAGCGATGCTAAATCAACCCCCTCAGGAAAAGTAGTGATAAAATTATTCGAGATCACTTTCGTTCCACGCATGCTATGTTTTTTCTTTCTTGCCAACAGCATAAAATCGATGTCTTTCCAAAGTATACTGGCATTCATTTTCGATGTGTAGATCTTTGTTATTTTGGATATGTAGCCAAGCTTTCCATCGAAATGTTCCTCATTGGTGATGGTTATTGTCAATTCAACATTGGCAGGCACCAAAGGCGTTCCAAACTCAAATTGCGAATAGGCAAGGTTAAAACTGCCTAAGAAGATGAACAGAATAAACAGGGCTTTCATGGTTTTGAAGTTTAGGTTACACGATAATGATCAAAGAACCCGGATTTTCACAATCGTTAAGCGATGATTGTCAGATTGTACCGTACAAGATTACTAACAAATGGCTTACTGAAATTGTAAAAAAAAAGAGGGCAGGGAAAATTTGTCACTTTTAATTTTTATCAAAGCAATTTTGCTATCAAAATTTAATGGTGACATTTTTTCGAGAATTATAGGGACCCATAAATGGCTCAATATGAAGCTTATTTTGGGGTATACCCCTCAAAAATACAAAAAATGCTTTCCAAAACGCAGGCTAAAAATTAAAACCCTTCCCGATTATTTTGTCAGGTATTTTTTATAGGGCTTTGTTTGGTGTCATCAATACATCAAACTGACGGTATGATGCAATACTTTCCACTTTTGATGTGTTTTTGATGTAGTCCGTTTTTAATAAAGATGCCTTACTAAACTTACTTTTGTTGAAAATTTACTTTATGAAGAGAATAATACTCAGCTTACTCTTTCTCGCGCTCTATTTAACTTCCTTTTCTCAAAATCTCACCATTGACGAAAAAGTCGATAGTTTATTGAATCTGATGACCATTGACGAAAAAATTGGTCAGATGGCACAGGCCGAAAGGGGTATGCTGGAAAACATCAACGACATTTCCACTTATGCTTTAGGTTCGCTCTTAAGTGGCGGAGGCTCCTCGCCCAATCCCAATACGCAAGCTGCCTGGGCCGGGATGTATGATAATTTTCAAAGCATAGCGCTGCAAAGCCGCTTGGGTATTCCTTTGATTTATGGTGTTGATGCTGTTCATGGACATAATAATGTGTATGGTGCCGTAATTTTTCCGCATAACATTGGCCTGGGTTGTACCTGGAATCCGAATTTGGTAAAATCAATCAATGCCATAACCGCCAAAGAAGTGGCTGCCACCGGAATCGACTGGACCTTTGCACCTTGTATTGCCGTTCCACGCGATGAGAGGTGGGGAAGGACATACGAAGGTTTTGGCGAAACAGCCGAAATTCAGCAAATCATGGCCCAAGCTTCTGTGCTGGGTTTGCAGGGAGACGATTTAAGTGCTCCGGAAAGCATTTTGGCATGCGCCAAACATTTTGTAGGCGATGGCGGTACCACAGGCGGCGATGATCAGGGAAATACCGAGCTCCTGGAGCAGGTTTTAAGGGATGTTCATATGGCCGGATATATTGATGCTATTGATGCAGGCGTGGGTTCCATTATGGCTTCTTTCAATAGTTGGAACGGACAAAAATTGCACGGGCACGAATACCTCCTGACGGATGTATTGAAAAACGAATTGGGGTTTGAAGGCTTTATTGTTTCCGATTGGAAAGGTGTGGATCAGGTGGCCGGAGATTATCGTGAAGCCATCAAAAGATCCATCAATGCCGGTATTGATATGGTGATGGTTCCCGACAGGTATATCTACTTCATCAGTATCTTGAAGGATTTAGTAGAGAGCAACGAAGTAAGCCAGGAAAGAATTGATGATGCCGTGCGAAGAATCTTAAAACAAAAATTCCTGTTGAATCTTTTTGAAAAACCACTGACAGATCCTGATTTTGCTGCTGATTTTGGTTCTCAGGCACACCGCGATACTGCCAGAAAAGCCGTTCGGGAATCCTTGATTTTGCTCAATGCCAAAAACGATGTGCTACCACTTCACAAAAACAATCAAAGGATTTTAGTAGCTGGCAATTTGGCCAATGATTTGGGAGCGCTTTGTGGTGGCTGGAGCATTTCGTGGCAAGGCTCCAACGGCGCAATAACAGAGGGCACTAATATCCTCAACGGATTACAGCAGGCAACCGGAAACAGTGAAATTATCTATTCGCAAAGTGGCGATATCAGCGATGATATTGATGTGGCCGTTGTTGTAATCGGAGAGAATCCTTATGCTGAAGGAAATGGCGACAGAGAAAATCTGTATTTGAATGATTCCGATATCAACCTGATAAAAAAAGTAAAAGGAAATGGCATTCCCGTTATTGCGGTTTTGGTTTCAGGAAGGCCTTTAATTATCAGCGATATTCTCCCTTATACTGACGCCTTTATTGCCGCCTGGCTGCCTGGTTCCGAAGGTGGAGATGGTATTGCCGACATCCTTTTTGGGGAGGCAGAACCCAGCGGTAAGCTGTCCATTTCGTGGCCCAAGGATATGTATCATTTTCCGGTGAATTTCGGCGCCTACAATTACAATCCTTTGTATGCTTATAAACATGGTTTTCAGGGTTTTCCATCGCATAACAGCAGCTCTGCTGTAAGTCCATATGCCGCAAAAACCGAAGATGGAAGAAACAGTATCAGGCTGGTATTGAATGATTTTATCACAGCAGTGGATGTTGGTGTTTCAGATTTTCAGTTAAAACTTGGTGGAAGCGAAATTCCCGCTATCATTTCTGATGTTGAAATTTCGGCTGAGGATGCAAGCGTTCTTATCATCAGCCTGAATACAAGCCTTGGAGAGGGTGATGCGAGTCTTTCCTATTCCGGAAATGGAATTTTTGCCGCCGATTTAGCATTGGAGACCTTCGATGACTTTTATATTTATAATAACGCAAGTACAGGAGGAGAGATTACCCATTTAATTCCGGGAAAGATTCAGGCAGAAGACTATGCTACTATGTTTGGAATTGATACGGAAACGTGCACTGATCAAGGAGGAGGTTTAAGTGTAGGCTGGATTGACCCCAATGATTGGATGAAATACAATGTAGAAATCATGCAATCAGGTGAATATGCTATCACAAGCAGGATTGCTGGTTATGCGACGGGTTCCTTCAGTCTCAGGTTTGACGAGACTGCAGAAGCTATTGTTCAATTTGAATCAACGGAGGGGTGGCAGAATTGGGAAGATTTCGCGACAAATATTTATTTGCCACAAGGAAACTATACCATGACTTTCACTGCCCATAATGATGCTTTTAATGTCAACTATTTCGATTTTGACCTGATTGATGGTATCAGCGAAGGTTTTCAAAATGTAACGGGTATCCGTGTGAGTCCTAACCCGATTAGTTCAGGCTTTCAGCTAAAATACACCATTTTTCAGGCCTCAGATGTATCGATTAAGCTTTTTGATATGACTGGCCATTTGGTTCAAGCATTCTTTGAGGGGAAAAACCTGAGCGGTTTACAGAAATTCCAATTTCAAATCGACTCTTCCCTAAAACGGGGCATGTACTTTATTGAAGTGAAGGATGAAAACAAAAGGTATTTTGAGAAGGTAATGATCGAATAGTTGTAAAACATTGGGGTAAAATTATCCCTAAAGGGACAATTAGTCATTCAAAAAAAACCTTTAAAACCTTTCCGCAATGGCTTTGGTCCTTTGGCCTGTCAAAGGACGAAAAACAAATCTTTTCTATCAAGCCGTATATCCGCTTCAAAGTTATTGTAGCGTGGCATACCCAAACTTTCATCCCCAAAAAACCCACTCCCAACTTGGCCTGTAAAATTATCCATCTCTATATAAATTATTAGCTATTTCGACCTTTCGCATCTATTCCTCCCCATCAACTCAGTTTTATATTCTTCACTTTTCATTATTCTCCCCATTCCCAAAAATAAAAAGAAATCCTTAACCATTGGTCAGCTTCACTTAAAAAAAATTTGTAATTTAGTGCCTCCCAACCATGCTGACAATGAAAACAACTTTATTACGCTACCGTAAAAGCCTGTATCCTATAGTAATAGCGGGTTTTATGTTTGGATTGTGTAATACATCTTTCGCACAGGCAGACCGTATTCTTGCCATTCACGACAGCATCCGTAACGCTTTTGAAAAAGCCAAAGGCAACGACCGCTTCCCTCTGATGATTATTCATGGCGGGGTGCTTCTCCGTTCTGATACAACTACAGCTTACAAATTGATCAATCAGGGGATTGAAGAATCTGCGAAAATTCAGGATCACCAAACCGTCTTACTTGGTTATCATAATCTTATTGCGCACTACAATGGTATCGGTAATTTCTCCAAAGCTATTCAGTTGGTCAAAATCAAAATTAATTATGAAAAAGTACATGGGCTTAAATTCAGTGAGGGGTTCTCGTATATTAACTGGGCACGTCAATATATCTCGCAAAACAGATATGATAGTGCATTAATCAAAATTGATGCTGCTAAAAAGATTTTTGAAGAACTTAATCATCTTAAAGGTCTCAGTGTTGTTTATGATGTTTATGGTTTAATCAATATTTTTCAGGGTAATTATAAGGAGGGAAACACCTACTACTACAAAGCACTTGAATATGCAAATCAAACAGATTCTGCTTATTTTAAAGGTGTTGTAAGCTATCACCTTGGATTATCCTATTCCAGAACAGCTGATTATGACCTGGCATCATTTTACATCCATAAAGCCATCGAACATTGGGCACCGCTCCATAGTATGGGGCTTGCTCCAAAATGGAATGCCGCTGAATTGCTCGGCAATCTTTATTTGAAACTTAAAAGGTATGACCTGGCACTTGAATACCACAGAGAAGCACTAAGAATCCGTGAACTAAATTATAAAGGTGTACGTCCGGATAGCACAAACCTCAGCTATGCCTACTCCTACAACAATATTGCCGAGGTATATTACCTTACCCATCAATTGGATTCTGCTTATTGGTATGCGATCGAATCATTGAAAATCAAACTGCGACCGGCAACCGCAGCTAAACATGAAGAAATTGGAAATTCTTACCTCAATACGGCAAAAATCTTATTAAAGTTAGATTCAATTGTTCAAGCTGATTCACTAGGACGAATGGCTATAAATCTTTACGAATTAGCCAAATGGAACGATGGCTTGGCCGAAAGCTATAGTCTGCTTGCTGATATTGCCTTAGCCAAAAACCAAAAACTAAAAGCATTGGTTTATCTTGAGAAAAGCCTGTCATTATCCCACAAAATTGGAGCAAAGCAGTTAGAAATAGGAATTCTAAAAAAAATAGCTCCGTTACAACTGGAATTGGGAAACATTAAAGCTGCCAATAATGCCTATCAAAAATATATCGATTTAAACGATAGCGTTTTCAATTCCGACATGAATCAGAAAGTTGCAGAAATGAATGTGAAATATGAGACCGAAAAAAAAGAGATTGAAAACCAGTTCCTGAAAAGCGGATTAGAGGCACAGAAAAAAACACAAAAATACCTGCTCGCTTCTCAAGCCATGTCACTGGCATTTATCCTGGCAATGATTGCTTTTGTGATTGCCTTACGCAAAAACCTTAAAAACAAAAACAAACAGCTCATCCACAAAGAAGAAATTAATGAATTACTTCGCGTCCAATACCAAAAAGACCTCAATTACAAAAACCGTGAATTGGAGATGATGGTCGAAACAATCAAGAATAAAAACGAAATGCTGGAGACAATTCGTTCCATCATGCTCGAAGAAATCAAACAAAATTGCAACGCCCCAGTCGAAACGTTCCACCGTACGGTCAAAACTATCCAATCCCACATGACTGCCGACCAAAACTGGGAGCTCTTGGAAAGACAAATTCATGAACTTTCAGCTGATTTCAGAGAAAAAATGCTCAACAAACATCCGCACCTTACACCAAACGACTTCAAACTACTCACCTACCTCAAACTCAAATTGCCGCAAAGAGAAATTGCAGCCCTGATGAACATCACCGAAGACAGTGTCCGCAAGCAAAAATACAGATTACGTAAAAAATTGAACCTCAACGGAGAAGACCTTGAAAGCTATTTAAATTCTATCTAAATAAGCGGCATGTCCACAATTTGTCCCGCACAAGAAAGAAGGTTTTTAGCATTCAAAGCCTAAATTAGCCTCATAAAACAATTTACTCAACCGATATTGTTCTTATGAGTAACCGACCTTCATATGAGAATTTGCTGTTCAGTAGTATTAAGCGGATTGGCTTATCTTCTGTAGCTGCCTTTTTTACTTCATCAAGAAGGATAATGTTTTCTTTGTTTTTTGCATTTAGCTTCCTTTTAAATGGTTTGAATGCTCAAACCATGCATTTACTTGTTTTTGCCAGCACTAATGATATTAGCCCTATACTGCGCGAAGGAATGGCTGAAACACGTGATAAGGTGCAAACTGAATTACATGAAGTAGCGAATGCATTAAATTTGAATACTCGTGAAGCAATTGCCAGTGGAGATGATGTTAATGTTGCTACCTTGTGGAATATTGTCGATAACCTCAATCCTTCTTCAAATGACATTGTGTTCTTCTTCTACATCGGCCATGGCATAAACAAGCCTGCTATTGATCCGCAATGGCCACAATTAACTTTCGCTAAAAATCACCAAAATCATGCTAAGGAATTAGTTTCTTTTTCGGAGATTATGAACCGTTTGGAGGCTAAAAACCCCCGCTTACTTATAGGTATTGCTGAAGCTTGCAACGCCTTAACAGGTGAACTTGAGTATTATGAAGACGAAATACTAGGCCTCGCTTCCCTGAGTTTTTCAGAAAGAGATGTTGAACGCTTAAAGGAATTATACTTGGATTCTAAAGGTAAGGTATTGTCGTCCAGCTCCGAACCAGGTCAAAAATCTTATGTTTCTAGCCAGGGGGGATATTTTAGCAGTTCTTTTATTGATGTACACAAAGAAATCACATCCTTTTCTGACTATGCCGACTGGAAAACAATCTTCGAAAAAACAAAATCCAGAACCCAAACCCTGGCAGGCTTAAGAGCTAAAAACCCAAAAAGACAAATTCCTCAGTATATTGTGAATATTACAGGAAAACAACGTGATTTTCGTTGGAAAGAAAACTTTGCCAATAAGGATAACATTTACAACCAGCAGCCTAACAACTTTACCTATCAACATCAGGTGCAGCAACCACAATTCCTGGTAGCTAAGGTGGTATTTTTTGCCAATAGAAACAGGGTATTCTTTGTGATGCCGGATAATTATGTAACTGAATATAACCCATATACAGGTTTACAAGTGGCTGGCTACAGGATAGCCCCCCTGCAACCCCAATTATTTCAGTATGATTTAATCAGCTATTATAATCCGTATCAATTCAACCGTTGGGGTGTTGATTATTATGGCCGTATAATGCAGTGGGATCAGTGGGCTGGTTGGCAAATGGTAGGAATAGTATATTATTAATTCACCCGACTTATAAATAAATATTACCAATAGAATAACTAATAAATCATGAAAATACTAAAACTTAGGAACATATTCGCTCTTATCTTGTGTATCATATCCAGCAATACTGGACATGCACAAGGGAATACTTTTCACTCAGGACAGGGTAATAAATTCATGAATCACCCTGATGCCAATATATACAATGCATACAATATGCTCGACTTTAGCTGGTGGAATCATAGAACTTTCAATGAGCAGTTTTATGAAGTTGCAAAAGTTAAATACCTTGAATCATATAGGTTGATGGGCAGGATTGAAGCTACAAAAACAACACTCCTTGCTGTAAGAAATGAAAAGAAACAAAATGTTCATTGCACTTCAGGAAAAGATCAACAAAATTTATTACTTGAAATAATGACGCTTGAGAATCTCTATGCTGAAGATAATATGCTTCAGCAGGAGCTATTGGTTTACCAGCAAGAATGCGGAAGGAACATAATGAATTACACATCAACCTATCATTACAATCAGGCTGAAGGTATTATAAAATCCTTAATGCTTAATTCCCGCTCAAAATATGAACTTGGTCATGCTGATAAAGGTTCAATTCCTGCTCGTATTGCCAAAATGAATCAAAATCTGAGAAATATCATATATGGGTCTCCTGGTCAAATGATTTATAATATCCTTGATATAGCGGGAGCTGCGGTAGCAAATTATTAATTGTTATTAACTTGTCTGAGATTAAGTTATTCACATGAAAAAGAGAATCACATTTTTAGGTGTAATGTTTTTTTTAGCTATATGGCATTTTGCATGCATTGCACAAACACAGGTTACAACATTCACAATGACCTCTAATGGTATAGTGACAACTGGGAACACCGATTTACAGCCCATTGATAATTGGGCTTCCGGATCTACTGGAATCAATAATGGTTCTTTGTATTTAAGACCACCCTCGAGCTTTGGCTTTGTTTGTGGAGTTAAACATAAACAAAATGAGAAATATATAAGCATCAAAATTCAACGAATACAAGTAAATAGTAGCATATATGGATGGGCAGGTGCAAAGCTAATCTTATCCGATGTTAATCATAGAGAAGTCGCATCTAAAACTCAACCAAAAAAAGAAAGGTGGTGGGTTATTAATACAAATGCGATTGGATCTTTTCATCGATTTGATTTTAGCAGCTTTCGTGTTCCATACCTGTATGACTGGGAGCGGACAGCCGCAGATAAAGCTGAAGTTTATTTGCATAGCATAACAGTATATTGGACAACACTTTAGACTCCATACTTTGATGGTTTATTGTTTCTTCCATTTAAATTATAAAAATTATTTTGTAGAGATAGAGTATTATAGATTAATCCATTATAAATTTACTGAAATGAAAGAATTAACAACATTGTCTATTGCCTTAATTATGGCAATTAGTTTAAATGCGCAGCAAACTGGCACATTCAAAGATTCCCGCGACGGAAAAACGTACACCACCATAGAAATAGGCAGCCAAACCTGGTTTGCCGAAAACCTCAACTACGAAACCTCTAACTCCTGGTGGTACAACAGCAGCAGTGCAAATGGTAATATTTACGGCAGGCTTTATACCTGGGCTGCTGCAATGAATGGCGAAAGCAGCAGCAATAGTGTCCCCAGTGGAGTGCAGGGTATTTGCCCTGATGGATGGCATTTGCCAAGTGATGCAGAATGGAGCGTTCTTACTGATTATCTGGGGGGAGAAGATGTGGCAGGAGGTAAAATGAAAGAAGTCGGAACAGCCCATTGGTATTCGCCTAATACAGGTGCAACCAATTCGAGTGGTTTCACAGCGCTTCCGGGCGGTTACCGTAATTCGAATGGAAGTTTCTACGATTTAGGCCGCAGCGGTGACTGGTGGTCGGCTACGGAGACCATCTCAACGGCCGCTTGGCGCCGAAGCCTGGACTACAGCAACGGCAACGTCTACCGCTACAGCGCCAGTAAGGTGGGCGGTTTTAGTGTCCGGTGCGTGAGGGATTAGTTGACAATTTGACTATTTATACCGCGAAGCGGTCGATTTTTTTAGAAAATGGGTATATACGAAAATTTGCCAGTTTTTAAGGCAAGCTATGATTTGTTATTGAATATTTACCAGTTTACCGGTAAATTCACACGGGAATATAAATATACTCTTGGTGAGAAAATCAAAAATGAAACGCTTTTACTACTGGTTTTGGTTTATCGGGCAAACAGCAGTAAAAATAAGGTAGAAATATTACAGAATGCCCATGAACAAATTGAATTAATACGTTTAATGATAAGGCTTGTAAAAGATTTAAAGCAAATAAGCCTGAATAGTTTTATAAGGATAAACCAACAGGTTGAAAATGTTTCAAAACAATTAACCGGTTGGCAAAAATCGCAGAAATAATTGGTTATGAGCCAGAGTTGCTTTATACTACGGTATTTGCAAGTGTGCATTATAAATCCGACAACCCGCTGTTGCTGTAAATGCCATTAATTGCTATGACAAAAATGGTAGGCTTCAGCAATAAAAGATTGTTCCGGCTGAAAATGCCGGAACGACAATTAAAGTGGTTGCTTTTTTCGGCGCTTCCGGGCGGTTACCGTAATACAAATGGAAATTTCAACAATTTAGGCAACAACGGTAACTGGTGGTCGGCTACGGAGAACAGCTCAACAAACGCTTGGAACCGAAACCTGAACTACGACAACGGCAATGTAAAGCGCAACTCGGGCACTACCTCTACCTTAAGCAACAGCGATACACCCGGCCATGACAACTTTATTCTGGCAACCTACAGCCCTGCTGATTGGCGCAGCCCGCAAAACGATAATTTATGGCAGGGCGTAAACGGTATCAATAATCCTTGCCCTGTAGGGTATCGTCTGCCCACCGAAGCAGAATGGGAAGCCGAACGCCAAAGTTGGAGCAGCAACAATGCTGCCGGTGCTTTCAACTCCCCGCTCAAATTGCCCGTTGCCGGCAGCCGCTACGGCAGCAATGGTTCGCTCTTCAGTGTTGGTTCCAGCGGGCGCTATTGGTCAGCTACCGTGGGTGGTACGTACGCCTGGCGTCTGAACTTCCACAGCAGTGCCAACATGACCATCAGCAGCCGCGCGTACGGATTCTCAGTCCGTTGCCTCAAGGATTGACACCTTTTCTTTTAAATGAATTAACTACAAGCTATGAAAATGAAAACTATAAAAATTTTAATAGGAATTTTAACAATACTCACTTTGATGCTATCAGCATGCAAGAGAGGGGAATACGTTGAATACAGAAACAGTTCAGCACAAGAAAAAGAAATCATCGAAAAAAGCCGGGAAATTTTTCCTGAAGTGATTGTACAACAGCTGGAGAATGAACTTATAAATCTGAGCCAACAAGAAGATCAGCTGGCCTATCTCGATTCCATCAATATTGCGCTGGATGGCCTCAAAGCTATCATTCCAACAGTGAATGGGTTAACGTTTACTGATTATAAAAATACCCTGGACTCAACAGTGTATCATTTCAACAACTTCAAAAGTACTGCAAACGATAATTGTTTGGGCTTAGCCTATTCCAGATCCGCCATGATTGATGGGGGTGCCTCCGGCAATCTTGCTGGCCTGCTGGCTGCATCACTATCTGCTTCTGGCGGTGGTGGAATTAGTTATATCTACGATTTTGTAAATTTAGACCGCCAGATATACCTCAGCAGAATGTGCGCTGTTGAAGGTGGTATTGGTGTAGGACTTGCTGCTGCTTTGCAGTCAAATATTGGTTTTACAGGTATATATGAGGTCACATCTGGTATTCGATATCACTTTAGTGCTTCCGGAGAAGACAAATTTAACGGTGTTTCCGTTGGGAATTCTTTTGGAATTAGTGGAGCTATTTTCGCCCTATTGGGCCTCGATCTAAGTATTAGTGTAGGTACTAGCAAAGAGGCTCATGGTGATTCCGATTTCCCGCAAAATCTTTCACCTTGTCCAAATAATTTTACCGTAATTGAAAATAGCTCCAAAAGTTTTAGTTTTCAGATGAACGGATCTTTATCCGCAGGTGTTGGCGGTGAATTACTCTTGTTATTGACATTAGAGCATAGCGGAACAGAACTAAAAGGTGTTGCCGGCACATACCATCGCTTTGGAACCAACCGCACATTGGCAGGTATTCGAATGGCAAATGAATTATTAATGGGAGAACCTGATGATGGAATTCTTATAGATTTAGGGCCGGTAAATATTGCTGCATCTGCTCTTGCCATAGTTTATAGTCAGAAAGACTTTTCCAACTGCCCGGCCGAAGCACCCAGTGTAGGAACATTTAAAGCCAAGGACATCACTTCACACAGTGCTGTAAGTGGAGGTATTGTAACAAGCGGTCAGGGCGCATCGGTTACGGCCAAAGGTGTTTGTTGGAGCACAAACCCAGATCCTATTATTAATGATAACAAAACGGATGAAGGACCTGCAGGAGGCATATACAGCAGCAACCTAACCGGCCTTAGTCCAAACACCTCGTATTATGTAAGGGCTTATGCCACTAACAGTGCCGGAACAGCTTATGGGCAGCAAAAGTTTTTCACAACAAACACTGCTTCTGGCGAAGCACCCGTAGCTGATTTCACCGCAAACCCAACTCTTGGTGACGCCCCGTTAGAAGTAAACTTTACCGATCAAAGCACCAACGACCCTACAAGCTGGCTCTGGGATTTTGGTGATGGCACAACAAGTACACAACAAAACCCAACAAAGACATACAATTCTGAAGGCACATACAATATAACGCTAACTGTGAGTAACACATATGGTTCCAATACACTTACTAAGGACAACTATATTACAGTTACAAATGGTAGTGGCAACACCCCACCCACCGCCCTTTTCACCGTATCCCCTACCAGCGGCACCACCAGCACCAACTTTGCCTTTGATGCCGGTGGCAGCACCGACAACGAAACCCCCACCAGCCAATTACAAGTGCGCTGGGATTTTGATGGCAATGGCAGCTGGGACACCAACTGGGATACCGACAAAACCCAAAGCCACCAATACAGCAGCGAAGGCACTTACACTGCAAAACTTGCGGTAAAAGATACCGAAGGCCTTACAGACCAATATACCAAAAGTATTACCGTTAGCAATGGTGGCGGGGGCTTTAACGATGTATTTAACCCTGCCACTGGCCAAACCTGGATGGACCGCAACCTGGGCGCCAGCCGTGTAGCCCAAAGCAGCACTGATGAACAAGCCTATGGCGACCTTTATCAATGGGGCAGGCTTACCGATGGGCACGAAAAGCGCAACTCGGGCACTACCTCTACCTTAAGCAACAGTGATACACCCGGCCATGACAACTTTATTCTGGCACCCAACAGCCCTGCTGATTGGCGCAGCCCGCAAAACGATAATTTATGGCAGGGCGTAAACGGTATCAATAATCCTTGCCCTGCAGGGTATCGTCTGCCCACCGAAGCAGAATGGGAAGCCGAACGCCAAAGCTGGAGCAGCAACAATGCCACAGGCGCATTTAACTCGCCCCTAAAATTGCCCGTTGCCGGCCACCGTTACGCCGATGATGGTTCGCTGTACGCTGTAGGCTCCATCAGTACCTATTGGTCGGCTACTTTGGATGGCATCAGCGCACGCCTCCTGTACTTCTACGACAGTCAAGCCTACATGTACAGTCACAACCGAGCACACGGCTTCTCAGTACGTTGCCTCAAGAATTGATTTATCCTGTGATATTCCGTAGGAGAATTTCACCGGGACACTTTGAAAAGCGAAGCGATTTTGACAATTATGACACTTATCCATGCCGCCCTGTGGGACGGCATGGTTTGAAAACACCGCATTGCGGAAATTTTTTTGAAAAATAACAATTGCTGAAAAAATACTTGAAAGCGCAAAAATGAACACATTCACCCTCTTTAAAGAAGGTTTGTTCTTTAAATGCTACAATGAGGATGCTATGGTATTTGCAAAACTTGTAAAACCTTATAAGGTAAGCACGAAGTATGTTAAAAATATTGGCGCAGATGTATTGAGTTTGGGATTTCCGGTTAGCGAGTCAGAAAAAGGCAAGCTGACTTTTGATAGTATATCTGAAAAACCTGGGGCTGTAAAATTTGATGCTGGAAGTGATAAAGTCACCTTTTCATTGAAAGAAGATTTAAAACAAGGTTTCGATAACTGGTGTGAGGCGATGGCGAAAGAACACGCTGTGCTATACAATAATAAAACAGATATTAGCTTGCCTGCCATCTCCGACCCGTGTGGCAAGGCACTTCCCGCTATATTACGCCTACAAAAGAATACGTCCAATGCTTTTTCATTCTTATCCGTATAATTCCTCAAGTTCTAATTTCTTTACTCTTGAACGAATAGCTCCTTTAGTTCGTCCATAATGTTTAGCCAGGTCTTTTACATTGATACCTTCGCAATACATTACAGTTAATTCGTCATCAAGTTCTTGTGACCACGGTTTGTATGCATCTTTATGGTTTTTTCTAACTTCATCAATAGCATATGCTTTTTCTGTTCCGTTAGAGCCTGATTTTACTGAATCCGTTGGTGTTTGAGTCGATCTGATTTGTTTTTCTTCTGCTTTAGGAACTCTCATAATGTGAATTTGCTTTGAAGATGGGAAGCCTGAAGGTATTAAAGTATCTGGTATATGAATGCTTCTTTTCGACCTTGTAATTGCAACATACAAAAGATTTATTTCTTCATTTAGTTTTCCCAAGTTCCGTTTATCTTGCTTACCATCATTCACGAGTTTTTCTAACTTTTCTTTAGTGATGAAATCGTCCACAATCTGAATAGCATCATATTCCATCCCCTTGCAACGGTGAACAGTCGTAAAAATCATTTCAGCATTTTCCTTGTCATCATTGTCAATATGTGTCTCTTTGATTGCCTTTATAATCTTTGGAATTTTGTTTCCGTATTCCTTAACAATTTCTACCATCATTCCAAGCTGAACATCTTCCGTTTTGTCAATATATTCTTCAAGTTCTTGCATGTTTCGCATTTCTTTGATGAGCTTGTCTTTGATTAACCGGTGTTTATTATTGTATAGGCTCAGAACATCGTAAAGTGAAGCACCTTCGTCTGCATAGGTGTACGAGCTTATGTTACCCTCAAAGTAGATGTTCTTAACTGTTTTCTTCTCTATCACATATTCGATGGCTTTTAATAATAAACCTAAGTTTGTTCGGGCAATTACAGCTTTTGTTCTGATTTTACCACGTAATGCTTTACCTGAAATCTGAAAAGGTGTTTCAAGGTCGATTACTTTTTTCCATTTTAAAACTTCCATGGCCAAATCGGCAATGTTTTGACTAAACCTGAAGCTTGTTGAAAGATTAAAGCTTGTAAAATTTGCTTTACTAAGCGAGTTTACCGCAAAACGCCAACCATAAATTTGCTGGTGTGTGTCGCCTACAATAACCTTTGTGGCTTTTTGCTTAAGAAAAACATCAAGCATAGCAGAAGATGCGTCCTGTCCTTCATCAAAAAGTATGTAGTCGTAGTTTAGTCTCGGATTTGAAAGCTGAAATTTTTTGAGATAGAAGTCGTGGGTAATTTCAATTTCGCCACTATCCATTTTGCTCAAAAGCAATCTTGTTTGTTTTTCTATGTAATCGTAAAATGTTGATGCAAATGTCTTTGCCTTGGCATCTGAAATTACTTCCAAATAATTAAGGTCATGAATTCTCTTTCTGTCGCTGTTACAGAAGTATGAAATGAATTTGTTAATATGATTTGCTATTATGTATTCAGCATGCTTTTCGCCGTTTCCTTCAAGCCCAAGTAATTCGGCTATTTCGTGTGTTTTGTAACCCTGCCCTCTTACTTTGTAAGCGTGCTTATACACTATATGTTTGTAGGCAAGGGAGTGAGCTGTTTCAACACTTACATTTCTCAGTCCCGCTTCCTTGAATTTTTTTTCTGCTTCGAGTTTAACTGATCTGTTAAAGGCAAGATAAAGTATTTTACTATCCTTAGGTCGCGATTTGGCGTAAGCAATTACAGTCGTGGTTTTCCCTGATCCGGCAACAGCATTTATTTTTATATTACCAGTCGAGCCGATGATATCATATTGCTCCTTTGTCAATTCCATCTTTTGTTTTTACTTTGCTACAACAAAACATGCTGTTTTCGCATTAGCGATAATAATAAATAAGCGCAACGGCACATAAATTCTTCATTTGTCAAAGCTAAATAATCCATATACCCAAAAGAATAAGGGTTACGCTCTTCAATTGTTTTTCAAACCAAAATTTCTTTTCGAATAAAACTAATTTTCAGTATCGTAAACTGAACTAATTGGTTCATACTTTAGGTTGTTTTGGTTTACGCCCCTCAAAAATAGAGAAAAGCTTTTAAATTGCCGCACAGCAGACGATATTTTTTTGGAATGGCAGTATCGCCGTTCGTTTTTCGGAACTGCCCGATAAATGCAAGGGCATTTACTGTTTTTCCGCTTTTTATAGGGTAGTTTGTATAGTTAAAAGCAGCCATGACAAAAAGGTGCTTATATACCAGAAAAAAGATACGTATCTTTTACTTGAAAGATGCGCATCTTTTACTGAAAAGATAAGTATCTTTTGATCAAAAGATACTTACAATTTTTGGACTCGCTTAATGCGCTGATAATGAATGTGTATTTTGCTTACATTTCAAGCCTCAAGCTGGGGGGCGCTGTGCTAAAAAGGATTAATTCGTGTGCTGATGTTTTTTTTCTTTGAAGCTCAGAGGCACACTAAAACACGGAGGCTACCCTGTCAGAGGCAAAAAAAGCAATCCCAAGAAGCCGTAATTTTTCCGTAAACTAAAAAATAATAGGCTAAAATCATTAGCGTAAGGTGTAAATATGGTGCAAATAAAAAAAGAGACTCATTCAACATTTCGAATAAGTCCCTGATTTCCAGTGAGCGGGCAATGGGGGTCGAACCCACGGCCCTCAGCTTGGGAAGCTGATGCTCTACCACTGAGCTATGCCCGCTTTTATTGGCAGCAAAGGTAGATTCAATTTGGAAGATTTTCAATAGCAAATGTGGGATTTATTGGTCATGCAGCAGTGAGCAATAAAAAAGCCCGAATCTCTCCGGGCTTTTTTTATTGACGTCTTTTAAAAACTCAGTTTGCGGGTTTCAGCACCAAATAGGACCAGGCGGGCATATTGATGGCGGCACTGGAATCGATAAGGAATTCCTGACCGGTGAAAAGATCGGTATATGTTCCGTAAACATTGGCTTCAGCAGGTATTAGCTGTTGATCTTCGGGACTGGTATTGATGAATACAACAATTTTATTTTGGTCTTTTTCGCGTATGAAAGCGAGAATTTCTTCCGGCTTATTGGATTGTATCTGAGTAATTGTTCCTCCTTCGCTGGCATTCCATAGTGCCGGATTTTCTTTTTTGATCGTGTTCAATGTGGTATAAAGCGTTGTAAACTCTGCGCCATTATTCCAGTCGATCTGATCTTTTTCAAAGAATGCAAGGCGTTTATTAAGACCCACTTCCTGGCCATTATAGATTAACGGAAAACCGGGCAGGGTGTAGGAGAGCACGGCAAAAGCTTTTGCTCCGTCGCCCAGGCGCTCAAATACCGTTCCGTTCCAGGAGTTCTCATCATGATTGGAGGTGAAAGTCATCCTGAAAACATCCGCTTCAAAAACAGTGTCATCTTTGGCTAAATACTGCCATAAATCGGTACAGTTTTTTTCGCCCTGGGCCATTTTGTTGAAGATGTGATGCACTTCCCAGCCGTAATTGGCACCAAAGGCAGCTTCGGTAAGTTCTGGCTGTCCTTCATCCTCGGCAAGCATAAATACAGGCTTTATTTCATCCAATTCTTTGCGCGCTCTTTCCCAAAAACTTACCGGAACCATACCGGCAACATCGCAGCGATAGCCATCAATATCAGCTTCAACAACCCAAAATTTCATGGCATCAATCATGGCATCCCACAACGCAGGATTGTTTTCGTAGTCAAGATCAGCTACATCAGTCCAATCGTAGGGAGAAATAATCTCGCCATTCTCATCGCGGTTGTACCATTCGGGATGTTCCTCAGTCCAGGCATGATCGAAGGCGGTATGATTGGCTACCCAATCTAAAATTACCTTGAAACCCATTTCGTGTGCCTGAGCAACGACTGCTTTGAAGGCTTCCAGATCACCAAATTCGGGGTTTACGGCTGTGTAGTCTTTGATGGAATAATAGCTGCCAAGCGTTCCTTTGCGATTTTTCTCGCCAATGGGATGAATGGGCATAAACCATAAAATATCCACGCCAAGTTCCTTCAAACGGGGCAGGTGATCTGCAAAAGCCTCAAAAGTGCCTTCTTCGGTAAACTGACGTGTATTCACCTCATAAATTACGGCATCTTTGGCCCAGTCGGGATTTTTTGTTAGCTCAACAGTTTCTTCATTCAATACTGTTTTTTCTTGGTTTTCGCAGGCTGTTAATATGCCCATTACTGCAATTATCAGCAGTGGAAAAAGTTTTTTAAAATTTTTCATAAGAATTTGTGTTAGGTTAAAAAATATTATTCAATTGTTATATCGATGGCTTCTCCAGCCCAAAGAAAACGAAAACTCGTATTTCCTTTAGCATTTTTCCAGAAGCCAATCTCGCTGCTGTCTTCCGTTTGTAAATCGAGAGGCTGCAGTGCTAGATCGTTGATGTTGATTTCAGTAACGATTTTTTGCTTGCCGATAAGCTCAAATTCAAGCATCCTCAATTCGGGCATGCCGGCATAGCCGTCTCCGCTTTTGCGCAGCCTGATTGCTATTTTTCCGGCGGCGTCTTTGCTTCCGTCAAGGCTAATCAATTCATAAGCGCCTTTTTGATAGCTTTCGTAGGTTTCTCCATCATCTTCGTAAATTTTCCCCTTTAGTTCTCCTGTCAAAGCCGGCAAATAGGTTTTAAGGTAGAGTTTTTTGCTGCTGTAAAATGCAGTGCTCGTAACCGCATCCACCATGGGAATAATGCTTCCGGCTCTTACAAACAGGGGAATACTTTCAAGTGCTGTATTCACCTGCACCGACTTGCCACCTCTGAAGGCTTCTTTGCTCCAGAAATGGAACCATTCTCCCTGAGGCAGTTCAACAGTCATATTTTTGATGCCTGCCGAAGTTACCGGAGCTACCAGCATGTCGCGACCAAAGAAATAGCTTTCGTAATGGGAGTTAAAACGTTCATCATCAGGATAGTAATAGAATACAGGAACAACAATTGGTGTGCCTGTTTCTGCAGTTTTCCAGGCTTGTGTATAAATATAGGGTAGCAATTGATAGCGAAGTTTCATAAAATGGCGAACGATTCTCTGTGTCGTGTCATTGAAGTAAACGGGCTCGGAGGGTATGCCGCTGCCATGAGGACGCAAAATGGGAGTAAAGGCAGCAAACTGAAGCCAGCGCGTATAAAGTTCATCGTCTTTTTGACCCATTGCAAAGCCACCTGCATCGCTGTGCATATAGGGAACCCCCGACATGCTCATGTTGAGCATGGCAGGAAGCTGTGCCTGTAAGCCACCCCAGCTGCGACTTACATCGCCGGACCAGGGAATCATGCCAAATCGTTGTGATCCGGCATATCCGCTTCGTGCAAGGAAAAACAAACGCCTGTCAGGATAATCTCTGCGAAAACGGTCGTAAATAGACTTGGCCCAATAATGGCCATAGATATTATGCACTTCGTCGGCTTTGCCTGCCACGTGGTACAGATCGGAAGGATGGGATTCTGGTTCGCCCAAATCGCCCCAAAGGCCTGCAACACCTTGTTCAAATTGCTTTTTATACTTGCTCCATAACCAATCAGCAGCTTCAGGCTTGAAGATGTCAATCAGGCTGCCATCACCAAAATAAAATTGTTTGTCAACATAAACCTCGCCCAGGCTGTCTGTGGCTAGCAGCCCAAGTTCAGCAGCAATGCCGAAGTTTTCCAGTGTATCGATAATATAGGGTTCGGAAATGGTAATGGTTTGTATGCCTGATTTTTTAAAATCCGCGATCATCTTTTCTGGCTCGGGCCAGGAAGGTTTGAACCAGTCGAGGCGGCCAAGATGTCCTAAAATGCTGTCGCCAAACCAGTAAAAGTCAAGGATAACCGCATCAATAGGAAAGTCATTTTTGAGCATCAGCTTGACAATAGAATCGGTTTCTGCCTGGGTGCGATAGGCCATGCGCGATTGTAAATTACCAAAAGCCCAGCGTGGCGGCAGTTGTTGCTTTCCGGTGAGCCTGCTGTATTGCTGCAGAATTGAGTTGGGATTCTCGCCATGAATCAGGTAAAATTTTTGCGGGCCACCAATAGCAGAAAAGGTTACAACACCTTTGTGCTCGCTGTCAACATCGATCTGCCCTTTTTGTGGGTTATCAAAAAATATCATGTATTTTTTCGACGACAGCAAGAGCGGAATGGTGTAGTTCAGGTCTGTAGCACCAATTTCGTAACCATATTGCGGCCGATTGTAAAGCCCCAGTTTTTTCCCTCTCAGGTTGATTCCTGATGCCCGTCCTCCGCTGCCATAAAAGCGTTCGCCCTGGCTGGCAACAAAACGATAGCCAACGCCTGTATTGCTTGTGAAGAAACCGGCTTCTTCGTTCAATAGTGCTTGTCCGTTGCTGAGAAACCTGATCTCCAGCGGGTTTTTATGGATAAAAACCTGCATGCCGGGCAAGTCGAACATCAGGGCATTGGGCGTTTCGGTGAGCAGTGTTTCTATTTCTCCGGGTTCCATTATTACTGCATGCGAGCTGTCGAACTGCGTAAAACCGCCGGGATGAAACATCACCTCAATAATGCTGTCGGCAAAAGGCCTAAAACTGAAATCGCCCTGATCGGTTTTAATAAACAGGCTGTTGTTTTCGACCTGCTGACCCAGGTACCGTTTGATCGAACTGCGTGTTCCGGGCTGCTCGCTGATTGCTGGCTGATAGCCTTTGAAGTTGATGTAGAAATCCTTTTCATCGGCGGTTTTTGCTGCCAGACTTCCATCCTCATTGCGAAACACCAGTGCAAGTTGCTTGAGAGGCAGGTCGTCGTTAATATCAAAAAATGTCTTTATTGGAATACTTGCCCGATAGAGTCCGGCACCCATTGGCAACATTTTAACACGCGCATCGGGCTGCCCCCAATTGCCCACAGCATACTTCCAGTCGCTTCCGTCGTTGCTGGCAGAGGTTATCAAACCGGCGTGGAAATACACATTGCCTTTGTAGTCTTTCAGTGCTTTGTTTCCTTCATTGGCATCGAAAATTATCAGGAGGGTATCTGAAATTTCCGGTTCTGCCGGGATATTCCTGACCAACTGTGCCTGCAAAAAAACAGGAAGCAACAGCAAGCTCCACAGCAATAAAAGAAAATTCCGCAGCTTCTTTTTTATCGTCATAATCATGTTTTTTTAAGGCAATTTAGTGTTTTAGTTCGATCACACGGCTGTCCATAGCAGGAATGGTAATTTTGTCCAGGGTTTCGAACCAGCTGCGATGCAGTATATCTGTTCCGCTCTTGAAGCCGTTCAGGTTTTCTTCAAATCGATCGAGGCGAATGGTTTTTTCTTCGGAGTTATTATTCAGAATTACCATGATTGCCTCATCCTTAAGATGCCTGAAATATACATAAACGCCATCTTCGGGGATGTAATGGGTCAGTTTGCCGCTTTGGAGAACTTCATTTTTCTTGCGAAAATGCAAGAGCATACTAAAATGGTTCCAGAGTTCATTTTGTTCGGGGGTTCTTCCTCCGGCTTCAAAAGCATTATGGGTATCGCCTTCCCAGCCTCCCGGGAAATCATTACGCATTTGGCCGTGGCCTTTGTGTTCTTCTCCCGGTGTGCCAAGTTCGTTGCCGTAATAAACCTGAGGAAGCCCGCGTATGGTCAGCAGAAATGTAGCTGCCATTTTCTGTTTGCGCAGATCACCTTTCAGTGTGGTAGCAATACGATCCATATCATGATTGTCAAGGAAATTTACGATATGGTTTGTATTGCCATACAAAAAGTCGAGACTTAACGATTCGTAAAGTGCTGCCACACCGCTACTCCAGCCATTGTCTTCGTTAAAAGCCCTGCCGATAGCAAATTTCAGCGGGAAATCCATCACATAATTCAGGTCCGAATCAAAACCGTCGAAGTTATGTTCGTTTTTGTGCCAGTAGGCAACCTGAGGTGCCTCATTGAGCCAGACCTCGCCAACAACAGAAAAATTGGGGTACTCAGCACGTAAACGCTGCATCCAATCTTTCATAAAACTTTGGTAGGAATAGGGATAAGTGTCCATTCTGATGCCGCCCAAATCAGCATATTCAACCCACCAAATACTATTCTGTATCAGGTAGTTGGCTACGAATGGGTTGTGCTGATTGAGATCGGCCATGGTTTTGTCGAACCAGCCGCGCAGCATTTTGTCTTTATCAAAATCGGAGGCATAAGGATCGGTTATTGTTCCGCCACGATAATTGGAGCGCGTAAACTCAGGCCACTCGTTTACCCAGTCGCTCATCGGCAGGCTTTTGGTCCACCAATGCCCTGTGCCATAATGGTTGAAAACCATATCCATGATAATCTTTATGTCTTTTTCGCGGGCTTTTTGAACCAGTTCCAAATAGGTTTCATTGCTTCCCAAACGGGGATCTACCTTGTAGAAATCAGTAATTGCATAGCCATGATAGCTGTAAGCGGGCATATTGTTTTCGAGAACCGGATTGAGCCAAAGTGCTGTCACGCCAAGCTCTGTGAAGTAATCCAATCGTTCTGTTATGCCTTGCAGGTCGCCACCATGGCGGCCATCGGGGTTTTTTCTGTTGGCTTTTTCGAGCATCCCGGGCATATCATCATTGTTAGGGTCGGCATTGGCAAAGCGATCGGGCATGAGCAAATAGATTGCATCAGACTGGTCAAAGCCTTGTCGGTTAGCGGATCCCTCGCGTCGCTGAAAGAGGTTATAGCTCGTGCTAAAAACCGTTTTGCCGTTTTGCGAAAAAAGAATCTCAAACGCTCCTGCTGCTGTTTCTGCTGAAATTTGGAGGTCGATAAATACGTAATCAGGATTTTCAACTGCCGAAACACGCTTGATTTGCACGCCGGGATAGTCGATGGTAACACGGGTTTCGCCAATGTTCTCGCCATAAACCATCAGCTGAAGACTTTTGTTTTGCATGCCTGTCCACCAAAATGGTGGCTCAATTTTTAGCTGAGCGTCATTCTTTTGCGCCTGAAGCCCAAAAGTGAATAGCAGCATGACCGCCAGCAGCAGCCCATTCCTATAATTTCGTGTTTTCATAAAGATACTTTTTCGATAATTTTTATGTTAATACTTTTGGGACAGACCTAAGAGAACTGATAAGGTGGTAAAGATAAATAATCCATTTTGATTTTTACTTACTTCCTCTTGAGGCGTTGGTATTTGATTTTTAGGTTGAAATTAGTTTAAAAGCTTAAAAATCAAATGATTTTATCCTGTTTTGGAATAAGGGTTTTGCAATCGTAGCTATGAGCTGTTTTCTACCGAAACCGTTTGCAATCTGATTATCCTGTTCTGGTGCAGAAAATAGCTGCCAAAAGCGCGAAAAGGGCTATTTTTGTAGAAAGCATTGTATTCAAATTAAAGTATTTAAAATGAGAGGTATAGACTTGATTTCGTCCCTTTGGTCGCAAATTTATCCTGAAGCAGACGCTCAGCTATTGGAGGGTTTTATCGAAGAGTTGACACAGCTAAACAAGCCGGCTAAAGATGCTGATACCAGCTGGTATCAGGATGCCGTAGTTTATTCGTTGTATGTTGACTTGTTTAACAAGGACTTCGACGGGCTGAAAGAAAAGCTGGATTATATAAAATCTCTTGGCGTCAACACCTTGTGGCTGCTGCCAATTCTCGACTCGCCTATGCGTGATGCCGGCTTCGACATACGCAATTACGACCTGATACGACACGAGCTTTTGGGTTTGCCCGAAAATCATAGCAAGGCAGAGCAGGAAGCTGTTTTTGGTGACTTTTTGAAGGAAGCTCATTCACGGGGTTTGCGTGTGATTTTTGATATTGCGCTCAACCATGTTTCGGAAACCCATCCCTGGTTTCAAAGTGCCAAAGAATCCATTTCAAGTCCATTTCGTGATTATTTCATCTGGACGCAGGATATAAGCCTGTACAAAGATGCCCGCATCATTTTCAAAGGACTCGAAAAAAGCAATTGGGAGCCCTCGGGCGATGCGTATTTCTTTCACCGCTTTTTCAATTTTCAGCCCGATCTAAACTACCGCAACCCCAAGGTGTTGCTTGATATGCTGCGTCATTTCCTTTATTGGCAACAGCTGGGCGTTGATGGTTTTAGGGCTGATGCCATTCCTTACCTTTGGAAAGAAGAGGGTACTGACTGTGAAAACCTGCCCCAAACGCATCTGATCATGAAGTTTTATCGTGCAGTGCTTGATAGAGTCCGTCCCGGCACCCTGATTTTGGCCGAAGCCTGTCAGAAACCTAACAAGGTAGTGGAGTATTTGGGCGATGGAGACGAATGCCATGCTGCCTATCATTTTCCCCTTATGCCGATGTTTTACAAAGCCATTGCCAGCCAGCAGGCTGATCCAATAATCAATATTCTGGACACGGCTGTTACCCCTAAAAAACCAGATAATACGCAATGGTTCACCTTTTTGCGCTGTCACGATGAATTGAGCCTTGAATTGGTTTATGTGTCGGAAGCAGATCGTAAATATATCCATGACAATTATTGTTTGCAGCCTGAGTGGGATTTCCGCGAGGGAGAAGGAATTTCGGCGAGGCTGGCCAATCTGTTTCAGTTCGACGAACGCAAGATAGGTCTGGCCTACTCCATCATGCTCACGCTTCCGGGAACACCCGTAATTTATTATGGCGATGAATTTGGTAAGGAAAATGACCAGCGCTATTATGAAGAAATGATTCATCAGACCGGAAAAGACGATACCCGCTTTTTGGTTCGGGGCAAGATAAACTGGCCCTTGCGTGAGGCACAACTCAATGATCCTTCAACTTTTCAGTACCGTGTATTTCATCGCATTCAAAAACTGCTTGAGCTGCGCCGGAAGTTGGGTGTTTTTGGACAGGGAAGTCTTGAATTTATTGAACCGGATGCTCAAGACACACAAAATCCTGCTGTGCTTGCCTATATCCGCAAGCTTGGGGAAACCCGTGTTTTGGTAGTTCAAAACCTTTCATCAAAGCCACAACTTGCCCGCTTTGAAAGCATCAGTGCCACGGGCATCAACTTGCTGCAGGACAGCGTGATTGCCCTCGACGAAATTATTCTGAAACCCTATGCCTATCATTGGATAAAAATCGATTAACCCTTAACACAGCACCATATATGAGTTCCAATAAATTATTTGATGCCGTTATCTTTGATCTTGATGGCGTAATTACTAAAACCGCCCTGGTTCACAGCGCCGCCTGGAAGCTGATGTTCGATGCGTTTTTAAAGGCCCATGCCGGGCAAACCGGAACAGCCTTTGTGCCCTTTGATCATAAATCGGATTACCTGCCTTTTGTCGATGGCAAGCCGCGTTACAAAGGCGTTGCTGATTTCCTTGCCTCCCGGAGTATTGAGCTGCCTTTTGGCGATCCGGATGACAAGGCTGATATGTTGACAGTTTGCGGGCTGGGCAATCGCAAAAATCAGGCCTTCAATGAGGTATTGGATCGCGACGGCGTTGAAGTTTATCCTTCAACGGTAGCACTGATGAAAACTTTGCGTCAGAATGGCTATCGGGTAGGTGTGGCCTCTTCCAGCAAAAACTGTGAGGGTGTTTTGCGCGCTGCCGGATTGCTCGATTTGGTCGAAACACGCATTGATGGCGTGGTATCAGCAGAAATTGGTCTGAAAGGAAAGCCGGAAGCTGACATTTTCACGACAGCAGCCGACCGCCTTGACAGTAGTTATGCGCGAAGTATTGTTGTGGAAGATGCTGTTTCGGGTGTTGCTGCCGGAAAAAACGGTCGCTTTGGACTCGTGCTGGGAGTGGCTCGCGAAGAAAATCAGGTAGAACTTTATGAAAATGGAGCTGATTGGGTCGTTGATGACCTGCAGGAAGTGACTATTGAAGATTTGAATCATTGGTTTTCTACAGGGGTTGAAGCCGACAGCTGGTCCATTACTTATCATGGCTATCATCCTGCAAAGGAACGCTCGCGCGAAGCCCTGCTGGCAATTGGTAACGGCTATTTTGGCGTGCGTGGTGCAATGGAAGAAAGCAGTGCTAGTGCTGTAAATTATCCGGGAACGTATATGGCCGGGATGTATAACCGCCTGATTACTAAAATAGCTGATCGGGATGTTGAGAATGAAGATTTTGTAAACCTGCCCAATTGGCTTCCTGTAAACTTTAAGGTGGATGATGGAGAATGGTTCGACCCAAACCGCCTTAAAATCATCAGCCTGAAACGCCGGATTGATCTTAGAAATGCGCTTTTGGAACGCGAAATGCTGGTAGAAGATGATCAGGGTCATCAAACCCTTGTCCGCAGCAAACGCCTTGCCAGCCTTGAGAATAATTTATTGGCAGCCATCTGTTACGAACTGGAACCAATTAATTATGATGGCACAATCAGTTTACGATCGGGGATTGACGGACAAATAATTAATGCCGGTGTTGACCGCTATAAAACATTGTCGTCCAAGCACCTGGAGCCTATAAAGCAAGGAGAAGAGGAAGGAAGGATTTATGTGGTGGTCAAAACCAATCAATCGGAGCATCAGATTGCTGAGGTGGCCAAACATCAGCTGTTTCTCAATGCCGAAATCATTGATGCACAGGAGGCTTTTGAGATCTCCGAAAGTCGCGTCTTTGCAGCATTTAAACAGGAAGTAAAGGCCGGAGATAAACTGAGGCTTGAGAAAACCGTAGCCATTTGCAGCGATAAGGAACATTTTGTGGACGATGCCCTGTCGTCAGCCTTTGCATCTGTAAAAACAGAATCAAGTTTCGATAATCTTTTTCAGGATAATCAAGCGAGATGGGCTGAACTTTGGGAAAGGACGGATATCGTTGTAGCCGGCGATCGCTGGTCGCAGAAACTATTGCGCTTGCATATCTTTCATTTGCTGGTGTCGGTTTCGCCTTTCAACAGACAGTTGGATGCCAGCATAACAGCGCGCGGACTGCATGGCGAGGCCTATCGCGGCCATATCTTTTGGGACGAATTATTTATTCTTCCCTTTTATGACCTGCACCTGCCCGAGGTGGCCAAATCCTTGCTGATGTATCGTCACCGCCGCCTGCCCGAAGCCCGGAAGTATGCTGCCATGCATGGCTATTCAGGTGCAATGTTCCCTTGGCAGAGTGGTAGCGATGGGCGCGAAGAAACACAAGTGGTCCACCTGAATCCCCTCACCGGGAAATGGGGCGACGACAACTCTTCGTTACAGCGACATGTTTCGCTGGCTATTGCCTATAATGTGTGGGACTATTTCTGGATCACCAATGATGAGGCCTTCCTGAAAAAATATGGTGCCGGTTTGTTTTTCGAGATTTGCCGCTTTTGGGCAAGTAAGGCGCAATGGAATGAACAAACAGAACGCTATCATATCGCCGAAGTAATGGGTCCCGATGAGTTTCATGAGCACCTGCCCGGAACAGAAAAAGGCGGGCTTACCGATAATGCCTATACCAATATCATGGTCGCATGGATTTTTGGTAAAGCCATGGAAATTAAGAAGATTATTGGGAATTTGAAAGCTGCATTGCCGGATTTCGAAGAGGCAGAAGTGCTGCAATGGCAGCAGATAGCCTCCAAGCTTAATCTTGAAATCAATACTGAAGGCATTATTGCGCAGTTTGCCGGGTATTTTGATTTGCAGGAACTGGACTGGGATGCTTATACCAAAAAGTATGACAATATCCACCGCATGGATCGTATTCTAAAGGCCGAAGGCAAATCACCCGATGCTTATAAGCTTGCCAAACAGGCAGATACACTCATGACGTTTTACAACCTGAACAAGGAAGAAGTGGACGGATTGCTTCAGAAGATGGGATATCAGCTTTCGGAAGACTACCTGAAACGCAACATGGAATATTACCTGCAGCGTACCTCTCATGGCTCTACCTTAAGTCGTGTGGTGCATGCCCGTCTGGCTGCCACCATAGGCGATGAGGCATTGAGCTGGAATCTGTATCAGGATGCACTGTCAAGTGATTACAACGATATTCAGGGTGGCACCACAGGCGAAGGAATTCATGCTGGCGTAATGGCAGGCACAGTGCTGATCGCACTCAATACTTTTGCCGGCATCAATTACCGCAAACAATTTTTGCACCTGGAGCCGGCTCTTCCCAAAGCCTGGGAAAGCCTTGCTTTTAAGCTGACATTCAAACAAACAGATTTTGCTTTTGAAATCAGCCATCAGGAAGTTCGTGTAATGGCCAACAAAAACACCACTATTTGCGTTTATAATAAAAGTCACCAACTCGTTGGAAAAGAATGGACTATTATTTCATTAAAGCTTTAAGCTATGTTAAACGATAAACTTACCGTAACGCCCAAGCATGAGCAGGCAGCGGATGTGGTCATTGAATTTATGGCCGAAAAATTAAAACCAAAGTACATTATTGCCATCGGTGGGGAAGTGGGTTCCGGAAAATCTACGCTGGCATTTGCGATTGCGCACAAGCTTAAAAAGCAGGGCGTGAGAAGTAAAATTATGGATTTGGACGATTTCTACAAGGTGTCACCACTCGAACGTAAAGAATGGCGCAGAACCAACGGCATCGATAGTGTTGGGCCGAATGAGTATGACTGGGGCAGGATTATTCATGTAATCAACGATTTCTACGAGAATAATATCGCAGTAATGCCTTGTGTGGATCTGATTACAGACTATGTTGATGAGGTGAAAACAAATTTCAATGGTGTTGATGTTGCGATTATCAACGGTTTGTATGCTACGAAAATAGAGCAGGCCGATTTGCGCGTCTTTATTGAGCTCACCTATGACGAAACCCGGGAAGCACAGCTTTTTGGCGACAAAGAGGAAATAACGGCATTCAGAAAGAAGATATTGGAGCGGGAGCATCAAATGGTTCAGGCCTTGAAAGTGGGCAGCGATTTGTTTTTTGATTTTGATGCCACACTCGATAAATACCATTTATAAAGTGCTTAAGCCATGGAAACTGTTTTAAAGTTGAGGTGCACTAAGTACAGCAGATAAGCCAGGTTTCTGTCAATGGTATTTATGCAAATAATTGATATATAAGTTATTAAAAATACAACACACAACATTAACAAACGAGATCAACATGTTAGGAGACATCTTACTCATTACCGAAAAGCATCAGCTAGCCGGCAAGGCCATCATCGAACATATTTTGGCGAATAAAAAGGATAAAATGATGATTGCTATTTCCGGCGAATCGGGATCCGGCAAAACCGAACTGGCGCATGTAGTAGCCAAAGGACTGCGCAAAGCGGGCATCATGGCCAAGCCCTTGCATATCGACAATTATTACCGCATTCATCCGCTGGAACGCACAGAATGGCGCAAGAATAATGGCATTCAAAATGTTGTCGGTCCCGGAGAGTATGACTGGGATACGCTTAACCGCAACATCAAGGAGTTTAAAGAAGGGCGTTCCTCAACCGGTCCCTGTGTGGATCTTGTTACAGAGCAAATTGATCAGCTCACCACCGATTATAGCGGTATCGATATGCTGATTATTGATGGATTGTATGCCATCAAAACGGAAGAGGTGGATGTGCGTGTGTTTATCGAACTCACCTATCATGAAACCAAGAAAGCACAGGCAGTTAGGGGCAAAGAGCCGCAGAATGAATACCGTATGCAGGTGCTCGAAACAGAACATCAGCAAGTGCAGGCACTTAAACCAAGTGCCGATATTTTTATCGGCATGGATTATGCATTCCGCCTGGCCAAATAGTGTCTGTCCATAATGTCCGATATCTGCGTTGCTATAAAAATTTTAAATCCTCAAATACTTTAGTATACTGCGGTTTAAAATTTTTATGCGCCCTGCCTGACGGCCAGGCAGGCTTGATCTCGACCATTATGAATCAGCCACTGGACTTTATAGACAAACTCTAAATAGGATCATACAATAATTTCCGGCAGCTGCGATGTATGGTGGATAGGAAATTTCCCGGCAATTCTTACCTTTACCCTGTTCAATTTTTTTATCATTATGGAATCAATCCAACACCTTTTTCGCATTGGCTATGGCCCATCTAGCAGTCATACAATGGGACCCTGTCGCGCTGCAACACGTTTTAAAGCGGAGAATCCGCAAGCCGAGGCTTTTCGGGTAATTCTATATGGGAGTCTTGCGGCTACCGGCAAGGGCCATCTTACGGATCAGGCTATTGCCCAGGTGTTAGCGCCTAAGAAGCTTGAAATCGACTGGCGCCCGAAGACTTACCTTGAGCGCCATCCCAATGCCCTGACTTTTGAAGCGCTGGATGGCCAGGGAAAGTTGCTCAATCAGTGGACAGCATATAGTGTTGGGGGAGGCTCTATCCTGGGAGAAGGCGAAGAGGCAACGGCAACACCGGTTTATCCGCACAATACAATGGCCGACATCCTGAAATGGTGCAACCAGCAAGGGAGGACGATGTGGGAATATGTGCAGATCCACGAAAAGCCTGAAACCTTAGATCACCTGAAAGAGGTGTGGCATGTGATGCAGGAAGCCGTAAAACGTGGCCTGGATAATGAAGGGGTGATACCCGGCGGGTTGCGGCTGGCGCGTAAAGCCTCATCCTATTATATCAAAGCGCAAAGCCTGAAGGATTCATTGAAAAGCCGTAGCCTGGTATTTGCTTATGCTTTGGCTGTTTCGGAGGAGAACGCCTCGGGCGGATTGGTGAGTACTGCTCCAACATGCGGCTCCAGCGGTGTGCTGCCAGCGGTATTGTACCATGCAAAAAATGCGCATGGTTTTTCGGATGAGAAAATCCTGAAAGCTATTGCCACAGCAGGTCTCGTAGGGAATCTGGTAAAGAAGAATGCTTCCATTTCTGGCGCTGCGGTAGGCTGCCAGGGAGAAGTGGGAACAGCCTGCGCCATGGCTTCAGCGGCCGTGAACCAGCTTTTTGGGGGTAGTCCGCAGCAGATTGAGTATGCCGCCGAAATGGGGCTGGAACATCACTTGGGCCTCACCTGCGACCCCATCAATGGCTTGGTTCAGGTGCCCTGTATCGAACGCAATGCGCATGCAGCAGCCCGTGCCTTAGATTGCAATATGTTTGCGCTGCTCTCGGATGGTAAGCATTTCGTTTCGTTCGATAAGGTAGTGAAAACAATGAAAGTTACCGGAAAGGACATCCCCAGCCTTTATAAAGAAACCGCCGAAGGCGGACTGGCGCTCTTCGCCAAACGGAAAGAGCGGAAGGGAGCAAAGGGGCTGGAGTGATGATGCCTGGGGAATCAATCCCCGGAAAATCAGAATGGAAGAAATAGGCGTTGGTTGGAGCGCAATAAATGCAGCTTATTCCCGAACAGCGCTTGCCTCAAGGCGATTCGATAGTTTCTGATAAAGTAAACCCCTATTAGGTATTATTTTATTTTAATGCATGCCCTTTGATGTGCCTTCAGTTCAGAAGTACAGATTTTATCAGGATTTCTGCATGCTACTGCTTAACAGTACGTTTGTTTGCGACCGCTCAAAGTTTTTAGCTTACTTTTATCATAGAATTTTATAATGAAGTAATCAATATTATCTATGGAAAAAATGATAGTGATAAATAAAATGTTTCATAGATTTGCCTAAAAGTAGTAAAAAAACAAAATTCAATCTTATGGACAAGAACAAAAATCTGACTAATTCCGAATGCACTTCCACTTATAATGTAAACGCCGAAAGCAAGTGCCCTGTAACGGGAGCAAGCGCGCAACATGGTGCCGGAAGCGGCCCCTCAAACCGCGACTGGTGGCCTAACCAGCTGAAGCTGAATATTCTTCGCCAACATGCCTCGCTGTCCAACCCAATGGGCGAGCGTTTTAACTATGCGGAGGAATTCAAAAAGCTTGATCTGGCCGCAGTAAAAAAAGACATCTTCGAACTGATGACCAACTCTCAGGAGTGGTGGCCGGCCGATTATGGTCATTACGGCCCACTTTTCATCCGCATGGCCTGGCATAGCGCCGGAACCTACCGTATTGGTGATGGGCGTGGTGGAGCTGGTTCGGGCTCACAACGGTTTGCTCCGCTCAACAGCTGGCCCGATAATGTGAACCTCGATAAAGCCCGCTTGCTGCTTTGGCCGGTGAAGCAAAAATTTGGCAAGAAAATTTCCTGGGCTGATTTGATGGTACTTGCAGGCAATTGCGCTTTGGAATCCATGGGTTTCAAAACTATGGGATTTGCCGGAGGGCGTGAGGATGTGTGGGAATCGGAACAGGATATCTATTGGGGTTCCGAAAGCGAATGGCTGGGTGATAAGCGCTACAGTGGCGATCGTGATTTGGAAAATCCCCTTGCTGCTGTTCAAATGGGACTGATCTATGTAAATCCGGAGGGTCCCAATGGCAAGCCCGATCCACTTGCTGCGGCCAAGGATATCAGGGATACATTTGCCCGCATGGCGATGAATGACGAAGAAACCGTGGCATTAATTGCCGGAGGGCACACCTTTGGCAAAACACATGGTGCCGGTGATCCTGAAAAATATGTGGGGCCCGAGCCAGCGGCCGCCGGTATTGAAGAACAGGGTCTTGGATGGAAAAACTCCCTGGGCAGTGGTAATGCCGGCAACACAATTACCAGTGGCCTTGAAGGCGCCTGGACAAAATCACCTACTCAGTGGAGCAACAATTTCTTCGAGAATCTTTTTGGTTTCGAATGGGAGCTTACAAAAAGCCCTGCTGGTGCTTATCAGTGGAAACCCAAAGACAATGCTGGTGCCGGAACTGTGCCTGACGCGCATGATCCGTCCAAAAAGCATGCGCCATTTATGCTCACAACAGACCTTTCCCTGAGGTTTGATCCCATTTATGAGAAAATTTCGAGACGCTTCTTCGAAAATCCGGAGGAGCTTGCGGATGCCTTTGCGAAGGCATGGTTTAAACTGACGCATCGCGATATGGGACCAATTTCACGCTATCTGGGTCCTGAGGTGCCTTCGGAAGAACTTATCTGGCAGGATCCTGTCCCGGCTGTTGACCATAAACTGATCGACGACAAAGACATTGCAACACTTAAAGCCGATATACTTGCTTCGGGGCTTTCGGTCTCCCAATTGGTTTATACCGCCTGGTCGTCTGCCTCTACTTTCCGTGGCTCCGACAAACGGGGAGGTGCCAATGGTGCGCGTATCCGACTCACTCCGCAAAAAGATTGGGAAGTGAATAACCCGACACAATTGGACAATGTACTGAAGGCGCTCGAAGCCATTCAGTTGGCTTTTAATCAGGCACAAACTGACGACAAAAAGGTCTCCCTTGCCGACCTCATCGTGCTTGGCGGTTGCGCTGCCGTTGAGAAGGCCGCTAAAGATGCCGGTTTTGAGGTAACTGTTCCTTTTGCGCCCGGCCGCACCGATGCTTCTCAGGATCAGACGGAAGTTGATTCATTTCAATACCTTGAACCGATTGTGGACGGCTTTAGGAACTACAAAAAGGCTAGTTACTCCGTTTCGGAGGAAGAAATGCTGGTTGACAGAGCACAGCTGCTTACACTTACTGCACCCGAAATGACTGTGCTTATTGGAGGTATGCGGGCACTCAATGCCAACTTCGGTCAATCGCAGCATGGTGTTTTTACAAAACGCCCGGAAGTGCTCACAAACGACTATTTTGTGAATTTGCTTGATCTGGGAACGACCTGGAAAGCTGTTTCAAAAGACGAAACCGTTTTCGAAGGCTGCGACCGTGTATCTGGCGAATGCAAGTGGACAGGCACCCGTGTGGACCTTATCTTTGGCTCTAATGCCGAACTGCGCGCGCTGGCTGAAGTTTACGCTTCAGCAGATAGCCGCGAGAAATTTGTTAATGATTTCGTTGAAGCCTGGAACAAGGTCATGAATCTGGATCGGTTTGACCTGGCTTAAAATGCCCCGGGATAAGCCAAAAACTATTGTTTAACACAATGAGGTGGTGCGGAAAACGTGCCGCCTCTTTTTTTGGGCAAGGTTGGAAATCCCTTTGAATGATCTCGAATCATGCCCGCTTCGGTATGCTCGGGATCAAAGTGCGAAAAAGTTTTAAAACCAAAGTACTCACAGATTTTAAATTTTTTCCGGGATGCAGATTATGGATATTATTGACAGTCGCGCGCTGCTTGACCACTAAGCCGTAAAAATTCTTATTACTTTTGCCCTTTAAAACAAAACTACACTTGATTTATCCGCATAATTTTGAGGAAAAACTCGGTTTCGACCGGCTGCGCCAATGGCTAATGTCCTATTGCATCAGCGAAATGGGTATTGAGCAGGCACAGCTGATGGTATTTGAGACCAGTTTGCCGGTGATACAGGAAAAACTCAGCCTCATACAAGAGTTTACGAAGATGATGGATGACGGGCTTCCTTTTCCGGTGCGCGATTACAGCGACCTGCGCAACGAGTTGCACCACCTGCGGATTGAAGGTACCGTTATCAGTCAGGAAGCGCTTTTTGCCCTCAAACCCAACCTCAACGCCCTCAAAACAATACTGCGCTTTGCTGATTCTGAATCTGCAATTCAATATCCGGCTTTCCTGAACCTCTGCAAAGGCAGCACACTCGATCATACGATTTGGAGCGAATGCAACCGGCTTACCGACGACAAGGGCGATATCCCCGATGCTGCCTCCGCAGAATTGGCCGATATCCGCAAACAGATCAGGCAAAAGCTGAGCACCATCGACAGGCAGGTGAATAAGCTTTTGCAGGAGGCAAAAAATGCCGGCTGGGCCGATTCCGGAGTGGAAGCCACCATACGCAATGGCCGCATGGTGATACCGGTGCGGGCTGCCGACAAGCGCAAGCTCAAAGGCTTTATTCACGACGAGTCGGCTACCGGACAAACGGTTTATATTGAGCCAACAGCCGTGTTCGATACCAATAACGAAGTACGCGAGCTGGAATATGCCGAAAAGCGGGAAATCAACCGCATCCTCGCGGCATTCTCCCGTTTGTTGAGGCCACATCTCAGTAGTTTGCTCACGGGCTGGGAGTTGCTGGGCAGCATCGACCTGATACGTTCCAAAACCATATTGGCACAGCAGATGCAGGCTACAATACCTGAAGTTATAGCACAGCCCCTCGTCAACTGGAAGCAGGCGCGCCATCCTCTGCTGGAAAAAAGCCTGAACGAGCAGAAAAGAAAAATTGTTCCGCTGGATCTTTTTCTGGATGAGAAACAGCGCATCCTCATTATCTCTGGTCCCAATGCAGGCGGCAAGTCGGTATGCCTCAAAACAGCCGGTCTTATCCAATATATGCTGCAATGCGGTTTGGCTGTTCCAATGGCAGCGGATTCGGTTTGTGGCATTTTTGATGCCCTTTTTATTGATATCGGTGATGAGCAGTCACTCGAAAACGACCTGAGCACCTATAGTTCGCACCTGCTTAACATGAAATATTTCATGGAATATGCCAGTCCGAAATCGCTTTTTATGATTGACGAATTTGGCACAGGAACGGAGCCACAGCTGGGTGGAGCCATAGCAGAAGCTGTGCTCAAAACGCTCAATAGCAAAAAGGCTTTTGGGCTAATAACTACCCATTATGCCAATTTGAAACTGCTGGCCGATCAGCAGGAGGATATTTTTAATGGCGCAATGCTGTTCGACACCAAAAGACTGGAGCCTTTGTATATGCTACAGACCGGCAAGCCTGGAAGTTCTTTTGCATTTGAGATCGCCCGTAAGATCGGCTTTCCGGAGCAAATTCTTGAGCTGGCATCGGGAATAACAGGTCAGTCGCACCTGGATTTCGATGAGCAGCTGCAGCAGCTTGAAGTAGAAAAGAAAGCCCTCGCACAAAAGCAAACAGAGGTGCGGCTGGCCGATCAGTTGTTGAATGAGGTGATCGAAAAATACAAGCGACTGCTCAAGCAGGTGGAAGACCGGAAAAAACAGCTTTTGGCCGAAGCCGGGAGTGAAGCCAAATTGTTGATTGATAAGGCCAACAAACAGATCGAACACACCATAAAGGAGATACGCGAAGCACAGGCCGACAAGGAAAAGACCAAAGAGCTGCGGCAAAAGCTACGCGATTCGAGGGATCAATTGGGTGACGAAGCCGTTGAGTTGGCTGCCCGACTCCAACAAATCGATGAAAAGGAAGAAGCGGATCATAAAATTGCTGCCCTTAAAGTAGGAGATTTTGTGCGAATCGAAGAAATGGATATCACCGGCGAGCTGCTTGCTATCAGCGAGCATGAAGCTGTGATTAGCTTTAATTCCGTTAAGCTGCGTACTTCGCCCGAAAAACTGTCGAAGCTGAGCCGTAAAGAAAGCCGCAAGGAAATTCAGCACAGAAAAACAGGAAGTGCACGAAGTGTGACGGCCGACCTGAATGAAAAAGTTTCGCAGTTTAAACTCACGATCGACCTGCGTGGTCAGCGCGCTGAAGAAGCCCTGGAGCAGGTAGCCAAGTACCTTGACGAAGCAATACTGCTGAGTATCAAAGAAGTCAATATCCTTCATGGCAAGGGAAATGGCATATTGCGTAAGCTGATCAGGGAATTTTTGAGCAAACAGAAAGAAGTCGTTTCCTTTGACGATGCACCTCCGGAAACCGGCGGAAATGGCGTAACAAAGGTTAGTTTCCGTTGAGATTCGACTGGTTGTAAAGCTTAAAACCCGACTGAAAAATACTTGCAAAAGTAGATTTGTGTTGCTGTTATTATGATGGATAAGTAATCAATAAATTATTTCAAATAGTATTAATAGTGCTGTAAATCAATATATTACAATCATTTTCTATCTATTTTTATGTCTGTATAATCATATACAAGTCAAATTATATTTTATGAATTTCTGGTAAAAACATCTTTTAATTTTTGTTTAAGCTCGTGTAAGTTAACATAATGTTGAGCGCTTTTTGATTTTTATTTAGAATAAATGACATTTTAAACAGCTCAAAAACAGTAAATTACAAGTAATCAAAGAAAAAAGTATTATTTTTTACAAAAAAAGTGATGCGTTTTGACGGTTTTAAACAACATATTAATGAAGAGAAGTGCAGTTCTATAAATTTTCAACCAAGATGATTAGTCGAAGATTATTTTCTACGGTAATAGTTTGTTTGAGTGCCTGTCTTTTGATTAAGCATCATTGTGTTGATAACATGCTGCTTTATCACCATAATTTAGAATTTTCAATATTGGTCTTGTTCCTTATCAGTATTGTAATTATTTGTCATGAGCTTTATTTCTCACTTTTATTCAGTAATCAATTTGTGCCTAATTGCACAACAAAACACATTTATAGATTGGGGAAGAATAAGTTCGTTCGAATTAGGCCACTTTGAGCTTTGGTTCAAAGTGGCATGTAAAAAACAGCACAAAACAAGATTATATTAAAAACCTAAATACCAATTTGTTATGAAAAAATTATTTGCAATATTAACTGTACTTACAGCAATGTTCTTCATGCCCAAGATCGCAGATGCAGCAGAGGAGCCATGTCATGTCGAAAACATGTGTGATAATTATGTAGTTATTTGTAATGAGTTCGATGAGATAACTTGGGATGAAATATATTGTAGTGATTTTGATGATTATTAATACTTGATTTCTTCTGCATCTTTTCGGAGATGCAGAAGTTTTTTTATGAAAAGTATTGTATTCTTAATTTAATTTTAAATATGTAGCTATGAAAATGTTTTATATTATTCCTTTGTTATTAATTTCATTTTTTCACATTAGTTCTAAATCACTATTCGCCCAATTTTATGACCATCCTTATCAGGTTTTAGACAGCTTCAATCTTTCAGTTACTTATTCAATTGCATGGAAGGAGGATACAAATAATTTGGAACGCATCAGAAGCAAAAAAATGATTTTGATGGTTGGTAAGGAGGTAAGTAAATTTATGAGTAAAAATTTTTATGAATATAAAATCATTGGGCGTGAGGCTGAAAGAGCAGGACTGCTGCAAGAATTTTTTGATAAAAATGAAAGACAAAACTATAGGACCCGCTTTTCTTACCAAATATTAAAGAATTATCCCAAAGGAAGTTATACTTATTACAATAAAGTGCTTCCTGATTTCCTGCAGTATACTGAACCGTTTCAGGTATTTCAATGGGAGCTTCTGGATGAAACGGACAGCATAGGCAATTATCCGGTACAAAAAGCGCATTGTACCTACGGAGGCAGAGAATGGGTAGCTTGGTACACAAGTAGCGTTCCGATAAACGATGGACCCTACAAATTTCGGGGTTTACCCGGATTGATTATTAAAATATACGATGAAAATGAACATTATGTATTTGAATTGGATGCCATAGAACGACATAACAAGTACTTTGACATCGAATATGAAGACATGGGATGGATAGCAACTACAAGAGAAAACTATTTAAAGGCTGAACAGAGTTTCAGACTCGATATCATTAATCGTGCAAAAGAAGCAGGAGCCAATATGGTATCTCAGCAGCGAGCTTACCGCAATATGTTGAAAAAGAACAATCCTATAGAACTTGAGTAGTTTATGAAGATGCAAAGTGTTATATTTCAAGCGAGTACAAAATTTCTGTATTACACGATTTCTCGCAAAACCTCTGTTAATGAAAAGCAAGTTTTCTTGATTTTTTAATTTTTGAACTATATTTGTACTAATCAACTAAAATAGTAGTTATAAAACTATCAACATAGTACTATGAAAACACGGTCGATTTTGAGAATATCTCTTTTGACTTTCGTCATGCAAATGCTTGTTAGTGATGTATATGCTCAATTTTTCGATGTTCCTTTTAAAGTTTTAGACACTAGCAATATTAAAATCAGCTATATGCTCACATGGAAGGAGGACACCAACAATCTGGAACGTATCAGAAACGAGAATATGATTTTATTGGTTGGTGAGAATATAAGCCTTTTTATGGGCGAAAACTTTTATAATATGACATACTTCGGGCGCAAGGCCGAAAGGGAGGGGCGGTTGCAACAATTCATTGAAGCAAATGAGATGGAAAAATACAGGACGCGCTTTTCATACCGGATTTATAAAAACTTTCCTGAAAGCAACTATACTTATAATGACAAAGTGATTCCAGATTATTTAGAATACACTGAGGATTTTAGTGTATTTAAGTGGGAGCTTTCGGATCAAACTGAAACAATCGGAAATTATAATGCCCAAAGAGCTAACTGCTTTTATGGAGGCAGAAACTGGGTGGCTTGGTACACAACTGAAATTCCGATAAACGACGGACCATACAAGTTTTATGGCCTCCCGGGATTGATTATCAAAATGTATGATGCGAATAAGCATTATGTATTCGAAATGACAGAGATTGAAAGATATAAGAATTGGGTGAGTATAGAATACGAGGACAGAGGTTGGATACAAACTAGCAGGGCTGATTTTCTGAAGGCACAGAAAAATTTCAAACTTGATATCATAAATAGGGCTAAAGATGCTGGAGCCAATGCAGTCTCCCAGCAGAGAGTTTACCGAAATATGATGAAAAAAAATAACCCAATTGAGTTTTAAGTAATGTGTTGATGCATAATTTGAAATGGATTTGCCTTTTTCTGATTTTATTAATGACTAATACGCAGTCGTTTGCGCAGGTGATCATTTCCGGCACGGTTGCCGATTCTTTGCAGCAGCCGCTTTCGGATATTAATATTATGATTTTCCAAAAGCATAGCAATATAATGAAGGCTTTTTCAATCTCAGGTTCAGATGGAACTTATGCTGTTGAAGTGAACCTTGCTGCCGACAGCCTCGATATTATGGTCAGCTCAATCCATTATGAACGCCTAAAATACACCATAGTCAACCGTACACAGCAATTAGATTTTTTATTAAAACACGATACCAAATTATTGGAAACCTTTACTTTAAGAGCCAATCCCATTGATAAAAAGGGCGACACTTTAAGCTATTTGATAACGCAGTTCAAAGGCAAAGAGGACAGATCAATAGAAGATGTGCTCAAGAAACTGCCCGGCATAGAGGTGGAAGAAAGCGGAAAAATCCTTTATCAGGGCTTGCCTATCAACAAATTCTATGTGGAAGGGCTTGATTTGACCGACGGCCGCTATGCCATGATCAGCAGCAATTTGCCGCATGAGTCGGTTTCTACAGTGGAAGTCTTTGAAAAACACCAGCCCATCCGCATTCTGGAAGATCGGGTGTATTCGCAGCAGGCTGCCCTTAACATCAAACTTAAAAAGAAAACCGCTTATACCGGAAGCGGAAGTGTAGCCTCGGGATTTTCGCCCTTTTTGTGGGATTTAAAGCTTACACCCATGTTGCTCAGTACAGATTTCCAGTTATTGGCATCGTACCAGACGAATAACACAGGGAATGATGTTTCGAGACAGCTTCAACAGTTGATTTCCCGCGATAAGCTGGTGTTTCCGTTCCAGCCATCAGAAGCTATTATGTTGTTTGATGGCGCTTCGTCCGAACAATATGGTGCGATTGACAAAAAAAGATACCTCGACAATCGGATTCATCTTGCCAATTTGAATGTGCTGGTGCCTTTAAAAAAGGATCTGCAACTGCGTGCAAATGTTTATTTTGTGGATGATATGCGCAAGAATCAAAGTTTTGAAGAGCGCATCTATTACCTGCCTGAGGATACCATTCGCCTGAATCAGAATTATAATCGGAGGCAAAATAATCGCTATTGGCAGGGAACCTTTGATTTGAACCGCAACACCATTGATAATTATCTTCGAAACAAAACCCATTTCACCCTGCAACAAGATGCCCATCACGAAAGGATTGTCAATGCATCTGATACGGTGAACCAATTCCTGTCAGTTCCGTACCATCGGTTTTCAAACACCTTAAATTCTATTTTTAAATCTGGTGAAACGCTGATAGAGTTTCAGTCGTTATTACAATACGACAGAGGCCCTCAGGAGTTATCAGTTGCTCCCGGACAATTTGAAGCTATTGTAAACAGTGGCGAACCTTATGATGCAGCTTTACAATCAGCCACACTCGAGCGCTTTTATGCAGACCATTATCTGGGTAGCAATTTTCGCTGGAAAAGCTGGGTGTTGTCATTAAGGCTTGGGTTTGCCCTGCGAACCCAAACACTCCGTTCCGAACTTCAGATTAGTGATGAGAATACTTTGTTTGAAGCCGGAGAATCATTTGATAATCACATGGAGGCCAGGCAGTATCAGCTTTATATAATCCCGGCCTTGCAATACAAACGTAAAGGTTTCCGGTTTTCATTCGACTGGCCTTTTAATCAACAACAACTCAACTTAAAGGGAATCGAAATCGGTAAATCCCAAACATTTACAAAACTGCTTCAGGCTCCTAAGCTCAGTATGGACTACACTTTTGGTGGATTTTGGGATTTGAGAACTTCCTGGTATTATTTTCAGCGGATGAGTGATCCAGACAATTTTTATTACGCCTATTTATTGAAAAATTATCGGGAGTTAATCAAAACAGAAGCCTTGATTCAGCAAACAAACCAACATATTGCTTCTGTTTCGTTATCCTATAGAAATGCAATAACTGCCTTTTTCAATACCTTGTCCTACTTCTATGTGCAACGCGAAATGAACCTTACCTACAGTATGCAACTGCAGGAAAATGGTTCGTTTGTGGTTACTGCACAACAGCTGCCCAATATTTCCACGACGCATAATGTGCAGCTTCGATCAAGTAAATACGTGAATGCCTTAATGTCGTCAATCAGCCTGAATGCTGCTTTTATGCTGAATCAGGGAAAAACACTGGTCAACGAAGCATTGTTTGATGTGGAAACTAAACAGTTCAGCCTCACGCCTGAGGTGTATTTTCCGGCTACTACCTGGCTGAACCTCAACTACAAAATACACTACAACGTGATGAACTCAAGCATCGAGGGTGAGTTGCGCAACCAAATCCGACTGAATAAGCATTATTTTACTGTTAACCTGTTTCCGAATGACAATCAGATGTTAAACCTTAATCTGGAGTATTACCAATACAATCAAACCGGATACAATTTTGTTGACTTGATGTATCGCTATAGCTTCAAGAAATCTCGTTTCGACCTTGAGGCGCGTTGGAACAATATCCTGAATAGTGATGTTTTTATTGAGAATTACAGCTATCAGTTTACTGTCATTACCAATTCGCAATCCCTCCGGCCTTCTCAATTTCTGCTCAGTTTAAAATTTTCATTTTAAAAAAATGTGCTTAAACTATTGAAATACAGTAAGTAAAGAACTATCCATTAAAAAGAAGTAAAAATATTTTAGTACTAAGTATTGCATAGTACTAAAAGTCGTTTTATCTTTGCCGCATGAATACCGAGAAAAACATTTCACAAATGCGCAAGGGTGTGCTCGAGTTGTGCATCCTTTCGATCATCGGCAAGCGCGACGAGGTATATGCTTCCGATATCCTGCACGAGCTAAAGCAGGCGCAGCTGATCGTGGTAGAGGGTACCTTGTATCCACTGCTCACCAGGCTCAAAAACGACGAACTACTAAGCTATCGCTGGGAGGAATCAAAATCAGGGCCTCCGCGAAAGTATTATCGCCTTACCGAAAGCGGGCAACAATTGCTTACGGAACTAAAAAACGGCTGGAACGAATTGGTTACTGCCGTTGAACAGATTATCAAAATTGAAAACCAGGCTTAAATTTTTTATCCATGAAAAAGACATTCACCATAAATCTTAGCGGACTCATTTTTCACATCGACGAGGATGCTTATGAAAGGTTGCAGGATTATCTCGAAAAACTCAAACGCCATTTCGGGGGCAAAACAGGAAGCGATGAGATCATCACCGACATCGAAAGCCGCATGGCCGAATTGCTCCAGGAACGGCTGGGCGATCAGAAACAAGTTGTGAGCATGGCCGATGTTGAACATATTATCGCCCAACTGGGGCAGCCCTTCGAGATGGAAACCGAAGAAACAGCGGAAGAACCCACGCATGCCAATACTTATAGCCGGCGTAGCAAGCGCTTGTTTCGCGATCCGGATAGGCGGAAAATTGCCGGTGTGGCAGCCGGAATTGCAGCCTATCTGTCAATCGATGCGCTCTGGATTCGCTTGCTTTTTATCCTCTCACTCTTTGCTTCAGGTGCAGGATTACTGATCTATATTGTGCTTTGGATTGTGCTTCCTGAGGCCTTAACTACCGCCGAAAAGCTGGAAATGAAAGGCGAAGCGGTCAATATTTCCAACCTCGAAAAAGCCATGCGTAAGGAGGTGAACGAGGTGAGCGACAAATTTAATACTTACGCCAAAGGTGCACACGAAAGCTTTAAAAAAAAAGTTCCTGAGGCCACGAATTTTTTCGACAGGCTCATAGGAGTGCTGGGACATGTGCTCAGGGCTTTGGTTAAAATTGCCGGTGTGCTGCTAGGATTTGTGCTGCTATTTTTAGGGCTTGGTTTGGTTACAGGATTTGTTGGCGGCCTGGTTGGCCTGGAAGGATTTGGTCACTTATGGGAAGCAGAAGGATTTCGATTTTCTCCATTGCTTTTTGGCGACCTGTTTTTCGAAAGCAAATCCCTTTCATCACTGGCCGGCCTGAGTATTTCGCTGATTGTGCTGCTGCCCTTGTTACTGCTCATTTATGCAGGACTGCATCTGTTGTCGGCCGGACGGTTCCGCCTTAGTCATTTTGTGCTGGTGAGTATAACGGTATGGTTTGCTTCCTGGCTTGTTGTTGTTGGCATTGGCGTGAGCACCGCCTTCGACTTTCGCCACGAAAACCGCCACGAAAGTATGCTAAAAGAATTCGTGCCGGCCAGCGACAAACCTTTATTGATTGCTGCTGCGGATAACACTACAATGGCGAAACTTGGGGAGTCTTTTATGCTGGACGATGAGCGGCTGCTGATGCTGAACCAGAATGCCAGTCAAATCTTCGATTTTCCACGTTTGCGCTTTCTGCCTTCTGAGGATTCGTTGTTGAGGCTGCGCTTGATTTCGGAGGCGCGTGGCAGAAGCCTGTCAAAAGCCGAGGACCGTTCGCTGAATGTAGATTATCAGCCTGTGATAACTGACAGCAGCCTGCATTTGCCCATGCTGTACGGCTATCCCGCTGCTGATTTGCTACGTGGACAGCGTGTGACTATTACAATGGAAATTCCGTTGGGCGAGGAAGTGTTTTTTGATAGCAGCCTTTACAATGAGAACCTGCCAAATCATCGCAACTACCGTTATTTTAAGCGTTATACCGGGAAAACATGGGTGATGACCCCACAGGGATTAACCGAGGTGAAATAAGATTCGTATCTTTGCACAAGATCGAATATTTCACAACATTTTATGGATAAGAACCTGAAGATAGAAATTCGTAATTTACGGATAGAAGATTATCGTGATTTAAAAAGCTCAATGATTGAGGCTTATGCCGATTGGGAGGATTCTCATTGGTCAGAAGAACAAATTAGTAAGTTACTCGAACTCTTTCCTGAAGGACAGATTGGAGCCTTCGTCAACGGAAAAGTGGCCGGAAGTGCGCTTTCGTTAATCGTGGAGTACAGTAAATTTGGTGATGATCATACGTATCAGCAGATTACCGCGAATGACAGCTTTACAACCCACGACAAGGAAGGTGATGTATTGTATGGCATCGACGTTTTTGTTCATCCTAACTATCGCAATATCAGGCTCGGAAGGCGTTTGTACGATGCACGCAAAGAGTTATGTGAACAACTGAATCTGCGGGCAATCATAGCCGGCGGACGTATCCCGAATTACAATACCGTATCGGACGAGATCAGCCCGAAGGAATATATCGGCAAGGTGAAACGGCGGGAGCTCTACGATCCTACGCTGAGTTTTCAGCTGGCCAATGATTTTCATGTGAAGAAGATTCTCAAAGGCTATATGTCGGGCGATCAGTCGTCGTTGGAGTTTGCGACTTTGCTCGAGTGGCTTAATATTTACTACGAGGATAAAAAATCGCTTATCAAAGTTCCCAAACCCATCGTAAGGCTGGGCCTGGTTCAGTGGCAAATGCGGCAGTTTGTAAATATCGAAAGCCTGTTTGAGCAGATGGAGTTTTTTGTGGATGCTGTAAGTGATTATCAGAGCAATTTTGCCCTTTTCCCCGAATTATTCAATGCCCCGCTGATGGCCGCCTACAATCATTTGTCGGAAGCCGAAGCCATGCGCAAGCTCGCTGAATATACCGAACCGCTGCATCAACGTTTTATGGAGTTTGCAGTGAGTTACAATATCAATATCATCACGGGCAGCATGCCTTTGGTCGAGAATGACAAGCTTTACAATGTTGGTTTTTTGTGCCGGCGCGATGGCACCTGGGAGCGCTATGAAAAGCTCCATATCACACCTACCGAAACGGCAGCCTGGGGCATGCAGGGTGGTGATAAAGTAAAAGTTTTTGATACCGACAGCGGAAAGATCGGTGTATTGATCTGTTATGATGTGGAATTCCCTGAATTATCCAGATTGCTTGCTGATCAAGGCATGCAATTACTTTTTGTGCCGTTTTTAACAGATACACAAAACGGGTATATCCGGGTAAGAAATTGCGCCATGGCCCGGGCAATCGAGAATGAGTGCTATGTTGCCATTGCCGGAAGTGTGGGTAATCTGCCCAAGGTAAACAATATGGATATACAGTTTGCGCAATCGGCGGTGTTTACGCCATCCGATTTTGCTTTTCCTACCAATGGCATCAAGGCCGAAGCCACGCCAAATAGCGAAATGACTTTGATCGTGGATGTGGATATGGACTTGCTCAAGGAGCTGCACAGCTTTGGATCGGTCAGGAATTTAACCGACAGGCGCCGTGACTTGTATGAGTTGAAAAACATCAAAAATCCGGATAACGTGCGTTAGCAGATTGGGAATAAGAATCCCTTAAAAGGTAAACCTGTGAATTCCGGTAGGATAATCGGTATTGATGATTTCCATAATGCGATCGTAATCCTTTTCTGAATGCACAAAATCCAGTTCGTTAGTGTCCAGTATTAAGATGCGCATATCTGGTTGTTGCTTGATATAATCGAAGTAGCCGGCCTGAATTTTTTCGAGGTATTCATTTTTTATCTGCTGTTCGTACGAGCGTCCGCGCTGGCGAATATTATGCTGCAGGCGGTCAACATCGAGATAGAGATACACGAAAAGATCCGGCTTGGGCAGGCTGACACTGATAAAATTGAAGAAACGCGTAAACAACACCAGCTCGTCTTTTGGTAAGGTGTTTTGCGCAAAGATGAGCGATTTGGGAAAGAAATAATCAGCAATGATAAAATCACTGAATAAATCGGGGCTGCCAAGCTTCTCTTTTAATTGCTGAAAGCGCGAGGCCATAAATGACATCTCCAGCGGGAAGGCATACTTTTCCTGATCTTCGTAAAACTTGGGCAAAAAGGCATTGTCTTCAAATTGTTCCAGAATGAGTTTGCCATTAAACTGCTCTGAAATCTTACTTGCCAGCGAGGTTTTCCCCGCGCCTATTGTGCCTTCTATGGTGATAAAATTATACAGCATTGCAGGCGCAAATATACAACGGAATTTGGTTAATTGGCTGCATATCCCAAGCGTCTTACAACAGAATTGTCCACTAATTCGTTAAGCAGTTCGAGCTGTGATTTTTGTAGCAGCGGATGAATAAAATGTGGGGCAATTTCGGTTAGGGGCAAGAGGGTAAACCGGCGCAAATGGAGGCGTGGATGTGGAATATTAAGGGTTTCGTTATCAATGATTTGTGTGTTGTAATAAAGCAAGTCAATGTCAATATTCCTGGAACTGTACTGCGTTTCAGTTCGTATCCTGCCCAGCAGCGCCTCAATCGCCAGTAATTTTTCAAGCAGATGCTCCGGACTCAAATCCGTTTCAAGCTGTATCACCTGATTTATAAACCAATGCTCCGATTCAAATCCCCAGGGGGCAGTTTCGTATAGTTGTGACATCCCCACTATTTTGCCGCAGTTGTTGTCGATGGCCCGGCGTGCCCGTTGAAGCAATGTTTTTCGGTCTCCCAAATTAGAGCCAAGCAGTATGAAAATATTTTTTTGCATGACGATCTGTTAGCGCATTGTCATGGAAGCTTTTGTATGGGGTTTGGCATAACTGCCGTCATAAAGCCGCTCCAGAATGGAATTTATTTTCAGGTGATATATGGGATCGCTGGCCCATTTTCCGGTTAGCTCTTTGAAGCTTTGCACGGAGCCTCTTTTTACATAATGAAAGCGGCTGTCAACCAACGGCTGATTCAACGAATCTGTTGAGGCATAAGCCTTTAAATGCTGAATATGAGCCCGCACTCCTTGCTGTGGATTGTCAAATTGCAAGCCCGGCTCTCCATTGCCGGTAGCACCGAGTCCGCAATAATTATACTGCCCCTGTCCTACATCGCCCGTATATTTTAGATAACCTGTTTCAAGACACATCTGGCTAAAGGCAATATCATGATTCACACCTTCGGCACGACATTCCTGAAGGTACAAGGCTGCTAGATGTCTGGCGTCCTGCAAATTGAGTCGCTGATTGTGAAGCCATAAAAAACTTAGCAGGCGTTCCATGCTAAGATGTCCGGTATCCATGATATGCTCCCGGATCGTAAATTCGCTAAAATCAAGGAGGTAAGCACTGTTTTCGGTCCTCAATGTCACAGCGGGCTTGAGGCCTGAAAAGTAAGCATTTGAGGTGTGCTCGTATGCTGCCGGCGAGGCTTCAGCTTCAACCAATGCGCTATTCATCTCGGGTCGGCTCGCGCTGCCAATACTCAGGCTCAGAAAAGTGAGCAAGGCCAATAAAAAAACAAACTTCCGTGGACGTACAAGCTTCGCGTGAGGCATAATTTTCAGCTGGAATTTTTCTAAGAGACAAAGGTCAATCAATGCACAAAGCAAAACTTAATTTGTTTCTGTTTTTTTTTCACATAAATTTGTTAATAATTATTGGCTTGATCTGAGGTGTTTTTATGAAAATGGCTTCAGTTTTGAGATCCAGAATAGGGGCATAGCTTGTTCAAAAAAAATAAGCGAATAGCTTGTCCGAATACGTACGTTTATGAACATTTGTTGTACTTTTTCGTTCATTTTCTTTCATTTGAAACCAATAGAAAATCAGAACAAATGATTTAAAACCAGAATAATAGATAATTTAGCACAGTTTGTGTTATTTGTAAACAATCATCCATAAACACACAATTAAAAATTAAACCCATGAAACAATTTTTTAAATTTATGTTTGCCTCATTTGTAGGCACGCTGTTAACCTTATTGCTGCTTCTTTTTATCGCTATAGGAACTATTTCTGCATTGGTATCCATGGCTGAAAATGAACAGGTTAAGCTAAAAGAAAACACTGTTTTAGTAGCAAAATTCGACAATCCTATTCTGGATCGCAGCCCGAATAACCCTTTCGAGAATTTCGACTTTATGCAGTTTAAGCCCAATCAGGTATTGGGATTAAATGATGTGCTGAAGAACATTGAAAAGGCTGCTGCTGATCCCAATATCAAAGGCATTTACCTTGATCTTTCTGATTTAAAGGCGGGAATGGCCAGTATTCAGGAAATCCGACAGAAGCTGATGCAATTTAAAGCTTCAGAGAAGTTTATTGTTGCCTATTCAGAAGGCTACAGCCAGGGCGCATATTACCTGGCCAGTGTTGCCGACGAGATTTACCTCAATCCCGAGGGCATGGTGATGTTCAAAGGACTGATGTCGCAGATTGCTTTTTTGAAAGGCACGCTCGAAAAACTCGAAGTGGAAGCACAGATCATTCGTGGTCCCGACAACAAATTCAAAAGTGCTGTTGAGCCTTTGATGTACGATAAGATGAGTGAAGCCAACCGCGAACAAATGGAGACTTTGCTTCATTCGGCTTGGAACGAGATGGTTACAGGGATTAGTCAGAGCCGCAATATCAGTGTTGCAGAATTGCATCGCATAGCCAACGAACTGGCGCTGAATAATGCAGAGAGCGCCCTTGAGCTGCGTTTTGTTGACCAATTGGTGTACAAGGATGAGATGCTGGATATTTTGCGTAAAAAGTTGGGCACCGAAGAAGATGATAAGATTCAATCGGTTGGCCTGGCAAAATACACCAATGCCAAAGTGGGCGACGAGACGATGAGTCGCAATAAGCTGGCTGTTATTTATGCCATTGGCGAAATTGGCGGGGGTGAAGGTTCAGAATCGACCATCGGTTCCGAAGGGATTTCGCGTGCCATACGCAAAGCACGTGAAGACGATAAGGTGAAAGCCATTGTGATGCGTGTGAACTCGCCCGGTGGAAGCGCCTTGGCTTCTGAGGTTATCCGTCGCGAAGTGGAACTGGCCAAAGCCGAAAAGCCCTTTATCGTTTCGATGGGAGATGTTGCAGCATCTGGAGGATATTGGATTTCGACCAATGCCGACTATATTTTTGCCGAACCGAATACCATCACCGGCTCGATCGGTGTTTTTGGCGTGATACCTTATCTGGGAAAAATGTTTGAAAACAAGTTGGGCATGACCTTCGACAAGGCCATGACAAACACCAATGCCGACTTTATTGATGTGATGGAGCCATTGGGCGATTTCCAACGCAAAAAGATTCAGGATGAGGTGGTTGCGATTTACCACGACTTCACTAATTTGGTTGCTGACACACGGAACCTAACACAGAGCTATGTTGATAGTGTGGGTCAGGGACGTGTTTGGACGGGTACAGATGCCCTAAACATTGGTTTGGTGGACGCATTGGGCGGCCTTGAAGACGCCATACAGATGGCAGCAGAAAAGGCTGGGATTGCTGACGACTACCGTTTGTATGCCCTGCCTGAGCAAAAAGATCCTTTCCAACAAATTATTGCTGGAATGACAGGTGAAGCACGCGCAAAAAGCCTGCTTAAAAAAGAATTTGGCACCTATTATGCGTATTTGGAATATGTTGAGAAAATGTCGAACATGAAAGGCGTTCAGGCCAGGTTGCCATTTTACTTTACGATCGAATAGTTTTACAAAAGCTTAATCCTCAAAAAGCAGCATGACTTTCATGCTGCTTTTTTTTATAACGACATTAAGTGGCTTTCAAAATAACCCCCTCATCCACCTAATACTTCACCAGTTTCGTAGTTTCGGTGCTGCCGTCTGCAAAGCGTGTTACCAGCAGGTAGAGGCCGGGCGACTGATGGGCCAGGTCAAAAACAAGCATCTGTTCAAAAGGTATCCTTGTTTCCGTTGCGATCTGTTGGCCGTTTTGGTTAAACAGGCTGATGCTGCTGATTTTATCCCTGCCCGGGGCGACCACCTTAAAGCTTTGGCCAAAGGGATTGGGGCTCACCTGTAGGCGTGCGTTTACCAGCGGGTTTTGGGGCAAACCGACTACCATTTGGTTTTCGATGGCACCCATATCCACCCTAATGCCATAGATACGCGGGTTGCCAAGCAGGTCGGTTGCCGGCAGGTTGAGGCCTGTGGTGTCGGGTGTGCCGGTGTTTACACAGGGCGAGCTGTCTAATAGCGACCAGTCAGCAGCCAGGCCATCGTAATCGAGGCCAGCTCCTTCAGTTGGGTTTACGAACTGTGGATAATCAGTTATATTTCCTTCACCTGGGAAAGCGTCCTGGATGCATGAATAGGAACAATTTGAATTGGTGCCTCCTCCTGAATATATCTGTATTGGATCAATTTGCCAACTCGATACAACATCATTGCCCCATACAATATTATTCTTCATTGTTATAAAAAGATTACAATAAATTCCGCAGACATTATGACTATACCCCATATTATTCACAACGACATTGTTTACATATTTTGATATTCCATTCCCATGTCCGTTCATCATGCCACCACCCATATTATTAGCAACGATATTATTATAAATCTTGCAATTAGCTGTGGTTTCATATAAGGTTCCATTCACTGAATGGTTATTAAAGAATTTATTATTAACAACAAGCGCGTCACAATTAATATTTAACCTTAACCCTCCTCCAGAGCCGTGAATAATCCAACCCCAATCAGCTTGAATGAATATTACAGCTCTGTTGAGAACGAAAGTATTACCTGAAATTAGTGCAGAAGAACATGCCTCAAGTATTGCGCCCCCTCCATAGTAGTAAACTGCATTTGATTTGAATGTATTGTTACGTAATATTACTAAAGAGCAATTCTTTACCCATAGCGCACCACCTGACCAGCTTGCCCTATTATGATAAAAAGTGGAGTTGTTGCATACTAAACTTGCATAATTTTTAACAAACAAGGCTCCTCCCATATTCTCTTCATTTAAGTTATCATTTATTAAGGCTCCAGGATCAATAGCTTTTCCATATGAAAAATTACAATGGCTGAAAACAGAAGTGTCTGTGGAATTGTCAAGCAGCTTAATGCTCCCCCAGCCTCCAAGTAAAGTTGTCGTGTCACCAAAGGAGGTTGTGTCGGAGATTGTAAAAATAATTGTACTGTCTTGCGATCCAATTGCCTTGATACAGCCATACACAGTTAGGCTATAATTCCCCTGAAATTCAACATAAACCCCTGGGTCTATTTGTAGGGTAGCCTGGTTTTCAATCACAATATCATTGTAAATTTTTACTGTGTCGGATGACCAGATAGTATCAGAAGAAATGAGATCTGTTTGCAGAACTTGTGATTTTAAAGTAACGGCCTGAAATAATAAAAGAGAGGATATTAAAAAGATTGCTTTTGTATGTGCCATTAGGAAAGGAATTATGTGATTTCGATCAGTTAGTTACATTTCAAATTGTTTGGTTTGCAAAATTGTTATTTAGGTTGTTGCTAATTGAGGATCAAATATAAGCATAAACAGCAGAAGCTTTACATGCAAAACAAGTATCAGCTGTAATTTAGAAGCTTTCAACATAACCACCTCAACCCCTTAATACTTCACCAGCTTCGTAGTTTCGCTGCTGCCGTCAAGCAGGCCAGGGTGCGAGACCCCATGATGGCGTGGATTAGCAACCGACCGAAGAGAGCTCAGCGAAGCTAATCCGTGCCTGGCAAACATCAAGTAAACTAAACAATTTGACTGCTCCAGCTTACAAGAAATACTTATTTTTGTTAAACCTAAGGATTACTTTTACACCAGTGCTATTATTTACGCTGGCGTTAAGGGTTTAATAGAAGTACATTACTAAGTTGAAATGGATATGCAATGTGGTTTATAAGCAAGAGGTGTGGCAATGGATTACAAATCCACGCCAGGGGGTAATATAAAAAGACCTTCAAGGTTTCTAAAACCTTGAAGGTATGAGGTACTATACTTACCGCCTTTTCGAATAGCCAAAACTATTATCTTTGAGGTACTAAGTGCCAAACAAAACGAACTCAAAAAGAAAGAACTGATGGAACAGCTCGAAACAAAGGATAACCCATTGCCCGAAACAGTTCGTGCCTGGATGGCAGCAGAACAAAGTGCCGCCTTCGACAGGCAGCTTGTTGATAACTTGCTGGGCGATGGCTATGCCACTGAAGCCCTGGAACTGGCTGCCCTGATGCCTGATTTATATGGTTTGCAGGATGAAGCATTGGTTGAACACAACCATTTTGTCAGTCTAAAGGCCTTACAGGCCGATTTGCTGGCTGGTAACCGGACTTTGATGGAGCTGGATGCCGGTGAGGTCAGTCAGCTGGAAACCATTTTAGCGCAAAGCACCGGCAGGGCTGGCATACAGGCCCGCAATATGCTGGCATTTGCTCAGGGCTATACCTACTGCGACTGCCCCACGGAGGTGGACAGCAGCCTGAAACAAACGAATGCTACAACAAAACCATTCAATCCGGAGCAGTTGCTTCATATTGAAGCAAGCCCCAACCCAGCCAAACATTGGGTAAGCTTTACTTATGAGTTACCCATGGGGATGAGTGAAGCGGTGCTGGAAGTAGCAGATGCTACCGGCCGTTTGCTTGGAAGTGAAAAGCTGAGCAATAATAAAGGCCAGAGTTTATGGGATATTCGTGGCATGTCAGCTGGTGTTTATTATTATAGGCTTACAGGCAATGGGTTTGCAAAAAGTGATAAATTGATAATAGTAGAATAGATAATCAATACCGGCTCGGGTTATTATACCCGAGCCGGTTTAAAAACATTGAGTTATGAAAAACCTCATTTGCTGTGTAGCTGTCTTTATGGTTTTAACAGCCTCTAATTATCTTAAAGCTCAGCAGCATGAGATCGTTTTTCAACAGTGTTATGGGGGAAATGGATCAGATGGAGCTTTCACATTAACTAAGAACAATCAAGGCATTTTTTTCTTTGGAGGTACCTCTTCAAGTGATGGAGATGTTTCTTTTAATCATGGAGGGCTTGATTATTGGCTGGTGCAAACAGATTCTGTTGGAACAATATTGTGGGAAAATACATATGGAGGAAGTGATCATGAATGGGCAGTAAACATGTTACAAGTCGAGAATAACGGCTACCTCTTATTTGGTAGCACTTTTTCTGATGATGGCGATGTAAGCGGCCTGCATGGCGGGGGCGATTTTTGGCTGGTTCGCACTGACAGCCTGGGCAATCTGTTGTGGCAAAAGTGTTTGGGAGGCAGTTGCAACGACCGACCCTATCAGATCATTGAAGTTCAAAGCGGAGGTTATATATGTGTAGGCACAACATGCTCAGAAGATGGGGACATTTCCCATAATCATGGAGCCTGGGATGCCTGGGTGGTCAGGCTATCAGAAAGCGGAGAAATAATTTGGGAAAGAACCTATGGGGG
>JAHJTC010000029.1 GCA_018830105.1 Bacteroidota bacterium
TAAAATCAAAAAGCCCCACTCAGCAAACTGAGCGGGGCGCATGATAAGGGGCGGCGACGACCTACTTTCCCACATTTTACTGCAGTATCATCGGCGCAGGCAGGCTTAACTTCTCTGTTCGGAAAGGGAAGAGGTGGACCCTACCGCAATAGTCACCATAATATTTTAATCAAGATTGACCTTATAAATGACTGGTCAATCAATGACATGTTGTTGAAAGGAGCGCACCCGTATAGTAAACTAAAAGGGCAAGCAAAAGGAGCTTTTTTTTTAACAAATCGTTAAAGAGCTTTGTTTGAAGAAAGATTACGGGTAATTAGTACTGCTCGGCTTTGATGTTACCATCTTTACACCTGCAGCCTATCAACGTGGTGGTCTACCACGACCCTTAAAGGAAGCCTCATCTTGAGGTAAGTTTCGTGCTTAGATGCTTTCAGCACTTATCTCATCCAAACATAGCTACTCTGCGATGCAGCTGGCGCTACAACAGATACACTAGAGGTTTGTCCAACCCGGTCCTCTCGTACTAAGGTCAGGTCCTCTCAAGCTTCCAACGCCCACAACAGATAGGGACCGAACTGTCTCGCGACGTTCTGAACCCAGCTCGCGTGCCACTTTAATCGGCGAACAGCCGAACCCTTGGGACCTTCTCCAGCCCCAGGATGTGACGGGCCGACATCGAGGTGCCAAACCACTCCGTCGATGTGAGCTCTTGGGAGTGATAAGCCTGTTATCCCCGGAGTACCTTTTATCCTTTGAGCGATGGCCCTTCCATACGGAACCACCGGATCACTATACCCTACTTTCGTACCTGCTCGACTTGTAGGTCTCACAGTCAAGCACCCTTATGCTATTGCACTCTACGCACGGTTACCAACCGTACTGAGGGTACCTTTGGAAGCCTCCGTTACTCTTTTGGAGGCGACCACCCCAGTCAAACTACCCACCAAACACTGTCTCCCGCATAAGCGGGATTAGGCATCAAATAAACAAAGGGTGGTATTTCAAGGTTGACTCCACAAGAGCTAGCGCCCCTGCTTCACAGTCTCCCACCTATCCTACACATCGTTTATCCAATGTCAATGTTAAGTTGTAGTGAAGGTTCACGGGGTCTTTCCGTCCCGTTGCGGGTAAACGGCATCTTCACCGTTACTACAATTTCACCGAGCTCATGGCTGAGACAGTGCCCAGATCGTTACACCATTCGTGCAGGTCGGAACTTACCCGACAAGGAATTTCGCTACCTTAGGACCGTTATAGTTACGGCCGCCGTTTACTGGGGCTTCAATTCAATGCTTCTCTCCCGAGGGAAATAACATCTCCTCTTAACCTTCCAGCACCGGGCAGGTGTCAGGCCTTATACGTCATCTTTCGATTTTGCAAAGCCATGTGTTTTTGATAAACAGTCGCCTGGGCCATTTCTCTGCGGCCTCGCATTGCTGCAAGGCGTCCTTTATCCCGAAGTTACAGGACTATTTTGCCTAGTTCCTTAGCCATGATTCACTCGAGCACCTTTGGATACTCTCCTCGACTACCTGTGTCGGTTTGCGGTACGGGTGGCCGGCATCTGATGCTTAGAAGGTTTTCTTGGAAGTCTGATTACACACACTATCCGTTTGTCCGAAAACGCACGGTACTATCGGGCTTCAGCAAGCTATACGGATTTGCCTGTATAACTTATACCTTTGCCCTTCAACCTACTATTCCGTCAGTAGGCGGTGCTGTCACTACTCCGTCACTCCATCGCAATGCCGGTCAGTACTGGAATATTAACCAGTTGTCCATCGACTACCCCGCCACTACAGCGGGTTTGCCTTAGGTCCCGACTAACCCTGATCCGATTAGCGTTGATCAGGAAGCCTTAGTCTTCCGGTGTGCGGGTTTCTCGCCCGCATTATCGTTACTTATGCCTACATTTGCTTTTCCAGACGCTCCACAAAGCCTTACGACTCTGCTTCTACGCTGACTGGAATGCTCCCCTACCAGACCACCTTTACAGGTGGAATTCATAGCTTCGGTAATATGCTTAATGCCCGTTTATTATCCATGCTCGATCGCTCGACTAGTGAGCTGTTACGCACTCTTTAAATGAATGGCTGCTTCCAAGCCAACATCCTAGCTGTCTGTGCAATCAAACCTCGTTAGTTCAACTTAGCATATATTTGGGGACCTTAGCTGATGATCTGGGTTCTTTCCCTCTCGGGCACGGACCTTAGCACCCATGCCCTCACTCCTGCAGAACATGTCATAGCATTCGGAGTTTGTCAGGGTTTGGTAGGCGGTGAAGCCCCCTAGCCCAATCAGTAGCTCTACCTCTATGACACTATATTGCAAGGCTGCTCCTAAAAGCATTTCGGGGAGTACGAGCTATCTCTCAGTTTGATTGGCCTTTCACCCCTACCCACAGTTCATCCGAATACTTTTCAACGTAAACCGGTTCGGTCCTCCACCCCGTGTTACCGGGGCTTCAACCTGACCATGGGTAGATCACAAAGTTTCGCGTCTACCCCCACTGACTATGTGCGCCCTATTCAGACTCGCTTTCGCTACGGCTGCACCCGTCTACGGGATTAACCTTGCCAGTGAGGAGTAACTCGTAGGCTCATTATGCAAAAGGCACGCCGTCACCCTAATAAATTAGGACTCCGACCGCTTGTAAGCGTATGGTTTCAGGTTCTTTTTCACTCCTCTGTTCGAGGTGCTTTTCACCTTTCCCTCACGGTACTGGTTCACTATCGGTCTCTCAGGAGTATTTAGCCTTAGCGGATGGTGCCGCTTGATTCAGACAGGATTTCTCCGGTCCCGCCTTACTCAGGATACTGATTAGGTATAAAACGCATTTCACCTACGGGACTATCACCCTCTATGGTCTAGCTTTCCAGCTATGCTCTGTTACACGTTTTAAGTCCATATTATCAGTCCTACAACCCCCAGGATGCCGTAACATCATGGGTTTGGGCTGTTTCCCGTTCGCTCGCCACTACTTGGGAAATCACTCTTGTTTTCTTCTCCTCTGCTTACTTAGATGTTTCAGTTCAGCAGGTTCGCCTCCGTATATTACGGATAATACCGCTTCACGGTATTGGGTTGCCCCATTCGGAAATCTCCGGATTAACGCTTATTTGCAGCTACCCGAAGCTTATCGCAGCTTATCACGTCCTTCTTCGCCTCTGAGAGCCTAGGCATCCTCCATACGCCCTTAATCACTTTCTTCGTTCTGTAACGATTTGTATCTTGATGCTCTTTTTACTCGTTTTTTTAAGTTGATTAAATCACCGCAAAGTATAAACGTATCACTACGCTTATAAATTACTCCTTAATCAACTCGTATTTTATTTTACTCGTTGTGTCTCCTTTCAACATGTCAAAGAACCTTGTTTGATCTTAAATTCTAAATTCAAAATTGCTGATCTTGTTATGGAAATTAATTCCCACATATCATAAATCTCAAATCTTCAAATCTTCAAATCAACGCGTGGAGAATAAGGGAGTCGAACCCTTGACCTCTAGAATGCAAATCTAGCGCTCTAGCCAACTGAGCTAATTCCCCCCAAACAATGTACTTAATTTTTGCTTAATTAAGTTAGCTGTGTCTTGTTTAATCTGTTACTACTTGCTTGTGTAGTCCCAGGCAGACTCGAACTGCCGACCCCTACATTATCAGTGTAGTGCTCTAACCAACTGAGCTACGGGACTATGATTTGACTGCTTGTCGGTGTCCCGGCCATCGTACTGTTGCCAGTGTATGTTACCGGTAGTCACGTATGTAGTACCAGTTGGTCTGTGTTGAACCGGGTCAGCGAACGGCTAGTGCTGATCGTTTGGGTGTATTGGTTCATTTTTGCTTGTAAGCCTAAAGTAAAGCCTGAAAAGGCACTTTGTCCTTCTCTCTCTTTTTTGTTTGTCGTGTACATCTCTCCAGAAAGGAGGTATTCCAGCCACACCTTCCGGTACGGCTACCTTGTTACGACTTAGCCCCAGTTACTAAGTTTACCCTAGGCAGCTTCCACGAATGGATCACCGACTTCAGGTACCCCCAGCTTCCATGGCTTGACGGGCGGTGTGTACAAGGCCCGGGAACGTATTCACCGCGCCATGGCTGATGCGCGATTACTAGCGATTCCAGCTTCACGGAGTCGAGTTGCAGACTCCGATCCGAACTGAGACCGGCTTTCGAGATTAGCATCTCCTCGCGGAGTAGCTGCCCTTTGTACCGGCCATTGTAGCACGTGTGTAGCCCTGGACGTAAGGGCCGTGCTGATTTGACGTCATCCCCACCTTCCTCACTACTTGCGTAGGCAGTTTCATTAGAGTCCCCAGCTTGACCTGATGGCAACTAATGATAGGGGTTGCGCTCGTTATGGGACTTAACCCGACACCTCACGGCACGAGCTGACGACAACCATGCAGCACCTTGTATATTGTCCGAAGAAATGCCGATTTCTCGACACGTCAACATACATTTGAGCCCAGGTAAGGTTCCTCGCGTATCATCGAATTAAACCACATGCTCCACCGCTTGTGCGGGCCCCCGTCAATTCCTTTGAGTTTCAA
>JAHJTC010000017.1 GCA_018830105.1 Bacteroidota bacterium
AATTCATGAAGGGGCCGCTAAACGGCATTTGGGCTTTGAAAAAGCCCACTCCTTCATTGAATTTTCGGCTTTCCGGCAGAGCGCGCAGGCCATCTTTTCCGTAAAGGGTTTGGTCCTTTGCCCAGTCAAAGGACAAGAAAAAAAACTTATGCCATGGGTTTTTTGTTTTTCCGGATACAGATTTCACTTCGACATAGTTCGGCAAACTCACCACAAGTGCTCCCTTCTATAGGTTCACATGTCAATCCGTACAAGCCATGGAGTATATTGAACAAAATTAAGTAATCTAACTTATTACCACGCGAAAGGATTACCTTCGGTGAGAAAGTTCGCGCGGGAGCGCGGGGGAGATAGTTCGCGCGGGAGCGCGGGGGTTTCATACAAAATGACAGTTTCACAAAAGGCGAGGGCTTTGGTCTTTTGCCCAGTCAAAGGACAAGAAAAAAACTTATGCCGTGGGTTTTTTGTTTTTCAGGATACGGATTTCACTTCGACAGGCCTGCCTTCCTGTAGTCGGTAGGCAGGCTCAGGGCATCGCAGGGCATCGCAGCGCAGGTAAAACCGCGACGACGCCGGAGTCTACTCAATTGCAAGCTGGCACTTTTTACGCTGTAAGGTTTTTAATTATTTGTGTGATACTCTTTTTGGATATCTTATCAAGTTTACCCATTCTTGTCTCGACCAGCCTTTTATCAAGGGTGGCTATTTTATGTACTCGCACTACAGAAGGTAATTTTAATCCAGCATCACTCCATTTATCCAGATAATAATCATTCTTCGTATCATAAATCTGGCTTGTTATCCTGCATACTATAATGTCTCCATCATCGTAATCATTTATAATCAAGGCAGGTCTCTTCTTAAAACTTTTCCCATCAGTAAAAGGGAATTTCAACAATACGATATCACCAAACATTAATCGCTCCATGTTCAATAAGTGTCATAGATAGAATCCGATTCTGCAAATCCTTGCAAAAAATGGGCTGTTGCTGCTTGCTTTACAATCAGATCATCGTTCTTTTCAGAATCATCAATTAACACGATCACCCGAACATCTCTATCCTGATTTGTTTTCAACTCAGATTGAATGCGGAGCGGTATCTGTATCCGATTGTTTTTAATCTTTGTTTTGAATTCAAGTGCTTTCATGGTTTTAAATCTTTACTCAAAGATACAATATTTTCATTTAGGACAACCTTTCTCCTGTGCCTGCTTGCAATGGGCGTGCATATGCTTTGTGGCGGACTTCAAAATATAAATCTTTCTGTCCACAACGATTTATATTTGGAACTAAAATGTTCATATTCAAAACGTAATCCGCCATAAAGTATGATGCATTGTTAGAGGTTGTTAATTTCTTCAAACAGTCTAATGTATTTTCTGTAAGTGATTTTGTCTTCTTTTTTGCAAAAATTGTCAATGGTTAGATTTCCTAGAGTTTCAAGAAATCCCCAACTTGAGATATTTTGAAATCCTAAACCAAAATTACCTGACAGTTTCTTAAACTCAAGAAAGCCCTCAAGATTATTCAATAATTGTGGAGGCATAATAAAGTGTTGTTCTCCAAATGCATTATAAACAAGGTCTTCCTCTTCTAAAAAGTCAACTTCTTCAACAATTGTCACTGTCCATAAGAAATAGCACTTAACTTTATTGATTGTTTTTCCAAGTATTAGAAAAACTGTATCACCCTTAGAATATATAATACTCCGTTTTCTTGAAGAAATATAGTGAGTGCTATCAATAAGCAGATTGTCTTCATTATCGTCAAGTGAATCTTGAGATGGATATCCTTTTTCTGCGTCGTAATTATGATATTGTATCCAATATTTCTCTTCTTTTTCTAAATGATTTCCTTTGTAATAATCGCCCGATGTTAGAATTGAACAATTATATTGAGGTTTCAAGTTTAAAATATATTCTGATTCTTTTTTCAATAATTCAGTCTCATCACAAAGTTCTAAAATTTCAAATTTAAAATTTCCGTAAACACCTACTTTATGAACAATTTGTGATAGTCCATATTTAAGAAAAGCTGCTCGAATTCTGCTTGTGGAAAATTCTCCAGGTAAATTCGATGTGTGTTGTTTCCAACGTTGATATATATTTCTAGATTGACCAATATAAAACTTATCATTAACCAAATTGGTAATTCTATAAATTCCTGCTATTCCTTTCTGTCTATCCAAGGTGTACGTTTTTTTTTTAATAACCCCTAACTTCTTATATGTCCGAATTTTTTACTCATCCGCCATTATCTGTTTGATATTTTCAGGTTATGTGATTGTTGTTTGCTGCATAAACCCAATGATTTGGTTAATAAGGCATAAAGGTAAAAAAAATGTTTTTAGTTCCGCAAAAAAAATCGGTTGCTGCGGTTTATTGTTTTATACAAAATGGCAGCTTCACCGATAGCGAGGGCTTTGGTTCTTTTGTCCGGTCAAAGGATGAGAAAAGCAGTTAATTAGCACGCGAAAGGATTAGCTTCGGTGAGAAAGTTCGCGCGGGAGCGCGGCATATTGAACAAAATTAAGTAATCTAACTTATTACCACGCGAAAGGATTCGCGCGGGAGCGCGGGGGTTTCATACAAAATGGCAGCTTCACAAATGGCGAGGGCTTTGGTCCTTTGCCCGGTCAAAGGACAAGAAAAAAAAACTTATGCCGTGGGTTTTTTGTTTTTCAGGATACGGATTTCACTTCTACATACTTCGGCAAACTCACCACAAGCGCTTCCTTCGACTTATTCGCTCAGGGCATCGCAGTGCAGGTAAATCTGCGACAGCACCGGATATTACACTTTGACAGGCTTCCTTCGATAGGTTCGCATGTCAATCCGTACAAGCCATGGAGCATATTGAACAAAATTAAGTAATCTAACTTATTACCACGCGAAAGGATTAGCTTCGGTGAGAAAGTTCGCGCGGGAGCGCGGGGTCTTGCAGAACGCTCAGAGTCCTATTTATTGTATGCTGGCAATTCTTTCATTATCATTAATTTCTCTTTTCAAAAAGTATATTCTTTGCTCTTGGATTATTTATTACAAGGCTTGTAATTGCTCCATTTTCTTCTAAAAATGCAATTGATTGTATTAAACCGGAATTGCTTTTAAAGGTCAGGTCTTCTGAGTGTTCTAGAATTATATCTTCCGGGAATGCTGTGCTATGAATTATTAATTCCTCATTTTCATAGCTAATCTCGTAACTTACATCAAGTTCACTTGAATAGAAAGTACCGGTTAACTTGTTGTAATTGATATTTGCCTCTTTTTTGTCTTCCTCAACCCTTAATGCTACATAACTATTGCCGTTTTGTTCAAGCGTATGGCTGTTTACCTCTCCATTTCTTAAATGAAATACGAATTCAGCCTCAGCTTCTTTTACAAAATATACTGAATCTGATTTGGCATATAATCTATAGTTATTGTTATACATGTTTAAAAAGTGATCCTCACCATCTTTGAAAAAAGTCAGATAACAATCTTTGTCATCCACCTGTTGATATTTGCCGGCACACAAAGCGAAAAATTCATCGTTAATTTCTTGCTCAGTTGACTCACTTTTTTTTGTTTTCTTCTTTGGCTCATCACCAAATAAAATATCAGCAATATCATTCATGATTTTTAGGGGGCGTAATGTTCCATTATTGCTTAAAATAACCACGCCAACTTTTTCATCAGGGAAAAAGGCTGTTGCCGACCTGTAGCCTCCCCATGCTCCATCATGACTATAGGCTTTCTTGTTTTTTATTTCTTTTAGGTATAAACCATAGCCATAATCTATGGTTTTGCTGTTATTTAAGTTACCCTTTTCGGTTATTTTATCGTAAACAACATCTCCGCCCACCGATTTGCTATTAAAGTTTATTAACCACTTTGCCATATCAGCGGTGCTACTCATAAGCGAACTGGAACCGGGGGCATTGAGTCTATTAGAAAAAGGGATAGTATTATTGCCAGTATAAATATAGGAATGAGCCATTACGTTTTCTTCTGAATTATTACTATCAACATAGTAAGTATTGTTCATTCCTAAAGGAACAAATAGGTAATCTTTTGACCAACTTTCAAATGATGTATCTGTAACTGCTTCAACTATTTTTGCCAAAAGATTGTAATTGGAATTACTATATGAAAATTCGGAGCCCGGAGTAAAATTTAAATGATCTTGCTTTTTAAGTGTTTCATAGATATCATCCAATGAAAGTGCTTCTTCGGGCTGCCATCCTTTCATCGCGAATAGTGCAGGCCAGTCTCTGATACCAGAGGTGTGATGAACAAGTTGATATATTGTAATATCACTCATAACTTCCGGCAAATCCGGCAAATGTTTAATGATTTTATCATTCATGTTAATTTCACCCTTTTCTTCCAAAAGAGCTATTGCCATTCCTGTGAATTGTTTATTTACAGAGGCAATGTCAAAAATAGTAGTTTCAACTATTGGCGATTTTCCGTTTAAATCGGCAAAACCAAAATTCCCTTTGTATAGGATAGAATCCTTCTTCGTAATTATTACCGAAAATCCAGGCTTATTGCCTTCATTTAAAGCTCCTAATTGATTATATACCTGCTGTTCAAAGTAGGAGTCCAATTGTGGATTCAATTCCTTTTCATGTACCGCTTTGCACTGGGTAAGACTGGTGATTATCACTAATCCTAATACGAATGTTTTAATTTGTCTCTTTATCATCATGATATTCTACGTTATTGTAAGTTTAAAAGTGCACTATCTGTTATCTTTGCTTGGATACGACTTCTTATATGTCCATGTTTTTGAATCATATCCGCCAGTATCTGTCGGACATTTTCAGGTTATGTGGTTGCTGATTGCTGCATAAACCCAATGGTTTGGTTAATAAGGCATAAAGGTAAAAAAAATGTTTTCAGTTATGCAAGAAAAAATTAGGTTGCTGCGGTTTATTGTTTCATACAAAATCCCAGCTTCACCAATAGCGAGGGCTTGGGGCTTTTGCCCGGTCAAAGGACAAGAAAAGCAGTTAATTAGCACGCGAAAGGATTAGCTTCGGTGAGAAAGTTCGCGCGGGAGCGCGGGATATTGAACAAAATTAAGTAATCTAACTTATTACCACGCGAAAGGATTACCTTCGGTGAGAAAGTTCGCGCGGGAGCGCGGGGGTTTCATACAAAATGGCAGCTTCACAAATGGCGAGGGAAACTTAATAACCAAAACAAAAACGTTTTCGGAAGAGCGCGGGGGCAAGCGGAAAAGCGGGGGCGGCGAGCCGCGATGCCCCGAGCGATTAGTCGAGGGGTGAATGTCGGGAAGGCTGAAAATTCATGAAGGGGCCGCTAAACGGCATTTGGGCTTTGAAAAAGCCCACTCCTTCATTGAATTTTCGGCTTTCCGGCAGAGCGCGCAGGCCATCATTCCTGCCTGACTGCGCCAGCAGAGTTTACCTGCTGAAGGCAGGTTTACCTGCAAAAGGCAGGCAGGTCCGCTAAGTTTACCTCCCGACTGAAAAGAGGGAGGGGTTTGGTCCTTTGCCCGGTCAGAGGACAAGAAAAGCAGTTAATTACCACGCAAAAGGATTAGCTTCGGTGAGAAAGTTCGTGCGGGAGCGCGGGTAGCTCCTGATTATCAGCGGTTGGCATACTTCACTAGGATAGTAATTTTGCTTTCCCTCCTTTCCATATCAACCAAACAGCAAGTCCAAGTTCTCCAATTGCCATCGGAAGCGCTAAAATCATTTCCAAATTACTTACAAGTTCTGATTGAGTTAGCGTCAATTTTAGGAAGTGGACAACAACATAAGAAATACCTGCGATTAATGCCAAATACCATAAAATCTTTGGTATCGGAGGATGAAGTTTCATTAATATTCCAACGGAAATAAGATGGATTCCAAATAGGATTAGCCCGGCACTCCAAATCGATTGAAAGGATTGAAAATTATTGATAATAATCTCGTTACTTGTTTCGGTAGGATTAAGATTTTTCGTTAGATAAAATGCCCCAATTCCAAATATTAGGGTGTAAACAATTCTCAAAATACCCGATAGTAGTGCAATCTTCTTATTGTCATTTTTAAAGTACCGATAAAGCGTCCAGGAAACCAAAACATCAAGCAGAAGCACAAGCAGAATTGCGAATAGCATCCATTTGTATAATTGCAAATTGCCGGCAAGATTGCTTTGGACTAAATCAAGTTGACCTGGGTTAAATACTTTGGGAAAAGCAAATCCAAATGCAAATCCAGCTATTATTGCCATCAACAAAAGTGAGTATCCGGTAATTTTTGCGAAAATTCTATTTGTAATCATTTTATTCTTCTTTTAGTTTCTCAATATTATTGTCGGAAATTCATGTTTAAATCCTACTCATTGTTCACTTTACCTGGAATTATCCATTTCCATGCAAGCCATACAATAGAAACGGTAGTTCCAATCTCGATCATACTACAGAATAAGTAATATTTTGTTGGTTCAACTGCAAAAAGTGTCGCTGTTTGTACCAGCGTCATGATTACTCCGGCAATGATGTTTGCCCATCGGTTGTACCTATAATTTAATATTCTCGACAGCAGAACCATTGCAATTGGAATTTCCATGAGGATTGCAGCACCCAATAAGAAATTTTCATTCATTTCCATTCCGTTTACAGTTCCGGTCAAATATTGCTTCAATAAATTTACATCCATTATTCCCATGATATCGCAATACAAATAATTTAAAATTGCGAATATCCATAGCGTAGAAAGCAATATTTTCCGGTCTATTTTTTTAGTTTTCATTTTTCAATATTAGTAATTGTAATTTAGTGTTTACCCTTTATTAAATCTTCAATGATTAGATTATCGCTTTTTGACTGCACGTGTTTCGAATTTTCTAGCAATAAATAGTTTTTGATAGAAGGAAATATTTTTAAAGCTCTTTTAATCATTTTTTCGCCCGGGAATAAGATGTCATCTTTCGCGCCAATCAAGGTTATTGGTGTTTTTATTGCCTTCGCTTTTTCCTTTGTGATGGTTGGCACAGGTGCAAAATCCATATTGAAATGCAAAAAAACTTTTGAAAGGTATTTGATGGCAAATTCGTCACGATCGGTAAAAACCTCTGCTAAAAATTTTTCAACATATTTGGGTTTTTGCGTTTTCATATACCTTTTCATCGGAATGAAAATTTTGAATAAAGTTTTTATTGGGTTCCCGTTTACAATGTAAGCTGGTGCTGATAAAAACACTTCCTTGATTTTACTTTCATCATTTTCGAGCGTTTTCAATATGACCAATCCTCCAAACGAAAAACCCGCCAAAGTAACCTGCTCAATATTTAGCGCTGTGATTATTTCATTCATCCATTTTCCGTAGGAGTCATCCTTCATATTGAGTCTCGTCTCAGCACTTTTATTCGGTTGAGCCAACACATCAACTGCATAAACTCTAAAAGTTTTACTTAAATTGGGATAGGTTTCAAATGCAATTGGGGCACAACCATTTGAACCGTGAATGATTAAAATTGGAGGATTTGCAGATGTTCCAGATGCGATAATATTTGTCCGCCCAAAACTGGTATTTATCTTAATGTATTCAAAATCAATATGAAGTTCATCTAATTTTTGATCATACAGACTTAAAATTTCCTTCTTTCCTTTTTCTGTTTTATAAAGTGATTTCATTGGTTATTTTTCATGTGATACTAATAGTTTTGCTGTAAGCATATGGGTAAGCCTTAGTTGTTTTTTTCTATAAGTCCTTCAATTCTTTGCTTATAGTAATCGCTGCCACTTAATTCAAGCGCTTTGTTTACATATTTGATAGCATTGGTAAAGTCACCTTTTCTTTCATAATAATCTGCCATCGAATCAAAGGCATTAGCACTTTCAGGATAATATTCCATGGCAAGTTCAAAGTACATTTTTGCCTTTTCAAGCTGTTCCATATCCATACTCATATAACCCGACATATTTAAAATTTCTTCCGGATAAGGAGGTTGAGGATATCCAAAATGGTCTTTGAGTTTCTTTTCCCTGAATTTTATTATGCTCAAAAGTTCTTCTTTTGGTGTGTCAGGTGAATTGAATTGATCTGTATTTTCCCACTGATACCAGTCAAAAAGTGAAATTAATCCATCCATAATTGAGGGAAATGGAATGGTGCCGTGTAAATCTCTTGGGTAAAATTTCCAATCAAAAGACAAGCCATTTTTGGCATTTTGTCTTACCACGTTTGAAAACGCAATATTGGAACGGGCAAACATGGTGAATTCTGTTGTATCCTGCATCACATTGTCGATAGTTATCTTCGAGTCCTGCATATGTAATTGTCCGCTTAAAGACACAAATAAAGATTTGTTTTCGAATTTCTGAGTGGCAAGTACTTCGTCTGCCTCTTTCAACAGTTTTTGGTTGTCCCAATCCAAACTTGGGTCGATGGCTAAGTAATTGGCAAATAATTGCGGGTGTTTTAGAAGTGCATAAATTGTAAACAAACCTCCGTAAGAATGACCGATTAATGTTCTGTAATTGGTCACGGGATATTTGTTTTCAATAAAAGGAATGAGTTCGTTCTCAATGAATTTACTAAAATTTTCAGCCTTCCCGTTTTCCTGATTAAATGGCATCCCATAATAGGTATTTATGGTCGAGCTTGTTAAATCTCGCAACCTGTTCTTCTCATTGGAAATTCCGACCAGAACCATTTCGGGCATAAATCCGCCGCTGTAATAATTATGCACATCTACAAGAGTTGGAAGAAATATTTCTCCGTCCAAAATAAATGCCACCGGGTATTTCTGATTTTCCTCAGGCTTGTAACCGGCAGGTAGTTGAATGTAAATTTTCCGGGATTCTTCTAAAGTTTGCGAATAAAGACTATCAACAACACCTGTCTTTTGTAAAAACTGTTGATTTTGATTTGCCTGAGCCTTTCCAAACTGTTGAATGAGAATGATGAGTCCAATAGTCAATAATAAGGTTAATCTATTTTGCATTTTATTTTTTGTATGCGTTGCTATGCGTTTTTTTCTTTCTCAGGATTTTAACAATACGGTTGTTTACAATTTCTGCCAAATTCCAGTTATAGCCATCAAAGTTGGTTGTATTATTGAATTGGATGACAACCATATCCATGTCTTTGTGGTATTTCGCAATACTCTGATAGCCAACTAGCAGGCCTGTATGTTCGTACACATAAATGGAAGAATAGATTTCCTGTTCACCTTCATTAAACACCGAACCATCGTTCAATGCACGCAAGAATATACCCACATCGGCTGCTGTAGCCAGCATTAAGCCTGTGTTTTGATACTTAAAATCTTCATCAACACCAACATAATAGCCACTCATCACATCGTCGATATTTACTTCATGAAGCGAACCGAAAGTGTTTTTTAGCCCAAGCGGGTTCAAGATTTCCTCCTTGATATATTGTTGGTGGGGATACCCCAGTATTTTATCAATGAGGTCCTCAATCAACAAATAATTGGTATTTGAATAGCCATAATCTTCACCTGGTTCAAAATCAGCTGGTAAATCCAGTGCGTATTCAAGTGTTGCTTGTCTGCTTTGTGGAGGTTTCGCCCAATAATCAGGATGGTCTACAAAATTGGGAATGCCACTCCGATGTTGCAGCATCATTTTCAAGGTTATTTTGTCTGCATTTTCAATTCGTCCCACAAGTTCCGGAAAGTATTCAGCAAGTGTTTTATCCAAAGACAAATGTCCTGCTTTTACTAATTTTGCGGTAGCCACAGCAATATAGAGCTTGGTAATGCTGGCAATCTTGAACAGAGCCTGTGGGTAGGCTGGTATTTTATTTTTTCGATCGTGCCAGCCCGCGGCATAAAACTCCGGGGGCTTCCCAGCTTGATCCACGTAAACAATCATTCCATCAAATCCATAACCAATGGCTTCATCCAGTTGTTCCTGAACTGTATCTGGCAGTGGTAAAATCCATGCTTTTACCAAAATCCATGGAACGAAGTACAGCGAGCCAAAACTTGCCAGAATAAATACGATTCTGAGTATTTGTTTTATTTTTTTCTTAGTCACACTTCATCATTTTTTAGGAAGTTTCATTGTATTATTTTCAATCTTCGCACTAGATTTTAACCATTACTCTCATTATCAGCCTCCCACTCGTCCTGAATAATGTTGATTTTCTCTAAAATGGGTTTTATATCTCTTGAAGCGGCTCTTTTATTCAGCCAAATAATCAATGCATAAAAGAAAGCCAATCCTGTTATTGTTCCTATTTTTAGATTCATAGAAAGCGGCAAGATGCTTTCTGCCAAACTATTGGTCCAATTATACTCAGCTGGATTTCCTAGGCCTAACACAAATATGCAATTGATTATAAAAGGAGGTATCGCATACCAATAAGCGACGGAATCCAATAGCGCTGCCTGATATCGCATAGCTGCTTCCTGATCAGCAAGTTGACCTCTAACGGATAAGTCTAACTTGCATGTAATATGCCGGGTTTTGGATTTTCTCAGTTTTAGAATAACAAAAGCAAACCAAACAATGGATAAGGCACTTGCAAACCTGGTCATTGGAAATGGAATTTCAAAAAGTAAGTACATATAAAGCAACATCCCAATCACAGATGCAGAAATTTCTCTTATATCTCTGATTCTGATAGCTTTTTGAATACCATCCATTTTTGCATTCAACTCCTTTATTAACTGAGACGTTTCAATAGAAATCTGTGCAGTTTGAGCTGAACTGGTCCAGATGTTTTTTAATTCTTGTTCTAACATTTCATTTCATTTTTGACGCAATACAGTCTAGCAGTTTCTTTCGTATTCTTTTCATTTTTACAGCAATATGATTTTCAGATAAGCCTGTGATGCTAGAAATGTCTTTGTAAGACAAATCATCTAAATAAAGCACAATCAGCGAAGTGTCCGTTTCGTTTAAAGTGGAAATACAGGCCTTTAGATACTTGAAATTTTCATGTTCAAATGTATCAATTTCCTCATCAACCGGCGTAAAATGAATAGATTCAAATCGGTCTGTTTTTTGATTCGTCTTGTCCAATTTCATTTTTGAACGCAAACAAACGTTTATCGTGATTTTATACACCCAGGTATTTATAGTTGATTGGCCTTTGAAGCCATCAAAAGATTTCCAAATTTGAAAAACAACTTCCTGAAAGAGATCCTGAGGCTCCAAAGGATTTACAGCATATATACTGCAAATCCTAAAGATTTTGTGTTTATTTTCCTCGAGCACCTGTTCGAAGTTTATTTCCAACTTTTGTAACATTTCATGGTATTTGTGTCTGATCTGTTAAAATCATCCTAAAGGGATTGCTTGACTCCATTATCCTTATGTGTTATTTCTTTTTTAATAGCCTTGTTTGAAGAAGTTATCCGGAGAAATTCAACGAAAAAACCTGCCAGAAGGATATACATGATTTTCGTGTTTGAACTTTCCAAATTATATGCACAGGCAAGAATAACAACCGCCCAAACGATGCTGCTAATGACTTGATTTCGTGTGAGAATTTGATTGACTTTCATTTTTTGATTTTCCATTTTCTAAAAAAATTAGTAATTGTTCTTTAGTGATTACAATAGAGTTAGTGACAGGTTTTAAGAAAATGTGACAGAACTATAGCATTTTTTTATTTTATGCGGATTAATCTCAAAAACACACATTAAGAAATTTCTTAAACTGAAACAGCTGACAACATCCAATTAGGCTTGGCAAATGCCTCTGTTGAACTAAATCCCGCTATCGCAGGCCATCTTTTTTTGACGTAAAGGTAACGTTTTGTGTTTTTATAAGATTCATGCCGGGCACTTCGTGTCATATGAACTTCTGATTATTAGTCTTTCGTTAATTTTATTTATCATTCCAAAGAGGAATTATAAAGTTACTTTCTGTATTGATTTTTAATTCTAATGGAACAGCAGCATCATCTAATGACTCAGTACTCACATCTCTACCTGTTCCATAGTTAATTTGTCCATATGGATTCTTATTTCCGTTAAAAACAACAACTAACTTACTCTCCTTTGATAGTTTTTTGCTGACAATTCTTGTGTTGTCAAAAGTGATTATTGTTTCCTTATTTGGCTTTAATTGCTCTCTCTGAACCCTGCTTTTAGAATAACTAGCCCTACCGATATAGTAACTCAAATGGAAGTATTTTCCCTCCGGTGTTAGTTCATACAGGCTGACAGAAAAATCAAAATCTTTTTTATTGGATGAGATTATTAATTCACCTGAAAAAGAGCCATTTATAATCGTTTCCTTTTCAAGGGGTTCGCTCATAAAAACGAGACCGTCTTTTAGATTAATTTTATCCTTTATAATTGGCCAAGGATAATAATCTGGATTGTTCATTTGTGACCTGTCGGAAAAGTCAATGCTAAGGTTTAGCAGACTTTCCTTTTTAGGTTTAGAGGTGTCCAACTTGTAAGTAGTGTCAATGTTCTTTTCACCTAAGTAATAGACAAGCGAACCATTGCTCATTTCTGACAGGGATGGCTTACTCATCCATTCATTGGTTCCCATTACCTGAATATTTACTTTATCTTGAAGGATAGAAGGTTTTTCTTTTCCTTTAAAGATGTAGTCGAACCAATCGAAAACTAAACCTTGCTTGATGTCGATATTGGCAACTGGGTCAATTTGATAGCCCCTTAAATACGAGGATGATCTGATTTGAGCACCCCAATGGTCATAGGGGCCAATTAGTAAATAGTGTTCCGCGTCTGGATTGTATTTCAAATGCTGGTTATAATAATACATAGCACCTCGTTGGCCATCATCATAGAATCCGGTCGTTGTAAGAACGGGGATATCAATTTGGGCAAACTCTTTTTTATAAGGAATCATGTTTTGCCAATAGCCATCATAAGAAGGATGGCTAATCCATTCCTGGAATAACTCATTTGGTGTTCCATCGATACTATCCATTTTGGAATATGGCCTACCTGATTCAAACCAATTTTTTTGAAGATTATCCCACCTATTTTGGTCGTAATAAACAGTATTATCTAAATACGCATTGTTTGTTACATAAGGTATCCAGCTATAAGAAAAATTCAGAAAGACATTGTTTTCCATCGGAACATCTATTCCAGGAGCAGCTGAAACTGATGGGACAATTGTTTTTAATGCAGGATGCACTCTTTCCTTCATTGATGCCCACTGGCTAAAACCTCCGTAACTTCCGCCATACATTCCGACCCTGCCGTCATTCCAGGCTTGTTTGCTAATCCAGTCAATTACTGTATATACATCTGAGTACTCATGCTTATAAGGCTCTATTTTGCTACTACTTGACTTTTTCCCCCTCGATGTGGCGAAAACACCGACATACCCTTTTGATGCTGCCAAAATTGCATCTTTAAGATTAGAGGGGTCTGCATAGATTGTAAAATAGAGAACAGCAGGCATCGGAGTAGCATTCTTTTTACGTACCACAATAGCAGAAATCCCGGCTCCATCTTCGGTATTAATCAATATATCCTCATCTATCAAATACCTTTTATTATTATCTTCTCCGATTTTTTCGAAAACTATAGATTCTGTTGCGCTGTAAACTTTGTACATGAAATAATCTTTCATAACGGACAGGGCTTGCTCAAAAGAAATTTTACCTGAATTGAGCTTCTCATAATTGGATTCAAAGCGGTTTGTGTACTGTGCCACGCCATCATAAGTTGTAAAAATTAAATTTACTGAATAAGCCTGTTCATCGGAGCAAGTCTGTAAATAATCAGTAAATGCAGAAGCATAAGATTCTATAAAAGAACTATCGAAATCAGATTGTTTGGCCTTTGCTTTTGCATACGTTTCATATTGTATGAAGCGAGGGTGCTCTATTGGATCTGTTATTTCTTCTCTTAAAGAATGAATGGTTTTAATAGCAGGTTTGTACTTTTCTGCAAGAATTTTAATTCTGAAAAGATCTTTTGCCTCTACCGTATCTTTATATTCATGCATTTTTAGCAAAAAATCTTTTGCCAAATGTTTCATATTGGCACTAAGCTCAATGGAATCATTTAATGAAACCTTTTTAATTTGTAAGTCCTGAGCTCTTAATGATTGATTGAAGGTTAGTATTATAATAACAGTTATTATTAATTTGTTCATTTTATCTGTCTTTAATTTTTACTTGGTTTCCCTTCACGCATAAACGCACTGGCTGCTGTTATTGAAGTAGCTTTAATTTTTATAAGTACTTCTTTTGATTTTGGAGATAACTTTTCTACATTTTTAATTTGAAGAACCTCTGGGTTTCCGTATCGTTCAACTATTATGGCTTTCATATTATTGTTTGTGAATCTGAGGCAAAGGTGGGATCATTTAATCAAGTGGTTGTTCCATATTATAAATCAGAACAACTTTGTTAATCAAAACTTAGTGCTTTATTTTATTCCAATAGGCTTTAGGAGAAATGCCCATTTTCTTTTTAAAGTAGGTATTGAATACCGTCTTAGAGTTGAATCCGCTGTCGTATGCCAAGGCCAATAAAGTTAAGTGATGAACTGAAGCTGTGTTCAGTTTCGATTTGAATTCCTCTAACCTGTAACTATTTATAAAGTCGGCAAAGTTTTTCTCAAATCCTTCATTTAATAGTTGTGACATGTGATTTGGAGGAAGGTTCATGTATTCGGCCAATAAACGCAAGGTGAGTTCAGGATTGATATACAACTTATCTTCTTCCATTAAAGCGTTTAAACGGTCTTTGTAGCGAATCAGTTCTTCATCCGAAAAGAGTGATTGTTTGTATTTGCGAACAGGTTCTTGTGAATTTGAATTGTCCAGAATCTCTGCAATTGACTTCTTAAAAGAAGTTAGTTCGTGCAGAGGCTTTGCCAGTGGTTCGGTTGGAAGAAGCAACACAAGCGGAAAACGATTCTCAATTGCAATTTGAATATATTCCAATGCTTTTTCCAGATTATTCAGCTGTGCATGACAAAGTATCAGAAAGTTTAAAGCATTGCCAGAGGATGGTGTTTCAAGATATGATTCTAGTTTAGAAATTCCTTCTTCAGCTTTACTAATATTACCCATCATGGCATGCGCAATGCATGTGCCTCCTAATTTTGCAAGATAGCCTGTGTTGTCTTCTACAAGATCGTTGAAGTAGGCTAAGCCTTCTTCGTGTCGTCCGGATAATAAGTGGCACGCACCTATATAAACAATGGGAAAAGGCAACTCAGGTTGAAGAATTAAACTATGGTTGAAATAGGGAATCGCCTTGTCGTATTGCTCCATCATGTAATACAGAAATCCTTTGTAATGGATGTTGGTCGAAGAGAAAGGCGATAATTCTATTGCCTTATCCAAATACTTCATTGCCAATTCAAGTTTTCCTTCTATTGTGAGGAAATTAGCCATTGTCAAATACATATTGTCTTTGGGCCTCTGACTAATGGCATTGTTTAGATGTAGATAAGCTTGCTTTAAATCCCATTTTTGCCAGCAGCTAATCCATGCTAAGTTTAACTGTGTTTCAGGTAGATCTTCTTTTAATTCAATGGCTTTCTGCAAGAATGGTTGAGCTTTAGTAAACCCCTCGTAAGCTGGAATAATCCCCATTGTTCCCATGTATGTGTATCCTTGATTTACATCTAAGTATGGAAGCGGGAATTCAGGTGACTCTTGAATAACCTCTTCAAAAACTGAAATAGCTTTGAGTGTGTTTAGGTAATCAAGTTTCATTAAAAGAAATCGTCCCCAAAGATACTTTTTATAGGTGTCAAAAGGAACATTGTATGAGTCCACCAAATGATCGTTTATTTCAAAGTGACCAAGATGTTCCCTGAGTTTATCAGCAACGATTAAACTAATTTCATCTTGAACAACAAATACATTTTTGAGATCACGATCAAAAGTTTCTGACCAAAAATGAAAATCGTTTTCAGCTTCGATCAATTGGATAGTAATTCTAGCAGATGTTCCTGATAATCGAACACTACCTTCCAAAATAATAGAAACATTAAGTTGTTTGGCTATTTCAGCAATGGTTCTGCTAGTTCCCTTAAATGAGAATGATGAAGTTCTGGAAGTAACATTCAAGCCATCAACCTTCGCCAAGGCATTGATAATTTCTTCGGTAATACCGTCACTGAAATACTCATTTTCCTCACTCGCACTCATATTCATGAATGGGAGAACAGCAATGGTTTTGTCGTATATGTTAGAAGAAGTATTCAAATTTTCTAAGTAGGGTCTTTAACTTTGGATTAAAGTCTTATTTAAAATTCAGACTAACGTTTTTTCAACACATTATAAATCAATTATATACAATTCCAAGCTCTTCATTAGCCCGTCCAAATTTATCAATTTGTTTTTTAATACGCTTTACCAGACCAAGTTTTCTTTGCTTCGGCATGCTCAGCACAGGTTCTGGTCTAAAAATACAGGTAGCCAGCCGGGCTTTGGTAAGGCGAACCATTGAGGCTTGCAGACCGCTCAGAGTCTTATTTATTATCACCATTATGTGTTTCTTAATTCTTCCATATCTGCAATAATTTCATCCAGTTTTCTCAGTACTCCTCCATAAACAACCTTCAAATCCCATTGATATAATTTTCCTCCAAAGTAGGAGAGCATAACCATCATTAAAATAACTCCAAGGATGATAAATAGTGGCACACCAAAAATAAGGTCAATGCCGGGATAGTTTAAAATCAACTTGTTCGTAATCGCCTCACCCAATTGCTTTCCGTTAAAATGATACTGCCAAAAACCAAGTACACCAGATAAAAAGAACAAAGGATAATAGAATCTGGCCATGATTCTATTTACACTAACTTGTTGTTTCATCCAATTGTCAAATGCCTTAATATACTGATAGCTACTTTCGCTCTTATCAATTTTATTTAACCCCCTGGAAAGCCTTCTGTTGACTATAACGATGATACTGAGTGTCAAAAAAAAGCCTATTCCCATATAAGGAATCCCAATCACAAAAGAAATCCCCAAAAATAGGATTGAACCCGCAACGATTGCATTCAGGTTAATCCTGAACATTCTTTTAAACTTATCTATTATATGTATCGATTTTTGATTGTACAGCTTGTTCAGCTTTGGAGCAACCAATGCATCGCTATTTATAAAACCTTGTTTCCATATTGATTCAATCGACTTTTCCATCTAATAACTTTTTTAATCGTTCTTTAATTCGTTTGATGCGTACCCCAATGTTGTTTGGGTTTGTACCTGTAATTTCAGCTATTTCTTTGTAAGATTTTTCCTCCAGATAGAGTAATATTAAACCCCTGTCTAATTCCGATAAACGTTTAATAGCATCATATAATTGATTGAGGTCTTCATCCGGAAATGCCTGATTGCTTTCTGTCAATTCGTTTGGCAAGAATTCAGAGGTAAAATACTGCTGATTATTTTTCCTTTTTTTCAGCATGGTTAAACTCACATTCAATGCCAGCCTATACACCCAGGTGGACCATTCAGATTGCCCCCGGAAGTTGTTTCTGGTTCTCCAGATTTGTAAGCAAACCTCCTGATAGTAATCTTCGAAATCTTCCTGGGAATTCGTATAGGCCCTGCATATCTTTATAATGATTGCAGCATAAGGCTTAATCGATATGGCATAGAAGTCGTTACTCAATCTTTTACATTTTTAAATCAACTTTCCGGCAGTTTTAGCCTGAGATTCCAAATAAGCTGCTACAATTATTCCGATTAAGGTTCCTGCTGAAATGCCGAGTGAAATTCCTAAAGAACGCTCTAAACCAGAAAGAAATATAACTCCAAAAAGTAAACCTGCTGAGGCTCCAAAAGTTATGCCCAAGCTAGTGTAGTGCCCTTTGGTAATTAAAGAAAAAGTATCCTTCAAATATTTCTTAAACTGTTGAAGCGATTTTTTTAATTGCTTTATCCTGATGGTATTGGTGCTATTTAAAGCTAAATTATCAAGTTCCGTCTCAATAGATTGAACTTCAGCCTGTGTTAAGCCTTTATTTTCGAGATGAGTAAGTATCTTTATGAAATCTTGGTACACCTTAATTTCAGACTTATTATTCGTCTCAGATACTAAACGGTTAAAAAGGTTTATTGCATTTTTAAGTGTCATAATTTTAATCTTTTCTTATTTAGTGACCCAAGTCGCAAAAATATTACACCCCCTCAACATATTTTTTTTTGAAATATTGGTTTGGCTGGTGAATAGATCTCGTAGCCTATTGGTGATAAGGTATTTGCGCTTGGTGCAGTGGTGTATTTCGAAGCTCCAACTTATCAAGCCCTTAAGGTTTTAAGTATATGTACAAAACGTTAATTTGCCTATATCGCCCGGCTTAGGTATATTGACACCCAAAATTAATATGGGCGACACCGCTCGAAAATCTCTGAAAACCTTATGAATTATACACATTTTTGGCGGTAGTTTTTATTCTCTAACAATAATATATTTTCTCAAATCTGAACTGAGAATAGCGTATAATTCCTTTATGTTTTCTTGGTCAGTTTTTACAAAAACAAACCCAAAAAGAGGATATGTGTTAATATCTAAGGCTCTTATCAAAATAGGGTTTTCAAAATCATTAGCAAGTGCTTTATAATCAAACTTTAAAACTTCATCAGGCTTAATACCTGAATTATTATCTAAAACGATTAGGCTAAATATTTTGTTTTCTTTGCCTTCGAATATAGTATCCCAATTTGGGCGAGTGTTTTCAAAATAGCATTTGTAGGAATTAAACCCCACTGTAATTCCTGATAAATCACCCGTAGTACACCAACCTCCAAAGCGAAGTGGGTTGATTTCAATAGGAATTATTTTGCCGTTCTCATCTATTCTTACTTCTGCATGAGCCGGAAAATTCTTTAAATTAAGTTTATTGCCAATTGTGCTTAAAAACTGCTCCAATTCAGATTTATATTGATCGATAATTGCTTTAGAAGTTGAATAAACTCTGTCGCTTGTATCTGTTCCCGATGAAAAAATGTGGTGTAAAATATTTAAAATAACCACCTCACCCTTATCATTATGATAATAATCTATAGCGTATTCTTCACCTTGAATATAATCTTCAATAATAAAGTGTGAAGTATCAAGTACATTTTTTGGAAAAATACTAATAAGATTGTGGGCCGTTATTTCCTCTTTTGCCTTAATCCAGTCGTTTTCATCATTTATAATATAGACACCAACACTTAAAAATCCGATGGATGGTTTTATGACAAACGGGAAAGACAATTCCTCGGTAGCAATATTCTGAATGTTTTCTAACTTGATTTTTTTGAATTTAAATTCTGGAAATATGGCTTTAATCTGCTCTCTGAATTGTGCCTTGTCTTTGAGGATATTGATTTGTTTTGACAATTCACTTTCCCCAAAGTGTTTATCTATCCAACTGAGAACATTTTCTGAATTGGAATATATCCGCTGAGAAGGGTTGTTTTTAATAGTTGCTATAGCCTCTTCTTCGCTAATCCAATTTAAGGAAGGGTCAGCTACTAATTCTTTAGCAGCTTTTGTTGCAACAATTTGATAGTAATTTTCTTTTATCGTATCTATAAGAAAATCTGAAATATATGGTTTGTCTATTAGGTACATTTTTAATCTCTATATATGGTTTTATCCAAATTACCGCCAAGGTCAGTCCGTCTAAAAACCTCTTTCAGCTTTCATTCCTGCCTGCCGACTGCAGTCAGGCAGGTTTCACTTTTTACACTGCTAAGTTAACAAATAAATAGGTTTTAAGGAACTTAATTTTTCAAGCGAAACTTGAAGCAGTTTTTTTTTGCATGTGCCAAAATTGCTATATTGAATCCGAAAAGGCCTCATCGCTGGTTCTTGCAGACCGCTCAGAGTCCTGTTTATTAGCAGCTGGGTTTAAATTTCTCTTTTTTATTTATCCACTTATTCTTAACGTAAACAACACTCATTGAAAGAAAGAATATAATACAAAGCCATGCAAAATAATCTCCTAATAATGAATAAAGCGTTTTTTGTCCTTTAACAGGTACATCCGAATATAAAATTACTTCGTCGGTCTTAAAAAAGTCATTCGACGAAATAAGCTGTCCTTTATAATTAAAGGAAGCAGAAAACCCTTTGAATGTCGACCTAACCATGTTAAAACCATTTTCAATGCCCCTTGCAGATGCTACATAGCTATGATATGGCGAAATTTCTTCCCAATCGCTACCCGGCACTAACATAATGTCAATATCCATTTTTCCGGTTTGGCTAATCAAGGCAGGGAAATCCATATCGAAGCAAATGGCTGAACCAATTCTTCCGAAAGGCGAATCAAAATATTTTATAATTCCATCTCCATTGTCACATTCGCCTGGATAAGTGGGCTTTGCCTTATGAACCGTAAATAGCATTTCTCCTGCTGGAGAAATCCAGCTTATTTTGTTCTCAGGATTTTCATTGGAGTTTGCTTCTGGTAAAAGGTTGATGGGAATTCCAATATAAATACTATCACGAATTGCAATCGTTTTGGCTTTTTCGATGAAGTTAGATTCTTTATCAACAGGCAAACTGATGATGGCTTCTCTTCCAAATACAATTTCAGCACCTGATGAAGCTGCTATTTCACAATTTCTTAAAAACCCTTGGTTTGCCTGCTCAACCAAAGAATCAAAGTTTGTTGTCATGCGATGATGAAACTCCGCTTTAGTGCTATTGATTGAAGCGATTCTTACTGTAGGCGAATCAATGGGTTCTGATAACCTGAACTGTCCCCAAATAATTATTAAAAGAAAAGGAATACCAAATACCCAGAACGCTGAATAGACCTTGCTTTTCTCAAAATAATTGTCCCAAAGCCAATTTATTATTGATGCCGTCCACATAATCAAAAATGCTACTCCCCAAATACCAGTAATTGAGACAAGCTGCAACAAAGGCAAGGCTGATTGTGTATGAGCGATAGTGCCATATGAACCAGAAGGATTGGTCGATATGGTAATATAATCCATTAGTACATAAGCAGCGGGAAATATAAGCGTCGAAACAATTCCTTTGAGTTTTTGCGTGTAAATACGGTCAATTAAAAATGTAAGCGAAGTAAATACGCTCATCATAAAAGTAACGAAGTAATAGAAAAATCCTGACATCGGCATCATCCCTTTCCAGACGAAAATGTTTGACACCCAGCCGGCAAGAACAATTATTAAAAATCCTTTTAATGGTTTTTGAAATCGTAAAAAGCGAATGAGGAATATCGGTGCTATTAAAGCGGCGATTGGTAAAATCCATCTACCATTAAAAAAGAATAGGGAAATAAATCCTATTAACAAATAAACATAAGAATAGTGTATCTCTCTTTTATTCATAGTCTTTTCCATTGTTCATATTTATTCAATAATCAATTTAGATTACATTTTTCGCAGATAGGTTTAACCTTGCTGCATGCCGGTTGCGAGTATATAAGGTTAGGGGTCGCGGTCTTCGTTCCTCTCCGCCGACACAAACGCCGATGCGGGCTAGCGATATTGAATTATACGCAGTTATTATTTTATTCTAAATACAATATATTCTATCGAGTCAGGTTTCCCGGGAGAAATCAGGAGTTCGTTGTAGTCATTGTTGAACTCCATAATCGTAGAAACAAAAGTATTGCTATTACATACAGGTTCATTAGCAAGCGCATCCTTAATAGTCATCAAACTAATCTGCTGATTATTTAAGAGTATGTTTTTTATTGATTCTAATCTTTCGTCTGAGAAACTTATAGATTCCGGAATTGAGCCATACAATGCTTCTAAATAAGCCAAATAAGCAGGATGATATGAATTGTTTGTAAGAGGTCTATTTGCATGAAATGTATAGTCTTTTGTTGAATCCGGCCAATACTCCGTTACCAAGTCAGAGGCACATTCCAACGAGATTATATCATGATTTGAGCCAATAATATAATTCTGACCTGAGGCATGTTTAATAGTTTTAACAAAATTTACAGCCTCTTCAAACGAAGCTTTATCTAAAACACCTCTTACTATGCAGCAGACAGGCAATCCATTAAGTGAACTTTTTAAGTCAGACAAAGTATTCACTGTAATACCAATATGTTTGTTTAATCCATTTGCTCCAATATATCCAGCAAAAGTCGTCACTAACTTTCTTGAATTGGAATTTTTATCTTTTATGTCTAAAAGAATCTCAAAACCATGATAGAATGGTGTAATATCAATATTTTGAGCAATATAGTTGGAACTTCCGTGTTTTTTATAATTGTTTATACCCATAGAAGTGCAATGATGTGGACTATTTACAATTCTTTCATTTGTCCAAATCTCATCAATGAGTTGAAATGCAAATACAGTTTTAAAATCTATCCCAGAACCATCACTAATCCCCTTAATCTCTTCCAATAAATCAGGTGTCCATTTTTTAATTGCAGGAATATAATCAGTAGAATCGAGAAAGGTTGTAATAAATTCATCTGCGGATACTTGATATTTTTTTTTAATGTCGTTTTTCCATAATTCAACAAGTTCAAGAATCCTGCTTTTCATAATCTTTCCGTGTTGAAATCCATTTTCATACGGAGTGCCATTCAAATGTAGAATTGGCAAATTTGAATACGTGGTATCAAGTAATACCTCTTTTCTTGTATCACCGTCAATATTGACAGATGAAATCAAAATACTTGATATGGAAATAGTCAAAATGAATAGGAGAATGCTTTTCACTTGCATATTTTCTATATTAATTATCTGCCATTCGAAGCTGTTTCTATAATTTTGAACAACGGTTTGAACAGGGTGCGTTTGGCATTTCAACGCTCAATGCTTTCAATTTACTACTATGTTTCTTTATTACTATCATCTTCATTTTTAGCACTATATGTCAAATGCACTATATTTTTTTTAACCAAACGTAATTTTATTTCTTAATTATTTTTCTGAATATTATTCCTTGATTCTCAGTGTCTAATCGTAAGAAATATATTCCTGTCTTGTATTTACTGAAGTCAATTTCAAAGATATTATTTTTAAGTGAGTTGATTTGTTTTTCTAAACTCATTTTTCCATAAATGTCAGTAAGAATATAGGATTTGATTGTATTTGTTAAGGCTGATGCATCAATTGTAAACATTCCAGATGTCGGATTCGGGTCGTCCACCATTTAATGGTGGCATCCCAACGGTGGTATGGAATTTGCCTGATTCTTCTCCTTGTTTCTCCTTACGATCGTTCAATGGTAAATTCTACATGTTGAACCTGTCTGACTTCAGTAAATAATGCAGGCTGAACCAGTACATAAGCCCTGAAGAAAAGCTGATTGTATGGCCTAAAACACTTCCCACCAAACATGCTCTCGCCATGTCAGTCCCATACCTTCCTCGTTCCCGGCAACAAAACACAATGTTAAACAGTGGATTAAGGCTGGATGTCTGACAAAAGCGTAAATGTAGAAAAAAAACAAATCAATAAATCAAAAATTGAGGTTAAGGTTAAAATTGAGTATGGTTTCCGCCTCAACCTCAACCTCAGCCTCAACCTCAACCTCAACCAAAACCAGCAAGCTAAAGAAGCAACTGTTTTATTTCACAACACACGCCTTTAATTATCGGGCAATCCCTATTTTTGCCAACTTATGGAAGCTGCTTATCCGAATCTTGTGATTGTGGTGCGGAAGAATCGTTTTCTGGGGTGGATACTTATGCCGTATCTCACGATCAAAGCAAACAAGAACTTCCTGACGACAGAGCAGGCTTTTTCGACGCTGGAAGTTGCCAATCTGACCGAAGCATGGGAAAAGTCGCTGCACGAACTGGCTTTAAACCTGGAAATGCAGGAGCTGGCCAATCGCTTCTCGAAGAAGAAAGTACAGGCAGTCACATTCTTTGAGTCGGTTGACAGTCAAATACTTGATGAGGTTATTTTGCCTTTTGTCGCTAAGCAGATGCAGAAAATACTGCTGTTGGCCTTGGAAAACGACATCCCCATTTATCAGGGCATCAGCTGGCCCAATCTCTATCCGGATCAGCAATTGCGCTATCAGCAGCAGGCGGGCAAAACCCTGCTTCACTTTACACGAACGGAGGAAAAAACACTTTATCAATTAAAGGTTTTTCACGCTGGAAAACCGATCAATCTGCGGTCTGACACCCTCGTTTTAAGTCGGGAACCCTGCTTATTGATTCATCGAAAGATGATCCTTCACTTTGAAGCGGAAATCAATGGCAAGCTATTCCTTCCTTTTCTTAAAAAAGACATCATTGAGATTCCACACCGTGCCGAAAAACAATATTTCGAGCGTTTCATCCGCAAGATCGCCAATCATGCTGAGATAGAAGCCATTGGTTTCGAGCTGATTGATCTGGATTATACGCCCCAGGCACAACTCAGGCTGGAGCAAAACTGGAATGGCGCATACGGCCTGAGCCTGAGTTTTGCTTATGGCAATAAACAAATCTATCCTCATCAAAAACAGCAGCGGTTCACAAGCCTGCAAACTGATGATAAGGGATTTATTTTCAAACGCTTGAGCCGAAACAAAAAGCATGAACAACGCTATATCGACACTATTAAGAATTTAGGCTTTAAGCAGGATCAATCGTTTTTTCAACTCAAAAGCAGCCTGGGTAATACACAGGAGAACCAACTTCAGGAATTGGTTTATTACCTTCAGGACATCAAAACAGAGCTAGACGCGCTGGCATTCACTGTCATACAGCAAACGGAGTCAACCTACTTGCTTTCCCGGCCTGTGATACAAACAGATCTACAGCAGAAGAAGGATTGGTTTGACCTTTATATGATTGTAAAAGCAGGTGAGCATGAATTTCCATTTTTGGCTTTGCGCAATCATCTGCTTACCGCCAACAGAATTTTCAGATTGCAGAACGGACAAATCTTTCTGATCCCGGAAGCCTGGTTCGAAAAGTACCGTGGCCTTGCCATCCATGCCCAGCCTCGTGAAGAGCAGTCGCTGAGGATCAAGAAACAACACGAAATGCTGATTCCTGATCGTAAAGTGCTTGATCCGCAAAACATTACACCTCATAGCCCCGACACCCTCACCCCCTACCCTGAGCTAAAAAATGCCCAACTGAGAAGCTATCAGAAAGTTGGCTTCCAATGGCTTAACTGGCTTGTTGATCAGTCCTTTGGCGGAATTCTGGCAGATGATATGGGGCTTGGCAAAACGCTGCAAATCATCAGCCTGTTGGTGCATCATTATCCATCGGACACAGCTGATAAAAGACAATCGGTTTCAAAATCGCAGGCGACAAATGGGCAACTTGATTTATTTGCCGAGGCACTAACGGATGAAATTGCAACTGAACCAATAACAACACAAAAACCTTCGCTCGTTGTGATGCCTGCCTCACTGATACACAACTGGATAAACGAAATAAATCGTTTCGCTCCACAACTTATATATTGGAACTATACTGGCTCAGAGCGTAGGCTTTCGGCGAAAATTTTGCGTCAACATCAAATTATTCTCACCACCTATGGCACGCTTAGAAACGATATTGAGTTGCTGAAGCCAATCGCTTTTAAGCTGGTGATTCTCGATGAGAGTCAGGCCATCAAAAACGCAAGCTCCAAAACAGCCGCAGCAGCTTATGCCCTGTCAAAGGAAACAGGCATCGCGATGACGGGCACGCCTATCGAAAACAGCCTTTACGACTTATGGTCGCAAATGGAGTTTGCCAATCCCGGCTTGCTGGCCAGCAAGGAGCAGTTCGAAAAACACTATGTTATTCCTGTTAAAAAACAGCAGGATGAAACCGCAGCGCGTGCGTTGCAGCACCTTATCATGCCCTATCTGTTACGCAGAACCAAACTTGCTGTTGCACCGGAGCTGCCTCCGCTTACACAGATCATCAGCTACTGCGAAATGCTTCCCGAGCAGACAGCCTACTATGAGAAAGAAAAAAGCCGGCTGCGAAATTTTCTTTTGCAAGCCCGGAACGACCCCGAACAAAAACTCCGTTTGCCAGTGTTAGTGCTTCGTGCTTTGATGCGTCTGAGGCAAATTGCCAATCATCCGGTGCTGGCCGAAAAAGAGAGCACTGCTGAAAGCGGCAAGTTTGAAGCCGTGACCGAAAAATTACAGACCTTAATTGCCGAAGGCCAGAAGGTGCTGTTGTTCTCGTCGTTTACCAGTCACCTGAAACGTTATGCGGCCCATTTCGATTCCATGAACTTAGCCTACACCATGCTAACCGGTTCAACCAGAAAGCGTGAGGAGGTGATCAATAAATTTAAGGCTGATCAAAAAGTACAGCTGTTTCTGATCTCGCTCAAAGCTGGTGGCTTCGGACTCAACCTCACCGAAGCCGGCTATGTGTTTATGCTCGACCCCTGGTGGAATCCCGCAGCCGAGTTGCAGGCACTGAGCCGTGCACATCGCATCGGGCAAGACAAAAAGGTGTTTGTGTACCGTTTTATCAGCAAAGATACCGTTGAAGAAAAAATCCTGGGCTTGCAGCAATACAAAACCGACCTGGCAGATCAGATTCTTGACACAACCGACACCAGCAGGCCAAAAATTGAAGAAATGATGCAATTGTTGGAATAAACATTGTTCACGGATTCATCCGTGGGTTGTGGGGTCAATCTCAAATTCCACCCAATGGATTTATCCATTTCCAACCCGTATTGCTCCCGAATAAGATGAAATTTTATGGATATTCAATCCAAACCTCAATCAATTAAAAAAACCGTTGAAACGGTTTTGGTTTTTGGGGGAATCCTATCCGTTGCCCACGGATGAATCCGCGGGCTATGGATTTTGCCTGGTTGACCGAATGCCATGTATCCATATTTTGTTAAAGGTATGGGATATAATGAGTTGTTTTTAATGCTAATATAAAAAATGCTTATACGGTTTATCAATTCCTATAACCCACGGATTCATCCGTGGGTCGTGGAATCAAAGCACCTATTAAACCCAATGGATTTATCCATTTCCAACCCGTATTGCTCCCGAAAAGGATGAAATTTTGGGGGTATTCAATCAAACTCATTCTTTTTTTGGAGGGAACTCATTGCCAGATTAAAAGATTCCTTAATTTTAACCAATCAAATCCCAAATTGGAATTTGATTTTGAAAACCATTAAAACAAAGTTCATGAAAAACAAACTATTTCTGATCGCTACTTCATTTTTGATGATAACAGCAATTTTTATCCTAAACAGCTGCAAAAAAGATGATACAGAAAACGAAACAATTCAAGTAGCAGGTGTCCCATTCAATCCTAACTATTTTATCAGCGATGGCAAAATTGTCGGGATCGATGCTGATATTGCTGCCAAAGCCATGCAAAATGCAGGTGTTGAATACAATATGAGTATGTCAGATTTTTGGCCGGGCGCCTATGATGCAACCTTAAACGGGCCAAACAAGGCATTATTGACAACAGCCTTCACTCCCGAACGCAAAGACTTTTTCAAATGGGCAGGCCCCACGAGTCAGTCAATGTTTGGCATATTTGAAAACGGATATTCGGGCCTTGTATATCCCATGCCTATTGAGGAATGCATGCTCCTCCCCCCTATCGCAGTGGTAAAAAACTGGATGGAGACAACCACCCTTGAAGAACTCGGCTTTGATAACCTGGTCTATTATGATACTTACGACGAAGCACTGAATGCATTTTTGAATGGTGAAGTAAAATTTATCGCCAGTGATTTTTATCATCTGGCGGCGGAGCTAAAACCTTCAGGATATTATATAGGAAATGTCTTCACAATAACACGATACCGCACAGTGTACAATTACATTGCCTTTTCGAAGGATGTAAGTGATGTTGTTGTCAACAAGGTTCAAAATGAAATCGAAAACTTGATAAAGGATCAAAGTATGGTTTCAATTGTTAATGATTATTTGCCAGCAATGCCCAGCGATTATATGCCGGGAACCATTCAGCTTTTTACCGAAGTCAGCCCCCCAAACAACTTTGGTACTGGACAAGGCACTGAGCGCAAAGTAGAAGGCTCTGCCGTTGATTTTGTAAATGAAATACAGAGGAGAACCGGATATGTGAACAAGATTAACCTGAGTTTATGGAATGATGCTTACGCTGTTGCACAATACCTGCCAAACAGTGCAGTATTTACGACCGCCCGCACACCCGAACGCGAAAATATGTTTCAGTGGGTAGGTCCGGTTTCTTCAAGCAGATCCCATTTTTACACCCTGGCATCTTCGGGATTGACAATTGAAACACTTGAACAAGCTAAAGCACTTCAATCGATAGCCACGCCAAATGGTTGGTTTACCCATGATTTTCTTGTCAACAATAACTTTCCAAACATTGTGGCTACGGCAATCACGTCTCAGGATGCTTTTAATCAACTTATTACAGGCGAAGTTGATGCGCTGCTCCTAACCGATGTGAGTGTGAAATGGTTGGCTGATTTGAACGATATTCCCATGAGCGATATTACCCAACAAATGGAAGCACTTAATTTTAATGGTTATATCGCATTCAGCCTCAGCACACCTGCTAGTACTGTTCAGCAATGGCAAAGTCACCTTGATGCCATGAAGACAGATGGCACATTCGAAACGATTTGGAATAAATGGTTTGAAGGAATACCGATGCCCTAAGTGTAAAAAAATCATAGTATTTGACCTACTGAATTCAAATATTAAAAACCGTATTTAAAGATGAAAACAATTAAAATTTTATTCGCGCTGGCATTGGTGATGCTATTTTTTACCACTTGCAAAAAAGAGGACAACAAAGATGAAGAAACCATTCAGGTTTTCGGCAGCGAATTCGTCCCTTACGTTTTTACTGACAATGAGAAAATTGTTGGAATAGATGCTGATATTGCTGCCGAGGCCATGCAAAATGCAGGTGTCGATATGGAAATGAGCATAGCCGGCACATGGGAGGAAGCCTATGATGCGATCCTAAGTGGTCCTAACAAAGCACTGTTATCAACAACGTATATCCCTGAACGCACGAATCTGTTCAAATGGGCCGGTCCGACAAGCAAGGGAATGTATGCCATATTTGAGAATGGAGAATCGAACTTTATCTTTCCCCTGCCCATTGAAGAGTGTAAACAGCTTCCTTCCATAGCAGTAGTAACCGACTGGTGGGAAACTACTACCCTCGAAGATATGGGTTTTGCAAATCTGGTTTACTACGGGACCTACAGTGAGGCACTGGACGCCTTTATGAATGGTGAGATACGATTTATTGCCAGCGATTTTTACCATTTAATTTCCTCGCTTCCTTCGGGATATTATTTGGAGAACGTCCATGTAGTAACAAGCTATCGTACTGTTTATTATTATGTTGCTTTTTCAAATGATGTAAGCGATGCAGTAGTAAACAGCGTTCAGAATGAGATAAAATCAATGATTGAAGATAAAAGTACGGTATCAATTGTGAGGAAATACATACCATTTATGCCTGAAACTTACATCGCAGGAACCATTCAACTTTATACTGAAAATGCACCACCAACCAGCTTTGAATATGGTCATGGTACCTCAGCTGAAGTTAGAGGCTCATCCATAGATATTGTGAAAGAAATTATGACAAGAACAGGCTATGTTAACAACATCAACCTGACTTTATGGAACAATGCTTATGACATTGTGCAATACCTGCCAAACAGCGCCCTGTTTAATACCGCCCGCACGCCGGAACGCGAAAATATGTTTCAATGGGTCGGGCCGATTTCCTCCAGCAGAACCTATTTTTATACGCTCGCTTCTTCAGGATTGACCATTGAAACACTTGAACAAGCGAAAGCGCTGGAATCCATTGCCACACCAAATGGCTGGTTCACCCATGATTTTCTGATAAACAACAACTTCCAAAACATCGTCGCTACATCACTCACCTCCATGGAAGCTTTTGATCAGTTGATGAGCGGCGAGGTTCAGGCATTGCTGATGACCGATTTGGACGTGAAATGGCTGGCTGATATCAGTGAGGTGCCAATGAGTAACCTTACTCAGCATATGGAAGCTTTGAATTTCAAGGATTATATCGCATTCAGCCTCAGCACACCTGCTAGCACGGTTCAGCAATGGCAAAGTCACCTTGATGCTATGAAGACGGATGGCACATTCGAAACGATCTGGAATGAATGGTTTGATGGAGTTCCAATGCCTTAACGTTCAGATTGATATATTGCACTAAAGCTTATAGCCAGGCTTATCAAAAGGTGAAAATTTGAAATTGAAAGCAATGCCCCGAAAAGAAAAGTTAAAAAGATGAACAGCTTCGAACTCATTCAAAAAGACAAGACTGCGCCGATATTAAAGGTTTCGGGTCGGTTGGATGCTTTGAGTAGCACCAATTTTGAATTGGCGGTTGAGCCCCTGCTGGCTGCCTCCAGGTTTTTGATTATCGACTTGGGGCATTGCGCTTACCTTTCGAGTGCCGGCATACGCATTTTACTTAAAACACATAAGAAAATGCTTGCTGCCAAAGGCAAACTGATTATTACCGGTTTATTGCCTGAGGTTTTTCAGGTAATTGAAATGGCTGGTCTGCACCATATTTTCAATCTTGTCGATACGCTGGAACTGGCTAATGCGGAAATTGAGCAATTGCAGTCTGACTGTGCTGAACCCATCGATTTTAAAACAGGTAATAAGACCTTTCGATTTCGGACAAGCTGTAAAGTAAAATATCCGCTGCTATTTTGGAAACCGATTGATATGATTGGATGTCATGAACTTGTATTGTCGATAGGCTATGGTGCGTCAGCTGAAACGGAACTAACAGAAGATACTGTTCATGGTTTATTTGTAACTGCCGGAGCCTGTGCCGGGTTTATGCCCGATGATCAAAGTATTCCTGCCGACTTCAGGCTTGCCTCGGATGCTGCTAACATTGCCGTATTATCACTCGGAGCTGTTTCTTTTAGCGGGCAGGCATCGGGGGTTTTATCGGCAAAAGAACTGCAGCTGACGATGCAGGAATTCATTTCGGCAAGCAGACAGGCAAAACAACAACAAGACGCGGAAATCGCGCTGATGGCTATACTGAACCGCGACCCTGAAAATCCTTCATTGAGTATCGTACTGGATGTTGAGGCCGAAAAACACAATAGGGAACTGTGGCAACAGCTACCCCATTTTCATCAGCAAATTATCCTCAAATCTGGCGCTAACAATGCTGTTGGCTTGACATTCAAACTTGAAACACTGCATCAAGCCGATGATACAACTTCCTTGTCAAAATTCTTAACCGATAGTTTGAGCATCGATAATATTATCGCGCTTGAATCCATTTCGGTTGATGAAAAACTACAGGACCCCATTGCCTGGCTGTTTTTTCCTCAGGGTATTGAAGATGCTGATTCACAACGTTTAAAAATTGAAACAAACGATCAGCTAACCCTCGAACCTTATCAGCGTTTTCTGATTCGTAAACTTTATGCCGATGCTGCCCGTGTGATAATTGAACCACTGCATGGAGGGTTTTCGGCACAGACTTTTCAGGTCGCTTCTTTCGATAAGCATGGAAGGAAATTGCGGCCTACTGTGCTCAAGGTAGCGAACCGCGCAATGATTACAAGGGAATCAGAACGCTGTCAGCAATATGCACTGCCTTATATTTTCAATAACAGTGCATCAGTACTCGGGACTGAATTTCAGGGCGATAAAGGTGCTTTAGTATATAATTTTGTAGGCATTGGTGGTGAAGAATCCCAACTTAAATGGCTGGCACATTCTTTCCAACAGGAAAAAATGGAATTGCTGGATCCCTTGTTCGACAAGATATTCCTGCAGATTTTAAAACCCTGGTATGGTCAGCCCGTAAAAACAAACATTTTTCCTTTCAAAGACCATGATCCGACCTTGACATTTTTTCCGCATATTTACCAAACCGTATCCGATCTTTTCTCCATTAGTGCTGATGATCAGTATATTGAAATCGCAGAAAGTGGCCGTCCCATCCTAAATCCCTATTGGTTTTTGAAATACGAATACCCGAAACGCAGAGAACAGAGCATCAATTATTTCGAAGGGATTTGTCATGGCGATTTGAACATGCAAAACATCCTGCTTGATGAAAACAGGAATGTTTATCTGATCGATTTTTCTGAAACCAAACCGCGGTCTGTCATCTCAGATTTTGCACGACTGGAAGCTATTTTCCTGACTGATAATGCTCCTTTGGAAAATCAGGACGATATGGATGCATACCTTCATTTTGTTAACGCTTTTTATGCGGCTGAAAGCCTTCATGATATTCCGGAATTTACCTATACCGGGCGACATCAGGAAAAAGTACAGAAGCAAGTAGCGCTGGCATTAAAAATGAGGAAATATGCCTTTGAAAGCGTACAGGGAAATCCCGATATCATCCCCTATTATTTGGCATTGCTGGAATGGGTACTTCCCGTTGTTTGCTATTATTCCCTGCCCGAAATGAACAAGCGGCTTTCGCTGTATATAAGCAGTCTGTTGTGCGAGAAAGTTTATGAAAATTTTTGACATCCAACCCGGGATTCGGACGGAATTTACATCTTCAATCATTATTGACCGATAAATTATAATATCGTCCCTGGACTTCGGATAATCAAGGGTAACCTTTTATTCTACTCCCACAGGTGCGGGAGTAGACAGCCTGTTACAAATCAAGAAAAAGTTTAGTAAGGACGGTAATCTAATTTTATCAGACAAAAGTGATACTGAATAGTCATTAACAAAAAAATCATGTATTTGTTAACGTTAATACAGCTATTGGGAATGCACCCAAGACTTCTGGAAAAAGATAAACTGTGCTGATGGCACGTCCAGGATTACCTGAGCGATTAAAGCCTTAATGAATCCGTGGCCATTTCGGTAACTATTTCATTTTTGAAATGGTATAGTTTTACATGGGTTTGAGCAGATGCATCAAGGCCCTGCGGTGTGATCACCACAAAATTCATGGCTGTAGAATCTAAAGTGTTATGATCGATCCAAGTCCCTGAGTTTGCATAGATAGATTTTTGCCCCAGATGGTTATTGGATGCTTCCATCGTAGGGACATGCGTATGCCCAAAAACAACAATTCTAACATCTGAATCGGGATTCAAAAAATATTGGGTTTTTGCCTGTCCATCCATCTCGCTGGCAATAGCTGAACCGGCAATTGCCTGTTGGGTTGGAATATTGACAGGTACATGATTGCGAGCCTGACGCTGCAGCCAGCTGTCCTGAATGCCATTGTATAGATCAACCTCAATTAATCCTCCAGGACTGGTTTGATAAGGCAGCACATCGTTCACTGAAAAGTTTTCTGTGAACCCATCCACATTTGTCACAATAATCTTCTCATCAAATTTATTTTCAATTGTGAAAGTATTTAAGGTCCAATCCCACATTTTCCAATAAGCAAAAAGTAAGTTTTGACTTTCATCGCCAGAAGCATTCTGCGTAACGACAGGAACAGTATCACCAGCCGGTGGCAATCCTTGAGAAACATAAAGCGCTGCAATTCGAGTAAAAAAGTAGCCCGGTGGCAATATGGTGCCCGGGGCAATATCCTGGTTTGAAATCGGGTCGGGTGCACAAAAGAAATTATACCGATGGCCATGCTCAATCGCTATCTGCGGATAACCGATCGGGGAATAAGTTCCCAAGCCCAGTTCCGGATCACGTTTTTGGTTGATGCCCGGAAGTATCAGTTCAACACTTGATTCTGTTATCGTTAGATCATGGTTTCCAGGAACATAAGTGACCAGAATCTTCTTCTCCTGAATCATGTTGTTTAAAACATCAAACACGACTTTGTTTGTTTCGGCAATGCGCTGCACAAAATCAGCCTGATCTTTCCCGTGGTAGGTATTGATCGGAGCAGGCACAAACCATTCATCCAACAGGTCGCCGGCGATCACAAGCTCTTTCACATTTGGAGAAGCTTGTATCTGTTTAAGCAATTTCTCCAAAGAAGGCACATTTTTCTTGCATTCGGCATACGCAAGGTCAGCTCCGAGATGCATATCGCTAATCACAACGATCATATTCCGCTCGTTGCCCCCATTGCTAAAAGGGTCGATTTCAGCATTTGTTGGTTCTGATTTTTTGCATGATGCAAATCCAATGATGAACAGCATCACCAACAATGCCTTCATTACGCTTAACTTAGTTTTCATGTTTCATTTGGTTTTCAATTTTCCTACTCCTAAAGCTTTTCGGAAACCGCTTTCTCCATCAAATCCCGCTACAAGCCATCGAAACTGTTCAAGTGGCGTATGAGCAGGGTAGTTTTGGTTTCAGGGTTTAAAGGTAGTATAAAAACTTTTTGTCTCTTTCGAGTGTAAAAAATATTTTGGTTTCTGTTGTTTCGGCAGCCTCGAAAACTTTAGAATCTCGTATTGACTAAAAAACGCACAACATATTCAACATTTTATCAGATAATTGCACAACAAAATGTGCAAATTACTATTTTTTGTCCCATCATCGATGCCGGCTGTCCATCCATAGCCCACGGATGAATTCGATGGCTATGGCGTGTTATAGGGTATTGGATTTTAAGTATACAAATACCTTTTAATATTCTTTTTGGGCGTTTTCACAAACTCCACATCCACAATTTCAACACCTGTAATCTGTTCGTAGGCAGGAAGTTCTTTATTGAGGTGCTTGATCATTTCCTTCATCTTGTTTTCGATATCCGGAAAATCGAGGCGCTCACATTCCATCGCCTCCCTGTCGGGATAAATCATGGCAACCAATTTGTCTTTATGCTGTTTCACCACACATTCGGCCACACAGGGCATGTTCATGATACGCGCTTCCAGTTCTTCAGGATAGATGTTTTGTCCGGAAGGCCCCAACAACATATTCTTGCTACGACCTTTCAGGAAAAGATATCCTTCACTATCAAGATACCCTAAATCGCCGGTGCGAAGCCAGCCATCCTCAGTGAATGCCTTTTTGGTATCGGCTTCATTATTGTAATAGCCAAGCATCAGGTTGTCGCCTTTTACCTGCACCTCGCCGGTTTCAGTATTGGGAGCTTCCTTGGATATCCTTATTTGCATCCGATCAACAACTTTACCCGCCGAACGAAACTTTGACTTTTTATACCCTATATAACTGATCAGAGGACCACATTCAGTCATGCCATAACCCACGGTATAACGGAAACCTATCTTCCTGAAAAACTGTTCAACTTCTTCACTAATAGGCGCTCCACCAATCACGATTTCACTAAATCTTTCCCCAAAAGTTTCAGTAAGGGCTTTATTAACTTTTTGCTCAATTACACCACTGATAACGGGTGTTTTGAGTAACAATCTCATTATCGGTTTGTCAATCTTTGGCATTATGCGCTTCTTGTAAATCTTTTCGATCACCAACGGAACAGAAAGAATCAGATGTGGCCTGATTTCGCCAAAAGCCTTGGTGACGATTGCCGGTGAAGGAATCTTGGTAAGAAAATGAACATGACAACCCATCGTAAAAGGAAACAGAAACTCGAACAACAGGCCAAACACATGCGCCAGCGGAAGGAAGGAAACGATCTGATCTCCCGCATTCAACGGCATATGCTCTTGTGCAAAAACGATATTCGACCACAGGCTGCGTTGGGGCAGCATCACTCCTTTTGTGAAGCCGGAAGTGCCGCTGGTATAAGAAATCACTGCGACATCATCTGAATGTCCTTCTTTGAAATGAAGATCATCAACTCCTTTCGGATCTTCCTGCCATGCTTTCGCCTTTTTGAGAGCCGTTTCAATTTTTGCTTTAGGATCGTGCAATGGCTCCAACTGACTCAAGCTTACGATCCCATCCAATTTGGCAAGGTGCTCAACATCAATTTTGCTAAACAAAGGAGAAGATGCCATCATAAGCCGCGCATCGGAGTGATTGATGATATGATGGGTGTTTTCGGCCGAAAAATCAGGAAGGATGGGAACCACAACAGCACCATAGGTAATGATGCCAATGAAAGCAATACCCCATCCAGCAGAATTACTGCCTAAAAGTGCAATTTTGTCGCCACGATGCAATTTGGCTTCTTTGAAAAACTGATGCATATACCTCACATTATCATACACCTGCTGATAAGTATAAGTTTCGCCATCATAATCCGAAAAAGCAGGTAATTGACGGTGTTCAAGCATTGCACCAGCAAAAAACGAAAGTAGTTCTGAAGTGGTTTTTTTTGTCATATTTTTTCTGGTTTAAGTTCCGCTTATTTCAATTTTCAACAAACAAGCCTGCAAGGTAATTATTTTTAAAGCAATTACAGCTTCCTGATAAAGAATATGCAATAGCGATTGGAATCAGGAAAATCTTTTTAGGCAATTCACATGATGCCAAAACCAGCCAAAATTTTGATACACCTTGCCTAAAATATTTTTAAGTAATTTTTAACAACCTATCAATTTCTCTTATATAACATTGTTATTCTGTAACTTATAAGCATCAAACTATTGAAATTACTACAGAATTCGAAAAGCTGTGAACCATGAACAAATCTAAACTGTTACTAAAAATCTGAATAATGTATTTTAGCACCCTATTACCGATTTAAACAACCATAGCAACACACACTCATGACACAACAAAAACCTAAAAAGGACTTCCTAAAACGCGCCCTCGACAAGGTTGAGGTGATTGGCAATAAACTCCCGCAGCCCGTAACGCTATTTTTCATCCTGATGATGCTCACCTTGCTGTTATCTTGGATATTTGGCGGTATCACAGTGGATCATCCTGGCAAGGCAGCCGGACTTTTGGACAAAGCGGGTAATCCTGTTGACACCATAGAAGTGGTCAATTTGCTTTCGCGCGAGGGCTTTCAGCTGATTATGACAAAAATGGTTTCCACCTTTGCCACCTTTCCTCCGCTGGGATTGGTGCTGGTGGTGATGCTCGGCATTGGTGTAGCAGAATATACAGGTATGATCTCGGTTGCCCTTCGACTTTTTGTATCACGCGTGCCCCGTTCGCTGATTACCTTTTCAATTGTGGTAGCGGGAATGATCAGCTCCATCGCTGCCGATGCCGGATATGTTGTGCTTATTCCGCTGGGCGGAGCAATCTTTTTAGGTATGGGCAGGCATCCGCTTGCCGGGATTGGCGCTGCCTTCGCAGGCGTTTCGGGCGGCTTTGGGGCCAACCTCTTCCCTACCGGTCTCGACCCGATGATTGCTGCCTTTACCGAACCTGCTGCACAGATACTCGATCCTTCTTATACGGTGAACCCCCTCTCTAATTATTACCTGATGGCTGCCTCAGTGCCTTTTGTAGGTTTAGCCGGCACCTGGGTGACCGAAAAAATTCTTGTTCCCCGCCTTGGAGCCTATAAACCCGATTCCAGCGTTACCATCGAAGAACAACCGGCCATTTCACGACAAGAGAAAAAAGCCCTGGGCTGGTCAGCTTTCGCAACCGCCATCTTTTCTGTACTCATTGCGCTTACTGTAATCCCTGCCGACGGCCTTTTGCGTGGCGAAGTCGATCCGATCACAGGGGTACGTGATCTCCGTCCTTTTTATGATTCACTGGTCCCCATTATGTTTATTGGATTTTTCATTGCCGGGCTGGTTTATGGCATCGTGGCAAAAACAATAAAAACAGACAAAGATGTGAGCGATATGACAGCCAAAAGCATGTCAACCATGGGTTTATACATTGTGATTGCCTTTGTAGCTTCACAGTTTGTGGCTTATTTCAACTGGTCGCATCTGGGCAGTGTGCTGGCCGTAAAAGGATCAGAAGTACTCAAAGCCATCGGACTCACAGGCGGCCCGCTGCTGGTTGCCTTTATTCTCGTTTCCTCCGTTGTGAACCTGATTATGGGAAGCGCCTCTGCCAAATGGGCTTTACTGGCACCGATCTTCGTGCCGATGCTTATGCTGATGGGTTATTCGCCCGAAACTACGCAGGCGGCCTACCGAATTGGTGATTCCTATTCCAATGTTTTAACACCACTTTTGCCCTATTTTCCGCTGGTAATTGTCTTTGCCCAGAAATACGTTAAAGATGTAGGTATCGGCACACTCATTTCGATGATGTTGCCCTTTGCGATCGCTTTTGCACTGGTGCGCATCCCCATGCTTCTGCTCTGGATTTGGGCAGGGTTGCCACTTGGCGTGGAGGGGCCAATTTATTATTTGCCTTAGCGGAATAATATGCGAAAAATTTCACAAAAACAATTTTGGTTAAGGCCTGATACTTATGTGTATTTCAGTGATTTGTCTTACTTTTAATCGCGCTTTTCAATGGATTAAGCAAATCATAAATTATTTATAATAAACACATTACAGATGAAATCACACGAAATTGATTACAAAATTAAAGGGCACGATATCCAGTTCGTCGAAATTGAACTAGACACCAACGAAACAGTCATCGCCGAAGCAGGCACGATGCTTTATATGAAAGAAGGCATTGACTTTGAAACAAAAATGGGCGATGGTTCGGAACCGGACAAAGGTTTGTTTGGCAAATTACTATCGGCCGCTTCACGCAAAATTACCGGTGAATCCATTTTTATAACGCACTTTACACACCGCGGCATGGGAAAAAGTCAGGTTGCATTTGCAGCTCCTTATCCCGGCACAATAGTACCAATCGATTTAGCTGCTATGGGTGGCAAAATAATTGTTCAGCGCGATGCCTTTTTGTGCGCTGCTCTAGGAACAAAGATCAGCCTGCATTTTAATCAAAAACTGGGAGCAGGGTTTTTCAGCGGCGAAGGATTCATCTTGCAAAAACTACAGGGCGACGGCAAAGCCTTTATTCACGCCGGAGGCACTGTGATCGAACATGAACTAAAAGGAGAAACCTTGCGTGTTGATACCGGCTGTGTGGTTGGTTTTCAGGACGGCATTGATTTTAGTGTGCAGCGCGCAGGCAATCTCAAATCGATGATCTTCGGCGGGGAAGGGCTGTTTGTAGCCACGCTAAGGGGAACGGGCAAGGTTTGGTTACAATCTTTGCCAATTAGTAAGCTGATCAATCAGCTTTCGCCAGGAGGTTCCAATACTAAAAAAGAAGATCGTGGGGGCTTGCTGAATAGCTTGTTGGAACAGTAGGTTAGTGAAGAGGCTGTTGGCCCTGTCTGACTGCTCACGGCAGGCAGGTGTTGGCTCGTTTGTCCAGCACTTTTCGGCATCCTTATCTGCAAAAAGCCACTTTCCTGATTATAGCCTGCTCCAAGAGCCACTGATTGCATCAATACGTGGCGTGCACAGATCTTTAACAGCACTTAAATGCAATTCACCACCAATAACTTCAAATTGATAATACCCATTTTGATCGCCGCATTGATCATCCTTGTAAATCACGAAAGTGCTGTTATGGGTCGTAAAAGCCGTTGATGAATTAGCGTGTCCCGGAATAGGATCAATCATTTCCCAGTGCAGACTTCCATCGGCTTCAAGCCTCAGCCTGATGCTATATGCTGCATTATTTATCAGGTAAGATTTTGTCCAGGAAGCCACTAACGCAGGGTCAACAGCAGGATCTTTGATCGTCCAGTGCCCATCTAGTGCAGCCACGCGGGGGGCAAAAGGATCATCAATCACTTCCAGCTGTAGGTATTGATCCGATATTGACCATTGATAAAAACCCTCAGCTTCGATTTCCGGATCACCAAATACCCTTAGCTGATTACCTGAAATTTCAAAACTTACCATGCTGTTCTCGTGGCTACTTATCGTATCGAGTACAATCCATTCAAGTGCCTCCTCATTGCTCAGGTTGAGTTGGGCTGTAAAACTCACATCACCGGAATATGCTCTTTTCCAGCTTCCTACGGGAGTCATCACCTTAGGATCTTCTTCATTTTTGCAGGCACTGAATGAAATCACTAATCCCATTAATAGGTAAATCGGAATCCTGTTCCATTTTAAAGCATTTGTTTTTCTTGTTTTCATCTGTAAATTTTTATTTTTCATAAGTCAAAACTGCCTGACGACAAGCAGCTAGAATCGACTAAACCTAAAAAATCTTACTAATGTCTCAATCCATTCTCTATTGAGCAAAACCCTTGATATTTGGTTTTGCTTGCGACTGTAAATGTAAAAATTTTGTCGTCAAACACCAAAGAGGAAGAGAATTTACTTATTGGCCTTCAGTTGTTGTACAAATTAAAATATTGGATTTATTAAAAAAAAATCTAGAAAATCAATGTGCAGGAGGAATCTGTATTAGTTCGTGTACTGTCTAGCCTCCCCAGCTGGCCAGATGTGCTGTTGGCAGCTCATTTTCGTACTTAAAAAAATAGGCTCATGATAAAAATCACGTACATTTGTCTGAGAAACTAAAAACAAAAAACCTTGAAAAGCACTAGCATTCATCTGATCAGGGGCGGTCTTCTACTCATCCTAATTATTTTTATTGGCGTTACGGGCTACCATCTGATTGATGACTATCCATTGGTGGATGCTATTTATATGACTGTTATTACAGTAAGCACTGTTGGTTTTGGCGAAGTGATTCCCCTGTCGGATGGAGGAAAAATTTTTACTTCATTCCTCATTCTGGGAAGTTTAGGCGTCATTGCCTACTTTATTTCTGTATTCTCACAGCAACTCATTGAAATGCAAATGCATTTTCACTTTCCAGGCCACAATCAAAAATTAAATCTAAAAAAAATGGAAAACCATGTAATTGTTGTTGGATATGGGCGAAACGGGCAGCAGGTTGTTCAGCAGCTGATAAATTACCATGAAGAATTTGTTGTGATCGATCAAAACCATGAGCTTGTGTTAAATCACCCCAACAATTTTATTGAAGGTGATGCTACCACTGACGAGGTGCTCGAGAAGGCAGGCATCCATAAAGCAAAAGCCCTGGTTACTTCGCTTCCCGTTGATGCAGATAATTTATTTGTGGCGCTCACCGCGCGTTCGTTGAACCCATCCTTAAAAATCATCAGCCGGGCAGCCAATGAGAGCTCGGAGAAAAAAATGAAGTTTGCAGGTGTAAATAGTGTGATCATGCCAGAAAAAGTGGGTGGTGCACATATGGCAACACTGGTGGCCAAACCCGATATTGTAGAATTTTTAGAACACCTCACTATTCATGATATCCACAGCACACAAATTTTTGAAATCATGAGTGACGATTTGCCGAAAAGCTTCCTCAACAGACCCATCCGCGAGCTTGACATCAGGGCCATTTCGGGCGCTAACATTATCGGCTTTAAGGCGCCCGATGGCAGCTATACCTTAAATCCTTCGGCAGACATACCCATTATCAACGGCTCCAAAATTTTCATACTGGGAACACCTACACAGATTGATACCATGAAAAAGTTTTTAACCGAAAAATACGGTTAACAGCGACAACTTATTAGTATTGTGTTATTGCATTGGATAGTAAAATATTTACGCTTGAGGAGACATAAAGAATGGCAGCTGTTTTTGTGAAATTCTAAGCACAAAAACAACTGCCAAACTTTTGAAAATTATTCAATCCAACTACTTGTAACGGCTATATCAACTATTGTATTAATCCATTAGAAGAAGTAATAGAAAGCCAGCAGCAACCTGAGGTTTGAGACAGTAGATAAGTTATCATTAACCCTGCCTTTGCTGTCGGCTGTTCCATATTCTGCTACCGTAAATTCAAACTCTGTCGAAATACGTAGCTTTTCAAAATTACCCACAATACGTGGCGAAATACGGTACACCTGATTTATGTTGGCGCCTCTGCTATAATACACACCTACATTGTCATCGAGCGAACCTAAATTCCGGGTAAATCCCCCGAAAAGTCCGGCCTGAATTTTACCTCTTGTAGCAATCTCGCTCCAAACAGCAAGTATTTTTGTTGGAGTATATTCGTATTTCAGTTGTGACGGACTTGGCGTGGCACTTACCGCATAGCCGCCAAGCATGGCAAATTCAAACATATTACCACCATACACCATCTGGGCTTTCCAGGTAATTTTAGGAGTAGTTACTTTTGAATACATTGAGAGGGCAAAGGAGGAAACCTTATTGTCACCGGCAAAATAAGTGCTGTCAACACCATCACCACTGTTCTGGTCAAAAGCGAAAGATAAGCGCGGCACCAGGGTTTTAAATTCAACACCTGCGCCAAGCAATAAGGTGTTGCTTTCGCCCCAATTACCTTTATATTGCCAGTGCATATTCAGGTCGGGCAACACCTCATTATTCAGGTATTTACTATTGCCACCATCTGGTCCTGTGCTGGTGAAATCGCGCTGTTCTGCCACGGCCAGAATCAGGTTTATCCGATTTAGCTTCTGTGTAAGTCGTATCTGCGGGTGGCGGGCAAAAGGCTGAAACGGTGCGCCGGTATTAAACGACACCACATCAGGAAAGCATTCGTGCGCAAACAGTGGATGCCAGAACTGCCCTACAAGCAATTCCGTATTTGTCCAATTGAGCTTTATAAAGGCATGCCGCAGCCTGAAACCGTTGACATCAGCGAAATTACCATTTTCATTGCCGAAAAAATCAGCTTCGATCAGCGCAAAAGTTTTTGCTCCAAGCGCATCAGGTCCGGAAATTTTTCCTGTAATCCGCGACTGAATAGCCAGGATATTTACATGATCTTTGGCATTGATATCAACCCCATTGATGTCGAGCTTTTCGCTGGCAGGATAGAGCGAAAAATGTCCTTCACGGATGCTAATAGTTTGACGGGTATCGTAAAAAACATCTGTTTTTACAAAACCGGAAAATTTAATACCAAATTTGGATTCGTCCGGCTTTTCCTGCGCCCGAATCAGCAATGCTGAAAACACCAGGAATATTAAGATTAAGCTTTTCATCTTCATATCATTAATTTTTTTAATTCCAATATGGAATCACCACAAGAAAAATATTCATGTGCCGTTTTAATTGAAATTTTTAGTTGAATTGTCTTTTTGGGTAAGCAGTGAAACAATTACCAGGGTTATCACTGCCAGGGGTATTGAGATAATACCCGGGTTATCGAGTGGTATAGGCGCATCTTTGGCAAACAAGCCATATTTTTCGTACATACTTGGCGAAAAAAGGATAATACCAATAGACGAAACAATACCCACGAAAATGGATGACGCAATGCCTTTTGCGGTAGTTTTCTTCCAGAACAGCAAGAAAAGTATGGCCGGCAGATTGGCCGAAGCGGCAACGGCAAATGCAAGTCCTACAAGAAATGATACATTCATTCCTTTGAACAAAATACCCAAAAGGATCGCAAAAAATCCAACACCAATGGCGGCAAATTTCCCGGCTTTCACTTTGGCTTTATCAGTCATGTTAAGCTGAAGGTATTGATCGATAAAGTCGTGCGCAATAGCTCCTGACGAAGCAACAATAAGTCCGCTTACCGTACCTAAAACTGTCGCGAAGGCGATGGCCGAAATAATTGAGAAAAGGCCAATTCCAATCGATTTAGCCAACAAAGGACCCGACATATTACTGCTTTCTACATCAAGCACACCACCAATCATGGCGCCCAATCCCATATAAAGGGTGAGAATATAGAAAAAACCAATCGCAGCGATAGCCACAATGGTCGATTTGCGCGCAGCCCTGGGACTTGAAACGGTGTAATAACGTATTAAAATATGTGGCAAGGCAGATGTACCCAAGAACAGCGCCAACATCAGTGATAAAAAGTTCATTTTGTTCCAGAAGGTTGCTCCTGACTTTTTGGACAGTTTGAACTTTAGGCCAGGCTTCATCACATCAGCGCCCGAGGTTGGGTTTTGCGACCAAATCGTAACCTTATCTTCACCATCATAAAAAAAACTTTTCGAGAATCGGACCACTTCACTGTTTTCAATCAGACGCAAAAATTCGAAAGGGCCAACAGGTCCGGTTGAGTCCACTTCAACACCATCAACAATTATTTTACTTAGGTGCCCTACCTGAAAGAACTTCTTTTCTGATTTAGGTGCTCCATTGAACAGTTTCTCTCCGTTGGCCAAATCAGTGGTTGAAAGTGACTCTGTAAGCAGGGTGCGGCCATTCATTTCGGTAAGTTTATACCATAATCCATAGCCATCTTTCTCAAGTTTAACAAACACCTTCTGGTCAGCAACAACTGTATTTCCCATTGTATAGGAGGCGTCGTTTATCGTGACGACAGTGTCATTCGTTACAACGGCTTCCACCTGATCAAACTGGTGGTAATCTTTGTTCGGATGAAGCGACAAGCCATTGTTGAGAATATAAATCGTAAGGATTGTCGAGAAAAACACCAGTAATCCACCCTTGATAAATTGGACATAGGTGGTTGAAGTCATCCCTGCTGTGGCAACGATGAGGATAACAATCGATCCTACAATCACAACACCCATCCAATGCGGGAGGCCAAGCAATGGAACAACCAAATCGCCGGCGCCAACCATTTGTGGAATAAGGTAGAAAACCGAAACAATCAAGGTACTGATTGATGCAGCCAATTTGATGGCTTTTGAATTAAAACGTGAATCGAGCGCGTCGGTAAAGGTGTATTTACCCAGTTTTTTGAGCGGTTCGGCCACCAGGAACAAGGCTACAACCCAACCTGCCAGATAGCCTATTGAATATAAAAAGCCATCATAGCCCGAAAAAGCAATCATGCCGCAAATACCCAAAAAGGAAGCGGCTGAGAGATAATCGCCTGCAAAAGCAATTCCGTTTACACCCCAGTGAATCTTGCCTCCCGCAGCATAGTAACTCGAAGCTGATTTGGTTTTTCGGGCAAAATAAAAGGACAACCCCAATACAAGACCAACAATAAATAAGAAGATAATGATGGCCAAATTTGATACTTCGTAAATCATATTATTAATGGTTTAGGCTTAGTTATTATTGAGCTTGTCTTCATATTTGGTGCAGAAATAATTATAGATAAATCCCATAATTATCGCGAGCACTATCAACCCAAAGCCATATACAATAGCAATGTTTTGTTCGCCGATAAGCGGCAAGCCCATGATTTCCGGCACAGTTAGTCCAATGACTACAAATCCGGCATACACTATCGTGTAAATAACAAACATAATAACGCCTAATTTGGCTTTCTTTGGTGCAGCCTTGTCTGTCCCAATTTCAGCAGATGGTTCGTGTAACATACAGTTTTGATTATGTTGGTTTATAAAATGGTTAACAGTTTCAAAGGTATTGTTTAATCATTCTGCTTTTTTTTTAAATAAGTTGAATTTGAACATTGTTATAGATCAACTTTATTAATACATTTGACGCAAATACGGACTCATGAAGTTTTCGAAAAAGCAGGATTGTGCTCATTGTGAACTTAAATGCGATATTTATTCAACGCTTTTACATACCGATCAGGCTTCGGAATACAATGCTCCTGTGCATGCCCAACTGAAAAAGCATGATGTAATTTGCAAGCAAGGCACCGAAGTGTCACATGCACTTTTTTTAACAAAAGGTTCGGCCAAGCTTTACATTGAAGGGCTTAATAACCGCAATATTATTTTGTATATTTTAAAACCTCCGGCATATATTGGCTTATTGTCCTTTTTTGAGAGTCCGCGCTATTCGTATTCCGTTTCGGCTCTTGAAGCCTCGGAGATTTGTTTGATCGAGCTCGATCTGGTAAAAAAACTTTATATCGAAAACCACGATTTGCTCTTATGCCTCAACAAAGCCTTTGGCAAGTCGGTAGCCATGATTATGCAGAAGATCATTTCGCTCAATCAAAAACAAATCCGGGGTCGTATTGCCGAAAACCTGCTATATCTGGCCGATATTCATCAAAGCACCACTTTTCATGTGCAATTAACCAGAAAAGAAATCGGGGAAATGGCGGCTATTTCGGAGGAGAATACGGTGCGTCTGCTGACGGAGTTTTCGCGTGAAAATATCATTGCTACAAACGGAAGGACAATTGAAATCTTAGATATGTCGCTGCTGAAAAAAATTAGTGAAGTAGGGTAAACTATTTTTCCATAGCCTATGAAAATACAATATTGCTCCGATCTGCATCTTGAATTTGCCCACAACAATCATTTTCTGACGGAGAAGACCTGGGAGATAAGTGGTGAAGTGCTGCTATTGGCTGGTGATATAGCTCCTTTGCATGATATTTACTATGCAAATTCGTTTTTTTCTTATTTGTCGGCAAACTATAAAGCGGTTTTTTGGGTGCCTGGAAACCATGAGTATTACCACCACGATCTCATCGATTTTAAGACCTCTTTTCATTTTAAAATACGCGAAAATATTCACCTGCTTCAGAATACAAATATCGTTTATGAAGGTATAAATTTTGTTTTCAGTACTTTATGGACATACTTAAATGAGCTAAATATGCCATTTATTGAAAAAGGCATCGCTGATTTTGCTTCCATTACCCGTAAGGGCAAACGCTTGAATGGTTATGATTACAATCAGCTTCACGAGGAAAGCTTGTCCTTTATAAAAGCTGAACTGGACAAAACCACCCATCCAACTGTTGTTGTAACACACCATTTGCCTTCGGTACGATGCAATTCGCCTGAACATGTTGAAAGTGAGTTAAATGAGGCCTATTGTGTTGATTTAACAGCCTATATCAAGGATTGCAAGGCTGATTTTTGGATTTATGGGCACAGTCATTTCAATCAAAAACCTTTAATAATCGGAAAAACGATGCTGCTAACCAATCAATTAGGCATGGTGTCGTCAAATGAACATAACCATTTCAGAAACGCTGCTTATTTCTCGCTTTGATTTGCAGCTTAAGATTTCTGTTAAGTGGTAACTCTGAAATCGAGTTTTACTTTTTGCTGAAAATCCTGCACAGCGGTAAGCTTGCGAAGTTATCAACTCAACTGATCATCTTCCGATTCGTGGGTATGACTGTTAGGATTCGGCTTAAAATTGTTAACAATCAACAATGATAACTGCTTGACTCTTCCGATCTTGGATTAAATTCAAACCTGTACTCGTAATAAACATTAGCTTCTTTCTTGTACTTTTCCATGATGAAAAGTACACAAAAATCTAGCCCGAACGATGCTTCCGCGCGCTCTGAAAAAACAACGGAAATCCAGGCAAAGGGTGCAGGCCTACAATGCCTTTCAATTTTCACTGAGCCATTCGATTCTGCCAGGCATTGTGCCCTGCAAACATCCCCGCCTTTGGGGCGGGTCTGCTTTGCCGGCTTTCCAGTTGCTTTTTCATTCACCCTGCCGCCGGCTCGCCGTTCGCGTCTACCTGGCAGCAGACAGGCAGGCCTACGCCCCCATCCCGGTGTAATAAAGGGCAGGAAGGTAAAGATTTAGGCTGAAAGTGCTATATATCAAAATGGATTTCAACTCAATTTTCCAGAGGTTGCTCGCTGCCTATTTCTCGCTTTGATTTGTAGCTTAAGCTTTCTGTTAAGTGATAACTCTGAAATCGAGTTTTACTTTTTGCTGAAAATCCTGCACAGCGGCAAGCTTGCGTTTTAAGCTATGCTTTTCCAGTTCATTCAACCTTTTAATAGCCAAAATATTTGTGACGGTCATTTTTTGTTCCAATAACCACAGCTGGTTATTGAATCGAAGTTTCATGAGGTAATCATAGGTATAAAGAATCTCATCAATGGTTGGCTCTTTAATTATCTGTTTTTCCTTGAGTACCAAAAGGCGCTCACGGGTATTTGTTTGCACGATCTGGTGCTGAAATGCATAGGTTCGGGCCAGCATGATTATTGGCGCCATAGCACTTTTTAAATCGATGGTTTCATTGGATTTGTCTTGCATCAATATATTTGAAGCAATTTGCTGCGGCTTGGTATAATAGGTGTTGTATGCCAGGTGATAAAGAAATGTGGGATACTCCTGAATGGCATGGTCGATCGTTTTTCTGAGATCAACACATAAGGATTCATCGCCAACTACCTTTCTGAAGTCAAAGAAAATCATGGCGTCCAATAGATGCTGTGGTTCGGGACTGGCAATCCATTGTGCAAAATATTTTTTCCAGCCTGACAACGACACACACCATTGTGGATTCATGGCCATGATGTTCCCTTTGCAATAGCGATAGCCTATTGTATCCAGTGCTTCACAAACAGCACTGCCAAGCTTTAAAAAGTAGGTTTTCACCATTTCTTCCTTCTCTTTGGCTACATCGGCATAAATGATAGCATTGTCCTGATCAGTCAATAAAGTCTCTTCTTTTCTGCCCTCACTTCCCATGCAGATAAAAGAAAAACTGGCCGGAGCCGGGCCTATTTCATCCATGCATAACTCCACAATACGCGCCAATGCGGTATCAAAAAACTGAGAAGTAATTTTAGTGAGGTATTTCACGGATAACTCACTTTTGATAAGCGGCTTAATGAAGTATAGCAATTGTTCGTAAGCCAATTTTAAGTCCTCAGTAGTTTCTGCTGTCTTCACTTTCGAAAGCAGGAATGGCATCGCGCCGGAGACCTGATGACTGAATTTTTCTTTCCGAAATACGCCAGCGATGTTACCATCGGCGCTTTTAACCGGCAAGTGACTCAAATTATTTTCTTCACACAGCCTGATGCTTTCAAACACGCTCATTTGCGCATCGGCAAACACAATTGGAGCACTCATGATAAGGTAAGCCGGGTTGTCGAGCTTTAAGTTCAAACGAAGTATTCTTTGCTGGATATCGCTGTTTGTGATAATGCCGACATAATCGTTCCGTCTATTTAAAAGTAAAACACAGTCGGTTTTTTTTCTGGCCAAAAAGTCGAGAACATCCTTAAGCTGGCTGCTTTCGGGCAAGGTGAAAAGCGGTGATAAAAAACCTGAGACTGCTTGTTCAAGCACGAATTCATTGGCTTTGAGCGCTGTGATGATTTCGTTTTGCTTTTCTCTGTCTTGTTCCTGCCGGCTGATATCTTCAATAATACCATCGCATAGTTGGCCTTCGTTAGCTTCGCTGGATAGCGCAATCAGCGAAATCGCCACAGTGGCAATTGTTTGGTCAGTTTTCCGTATTTGAATCACTTTGTTTTTGAGGTAACCCTCCTCATTGAGCGCTAATCGGATGTTTTTGCGGTCATCGGCATCTACCACCATGTCGAACATGTCACAATCGGATAGTTCATCCAAATGACTAAATCCAAATATTTTGATGGCAGTTTCATTGGCGAAAATAACTTTCCCTTTCGAATCAATTCGTGCCTTAAAAAAGCCCATATCGAGCGAATTGATCAATTGTTGGTAGTCAACCGTTGTGAAACCAACCGTTTTTTCAATTGATATATCTTTTACAATAATGATATTAACAGGCTTGCCGTAAAAAACAGCTCTGGATGAGGTGATGAGCACCTCGGCTGATCCTCCATTCTTTTTCCTGAGGTTCAACTCAAAAGTTCCCGGCTTAACATGATTTTCCGAAAAGGCTTTAAGAATATCCTGGTTATTGTTTTTACTGATAATGTCACTAAATGACAAACCCTCAAGTTCCTGGGGTGTGTATCCGCTCATTCTACTGATAACCGCATTCGCAAAGCTGATTCTGCCATCGATAAGCATGATCAAACCCTCTGTGGCCGCTTCAATAAGGGTGAAATATTTCTCCTTTGCGTGATGCAATTCCTCTTCTGCGGCTATCCTTTTGTTTTCAATGTTTAAACTCTGTTTGATAATATAAAACAGTATTAGCGCGATGATGAACGAAATAGTTACCGATATCCACAGCATTCGGCTGGTGAGTGCACGCATCTCCTTTTGCACATCTTCGATGTAAATACCGGTACCGATAATCCAATTCCAAGGCTTGAAGACCTTTACATAGGATAGCTTGGGTACGATATGCAGCGAATCATCTTTCCATTGCCACATATAGTTTACAAAACCGTGCTCATGCATTTTTACGGTCTCAACAAAATCGACAAACATCCTATTGCCATGTGGATCAGTGAAATCACTTAAATCCTGCCCGTTCAGGTCGCTTCTAAAGGGATGCATGATCATGTTGGGATGCAGGTCCGTTACCCAGAAATAATCCTTGTTTTCGTCCCCATAACGTAAATTTTGGATGTTGTTGATCGCTGTTTGTTGTGCCTCTTCGCGACTCATTAGGCCATCGCTTTCGTTTTTTTCATACTTCGCCAGTATGCTCCAGGCCGAATTGGTGAGCTCCTTGATCATTTCCTGCTTACCCTGCATCATTTGCTGTTGAAAGCGCGGAACAATCACTAAAAAGAAAGTGAGCAGAAACAGCAATACAGCCAATACCGTCGGGACGATGATTTTAAGGTAAAACGTTTTCATGCGTCAGCCCTTTTTAGAAGTTGAAGAACAAATGTAAGCATTTCTTATTCATATTAGTTAGGAATAAGTGCTTTCAATACCATCAAACCTAAAAAGCCGGCTCATCAACAAATAAAACCCTAAATTTACACCATTGTACAGGAGAACACATGATAAACACAAAACTATTTATTGCTATGAAAAATTTTTCTAAAGTTGCATCCATCGTGCTACTTTCAATCGTGCCTTGCTGGCTCAATGCCCAGCCCTGGGTGCAAAACGATGCCATGTTTAACCCCACCGGCATTCCCAGCCTTCCCTTTTCGCAGCCGCGCTTCGCCGATCTTGACAATGACGGCGATCTGGATATGATTATCGGCAACATCAACGATAAGCCTTTTTATATGGAGAATGTGGGCACGGCAGAAGCGCCACAGTTTGCTCCGGGCGAGGATTATTTTGCCGGCGTCAGTTATCTCGATGCTGAAGTGGCTGTTTTTGCCGACCTCGATAACGATGGCGATCTGGATATGATCACGGGAGGCTATACCGGCTTGCACTTTTTCGAGAACACAGGCAATGTTAGCAGCCCGGAATTTGAAGAGCAGCCGGGATTTTTCACCATTTTAGCAGGCATCAATTATCCCGTTCCCGATTTGGCCGATGTGGACGACGATGGCGATTTGGATCTGGTGATTGGCCTGAGTGAAGATGGACAGGTAAAGATTTATGAAAACACCGGAACTGCTGATGCAGCGGCCTTTTCAGAAGCCAATGTAACTGAGATAGGCGATGTTGGCCTTTATGCTTATCCCTGCTTTCCTGATCTGGATAACGATGGTGATGTGGATCTTTTTGTTGGCCGCGATGGATTTGGTTTCCGCTACTATCAAAATACCGGAACATCAACAATTCCTGAATGGACCTATATCGAAGGCGCTTTTGCCGGCATGGGCGAAGACACCTACTGGAACTCACCTGATTTGATCGACTTGGATAATGATGGCACGCTGGATCTTATTTTTGGAACAGCCTCAGGACCATTGGTTTACTACGTAAATACAGGAACTCCCGAACTGGCCGAATGGCAGCAGAATGAAAGCCTGTTTGGCGGTGTGATTGATGTGGGTGGCGCCAGCAATCCTTATTTTGTGGATTACGATGGCGATGGCGATCTGGATATGTTTACGGGCACACAGATGGGCGACATCAAGTTTTTTGAAAATACTGGAACGGCAAACAGTCCCTCCTGGCTGGAACAGAGCGATGGTTTCACCTCACTCAAACACAGCATCTATAGCGATGTGGCAGTTGGCGATCTGAATGGCGACGGCCGCATGGATGCTGTTGTGGGCGATTTGAGCGGCAACCTCTTCCATCATCAGAACAGCGGATTTGGTTTCAACTATATCGAAAGTACTTTTGCGGGATTTTCCTTTGGCGGCTGGTCTTCACCTTATCTGATTGACATCGACAACGACGAAGACCTTGATCTGGTGGTTGGTAACGAATCGGGACAAGTCCATTTTATTGAAAATCAAGGCGACAGCCAGAATGCGGTGTGGGTAGAAGTTCCCAATTATTTTGGCGGCATCGATGTGGGATCGAATGCCGTGCCCAGCTTTGCCGATCTGGATTTCGATGGCGAACTGGATATGACTGTCGGGAATATTTCGGGTAATGTGAAGTATTTCGAGAATGAAAATGGCAATTGGGTGGCTAACAATTTGATTATGGCCGGTGTGAGTGGCGGACAGAATACCAGTCCGGGCTTTGGCGATCTGGACGGCGATGGCGATGCCGATCTCACTTTGGGTAACTATGACGGCACTTTCAATTATTTTCAGAACATGGAAATCGTTGTTGGGGCTGGTGAAAAACTCCCCACACTAAGCCTTAACGCGACTGTTTCTCCGAATCCATTTACCTCGGTTCTGAACCTTAATATCCCATCAACAGCGCCGCAAATCAAGGCTATAAAGATATATGATGCCGGCGGACGGCTTTGGATCGATCAGGTTATAGAAAGCGAAAGCAAACAGAATAGTATAAACCTGAATCTGGAACAATTACCGGCTGGCGTGTATCTGTTGAAAATCACAGCGGACAAACATTCCGAAACGCTGCGTATCGTAAAGCAATAGCAAAGTTTTGCACAAAATAAAAACTCCCGCCGGTACAAGCTGACGGGAGTTTTTTTATGAAAACCCTTAATCAAACTCAATCTTCGTTTGTGGTTTTGTCATTCAGCTTTAGTAGAGTATCCCTGTTAAGGTAATGGGAGGCATTTTGGCAGGCTGCCAGTTGATGCAGCATTTCAAGCTGATTTTCGGTCAACGCATTTTTTTTGTCATGGCTCCAGTTCTGCAGTTGCTTTTCCGGCTTGAAGGCTATTGCGATATGATCATGTTCCTCAACATAAACCAGTTTGACAGGCGGGTATTTCTTGGTGAAATTGGCTCCCTGTCCGCTCCAATGTTCATGCAAACGTTTCTTTAAATCAATAGTAGAACCCGTATAATAATATCCATTTTCGCACAAAAGCATGTAGGTATAGCCTTTCATTCTTTACTCATTTGCTTTTGTAAAAATAACAATTACAGTCGTTAAGCGTCAAATAATTGAATTGAAATTTATTTTGGTGGAATTATGTAATATTTTGCATGATTGAAGGCCTTCGAGCGAAGCCGAGAAGCCGGTTTCAAACGGTGCTCTCGACTCCGCTCGATCACCTATGGTTTCGTTTAACATTTTTTCTTCTAATAATGAGTAAGTAGCCAAAGCCTAATTAAAGGTGAATTATGAAATACTTTCCACGAGCGAAGGTCTTCGAGCGAAGCCGAGAAGCCGACTTATACGGTGCTCTCGACGCTCGATCACCTTTGTTCTCGTTTAACATTTTTTCTTCTAATCATGAAAAGTAGCCAAAGCGTAATTAAAAGTGAATTATGAAATACTTTCCACGGACGAAGGTCTTCGAGCGAAGCGGTGCATCGAGCGAAAAGTCGAGATGCCGAGAAGCCGACTTATACGGTGCTCCCACCCTATCCTTACTCACAAAAAAGCTCCCGCCAACTTACGCCGGCAGGAGCTTTAAAACCTGTGTTCACAAAAAAATGCTGTTATTCTTCCAGTTTGTTCTGCTGCCAGGCCTTGTAAACTTTACGGCCACCATAAGCAGCGCCGAGCGCCAGCAGTATACCAAGGCCACCTCCGATAGGCGCGCCTCCACCAGGATCCTGATTGGTGGTCTCACCATGCCCGTCGGGCGGTTCAGGCGGACCTTGTGCCAGCATAGCCTGGCTGCTTAGAAAGAGTCCAATAACTAAAACGAGTTGTGCGATTATCTTTTTCATGTCTGATTTGATTTTACTTATTCAACAATTACTTTAACGCTCTTTTGGGCTTTGCTGTTGAGCAGCTGCACCACATAAACACCAGCCGGGAAATCAAGTGGCAGACTTTGCAGGCCTTGTCTGCTCAGTTGCTTCTCAAGCAGCAGGCGGCCCTGCAAATCGATTACCCTGATATTGGCATCCTCCAGACTGTTTTGGATGTAGAGAATGTTGTTGTAGCTATAGGCCTTGATGCTGTTTTCGCCGGTGTTTTCGTCCAGTCCCACAGCGCCAAAGTGCAGGAGGAAACGGTTGGGGTTGTCGCCTTCGGAGGCGGTGAAGGAGTAGGTGTGGGTTTCCGTGAGGTTGTGCACAATATCTGTCTTGTTATCGGTAAGATAAACAATTTGTCCCTCAGGGCTTTCCAATAATTCAATAGAAAAGTTACTAGCCTCATTTTTTACAAAACCAAAGGGGATAACCATCTCTTCATCAAGCTCAGGATAAGTGTTAGTTGATAACATTTCGCCCTCAACAATGGAATATAACTGTGGAGCCAACCAAACCATAAAACGAGAATCATATTTCATATCATAGGCTTCTGAAGCATCTGGATTAAACCGCACCCAGCTTTTTTGAATCATTCCACTTTCCAGATCATTAGCAGCTATAATCACAGCATTGTTATCAGCTTCTTTAAGCCATTCAACTGAATTGTGATTTCTGGCAGTCAAAGGTATTGTAAAACTGTTATCGGCATTCACTTCTGCTTGTATCCAAAAACCTTGCATCGCTGCTATATAACCTCCAGCAGATATATCATTAAAACCACCAGTATTAGTCATCACTTTTGCAGTGCCATTTATATTTGTCAAACCCCAATCTGCCAAAGGAGCATTCCATGTAATAGCACTTTGGAAAGGATTACCAACTAAATGCCATCCATTACCCTGATCGGCTGTTTTACTGAGATTGGAATATGGTACAGCCGCATTATTTAATGTTCCTGAAAACTCTTTGGTAGCAGTTGACACATAGGCGACCAGATATCCTGTGCCCGGAACCATTTGTGTAGGATCTCCTACTTTATGATTCATCCAGGTGTAAGTTGATTCACTCCAACCATAAAAATCATCATTGTCACCAGGGTCGATACCGGCATTATCATTAATATTAAAAGCTGCAACCGGCGAAGACAGCAAGTGCCAGCCGTTAGCGGCTGAAGAATAGGCATTTATATCGCACTGAACATTTGCGTCAGCTTCACCCTTGGAAAGGCCATTATCAAGTGTGCCATAATTTATATAAGAGCCGCCACTTTCAATGGTAATTGTGTCTGATACCGAAAGACTTTGAGAAGTATTAATTGTTAATTCACCTCCATCTTGCACATTGATGTTGTTAACAGTGGCAGCTAAATCAACACTTAATGATGCGCCTTCAGGGATTATTATATTATCAGATGCCGAAGGCACCGTACCATTGCTCCAACTGGCAGCGGTATTCCAATTTCCGGCGCCACCTTTCCAGGATACAGTGCCATTGTGTTCGCCGGGAGAAAAATCAGCAACATCAGCAACAGTAATTGTCCATTCAGAAGCTGTCCAAGTGTCATTTGGAGTAGTTATGTTAGAGTTTCTAACTACACGTGAATCTTCATATTCCCATGGTTTTCCAGAGCCATCTTCACTAATAACACCAAAAATATCAAGTAATGTGCCTGATGAATGATCTCCACCGAAATAAATAAATACTGCGTCATTGCCATTCCCATCAAAAGAGCCGTTTGAAAAATCAGGAGAAACTGCATAAAGACTTAAAAATTCAGCGTATGAAGCAATTACTATTGTCTCCTTTGGTGAAATAGTTCCACTTAATTGAAAATCATACCAAGTAGATCCATTTGTTTGCCTACTTAAATAAACCGCTGTGGAATTAAAATCGATTAATTCCTGACCAGCATTGAATAATTCTATAAATCGACCCTTATAATTATCCTTTGGATCACTAATTTCAGATATCAATAATGATATATTTTTTGTTATTGAACTTGTACTTGGCGGACTGCTTAGTAAAAAATCAATCATATTTCCAGCATTTGTATAGGACCAAATCTTAAAATGATAAGAAGTATTCGCTGAGAGATTTGTAAATGTGTATTCATCCAAACCATCAAAACCTACTTTGACAATAGCATTTCCATCAGATAAATTAGTGTCTTCGTTTGGGTCAACACCACTCGTAGGAGGAGTAATTGATTCTGTTGTGCTTGCCTTAATTAAATACCCATCAGGTAAAACTGCCCCGGATGCATCTGCCCAAGCTAATCTTATTTGTGAATTTCCAAGAGATTCAGCACTAAAATTTGATGGCTGTTCAGAAGGCTGTTCTCTTGATCGGGTAATAACCACATCATCAATGTACACAGTTCCACCTGTTCTATAAAACTGCACTTTGTTTACATCTGCATCAAATACATCAAATGAATATTGATTTATAGCAGTACCAAACGAGATTGGAGAACCATTAACCTGTTCCCATGTATCTCCGTTATTCTTTGAAACAAGAACTTGCAGACCACCTGTACCAGTGCTAACAGAGCAAAAAAACGAAATCTTTCTCACTCCTCCAGTTAGAATAGGTGTCGTTATTTGTGAACCCGTCTGACTTTTTAGCTGACAAGAATATGAACCAGTATTAACGCCATCTGTGCTTCGAATAACTTGATTTTCAGAGCCAGTCCAAGTACCGGACGAAAGCACAAAAGTTGTTGTTTCAGTATAAGAACTTGGTAATCCTGTTTCGAAGCTCTCATTAATCTGCCCCCACCCCTCAACAGTAAGCAGCATCATCAGCCCGATAAGGGCTGGAAAAAAGAGTCGTTTTTTCATAATAGATTGGTTTGATGTTTATAAATAAAACTGTGTTAAAGATGCTAATTGGATAATGGCGGTAGTTTGGTCGTTGATAGTTGGTTAGTTGGAGTAGTTGTACAAAAATAGCAAAAATTGATTTATCTCACTTTACCAAATCATTAAGAATTAACTTAAAGTTATCAAATATACTGTTGATAAATTTTAATTTTAACCCTAAGTAGCTGTAAATAAGTAAAATAAAGACATGCCATTTCGGGAATGAAATTTTTTGACACAAAAAAAAATCCCTAAGGCCTGATTGCCAAAGGGATTCGATACTTTATAGAAGTGCCGGCTTATGATGCCGAAACCGGTTTTAAACCACTGCGTTTTTATACGAAGGTCATTCCGCCATCAACGGGCAGCGTAGCTCCGGTAATAAAGCGGCTTTCGTCGCCGGCCAGAAACATTACGGCCAGCGCGATCTCGTTATTGGTAGCATAACGGCCGAGCGGTATGGTGCTTTCGAGGTTTTTCTTTACTTCGGCACCTGCTCCCGGCGCAAAGCCGTCTTCGAGCGAACGCATCATCCTGTTATCCACCGGTGAAGGATGCACAGAGTTCACCCTGATTTTGCGCGGAGCGGCTTCTGCAGCCAATGCCCGCATAATGCCTACATTGGCATGTTTGCTGGTGATGTAGGCGCTCACATTGGGGCTTCCTACAAGTCCGGCCACAGAACTGGTGATGATCACACTGCCGCCATCTTTCATATGGGGCAATACGTATTTGGCTCCCATCCACACGCCGCGGATGTTTACTGCCACAACTTTGTCAAAAATATCCACCGGGTACGCTTCGATGGGCTTTACAACACCTTCGATGCCGGCATTGTTAAAGAAAATATCAATCTTGCCAAAAGCTTCAACGGCTTTATTCACATAACGTTTTACGGCTTCTTCCTGTGATACATCTGCTGCTTCCCAGGCCACATTTGTATTGCCAAGCGCTTTGGCAGTTGCCTCTAGGGCTTCAGCTTTCAGGTCGACCAAAAATACTTTGGCGCCCGCTTCGAGCATCAGTTTTGCTGTTTCTTTTCCAATTTCTCCTGCACCTCCTGTGATAAGGGCGACTTTGTTTTCAAGTTTCTTCATTGTGTTATGTTTTTACTGTTTATTTTATAACAGTACTAAAGGGGGTAATGTTCACTATTTTAACCCATTAATTGTTAAAAATGATAAACCATAAGGCCCGGTTTTTAAGCAGTGATTTCCCGCTTTATTTTTGAAGAAAATTGTTGCTTTGCTTCCGGATAAATGTTTATCTTTGCAGCCTCAAAGGAGGACCCGTAGCATAATTGGATAGTGCATCTGACTACGGATCAGAAGGTTAGGGGTTCGAATCCCTTCGGGTTCACTTAAATATCAAAGGGTTGCAGCCAGGCTGTGACCCTTTTTTTATGGCTAATTTTTGAGTCTTAAAGCCAAAGATACGGGTTAGGGTTTTGGGATGCTGTGGCAAAAAACCAGTAAGCGGTATCATGGGCAATCCGGGGATTTCCGGGAAAGTACGCTATATGATTTGCTTCATTGGACACTAAAAAAGACTGCCCGAATGATCAGACAGTCTCTCCATAAATTCAGGATGAAGCGGCAAATCGCAGCAACACCATCCTTCAGCCGCTACTACTTTTCTACCAGGCCTTCCTTACGCAATTGATAAAATACCAAATCAGCATAAGTCTTTCCGAAGTTCGCCAGAGTACCTGGATCGTAACTTTTGGATTGAAGTGACCAGAGCAGCTTTTCAGTATTTAAATCGTATAGTAGTCCTTCGATAAAATAGATTTTTTCGGAGGTATAATAACCCGGATCGTAAACATAGCTGTATCGGTAGTCGAAATAGCTGTAATAGCTGCTATAGAATGGATAAACCATATAAGGTGCAGCAATTGTGCCCGGCACATAACGCTCCTGTGTCTCTTCATGAAGCAGGGTTACAGTGAAGACCGCATCGCAACCGTGTTTCATTATTTCATTTGCAACAGCTTTTTTATCAGGCTTTTGAGCAAAATATCCGATTGGGAAAACATCAGCACTTAGCACGGTTTCAATCCCTCTCTTACGCGCCGCTTCGGCCAGCTGGTTTTCGATGATTGCCCGTGGTGCATCTTTATGCGCCATCACCATAATAAACACTTTCTTAAAGGCCTTTTCAGGAAGGGCTTCCTTGTTCACATAACTCCCGGTAACCTGCTGCGTGGATTCGCAGGACATCATCATGACGGCTATCAAAGCCAGAAAAAACAATTTGTTTCGCATTGTGCTATTTTTTTATTTATAAATTTTGGCAAAACAAATATAAAACTTTATAGCGTAAAACCCGGAAGTTATTTCAACTTGTATTTCCTGAAAGCGAAATAATATCGATAACACCTCTGCAAGGTCTAACTCATGAGTCTGGCCAGCTTACGGCCTCCGCTGAATTGTTCGAGCAAAGTTTTAATCAAAACCGTTATTGGAATGGATAAAATCATGCCGGGCACTCCCCATAAGTAGCCCCAGAACATCAACATCACAAGTACTGTTATCACATTGATAGAAAATGACTTACCCATCAATACCGGTTCCAGGATAGATCCGAAAAGCACCTGCACTGCAGTGAATAACAGGGCGACCAACAATATCGTTCCGGGAGCTTCCAGCTCAATAAAGGCAAACAATGCAGCCAAAACAGTAGCTATGATTGAGCCGATCATCTGCACGAAATTGATGGCGAAGGCAAATACGCCCCAAAAAAGCGGGAAGCTGAGGCCAAACGACCAGCTTATCAGGCCAAAACCCAGACCGGTAAGAAAACTCATCAGAAATTTAACCTTCAGGAACTTCACAATACTTCCTTCGATAGCCATATAGGTCTTGATAGTTTGCGTACGACGCATGATCAACAATTCCTGCATCAACAACTTGAAGTTGAATGTCCCGGCGAGAATCAATACCAGAAAAAATAGTGTCATCAGCAACATCACAAGTGTTTGCTGAAAAAAGATAAACGTACTCCCAAAACTACCAAAAAGCTGCTCGCTCACCTGATCACTCATCAGGATACTTTTGATGGCACTATTTCCTTCAGCCGTGGTTATTCCAAAGCTTTCGGCATAGGGGGCAATCAGGTTGCCAACTTTATCATCAAGCTTGGCATATAATGCTTCTTTGCCTTCAACAACTTGCTTACCGGTAATGCTGATAAGCTTCACCGCTCCATAGATTCCGCCGCTTATGATCAGGATAATAACTAAGAGCGCGACTATTTTTGGTGTACCCTTTTTATGCATCTTACGCAGCATCGGAATGAAGAGCAGAGAAATAAAAAAGGCAAACATCAAGGGAGCGAAAATAAAATGCAGCACCTTCAGGATGTAAAATACCAGTGGAATGGCAAAAATTAACAGGATTCTATTTGTCGTTCCAATTTCATTTATTTTCATAATTTATTACGGTCTTAATTGCCACGTGCTTAAACTTTTTAGTGCGATGACACGGATTTAATGTATTAATTGTCAATATTTTACTAAGCAAAAAGCTGACATTAATGACAGCTACAAGACGGTCATCAAACTTCAAAGACAAGCTGCTGTCGGGCATGCTTCAGTATGGCAAAGTTAATACGAAAGCTGTTTTAGTTAAAAATTATTTGCAAAACATATTTACTGATTATTATTGGATGGAGATTTGTACCGCAAATGCGGTACTCACCTTTTGTGATTTACCGTTTTTTACTATCGGCCCAGCAGGGCTTTGATATAATCCCGTAGAGATGAAAGTATGGCAGAACCCAATTGATTGAAAAGTTTAAGCGTGCCGTAGGTACGACAGACAATAGTTGCTAAAATTTTAATCAGACAATAATGTTATAAATACATTGAAAATCGGCTTTCGCAATAAACATTAAACTTCTTTCCTGTACTTTTCCATGATGAAAAGTACACAAAAATCTAGCCCGAACGATGCTACCACGCGCTCTGAAAAAACAACGCAAATCCTGGCAAAGGGTGCAGGCCTACAATGCCTTTCAATTTCCCTAAGCCACCTGATTCTGTCAGGCATTGTGCCCTGCAAACATCCCCGCCTTTAAGGGCGGGTCTGCTTTGCCGGATTTCCAGTTGCTTTTTCATTCACCCTGCCGCCGGCTCGCCGTTCGCGCATTCCTGCGCACCCATCCCGGTGTAATATAGGGCATGAAGGTAAAGCCTTGGCGTGAAAATGTCCTAAATCAAGATGGAACCCAATTGATTGAAAAATTTAAGCGTGCCGTAGGTAGGACAGACAATAGATACTAAATTTTTAATCAGACAATAATGTTATAAATACATTGAAAATCGGCTTTCGCAATAAACATTAGCTTCTTTCTTGTACTTTTCCATGATGAAAAGTACACAAAAATCTTGCCCGAACGATGCTGCCACGCGCTCTGAAAAAAAAACGGAAATCCTGGCAAAGGGTTTGGCATGAAAATGTCCTATATCACTATGGATACCAATTGATTGAAAAATTTAAGCGTGCTGTAAGTACGACAGAAATTAGATGCTAAGAAAAATAATAATCGGACAATAGTGTTATATTCCAACCATCAATAACCCTCTGCGTGAAAAAAATGCTTCAAGCCAACAAACCCAAATCTCACCTTTTCCCTATCCGCCATCAAAAACCTATAACACCTTTTCAAAAAACATTAGCGCTCAAAACCTAAATTATTTACTTTCGTTCCGACTTAATTTACAATTTATGGACATCATTTGGATTATTCTTGCTTTTGTTCTGGCATTCATAGGATTAGCCGGTGCCATCATTCCAGGCCTGCCCGGGCCACCGATTGCCTTTCTTGCTCTGATTCTGATAAATTTGACCAAAAAAATAACCTACGAAGCAGAATTTTTCGTGACAGCAGGCGTAATTGCTCTTGTCATCACCCTGCTGGATTACTTTATTCCAATTTATGGCACCAAGAAGCTCGGCGGCAGTACAGCCGGTGTCTGGGGAAGTACCATCGGCTTAATTGTGGGAATACTTATCCTGCCGATGCTAGGTATTGTAATTGGGCCTTTTGGTTTACTGGGGATAATTGCAGCACCCTTTTTTGGTGCTTACCTGGGCGAGAAATGGGCAGGCAAAGCCGACGAAAACGCCTGGAAATCGGCATGGGGATCGTTTCTGGGATTTCTTGCCGGCACTTTCATCAAGCTGATTTATGCACTGGCAATCTTTTATGTGCTTGTGAAAGATCTTTTTGTTGCTTATTTTTGATACATTGGTCAATCCTTATTCCTTTGTCAATAACGATTTAACATATGGAACAGCTCCGGCAAAAAGCCTTTGAAATAAGAAAATATATTTTAAAAAGCCTTACAGCAGCAGGTTCCGGACATGCTGGCGGCTCATTGGGGCTGGCAGATATTTTTGCTGTCTTGTATTTTCACCAGCTCAGGCACAGACCACAGCAGCCCGACTGGCCTCAGCGCGATCGCCTGGTGCTTTCGATCGGTCATGTAGCTCCTGTGCTTTATGCTACACTGGCTTTGGCCGGGTATTTTCCAACGGAAGAATTGCTGCAGCTCCGCCAATTCGGAAGTCGGCTGCAGGGTCATCCGGGCAGAGAGCACGGACTGCCGGGCATTGAACTCTCTGCCGGTTCGCTCGGACAGGGTTTATCGGTAGCATTGGGTATGGCTTTGGCCGACAAAATGGATCAGAACGATCGCAGAACCTATTGCATTTTGGGAGATGGCGAGTTGCAGGAAGGCAGCGTTTGGGAAGCCATAATGGCCGCTGCTCATCATCGTTGCCATAACTTATGTGCTGTTGTTGATCGCAACGGACTTCAAATTGACGGCAGCACAGAAGCCGTGATGCAGCTGGAGCCTTTGGCGGAGAAATGGCGTTCATTTGGGTGGAACACATTGGAAATAAACGGACACCATATAACAGAAATCAAAGAAGCCTTTGCAAAAGCAGAGATGGAAAAACAAAAGCCAACGGTTCTCATCGCCAAAACCATTATGGGCAAAGGTGTCAGCACCATTGAAAACGATTACCGCTGGCACGGTAAAGCCCCTTCTGAACAGGAATTGCCGCTATTTCTCAACGAACTAAAAAACAGCCTGGGACTATGAATGAATTCCAAAATAAGGGGGATAAAGCAAGCCGAACAGGCTTTGGAGAGGGCGTGAAATTGGCTGCCACAAAACATAAACAGCTGGTCGGACTTGGCGTTGATATCACGCAATCTGTCGGGATGCATTTTTTTGCTGAAGCCTTCCCCGAACGGTTTTTATCGCTGGGTATTGCTGAGCAAAATGCTATTGGCGTAGCAGCAGGTCTGGCGCTGAGTGGCAAAATTCCGGTTTTTGCGACCTATGGCGTTTTCGCGGCACATCGTGCTGCTGATCAGATACGTATTTCATTATGCTATAATAATTTGCATGCCATTATCGGAGGTGCCCATGCCGGAATTTCAGTAGGCCCGGATGGGGCAACCCATCAGGCGCTGGAAGATATTGCCTGCATGCGTGTGTTACCCAATATGACTGTGATATCGCCCTGCGACGCCACCCAAGCAAGCCTTGCTGTGCAACAAGCCGTTGAGTCGCTGACAGGGCCGGTGTATATCCGCTTTGGACGTGAAGCGGTGCCCGATTTCACGGATGAACAGCAAAGTTTTGAAATTGGAAAAGCGCAGCGTCTCAGAGCGGGCAAAAACCTGACAATCATCGCTACCGGACATATGGTCTGGGAAGCACTGCAAGCAGCCAAAATGCTGGAAAAATCAGGCATCGCTGCTGCTGTTATCAATATGCATACCATCAAACCCCTTGACGAAAAAGCCTGCCTGCAAGCTGCCCGAGAAACAGGTCGTATCGTAACTGTTGAAGAGCATCAAATTACCGGCGGACTGGGGGCTGCTGTTGCAGAGTGTTGCTCATCACATGCGCCTGTCCCCATTCTCCGGCTGGGCATAAACGATAGCTTTGGAGAATCAGGGAAACCCGAAGAGTTAATGCAAAAGCATGGCCTGAACAGCGAAGGCATTTCAGCGGCCATCACCCGATGGTTAAATGGTGAACTGTTGCCATAAACTATTTTCCATATTTTGGAAAACTTTGTAAAAATGGCAAAATATTTACATTTTAATGAACCTCTCATAAGGCTATATATTTGTTTTATACATATTTATCTTTTATGGCATGCTGATTGATTAATGTGAGATGCTAACCATAAATAATATACAGCTATGCGAAAGCTACAACTTTTATTAATCCTTATTGTATTCCTAACCGCTTCGTGCAAAAAAGACCGTGAAGTGCCGGTGCAGCCGTTGCCTGACAGCATGGAGCAGCTCAATGTTCCGGCTGACTTCGACTGGAAAACAACCCACGAGTACAATTTTACTTTTACTTCATCAAGTGATGGTATTGTGACAGTAGTTTCTCAAAACGGGACTGTTTTTCACAAAGCGATGCTCAGCGCAGGACAAGAATTGTCCGTAAAACTAAGTCTTCCCGCTTACCTCGAAAATATTCAGGTGAAGCAATTGGGTCGCATTGTTGAACGCGAGCTCAATCAAAATTCGATTGAAATCAACTTTCAATAAGCAAAAACAGGCCTTACAAAATTCCTTATCCCCAAAAAACCAACAATATGAAAAAGAATTCATACCTTAAAATATTGCTGATTCTCATCATTACCAGTATTGCTACTGTTGATCTGTCAGCACAATCCGCTATCACAGAAATATCAGCTACCACAAGCGACTTACCCGATAGCGAAACCTACTCTGCCAATGGCGCCACCAATTCTGGCTTGAGTGGCAACACCTACACTTACAAATTCGGTGCAGCCTCAGGTTTTAACGACAATCAACTGAGCCTCGATGCTTTTGAAGCAGATGGCCTGGGTTATCGTTATGAAGGCGTTCCGGTAGAGGTTTTCTTCAGAAGAGTGGACAATGGTAATGTTACCGGTGTGCGCGATTTGCTGTTCTATTTCGGAGAAGTGTCTGGTTCCACATTTAAGCTTAAAGCACCCTACGAATCCAATATGGAAACCGCTTTTACAGGCAACACCAACCTGAGGCGCGGATCTGACAATCTTTTTTCTAATGGAGGCGATGGTAACGGTAACAACAACAACATCGAAAGACTTGATGTAGTTGTTTCAGCTGGGATTGAGCTGATTTCTGCTGAAGGGCAAGGGTATGCCCTTATGGAAAGAGGAGGCCAAAACCAGCATGACGCTTTCGTAACGGCAGTAATCCTAAGCGTTGATGGCGCCGGAAATCCAACTTCTTATTCTAATGTTATTCGTGTTGGGTCAGCTGATTATGGCACCACAAACCCGATCCCCAATCAAGAATCTGTCGTATTGCGGCGCGATGGCACTACCGAGGTTCTAAAAACAAGCACCACCCTGGGACCTCAGGGTATTGGCGGGATAATGTTTAAATTCAGTGATTTTGGATTAACGGATGGACAAACTGTTTATGGCTATTCCGTTGCTGCGGCTGACTTCCCTAACTCGGGAGGCGCAGCTGATATGGTGGACTACACCAATACAAGCTATTTTCCTTTAACTACCAACGGCACTACAGCAGGTCAAGGTGGTATCGACATGATCGCGCTCACAGGAATCGTGCGCGAGATAAGCATTTCAGGTAATGTTTTTAATGATATTTCAGGATTAACCAACAACCTCGTTGATGGAGATCCTATCGCTGCTGTTGAATCGAATGAGCTGTACGTCAACTTAGTCAACGAACTTGGAAAAGTAGTGCAGTCCGTTGCAGTTGCAGCTGATGGAAGTTATGGCTTTGACGCTGTTCCGCTTGGCGAACTCAAATTACAACTGAGCTTGCTCGAAGGAACTCCGGGTGATAACGCACCGGCTATTAACTTAATCCCCGAATGGGCTTATGTATCGGACAAGGCCGGAACAGGCGCTACACCTCAAAATAATGATGGCGAAATAACAATATTTATCGGTGCTCAAAACGTGAGCGGACTTGATTTCGGAATTCAGAAAAGGCCGGTTGCCGAGACAACAAGCCTCAGTCCACAGCAAAACCCCGGAGGCACTGTTTTTGTGACAGTTCCTGCAACCTCGTTTGGAGGAGCCGATTTTGATGGTGGTACAGTTACCGACATCAGAATTGATAGCTATCCTATTGGTGCTGAAGCAATTAAAATTGATGGCGTGACTTACGACTTTCTTAGCTTCCCTGCTGCCGGCATAACAATTCCGGCAAACCTGAGCGGCGAACCTGAACAGAGCATAGAAATTGATCCTGCCGATGGCGATCTTACTGTCACAATCAGCTATTATACCATTGATAATGCCGGTTACGAAAGCAGTTTGCCCGGACAGGTGAATGTGCCTTTTACATCAGCTCCAATCATTATCGAAAATAACTATCCTGCAACAGGCTATGGCACATTGGCTTATGAAGATTTATGGCCGGGCAAAGGCGACTACGACTTCAATGATATGGTGATCGACTATCGCTTTGTGATTACTGCCAATGGCAATAATATGATCGAAAGTGTTGCGGCAACTTTTATTCTGAAAGCATTTGGCGCCTCCTACGAAAACGGTTTTGGTTTTCAGTTGTCAGAAGCTATTGACGCCGCAGACCTTACTGTTACAGGGTATGAGCTCACCGAAGATATAATCACGCTTGATGGCAACGGAACAGAAGCCGGACAGTCGAAACCTACTATTATTGTATTTGACAATGCCTATAATCAAATGGCTTATCCGGGAACAGGAATCGGCGTAAATACTACACCCGAAGCCACTTATGTGACGCCTGACACCATGAATATCCTCATCAACTTTGCATCAAATCAATACGACTTCAATGATCTTGATATTGCCAATTTTAATCCATTTATCATTGTCAACCTGAACCGCGAAGTAGAAGTGCACCTCCCGGATTACCTGCCTACCGATCTGGCAGATCAAAGTTTGTTCGGGCAGTGGGAAGATGCCAGCAATCCTGCAACGGCTGCTTATTATAAAACGGCAAATAACCTTCCATGGGCTATCAATATCTATGAGTCTTTTGACTATCCTATCGAAAAACAAGAGATTATCTGGGCTCACCTCAAATTTGCCGAATGGGCAACAAGCGGAGGTGTTCTGTTCCCGAATTGGTACCAAAATATCAGCGGTTTCAGAAATGATGCACTGATCTACGAAATTCCCTGAAACGAAATCCTATGACATAAATAATGGCCGCAATCAGCAGGTGATTGCGGCCATTATTTTTTAAAAGATTGCTGTTCGCCCTTAAAATTAGCGATACAAAAACCTGTCGCCTGTCTCTTCAATGATTTGCTTTTTATAGCTGTCGGGATAGCCCGGAAATTCGGGTGGCTGCGGATAACCCCAGGGGTTGCGCAAAAACTTGCCGTCTTTCTCTTGCTTTCTGTTGCCATCGAGGTATTTCACCAGCAGAAACTCTCCCAGACTTTTCCAGCGCCTCACAGTCATTTCGGCCATATTACAGGAATAATCCGTAAGGTACTCAACAGCCAGCTGCGGGTTGTCTTCATACAGCTGAAGCGCGGCGGCATCGGTGGCATCAACATAATTTACGAACTTATTTTCGAGTTCCGACTGCACGGCCTTAACATCGGGCATTACCCTGTTATAAAACAAATAGGCAAAATGGGCCACGCGGTTAAACACCCAAAAAGCGGCATCATCAGTATAGGTCAGGATATCGCCATGGCCTTCCTTGAAAGCATCAGGAACACGCTCGATCGAAGCATAAAAAGGGATATAGACTGTTGTTCCGGCATCGTCAACGCCAAACCAATTGATGCCACCAATGGCATCAGGCAACCAGCTGCGCATTTGAGCGATAAAGGAAAAACCCGTTTGTTGCGTAACCGTAACACGCTCATTAAAATAGGTTGAATCCTCATGCTCCCAGGTTAGTGGGCGCCAGCGGTAAGGCAATCCATAAGGGCCTGCTCCGGCATCCTGCGACATATCGAGCTCAGTTCCCTGCAGGTAGTTACGCTTGAACTGCATCAGGTCGGCAACACTTATTTTACGATCGGGCTTGATAAAAAGCGGCATACGTTCCTGCTCCAAATCCAGACCGGTGGCATAATCCCAATAAGTATCCATTTGACTGTTGACCTGGCTAAACATGCTCCAGACCCTGAGTTCACAGAAGCGGGCTGCTCCAAAATCCAGCGGGGCATACACATCGCTGAAGCTGAAAGCGTTGTCCGCGCCATCGAAATAGGCTTTTTCACGGGCAAAATCCACTACATCAGACGCATAAATCACCCGCAGCTCCGGGGTGTTAAGCTTGTCCCAGTTTTGTTCTGTGATAGCGGTTTTGCCATCGGCAAAGGGAAAAGTAGTGATGCGGGCGTGGTTGGCATGCGCCGAGATATAACCATCAGGAATGCGAATGGCTACCCAGACAGCACCTTTGCGGATGTTGACATCCTGCTTGCTTTTTCTGTCGTATTTCATTTCCGTTCCTTTGCCAACGATCTCCATTATCCAAACTTCATTGGGGTCGCCAATAGAAAAAGACTCTCCGCTGCTGGCATAACCATGTTCTTCGACCAAAGTGGCGATAACCTGTATGGCTTCACGGGCCGATTTTGATCGTTGCAAGGCAATAAACATCAGTGCAGCATAATCCATCAGCCCCGTTGTATCCTGAAGCTCAGAGCGTCCGCCAAAGGTCGTCTCCCCTATCGCCACCTGAAACTCATTCATAAATCCGATCGTTTGGTAGGTATGCGGCACCTGTGGAATCTCGCCCAAAGGCTCCGCTGTTCCGCGGTCGTAAACTGTCAGCATGCTGCCTTCAGGCCAGTCAGCACGTGGACTAAAATACAGCTCGCCATAGCGGATATGCGAATCGGCGGCATAACTGATCATGGTGGAGCCATCCACAGAAGCTCCTTTGGTAATCAAATAATTAGTGCAAGTTTTCGCCTGATTGCCAATAAATAAGAGCAATACTAAACTACACAGTGAGAGAACTTTTTTGAAAGACATATATTATCATTTTTTTGAGTGAATATGCAGAAGCATGAAAGGCAAAGATAGAAAAACCACTTATTTTCAGGAATTTTTATGCTCCTTGATATAAACATCCCGCTGAGGGAACGGAATTTGTATGCCGTTCTCGCGAAAAGCCCGATCAATCTTATACCGCAGATCACTTTTGGTATTTTCAACAATAAAGGCTTCATTGGTCCAGAAAAACAACTGAAAATCAAGGCTGGAATCGCCAAAAGAGACAAACCTCACAAAAGATGGTGGCGCTGGTAGAATTAGTGGATGGGCATTGGCACAGTCCTTTAAAACTTTGGTTACCAATTCTATATCACTGCCATAAGCTACACCAACATCTACATGAAAACGGGTGAGCTCTTCCACATGACTCCAATTGATGACCCTGTCGTTGACCAACTGAGAATTGGGCACAATAACGAGCACATTGTCCCTTGTCTTGATTTTCGAGGTCCTGATGCCTATGGCGATCACGCGTCCGATCATTTCGTTTTCTAATTCCACCACATCATCTACCTTCAATGTGCGCTCTATCAGCAAAATAATACCGCTGGCAACATCATTAAAAAACTGCTGCAAGCCGAGACCAATACCTACTAAAAGTGCCGCTCCACTGGCCAGGAAAATACTTATCTTAACGCCAATGGTATCCAGAATAAGCACAAAAACAATCGTCCAAATGATATATTTGACGATTAAATAGACTGAGTTTGCTGTGCCCGTGTCCATTACTTCATTGGTATTCAAACGCTTGAAAATTCTTTTCAGCAGGCGTAACATAGCGGTGGTGGCAATAATAAACAACAGACCTAATAAAACATCAAATAAGCTAACCTTCAAATTTTCAAGGCTGACCAACTCATATTTCAAAAAGTTTTTTAAGTCAGAAATCACATCAATTACTGCTTCCATGGTATTGTTTTGAGCTTCAAAAGTACATGATATTTTTATTTGTTTGCATTGCTGAAACATGAGAACTATACATGAGTAAGGTTTCATGCCTGCACTGTTGCATATCAGGCTTCTTAAGATGTCCCCCCGGAAACCAGCAAAGTCGGGGCTAAAGCCCTTGTATCTAGGAAGTTGATAATAACCCTGGCCTAAAGGCCTGGGGTTAATGAAGAATCAAAGGCCTTTTCTGTTGAACTTGCAAGTGACTCAGTTAGAGTAAGTGGTTGCGCTGCTCTTCATCAACTCCGGCCTTCAGGCCAGGGGTGAATGAAGAACCGAGGAACTTTTTAGCTGAAGTTGCATGTGACGCTGCTAAAGTCGCTGGTCTGAGCTGTTCTTCAGTAACTCCGGCCTTCAGGCCGGGGATCATCAAAGCCAGCACGCACAAGGGCTTTAGCCCTGATCTTTCACTTTCCAACATAAGCCGTTCTTCATCAAGTCATTGCCATACGTCCGAAAAACACCATTGTCACAAGAACAATTACATCCCACCAGGAAAAGCAAGCCAAAAAAAAACTCAGTTTGATTAATAATCCTATTTTTGCTTAAAAATTAAGCATGACAGCTGACCAGATTGGAATCGTGGTATTGGTGGTACTTTTCGCTGCAGGCTACGGCTTCAGGAGATGGTACAAAAACCAGGCACGCTCCTACAAAATATCGGAGAACCTATTCAACGGATATACCCTCATAATTTATGATCACAACCCACGGGCAGATGGCGCCACACTGGAAATCAAATGCGAAGCGCCATTGCATGGTGAGCTCGAAGGATGTGACTTTGGCATTGAACTGATCAAAAAAAAGCGAGAACGCTTCAAAATGCTTTTCAAAGATTATGATGATATGCGCTTTGTCGTAAAAATTGCAGATGATAAAAAACTTGCGCAGGGACTGTTAGAAAAAAAATCACTACTGCATGTCATTAGAAACGAAGGCCTCCAGTTGAATCGCTTCCGTTTTTACGTTCAAACAAAAAATGGAAGCCTGATGAAATCACCAGAATTTGCTTTTTCAACCAGGTTTTTAATCTACAGACCTGACACCGGCAAGTACAATTAGTTCGTTCTAATAGGGCATCAGACCATTTTCAGTCGCTCCTCCCGATTGCAAAAGACATCTTAATAGTCCCATTCTAATATTTGGAATTTTTTTCCAAATATGAGAAACCAATTTTATAGAAACAGATTGTATATTACTGTTTTCTAACAATTTAAACTTCTAAATGAATTGGCATACTATTTGGTTTAGAAGACTTTTGGTCAACTCAATCTCGCAATGCTTACGATTATGCATCAATGTTTTTAATTGTAAACGAATAAGAATTGAGTAACGAATTGAAAAGTGTTTTTTGCTAAACTAAGCGCCCTTATGATTTTATTAATACTTCCTATTCAGTTGATGCTGCAACAGGCAGAAACTAACTGGCTGGAAGTTATTAGCTTATATTTACTACAGTTGCTCCCCAACGGATTTTTCTCACCATTGATTTTCAGTGTGTTGATCCTGCTTTTTTTGCTCTTTGTGATGATTTCAACATTAAACATAATCAGGCAAAGTAAACAAAACAAACGCCTGCTTCAGCTCTTAGAGAAGCGTCATCAGCAAATTGACAGTCAGAAGATTGACCTCGAAAAGAACCTTCAGTCAATGATAGAGCTGAAGGAGAAAGCAGAAACTGCCAACAGCACTAAAACGCATTTCCTGGCCAATATCAGCCATGAAATCCGCACTCCCCTCAACGGAATTATCGGTCTGTTGTCGATGGCAAAGAAAATGAAAGCCAGTGATGAACTGCACGAAATACACGCCGAAATTGGCATGCTGAGTCACAACCTCATGGCCATGACCAACGATATGCTCGATTATGCTAAGCTGGAATGCAATATGTTACAGCTGGATCAGCTCAACTTTCATTTTCATAACGAAATCCAGGAAATCCTTTCGGCCTATCGTAAAAGTGCGCACGAACACAAGCTCGAATTCAGAAGTCATATTGCTGAGAATATCCCTGTTTATGTGAAAGGTGATGCCTCGCGACTTAAACAGATCATCGGCAACTTACTCAGTAATGCATTGAAATTTACTGAGAAAGGTTTTATCAACCTGAATGCTGAGTTACTTGATGAAAACGAGGAGGCTATCAGGATAAAAATCGTTGTTTCAGACAGCGGCATTGGCATCAAAAAAGAAGAGCAACAGAAGATTTGGGAACTGTTTCAGCTGGGCGACGAAAGTTATACGCGCAGCCATGGAGGAGCAGGCCTGGGGCTTACGATCTCACGCAAGCTTGTCGAGTTGATGGGAGGCGAGATAGGTTTGGAAAGCACCGAACATCAAGGTTCAGATTTTTGGGTCATTGTGAAACTGGAAAAGGGCTATGAGCCTCAGCTGCTCGACACCAATCCAATCAAACGTATTTTGCTTGTTGAAGACAACCTGATTAACCAAAAAGTATCGCTTCAAAGCCTCAGGGGAATGGGCTATACTGTTGATCTGGCAGTAAATGGGCAGGAAGCAGTAGCCAAGTTCACTGAAAGCGACTACGATCTAATTTTGATGGACATACAAATGCCGGTGATGGATGGCATTACCGCGACAAAGAAAATCCGTGAGCTGGAGCAAAAACAAAATTCCAAACCTCCCATCTCTATTGTTGCCATCACGGCCAACTCGCTGAAAGATGATCGCCAAAAGTGTTTGGAAGCCGGCATGAACGAATATATCAGCAAGCCTTTTAACCTGGAGAAGTTTCCGCTTATCATCTCGCAGTTGGGGCACAACAACCACTATAGCCTGCATTAAAAAACAAGAGGTTTTTTTTTAGAATGCCTTAAATATCCTGGCCTGAGAAACGCCCGGAGCATCAAGCTGTAGGTCGAGAAAATAGCCAAAAGGCGTTTGATCGCACTGCCAGTCGGCTTTGAGCATGCGTTGCTGAGAACGGTTGAACAGTTCTTGTGTAAAAGCAGGACTTGCTTTGCTTTCGGAAAGATGCGCAAAAGAATGCAGAATCACATGGCGCGATTCGTTCTTTCGGGCACCCCATTTCACCACATTCAACAGCTTGTCCTCGGTGCCTTTGGGATCGTCCTCATCTTTTTCTTCGGCTTGAATAAAGGCTACCAGCACATTTTGATAAGTTTTCCCCTGCCCTGCTTCCGGGGCTTCTTCCAGATTCTTAATAGCCGGCACAAAAGCAAATGTGTTGCAATACATCATCAATATCTTCATCAAAAATTCGTTTTTATGGCAACAAAACTAAGCAATTGCGCGCTCATACCCACTGCCGATAACAGCCGGGCTATGAATAAAACATAATCTCGATTAACTTTGCCAAAAATAGTTTTATGACACAACAGGCCCAACCCCTTGCAGAACAGCTAAGACCTCAAAGTCTGGATGAATATATCGGACAGGAGCATCTCGTTGGTGAAGGCGCAATCCTGCGCAGGGCATTGGACAGCGGTCGCATTCCTTCCATGATTTTCTGGGGACCACCCGGCGTTGGCAAAACTACCCTGGCCAATATTGTCGCCAAACGAACCGACAGACAGTTTTATGTGCTGAGTGCTGTAAGCTCGGGTGTAAAAGACGTGCGCGACGTTATTGACAAGGCCAGAATGCTGCCCAATCCGCCCATCTTGTTCATCGATGAGATCCACCGCTTTAGCAAGTCGCAACAGGATTCGTTACTGGCTGCCGTCGAAAAAGGACTGGTAACACTGATCGGAGCAACAACCGAAAATCCATCCTTCGAGGTAATCGCGCCTTTGCTTTCCCGCATGCAGATTTATGTGCTCAAACCACTTGAAATACACCACCTTTTGCTGCTGCTCGATTATGCCATGGGCGCCCTGAAGCAACGCTACCGGCGCGACATCGAACTAAAGGAAAATGGCGCACTTATACAGATTAGCGGCGGCGATGCACGAAAATTGCTCAACGCTATTGAGCTGGTGGTTGACGTTTTGCATGAAGAAACAGCAGCGAAGTCGGAACCGCTTATCATCACCGATCAGGATGCCAAACGATGCATCCAGAATAACCTCGTGAAATACGATAAGCAAGGCGAAATGCATTACGATGTCATCTCAGCATTTATCAAATCCCTGCGGGGAAGCGATCCCAATGCGGCAGTTTATTATCTCGCCCGCATGGTTGAAGCCGGCGAAGACCCCCTATTTATTGCAAGGCGTATGTTGATTCTGGCTTCTGAAGATATCGGGAATGCCAACCCCAACGCGCTTCTGCTGGCCAACAGCTGTTTTGATGCCGTAAAAAAAATCGGCTGGCCCGAGAGTAGAATCATACTTTCGCAAACAGCGATCTACCTGGCTTCATCGGCCAAAAGCAATGCCGCTTATCTGGCCATCAATAAGGCCCAGGAAATTGTGAAAACAAAGGGAGATCTTTCGGTGCCCCTGCCCTTGCGGAATGCACCAACAAAGCTGATGAAATCGCTGGGTTATGGCGAAAGCTACAAATACGCCCATGATTTTCCGGGAAATTTTGCAGCACAGGAATTTTTGCCCGAAGGGATTGCCAACACCCGTATTTTCGACCCGGGCGACAATCCACGGGAGCAGGAAATGAGAAAAGCATTGCGGGATAAATGGAAAGAGAAATACGGCTATTAACCACAGAAATATCGTTTCGGATACAACTAAACGACGAATAAACTGTTACATCTACTGACTCTAAAACAAAAGAAAATGGAATTAAAAGACAAAGTAATTGTTATTACAGGAGCTTCCAGCGGAATAGGCGAAGCTACGGCAATTCGTTTGGCAGCCGATGGCGCAAAGCTCGTTTTGATGGCACGCCGCGAGGAACGCATGCAAGAACTGGCTCAAAAGCTGATGGACGAACACCAGACCGAATCGATGGTGGTAAAACTTGATATCACTGATCGGGAAGCGGTTTTGAAAGCCTTCGAAGCCGTGAAAGAAAACTTCGGCAGGATCGATGCCTTGATCAATAATGCAGGGCTGATGCCGGTTTCCTATATGGACAAACTAAAAATTGACGAATGGGACCGCATGATCGACGTGAACCTCAAAGGGCTGCTTTATTGCATCGCTGGCGTGCTTCCGGTGATGAAAGCGCAGGGAGGCGGTCATATCGTGAATATTTCGTCTGTTGCCGGAAGGCGCGTCAACCCGGGTTTTGCGGTATATAATGCCACAAAATTTGGGGTAACTGCACTTTCGGAAGCCATGCGGATGGAACTTACGCCTACTATGAATATCAAAGTTAGTGTGATTGAGCCCGGCGCTGTAGCCACCGAACTCACCCAAACCATCACGGATGAGGACATCCTGAATGCGTTTAATAAACGTGGCAATGGCATGATTCCGCTTGAGGCCGACGATATCGCACGGGCCATCCAATACGCCCTAAGCCAGCCCGATGAGGTGATGGTAAGCGAAGTGCTGGTGATGCCACGCAAACAGCAATAAGAAAACGGAACAAATTTTCGCGCAAAACTACCGGAGAAAGTAAATTTTCCGGTCGTTTTTTTCTGCCTGCTGCACTTCGGTTAACTATCGCATGAATCTCAAAAAATTGGATTCCTGGCTGGATATCCTAAAATGAGAAAATAACTGAAATATTGCTTATTTTCGCTCGCTAGTAAACATCGAAAATGATCAATCAATTCATTAACCTGTTAAGTCTGCCAGGCATAATCCTTTTTATGCTAAAAGCTTTTTGGGTGCAACAAAGATTCATCAAAAAGCAGTTGGACCCGCTTATTGATGACATTCAAAAAGCTCAGGATGCTGGTTTAACAAGTGGGGAGATAAAGAAGATCAGACGCTATTACGGATTTGCAGTCCCTGCCATATTAGGTGAAGGTTTTGGCATTTTAAGAGACAAGTCTTTGACAAAAAAAGAAAGACTTGCCCTTACCTATTTAGGCGCTTCGACTGGATTGTATGATGATTTTTTTGATGATTTGAACACATCAGAAAATCATATCCGTGAATTAACCACTAATCCAACTGAAAAGATAGCGCAGAATTCCAGTGAGTTACTTTTCGTCCGATGCTATAAAAATGCCATTGACAACGCTCCCGACCCCAACTTACTCAAGCAAAGAGCCTTTGAAGTTTTTGAGGCCCAGGTGCTAAGCAAAAAACAGAAAGGTTCAACTATTTCACAGAAAGAAATCAGATCAATTACCTATTTGAAGGGTGGTGTGTCACTTCTTTTTTATAGAAGCGTTTTAGACAGAGAAGCCCAAAAGGCTGAGCAAGATATGCTCTATGCTTTAGGGCAGCTTATGCAACTGGAAAATGATGTATTTGACGTTTACAAAGACCTCCAGCATAATATCAGCACCCTGGTGACAATTGAGCGGAGCATAGCCAATCTAAGAAAGACCTACCATGAACTGATGAATGAAACCTTTATTTTACTTGGGCAAACTGATTTTAGACCAAAAAATAAGCGGTTTTTTATGCGGTTTATTTGTTTGATTATCTATAGAGAATTGGTATGTTTGGACTGCCTGGAAAGGAATGAAAAGCTGTCGAACAACCGGTTTTCTGTTAGAGATTACAGCAGAAAGCAACTGATATGCGATATGGAAAAGTTTAAACAACTCGTCAAGTTGATCAAACACTTTTCTAATTGCGAGACTTCCATACTCAGCACCGCATCCCGGGTTAAAAAGCAATAAAAAAATGGGATGATTCTAAGGAAGCTTCCTAATTTAACAACAGTTTTTGAGGTCGGCACTCACTTTATGATTAATTTTAGCAGTGCGATTGCGACTTATGGTATAAAAACTTGACACTGCCCTTATGAAAACAAAAAAAACCAATGACTTAATAGAAGTATTTGCAGGCACTTTTCTGGAAGCTGCAATGGTAAAAAGTTTATTACAGGATGCTGCTATAGCAGTGTTTTTAAAAGATGAGCATATGGGGACAATAGCGCCCTGGCATGTTTCGGCGGGAGGTGCTGCTGCTGTAAAGCTTATTATCAATAGTGATGACTATGAGAAAGCAAAATTGATCATTGAAAAATATGAACAAAGTAAACAATAAGGTTTGTTAATCAATAGGTTTTAGCTGAGTCGGCGCAGCTTGTGTGGGCTTTCCAAACCTGTGAATTAAAAAGGTTAGCGCATTCTTGTCAACATTGCTATCCCTTCCCAATCATCCCAAACACAACCAACCGAAGAGAGCTCAGCGAAGTTAATCAGTGCCAAACTACTTTTACACACGACACTGACGGCATGTTCGATAATACACTTTGCAAATTTGACCCCACACAGCTTGTTCACGCTTATTTTTACGAAACGGTCTACCCATTCGGGCGAGGAAAATAGGTGAATGATGTAAACTATTTCCAGAAATATATAACGTTTTCCGGATTGAATGCCTACAACTTTGCATTATTGTGAAAATGCCTTCACAATGTAAAAGTAAAAATATGAATAAACAAGAATTAAGTGGAAACTGGAATGAGCAAAAAGGCCGGCTCAAACAGAAATTTGCAAACTTAACGGATGATGATTTGATGTTTGCTGAAGGCAAAAAAGATGAAATGCTTGGAAAACTCCAAAAAAAACTTGGCAAAACCAATGAAGAATTGCACAAGATTATGACAGAACGCAAGTAATCTTCTTTTGGAAAAGATACCGTTTTGCCCTATATTCGCAAAACGGTATCTTTGTATAATTCGTTCGATTGAGTAAATAAAGAAAAAATTAACAGGCCATCGGGTCTAAAAAAAATTCTGTAATGACTCAACATATTGTAAAGATAAATTCGATTAAGCACATCACTCCTGATGTATTGCAAATTGTAACTGAAAAGCCGCTGAACTACAATTTCCTTCCGGGGCAAGCTACTGAAGTTGCAATAAATAAAAAAGGCTGGCAGGAAGAAAAAAGGCCATTCACCTTTACTTCACTGCCTATTCATGATTTCCTCGAATTTACCATCAAAACTTATCCTGCGCACAAAGGCGTAACCAATGAACTTTTGACCCTAAAAAAGGATGACGAACTGCTTCTGCACGATGTTTTTGGCGCAATCGCCTACACTGGGGAAGGTGTGTTTATTGCAGGCGGTGCAGGTGTTACACCCTTTATATCCATCTTCAGGCAGCTTCAGTCAAAGAATGAAATCGGTGACAATCAACTTATTTTCGCCAATAAAACCAAAGATGACATTATCCTCGCATCGGAGTTTGAAAAGTTACTGGGCGACAATTTCATCAACATTTTAGCCGAAGAAGCAGCAGATGGCTATGCACACGGACAAATCGACAAAGGCTTTTTGAAAGCCAACATCACCGATTTCAATCAGCAATTTTATTTATGTGGCCACCTCCTATGATGGATGCAGTAGGCAAGCAGCTGCTAAATTTGGGAGTAAGTGAAAAGGCCATAACCACAGAAAAAATGTAATATGGATAATACGGAAAAACATAAGGATTTTGAGCAAATCGAAAATGATTTGAATGAAAAGATCCTGAAGATTACCTTAAAAATAAAGGAACAGTATCCGGAATTATATCAGTACCTGGAAGAAATGCCGGTGACTGTCCCAGCAGAAAATGATCCGGAAATATCACTGAATCAATTAAACACTTACTATGAATCACTGATTGCGCTTCTGAAGAAATACAAAGTGGAATCTTCATAAATCGTGGAATAACTTTACGTATTCGATTTAATTAATGCTTTACAACGCAAACTTATTAAACAACATATTTCAAATTTTTTACTTTAAACATCATTTGGGAAGTTAAAGCTGATGAATCGAAAAATGGCATTCTGAGTTTTGTCAGGATTCGTTTGTTTTCATTCGGACTAATTGTTACCATTGCGTTTTTACTTCTGATTTCCCTTGTGTTTTCTGCCTTGCTTTCGGCCTTTGGCAATTGGTTGACGGGCAATTTCTCCGAGGCATTCTATATGGCGCTACAGCTCATTAATTTCGTTTTATCCTTTATGATTCTCACCGTTCTGTTTGCATTGATGTTCAAATTTTTGCCCGATGCAAAAATCAAATGGAAACATGTGTGGATTGGCTCAATATTTACCGCCTTGCTGTTTGATATTGGAAAATCAGGCTGAGTTTGTATTTCGCGAAATTAAACCCCGAAATTGGCTATGGTGCAGCAGGCTCGATAATTCTAATTATGCTTTGGGTTTCCTATTCTTCGATGATTGTTTTTTACGGCGCTGAGTTTACGCGCGCTTATGCCGATTTTATTTCGGGAAGAGTGGCCCCAACTGAAAATGCAAAAACCGATAGTCAGGTTAAACCCGATGATTAGGATTCAATTTATAAAAAAAATCAGTTTTTTGTTTAGTTTCTCCCGCAAAAATCAAGCACAAAAAAGTGTGAAAGATGTAACACATTCTTAAAATTGTGTAAGACTCTCTGCATGAAAACTCCTGACCTTTGAGTATGAATAAAATCTGAATCTATCCTTCAAAAACAAAAAAGATGAATCTGTCATTTCAAAAAATGTTTTATGTCATTGCCATAGCATTTGCGCTGTTTGCCGTGCTGGTTTTCGCTAAACCCATTCTCATTCCGCTAAGTATTGCTTTACTTATTTCGTTTATACTTTTTCCGTTGGCAAAAAAGTTTGAGAAATGGAATATCAACAAAATATTCGCTGCTTTTCTTTCTATTTTCTCTATAATAATTCTAATCGCAGGGGTCGGTTACTTTTTTTCGACCCAGCTTATTAATATGTCGAAAGAATTCGTCAATTTTAAGCATCAAATTATTAGTGCTTTTGCTGATATTACTGTATATATCAACAACAACGTGAGTTTTGTTGAAGACCTAAAAAGAGATGAACTCCTTAACCGGATGAAAGAATGGATCGGTGATTCAACAGGATTTTTGATAAGCAAAACCGTTAGCAACACAGCAACTTTTGTTGCCGGACTGATGGCAACAAGTGTATTTATTTTTCTGTTCCTCATTTACAGAGACGGATTGATACATGCATTTCTGGCTTTTTCTCCTCAAGACAAAAGAAACCGGGTTTTCAATATGTTAAAATCTGTGCAGCAGGTTGGACAAAAATATTTGTTTGGCATGATACTACTTACCTTTATTATTGGATTAGCCAACAGTATTGGATTATTGATAATTGGCATCGACAACCCCTTCCTTTTCGGATTTCTAGGCGCTGCCCTGGCCATTATCCCGTATATCGGCACTGCAATTGGTGCTATAATTCCGGTTATCTACGCTTTTGTATCCTACGATTCTATCTGGATAGCCGTAGCAGTGGCTCTTCTGTTTTGGTTTGTTCAATTGGTTTCTGATAATTTCCTAACTCCAAGCATTGTTGGGGGCAGTTTAAAAATTAACGCGCTAACTGCCATTCTTAGTTTATTTATTGGTGCGTCTGTTTGGGGGCTTGCCGGTATGATTCTTTTCTTGCCGTTTGCCGCCATGATAAGGGTTGTTTGTGAAGAATTTGAAGAACTCAAACCGGTTGCATTAATGATGGGTGAGCACAATAAAAAGGGAAGCGATGGCACAGGCCAGCTATCACTTTGGTGGGAGAAAATGAAAAAACGGTTATAAAAGTGATGTGCTTAAACTGCCAAATGTGTGAATTTTGTAATTGCTTAGTTAACTTTAATTTATTTGTAATTTTGCAAGAAATCAAACATCAAAAGACTTTGAAACAGCGATTGATAGCGCATTAATAAAAAAATACAGATTTTTTGCTATGAGGCAAATTTTAATTCACATCCATTTTATTGGCCATCCAAATCACAACCGATGCCCAAAAGTGCAGAGAAAAAATCACTTCGCTTACAGCTAAAATTCTTTTTGCTTACATTTGAGACATGAATAATGCTGAAAACAAAATACTATCAAAAATAAAGAAAATTATCAGAGAATAAGAGCCTTCAGCTAAGATATATCTGTATGTTTCAATATCCAAGGGGACCGCTGAAGTAACTCTGACTGGGATCTATTGATTTTACTTAATAGTGAAAGAATACCTTATGAAATAGAGCAAAGCATAACCTCCCCGCTTTATGACCTTGAATTGGACATTGGTGAAGTAATTAGTCCTATGATTTACAGTGAAAAGGAATGGAATTCGAAATACAGATTTATCCCTTTTTCTAAAAATGTAATGCGTGAAGGAAAATTATTAAGACAGAATACAAGCCTGAAGACTATCGCGCTGCGCGGTCTATTAACTCTTTCACTCAACTCATACAGCTTGTAGTAGCCATCCGACTCATAAATTGTGTCCAAAAAAAAATCGTCATTTTGGCCATCCTAAATGTGCCGACCTTAGGAAATTTATTAATTTTACAAATAGAAATCATCAGGGCTTTAACCAAATGCTTGTGGACAATTAACTTTCCTTTAAACCTTTTAAATTGAACGTTATTATGGCTTCTTCTTCAATCAATTACAATGAATTTATCAACCCAAATTTAAATGGGTTGGAGCAATCTGATACCTTGGCAATAAATGAGCGGTCTAAACAACTTATTGCAAAAGGAAAAACAGTTTACAGGTTTGGACTTGGCCAATCTCCTTTTCCTGTTCCAAATTGTGTAGTTGAAGCTTTACGCCAAAATGCAGCACAAAAAGACTATTTACCTGTAAAAGGTCTTTTGCAGTTACGCGAAGCTGTTGCTGAATTTCACAGAAAAAAAGATGGTATTGCAGCTACTGCTGATAATGTAATTATCGGTCCCGGTTCTAAAGAACTTGTTTTTTTGCTGCAATTGGTATTCAAGAGTGAAATAATTATTGTCAGTCCTTGTTGGGTTTCCTATATTCCACAAGCCAAAATAATAGGAAAAAAAATATCAATTATTCGCAGTACTTATGAAGACTATTGGCAGATTACACCCAAATTATTTCGCGATTTTCTGAAAAAGAGAACCAAAAAAAATGCGCTTGCATTAATGATTTTGAATTATCCGGGCAATCCTGATGGAGGTTCCATAAGTGAAGAATATTTGAAAGAAATAGCTGCCCTGGCAAAAGAAAATAATATCTATATTCTTTCAGATGAAATATACGGACAAATGCATCATACAGGGAATCATATCTCTATTGCAAAATATTATCCGGAGGGAACGATCATAAGTTCGGGACTATCAAAATGGTGTGGTGCCGGAGGCTGGCGATTAGGAACATTTACTTTTCCTAAAAATTTAAATTGGATATTAGAAAAAATGGCAATTGTTGCAAGCGAAACATATACATCCGTGAGCTCTCCAATTCAATATGCAGCAATACAAGCCTTCAAAGGAGGAACAGAAATTGAAGAGTATCTTTGGCATTCACGAAAAATTCTTTCCAAAATCGGGAACGAATGTGCTGAAAAATTAAATGATGCCGGAATCAGAACACATGCTCCTGTTGGTGGTTTTTATCTTTTTCTGGATTTTTCAAATTTCACCGATAAAATACATTCAAAAGGTATAAAAACATCAAAAGAACTTTGTAATACCATTTTGAATGATACGGGGGTTGCCATTCTACAAGGTAGTTCTTTTAATTGTAAAGAAGATTTATTTACTGCACGTATCGCTTACATTGATTTTGACGGGGCAAGAGTGTTGGCAGCAGCTAAAACCTTTCCTATTCATGAACCTTTGCCTGCTTCTTTTACAAAAACATACTGTAGCAAAGTACTTGAAGGCATCGATCAATTGATTAAATGGTTTAATTAATCATTTGAAATAAAGAAGAATTTAAGAAATCAAAATATTTAGAGGAGGCACAAACCTAAGCTATTGGCTTAGAGGGATTGTTGATTTTGACGCAATCCCCCAAAAAAAAGACACCTGGAAATTGGCACGCGCTGCCGCGCTGCCGCGCGAATCCTTTCGCGTGGCGTGGCAATAAGCTTAAAATATTTAAATTTGTTCAATGAGTCGCAACTACAAATTCCGAAATTCTGAAGGGGTTTATTTTGTCAGCTTTGCTGTAGTGGCTTGGATTGATATTTTTACAAGAAACGATTACAAAAATATAGTCATAGATGCCTTACCCCGCGCTGCCGCGCGAATCCTTTCGCGTGGCGTGGCAATAAGCTTAAAATATTTAAATTTGTTCAATGAGTCGCAACTACAAATTCCGAAATCCTGAAGGGGTTTATTTTGTCAGCTTTGCTGTAGTGGCGTGGATTGATGTTTTTACAAGAAACGATTACAAAATTATAGTTATAGATGCCTTACGTTTTTGTCAACAAAACAAAGGAATGGAAATTTTTGCATGGTGTATTATGACTAACCATATTCATTTAATCTTCAGAAGTTCAAAAGGAGCAAAACCTGAGTTGCTATTGGGTGATTTTAAGCGATACACCAGTAATAAGATTGTTGAAGCTATAATAAATAACCCGGCAGAAAGCAGGAGAGAATGGTTGTTGGATCAATTTAGGAAAGCAGCAGAAAGTTCATCAAACGTTAAAAACTTTCAGTTTTGGAGGCATGACAATAAGCCAATTGAACTGTGGAGTAACAAAGTAATCCAAGAAAAGCTAAATTACATTCATTATAATCCTGTTGAAGAAGGACTTGTGTTCAGGCCTGAAGATTATGTTTACAGTAGTGCTAAAGATTATAGTGGTGAGAAAGGTGTATTAAATGATGTTATTGTTGTTAAATAAAGCCACGCGAAAGGATTCGCGCGGCAGCGCGGGGTAGAAATGAGCCTTGCCCATGCGGTAGTGGAAAGAAATATAAAAAGTGTTGCGGATAATCGCTCATTATCCCATATTTTTACACGAAAATAACTGCACCATTGATAAACCTTAAACCTAAAAAGGGATGAAAACGAAACTTGAAAAAGAGATGCTTGATGCCATGCGTAACAACCCCGATAATTGGAAAGGGGTATTCTATTATAATCGCAAAGACCCCAGAATCCTGGTTCCAAAGTACTATGCGAAATTGGGTTGGACGCTAAATTTTGCTAATCCATACAGTTATACTTTAATAGTGGCTATTGTTTTGGTGATTATTGCAGCACAATACTTTTTATGAAAACGGTGGATCCATTAACCTAGAATCATGCTGTGTAATTGCGACCCTTCATGCTTTGCAAATGCGCGCTGCCTTTGTATTTGCAATAAATATTAAACTTCTTTCCTGTACTTTTCCATGATGAAAAGCACAGAAAAATCTAGCCCGAACGATGTTTCCGCGCGCTCTGAAAAAGCAACGGAAATCAAGGTAAAGGTTGCAGGCCTACAATGCCTTTCAATTTTCACTTAGCCATCCGATTCCGACAGGCATTGCGCCCTGCAAACATCCCCACCATGGGGCGGGTTTGCTTTTCCGTGTTTCCAATTGCTTTTTCATTCACCCTGCCGCCGGCTCGCCCTTTGCGTCTACCTGGCAGTAGATCTACCTAGTATTAGACAGGCAGGCAAACCTGCGCACCCATCCCGGTGTAATAAAGGGTATGAAGGTAAAGCCTGGCGTGAAAGCTTCCTTGGACGATCACCTTTTATGATTTACTGTTTTCTGCCATACTATCGGACCTAGTGTCATGTCAACACTACTTTAGCCGGCCCAAGTCTTGATCTTTTTCCTCATATCTTCAAAATAAATCCTTTACGTCCCGCATGTGCGGGATGCGCAGATTTTCTTTTTCGATCTGAGAAAAAATCGCTGCGACTTAA
>JAHJTC010000018.1 GCA_018830105.1 Bacteroidota bacterium
AGGAAGCGAACTTAACTTTTCCAGTATTCGTGAGCGTGACCAGTAAAATTCTATATCTTCATCAAAAATGATATAGATACTGGAAAATCCAAAAATTGATGAACTACGAATAGTTTTTACTCCGGGAATACCCAAAAGATAGGTTGTTAACGGATATGATATCTGGTCTTCAATATCTTGTGGCGACCGACCATTCCATGGCGTAAAAACTATCTGTTGGTTTTCGCCAATATCGGGTATAGCATCCACCGGAACAGGGTCTGATGGTAAACCACCAACTTGCCAACCAAAGGGCGCAGTAACAATGCCCCATGCGACAAATCCGGTTAGAACAAGTACTGTTACTAACTTGTTCTCTAAGAAATATTTTATGATTTTATTGAGCATAATACAATGATTTTAGCTTGAAAATTAACTCTTTAATGCAAGATACGACAATCACACTACAAATTGCAGTATGGAATATTAATTATTCAATTTAAAATCAAATCAGGAAAGTTTGAAAAAGCACCTGAATGTCTTTTTCAAGAGGAGGGGAAATGTATTCAGTATATACCTGATGTGTTGATTTTGGAAATAAATCCAAGTCCAACGAAGTATAAAGAAATGCAACTGCAAAATCAACATTGAAAACTGTTTGAGTAGCTTCTTTTACAAAATCAACTGTACCTTGAATAGTTTGAAATTCATTTTGGCAGCATGGAACATTATTAAAACTAACCTGATTATGATTAGAACATTCAGAATCATCGCAAGGTTCTTCCATATCCATCATGCCACAGCCCAAATGTGTTTCGCCCAATATTATCTTTGTCTCTACGGCTTCGCCACCGCAAAAGTGTGTTCCAATGGTCAAGTTGATATGGCTTGCCAAGAGAATAAAAGATAATAATATGGAAAAAAACTGTTTCATCATTAAGTTAAACGCAAAAGTACTTTAATTGTTTTCACTCACTCTCATTTTGTCGTATATTTTTTAATCCTGACATGAATTTTGAAAATTATTTAATTGAAAGTCAAACAGTAGTATCTGCATAATTCGTAATTTATTGTTTTGGTGCGTAAGCAAGATTGCACTCTTTGGCAAAGCTTTGGTTGTAGCGTTGGCTCGTGTGGCTTTGGTAATGTGTGCAATGTGGGTGGGGTTTCTTTCTTCTTTTTTTTGAGGGGGGAAGAAAAAAACAAAATAAATTCCCATCAAATTTGCACTGTCCTGTCAAAAAGCTAAATCCTTTCTGTTTTCAATTTATCACTATCGTATCTATCTGCTCGTCTGTCTTTTACACTTCTGACTAACGTTTTTTCAACACATTATATATCAATCAGATACAATTCCAAGTTCTTCATTAGTCAGTCCAAATTTATCAATTTGTTTTTTAATACGCTTTACCAGACCAAGTTTTCTTTTTTGGTCTAAAAACAGGTAGCCAGCCGGGTTATGGTAAGGCGTACCATTGGCTACCATATTCCAGATGATTACTGCAAGTTTTCGAGCCGTTGCACTGATAGCTGATACGCGTCCCTTTCGGAAGTTAATCCTTTGAAAAAAGTCTCTTAGCGGGGTTGATTCTTTGAGATTGCCAATGGCATTGGCAGCATTACGCAAGGCAATTTTTAGCCGGTTGCTTCCCTTAGGAACTTTGCTCGACAGCACTTTTCCTCCACTGACTTTGTTGTTTGGCGCAAGCCTCAACCAGGAACAAAAATGCTTGGCTGAGGGGAATTTCCGAATGCCTTCAATACCTACTTCGCTCATCAGTGCCAGCACAGTTGAATAACTTACGCCCTCAATGGCGAGCAAGTCTGTCCCTTCAAACATTTGGTAGGATTTCAGGTTCAGGTCAATGTTTTCCGGAGTGTTTTTATTGATTCTTTTGTGGGGTTTTGGGTCAATGTGGTGTTGGCGCTTGTTGTCATCGCATGCTATAATTTCCTCCAACATTTTTTCTATTTCCACATCGCACTGTTGGATTTTCTTTTGCAGATGGTCGTATGTGTCCAGTTCTTGCCGAAGGGCAAAGAGGTAATCTTTCCTGCTGTTGCTTTGCAGTGCTTTGGCAATTTCTTCTTCGCTTTTGCGGCAGTTTCCATGACGCAGGGAAGCAAGTTTCTGCGGGTTTGCTTCCCCATCACATATTGCTCTGATGATAAGCAGCCCGGTCAAGCCGCAAATATCTTTTACTACCACATCCAGCCGTAGGTTTAGTAGCCGCAGGTTCTTCTGCATTTTTTTTGAGGTAGCAGCAGCCTGGTGAAGCAGATTGGCTCTTTGCCTGCAATAGGTACGCAGTTCTTCGGTTTTTCCATCGGGCAGGAAACTGCTGCTTAGCAATCCCAGGCTGTGCAGTTTCTGGATCCACTGGCAGTCCTTAACATCGGTTTTTTTGCCTTTGATGTTCTTGGTGAACTTGCCGTTGCACAAAATCACATGAAAACCTTTGGATATCAGCACGGCATAGAGGTTTTGCCAGTAAGTACCAGTGCTTTCCATGGCCACGGTTTTTACCTTTTTTTCGCTCAGCCAGACTGCCATTTCAAACAGGTCCTGATTGAAAACACCGAATTCCCGGATGTCGGTTTCCCTTTGACCCACAGCGACCCAATGTGAGCGGCTGCCAACGTCAATACCTGCTGCATGCGGGTTGACGATCTCCATTGAAATTTTTTCTTCTTCCATATTCCTTAGTTTTACATTAATAAAACGCTCTAAGGAGATGTGCTTTTGGCAGAGTAAATATTCTGAACGGGGTTGCCGAAGCATCGGCACCGCCACTGAAGTAATCGCAAACATCTCAACCAGGATTGCGCCCGTACTCGAAGTAACAGTTTAAAAATCGGCCTTGCATAGAGCGCAACAAATATACGTGATATTAGAGCCTTTCGTTAGCTTTGGAAGTCAATGCTTTCGGTATAAGTTGGATTGTTGCCAACGTTCCTTGTGTATGTGTCAGGTGGGGATTAAAAAGTAGAAAACTTTCAATACATACCAAAGTTCATTTATATCTATAATCTTTCAATTTACCATCGAACTCCCACTTGCACATACACAATGTTGAACTAAATCCCACTCCCGCGAGCCATCTTTTTTTGTCGTAAAGATAGCGTTTTTGTATTTTTTCGAGATTCATACTAACATCATTTATCATGAAGAAAAAGAAATGCTCCCCACACAGCTTGAGCAAGCTATGCTAAAATCGGATTAAGAAGCTTGACTTGAAGGATAAAATGAAAGTCAATATCAAAGAGTCAGTTTCTGAGCGCCTTAAAAGACTCACTGGCTTTGATGTGTTTAGCTGTCCAAAATGCAACAAAGGCAGGATGATGGAAGTAGAGCAGTTGCCGCGGATACGATCGCCGGGTTGGATAACAAACATGCTGCAAGCCAAATACACCCATAAATAAATGCTCCAACTTAAACTGTCTCTTAATGACGGATGGCATGGCTATTGTCTGGCACTGAAAATAAATGCATTAGCTTGTAAAAAAGAACACCAAAACTGCCACTAAAACACAGAAAAACCCTAAAAAAACCAAAGAACCTTCCAATTTCTTTATCACTCGTTTGCCGCCTCACATTCCGCTCTCCTAATTAACCCCATGCAATTTCCATAATAATTGATTTCGGTTGGGGGATTCCCTGCAGTGAGCCTGTCGAACTGTAGTTCAACCGGGAGTTCATGCTGGGCACTTCGTGCCACATGAACTCCTAATTATTGTATGCTGGTGTTTATCCTTCAAAGTCAATCCGTCTCAAGTTTTAACAAATTTAACAGTTTTCTTATCAATCTGCACAGACGTTGATTCGGAGTACAAATTTATTTTGTTTTTGTGGGTGGGTAAATCCCCAAACCGCCCTTAAAGGCGGTAATTAGGGTTGGCTTTGTAAGCTCTTTGGCAAGTTTAGGTTTAGAGTGGCTCGTGCGACTTGACAATGTGCTTACAAAAAGGGATGGCTATCATTTCCCAAGTTTCAATATTCTAAATGCACCCTGAGATACAATCAAAAATACAATAGAACCAACAATCAAATCAGGATATTTTGATTGGGTCAGCAACACCAATACACCAGCTAAAATAACTCCTGAATTTATTATTACATCGTTGGAAGTAAAAATCATACTGGCTTTCATGTGTGCTTCTTTGCTCTTTGACTTTTGCAATAAATAAAGGCATACGGAATTGGCAACTAACGCCAATATGGAAACGATAATCATGGTTTGAAAATCCGGCACTTCTTCAAAACTGATAAACCGCCGTATAACCTCCGAAAGGCCCAGCAGGGCAAGTGCCAATTGAAAATAGCCGCTCAGCCGGGCTACTTTTTTCTTGCGGATTACCGTTGAACCAACTGCCCAAAGGCTTAGGCCATAAACCAAAGCGTCTGCAAGCATATCCAGTGAATCGGCCACCAGCCCCATTGATTTTGAAATAAAACCCGTGCTGATTTCAATGATAAAAAAAGCAAAATTTATAATTAGAACTGTCCAGAGGAGTTTCGATTGTACTGATAAATCGTCCTTGAATTCATCCTGTTGGACAATAATAGTTTCTTTGTGTTCAGTGCCTAAATTGAGTTCTTTCAGGTATTTTTCGATTTCCTCATTTTCTTCGGAATGAAATACAGTGAGCTTCCGGTTTTCAATATCGAACACCAAACTTTTAATTGTGGAAAGCCCTTCCAGTTTCATCCTGATAAGGGATTCTTCGGAGGGGCAATCCATTTTTGAAATATAGAATGTTGATTTCTTCAAAGTAATAAAAGAGATTGATTTATAAATTCTCTAAAATGAATCAGGCGCTCCGGTTAAATGAAGGAACGCCTGATTGTTTATTTAATTTATTGTATTGCACCAACAAATTGCTGTGTGTAATTGCTTGTAGATGTTTCGACATTGAATGTGTAATCAAACTGATGATCATTAATATTAAAATATCCAAAATGTTGATCATTTGGATTATGATCGTTGTTCATGTGTTGACTCCAGTTTGTACAACAATTGTCATTGTCTCCCATCATATGATGATTTTCCGATTGGTTATGGCCATATTCATTGTAGAAGTCATCATCTGTAAAGCAAACCCGCATCATATTTCCATCCTGGTACAACTCAAGGAGAATAGTGGTATCAATATCATCCCCATAACAACGTACCTGAACTGTATAATTATTAACAGCCGTGATGTCGGCAGTTGCAGGACTCGTATATTTCAAATTGTCTGTTGTTAAGGTCCCTACATACGTGCCGATTACATCCTTAGTAAGATCGGTTTCATTTTGATTTTCATCCTTTTTGCAGGATATTAGTGCAACCATTAACAATGCAATTGCCATGATTGATAAAAATTTTAAATGTTTCATTTTTTTATTTATTAATTGTTATTAAATATAAGTAATTGAATCTCAAACATATTAAAAAATTAATCTGAAATCTATTGTTAATTAGAACTTTCAAAACTTTTAGTTGCCTTGTGCTTGTAGTTAAAGTTCAAATATTAATTACACAACGTGAAATTTAAGATTTAATTTTAAAGCTAATTTAGTTTCTGTTCTGGCACCTCATACAACATCCCGTTCCACTTGAAATATTTCGTTCATTATATAAATCCTCCATCGTTTGCAAATAGGCATAAATATCTTGCTTGTCTGTTTTATTCAATGATTCGAATGAAGGCATATAACAGGTGCCCGTATTGACAATATTTTCAAATTCATCAAATTCGTATTTCACACTTATCCCGCCGAGTATGGCCGGTTGCATACCCCAATCCCTCTGATCATGAGGTTGTATATCGTCCGGTGTTGCTTTGTGGCACCGGGCACAATTGGCAACAAACAGTGATTTGCCGTTTTCAGCCGGGGTAATTTCAGTTACGAAATCAACTTCAGTTTGTTCACCCAATAAATACCCTGCAATTGCATACCTTTCGGTATCGGACAGGTGAGCAAAAGAAGGCATCGCATATTTTCCAGTTAACAGTTGATTGATTATTTGATCCTTATTCATTAGTATTTCAATATCAACCAACGGGGGAAATGTTGGAGGGATCACTTGTCGGTCAATTCCATGACATGCCGTGCAGTTTTTTTTATAAAGCATTTCTCCGGAAACTGACAATCCGGCAGATTCAGACTTTATAACAGGATTGGTATCCAACCCGCTTCGGGAGAATCCGTATCCGATTAAAACTGCAACAGAAAAGAACACAAAAATCAAATATTTCATTTTTATAAATTTTTAATAACCCGTTCTAATTTTTTCTTTATCTCGCTGGCTACAGGTTTTAAGTCAGTATTACCAACAGCCATCATGGATGCCTCCGGGTCAACAGCAGATACATTTATTTTACCATCATCTTTTTCCATAACAACCACATTGCAGGGCAGCATCGTGCCGATATGCAGTTCAGTCTGAAGTGCTTTGTAAGCAAATGGCGGATTGCACGCTCCCAGTATCCGGTACTTTCTGAAATCAACGTCCAACTTGTTTTTTAATGTTGCTTGTACGTCAATTTCAGTTAAAACACCGAAACCTTCTTTTTTGAGTTCTTCTGTTACTTTTTCGATGGCTTCATCGAATGATTCACTAAATAGTGTTTTTTGAAAATAGTATCTCATGATTTTAAATGTTTTAGTGTGTTTAATATTCTTTTCATGGTTCAACTTTGCATACTGAACC
>JAHJTC010000019.1 GCA_018830105.1 Bacteroidota bacterium
CGGTACGGTCATATTTGCAACATCCGGGAAGTGCGTTATACACTTCGTCAGAGGCTTTATGCATGGGTGTATCATGACCAACTTTAGCAATAGCCATTTGAACTTTATGCACAGTAGTTTTTGTTGAATCAAATGCTACTGTAAGCATTTTTGTTTCTTGCACCCAGTCGGCTTTGGTAACACCGTCAACTGAATTTGCCGCTTTCTCAATGCGGGTCTTGCACATGCCACAATTTCCGTTTACTTCAAATTTTTCGGTTTTTGCCTGTGCAAATACCATACTTGTTCCTAAAAGGAACATACATACTAAAGTTAAAACTTTTGTTTTCATATTATTGTGATTTAAATTGTGAATAAAAATGATTATTTAATTTCTTTGGTAACTTCTCCGCATTTTAGCATCGAACTACCAAAGTACGGGTTTTTAATTTCTTTCTCAGAGCTCAGCCAATCAGCCCCTTTGTTGTTATCGGCCATGGGGCAATGTTGTACGTAGATTGTTTTGCCAAGTGGTGCGAATGAATTGGTCATTTCAATCATCGTAACAGAAACCGATTGAAAGGCTTTTCGAAGTTGTTCGATGTCGGAAAAGTGCTGAATGTGTTCCAAACTTTTGGCTAATCTTCCCTGAAAATCCATCCAAACCATGTGTGCCTCATCTTTAAAAAGTCCCATGTCCACTTTTTCCAATGCCGATTTTAAGTTTGTTGCGTTTTTTTGAGCTTCTTTAAAATCATCGTTGGTCAGGGCATCTTTCCAATTTAAGTATGACTTATAAAGTGGCTGCAAAGCCTCTTTGGTTTGTTTGTCGATGGACAAAGGTTTTAAAGTAGTTGATTTATTTTGTTCCTCATGACCTTCGTGTGAAACATTACTTTCAGTAGTTGTCCCTCCGTGATTATGACCTGTCATTACCTGTCCTCCTTCGGGGCTCATCATGCTGGGTTTTCCTGCCAACTGGGCAGCGGCATCTATACTGAACGTGCCGTTTACTGCAATTTCGTCTCCATCCATTAAACCTGCTTCAACCACATAGCTATCGCCTAATGCAGAACCCAAGGTTATTTCACGCATGATGAAATTAACTCCTTGTTCCGAATTTGTTTTCACATACACCACCGAGCGTTTGCCCGTCCACATGACAGCAGTTTTTGGGACAACAATCGAATTTGATTTGTTAACCAACTTGGCCTGAACCAATCCCGAAGCAAACATTTCAGGTTTTAGCTTTCCGTTTGAGTTGTTATATTCCACTCTTGCTTTTGCCACTCTTGTCTTTGGGTCAATTACAGGGTCGAGAAATGTAATGCTGCTCATAAATGATTCACCGGGCAAAGAGGCAACCGTAAATTCCACTTTATCACCTTTTTTTATCCAGCTTATATCCGATTCATACACATCAAATAACACCCAAATTTTCGATAGGTCAGCGATTTCATAAATCGTTTGCCCTTTGCGAACATAGTCACCCAAATTTATTTTTTTTGATATTGTGTATCCTGAAACATCGGCTACTACAGGAAATTCATCCTTTGTCATTCCAGATGTAAGGATTTCTTCAATTTGTTTCTCCGAGAGTTTCCAGTTTTTCAACTTTTCCTTTGCAGCTACAAACAATTGAGGCTGCGTTTCGGCTATTTTCTGTGCCTCCAACAGTTCTTCCTGTGCGGTAACCAACTCGGGAGAATAGATGTATGCAATGATTTGTCCTTTATTCACAAATTCACCGGTAAAATTCACCGTTAATTTTTCAATCCTACCCGGAATATGCGATGATTGTGAATACACCAAGCGTTCATCGGCTTGTACTTTCCCGTTAAGGCGGACTTGTTTAACCGGATTCATTTTTCCCACAAATGCCGTACTCACATTGGCTAGTTGCATAGCTGTTGGCGACATGCTTATCGCATTGGGGTCAATATCGGCATTTTGGTCATCCTCTAACGGTATTAAATCCATGCCGCAAATGGGGCAGTCGCCCGGCTCGTTTTTACGAATTTGCGGGTGCATGGAGCAAGTCCAAATTGTTTCTCCGTTTATTTCCGTTTTCACATGTTCATGGTCATCGTGAGAATTACTTTTATTCCCTCCAAATATCAACCATCCTGCCAGCAAGCCAACAACAAGTGTTGCTGCGGCAATTATTATTGTTTTTTTATCTATTGCTTTCATTTTAATACGATTTAGATGTTATGTAATTGATTTTCTCAAAGGCAATATGGTATTGAACCAAAGCGGTTGCGCTCATCTTCTGATATTTCAACAACTGTTGCTGCATGCGTAGTACCTCTTCAAACTCTTTCCCGGAATTTCCATAGGAAGTAAATAGCAGATTTAATGATTGTTGCGAGGTTTGAATTTGTTGTTGGTAAAGTGATATTAGCTGCAAATGTTGTTGAACCTGAAACCAAACCATTTCATATTCAGAAAAGAGCGTATTTGTTACTTCCTGCTTTTGAAGTGTGTAACTTTCCTGCATCAGTTGAGATTCTTTCACCGATGCGTTGTATTTTGCCCGAAAGATTGGAATACTAATGCTTACCATTGGCATCAGAACATTTTTTCCATTATCAGGCATAGAAATATCGGTACGTTCGCCCACCAATACATAATCCAAGCCTATACCCAACTTCGGTAATCCTTGCTTTTGTGCAACAATCTCTGCGGCTTGGCTTGCCTGTAATTTTAAATCCAGTGCTTTTAGTTTTGGATTGGCTGCAATCAGTGAATCTTTTCTGTAATCATCTGAGAGATTCTCGGATTTCAAAGTATCGCTAATCTGCACCAATTCAGTTTCAGAACGATTTAAAAGCTTGTTGAAAGTAGTCAGCAATGGTTTCTCTTTATCTCTCAGAATACTAAGATTGGTTTGTGCATCTTTCAGCATAATATCCACACGCAGGACATCTACCATTGTCCCTGTTCCATTCTTAAACTTTTGAGTGGCAATGGTTTTGTAAGATTCTAATATACTGATGTTTTCCTGTTCAATGCGAACAAAATCTCTTAATTCGTACAATGGATAGTAAGCAGAAGCCACTTGAAAATAAAGTCTATTACGGGCTTCAATAAAGTTTTGAAACTTTGCTTCGGACATTAAGGCAGCTACATTGCCTTGTGCTTTTAAAGTACCAAACCATGGGAACATTTGTGTTAGCGAGAACTTTGCCTGTTGCGGACCAACTCTTGTTTCCACCGGAGAGATAAAATATCCGAAAGAAAAAGTTGGGTCGGGCAAGTTACTTACCTGCGGCACTTTCTGTAGAGCAGCTTCGTATTCTTTATACATAGCCTGTAAACCCGGATTGTTTTCGGCAGCCATTTTAAAATAGTCGTCAAGAGTTTGAGCAAAACTCAAGCTACTAAAAAATAGCGTTGCTATTAATATTGCTATATATCGGTTCATGATTTCGATTTTTTAAGTTTATACTCTTCGCGCATGCAGTAAAGCGTGGGAACAATGTAGTAGGTAATGGCAGCCACAATCATACCGCCAAAAGCAGGGATAGCCATCGGCACCATTATATCCGCACCCCTGCCTGTTGATGTAAGCACTGGAAGCAAAGCAATGATGGTAGTTGTGGTGGTCATTACAGCAGGTCTTATTCTTCGCTCACCTGCTTCCACAACGGCTGCCCGTATTTCCGCTATTGTTTTTGTTCGGTTACGCTCAAAGCTTTGGTCGAGATAGGTTCCCATTAAAACCCCGTCATCGGTTGCTAATCCGAACAGGGCAATAAAGCCCACCCAAACGGCAACGCTTAGGTTCACGGTATTCATTTGAAAAAGCTCACGGATGTTTGTCCCAAAAACGGTGAAATCGGCAAACCAGCCTTGCCCGTAAAGCCAGAGCATAATAAAACCGCCACTGAATGCCATAGCCACTCCGGTAAAAATCATGAGTGAAGTTGTTACAGATTTGAATTGAAAGTAAAGTATCAGGAAGATGATTAAAAACACAAGCGGAACAATAATGCTCAAACGTTTTTCAGCACGCACCTGATTTTCATAACTTCCGGAGAATTTGTAATTTATGCCTGCCGGAACAATTAATTCACCTGCATCAATTTTATTCTGAATCATTTCCTGTGCATCGTTTACAACATCAACCTCTGCAAAACCTTCCTTCTTATCAAACAGCACATAACCTACAAGAAATGTATTTTCACTTTTAATGGCTTGTGGCCCACGCACATATTCCATATCAACTAACTGACTAAGTGGAATTTGAGCCCCCGTGGGTGTTGGAATAAGAATTTTTCCAAGCGATACTGGGTCGTCCCTTAGCTCTCTCGGATAACGGACTCGTATTGGAAACCGCTCACGTCCTTCAACCGTTGACGATACTTTCATGCCCCCGATTGCAGTTTCTATGGTCTGTTGCACGTCTTCCACGTTCAATCCATAACGTGAAATTTCATCACGGTTGATGTTTAGGTGAATATAAGGCTTCCCTACAATACGGTCGGCAAAGGCTGCTTCGGCTTTCACTGAGTGTACTTGTTTTAGAATACCTTCCAGTTTCAAACCAAACTCTTCGATGGTTTGAAGGTCTGGACCATAAACTTTGATGCCCATGGGTGCCCGCATCCCGGTTTGTAACATAACCAATCGGGTTTCGATGGGTTGCAATTTCGGGGCAGAAGTAACGCCCGGTATTTTAGTAACCGCAACAATTTCTTTCCAAATATCGTCGGATGATTTTATATGTTTGCGCCAGTTTCTGAAATAGTTTCCCTTATCATCCGGCACAAGTTCGTCTGGCGAAATGTTTTTAGTCAGCAATTCATCATTGCTGTATGCTTCCCCATTCTTCAACACAAAGCGACCATCGCTGTCAGTTTTAAAGCGTTTACGATGCCCTTTGTCATTGAGTGCATATTCCGACTTATAATTGATAACATTTTCGTACATCGAAACAGGTGCTGGGTCAAGTGCCGATTCCACCCGGCCTAATTTACCTACGCTAAGCTCTACTTCAGGTATGTTTGTCAACAGCATATCTAACTGTCCAACAACTTTTCTGTTGTATTCAACTCCTGAGTGCGGCATTGAGGTAGGCATAAGCAAAAAACTGCCTTCATCAAGTGAGGGCATAAATTCTTTACCCATACCGGGAAATGAATGGTTAAGTCCTGACCAAACAGCAGTAGTGCGAATGTTCCAACTCATTTTGTCAGCTCCATTTGCCAAAAATCCAAAAATGTTTGAGAAACCCATCCAGATATTTACAGCCAGTAATATCACAAAAAAAGGAATCAGAAGAAATTTAACTTTATTATTCAAACACCATCGCAAAATCCTTCTGTATGAAAACTGCAATAAGGTAAATGCGCCTAAAATAAAGCCAACCAGCAAAGCAACAAACACAAAGTTAAGAAGCACACTTTTCCCAGCTCCCAAAGGCAACCAGTACTTTGCCAAAAGCCAGACAACACCAACGACCACTAAAATCAATTCAATATTATCTAAGGTTTTGCCGAAAAGTGGTTTTCTAAACAGTTTTTTGTCTCTAATTAATGGCTTAATAAAGGGAATACCTCCAAATAAAATCAACAAAATACCTGCCCATGCAACATTGCTGAACAGACCAATAAAACCAACCGCAATAAGCAGCATATTCACCCACTTGTTATGGCGTGGATTTTTAATTTTAAAACCAAAAAACCAGTGAGCCAGCGTAGGTAAAATGATAAGCGAAACGATAAGTGCCGCTACCAAAGCAAAGGTTTTAGTAAATGCCAACGGGCCGAATAATTTTCCCTCGGCAGCCTGCATGGTAAAAACAGGGATAAAACTTACGATGGTGGTAGAAACGGCAGTAAGGATAGCAGAGCTAACCTCTGCCGAACCGTTGTATATTGTTGTTATCAGCTTTTGCCCGGGTGGGGCTTTATCAAGGTGTTTGACGATATTCTCGGAGAGAATTATGCCTAAATCGACCATGGTACCAATGGCAATGGCGATTCCCGATAGTGCTACAATATTGGCATCAACTCCAAAATACCGCATGGCGATAAAAACCATGAGTACAGCAATGGGCAATAAGCTTGATATTAAAAAAGATGCCCTCAGGTTATAAATCATTACGATGATGACCAGTATTGTTATGAGAATTTGAAGTGAAAGGGCTTCTTCTAATGTGCCAAGTGTCTCATAAATCAATTCAGAGCGGTCGTAAAATGGAACAATGGTCAATTGGCTTTCGACTCCATTAGCCAAAATCTTTTTCGGCAAACCGGGTGAAATCTCCGTAATTTTTTCTTTTACATTGTTAATCACTTGCAATGGATTAGCTCCATACCGTGCTACCACCACACCACCTACTACTTCTGCACCGTCCTTGTCGAGTGCTCCCCTTCGTGTTGCCGGACCAAGTGTTACTACACCAATATCTTTAATACGAATGGGAACGTTTTCCTGAACAGCCACTACGGCTTTCTCAATATCTTCGGTCTTTTTCACATAACCTAAACCACGGACAAGGTATTCAGCCTGATTTATCTCGATGGTTTTAGCCCCCACATCACGATTCGATTTCTGTAC
>JAHJTC010000028.1 GCA_018830105.1 Bacteroidota bacterium
ATCTGCTTCGGCTGGGAAGACTATTCCGGCACAGTGTATGACGCGCTGGTGTATGAGATATCACTGGCCACGATACCTCACATACACGATCTGCCGCCTATCCAGGCCGGGCTTGCCGAGCTCGCTGGCAGGATGGCGCAGTTGTCTTTGCGGCCCAAAACAGGGTCGAAGTCTGAGCCAGAGCCAGAGCCAGAGCCTGCCCGGCAAACCACCGTCGATCCAATCAACGAAGAGGTGGTGCGGCTACGGGCCGAGATTCGCGCCATGCGGCTGAAAGAGGCCAAGGGCATCGTGCGGAATCACATGGGGCGATATTGGTCTGTCAAGGACGATGGGCAAGGCGAGCGGATGGCGCAGCTGGTGCATTTCCGGCTTGAGCATCCACGAGTGTATGATCTCGTCATCTCGTGTCTGGACGCGCGCCCAGTGGCCACCGAGATACATGGGACGAGTGGACTGGACACCCCGGCTGAACTACCAGTGGGACAGATGACGAAACAAGAACTTTTGCAGGCACGGCGCAAGCGTGCCGATGAGCTCGTGACTGAGGCACGACGCCACGGGACTGTGTTGCCGTACGGCGACGCACTATCTTTGGCGGTCAAAGAACTCGGATAGTAGGCCTTTGGCCGAACCAAACTCAACTCTGGAGATAGAAGACAATGTCAGGAATCACGAAAAAGTTTCTCACGACGGACAATTTCTTTGGCCTTGAAGGCTACGGCGCTGCCCTCGCGAACGGCGCGCTGACGCTGGCCAACGCGGCCACCCGCTCACCGCTGCTGGTAGAGTCTGTGCAGTCGGTCAACAACGTGTCGGTCTCGGCGACCGTGCGGCTGTCTGGCTACAGCGGCTGTTTCCTGTCGGGTGCCGCCATCGCCCAGGATGCTGGCGTGCGCTGCAATGCCAATGGGCTATGGGTGACGTCAGTCAACACCGAGGCCCCGGTAGCCAAGTGCCTCAATACCGTGGGCGCGACGGCGACCCGTTTTGAGGGCTGCATGGACTACTCCATCTCCGAGATAGCGGAGACAGTGGCCACGCTGGCAGCTCTGAGTCCATATCAGACTCGTACCAGTATCGATGATACCGACAGCCCGTATTCGCTGCTGGTGGCCACCGACGTTCTGCTGGTTGATAGTAGTGGCGGCCCTGTGACAGTCAATCTGCCCGCCATCGCTGGCGTTGATGCGGGCAAGCGCTTCACCATCGTAGACTACGGCGGCAACGCGGGCGCGAACGCCATCACGGTCGATGGCGCTGGCGCGGAGACCATCAACGGCGCTGCCACCCAGACCATGGGCGTCAACTATGCCGTGCTGGAGCTCGAAGAGGAGACCACCGAGTGGCAGATCGTGGCCCGGTTCGCTGTCACAGAAGGTGAGGTACGAACCGCGCTGGCGGCGGCCTCGGGAGCTGTCAACTTCAATACCCAGAACATAACCAACGTGGGAACGGTTGACGGCGTTGACGTCTCGAACCACTCCGATCTGCATGACCCAGGCGGCGCGGATGCGTTGACGACGGCTGCCCCGGCTATCGGCATTGGCGCTAGCAACGCGGTCGGCGTGGCTGCCAGCCTCTCACGCTCAGACCACGATCACACGATCCGAGAATCCGGCGGGCAGGATTTGACTCTCGGCGCGATGACCGCCGGCGATCTAGTTCAGAGAACGGCTAATACTTTGGCCACCGGGCTCACAGCCGCGAACGTTTTCCTGGCTGACGGCACGGTGCCTATGACCGCGAACAGCGATATGGGCGGCTTCGCGATCACCAATGTCGGGAATGTCGATGGCGCCGACGTGAGCGCCGTCGCTGCCCAGGTGACGGCGCTTGGCGCGGAAAACACCGACGGACAATTCCCCGTGCCCGTGTTCGGCGGCGTAGCCGACCTCGGAACTTGGACCGGCACAATTTCGGCTGCCGGATTGCGGTCGGTCGCGAGAACGGCGGCTGCGACCAATGACGGATATTGGCTTGAGGTACCGCTACCCGACCGCGAAGATGCGGCCAAGGGGCGAGAGGTCGTGGGTGGTGTAGTGAACTACGAGTGTGCGACGGCGCTGGCCGACGATGTGCGTTTGGAGTTCTACCGCGCCACGATGCAGGCTGACGGCTTGGTAGTCGCTGGTCCGACATTGCTCGGTGGCGACCAAAATGCGCACTACGACGCCAATCACGACACCCCGGCAAAGCGGGCGGACTGGACTGGTGCCCCGGAATACCACCGGGCGGAGGTGACCCTACCAGCGCCGGCTTATTTCACGGTCGGACAGCACCTGCTGGTCCGGTTTTTCGTGGACGGAGAGGCCGGTGGTGCGGCAAATATCACATTGCGGCAGATCATGATCCAGGCCAATGAGACCTTGGTAGATCTGGCATAAGCACATGAGGCTGTGGCACACAGCCACAGCCTCATACTCGGTTACGGGGATGGCCCCCGGCTTATAGGAGACGAAAAAAATGGCAGGATACCATGAGGCTGATGCCGACCGCCGGGTGGACCTCGAACCGGCTGCACTTGAAGCTTTGCTAGGCGATGACCCCCTTACTCAGGGAATCATCGGGACGAAGATGGCCCCATTTCGGGAATCGGCTGGAAATGCCGGCGCCATCTACACGATTGACTTCGCGACTCTCGGCGTCAAGGGCGTCTCTGCCCTACGAGGTATTGGTGGCCGCCCGGCCTCCATACCGTACAACGAAACGCCGGTCGCCTATACGTGCCAGCCGTACGCTCTCGAGACGTTTCTTGACCTCAGCGTGCTACGCAAGGCAAAGGACCCGACCAAACGTGAGAACGGCGCTTTGTGGCGCATAGCCCGTGACTGGAAGCTGCTGCACGAGGCCAGGGTCATCGCGGCGCTCAATGCTGGGCTCGCGACGATGGGCCCCTCGGGCGCGAACTGGGACCAGGCGGCGGGCACGTTCATCCGGGCAGACATTCTGACGGGTGTACGGACCATCGCCACCAATACGCAGGGGCTCTTTCGAGCCAACGTCTTTGCCGGTGGCCTGCAGCTGTTCCAGGTCCTCGAGCTGGCGCCCGAGATGACGAATCTCATCGGCGGCCTACTGAAGCTATCCGAACTCAACGGCGGACAAATCGTCGGCTGGCTGCAAGAGCAGGGTTTCGAGTATGCGCTCATCGGCAGTTCGCCCAACTGGCTGACCCTGAATGACGTCTACCTCTTGCATGTGAGCCCCGAGGGCATGGCTGCCGAGGAAGCCGTTGACACTATAAGTACGGTGTACAACGGCGAGGAACCGCTAGAGGTGTGGAACTACACGGAATACGGAAAGCGCATCAACTATGCCGTCGAGGCATGGACTGATGAACAGGTGGTGTATCCCGCCACTGGCATCATCATTCAGAACGTATTCTAAGCGCATGGGCTAGGCAGGCCGATGAAATCGGTGCCTCCGGTCTAGGAAGATGCGCCTGCCTAGCTCAGTGTGTAATAGGTCGATGTCATGAGCACAGTACACACCTATGGCGTGGTGGCAGCGGATATCGCCGTGCGCTTTGCCGATTATCCGGAGGGTTTCACGGCGGCGACGCTGCCCACAGCGGTGCAGGTGGGCGCCCTCATTACATCGATGTCCAGTGAGGTGACTGGTGCCCTCTATGCCCAGGGGCTTGATCCGACTACGGTAGAGGCCGACGCTCACGCCATCAGTTGGTGTGCCGAGACGTTGATCCTCGGTGTGTCGTGGCAGGTCTCCCTGCTATTACGCGGTATCAGCGCAAATCGCAACAACCCATACAGGGAACAATACGAAAAACGGCTGCAGCAGCTGCAGCTCACACCGACGTGTCTCGGCGATGCCGGCGGTGGGCAGGTCTTGCTCACGACGGACATGCTGAATCCGGACGTGGGCGTGAATGTGCACTACGACTTCTTGCGCAGCGAGCGTGACAAATGGCTGTAGACATGCTCAACCTAGACATCAGTATCGCTGGCCTGGAGACGTTTCGCCAGAAATTCGGCGACGTGCCGGACAGCTGGGTGAAAACCCAGGTCGTCAAGGACGCCTGGCAAGAAATCCACACCCATTTCTTGCAAGTCGAGCGGACCCTATTCTCATCACAGGGTGGTAGTGGAAAACACGGTAAGTGGCCCGGCTACGGGCGCAGCGAGCGGAAATATTTCGGGTACAAGACGGCCATCCTGGGCGGCGAGGCGCAGTACATTCTTCAATGGGGCAAGATGGGCAAGCGCCTGGGCCCATCGCTTTTTGAGCGGTCACATGCCGACCACGTCTTTGAGGTCTCGCCTGATGGCCGGTCGGCCAGTTTCGGCACCCGTGTTCCCTATGCCAAGAGTCACCAGGAAGGCACGAACTACAACAAGTGGGACGACACAACAGCACCGCAGCGGCGGGTATGGGACCCTAGTGATCAAGACCGTCACCGAGCTAGGCAAATCATGTGGCAAGCGATTTGGGCGAGTTGGGACCAGGCCCGCCGTGATGCTTTCCGAGCAGCTCGGGCAGCTCGGGCGAGGTCATAATGCCGCCATTGTCACCAGGCGATGAGGGGTTTTGGGCCGAGGATGTGCTCGAGCAGATCAGAACCACGCTAGGCGGCTACTGGAACACCATGCGGGCCATACTGGTAGCTGAGTGGCAGACCACGGATTATCCCACCTTACTGCCGCGCGAAGCGACCGTCGAAAATATCATGGCGGGGCCCGAGTATGCGTTTCAGCGCGATCCGCAGATAGAGCTCGTGTGGAGAGGTGTGCGAGAAACTCGGCCCTATCTCGGAGATCAAATCCGCATTGCCTGGGACATAGGCGTAGCGGTGTTTTTCCGTCTGGGCATACACCCTCGATACCTCGGCCTGATGGCGAGTAGGTACTCAAAGTTGTGCTATGCCACCTTGCGGCGATATTACAACGTCGATGCGAGCGGCCGCATCATCACACTGACCCTTCAATCCGCCGAGCCCTTTGCCGTGCAGGCACAGGATTCTGACAGTATTCAAGAGGCTGCCGCCGCGCTATCTCTGATAGTGTGGGCACAGCACAAGCACCACAGGCCGACATAGGAGTCACCAGTCATGGCAGACCGAAGCTTCCCACCGATCATCGCGACAGAGGGCTATTTGATGGCCAAGACCGAGTCCACCTATGGTGTGGACCCTACCTGTGCACCGGCTGTCGATCCACTACTCGTTTACGACGTGGCCCTCACCCCGAATTGCAATATTCTGGCTCAACGATATTTCACGGCCTGGGCGGGCTCGCAGGTGAGCGTGGTTGGCGCGGCGCTATACGACGTGGCATTCAAGATACCGCTAGTCGGCAATGGGCTGCTCGCCGGGAATGTGGTCACACCTAGTTGGCACTCCATCATGCTGGCGTGCCAGTGGAGTGCGGCCAATCTCGGTACACCGACCGTGACCTACACACCGATCACGCAGCAGGTATCGGGCTGCAGTCTCGAGTTCATTTTCTACGCCGCCGATGTTGACGGGAATGCCTACAATTTGCGTGGTTTCATGGGGCAGACCACCCTGGTGTTCAATAGCCAAGAAACGATCGCCTACATCGAGGTGGCCGGTAAAGCGCTCTACACGATTCCAGTGGAGGCGACCGGCATTGTGGCACCGACCTATGACGAGCTCACGCCGCCAGACACGATTGGTATCACAGCCACGATTGACGGAGATGACTTTGTGCTGCCCGAGTTCAGTGTCGTGAATGGCACAGAAATCGCGGAGGGCAAATCTATGTCGAGCACGGCGGTGGCCGGGTATCGGTACACTCTGGCGAGACGTACGACGGTGACAGGGTCATTCAAGACGGACGCCAAGCGCGAGAACACCGGCGCCGGCGAGTACGACTGGTACGCTGCGAGGGATGCCGGCCGCGAGATGGCAGTCGTTTTGGGTGTCATCGGTGCCACAGGCGGCAACCGTTTCCAGCTGACCGGCGCCAAGATGTGCCTGCAAGGGATAAAGCTCGGCGCTGATGGACCAGTGCAGATGTACGAGTGCGAGACATGTTTTCACTGGACCAACGGCAATGACGAGGTGTCGTTGATTGTGACCTGATAGGTCATCGGATACCTATCGATACGTATCGGATAGGTATGCCATAGGTATCGATACCTTCTTATACTTATACTTATACCTTATACTTATATATCCGGAGGCAACCGCATGAGACTGCACCTGAAACAGGCCTACAAGCACGGCGGGTACTGCATCCACTATCGGACACCGACGGCCACCTCGATGGCAAGCGCTGACCCCGAGATG
>JAHJTC010000020.1 GCA_018830105.1 Bacteroidota bacterium
AAACGTCAATCCACTCAACCACTGCAAAACTTACGAAGAAAACCCCTTCCGGGTTATGAAATTTGTAGTTTCGGCTCATGGAACAAATACAGCAACTTTATTATCTTCGTTACCACACGATGCAATCGTGCGGTAGCGGGGCGCCAGCGCAAGGGTTTTCTGAAAATTTTAAAATTGTTTACAACTTCCGGTTGTATTCCTATTCATAGAACTAAGGTCTAGGTTACTGTTAACTTCTCTTTTCCAAAGCGTTCAAATTCATTTAAGCTGACGATATTTTTGATTCTTTGGATGGTTGCGGCCATCTCTTCAAAACGGTTGTACAGAGGAGCAAAGCCCATTCTGATAAGATCAGGCGGTCTGAAATCAGGGATGATAGCTTTTGAGGTATCTTTCGGTTCAATCATGGCGCGGTTGATGCGGTAGGCTTCCGGATGCTGAATCGACAAATGCGATCCGCGTTTCTCAATTTGCATGGGAGAAGCAACCGAGAAGCCCAGCGGAACCAGTTCTTTTTGAATCATTTCGAGCATGAAAACCGACAATGCCTCACTCTTACGGCGCAAAGCCGGCATTCCTGCTTCAAGCAACAAATCAAGGCCAGGCTCCATGGCCGCCATAGAAAGGATATTGGGTGTGCCTACGCCAAATTTGCGGATGTTGTCAGCCGACTGAAACTGCCGGTCGAAATCGAAAGGTTTGTTGTGCCCAAACCAGGAGGCAATCGGGTTGATCAGTTGTACTTGTAAGTCCTTGCGCACATACAGAAAAGCTGAAGCTCCCGGACCGCCATTGATGTATTTGTAGGTGCAACCAACCGCCATGTCAGCTCCCGAAGCATTCAGCTCCAAATCCACTGCTCCCGCTGCATGCGACAAATCCCAGATGACCAAAGCACCTTTTTTGTGTGCCAGCTCGTTTACGTTTTTCATATTGTACATAAACGCACTTTTGAAAGCCACATGGCTCAGTGTAAGCAGCGCCGTTTGGTTATCCAGCAGTTTTTCAAGCTGCTCCTCTCCTATCGAAATGCCATCCGGGCTTTTGATAAGCAACAGCTGGTGATGATGGAACTGCTGTTTGATGAGTCCTTGCAGGACATATAAATCAGTTGGGAAATTCAGCTCATCCGAAACGATTTTTGTTTTCCTTTTCTGCGCCATAAGCGCTGCAAAGGCCAGTTTATACAAGTTAAGTGACGTGGAATCGCCCACAAAAATTTCATCGGGTTGTGCACCGACTAGCTTAGCGATTTTAGCTGCAAGGCGCGAGGGCAAATCCATCCACTGCTCATTCCAGCCGCGGATCAGGCGTTCGCCCCATTGTTCGGCCACCAGCTGATTCAGCAGCTTTTTGGTCGCCAAAGGCAGTTGTCCCAGCGAGTTTCCATCCAGATAAATCAACTGTTCGTTGTTGGAAAAATAGTCTCTGAACCTGGCCAGCTTGTCGGCCTGATCGCGTGTTATTGCTTGTTCAAAATAATCCTGCATCAAATTTAGTATTTTCTTTGTTTGATTACTTCATCAACCCATTGCTGGTGCATCTTTGCTGAATAATGCAAGCCATCCTCAGCCAGCAGATTACTGGCTGTTTTTGCTTTCCTTGAAAGGTCTGTGATATTGATGAAATCGACTTTGTGATAAAGGCAAATAGCTTTTGCCAGTTTATTGTAGGCGTCAATTTCCTGGCTGACATTTGCTTTTCCCTTCAGAATACCAAATTCAGAGACTCCCCAGTCAGGAATAGACAAAACAAAAACATATTGCTTCTCTCCACCTGCAAAGTCGATGGCCATCAGTAAAAGCTTTTCAAACTCCTTGCTAAAAACAGCCGGATCCATGCCACGGTATTGATTATTTACTCCAATGCAAAGACTCACCAGGTTAAATTTCTTCTGGAGATTCTCGCGTCGGATAGCCTCGATCAACTCGCCTGTCGTCCATCCGGTTTTTGCCAGCACGATTGGCTGCGCAAAGTTTTGTCCTTTGGCATGCATTGTTTTCGCAAAAAGCAGGGGCCAGCTTTCAGCTGCCGGCACACATTCGCCAATGGTGTAACTGTCGCCCAATGCCAGCATCCTGATTTCCTGTATCATGTGCTGATCTCCGGCTGTGCTTATCTGGTCTTTTTTCATCAGCATGGTCAGTCAATCAGTTGTGAGGAACTGTGGTGCTTTGCGTTGATTGGCAGCCTGCTCAAAGGCATAAGCTATTTCGATCAGTTTGGGTTCGCTCCAGGCACGGCCATAGAAAGAAATTCCTACCGGCAGATCATCGACAAAACCCATCGGAACAGTGATGTTCGGGTAGCCCGAGATGGCGGCTTCGGAGGAAGTCCCCAACTGGTAATGGTCGCCATTGAGGTGGTCGGTCTTCCAGGCCGGGCTTCCTGTTGGTGCGATGATGGCATCCAACTGCAGCTCGTCCATCACGCGATCGATGCCCATTTCACGGCTGCCTTTTTCAACAATAGCGAGGGCTTTCAGGTAGTCAGGACTGTTCAAATCACCCTTTTCCAATGCCATTTCGAGGTATTTCTGGTTAAAGAATTTCAGTTCTACCGAATCAGTTTTGTTGAAGGCGATCAATTCTTCCACATTTTTCACGGGCGCATTTTCGCCCAATGAAGCAAAGTAATTGTTCAATCCGTCTTTGTATTCATACAGCATAATTTCGAAGGAAGCCGCTTCCACCTCAGCTGTAATCACCTGTTCAACATCCACTACTTCGGCACCCTGAGCCCTAAGATAGTCAACGGTTTTCAACATGATTTCATCCACTTTGTAATGCTGACCAAAGGCCGGCCTGAACAAACCCAGTCGCTTGCCTTTCAATCCATCGCGATGCAGAAACCGGGTATAATCGGTGTAAAAATGTCCTTCACTGGCCAGGGTTTTACGATCAGCACTGTCCACACCTGTCATGGCGCCGAGCATGATGGCCGCATCATGTACATTGCGCGCCATGGGGCCGGGTGTATCCTGTGTGAAAGAGATCGGGATAACGCCCGATCTGCTTACCAAACCGACAGTTGGCTTAATGCCTACAATACCATTGATGTGCGACGGACACACAATAGAACCATTGGTTTCTGTTCCCACAGCCAGCATGCAGAGGTTGGCCGACACAGCCACAGCCGATCCTGAACTTGAGCCGCAGGGATTCCTGTCGAGCACATAAGGGTTTTTGGTTTGACCGCCCAGTCCGCTCCAACCACTGGAGGACAATTCACCCCTGAAATTGGCCCATTCGCTCAGGTTGGCCTTGCCAATGATGATGGCGCCGGCTTCACGCAGTTTTTGTGCCACATAGCTATCCTTAAGCGGATAGGAATCTTTGAGCGCCCTCGAACCTGCTGTTGTATTCATGCCGTCATGGGTGTCGATATTGTCTTTGAGCAATACCGGAACACCAAATAATGCCCCTTTCTGATCTCCTGCAAGCAATGCTTGATCCATTTGGTCAGCAATAGCAAGCGCATCGGGATTGAGCTGAATGATCGCATGAAGTGCCGGGCCGTTTTGGTCGATGGCTTCAATCCGTTGGTGGTAAGCCTGCACCACATCGCGTACGCCAAAAGCACCTTCGAGATAACCTTCATGTAGTTGTTCGATGGTAAACTCTTCGAAGGGGAAGCGCTCTTCAAGGGTTTTGTTTGTGTCGTTTTGCGGACTCGTACAGGCCATAAATGCGCCAAAAAAAATCATCGAAAACAAGGTTCCAAACGATCTGAAAGCAGAAGTGATTGCCATATTTTTTGTTATTGGTTGAAAAAAGAAAATCGCAACTTTTTTCAAAAGTACGATTTTCGGTTTGATTCATACAAGTGACACGATGAAATGCCAAAAACGAAGGCATACTATTTCGTTCTTTTTAGGATCTGCTGAAAGAAATCCATTGTAAATAGGTGTTGAGGTGCAGCTCCGCACTATGCGGGGATCATATCTGGTGCAAGGAATCTTATTGTAGACTTACAAATACCTTGCAGAAACCTGCGATGATAATTCTCCTAATTATCAGAAAGCCAATTGGATAAAAGTTTTTCAGCAGACCCTATTTATCTACTTCCCAGCGCAAATGGGCTATACCTTAATGCAAGGGCTACTTCTTAAAATTCGCTGCAATTTGAAAAGACTTTCCTTCCGGTTCCTCATGCATCAAATGATAAAACGCCATCACAAAAGCACCGGTAACGGCGCCGTTGGCAAACCTGCCTGCGTTGCCACTTCGGCAGGCAGGTTTTCCGCCGCCCAGTGCCTCTGCTGTGCCGCCGATAACAGCGGCTATGGCTGTTTTTTCTGTAAAGGTCATATTGCCTCCATAACTTTGCATTGCACTACCACCCAGCGAAGATACAAAACCTGAGAGAAATCCATGCTCAAATTTACCACCTTGCGCCATGCGCATGGTGCCGTTGAAGGCACCATGGGCTGTAGCCCGCATTAACTCTCGCCCCAGCTTGAACCAAAGTATTTAATAGTCCGAATTACTTCCAAAATTCTTCTTTGAAACAATTAAATCTTTTGTGCCAAAAACACGAGCCCAAACATCATACTTCAAATCATTTAAATTTTCAGAATTTTCGTAAAACAACTTAACATCAGTAATACTGCTAAAACTATAATTGTCCTGATTACTAATATCAAAATTAAGTTCTCCATCAACACCAACACTAAATAAAATATATGCTTCTAACAATCCACTTTGGCTATTCTTAAAAGGGATATAATTTAAAAATCCAGGAGTTCTAGACAATGGGTCAATGAGAGCTTGCACATTCATCAGATAGAGATCATTTTGAGAAATATAGGTAATCAATACTTGAATATTATCTGGTACTTCCCCAAAAGACTGATAATAATCAAATATGGCACATTCAATTGTACAAGTGTTTCTATTTTCGATCAATAAATCAATGTTTGAATCAAAAGATCTTTTATCGAAATACCAATAAAGTATTACTACTAAAAACAAAGATACAGATAACAAATAATTTATGTAGGTAGTTTTCATTTTTTTATCATTTATAGTCAAGCCAATTCATTAGTGATTCAAACTTTTCTTCACCAAATACAGCTATCTGATACCCTGTATTGTAATTTCTATACCAGCCATTATTAAAAGGCACAGCGTAATTACCTCCCTTGAATTGTACGATGCTACCAAGGAATTTTCCTGCTTTGACTGAATTGAATAGAGGTGCAATGATTTGGACAGTATAATCATTTCCATCAATAGAAACTAAAGCTTGGTTAATTTTTATTCCAGCATTTTGCAAAGTGTTAAAATTTTTTAAATTTTCAAATATTGAATAAAGGGGAACTATACCATCCATCTCATTTTGGTTTGAGAATTTTATTGCATTTAAAATATGTTCAGCTCTCTCACTTGGACTTAATGACATATAGTCTTTTCTGGGGAATTCTTTCCATTTTTCTTCTAATTTTTTCTCCTGTCTATGATTTCCCAAATGATTAAACGCCATCACAAAAGCACCGGTAACGGCACCGTTGGCAAACCTGCCTGCGTTGCCACTTCGGCAGGCAGGCTTTCCGCCGCCATCCCGATAGCTATCGGGATCTGCCGTGCCGCCAATAACCGCGGCTATGGCTGTTTTTTCTGTAAAGGTCATATTGCCTCCATAACTTTGCATTGCACTACCACCCAGCGAAGATATGCTTCGGCTGGTGTTTTTGCGGTTGAATGCCTGCTGAAAATGTTTTTGCTACCATAAGAAACAAAAATAAGATAAAATCGCTCAGCACAATCAAAACCAGACATAAATCTATTCTTTTAAGTAACTTACTGCAAGAATACTATTCTTTGTAATCCACAAAGTATGTCACAACAATATCTCCATCTTTCTTTAATATATAGTCAAAAAAACCAATAGTTGAGTAGTCGCTAATTCCTTTTTTTAAGGAATCATTTACCCCATCAGGTCCAATGCTATATATTATAAATGAATTTGAATCTTGAACTGCAATACCGTGCAAGTTTTTCTTGTTCTTCTCTAAGTACATCAGCACATTTCGAAAATAATTAATTCCATTTTCTTCGGAATAATCTTTAAGCTGTAATATTAAACCATCAACTCCGCCTACTTGCCATGCTTTTTCATAATAAGATAAGCTTTGTATTGCAATTGTTAACATATTATATGTTTTGTATGAACTCTCAGATTTGAGATCTTTAAATTCTAAGTATCTATTTAGGACATAGTAACCTAAGAGAAAAATAATGAAAAGCAAAAAACCTATTATGTATTTATTCTTCATCTCTAGTATAATTAATATAATTTAAGTATGCTGGTTTTCCAAGGTAAATAATAATTGGCAGGTATTTTTTACCCCCAAAAACATGAGAACTAAAATGCAATTGGAATTTCCCCTGCTGACCACGTGGCACACCGTAATACGCTGCTACACCAGCTGGTATAATGTCAGTTACAATATTTGCATTTGGATTTCCAGATGGCATATAGACTACATCAACTATATATGTTTCACCACTAATCATAAGGTCTATCTTGTACATTACTTGGTTATTGTACAAACCAAATGCTTCATCGCTGTTATTAAAATTGTCAAAATTAAAATCAATATTTAATGCGCCTCCACCTCCATCAATCCAATTCTGAATCTTATCTCTTTCTGCCTCAATTGCAGCATTAACCTTCTCCTGAATCCATTCTTTCGATGGCACATTTTTACCATCCTCATCATCCATCAAATGATTAAACGCCATCACAAAAGCCCCGGTAACAGCGCCGTTGGCGAACCTGCCTGCGTTGCCACTTCGGCAGGCAGGCTTTCCGCCGCCATCCCGATAGCTATCGGGATCTGCCGTGCCGCCAATAACCGCGGCTATGGCTGTTTTTTCTGTAAAGGTCATATTGCCTCCATAACTTTGCATTGCGCTACCACCCAGCGAAGATACAAAACCCGAGAGAAATCCATGCTCAAACCTGTCTGACTTGCTTCAGCCAGGCAGGCTTCCCGCCTTGCGCCATGCGCATGGTACCGTTGAAGGTGCCATGAGCCAATAAGCACGCCCCATCCTTTGCAGTGGCCTTACTCACTGTGCCAAATATTCCCCCAATCGCATTTGGATAGAATCAAGTTTTGGTAATGGAGGAAGATTACTCCCTTTGACTCGTGTCAAAGAGTCCTTATGTTTTTCAAAATAATCCCTTTCATGGATTTTGAGTTCATTGAATTCATATTGATAATAATACTCACCACTTATAAAAAATTTCTTTAAACGACCAAATAGTTCTGCCTTATAGTAGTAGAGCGTGTCACCTCCTTCTCCAAAGGACAGGACATGCTGGAAATCATCTTGGATGAATCGCTTGTAAAGCCAAAACGGAACAAATATTGTATCAGTATCATTAAAGTAATATTCAAAATACAAGCTATAGATCGTATCATTTATTGATTTTTTAAAGGCATAATAGCCCCCAAAATAGGACTTTCCTGTTTGGAAAGCGTTCTCGATTTCACCAGTCGCTTCCATTATACTATCCCATTCACTTCTATCATTAATTTGGTAATAGTTGAAAGCGCAATTTTGACCATCACTTATTGCATCTACTTGAATTGAATTACATTGTTCAAGTATGACGGTTGATAAAATTGCAATTGAAGTTATTATAACAAAAGAGAGCAAATTATTGATTTCCAAAAATTTCATAATAAGTCTTATAAAATGTTGATGAATTAGTTATTTGGATTGAAATAGCACTATATTGTGCAGCTATGTGGAGTGTACCGTAGGTTGCCCTTCCAAAGGTCTGAAAATCTCTATATTTAACTTGATAGTAAGCTCCATAAGGAGCATACTTTGGATTCATCAGAGTAATAGTAACAATCGAATTATCGTACTCCACTTCAACCCTTTTCCAGGTTTCATTTTTGCCAAAACTCATCGTTTCCTCATCGAATAAATCAGATACATTACCTCCCTTGAAACCTTTCTCATTGATAATTTTCATTTCATCAATAAGTTTTGCTACAATATCATTATCCTTCAACGATAACTTTTGCTTTTCGCTCTCTTTCTGTAGGCTTACTCCTTCACCCTCATCCATCAAATGATTAAACGCCATCACAAAAGCACCGGTAACAGCACCATTGGCAAACTTGCCCCCGCCCAGTGCCTCTGCCGTGCCGCCGATAACAGCGGCTATGGCTGTTTTTTCTGTAAAGGTCATATTGCCTCCATAACTTTGCATTGCGCTACCACCCAGCGAAGATACGAAACCTGAGAGAAACCCGTGCTCAAATTTTCCGCCTTGCGCCATGCGCATGGTGCCGTTGAATGCACCATGGGCTGTAGCCCGCATTAACTCTCGCCCCAGCTTGCCTACCTTGCCAATAACACCTCCAATCACAAGCGACCCGCCTGCCTGTAAGGTAGTAACAACAAAAGTTTGGGTGTAGTATTCAAAAATCTGCCCTATATTTATTTTAAACTTCCTTTCGATTACGTAATCAACGGTCATAACGGATGCATATATGGCTGCGGCTGCAAATGGATTGCCTCCTGAGAAAGCAATGCTTGCTGCCAGTGCAGCCAATTGACCAACCAAACTATAGCCACTGGGATCGGTATATCTGAGCGGGTTGTTGAGCACATAGCTGTAGGGGTTGAGACCCTGGGTAAAATTGGGGAACTGCAGTACCGGATCGGGGCTCATAAAGCGCCCGATCACCGGATCATACATACGTCCGTTCATATTTACCAGTTTAAACAGATCGAGCTGCTCGTGGCCTGTGAAGCCATAAGCTATCTGGCTGCTGCCGCTCAGGATGGGCTCAAAAGTGTAGGGGTCGCGCCGCATGCCCCAGGCATCGTAGCTGTATTCTTCGATCAGATTGCCCTGCTCATCAGTGAGCAGTTGTATCGATCCCAAATGGTCGTTGAGCACAAATTGCAGGCTTGTGGTGTTGCCTTCCATTTCCTGTTTTTTGATTGCCACCAGGCCTGATGGTCCGTAAATATAGTGCAGTGCCGTTGTTTCTCTGTTAATGGTTTCCAGCTCGTAAATGCCTCCTACATAAATCTTTTCCGATTCAAAGCCATCCTGCGTCCAGATGTTTTGCCTGATGCGTTGGTGGTCAAGGCCATATTGTAAATTCATCTGCCTTACCAACTGCCCATTGTCATTGGTTTCGGTGATCTGTATCACCTTATTAAAATGGTTGTATTGCACATCCTGTGTTTCATTGCCAATTTGCAGGGGTTTGTTGTTGATGTTGTCGAGCTGGTAGGGTTTGTCTGTTAGGTACTCGTAGGTGCCTACATCTGATTTGTAGGTGATATTGCCAAGTTCGTCATAGGTCATATCCAAGGCCTGGCTGCCATTATGATACACATAGTCGAGCCGGTTAAGGAAATCATATCCAAACGATTCTGCTTTGCCGTGCAGGGTGTTACGAAAAGTAAGGTTGCCCAGCAAATCCCAGTTGTAGTGGTTATCCTGCAAGCCGCCGCTGATCATATTCTCCACCAGGCCGGTTTCGGCATAGTAATCGATTTGCTGTTCGTGTGCCTGGCCAATGTGCTGTCGTGTAAACTGGTTGCGTGCATTGGCGGCAGTGCCTTCCCAAAGCAATTTGCCGGTAGCTGCTTCAGTAATTTTGTTCTGGTAGCCGTTGGTATTGTAGTGATGTGTGATGGTGTAGCCACCCGGATAAACCAGATTGGAGAGCCTGCCCAGTTCGTCGTCCTGGAGTTCTTTGCCGTTGTAGAGCAGTTTGTTGCGCTGGTTGAATGCGCCGCCAAAGTTTTGCTGTTGCAGCGTCATACCAAATGGATAGTAGCTGGTTTGCTGCATTACTTCGGGCTGGCCGTGCGAGTGGGCGGTAAAAACGATGCGGGTGTTACCTAAATGATCTTTTAAGTTGTATTCGTGTTTCCAGAAGGTTTCATCATTGTATTGCATGGGCATAATTCTTCCAACAGGCGTAAAAATACAGCTTAATTCATTATCCTGGTACAAAAACTGCCAGGAATAATCTGTTGTGCCACCAGTTGTTGTTTTCCAGGAGGTTACAGTTTTGCGGAGCTTGGTGCCGGTGGCGGAGTACTCAATGAAATCATCTCCCTCCTGTGGTCAGGAGATAAATTGTTGTCGAACTCAATGAGGTATATTTCCGAAATAACTATCAATTCTGATTAGCTTTCTATTATTTATTCTATATAGTATGTAAGGAGAAACGTATGTCCATGCTTCATATGATTCAGAGTATGATCTATATAAGCTATCATGTTGATACGAAATTTCTTTTACAACAAGGTTATTTTGATAATAGTATAGGCTACCCAAAGGCTCTACGAAATCATAAAGCGCAATATCTCTTCCAAAAACAGAAAACAAACCTTTCAGTTCATAATAAGATTTTTTTTCTGGTAGTATTATAGGAAAATCAATATCAGCTGTTAATGATAGTAACGTATCTGCATTTTTTTTATAGAAACTCAAAAAATAACATACTGATCTTCCGTAAGGATTTGGGATAGTGTCGACCTTAAAAATAAGCTCTAGTAATGCTTTTCTTACCTCAACAGATGAAATAACAGAATCAATTTCATTGAATTTCATTTCTTTATTTTCGTCCTTTTTGACTTTTCTAACTTTTTTTTTATTAGTTTCATCACAACCAATAAAAATGACAAGCAGTATGATCGTTATTAAAGTTGAATTTTTCATTATCTATGATTCAAAGTGCCATAATAAAATCTTTTGTAATCATTCCCCCACTCGCGCCTCCCGGCCATCTGATAGGCAATCGGGAGCCATAAAATCGGCAATTTAAAAATAAATTCATTCCTATCTATCATCTTGTTTCAATTAGACGCATTGTATAAAGGGCTTGCATTAAGCTCAAGCATCAAAAATAATCAATTCTCATCCGAATTCATTTTTTTTAGTGCAAATTGAGGCATTCAATTTATTAATCTGGATACGGTTTGCATCCCAAATAGCCGGGAGTACAAGCTGGGGTTACTTTTTATTTGATAACAGAATGCATTTCCATTTTAGCAAAACAAGAGTTTATCTCATTTTGATCATAAAACTCATAAATAAAATACATGCTTTTATTTGATTTATCGAAAAAAGCAAAGTTAGTAAACCAATTAGTTGCAAAGCTCGCAATGGTATCTAATCGATTATTATCTAATCGAATAAAATGATTTATTGTTTTGTTACCAATTACTGTTTCCCTCGAATCAGAAACATAAAGAAGAGAGTCTTCATTCGAATTAAATACATTTAAGGTTGGGAGAATTAGTTCAATATTTTCAGTTTTAGCATTTAGGATAAGTGTCATTGCATCTTCAAAATGAAATTTCTTTATCAAATGATAATTACCTATAACATTATAATGGAAAAACTTCTTTTCTCGGTTTGAACTGTCTTCTTTAATATTCTTGAAATCCTTAAAACCATTTTTTGTCGTAATCCTAAGCGTGTTTCCTTTCCTTATAGCTAAATCACTTTCCAAGTATTCATTTAGATTAGTCTTTTTATCAAACAATCTAATAGCACTATAATTTCTCTTAAATGCTTCAAGGAAAGACTCTTTTGAAATGGAATAATAGTTAAATCCTAATATACTATCATGAATTTCCAATTCTTTCAACCCTGATAAAATGTAAGTGGAATCATTAAGGTATTGCCATAACTTCATGGCTTTCGCGTCTGTGTAATCCTCACTCTCATTCTTACATGAACTAATACATGCAACAACAGTAAATAATACAATATAAATTACTTTCATAAGCTATTCGTCAATAATTAATCCATTTGTTATTAACTAAATCTAACCATCTGGTTGTGGGATTAGGAGATTTTGGCATGTACAATTGTACTTTAACATTATTATTTTTGTTGTACAAAGATCTTGCAAAAGCGTAATCATATGAAGACCCCATTAGATCAGCTTCAGTTGTTCCGGGATGAGAATGAATATCAGCAGCAACAACTTTGCCCGAATTGGTTGAATGCCTTGCACCCCCCCGCTGGCGCGGATTTGTAATCCGTGCCATGGCCATTCCTCTTGCTTTTAAACCACATGCATTATCCATTTATAGTTCATGTTGTAACCTCTATTAAACCCTTCCCACCAGAATAGATAGCAGCACCGCTGTACACGTAATCCTCAGGATAAAACAAAATTAAGTGTTTTTTGTATGCTACAACAGATAAATTGCTCGGTTTATTTGTTGATTGTTTGTAGGCACGGATTGCAAATCCGCGCCAGCGGGGGCTCAGGGCAGCGCAGGGCATCACAGTCCATACAAATGTGCGCCAGCATGGGTTTTTACAATCTTGTGTAAATTAGTTGAATCAAATCCCTTTTTAAAATCATCTTTTTCGCAAAAAAAACACCATTTTCATCGTAATGAGAAACCGGGATACTGTCACTATTTTCAATGGTAAAATCCAATTTTAATTTACCATTAATCCAAAATTTTACACAATATCCATATGGGATACCCTCTTCGTAATTAATTCGGCTACATATTGTATCATTCCAGTAATATTCCACCCATTCATCAGTTTTGAGTCCATTCTCATAGTTGCCAACACATTCAATTATTGGGAAAAATTTACGATCTTCTCCTTTCTTTAATGAATAATACTCTTTTTCAATCTCGGGTAATTTAATAAGAACTTCGCCATCTAACAATTGATATGGAATCCGAAATTCAGACCACATACCAGTCTTATGACCAATTGAGTCAATATTGTTTGGTACAAAATTCTGCGCCTTTACATTCATCATAAGGCATGATAATAGGCTGAAAACTAAAATAAAACAAACTTTCATAATTTATTATAAGTTATTAATACCCACCCCTGGCGCGTCTCGGCCATCCGGGATGTAATCCGTGCCAAACCTACTTTCAAACAGATATACATATCATTCAACTCAAGAATGTTATTTCCAGCAATCCATTTTGTCCTTAGAGTAGTTTACTGCAACTGGTAAGTCGAAGAACAAGTTACTTCTGCCTTGTGAAATGTCTACTTTTGAATCATGTATCAAAAATAATCATTTTGCGAATAGGATAGTCTGCTGATGATATTGTTAATATGATTTATTGAGGTATCGAGGGAAATCTCTCTTTTTCATAAGGCAGGGATTAGCATCGCTGAGCACCTTCAGTCGGTTGCAAACCGTCTCCAATAGGCAAAAATCAATTCAACAAACCCTCGTTCCAATCCCCGGGAATCAAATGCCTAAAAAGCGCTTCCAGCTCTGCATGATCCGGTTTGACTGTATGTTCTTCTGCTATTGATGGCACCGCCTGTGGCTGCACTATTTCGTTCGCAGGAATAGCGTTTTCCGAAATAATATTGATAACCTCCGGGCTTATCAGTTGCGTGAGGCTGCTGCTTCCTGACTCACCAGTGTTATTGGTTGGTTTCGGCTGTTGCAGTTGCTTTTGTAGTGCCCCGTCAGCCTCTTCGTGCTTTGCGGCTTTGCTATGCTTGCGTTTGGGCTTGCGAATGTGCTGATAAGCCTGGTAGATTTCAGGATAACTGTGTTGGTGATGTCTGATCAGGATGTCGAGCTCCAGCTTAAGCATGGTATTACAGGCTATTATCAGCTGCTTGATTTCTTCATTGATGCCACGCCTGTCCGCAGCTTTGTTTTCGGCTTCGTTAAGGGCTTGTTGGTAGGCTTGCATCAGCTGTTCGAGCTGCAACAGCTCTGCGCTTCCCGAACCCAGACGTTGCAGCTGCTCCTCATAAGGTGAAAGCAGTTCGAGTGTCTTGCTGCCAATGGCCAGCGCCCTAAAGGCTGATGCTTCCATAAAGCGGTGGCTGAACGACTTAAACACCGACAGCAGATAGACATCCGAATTGCGGCTCGACAGCATGATACCCATACCGATCATGCGGTGCAAAAAGCGCATATAGGCTTCACGGCTTTCGATACGTTTTACGTAAGTGGTGCTATATGGCAGCACCAATTTGTTGATAAGCTTTTGCAGCCTGCCCGATTTCTCTAAAAAGTCTTCAACAAGTTGTAGGGCCAACTCCATACCGGCAAAAGTCTGTCGGTAAATCAAAAATACCTGCCGTACTTCTAGTGTCGTGTCAACCCTCTAATGACGGATAAAGGCGTTTTAGTTTAATCCTGGCATCATCAGTAGTGAATTGCCAGTTTATTACGGAATCGATGTTATTCCTGTAATCTGACCAAGCTTTTACTTCTCGTTTGACTTCA
>JAHJTC010000031.1 GCA_018830105.1 Bacteroidota bacterium
ATCAACTGCATCAGGATCCAAGCAATACCGATGTATTGCCCGGCCCGCTGGCCTACCGAGCGGCGGGAATGGTGGGGCTTTTATGTGTGATCATTGCCGGGTGGACAACCGCCAATCCGACCATCTACCGCGCGGGACTGGCGTTCCAGGCCCTGTCGCCGAAATCCTCGCGTTTTAAGGTGACACTTATAACCGGCGCCGTTGCAACAATAGCCGGCATGTTCCCGGCTATTGCAATGAAGCTGCTGGGCTTTGTGGCCCTTTACGGTCTGATCCTAATGCCAATGGGCGCTGTGATCTTTGTGGACTTCTGGCTGATTCGTAAGTTTGGCTTACAGAGTTCCTACGCCGACCTGAGCGGAAAAACCTTCAACTGGGCCGCCGGCTTGGCCTGGTTCGTAACCCTGGCAACCGCTTGGGTGTTGGTGAAGTTCGCAGGCGTGCAGATTTTCTTTGTTTCACTACCCTGCTGGTTTGTCGCAGCCGTGTTGTATATCGTCCTAAGCAAGTTTTATCAGAAGAAAGTCCGCCCGGCCGTGGCGGAATAACAGGAGAAATTAAAATGCGTTCTATATTACAAATTATCTCACTGCTGGCGTTGATTGCCTTGACATTGCCGTCTGTCCTGTTCCTTGCAGGCCGCTTGGAGTTGGATACGGTCAAATGGATAATGCTTCTTGCCACAGTAGTGTGGTTTGTTGCCGCCACTCCATGGATGTGGAAAGACAACAGCGCCGGCCAGCAGGACGCTGGTTAGCCCCAGTCAGAAACAAGCGGGGGTAACCAGCCCAAAAAGAAACAAATCAAAATGAAAGAAAGGAAAGAATTATGCCTGAAATCGACTCCGCAAAAGGAGCAAAAAAGTTCTACGAAGATGTTCCCATGAAGGCTGAGGGCTTTTTCCTCAAGGGAGCAAGCTCTCTTGATTGGGGAATGAAGAATCGGCTCTCAAGGATATTTAATCCCGATACGGGCCGAACCGTAATGTTTGCAATTGACCACGGCTACTTTCAGGGACCTACGACGGGACTTGAGCGAATTGACCTTACTATCGTACCACTAATGTACTACGCCGACGCTATAATGCTGACGCGTGGAATCCTGCGAACCACGGTACCGCCTTCGCTGACCAAACCAATCGTGATGCGCTGCAGCGGTGGCCCGAGCATACTCAAGGAGCTCTCGAACGAGGAGTTGGCCGTTGATATCGAGGACGCGATTCGCATGAACGTCGCGGCGATTACGCTGCAGGTATTTATCGGCGGCGAGTTCGAGACCCGCTCGGTGCATAATATGACGCGGCTGGTGGATATGGGACTGCGTTACGGTATCCCGACTATGGCGGTTACGGCGGTGGGCAAGGATATGGTACGGGATGCAAGATATTTCCGATTGGCCTGTCGCATCTGTGCCGAGCTTGGGGCCCAGATTATCAAGACCTATTACGTTCCGGAAGGCTTTAAGACGATAACGGCTTCCTGTCCGGTTCCGATTGTGATGGCCGGTGGAAAGAAAATCCCCGTACTCGACGCTTTGACAATGGCATACAAGGCGGTGCAGGAAGGTGCATCGGGCGTGGACATGGGACGCAACATCTTCCAGTCTGATGCGCCCAAGGCGATGATGCAGGCGATTCGCAAGGTTGTTCATGAAGATATGAAGCCGGCTGAGGCCCTCGATCTGTACGAAACCCTCAAGAACGAAAAAGATTAACCACAGATTTCACGGATTTTCATCCTTCGCAGTGCTACGGAGAATGGAAACACGGATTAAATATAAACATGAATCTTGTTTATTCTTCAGGGTTTTTTATTGTACATAACAGTACAGAAAAATTGTTGCAATAACAGATAAGGACAATTATCATCAAGCTATGGTAAGTTTCAATGAAATTGAAAATGTTGCCAGAAAAATTGGAATGCAAATCAATGCCAAGGAAGTTGAAAAAGAGAGTGAATTCGAGCTTTCATTCATCTCCACCGTACTACGGGAGGGGAAAAAGCTGTATGGATAAAAAGCTTGAATATGCTAAGGTTTGCACAGCTTTTTGAATGAAGAATACGCAGTTGAGCAGAAGGCTAATAAACTTTCCTTGAGCGCACAACTTGACAAAATGATGAGATTGTAGGGTGGACTTCAGCCCACCAATATCGAATATCTAACCAGCGGCTGAACTCGGACGCCGCATACACGGCGCTGGTGAGCCGCAACGTTATAATCCGAAAGTAGGAGTATGGAGTTAATTGAGATTTTGGATTCTTTGGCGTTGCTCAGAGCCTGCCCTGAACCCATTCGGCTCCGCTCAGGGTAAACTCCGTTGAAGGGACAAGTTTTAGGGGCCTAAGATGAGTAATAATGCCTCAAACAAAGGCTCTTCGAGCCGATTAGCTCGAATAGCGCCGATTGTTCGCGGACTTCTGGCCGAGCCGACAGGTAACCAGGATATACCCTATGAACCCGTTATCTTAAAATCATTGACAAGTAAAGAAGCTGTTGATTTTGCCGGTTCTGCAAAAAATGCTGAGCAGGTAGGGTGGGGCTTGCCCCACCGCAAAAAAATTGGTGGGCTAAAGCCCACCCTACAATCTTTGCTCGAAAGTCAGAAACCACCACTTTTTTTATATGCTCCGGTTAAAAGTGCTGATCCGGAAAAGCTTCGCAAACAGTTAAGCGACTCCATTTCAAATTATTCCGCCAAGCACAATTGCAAACCGGAGATGATATGTGTTCGTGACCTTGGAATACTTTATCTCGATGCTGGATGCTCGATTCCGGATACTCGTAAAGGAAGAAAATCGAGCCTCGAGCCTCGAGCCTCGAGAATCGAGCCTGATATGCCTCTTCGAAATAAGGTTGCGCTGGTAACCGGTGCAGCCGGAGCTATTGGTTACGGCATTTGTTGTGGGCTGCTGGAAAAGGGCTGCCACCTGGTTGCTACCGACCTTCCGGGTGAGAAACTTGATAGTTTCGCAGCCGACCTGAAACAATCAGCAGGCGACCGCGTGATAGGAGTTCCAATCGATGTTACTAATGAAAAGTCTGTCGTCCGGGGTTTTGAAAATGTCATTCTGACCTGGGGCGGAATCGATATTGTGGTTGTTAATGCCGGCATCCCGCTGGTTTCATATTTGAAGGATATAGACCTCGATGACTTTCGCAAGCTCGAAAAAGTAAACGTGGAAGGTACCTTCCTGACGCTTCGTGAAATCGCCCGCCACTTTATCCTGCAGGGCACCGGAGGTGATATTATTATTGTATCCACCAAGAATGTTCCCAGCCCCGGCGCCGGCTTTGGCGCTTATAGTGCCACCAAAGCAGCGGCTCACCAGCTGGGGCGCATTGCCAGTCTTGAGCTGGCGCAATATGACGTTCGTGTAAACATGGTGGCACCGGACGGTGTGTTCTCTGAAGGCAAGTACAAATCCGGCTTGTGGGAAGAAATAGGTCCCAGCCGAATGAAGGCGCGGGGGCTCGATAAAGACCAGTTGCAGGAGTATTACCGAGACAGGAATCTCCTGAAAGTTAGTGTTACGGGCCGGCATGTTTCCAATGCGGTGCTGTTTTTTGCCACCCGTCAGACACCTACCACCGGCGCTACAATTCCAGTGGACGGGGGTTTGCCGGATGCCACACCAAGATAGGCCTGTTGCCGGGGGCGTAAAGGGGGAAGGGGCGGAATACATGATAAAGATATTGTCAGAGATACGAAAGGA
>JAHJTC010000021.1 GCA_018830105.1 Bacteroidota bacterium
CAGGGCATCGCAGGGCATCGCAGCCCAGGCAAACAGGCGGCAGAAAAATGTTTCTGATTGTTCAAGCTGCAACACAATAATTTTCAGCTGTTTTTGTGCAGATTTTTTGTTTTATGACAGAGAAAGTTTAAATTAGCAGCGAAAATTAACCAATAGCTCACTATATGCCAACCTCCATGGTTTTAAATGCTGTGAAAATGTGGCAATTAATTTTAAGGAAATGATGATGAATACAGCTACATCTCCGGGAATGAAATGCTGCAATCGTTTAAAAATCGCATTGATGGCAAAACCAGGCCATGCCAGCAGCAAAACGACCGAAACATCCACACATATTACGACCAAAGGATTGGATAGAACACTCAGCCCAAGGGAAGGATTGGGTATACTGGTGTTTGATAGATTTACGATTAAAGAAGATTTATAACCATGGGAACAGAATATGAAGTTAAATGTGGGATAGACGTAATGGTGCGGGTATTCACTCGTTAGCTGCAACCCTAAAAAACTGACAGTAAAAATCAATGACACAGGAAGAACTAATAAAATTCAACGCATTTAGACAGCTTTGCTTGACTAATTCTGAAGACGCAATTAGGACTGCTGAAGAATTACAAAACAAATCGGTTAATCATATTGCATTTCAATTGGCTGTTTTCTGCTTAGAAGAAATCGGAAAAGTTTTCGTTGGTTGGTATCAGTTCAATGCAAAAGAAACTTGGGGCAAAGACCATTACAATATTCCAATTGACGACCATATAAAAAAACTATTTTGGGCAATTTGGGGACCTTCCTTTACAAATGAAAAGTTCACCACCCAGCAAATGGATGAAATTAAAAATATGGCATCTAATCTTCATAGCAGACGTCTAGATGTAATGTATACAGAACTTACAGACACAGTTCCATCCTCTGCGAAAATCTCAAATGAAGAGTTAGAGACGCATTTAAAAATGGCAAGAGCAAGATTAGAACTTGCTAAACTCGAAGGGGAAGTTGAAACAACCTTAAGCGAAGACAAGCAAGAGGATATGAAGTGGTTTATGGAAGCATCTAACCATCCGGAAAAACGGAAATTTATTTTTGGACATAAATCTCAAGAAAAATTAATAGAGCTTGGTAATGTAAAGGATTGGATACTTTGGCTCAAAGAGCATTTTACTACTGAACAAAATGAGCTTAAAGAAATTCTAAAAAAGGAATTAGAAAAACCTGTAGCTAAGGCATCAGAAAAATTTGAGCCGAAGTGGAAGATTACAATTAAAATAAACTCTAAATCTCATTCCATTAGACAAAAGATACTTGATAAGTTTAGTGCAAAAAGCCCTTTCATCAAGTTAAAAAAAGGTGCAGACAATCACACTCTTTTAATAGACATCATTTTAGACAAATCAACTCCTATTAAAGAGCTTTGGCATCGTGGATGGAATACAAGTAATTTGCTTGTTGCAGCTTTAAATGTTGGAACAAATGGATTGTTTTATTGGAACGTTCCTAAAGACGTAGACAAGTTTTATGAAGAAATTTGGGATTTGGAAAGCAAAAGAAGACTTGAAGCAAAATTGCAAACAAGCTTAGAGCTTGATTGGAGTTCACGACAGCTTTATTTTAATGAAGAAGAAATCGGGTTAACTTTCTTAGTCTTTCGTTATTTCTCTGGTATTCTCGGCAGTCAAGACTTTGAACCAATAAGCCACTATATGACTGCATTGGGAATGTTTGCTAAGACCGATATGCATCTTAGGTTAGAGCCACAATGTTACTTAAACTTTTACTTGGCATTCAAAAAGGCATTGATACTTAATGAAACCACGGATGAAAAAGCAGACATCAAAGATTTAGGATTTAAACTAATTGGGGATTTATTAAAGAATAGAGACGAATATGACAAAGTCATCGATATTGGTTCGCAACTCGAAATAAATAATGGAGAAATAACTACAGCCTTTACTTTGAAAGAAATAGTTGGAATGAAACAATACGCTGGACTATATTTCGTGACACTTGCAGCAAGAAAAATGTATGGTGACAAAGCAATAATTTTAACCGAAAACAATGTTGACAAATAGAAGGGCAGCAGCTAACAGGCGTTTGGCTCAATGGCGGGTGACGTGGTTAATTGAACATTCTACCTCGCATCAACTTTTGTGGTGTATTGACAGTTTAGTGCTCCGAAATCCGCCATCGCGCCAAGCGCTAAACCTTTACCTGCAAGGCTAAAATGACAACTACAAAGAAAATATCATTATGACATTAGAAAATTTCAGAGAGATTATAATTGACTCGGATGACTCCGAAAAGCAGCTTTTATTTATTCAGAAATTTTTATTTCACGGGATTCCTGCTGTGTTTAAAGACAGGGAAGATGATTACTTTGAATTTAGAAATCGTATTGCAAATAAATTTGGAGTTGGCTTTCATGAAGTTTTCATAGTTGGGTCTGCAAAACTCGGATTTAGTTATTACAAAGGCACACAATTCGATTATGACTCAGACATTGATGTAGTAATAGTTAATGAAAAACTATTCGAACAGTTCTATTTTAAGATTACAGTATATCAATATCAGCTTGATAGACAATTTAAAACAGTTGATTTAAAAGAATTAAAAGTTTATGGTGACTTTTTAAGATATTTGGTAAAAGGCTGGATGAGACCTGACAAATTACCTACTTCCTTTCAGGTTAATCTTCTTAAATCAGAGTGGTTTGATTTTTTTGAATCAATTTCATATGGAAATTCAGAAGTTGGAAATTACAAAGTCGCAGCTGGACTTTTCAAAAACTACGAATACTTGGAAAAGTATTATACAAGAAGCATAGAAGACGTATATAACTCATTAACAAAAAATTGATATGGCAAGACAAATTCCATCAAGCCCTAGTAATAAAAAGATAAGTGAACTCTATAAACGCATTAAAGAGAAAACACTTATTCTACAGCCTGACTTTCAAAGAAAATTTGTTTGGACATCCGCACACAAAGAAGCATTCATTGACACAATTTTAAAAGGACTGCCTTTTCCCGAAATATACACAGCTCAATCCGGGATCGACATCGAAAAAATCGAAACTCAAGAAGTTGTGGTTGATGGTCAACAAAGGTTAAGCACATTAGTACAATATATTGAAGAACCTGAGGGAGCAAAGATATTCGGAAAACTTGTTCCTAGATTCAAAGACTTAGGGCAAGACAGCCAAAAGGAATTTCTTAATTACAATGTTGTAATTCGTGACCTTGAAGACATATCGCCCGAATTAATACGCGAAATATTCAAGAGAATTAATCAAACTAAATTCAATCTTGAACAAGTTGAAATTCAAAATGCTGTTTATGACGGTGAATTCATTACAACTGCAAAAGAGATTCTAAATTCTGTTGAAAGTGACCATATTCCAATTTTCAGTGAATCAGAAATGTCAAGGATGTCTGACTTGCATTTTATTCTTTCTGTAATGTCAACACTTGAATTAGGTGGATATTTCACAAGGGACGCTGAAATAGAAAAAATGGTAGCAATGTTCAATGACAATTTCCCAAACAAAGAACTTGCACAAGATAAAATTGTAGCAGTTTTAAAGGGCATTAAGTCGATGGAACTTGAACCTGATTCAATCTGGTATAGAAAATCAAATTTTTTCACAATCGTAATTGAGCTTTGCAAACTTGAAGAAATAAATTTCGAACTCATTAAACCAAGACTGTTAGACCTTGAAAAAAATGTTTTAGCAAATAAATATACTCCTCGTGACGACAACGAATTTGCTACATACTATGGCTATATGTATACAGGGACAAACAGTAGACAGGCGAGAGTTGTAAGGTCAGAAATATTTAATAAAAATGTATTGCAATGACAAGAAAATCAGCCCATAACAGGCGTTTGGCTCAATGGCGGGTGAAGTGGTTAATTGAACACTCTAACTCGCATCAACTTTTGTGGTGTATTGACAGTTTTGTGCTTCGAAATCCGCCATTGCGCCAAGCGCCAAAACGTTGTGCCTCATTGTAGAGCGACGCCATAAACAGACAAAATAATGGAAGAAACATACCGACTTTTAATTGAATTCAAGACAATACATCCTTTGAGATTTTGGACTGCTATATTTATTGCTATATCCCTAATCATTTATGTTGTTTGGAAACTTTCAAGGAACAAACGAAAAGCGAAAATTGAACATTTAAAAAATCGAAAAACAACATCGACTGTTGTTGGAGAGAAGGAAACCGTAAAGCCAAAAATTGACACAAAGAAAGAAAATCCAAAGTTTGAAACACCACAAGCTAAAGTTTATAAAGACACTTCGGTTAAAGTAAATTTGGAAGTAAATGAGCCAAAACCAATTTACACTAAAACGACCGAATCCAAACAAGAAAAAGTAATCCCGAAAGCTGAAACAGTTGGAGTTAAGCCAAAAGCTAAACCAAAATCCGAAGAACAACTTCCTAAAGCCAAAGTAGAAACAACAAAATCAAATAACAAGGTTGACTATGTTAATTATGACATCTCAAAAGTTCCAACGACAAATTCATATCCAGTTTTTCGCTTTCCTAAAAAAGGCACAGTGGTTAGAAGCTTTAGATTAGGAAATACAAAACGTAGAGGGTTTAAAGAAGAATCTTTTCAAAAAGCAATTGAAATATGCTTTGGAAAAGACTTTGTGGTTTTAGGAAACGCAAGACTAAACACAGGAAAAGAAACACGACCTTTTGAGCCAGACATAGCAATAATTGATAAATCAAATTCAAACCTTAGAATAGATATTGAGATAGACGAACCATACGCAGGGATTACCCGACAGCCGACACATTGCAAAGGTGAAGACGTTAACCGTGACATCTATTTTGTTGACAGAGGTTGGATAGTTATTCGGTTTACGGAGTTTCAAGTCCATTTGCAAGAAAATGACTGTTTAAAATATATCGCAGAAACGATAAATTCAGCAATTCCAAAATATGAAATTCCAAACCATTTAGCCACCCAATCCGCAATACAGGTTGAAAAACTTTGGGACATTGTACAAGCTCAAAAGTGGGAAAAAGCAAAATATCGGGAACAATATCTTAACCATACTTTTCAAGCCATTGAAGAACAAACCGAAACAATCGAAAGAGATTTTGACGAACAAGAACTTAAAGAGGAAAAATTAGTTAAACCAACTTTAATCGGTGAAGTTGACGATAAAAAATCTATAGCATTTAATCTTAAAAATAAACATCCAAGAGATAGCAGAATTAAGTTTTATCCCGAACCTCATATTTATACAATTGATAATACACCTGCACCTTCGGCAAGTACAATAATAGCAAAGTTCTTTCCTGAATTTGACCCCGTTGAGGCAATTTTCAAAATGAAAAATGGAGTGGCTTGGGGGCCTGAACACAAGTATTGGGGAAAGTCAGACGAAGAATTAATAAAAGAATGGAAAGACAAAGGTGAGTCTTCGGCAATAAAAGGAACTTTCCTACACGAACAAATAGAGAATTTTTTTTTAGAACAGGCTTATGAAAAGACAGAAGAGTTTCATTTATTTGAAAGCTTCGTAAGCGACCATAACCATATTATACCATACAGAACGGAATGGAGAATATTTGATGAGCAACATCACATCGCTGGCACTATTGATTTAATTTCAAAGAATGGCAACGGTTACGAAATGTATGATTGGAAACGAAGTGAAAAAGTTGTTAGCAAATTTGACGGTGAGACAATTAAAAATAATAAATGGCAAAAGGGCGTAGGACAATTATCAGACATTGACGACACTAGCTATAATCGTTATTGCTTACAACAGAGTTTATACAAATATATCCTTGAAAAAAATTACGGACTAAAAGTTTCAAGAATGTTTTTAGTTGTGCTCTATCCCGATTACGACAAATATCACAAAGTAGTAGTGCCCTACTTGAAGGACAAAACAGAGTACATACTAAAGACACTATGAAAAAACAACGAAGGCATAACAGCAACTACCCAAAAGTGGCGGTTCAGTGGTTAAATCAAGCTTTGTGCTTCTATCATAGTTTCTGCTTGGTTGATAGTGAAACACTCCGAAATATCCACCTTCGGGTAGCTGCAAAACATTATGAACAAGCCGATGAAAACAACCAACAACACGATGAAACATGAAATTTTTGCTGCATAAGGACAAAGAAGAAAAAGGGAAAGCAGACCCGCAAAACATAGGTCTGGTGGCCCTACCCTGCAAGCTTCGTTTCGCTTCGCTGCCAAAAACATGTTTTTTTTGCCATCGCATGCGGATTAGCATCATCGGACAGATTAGAAACTGACGATAAAATTGTATTTTGCAGATTGATAACTGGATTAAAAATGAGATTAAAAAGGTTAAAATGAGTTTGTTTCAAAAATCGGTAGAGAAAAAATATTTAAACGAGTTAGATTCTGTTCTGATTGACCAGAAATACAAGGAATTTCAAGGCTATTTTGGAAATTCTTCAATTCAGGAAAATATCATAAATTCTAAGGAGGAACAATTTCAAGAGGGATTTTTACGTGAACTTTTCGTTTCGATTTTTGGATATAAACTCAATCCGCAACCTAATTTCAACCTGACAACGGAACTAAAAAACATTGTGAACAGCAAAAAAGCTGACGGAGCGATTTTAAAAGGCGAAGATGCTATTGCTGTTATTGAATTAAAAGGCACTGACACAACCGACTTAGATAAAATTGAAACACAGGCTTTCGGGTACAAAAACCATCACCCAAAATGCGTTTATGTAATCACTGCAAACTTTGAAAAACTCCGTTTTTACATTCAAAATGCGGTTGACCATATCGATTTTGATTTATTCAACTTGACACGGGAACATTTTTCGTTAATGTGGCTTTGTTTGGCAAAAGACAATTTGCTAAACGGATTACCTCAAAAGATTAAAGAATCTTCACTTTTACAGGAAGAAAACATTACCAAAAAACTATATGCCGATTATTCAAGATTCCGCGAAGCGATTTACAACAACCTTGTAAAGAACAATCCAGAAACCGATAAACTTTTACTTTTCAAGAAAACTCAGAAATTACTTGACCGTTTTCTGTTTATCTTTTTTGCTGAAGACCGTTTGTTGTTGCCCCCAAATTCAATCAGCGAGATTGTAAAACAGTGGACAACCTTAAAAGATGAATTAGACGAATATGTTCCATTGTACGACCGATTTAAGAAATATTTCGGTTACATGAACACAGGTTACAAAGGCAAGAAGTATGATATTTACGCATACAACGGAGGATTATTTGCAGCTGATGAAATTTTGGATAACATTTCGATTGATGATGAAATACTTCACAAACATACGTTAACATTAAGCCAGTACGATTTTGAAACCGATGTTGATGTAAATATTCTTGGTCATATTTTTGAACATTCACTGGGCGAAATAGAAAATGTTCAAGCAGAAATTAAGGGCGAGAAAGTTGATAGCCAAAAGACAAGACGGAAGAAAGACGGAATTTTCTACACACCAAAATACATAACCAAATACATTGTAGAAAATACCGTTGGCAAACTTTGCGAAGAAAAACGGAAAGAACTTGAGATTATTGATGAAGAATATGCCAAAGGACGCAAAAACCGCAAAAATGATACGATAAAAACGCTTGACGATAAGTTAACAGATTATCGCAACTGGCTATTAAGTTTAACCATTCTCGACCCTGCTTGTGGTTCGGGAGCTTTCTTAAATCAGGCATTAGACTTTTTGATTACCGAACACCGCAAAATTGACGATTTAAGGGCACAACTTTTTGGAAGTGGTTTGGTTTTCTCCGACATCACGACCGATATTCTTGAAAAAAATATTTATGGTGTTGACCTCAACGAAGAATCAGTAGAAATTGCCAAACTCTCGCTTTGGTTGCGAACAGCCCAAAAAGGCAGGAAACTTAACAGACTCAATAACAACATCAAATGTGGAAATTCGCTGATTGATGATCCCAAAGTTGCAGGAGAAAAAGCCTTTAATTGGCAAAATGAATTTCCTGAGATATTTAAAAATGGTGGCTTTGATGTGGTGATTGGAAATCCGCCTTATGGCGCATACTTAGACGAAAATTCTAAACTTTTTTTAAATAAAACGTATTCGACTTTTCAAGGAAATTTTGAGATATACTTTTTCTTCATTGAACTAATAAATAAACTTTTAAAACCCAAAGGATTAATTGGTTATATAACACCAGACACTTGGATAAGTGTGCCCCAAGCACAAAGACTTAGAGAGTTCATTTTAGAAAAGTTCTCAATTAATACTATAATCTCATATAAGTATTCAGTTTTTGAGGATGCAAGCTTGAATCCAATTGTTTTTATCCTTGGAAAAAGCCTATTTCAAAAGGAATGTGAAGTTTTTCACGTGACCACAAAAACTGAAGATATTTACTTTCAAGAATTAGATTTGATAAAATGTAACGTTAAGAAATGGATTAGTTCAAATGATAAACAATTTCAAATTTGGCAAAATTCTATTGATATAAACATAATTGAAAAAATAGAGAAGAATTCTCTTCGTGGCATAGAGGTTCTTGACGTTTGTCAAGGAATTGTGCCGTATTCAACAGAAAATTTATCTAAGGAAGAAGTTAAAAGTAGGATTTATCATAGTAGTTCAAAAATTGATGAAAACTATGGTATGTGGGTTCAAGGTCGAGCGATTAAAAGATATGGAGTTGTCCTTTCTACATTTGAATATTTAAAATATGGCGAATGGTTACATAGACCTAGAAAACCAAAATATTTTAATGGGGAAAGGATATTAATTCAAGAAATTACAGGAGGTAATCCTCCAAGAATTTCATCATCAATATTTAATGATACTTTGTACCATGACCCAGGTATTATATCTTGTTTAAATATTTCAGAATTATCGACTGAATTTATTCTTGCAGTCATAAATTCTAAACTAATTTCTTGGTATAATTTAAAAACATCTCCAAAAGGTAAAAGGTCAACATTTCCAAAGGTATTAATTGGCGATATCAGAAATTTCCCAATTAAAAAACCAGATGCAAAACAAGAAGATGAATTTAATAAACAGGTAAAAAAAATATCTGAATTTACTCAGTCACTTGTACAATTTCAAAGTACTGTACTTGCATTCATTTCTAACAAATTCGCATTAGAAAAAACAAGCAATAATCTCATCAATTGGGATACTCTCGAATTTAATGATTTTGTTAGTGAATTAAAAAAAGCAAAAATAAAGATAGGTCTTTCCGAAGAAGCTGAATGGTCGCTATATTTCAATGAACAAAAAGAAAAAGCACAAAATCTTAAAACCGAAATAAATAAGACAGACAACGAAATAGACAAAATGGTTTATGAATTATATGGTTTGACAGAAGAAGAAATTAAAATAATTGAAGAATTGTAATTATGGCAGACAAATTCCATAAAAAACCTTTTGATGATGCTACAAAGCTAAAGCTTGAAATATTTGGCGAATGTTTTAGAGAGTGGTTACCTGTGTTTATATATAATCCAACTGTTTCTAAGATTTTTGTTTATGATTTTTTTGCTGGTTCGGGCAATGACAGCCTTGGAAATCCTGGTAGTCCTTTGATATTCCTAAACGAAGCTGGATAAACCGGTTCAAACTGTGCCACTCATACCGGAGTGATTGTGCCGCTTGTACCGGAGCAAAGTGTGCCAGCTAAATCGGTTCAAACTGTGCCACTCATACCGGAGTAACTTGTGCCCCAGCTGGCGCCGATTTGCAATCGGTGTCCGTACAATTTTTTCTAGCCTCATGCTTTCGGTTTAAGTTTCAAAATATAATCAATTCTTATCAATGATCGCATGTTTTTAAAGTGCAAATTATGGCATGCAATTTATTAATCTGGATACGGATTGCAAATCGGCACCAGCTGGGGAATAAAGCAATCAGCGGAGGAAGCCAAAATTCTCCCATAAAGCCCTTTCCTCCCACATTGAAGATGCTCCAACCGGATATTTCAGGCTTAAAGAGGATTCGCATAGTGGATGTCCAAAAAAATGTGGAAGTCAGAACTGTCCAGGTCAAGACAATAGCACTAAGATTGAATTTAAATATTTTCATTATTATTCTGACTAGTGTCGATTTCTTTTGTTTTAAGGTAAAGCTACAAGAAAACTTGATTAATATCAAGAAATCATATTGATGTACATCATTTCATGAAAGAGCCATTGGCAGTTCCTTTGTATTAAAGTTTTATTGAAAAACAGATTTGTAATTTCATGACTTTTCTGTTGGACAAAAGGAACAAAAATTATTATAAACCATTAAAATTTATAAAAAATGAAAATAGTAAAAGTGATAGAAGTAATAGCTGCATCTGATAAAGGTTTTACAGAAGCAACACAAAATGCTATTAAAGAAGCATCAAAAACCGTTAAAAACATTAAATCCATTTACATCAAAGAGATGAATGCCAATGTGGTGGACCAGAAAATTATTTCTTATGCTGTAAATGCAAAAATTTCATTCGAACTGGATAAATAGCAGAGGCGAATAATTAATTTGAATTGTAGAAATGAAGTAGCCTTTAATCTGACTGCTTTAAAGGCTATTTCGTTATTTGGTATTTACACTTATTAGTGGATCTATTGTAGCCAAACGCATTATTTTAGGCCTCCGAATCTTCAAAACCCCCAGCTGGCGCCGATTTGCAATCGATGTCCGTACAATTTTTTCTGGTGTCGTGCTTTCGGTTTATGTTTCAAAACATAATCAATTCTCATCAATGATCGCATGTTTTTTAAGTGCAAATTATGGTGTGTAATTGATTATTCCGGATACGGATTGCACTTCGGCAGGCTCCCTTCGGCAGGCTCCCTTCGACATCTCGCCAAGCTCGATGCATCCCCAGCTGGCGCCGATTTGCAATCGGTGTCCGTACAATTTTTTCTAGTGTCGTGCTTACAGTTTAAGTTTCAAAATATAATCAATTCTCATCAATGATCGCATGTTTTTTAAGTGCAATTTATGGTGTGTAATTGATTATTCCGGATACGGATTGCACTTCGGCAGGCTCCCTTCGGCAGGCTCCCTTCGGCAGGCTCCCTTCGACATCTCGACAAGCTCGATGCATCGCAGGCTCAGGGCATCGCAGGGCATCGCAGGGCATCGCAGCCCAGGCAAATCCGCATCAGAGGGTATAACAAAAGCTTTGTCAAAAAAAACAGTTACGAGCATTGCACTTGATGATTGGACCTGTGGCAGGAATGAATGCAAAGCTTTTACCTGTAATAATACTTTACACATCCTGCTCTAGGATTATTCCTTAGCGATTCTGATCATCATTGTTTTACCTTCTTTCGTTGCTGTCCTTAAGATATAAATCCCCGGTTTTTGTGCACTTAGGTTTATTGTTTTAGCATCGAAGCTGGCAATCAATTGTCCGTGAATTGTAAAAAGCTTAGCATTAAGAAACCCATCAATGTTCACATTGATTATTCCATGAGTTGGATTAGGGTAAACCACAGGCGTATTACTAATTTCTGATTGGGCTATACCAACGGTGCTCTCAAAATTAGCGATGAGGTTGAGATTTTCAGTGATGATGAAAGAATAGGTTTGGTTTGTGCTAACCACATTGCCGCTTTCTGTCCAGTTGCTAAACACAAAATTGGTGTTAGCTGTGGCAGTAACCGTTACATTGCTTCCGCTTTCGTAAGTTCCATCACCTGTTGTAGTGCCGCCCGAAGTAGGATTGGATGAGGTGCTTAGGTTAAAAACCTCCGAAAAGTTAGCCACCAGATTTCTGTCCGAATTAATTGTAAAATTGTAGCTTGCAGCAGTGCTGACCACATTGCCGTTTTCTGTCCAGTTGCTAAACACAAAATTGGTGTTAGCTGTGGCAGTAACCGTAACATTGCTTCCGCTTTCGTAAGTTCCGTCGCCTGTTGTGGTGCCTCCCGAAGTAGGATTGGATGAGGTGCTCAGGTTGAAGACCTCCGAAAAGTTTGCCACCAGATTTCTGTCCGAACTTATTGTAAAATTGTAGCTTGCAGCGGTGCTAACCACATTGCCGTTTTCTGTCCAGTTGCTAAACACAAAATTGGTGTTAGGCGTGGCAGTAACCGTAACATTGCTTCCGCTTTCGTAAGTTCCGTCGCCTGTTGTGGTGCCTCCTGAGGTAGGATTGGATGAGGTGCTTACGGTATAGTTGACAATAGTATTTTGAAATTCAAGCGCACCAATATCAATGATATTATTTTCGATTCTGATATTTCCCAATATATCTGTAACGGGGATATTTAATCCTGTAGTATCCGGATTGCCTGCGTCAATGCAAGCTGAAGTGTTTTGCAGGCTATAATTATTTGCTCCCGGATTAATGAATCCGGCATCTGAGCCAATGATATTGCCGGCGATATCAGAAATATTATCAGGAAACGAAACATCATCTGTTAAGCTGTATTGCATTTCAATTGTTGCTCCACCAGTACTACCCGTAGCAAAGTTGAGGGTGTTATTTTGGATGATTGTGCTATGTATAAAGGTATTCGCACCGCTCTCTACTCTAATTCCTTGTTCATTACCATAAATTGTATTGTTGATAATATGATGATTTCCTCCATTTTTAACATAAATTCCAAAATCGTCGTTGTTATAAATAAGGTTACCTACAAAATATATTGTTGAATTAGAAGAGCGTATGGCAGAAACAGCGCCTGTGGCAGCAGTTGAATTATTATAAAAAGTATTGTTAATACAATTGGCTGTCGATTCTTCTATTACAAGGCCATTTGTGCCGTTATCATAGAATTTGTTTTCAGAAAAGGAGATCAGGTTACTCACTTCACGAATATATAGTCCACTAATGCTGTTGTTTCTGAATTCGTTACTTTCAATAGTAGCATTTGTTTTATAGATACTTAATCCGCCATCAAAAGAAATCACGGATATAATGTCGGGTACATTCCTGGTTTCTTTGGCATACTCGATAATACAGTGTTTGAAAGATGAGCCACCATCAGTGTTTTCATCCAGCAGAATTGCTCCCCAATACCCTGCGTTATCTTTAGTAAACAGGATAGGATTATCAGCAGTACCATTTGCGATCAGGTTACCATGCACCCTTATCACACCTACATTTCCTGCGCTATAATCGAACCAGGAAGGGGAGGGCGAGGCGCTCGATTTTAAGCGTATTTCCACACCCGGCTCTATGATTAATGATTCTCCAGTTGGCACAATGGCTCTTCCTTCAATAAGATAAGGTGCGTTTGCCAATGTCCAGTTTCCGCTGATTGTTGTACTATCAGGAATTGTAGTTTGTCCAAAGGCCAACTGAACAATTAACAGCAAAACAATTAATGTAAAGTTTGATTTTTTCATACAAGTTTCAATTTGATTTGGTTTATTTGGAATACTGTTGCAATCATCCAAGCCTGAACTGCAGCAAATGAGGGCTGACAGTTGTTGGGGGGCAAAATTAGAATTTTTCGGGCAAATAATAGATAGAGTAGCAATTTTTCATCAAGGAACACTGCGGTAATAGTTTTGATAAACAAATTGTGCCATTGCATGGAAATGACATAGAATAAAAACAAGGGAACCATTAAAATGAAGGCGCTCCCCAGCTGGCGCTTCCCAGCCATCCGGGATGCAATTGGTGTCCGTACAATTTTTTCTGGTGTCGTGCTTTCGGTTTATGTTTCAATACTTAATCAAATCTCCTCAATGAATTCATGTTTTTTTAAGTGTAAGCTGTGGTGTGCAATTTGTGAATCCGGATACGGATTGCAAATCCGCACCAGCTTGTGGGTTGTGGCATAACTGAAAACCAAATCAGACAGGCTGGTATCCGTTACCGAACCGGCGATATTTACCGGTGATTGGCTTTGACCTCCGCAAGCACTATAACCACTACACAGCTCAGGCCATTTATCCTGCCCTTCTTCGCTCTCGTGATGCGACCAGTGAACGCCTGTACAATCTTCAGGAATTAATTCCTTTTCTGATTTACAACTCGTAAGAGCAAGGCTGAGAACAAAAAAAGCAAAGAGCAATCTTAAATTTTTCATGCATTGATGGGTTTAAATTTTATTCATTCAGTTAGTTTGAAACACATATAATTCCTGTGAATTTAATGGCTTAAGTGCGATCCGTTTGCTTGTTGTTAGGAACGGATTACGACTGAAGCTGCAAAAGATACAGGCTTAATTTGGTGAGCAACAATAAGGAGGTCTGGCTGCTAGTCCCGATAAGCAGCAAAAGTAATTGATTTCAAATACGATGAGTTAATAAGTAATTTATATCAACTTTTAATTGTCACTTTGTGTGCAGATGGGTCAGACAGGGTGCTACTTGAAGTTGCGCCCTGCCTTCGTCCGTGAAGCCATTTTTCTGCCAGTTCAAGCCGGATTCATCTCCTTAATCCGGCTTTTTTTGATGCTATTTTTTAAACAGTAAAAATATTTTTTTCTAACTCATAATCATTGTGTTAGAAGTGTCGAAAAGCTAAAAATACCCTTAAAAACACCCCAAAACTGTCACATAACTCCTCTTAATAGGAGGAAATTCTTTTACGAAAATGAAAATGATGTTGAACGTACTTTATGGAATAATGCTGCCAGTAGGATACCGGCTAATAAGGCCGGTGCAAATATACCGGTTTAATTTAAGAAACACGCAGCTGTTTGCAGGCTTTGATGCCTTCCGCAACAAAGGGCCGCCCATTTTTGATCGCGTACTGATGTAAGTGATTAGCTATAAATTAAAACCCATACTATGTTAAATCTTTACTTAATAAATAGTCAAATAATTAATAATCAAAATTTTAAATCTTTATAATATGAAAACTGAATTTAAACGCAGTCAGAAAATCCTGGCCATCCGTCAGGTCCTCGAAGACCATGCTGAAGTCTTTGAAGGTAAAAGTGAAGCCTTGCTTGTAAGCAACAGTTTCCTTGATCAGTCGCAGCAGTTGTTGAACAAGATTAACCTTTTGGTAGTTCCTGCCAGCACTTCGTGGGTGGAGCGCACGGCCAACCGTCAGCTTTTCGATGATTTGCTGTACAAGATGGTTAATATTGGTGTATTACTGGCTCGTCGCAAAGGCGATCTGGCGATGCAAAACAGCTTCGATGAGTTTAGCAGAAATGTCCAACGCACCTCGGCCAGCAGGGCAATAGCCATAGCTGAGGTGGTTGTGAGCACTTTTGCGGCCAACGAAGAGCTGCTGCCTGCGCTGGGTGTTGATCCTGAGGCACGCAGCCAGTTTGAGCAGCTGTTGAATGATCAGGCAAAGCAGCAGACAAGCCAGTCAGGAGCGTGCCATCCGCAAGCAACTGAAAGCAGAGATAGATTTGCTGATTAAGTCGCTCAACGAGTTGATGCGTTTGGAGCTGGATCGTTATGTGCGCTACCATGCCACTGACCATCCGCTTTTTGCCCAACGCTACCAGTCGCTTCGCAGAGCCCGGCGCAAGCCTTCTGCTCCTAATCTGCCTGTAGATTCCGATATCAGTGGTGTGGTTACCAACAAAGAGACTGGCGAAGTCATTGCTGGTGCCTTAATCACCCTGATTGAACATACCTACAGCATCGAAACCGATACCGACGGACGTTATATGCTTGATGAGCTGCCTCCCGGAACCTATACCGTTAGCTGTCATAAGCCCGGTTTTCAGGTGCCTGAGCAGGCAAGCTTTATCCTGACGAACAACGACACCGTGATACACCACTTCGAACTTCAAGCAGTTGCATCTGCCGCAGCCTGATGATCATCCGCTGATTCCCAAAAACCGCATGGCAGAGATGTTGTGCGGTTTTTTTGGTTTTCATTGAAACGAGCCAACAGCCGCCTGCTGTGAGCAGTCAGGCAGGGCCAAAGACCAAAGTCCTTCAGGCAAAAACCCAAATAATCCAGAATAATTACTTTCTTTGTGCGAACAATAAAAAAAAACAAACATGAAAAAGCTACAATTAACTATACTCTTCGTTTCTCTTTTGCTGCTTGGTGCTACAACTTCTTGTAAAAAGGAAGAAAGTCCCGATCAGCATCAGCCCCTTATTGATCAGATGAAAGCGGTTGCCGATTCCATCGTCGATAATACGCATGTGCCGGGTATTGTGGCACTAGTTGTTGATCACAAGCGCGGCATCGACTGGCTATATACCACAGGCGTGAGTGATATTCCAAACCAACTGCCGATGGATGGCAGTTATACTTTCAGGATGGGCAGCAACACCAAGACCATGACCGGTACCGTGCTGCTTCAACTCGTTGAGGAAGGGAAAATTGCGCTGAATGATAAGCTTTCACAGTACTTCCCCGCATATCCCAAAGCTGATAGTATTACCATTGCAATGCTTTGCAATATGACCAGCGGTGTGTTTAACTACAGCGAAGATGAGGCCTGGCTGGCCGAACTGGTGAGTAACCCGTCTAAAGCATGGACGGTTCAGGAAACTGTTGATATTGGATTTTCCCGTGACTTTTATTTCAGTCCGGGTACAGGTTTTCACTATTCAAATACCAATACTTTCCTTATTGGTATGCTTATCGAAAAGCTGACGGGCAACAGCTTGAAAACAGAGATCGAAAATCGTATCATCAATCCGCTTCAGTTGAGCAACACCGGTTTTTTGACTTCCGGCCTGGATTTGCCGGGAACACACGGCAGGGGATACTATTCAGGAGAATATAGCGAAAATGAAGATGTTACGGAACACTTTGATATTTCATGGGCATGGGCTGCCGGCTCGGCATACACTACACCACGCGAATTGCAGCATTATGTTGAAACGCTTGTGGGTGGAGGATTTCTGTCGGATACGCTTCAACAACAACGCCTTAGCGATTTCCACATGGTGAGCCCCACCACGGGATACGGATTATGCATTTTGAAAAGGGGCTCCTTTTTTGGACATAACGGCGGACTGCCTGGTTTCACGTCTTCGATGTACCACAGCAATGAGAAGGATTGCACGGTCATTATTTATTTCAACAGCCAGCTGGAACTCATTCCTGATTACCTCTTCCTAAGGTTTATGAACATCATGTATGGCAATGACTTTTAAGCAGTTTTTGAAATGGATAAATCCATTCAGGGATTAGCTAAAATCCTATAGCCCATGGTTGAAACCTAGGATTATAGGGGAATATCTACAGCAAAATAAGTGAGATTCATGAACTGTATGCCATTTATAATTTGAAAATCTACTACAGTCTGTTTGTTAAGGAATGTTTTTCCTTATATTTGCGCTGCAAGAAGAACAGATATTTGTGTAACCAAACATATTATTAACAGGAATAGTAAATTTTCAGTAAATCGTATAGTAATTGAAGCTTATTTTTAGAGAAGGCCTTTCAGACTTATGTTTGAATCGTATATACACGTCTTTTCTTGGACATAGCAGGCGATTTTTATGAAGACGATTTGCTGAATATGAAAACGATATCAGTAAATGAATGACAAACAACTAATGCTGTTTAATGCTTTACAATTTATTTTTATCCAGCTAGCCTTTGAGAAGCCGGTAAACGCCTTTTCTTGCTGCCCGGTTGTATCATTAAATCGCATGTTACTATTTGTTTACCCAGGGAATAGGGTATAGCATTAGGAGATAGTTGATGAAAAAAGCAAAACAAGATTTCAACTCCCCTTTTTTGGGCTTCCATTTATCAGCGTTGCATGCTGCAGCCGGGAATGCTTCAAAGAATAATTCCACTTTAGGATTTTTTATTGGAATAGGGCAAATCGCCCATTTTGCAAAAACAGCTGATTGGCAGATGAATAGAAAATTAGTCGGAATATGCCGAAACTCGACTTAAAAAATGAAGTAGGTTTATTTTAAAAATGTCTTTATGAAAAAGTTTTTATCCGTTGTAGTGTTAACAGTTTTAACAACTTTTCTGTTAAGTTCCTGCAGTAAGGAAGATGAATTTAATGCAGTAGCAAAAATCACAGTTAAAGAAAATGGAAGTTTAAAATCAGGTGTTTCTGTTCATATGTTTGACCACAGGAAAGGGCCGGGAACTTCTTTTTTCATACCTTTCTTTGCAGATAAGGTGGTTGTGACCGAAGCAGATGGTATTGCTACTTTTAATTTGCAGGAAGTTTTTGATTTGGAGGTTATTGATACTCAAACCACCTTTTATTTTGCTGTTTTTGATTTGGATGACAATGTCTTGGGCAATACCGGCCTAACCATAGAAAAAGGGCAAACCAAAGCAGCAATAATTAATTATTAAATAGTACTGTCAGTTTCAGAAGATACGGTAGCTATGTAGTTGCTAAAATTGTAAATCTCAATCCTTAAGGTTATGTAGATTTATGATTTTACGCTTTAATGCTCCAAACTTTATTTTGATACTTGTCAAATCAGAAATGGATAAATCCATTCAGGGATTAGTTATCATCCCCATTACCCACGGTTGAAACCGTGGGCAATGGGGGGATTAATGCCGGATGCTAACTCTTATTTACCCATAATGTCCGATAGACTCATTTAATGATAATTTAAATCGGTATTCGTGAGCTCGATATCATTCGATTCTGCGTTACACTAGAAATTTTATGTGCCTTGCCTGTCTGCTGAAGGCAGGTTTATCTGCTGAAGGCAGGCAGGCTTGATCTCGGCCAATATGAATCAGCCACTGGGCTTTATGGACAAACACTAATTAACCGACCATAGACGGGAATTACAGCTTTAAAAGTTTTGTAGCTCTTGTATAAGTTGTGATTTTTCAGTAAGCCATAGGCCGCTCATTGTTGTTCAAATTTGTCTCCATTTGCTTTAAAAATAAGGTGTTTGTCGGAAACTTTTAAAACGACTTTGTGAATCTCTCCTTCGAATGTCTTAAAATTGATATCTTCACTATGCTTGTAATCCAAAAGCTGTCCTGTTTTCATGCTGATTACTGGTAAATTGAATTCAAACTTTTTACCTAAAGTGTTACAGATAACAACTTCCACATGGACTACTTTATTTGAACCTAGATTGTAAACAATCAGTTTTTCACTTGAGGCTTGATTATACTGGTAGGATATATCAAGTTTTAATTGTTTCGTGCATGGTTTTGATGACGAAAAAATGTTTTTAAACATGGGCGGGATGGTACTTTAGGTTGTTTTAATAAGGCTAATTATCGATCTTGCTGCGCTGGTTGATTATTAATACTTAGTGCAATTACTTTTAGTAAATAAGGTTTGCTGATTTACTCCAGCAGATAAAAAGAATTTCGATTGATGATGGAATACAATTCCAGGATTTCGGCTGTGGTTTCGGTAAAAAAGTAAACCCGTTCAGCTCCAATATAAATTACCCCTTCGATCAGTTCTGGTTTTTTAAATAGACGGAGACCTAAGTTTTCAATTTCTGCTTTGAAATAGCTTTCATGCAGTTTAAGCTGAATTCTTCTTTCCTTCAATTCCATGAGATAGTGTTGAATAGGATTGGTTTAATGAAGTTCCGGCTGACAAAGATATACCCTAATTGCTACTTTAACAAATATTTAACAATTAAGTTTGTGTTAATATGGATTCTTAGTAGTTTTTGTAAATCTCTGTTTATGAACGCTTAACGAAAGTATATACTGTACAAAGTATAAAACTTGCAGTTTATGCAAGTTCGAGCGCATAATTGTTTGGTATCCAATAAAAAACAATCCCCCGCCAGCCAATGCCAACGGGGGATTACTCCATTCAAGCCTTAGCGGTTTTATTCTTCCAACTCTTCTTTTTGCGATTTCCAGTAGTGGTAAACCTTGCGTCCGCCATAGGCGGCACCAAGACCAAGCAGTATGGCAATGCCCGAGCCTATGGGAGCGCCACCGCCAATGGGGTCATCGCCTGTGCTTGGATCACCTGGTGGGTCTGGAGGGCCTTGTGCCAGCAGAGCTGTGCTTGCGATAGTTAAGATTGTGATTAAACTGAGTTTAGCTATTATCTTTTTCATGGTTATGATGTTTTACCGGATGATAACTTTTTGATTTCTTACGCTTTCGTTGCTGCTGAGCCGCACGATCAGTACCTGATCGAGTGGTAGCTCGCCAACACTGGTACTGCTTTTACCGTTCAGTTTTTCGCTGTAGAGCAAGCGTCCCTGCAGGTCGAAAACCTCTACAAGCGTGGGAACCTTACCAAAATGGCTGAGATGCAGCATTCTGTCGGCTGACCAAATCCGGATGTCATTTTCGGCATTGCTGAGTTCATCCGCTCCGGTAACGCCCATAAACCGCAGTGCAAAACGCAGCGGATCATTATCAGCCTCATGAATAAAGGTGTAGGTGTTTTGATCATGCAAGTCGATGCGTGCACCAGTGAGCAGGTCTTCGAGGAAGATCGTAACCCATTCGCCAAAGCTCTCTATGCCCTGCACCTCGATGGCAGCCTCACCCGAGCCGTTCCACTCAAAGCCAACTTCCATCAGGTAAGTCTCGGTGGAGTAAGGGATGCTGTTGATGCTCAGTTCTGTTTTGTCGGGTGTGAGGGAATAGATATTGGGTGCTGCGCTCCAGTTTTTAAACTTGAGGGCATCGTATTGCCCATCGAAATCGTAGCTGCTTGCTTCTATGAAGCAGACCACACTTTCATCCGTATATTCATCAGCATGAGCAAATAAACGTAACGTTTCTGACTCTTCTTTGCTTTCCTTGTAAAAAGGTTGTGCATTATGCACCCTAACATCATTGGTCATTTCCAAAACAGGATCAGCAGCATTTGCTTGTACGAAGAAGGCCTGTCCAGCAGGAATATATTGCGAACCGCCATTGGCACCTGCAACACCATCTACATATGAAGCCCATAGAGGATTGCCGTTTGATGAAAGTGCTGTGTTATAAATATAAATGGCATTATTTACATTCGTCTTAGTCCAACCTGGGTTTGCATCCCAATCAATAGCAGAAGGGTAGGGGTTGGGCACAAGATTGTAGTGGTCACCAACGCCATAATTTACTGCTGCAGCAAAACTGCCATTATTGGCTTTGCCCGCAAAATCGTAGGTGATATTGGCATCGGGATAGTAAAGCAGGTAGCCTTCGTCCACATTCATTGGGGTAGTGGTAGAAGTACCCATGCTTACATAATCCTGCGAGGCAAAATCAAAACGATAGAGGTAGGAACCCATAAACAGGCCGGTTTGCGGATTGCTGGCAGCTGTAAGGGGCACAGAGACAGTATGGTATTTGGCATTGGCTGTATTTGCATCGCCGGTTAGGTAACGCTGAATGGTCATATCCACATTATCCGTATGGTGCAGCAGTGAGGCAGTGCCTGTGGCATCGGATTGCAGGAATAAAGCTGCGGTGCCGGCATTATTTGTTAGCGTATTGCTTACAGTAAGCTGTTCGCCCGCTTGCGCTGTTACGCTTGCTCCGTCCTCAATTATGAGATCGAGTGCAGAGAATGACTGATCAACAGTAGCATCTCCATAAACAATAACGTTTCGCTCAGATGGTATTGCTGATGCCTGCCAGTTTGCAAGGGTTGAGATATTGCCGTTTCCTGTGAAATTCACATAACTTACAATATCTTTTACAAGGTCTCCGGCAGTTAGACTTCTGCTTCGGTTAGGATCTCCAGTCCACTCACCATTACTCCATCCGCTGTTCTTAAAGTATTTATAGGAATATGCTCCATAAGTAATATTGAAAATGTTGATCAATAAATTTGTTGAATCAAGTCGGCTGAATTCTGCATCACCATTACTGCCTGGTTCAGGCCAGATTGGATTAAACAGTGTTCCGCTGGCATAAAGTTGGTCAGCGGTCACATCAAAGGCACTAAAATCTGAAATATCAGCAAGCAAACCGATGGTATTATAACTCGTTACAATAATATCATCAATATTTAATCTGCGATTGGAAGTTCCGGTTTCAGTTTCACGCTTTATGCGTAACCTGATATTCCCATCTACATTTACTTTTTCGTGGAAAGTTTGCACCTCATCACTGTCCGGTGCCGTAAATACGCTGCCAATCTGCGTCCAGTTTGATCCTCCATCGGTGCTGTATTCAACTTTCCAGTCCACCTGTGCATCTGTGCCATATCGCCGGTAGTTAAAGTAAATACTTCCAATTCCATTGGCTTTGTCTTCCAGCATCGTCATAGCGGAGGTTCCGTAACCTCTCATCCTGACAGACCTGATACCGGTTTTGTAGTCACTGGCTAAAGTGCCTATCAAAGCTTCCGTTAAATCCCATTGCACATTGCTGATGGTGACTGTTCCTGAAGCATAGCTCCCTTTGGTTTCTTCATCACCTTCCATGCCGGCATAGTAGTATGGCAGTGAATTGGTGGCAGCAGATTCTTGTGGTACAGTGCCATCTGTTTTGTAATTGACAATAGATCCTGTACCATTATAAGGGAAAACTTTGAAATAGTAAGTCGTAGCAGCATCGAGACCACTAAAACTTACGCTTTGAATAGAGGAGCCTACATTTTTAACCAATAAAGCATCTGCTTCTGCAGTTCCGTCAACCGGATCGCTGATGTCTGCATATCCAACAGCACTTCCTTTTATCAGGTAATAGGCTGCATCGGAGTCAGTCCAGCTAAGACTGATCTGGCTTTCTGAATCAGCTGTAATAGCAAGATTAGTCACATGATTTGCTGGTTCAGCTATAAGCGGTTGCGTTTCCGTAATATTATCCTGAGCCAGGTAGAAATCATTGCCACTCCAAGCAAAAGATGCATTATCACTGGCATCAATCCATATTTCACCTGTTGATGTGGTGAAGGTTGGATTAGCACCAAAGTCTCCAAAGGCTTTTTGATATTTGGTAACACCCCCTTCTGCAAAGCGCGACTGATAAGTGATTTCAGCAGCTGCATCAGCTACTTGTACGGTTGTTTTCCACCATTCCAGTGAGTTGTCATAGGTCATTGTTCCTGTTGACCAGCCATTAAATGGCCCCCATACTTCAGGATTATGTGGATTATTGTCCATCCAATCCGGACCTCTAAAATAGAAGGTGATAAGCTCCTGGAAGATATTAATGTTATCGATTTGCCATGCTCGGTAGCTACCGTTTGTGCCCCGGTATTTGAATGCCAAATAAAACTGACCGGAAATGGCAGATAAATCAATATCGCCTGAATTAACATATACATAATTGCCTGCAACTGGTTGTGTAAAAGCCAGTTCAGTCCAAGTGGCATCGTTTGGATCACCAACTCCAATATAATCTGTTGAATAAAAAAGCTTTAGGTAATTATCAGCGTCATTAGTGCCAAAATTATAAGCTGTTTCAAAACTCATGGTGATGGTAGTATAATCATCAGCATTAATACCAGGCAGTATCAGCCAGTCTTCTTCTGTTTCTCCAGAGTTGTAGCCATTCATTCTGGCATAGCCATTTCCTTCAAAATTAGCCCATTCCCAGTATTTGGTGTCTCCTGATACGCTATAGGTATAACAATCGCCTAAATCTGTATCAAAGGTTTCTGCATAAGGAAGCGTTGTAGTTGTTGATAAGGAGGTATTACCGGTAATAATCAATGAATAGTCCTGACTACCGCCATTAAGTGTAGCTTTATGGCTGATGGTTATCGCATAAACGCCGCCTGCTGTTGGTGAGGCAATAACTATTTTTTCAATATTATCACGGATATTATCGCCTGTAGTAGCTGCATTTCCCGGGTTTGCTGGATCGAGTATGTAGGGGTTAAAAACTGTGCTGCTCGCATCCTCTATCTGCATATCTAAATCATTTACCAGTATCAGGTCTGTAGGGTTTAATGATGGCGTCGGAACTGCGCCATAAGGGTCAGTCCATATTATAGTAGCCACCACAGGCTCACCTCCAGTAGCTTCTATATAGTAGGTTTTAGTAGCTCCGTTACTCAGGCTGGTTTCAACAATATGATTGCCACCAGAAGCATTATCTGTCATCACTTCTGCTGCTGCCTGGGTATTCATCAATCCCCAGCCATACACATAATCTGGGCCGGCATTGCCCAGGTCGGTAGCGGTATGCAAGATCAATCCTTTCATGGTAGCAGAACGTAAAGTAACGCCCGGGTGCAGGTTTTCCTGATGTTCAAGAAGTAAGCCAACCGAACCGCTGACCATTGGACCCGACATTGAGGTACCATTCCAACTGGCATAGCTGTTGTTGTCGGCATCAGCAAGAGATGAATAAACAGAAACACCCTTTGCAACAATATCCGGTTTGATGCGGCCGTCGTCAGTAGGACCCCAACCACTGAATGAGGACATTGCTGTTGTATTGTCAACAGCTCCAACCGTCATCACGTTTTTTGAAGTTGCTGAATGTGCTACGGTTTGATAACCCGTGGTGCCTCCGTCTTTAAGTCTTGCTGTGCTGCTAGATACCCAAGTGCCATCAGAATATTTGTAAGCATAGTGAGCACCAGAGGTTATGCCTTCTCCGCGATCGTTTCCAGCTGATTTAACAATGAGATAATTAGGAGAAATTTGGGAAATATAATCCCAATATTGAGCTTCATTGCTATAATAACCCCAAAAATAATTTTCAGATTCGTCAATTGTATAATCTCCAAACCAATGCCATCCATAATTTCCAGACCAACTACCTTGTGCCCATCCAGCAATCTGACCGTAAGAATGCTGAGAAACATTCAGTCCATCTGCTGCGGCTGCTATCATTTCTGCCTCATCATCAGTCCAGTCGTAAGCATCAAGACTGGCTGCAAACGACATGCCTTTGGCTGCCGCATCTACTCCAGATGCTATCATAGTGCCAGCAACATGTGTAGGATGATCCTCGATACCATCAGGACTTACGCCATCTTTATCAGTAATACGCCCTGTAAGCTCAACATGGGTAGTTCTTACATCACCTCCGTCCCAGATGCCTAAGGTTTGCCCCGAACCACTTAAGCTTAGACCAGCTGCTCCACCTGTATATAGCTCATCTGAGTTAATCAGTGCAGCACCGTTTGCATTATAAGTGGTATAATAAACCGGCATGCCTTTTTCGTCTAAACGCATCAACTCTGTAATGCGGCCATTTTCATCGACCGTGCGCACAGGCCATCCTTTTTGGTTGGCCACCCGCACCGCTTCGGCTTTTTCAGCCTGGGATTTTTGTTTCAGTTGAGCAGCCAGATCCTGCAAACGTGCTACTTGTTCAGGGCTTTGTGCCTGAAGCATTTGAAGACCTCCTGCAATGAGTAATACCAGTATCCAAAGTTTTTTTCTCATGAGGAATAAAATGTTTGTTGGTTTAAAAAGCTAAAATTATAAAAGTTTTACCAAACGCTTTATAGTGATTGGTCTATTCTTCTTGTTGATCCTTCCACGCCCGATACACCTTCCTGCCGCCATAGGCAGCACCCAGTGCCAATAAAATACCCAGGCCGCCACCAATGGGAGCGCCACCGCCTTCTGCGGGGGCATTGCCTGTTCCACCATGGCCATCAGGCGGTGGTGGTGGCGCTTGCGCGCTCAGTTGTGAAGCTCCAAAACTTATACTCAGTAAAAACAAGGCTGTGATGATAATCTTTTTCATGGTTTGTATCTTTTTAATGTTATTGTACATTGATTTTTAGGGAACGACTTTCGCTGGCGTTGTTGAGCCTTACGATATACATACCGGCAGGCAGATCCAATGGCAGCGACTGCAAACCACCACTATTCAGCGACTGCTCAGCCACCAAACGACCCTGCAGGTCGTAAACGGCCAACTGCGCCTGCTCCAGACTGTTGTTCACGTACAGCCGGTTATCTACCAAATAAGCCTGCAAAGTGGGTGCCTGCTCCTGCTCGCCAATGCCTACCACACCAAAGTGAAGGAGGAAACGGTTGGGGTTGTCGCCTTCGGAGGCGGTGAAGGAGTAAACAGGGTTTTCGCTCAGCTTGTGGATGGTGCCGGTTTTGTTGTCGGTGAGGAAGATGGGATAAGCGACTGTTGATTCAGTCAGTTCAATTTCGAAATTAGTTGAACCATTTGTTTCAAAGCCAAAAGGTATGACGAGTTCTTCATTAATTGCTGGAAGTGAATTGGTTGAAAGCTTATGATTGTCCTTTAAGGAATAAAACCCAGGAGCATATAAGGGAAGCATTCTGCTATCTGTCCTGTAGTCAAATGTTTCACTTCCATACTCGCTAAAGTACAGATTGCTTTCCTGCGCTAATGCTTTATCTATATCATTCGCTGATAATTTAACATACTGTCCGGCAGATTTGTAAAAATTAGTTGCTTCATGTGAACGAGCATCTCTTGATATAGTAATAGAATTGGTGCTGTTTTCAACGGATACAAAGAATCCCTGAAAAGCCGGAATGACACCTCCTTCATTGATGTCAATATAGCTACCATCAGTTACATCCATAACTTTAGCAGCACCGCCAATATTTAATAAATTCCATCCATTACTATTATTCCAGATAAGAGCACTGGTAAATGGATTTCCCAATAAATGCCAGGTGTTGTTTTCAGTTGGATGTGGATTAGTGTGAGACAGATCAGAAAACACTTTATCATCATGGTATGGTGTACCAGTCCATGATTTCGTTTCTGAGGCAAAAGAAGAAATCAGATAGCCTTTACCGGCATCAAGATTAAAACTGGAGGCTTTCCAGTTCATCCAGGTGCCATTATCTCCAACAGCTTCATCCCAAAAATACAAATCATCTTCTTCATCTAGAGTGCTGCTGGGTTCAAGATTAGTGCCAGTAACATCAAAATTATCAAATGGAGAAGCAAACAAATGCCATCCATCTTCAGCAGTAGTGTATGCTGCGATATAACGATTAGCTGTGATTTTACCACTACCGGTAAACCCATTTGTTTTGTCAAGAATGAGTGATCCGCTAGGTCCACTAGAAGTAGGAGATGCTAAAACAATTCCCCCAGAAGTATTTTGATTTGTCAAAGTTCCTGAAACTGTCAGTTTGCTTGACGGTTCAACAGTCCAAACACCAGCCGCCGGAATCGTCGCTGCTGTGCCTATTGTTACCACACCGGTTGGGCGATTAACTGTAAACGTACCAATTGCATTTGTTGTTCCAGGAGTGGTTTGATCTAGATTGAGTGTGATGTCGCCGTTTCCTAAAACTTCAATTTCGGAAGTAGTGCTTCCGATAAAACTGCCACTTCCACTAATTGTAGATGTTACATCAGCTGTTCCAATGGAAATTTTGTTACCATTAAGGTCAATTTTGTCTGTCGCATTCGAAAACGTTAATGCATTTCCTCCCTGAGGTGCATTAGCAATAATATCACCTCCAACAAGCTGTAATGTTGTTGCATCCCCTCCTGTTTCGCCAACAATTATATATGCAATAGTGTAGGTGCTTGCGCTTGTAGCTTGAACAGTTTGGGTAGTTTCTCCGTTGAAGAAAATTGCTCTTTCATTTGCATTGAAAGTTGAGTTTGCACCAAATGTAAGATTGCCTTTGAGTTTCAAATCACCGCCAATTTCATTTGAAAGTGAAATAGTCCCATTAACAGTTACATCTCCATTGACAACCAATGATTTTGTCATATCATCCTCACCATAGTCTAAAAACAACGATGATCCTGCATCAATAATTAAATCATTAGCAATTAAGCGTTCAACATCTGTTCCTGAATTTGCTCCAAGATTTAGAGAGCTATTATTAGAAATCTGAACATTATATGGAAAACCAGCTCCAGTACTATTACTCCACTCAAGATTTCTGCTAAAAACATTTACTGTATTATATTGTAATGTTGAGCCTGTCCCATAAGTAGGTGCATTTGTATTTACAAAACCACCTGCATTAATTGTTAAAGTTCCATTAATCGTTGATGAAGAACCAAAATCAACTCCCCCGGCAATATCCACATCATTAAAAGCCACCGTACCTGAAACCGTGCCTGCTCCGTCAAAACTAACTTTGCCAGTGCCTGCTGTGAACGTGCCGTTGTTGGTTAAAGTGCCACCATCGGATATGATTAGGGTTTCATTACTTTTGGAATCATTACTGGCAGTGAAGGTGGTGCCTGAGTTAATAAAAAGGCTTAAAACAGAAGGACTTATGTCTAATGTAATATCATGGCCTATCACAACATCTTTGTTTGCAGGAACTGATCCAGCTTTCCAAGTGTTTGAAGCATTCCAATTGCCTGTCTGAGTTGTTCCAAACTTTACTGTATATGAATAATTCGAACCCGAATTATTATCGTAATTCAATGTTATTAAATCATAATCAACAGATGGGTTTGATAAAGTCGTCGAAAAAACATAATATACAACTTCAGTTTCTGCATCTTGCGCTGGAATAGTAGCTGTTCCAGTGGTTCCTGCAAATGAAAACAAAGCTAAACTAGAAGTGCTCCAGGCATCAGTTGTATATCTAACATAAAAGTTTTCTTCTGATGATTTTGTATCATTTATTTTAGTACATGACAAAAAATATAACCAATTGAATATCAACTAAATATGTTAATAACTTTTTGATAACTAATTCGTAAAATACGATTTAAAATACTGGCATTCAGTATCTTGAAAGAAATATTTCGACGTATGACTTCAAG
>JAHJTC010000022.1 GCA_018830105.1 Bacteroidota bacterium
CACTACGCTTACCTTTCTTTGTTATTTCAAGAAGCTCGTTTCGTTCTTCTAATGTTAATGTTACTTTGTATCTCATATGGTTTTTTGCCAAAGATACAAAAAACAAATAAAACGTCAATTGAAAGTTGACATGACACTAGTTTAAACTTCATCGCAAGTTGAAAAATTGTGCCTCGAAATCGCCTACATTTTCATAACCTCAATCATTGTGGCACAGCGTTTTTATTACCGATTAAAAACTCCTGGCCTGATCCGTATCAACAACCACAAAATCCATCTTTTTCCTGAGCAAATCAACGCTTTTTACTTTGATTCTAACAGGATCACCCAGCCTGAAAATCTTGCCGTATTCCTGTCCGATCACGCGATAATTTTCTTCATCAAGATAATAGTAGTCGCCGGGCATCTCGTTGTAACGCACTAAACCCTCGCATTTGCTGGCTTTAAGCTCCACAAAAAGACCCCACTTACTTACACCGGAAATTTGACCATCAAAGATTTTTCCAATTTTATCTGACAGGTATTCGGCTTGTTTGTATTTTATCGAATCGCGCTCCATTTCTACCGCCCGTCGTTCCATCTCGCTGGCATGCTGACACATCGGCTCGTAAGTTTCAGCACTCACAGAGGGCTTGTTTTCGATCAGGTAACGTTCTAAAAGCCGGTGCACCAACAAATCGGGATAGCGCCGGATAGGGGAGGTGAAGTGGGTGTAAAATGGGAAAGCCAGTCCGTAATGGCCGATGTTTTCGGTGCTGTATTCGGCTTTGGCCATGGTGCGGATGGCAACCGTTTCGATCAGGTTTTTCTCGCCCTTACCTTCCACGGCTTTAAAAAGATTGTTGTATGAGCTTACCAGCTTTTGCCGGTCGCTGATATTCATCGAATAGCCCAATCGTGAAACCATCTGTATAAAGGTATTCAACTTCTCGGGATTGGGCTCGTCATGTATACGATACACAAAAGTCTTAGGTTTACGTCCTTTCGTTTTTCCAATTTTTTCGGCCACACGCCTGTTTGCCAACAACATAAAATCTTCGATCAGCATATGACTTTCCTGCTGCACTTTTACGTAAGTATCAATCGGTTTGGCGTTTTCGTCCAGTATAAACTTCACCTCTTCGGAATGGAAATTGATGGAGCCGTTGGCCATTCGCTCCGCCCGTAATTTCTCCGATAGGCGATGCAGCACCAAAATCTCCTCCTTATAGGTGCCCTCTCCACCCTCAATCACAGCCTGAACATCCTCGTAGGCATAACGTTTGTCGGAATTGATCAGTGTTTTCCCGATCCATTCATCCAGTATTTCTGCTGATTCATTAAGCTCAAACACAGCCGAAAAACAGCGCTTGTCCTCATTGGGCCGGAGCGAACAAACGCCATTGGAAAGCTTTTCGGGCAACATGGGAATTACACGATCTACCAAATAAACAGAGGTTCCTCTTTCTTTGGCTTCCTCATCCAATGCCGTTCCGGGTATTACATAATGCGACACATCGGCGATATGCACACCCACTTCCCAGTTGCCGTTGGACAGTTTGCGTAATGATAGTGCATCATCAAAATCCTTGGCATCAGCCGGATCGATGGTGATGGTAAACACCTTGCGGAAATCCTTTCGGCTGGCCATTTCGGCTGCCGGAACATTTTCTGAAATTGCTTCCGCTTCTTTTTCTACCGCCTTTGGAAACTCGAGCGGATAATGATGTTCTGCCAAAATGGACTGCATCTCCACATTGTTTTCGCCGGGCCTGCCCAGTACCTGAATCACCTCGCCAAAAGGATTCTTAGCCCCTTCGGGCCATTCGCCAATGCGAACTATCACCTTGTCGCCATTTTTGGCCTTATTAAGGGCAGATTTGGGAATAAAAATATCCATAGGCATGTGCTGGCTGTCGGGCACCACAAATCCGAAATCGCGGCTAATCGTCAGCACGCCTACATATTCAACTTTCACGCGCTCAACTACCTCCACAATCTGTCCTTCTGTCTTGCGGTTTTTTCGTTTTGGAAACAGCACCACATTCACCAGATCATCATGCAAGGCCTGCCCGGTATTGTTGGCCGAAATAAAAATGTCTTCGCCACCCTCCTCCGGAATCACATAAGCCTTGCCCGTACTCTTCATATCTACTTTGCCGGTCAGCGTTTTGTGTTTTCCTCCCATTTCGGCCAGCATTGCTTTGCTCAGCACATAACGATAGGGGCGTTCTTCGCGCAACTTGCCTTCCTCAAGTAACTCGCGCAACAGCTTATCGATAAAATCTTTTCCGGCTTTATCCTTTACCCCCAGCAATTTGGCAATTTGCTTGTAATTGAAGGGCTTGAAGGGTTGCTCACTAAAAATACTCAGAATGGTATTCGTAAAGGTGTCTTTCTTTCCTGTGGTGGATTTCTTTTTGGCCATGAGGTATGTATTAATATTTAAATGCTTTCCGGTTCTTTAAGCCTGAAAACTATACCCACGAAATTACAATAAATTATCGGAGCGTTGCTATTAAGAAAATAAGCAGCGAAGGTGAAAAAATATAATTAGTGCTTGACTTTAAAGTCTGCTGACTGATTCATACTGGTTGAGATCAAGCCTGTCTGGCCGTCAGATTTACCTGGCAGCAGACAGGTAGGGCGCATAAAAATTAGAGTGCTCCGCCGAAACGAGTGATCACAAGCTCACGAATACCGCTTAAATTTATTATTAAATGAGTAAGTCGAACATTATGGACAGGCACCAATTAATCTACATAAGCTGCCTTGATAACCTGCTTAAGGTTCAAAATTTCTTCCTGCTTAAGTGTACCGCTTATTTTAAGCACACGGCTTTTGTCAATTGTTCTGAGTTGATCAATCACTATCATACCCTCCTTTTCATTGTGTAATACACCAACTCGGGTGGGATAAGGCTTTAAATTCTTTGTCATTGGTGCAATGACAATGGTATTCAAATGCCGGTTCATCTCATCCGGAGAAATGATAACACATGGTCGGGTTTTTCTGATTTCGCTACCAATTGTGGGATCCAGATTAACAAGCACAATAGCGTATTGATTCATGCCCATTCCTCCGGAAATTCATCCTCAAAAACATCCGGTATCAACAAGGCATCATCGTGATTTTCACGCATTTCTTGGAAAGCCTTATCCCAACCCTGGCGAGAATTAGGGGCAGCACGAATAATGATTTGATCGTCTTCCAGGATCAACTCAACCTTATCTTTTATCTGATAACGCTCCAGCAGGGCTTTTCCAAGCCTTAATCCTTTTGAATTGCCTATTTTTATAACAGGAATTTCCATCAGCTTGTGTATTTGTAATTACAAAGTTAGTACAAAAAGCTTAAGAAAACTAAATATGGATAGACTTTTTGTGAACAAGGATCGCTTTTAAACCATCTCTTATTTCCGAACAATCCAAATATCCTGTGGCACAACCTTAACATTCCCAATTGGAAACTCAACATGTTCAAGCACTTCCATCTGATCAAACAAAGCTAACATATAGGTTTTCGGTTGAAAAGCCGAAAAAGTGCGATGACCTTCTTTAACTTTGCCTCTCACAACAAGCGCTCCGGCTTCAAAACGCGTTTTTTCGGCCTTATTCAGCTTCACTAAAAAATTTGCACCTTGTGTAGTCATAAACAGAATGCCTCCCGGTTTTAGTACCCTATAAAGCTCGTTAAACCAGTCATAATGCATGGCTTCCGAAAGATGCGTAAAAATAGAAATGCCATAAATCACCTCAAAAAAGTCGTTCTGATAAGGCAATTTTGCCTCAAGATGGTTTAAATTAAAGTTTACTTCAGGAATATTTCTACTGCACCAGGCAATAGATTGTTCGTTGTAATCTGTTCCATAAAACGAACATCCGCTATTGATCACCTCAGGCAGGTGCCTGATAATGCGGCCGGGACCACAGCCCCAATCCAAAATTCGTTTGTTATACAGTGTAATATACTTCTCAAAATATCCTTTCAGCTAATTTGCAGTCTGGCGGCTGTCTTGATAATACTTCTTATAATCCAGCTGAAAAGATTCGTACATCAGGTAGTCGGGGGGTAATTTTATTTCAGGGTTTTTCAGTCTGAATGACTGATTCTGCTTCCTATTCTTCCAGCTTATGAAATGAAATCTGAGCTTATCGGCAAAATAGATTACTCCCCTTTCTTAACATACTGGATATCAGTATTTTACATTTAATCATTTTGAATGTTTTTGCAAAAATACTAATTAAATAGCTGTAAGTTCAAAATCAATTCCCCTGCTTAGATTCACTTCATGGCCATCACAGCCCCAATAAGCTTTTTGGTATAATCAGATAGTGGTTGCTGAAAAAGCGTATCCACTTCGGCCAGTTCCTCCAACCGGCCATTGTTCATTACCAGAATGCGATCCGAAGCAAAACTAACCACACTCATTTCTTCCGAGATAAATTTGGTTGGATGTACTGAGCAAACTTAAACAGGTATCGCATATATCACCATTATTCTCCATAAAAAAAGCCGCAAAACCCTCGGGATTTACGGCTTTTTGCACGATACACAATAGTACTTTTATAGCGAACCTTCGTCATAAGCCTGCTCGCCGTGCAACGCCATGTCGAGGCCGCTGTCTTCCTGTTCTTCAGTAACCTTTACAGTCGTAACAAAGTTAATCGCTGCCAGCATCAGGTAGGTGAAAATAAAAGCATAGGCAGCACCAATTGCCACTGCAACGATTTCTTTGAAGAAAAAGCTGTAATTGCCTTCGATCAAACCAGACTGTCCGTTAATAGCAGATGAAGCAAAAATACCCAGTGCTATAGTGCCGACTACGCCACCCATACCGTGAACGCCCCACACATCAAGCGCATCGTCCCAGCCCAACTTGTTTTTGTAATGTACGGCAATATAGCAAATAACACCTGCAGCAATACCAATAATCATCGCCGCCCAGAGCGGAACGAAACCTGCGGCTGGCGTGATTGTAGCCAATCCTGCAACAGCTCCTGTAAGCAATCCGATAAATCTCGGTTTGCCGGTATGTGTCCATTCAATAATCAGCCAGGTAATCGCAGCAAATGAAGCTGCCACATCGGTGTTAAGGAAGGCGAGTGTGGTAATATTATCCACAGCCAATTCGCTTCCGGCGTTAAAACCATACCAGCCAAACCACAACAGACCGGTACCGATTGCTACAAGCGGGATGCTGTTAGGCCGTGACTGATAATCGCGCCGGCGTCCTACATAAATAACAGAGGCAAGTGCTGCAAAACCAGCCGTTGCATGTACAACCACGCCACCGGCAAAATCAAGAACACCCCATTGGGCAAGGATTCCACCACCCCAAATCATATGAACAAATGGATAGTAAACAAAGAGTTGCCACAACACCAAAAATATCAAATAGGCTTTAAAGCTCACACGGTTTACGAATGCTCCCGTAATCAGCGCAGGCGTAATAATGGCAAACATCATCTGGTAGGCAATAAAAATATAGGTAGGAAATTTGCCATCGGCGCCACCAAATCTTTCATCAAAAGGAATTCCGTTCAGGAAAGCTAAATCCAGATTGCCAATAATACCACCTTCGCCGCCGCTAAAACAAAGTGAATAGCCAACAGCAACCCACATTATAGTTGTAATACCCAATGATACAAAGGTTTGCATCATAATGCCAAGTATATTGCGTTTACCCGCCAGGCCACCATAAAAAAGTGCCAGCCCCGGGGTCATCAGCATCACCAAACTTGTGCATAGAATCATAAAAGTAGTCGTTGCTTCAAACATGACTTCAATATTTAAGTTGATAATAAATGTTTATAAAGAGAATCCAAAAACAAAGTAGATTTTTTTATCCATGGGATTGGTAATCAGTGAGGCCTGAATTGGCAACGAAAACTTATCCGTGATGGCAAGCTCCTTGGAGGCCGTAACTCCCAGATTTACCAACCCCCTGTTTTTCCCATAAAAACCGCTTTCGCCATCATAGCCGGTATTAGAATCGGCTTTTTTGGGTGCAATCAGATTGAAACCCATGAATAAGTCAAGGTTTACATCATTTACAGCGGTGGAATAGCCCAATTCAGCATAGGAGGAATACTGGATGCCATCCTTTTTGTTGAACTCCGGATCGTTGGGATCATCATTTATGCGACTGGCATCTGCGCCATAAAAGTTTACTGCCAGCAGCAGGCTGAGCGGTAGTTTATCGGTTCCGTTAAAGCTTAAGGCAGCTTCAAAAATATGGCCGGTCGAGTCATTCCTGTACTCGAAATAATTGTAATCGACGCCTTCGGCCGGAAAGAAATAATCAGATAATGTAGCCGTAAACATCTCCTGATTGAAAGTGTAGGAAATGTAGAGGTCAACCTCCTGACCGATATTGGCTCCGGCAGTAGAAAAAGCACCCCAGGCGCCAATTTCCAGGTTTCCTGCGCTCATTGTCAGTGCCGGTTGCACGCTGGGCGCATTACCGCCAAACTGAGCACCCCGCCAGATGTAACGACTCATAAAGTCGGCTCCGGCATTGAAATTAACTTTCGAATTGACTTCTTGTGCATGCATCATAGTGGAAATGCCAAGAATCAAAACAACGATGATTAATGATTTAGATTTTATCAAGGCTTTTAGTTTTTGGTTATAATCGCAAAAATAGACCATGCCATAATGCCTGTAAATCAGCAATAAAACCTAAATTTTTCTAGGGAAATAAGAGAGGGGAAATAGGTAATTTACTTAGTTCTTCAGCCCGAAATCGATAAAACACAGAACCCGGAACTACAGGCTTATCAGCTCATTTTTAAGCGCATACTTAACCAAATCTACTGATGATTTCAGTCCTAACTTTTGCAGGATGTTATTTTTATGACAGTCAACGGTTCTAACCGAAATAAAGAGCCGGTCGGCAACCTCCTTATTCGTCAGTCCGTCGCAAACCAGCACCAGGATTTCTTTTTCTCTTGGGGTAAGTTGCTGTTTATCTTTATTCAGATAACTGTTAATGAGCTTATAAGAAATGTCTTTGCTGTAATAATTCCCACCCTGGTGGATGATATGAATGGCTTCGATGAGCTCGCTATGATCAATTTCTTTGGGTAAATAGCCATTGGCTCCGGCTTCAATGGCTGAGCGCACAAAGCTCTCCTCTCCGTGCATCGACAACATCAGAATTTTCAGACAAGGATATTCTTTGCGAATGATCCGGCATGCCTCAATACCTGAAATTCCGGGCATACTGATGTCGAGCATGATCATATCGGTTTCATGCTTTCGCAAGCTATTGATCAGCGCACGGCCATCAGCAACTTCATCCACTATTTCAATGTCCTTTGCGCTTTCCAGAATAGAGCGAACACCTTCCCGAAATAATTTATGATCATCAGCGAGTATAAGTTTAATCATGATTTACTCCTCTTTATGGGTATAATGATTTCAATTTCAGTTCCTTTGTTTTGCTGCGACTGAAGCAGGAATGAGCCACCCAGCAGTTCGGCCCTTTCTTTCATATGCGTCAAACCATGACCGGAGTTTTTGATGTGTTTCGCGTCAAAGCCCCGGCCATTATCTTTTATTGTCAGTTTAATATTTTCATTATCAGCCATCAAAACAATATGTGCACTTTCGGCTCCGGAGTGTTTAATGATATTATTGATCGCTTCCTGGCATATCCGGTAAAGGTAATTCTCCGTTTTTTTGTCTGTTTCGGCCGCAAAATTTGTGTCGTTGAAGTCTATTTCAATTCCGCTGGCTTTCATGCTGTCGGAAGCAAGGTTGGCAATGGCTTCAGCTAGCCCGAATTCGCTGAGCACAGCCGGCATCAGATCCTTTGATATGGCGCGGATGTCGTTCAAAGCAGTAGAAAAAAGTTGCCGGATTTCTGTTGTGGTTTCTGTGGGAATAGTAGTGGCCGGCTTCAAAAGTTGATCCACCTTAAGCTTGATGGCCAGGATGGACTGCCCCAGCGAATCATGAATTTCGCGCGACAGGCGCTGCCGCTCCATCTCCTGTCCGTCGATCATACTGCTCAATCGCAACAGCTTTTCCTTCTCCAGCTTTTGGGCATTTTCTTTGAGTTCGAGGCTCATGCTATTGAAAGCCTTGATCAAATCACCAATTTCGTCGTCACGCTGAATTTGGACCTGACTACCATATTGCCCCCGGGTTATTTTTTCGGTTTCAGCTCGTAAGCTGCGAATGGGCGAAGTAATGATGGACGAAAGCAAAGCTGCCAATCCAAACACGAGAAGCGAAAGAATTACAGAGAGATAAAGGATATTGCTGCGCACATTATTGATCGGAATCATGGCTTCACGCTTGTCAATTTCGGTCAGCATAACCCAATCCAAGCCAGGAATTTCGACCGGGCAATAGGCACTTAATACGTCAATATTCCGGTAATCTTTAACCTGTCCTGTACCAGTATTGCCTTGCAACGCCAGTTCCACAGCCGTTGTTTCGACCCGTGTATTGAAAGCAGAATTGGCCTGAAAACGGGACGAGCTGCGCATCAGCTGATCGCGACCCACCAAATAACTTTCGCCGGTTTCGCCCAAACCATTGTGCATGTTGTTCTCGATCATAATGTGATTGATATTCGACACCGGAATATTCAATATCAAATAACACTCTGTATCGCTAATCTTTTGTGCCAGGAGAAAACCGGCGGTTTCTATTTGTGGGAACTCATGGTATTCCAAAATGCCCGGAAGGATGCTGTCATGATCCCTTAGCCAATTTCGCAGGTGGTCAACAGATTCGGGTCGGATAAATGCTGCTTCGCTTTTGGCCCTGTCGGTTTGAAAAACAAAACCATATCCGTCTTTATGCAAATAATAGGCATGGGAATAAATACCAAGTGCCTGAAGATAAGTTCCTGAATAATGGTTGAAAATGTTGCTGGCAGCTGTGCGCTCCGGATTTGAGTCATTCCTGATCAAACCGGCTATTTCCTTACTATCGTTAAGATGACTAATGTTGTTCAGGTCATTATAGCGCTGCTGAAAAAAGTTTTCGATTCTGTTTTTCTTCTCCATGCGCAGGGATATCAGCTGGTGAAAAGTTCGCTGCATCAAGGCCTCACGCGCTTTCACATATGAATAACTGCCAATTATTGCTATAATAAGCAATCCCATCAGCAGGAAATATAGGGTAAGCCGCTTTGTAATAGTTAAGCCGTGCATGCCGTGAAATTTTCTGCAAAGTAGGATTTTTTGATGAATTTATTTCAGCTGGCTATCTCTATTTTTTAACACCTACACAGCCTTATCAGCCGATAAAAATAGAAAGTTTGAAAAATTCAATTTTATTGGTGCACGCTTAGTTCTCAAAAAACTTAATTCCCGGCACAGCTTCAATAAGCTTTTTGGTATAATCTGATTGCGGTTGTTGAAAAAGTGTATCTGCTTCGGCCAGCTCTTCCATGTGGCCGTCTTTCATCACCAGAATGCGGTCCGACATAAACCTGACTACACCCAGGTCGTGCGAGATAAAAATATAAGTAAGTCCCCTTTCGGCTTTAAGGCGATTGAGCAAATTAAGCACCTGCGCTTGCACAGACACATCGAGTGCCGACACCGATTCGTCGCAGATAATCAGCTCCGGCTCCACAGCCAGGGCGCGGGCAATGCTGATGCGCTGCCGTTGTCCGCCCGAAAACTCATGCGGATAGCGGTAGTAATGTTCAGCACCCAAACCTACCTCTTCAAGCAAAGTGATCACCTTTTCGCGCCGTTCTTTGGCTGAGCGAGCCAATCGGTGCACCAATATAGGCTCAGCAATAGCGTTGCCAATACTCATACGCGGGTTAAGCGAAGAATACGGATCCTGAAAGATGATCTGTATGTGTTTGCGCATCTTACGGAAACTTTGTTTATCCAATAGGTTTATTTGCTGACCTTTGAAAGTGATTTGACCTCCGTTTAATTCCTGCAGGCGCAACAGTGTCCGTCCTAATGTAGTTTTTCCACAGCCTGATTCGCCAACCAGCCCCAGCGTTTCGCCCGGAAAAACCTCAAAACTAACATTGTCAACGGCCTTCACATGATCGTAAGTCCTGCCCAATAAGCCTTTGCGCAGCGGAAACCAGGCCTTTACCTGATCAACCGTTAAAATGGGTTGCTTCAAATACATTTGCTCATGCAGCAATTTCCGTTCCTGATCGGAAAATTGGAGTTCCTGCTGAATCTGATTTGCTCCCCCTTCCCATCGACCTTCCATAAATTCGCGAACCACAGGCAGGCGTTTTAATCGGATCTTCAGCGGTGGCCGGCAAGCCAAGAGTCCTTTGGTGTAGGGATGTTGTGGGTTTTCGAGCAGGTTTTTTACCGGACCCTGTTCCACGATTTTACCCTGATGCATTACGGCAACATCATCGGCCAGTTCAGCAATCACGGCCAGGTCGTGGGTGATAAAAATCATACCCATGCCATATTGCTTTTGTAATGATTTGAGTAACAACAGTATATCCTTCTGAACGGTAACATCCAAAGCGGTAGTCGGTTCGTCGGCAATCAACAAATCCGGCTTGCACGAAATCGCCATGGCAATCATCACACGCTGCTTTTGTCCGCCGCTAATCTGGTGAGGATAAGCCCGGTAAATGGCTTCGGGACGCGGCAGCTGCACCTGCTGAAACAAGCTCAGAACGCGTTCGCGGGCTTCATGCTTGCTCAGGTTTTCGTGCACCCGCAATGCTTCGGCTACCTGATCGCCGCAGCGAAACACCGGATTGAGCGACGTCATAGGCTCCTGAAAAATCATGGCCATGTTTTTTCCTCTCAGATTCCGCATTTGCCGCTCTGAGAAATTCAAGAGCGACTGCCCGTTAAAAAGTATCTCATCGGCTTCAACACGGCTGTTCTGCTTATCAAGCAAACGCATCAGTGCCAGCGAACTCACTGATTTACCGCTACCTGACTCTCCCACAATGCCAAGGGTTTTTCCTTTATCAACCGAAAAATCAATGCCACAAACAGCCTGCTGCCATTTACCGTCAGAAAAAAAACTGATTTGTAAGCCTTTGACTTTAAGAAGCGAAAAGCCGGTACTCTGCGAAATAGATTCTTCCATAGAAAAGCAGCCTGATTGCCAATTAAAATTCCGAATTTGGAATAGCCAAAATTACGTTTATTTTATTTATTTTTGGAACAGCCAAAAAATCAGCCATTTTAAAAAAACGTCCACAAAAATGCGCTACACAGAAGTGTTTCATTCCATGCTATCGTTGCTTTATCCGGAGGTGTGCGCAGCTTGCGGCACAGGGCTGATGCGTAACGAAAAAACGGTATGTTTAAGCTGTCGGCATTTGCTTCCAAAAACAGGATATGAAGAACAACTTGACAATCCGCTCGCCCGCATTTTTTGGGGAAGAATTCATTTTGAAGCGGTTGCTGCCACCTTTTTCTTTAGTAAACAAGGCAAAATACAGCACCTGGTGCATGAGCTCAAATACAAACGCAATCGGCATGCGGGAATTTTCCTGGGTGAGCAAATGGGAGAATGCTTTCAAAATGAACCGCTTTTCCAGCAGATTGACTATTTGGTTCCTGTCCCGCTGCACCCCAAAAGACAGCACCAGCGCGGCTATAATCAAAGCGAGGTGATTGCACAGGGAATCAGAAACACTTTTCCGGTGCCAATAGCTGCCGATGTGCTCTATCGCGCTGTGGCCACCACCACCCAAACCAGAAAATCGCGCCAGGCCCGCTGGGAAAATGTGAAACACATCTTCGCCATAAAAAATGAAGAAAAACTTATCGGAAAGCATATTCTTTTGCTGGATGATGTAATCACAACAGGTTCTACGCTTGAAGCCTGCGGACAAGTGTTGAAACAAATTCCGGACATTAAAGTGAGCGTGGCTACTGCGGCTTGTGCGGTGAGTTGAGGGTGTGGTTAGGCTTGTATTTGTTACATAAATGGAAAATAGGGTATACAAATGGCAAACAGCCCTTCTGCCGGATTAGCGATTTGATCTCGTTCAGCTTCAATGTTACCTAAGATAATAACTATTTTTTCAATTCTCTCACAAAAAAAATATTATCTTTGAAAGGATCATAAATACCAATAGAAAGAGTATGGATAAAATTAAATTGCATGAGGCCTGCCTGCAACAACAAAAAGAAGTCGTTGAAAATTTCGAAAGCCGGTTGAAAGTATTAAAAGCAGATGCAAATGCTAATAAACATTCTGCAAGTCAAACCGAAGAACGAATGGCTGGTAAGGTTGACATGTTAAGAAATTACGAGAAGGAGCTTACTTTTTCCCGAATGGAATTATCCAGTCTGCAATCAATAAATCCAACCATAGCTCATACAATAGTTGAGCAGGGAGCTGTTGTAATAACGAATAAGTTAAATTTTTATATTTCCATTTCCCTTGACAAAATAGAAATAGAGGGTGCAACCTTTATCGGGATTTCTGCAAAGGCTCCTATTTTTTCAGCAATGGAGAACAAAAGGAAAGGTGAACCATTTAAGTATAATGAAACAACCTACGCTATTCTTGAGATTTATTAAGTAAAACCACAGCAGTGGTGCAATGCTGTGGACTAATCGAAGCGGACAATATTTTTTTTAAAAAAAAGTATTGCTACTGTAAAAAAGAAGGTGCCACCGGTTGATTTTCATTACTTTCAATACCCATAAAACGCATGATTTTACTATATTTGTCAGTAGATAATAGCTCGAAAAAAACATAATATCATGCCAGAAAAAAGAACAGAAAACATGCGGGTATTGATGATTGATGCCTCCAATGGATTTTATCGGATAAACAAGTATCCAATTGGAGCCTTCTATGGCCCTGTCGATCTGGGCATTCACCTTGCCTATAAACACAACAGCCTGAATGTGGGCGCAGGGCTGCTGGCAGGATCGGTTTTCCCGGGATCAAACAGACTTATTTTTACGGGTATTTCACCCTCATGGCATGGGTTCTACATTTCTTCCATGGGCGGGGCAGCTTTGGTATTCGACAACCTGGGCATCAATATGTTCTCCATAATAGGGAAGGCCGATATGCCATCTATTCTCTATCTCAACCGGAACCACGGAGAAGAAATTGAGGTGGAGCTGCATACTGTGCATCCCGAAACCTTATGGCAATCGGGCAAGGGAGGCGTTTACGGGGTGATGCAGCATGCCCTGGATCGCTTCTCTTCGCACTACGAGAAAGAACCCAGGGTGCTGGCTGTTGGACCGGCTGCCATGCATACTGACAACGGAGCGATTGCATCAGCACCTGTTAAGAAAGGAGAGCTCACTGCCGTGGATTGTTGGGCCGGACGAGGAGGCTTCGGAACCAAACTCTTGCAGCAGCATGGCATAGTGGGCATCATATACGGGGGTACATGGGTAGATGAGGATTTCAGGGATCGTAAGGTAGCCGACCAATGGTTTCACGACAGGTATGAAAAAAAGATGGCGGCCAAAGACCTTGAGGTCACTACCAAATACAGGTTCGATCCGGTATTTAATACGGGAGGAACCTTCGGCGTAAACTTCGCTACACTGAATGAACGAATCATTGCTTTCAATTACCGGACGCTTTATATGACTAAAGAGGAGCGCCTGAACCTGCATAAACGCTTTGTTGTGGATCATTACCTCAAGCAGTTTAACGAGGAAACCATCGAAAAGAAGCAGCAAAAAAACTGTGGAGAGCCCTGTGTGGCCGTTTGCAAGAAAATGAACGATGAATTTAAGAAAGACTACGAACCGTATCAGACAATGGGACCACTGTGTGGGGTGTTCGATCAGCGTGCCGCCGAACTGCTCAACGGTAAAGCAGACGCTTATGGTTTCGATGCGATATCGGTAGGTGGGGTGCTGGCTTGGCTGATGGATTGCATGGCAGATGATTTGATCAAGCCACAGGAGCTGGGAGTGGAACAGAAACCTAAATTTTCACTGAAGGATTTTGATGTGGTGAAAGACTCCATGCACAATGCCAAAATTGGAGCGGCGCTGCTTGATGAAATGGTTAAGGTGGATGGCAAAATTGACCTTTCGCTTGGTGCCCGAAAGTTGGCTCGTCACTTGTCGCGCGAAAAAGGAGTTGGGGTCATTGATCGCTTCGTGCATGTCGGCTTTGCCCGGCAAGGGTGGATGGTACCCAATCAATACTGGACACCCGGTGTACTTTCACCGATGGCCATCGCGGGAAAATATTATATGGTTTACGGCAAGGATTTTATCCCGCCGCGCGAACTGGGAAGGCAAAATGCGGAACGCATGATCAGTGAGCTGATGTTGGACAACCTTGGATTCTGTCGTTTCCATCGTGCCTGGGCCGAAGAAATACTGCCGGATGTGATGGAGAAACTTTATGGCCAGCGGGATGATTATCTGCAAAAGATTAGGCTTACAGCCACCCGGATCAATAGCCGCAATGCTTCTGTTTTCTGGGAAACGGAGCGCAATGTGGACTTCGTTTATCATTTCCTGAAGAAAAAAGCAGATGAAGACGGTGTAGTTAATGAGGAGCTAAATACGTGGATCGAGGCGTTTGAAAAGGATAAGTTTGAGGCGGGATTGAAATTCTGGTTCGAAATTCACAAGGGAATTCATGAGAGCCTTAGGGAGTTTCATTGATTTGAACCCTGCTTAGCGCATGCTATTTAATACGCGTAAGAAACATAGAGATAATTGAATATAAAGTTGCAGCAAGAACCGGAGGTTATTGTATTTCAGAGAAAATAAGTAGTAATAATGTGGCACGCACCCTAACCGCGAGCCTAAATAACAGTAAAACATGAACACAATCCATCTTCAAATACTCGGAACCCTTATTCTGTTTTTATTGCTTTTCGCAGGCAATATGATTTTCAGAGCTGTGCTCAGGCGACTCGACAAACGGATTCATTTTGCGCTCCAACGCAAAAAGATCATTTATAAGATCGTACACCTTTTCATTTTTATCCTGGCAATAGTAGGATTAATAGCTATTTGGGGCGTTGATCCACAGCAATTGTTTTTGTTCCTCACTTCCATACTTACTATATTAGCAATTGGTTTTGTAGCACAATGGTCTATCCTTTCCAATATTACTGCCAGCCTGATCCTGTTTTTCAACCATCCGATTCATATTGGCGGTTGGATTAAGATCATGGATAAGGAGATGCCCATCGAAGGGATGGTCGAAAATATTACGCTGTTTTTTATGTATATCAGAACTACCGAAGGTGAACTGCTTTCTGTTCCCTGCAACCTTGTGCTGCAGAAAACTATTGCGGCCAATGCCAAAGCACCTACAGCCGATCAAAACCAATCAGCGAATTAAAAATCTTCCCGTAGCAGAATTGTTCACTCCCTCAATAAGGAGCTGGTACATTCCGGCAGGAAGATCAGCCGTTTTAAGTTGAAAAAGGGAAGTATTTTTGCCAACGGATCCCTGCAGCAAAACGCGTCCGTTCATATCAAACACCTTATAGGTCTGATTTTCTGTCTGCGCTACTAGTCGGATATTCAAAAGCTGATCGGCCGGAACAGGGAATAAATCTAACGGCCATCAGTGTTTTTTGTTCTGCTATTTGCGTGATTGTAGAAGGCAACATCCTGAAGTTTACAGGAATTACCGTCCTCGGATTCAGCACATCATTGCTATTAATTACTAACTGTGCTGTCATTAAGGTGTCTTCCATAATGGCATGCAGTTTCACAAAAAGGCTGTCATTATCCAATGGGTCAACAAAACCATAGGAAGGCTTTTGAAGGCTGATCCAGCCGGGTGCAGGAGTAGCAGCCAAATCAAATATTCTTAAACTATCAACATCTGTTTCCTCGTCGCTGTCGAGCGAAAAGAGTACAAGCTTATTTGCAATAAAATCAGGTGAAATATAAAGCGCTTTATGTTCGGTGGCAGAATCGGCTATCACAAAAGACGGTCCTGTTAAATCGCCTGTAAAAGGTTCTATTCTGGAGGCATAAGTATTGCCGGAAATTTCATCTTTGTGTGCTACCCACAAAAATGGCCCGCCCGGCGACCACTCATCCCATGCCAAGCCAGAAATATCATCCGGAAAAACATATTGATTAATCAAATCTCCATCCTGGTTGATCTCGCGAAACAGCCCGTTAAGATATCCAAGATAAAAGTGATCTTTTTGAAGATCAACTGCCAGCGCACTACTTAAACCTGAAGAAGGCTTGATAAAGAAATCAGTAACCGTATCTCCAACAGGGTCAAATTGCGTAATAACATATGTGCCGTCAAAATACAGGAATTGGCCGTCTGTTGTCATCGTCCTGAAAGGAGTAGGATAGTTAAGTATAACCTGCTCGCTGAGAACACTATCCAGATTGCTATTAATTTCATAAAGTTTTGCCTCATCACCAGCAAGAGTTGAAAGGGCATAAAAATGATTATCAAGATAAGCTATCGCGGTGAAGCGGTCTGCTGAGGTTAGCGCAGAAAGAGAATATGAGTTCAACAATTGACCGGGCATATTTGCCGAATCTGGCATCCCTGGATATTCAAGTGTGGCATACCAATCCAGCCCGAAAGTATCGCTAAGATTACTTATCGTAAGCAATACTGAAGAAGAGTCGCCTGGTAGCAAATCGTTTTCAATAAATGGTGGTGTTACTAAAATCTCCGGACCTGGAACGCCAGTAGTTTCGGGCGCAAGATCATATCCAACTACCCAATCAAGCTGATCATTATTTTGCTGATAACTTGTTCCATGCAATGCCGCAAAAACCACCTTACCTTCAATAATTTCGTCAGACAATGTTGCTCCGAGAGAATAATCCGCAAAAAGCTCACCGCCCGGATGCATAATCACTCCTTCAAATGTAAGCCCTGTAAATTGCCCTGTTGCAGGATTTATCTGATAGGCTACAGGCCGAACTTCATCAGGATAAACCCTGGTTGACCAAACCCAAAGATAAGGCCCTCCGGCTGTCCAGGTGTCCCAGGCCAGGCCTGTTGCACCCTGATCAATCAGAAAATTTATCGTATTAACAATTGTTCCATCACGATCTATTTCATAAATCAGCTGACCATCACCACTCACCCAAAAGTGATCAGATTCAGGATCATATGTCAAACCAGATTGATAATAGATCGGACCTGGAATTTTTACACCGGTTTCCTGCCCGTCGTCTAATGATAACTGTCTGATAGTATCTACATCCGCAACATAAAGAAAACTGCCGTCATAGGCCAGCCCTTTCCAACCAGCAAAACCAAAAGGATACTCAAAATAATCCACAAGCGTATTTCCGTCAGAAGACACCTTGTAAAGCTTATGCCTGTAATTGTCATCCGGATCAAAACCCGTAATCCAAAAGTGATCTTCCGCAAACACTATACCTGCCAGTCCACGATCCGGGGTAGGGGTTAGTACACCTGCGTTAAAACTAAATAGTGTATCTCCTATTGTTTGAGCCTGAGCAACCCAAACATTAAAAAACATTGACAGGAAAAAAATTGATTGTATAAATTTTGTCATAATAGATGTCCTTTTAAATGATGACAGTTGAGTGCGTTTAAACCCTGCATTTCAAACAAAATACCTCTGAATAAGTTCGATAACTACTGCTTATTTACTTTTGCCGGTGCTCGGGAATTTCAGGAATCGTATCCTGAACGCGTCCTTCACGGATCAACTGCTCATTGTACGCTTTGCGATTGCGCTCGAGTCGCCGCTGAAGCCTTGCCATGTGGTTAAATAGGTCATACAATGCCTGGATTGGTCCTTTGATGGTTAAAGGTGCAGGCTGAACACCAACAAGACTGTTTTCCAGTTCTAAGCTAAAATCTTCTATTTCAAATGCTTTCACAGGCTCCATATGAACGAATAAATATTTAAAGGTTGGCCAGTCGTAAAAAGCCCTCACCACTACTTCATTCATTTGCACGGTATCCTTCTCCAGCAGGATATACAGCCCGCCAGGCTGATCCAATAAAGTGTCTGAAATGCCCATAACCTTGCGTTCATAGCCTATCGAGCTGAGTAAAATGGTGTCAGTATCGTATCCCCTGTAAGCAAAAAATCCTTGTTTATTACTTATCGTTCCACGCTTGGCAAACTTGCTGATAATATGCACATTGGAAACCGGTAGCAGACTATCGGCCGAAAGTATCCGGCCATGCACTTTCCTGATTTCCTGTGCTTGAACAGAACGGCCCAGCATGCCTGAAAAAAGTAATAAAAAAATGAGGGATAACCATTTCATAGCAAGGGCGAATGTAAAACCTTCCGGGCAATAATATTTTAATCAGGCTGATAAAAAATGTTAATCTCATAAAAAAAAGGCGAAATTCTGTTTTAATATCCTATTATCTGCAATCCACAAGAAAACATTTATCTTAGCAGCATCAACAACCCGATATTTCAACCGTATGCAAGCTGACAAAAAATCTTCAAAATCAATCATTGCAAAGCTTTCGGCTATTTTTTTTCGCTTGATTTTTTCAATCTTTCTGATACTCGTTCTGATCATTGGGTTGTTCCTGCTTTTTATAAATCTCAATGATTTTGCACCTACCCAAAAACAACCCATTCAGCTATCAGGTCAGGCTTACAAGCATCAGGTGAGTACTTCTGAGCTGCGCATAATCAGCTGGAATGCCGGATACGGTGGTTTGGGCAGCAGTATGGACTTTTTTTACGATGGCGGTCAGCGCGTTAGAGCGGGTATATCACAAAGTCAGGAATGGTTACATGCGATAAGCCGGTGGATTGCTCAGCAGGCTCATGCCGACTTCATTTTACTTCAGGAAGTTGATATTGATGCCAAACGATCCTATGGCACCAATCAACACACTCAAATTGCCGAAGTATTGCCAAACCACGAAAGTGCTTTAGCGATTAATTATCAGATTCCTTTCGTTCCGATACCGCTAAGCGAACCCATGGGACAGGTAAAAGCCGGAATGATTAGCTTTTCGAGCTATAATACAGTCAGTGCTACGCGTTATGCCTACCCGCAAATAGCAGGCTGGCCCGATCGTATGTTTTTGCTGGATCGTTGCTTTATTGAAACCCGCTTTGCCACTGCTTCCGGCAACGAACTTGTGATACTTAACACACATAATTCAGCATTTATCAAAGACCCCAATAAGATGCTGTTGGAGCTTAGTAGTATTCAGCAGAAAATGCTGATGGAATATGAATTGGGAAACTACGTAATAGCAGGCGGCGACTGGAATATGAATCCACCCGGATTTAGTCCATCAAAGAACTATGGCGGACACCGGTTTGCAGCTTCGCCGGTTGCCATTCCGGACAACTTTTTTCCGCTTGGCTGGACCTTTGCCTTTGATACCAAAACTCCCACTAACCGGTATTTGAATCAGGCCTATAACAAGGGGATAACAAACAGCACAACAATCGATTATTTTATCCTGTCGCCCAATATTACCCTTAAAAATGTCGCAGCTCTTGACCTTAATTTCGAAGCAAGTGATCATAATCCAGTGATCCTTGATTTTAGTCTTAACTAATTGTTTATGAAAACTTTGATCCTATCTGTTATTGTATGCTGTTTGCTACCCGAAATCCTTTCGGCCCAAAACAATTCGGTGTTTTTAACTGAAAGTGGTCGTGTAGATTTCGTTTCTAATGCTCCGCTCGAACAAATAAAAGCCGGCAGCAGTCAGGTAAAAGGTGCTATCGATACCGCGCAAAATACCGTGCTATTTGTAATCGAAAACCATACTATCGAAGGCTTCAACAGTTCGTTGCAGCAAGAACATTTCCACGAAAACTATATGGAGACAAATAAATATCAGCGTACTTCCTTTAGCGGAAAAATTATCGAGCCACTTCAATGGAAAACAGGAGAAAAACAACTCGTCAGGGCTAAAGGAATTCTTGATATTCACGGTATCAGACAGGAGCGCATCATCAAAGCTACATTAACCTACGGAAGCACGAACCTGACTATAGCTTCAGATTTCAAAGTGCTGCTGGACGACCATAAAATCAGGATTCCAAAAGTCGTCTCAAAAAAAATTGCAACAGAAATAGCCGTGACACTTCAAGCGGAACTAAAGGCTTATGATAAAGACTAAAACCCTATTTATACTTGTTTTGTTGTTGCTAATTGTTGCTCATCGGGGGCAAGCGACCTCCCTTTATACCAAAGTTTACAAGCCCGGCTATGCTATCGACAATAAAACAATAATTTGTGCCGCTGAAGACCTGAGCGGTCTATTGCATTTCGGTACCAAAGGCGCAGTTTATCAATTTGATGGTATGCAGTACGTGGCTATTGCGCTGCCTGATAGTCTTCAGCAAGAAACCGTAAACAGCTTGCTATTTGTTGACCAGGGATTTTATGCCGGATTGAGTGGCGGACAACTGCTTTTCTTTAATAATCAAGTGCCGGCAACAGCACCAAAGTTTGTGTTTCAGTTGCATTATCCGATCAATCAAATGCTTGCTGACAACAAGAATCGCCTGTGGATTGCCACTTATGGCGGAGGAATTTTTGTAAGTCATGAAAATCAACTTGTGCATCAGTTTAACACCAAAAATAGGCTGCCCGATGATTTTATCTACAGTCTGCAATCCGACAATTCAGGAAATGTTTGGGCAGGTTCCGATGCTGGTTTGCTGCGTATTGAATTCGTGCATGATCGTCCTCAGATAAGCCAATACACCAAGCTGCCCGATTTGATCATAACTGCTATTGCAGCTGCTGATAGCAATCAGCTTTGGCTGGGGTTTCAGGAAGGCGGGTTTTGTAGTTTCGATGTGCAAACAACAGCAGTTGAATACTATCCCCATAACCAAGGCGCAGTAAGCCAACTGCTTCTGGATGAAAATACGCTTTGGATAACCACTCAAAAAGCTGATTTATTGGCCTTCGATACCGGAAATAAAAAGCTTCAACAGTTAAAATATTCAGCCAATGAACCCGATAACAGAATACAACAGCTGGCCAAAAGCAAACTGGGTGGCATGTGGATTGTAAGTCCGGATAAACTCATTTGGACTGCAAGTCATAACATCCGTTTTATCGAAACGGGCACATCAGATATCCAGGCACTTCTAACCGACAAAAATGACAATATCTGGTATGCCAGCCCACAAGGCCTATTTCAACAACCGATAACCCAAACAGCGGGCACTGCACGGCAGCAATTGGTAGGAACGAAATTTGAAAATGCATTTATTACCAGTCTCTTCGAAGCAGCTGATGGCATGTTGTGGCTGGGCACTTTCGACGACGGACTGTTGAAATATAATCCCAAAACACTGCAAATAAAGCAGTTTACAGAAAATGACGGCCTGGCAAATAACAATGTTCTGTCGATCAAAGGAACCGCCAATCACCTCTGGATCGCAACCCTGGGAGGTGTTTCACGCATGTTGACCGGACATGAAAAGCCTCATTTTGAAAGCTTTGACCAGAAAGATGGATTGGGTAATAACTACATCTTTCATATTTTTATCGATTCCAAACATCGTGTATGGTTCGCTACTGATGGCGATGGCATCAGCTATTTTCAAAATGAACGCTTTCATAGTCCGGATTTAGCTTCACTCGCTGTGAAATCCATTTATTCGATTACAGAAGATCAGGAAGGAAATATTTGGTTTGCCGCATCCGACGATGGCATTTACAAGTTTGATGGTCAAAATCTCAGCCATATAACCATCAACAAAGGTTTAAGCTCGATGACGGTTACGGCGCTTCAAAATTCCAATGGTCCGTTTTTAATAGCCGTCACCGACAAAGGTATCGACCTGATTCATAGTACAACTATGGAAGTTTACAGGCTATCGGAACGTTATCAACTGGGAACATACGAATCCCATCTGAATGCTATTTTCGCCGGCAAACAAGGAGATTTTTTTATCGGAACGCCCTACGGGATTCAAATCATTCATAATCCAAAACAGTTGGGTCATCGTTTTCCATTGCTCAAAATCAACCACATCCGATCGTATATGCAGCCGCTGCCATTGCATGACAGTTTTACCCTTACGCCGCAGCAGGATCAGATCAGTATTGATTATTCAGCCCTTTGGTATCCTGATCCAGAGCAACTTCGTTTTGATTTTCAGCTGAAAGGCTATGACTTGAATCAGCTTGTAACGCGCGATCATCAGCTGCATTATAATGGGCTGCATCCGGGCCATTATACTTTGACCATCCAGGCTACAAATCAGCCTGTTTATGCCGAAAAAAATAGGTTAACTCTAGAATTTAAACTGTTAAGTCCTCTTTGGACCCGATGGTATATTTGGTTTCCGGCAAGCATTTTAATCCTCCTCTTTATAGTTTGGCTGATTCGCAGGCGCATGCAAAAAATACGGCACGAACAACAACTCAAAAAGGAAAAAATTGAGTTTGAATACCGCAATCTGCGCAATCAGGTGAATCCACATTTCCTGTTTAACAGCTTCAGCACGCTGATGGCATTGATTGACACAGACCCAAAAGAAGCCACCAACTATGTTGAACAACTAAGCGACTATTTCAGGCATATTCTTCAGTTTCGTGACACCCCTTTGATCGGCCTGCGTGAGGAACTGAACTTATTAAAAAACTATGTCCAACTTCAGAAAAAACGCTATGGAAACGGATTCGATCTGCAAATAGAGCTGGCTGCAACACAGCTTGAAACACTTATACCGCCCATGAGTTTGCAAATGCTGGTCGAAAATGCCCTCAAACACAATGTTGCCAGTCAATCAAAACCGCTTCAAATCCGTATCACAGCAAACGAAACCCATCTGATTTTTTCGAATCCCCTACAACTTAAACAAACCAAAGAAAAATCAACAGGCATCGGCCTCACCAATATCGCTGAACGCTACAGTCACTTTGCCGCTAAAAAGCTGCAGATTGAGCAAACAGCTACCGAATTTATTGTGAAACTGCCCTTAATCACAGAAAAATGAATCAAACCACTTTCACTGTTTTATTGGTTGAAGATGAACCCGCTACTGCGAACCGACAGCAGAAAATGCTGAAGGAGTTAGCGCCGGAAGCTACAATATTAGCCACTTTAGATAGTATAGAATCAACCGTGGATTTCCTCGAAAACCATGCTACTCCCGATTTAATCCTGATGGATATACAGCTGGCAGATGGAATCAGTTTTGAGATTTTTAAGCAGGTAGAAGTGGGAAGTCCCGTAATTTTTCTCACGGCTTACGATCAGTTTGCGCTTAAAGCTTTTAAAGTAAACAGTGTAGATTACCTGCTTAAACCACTGAAAAAATCGGAACTCGAAGCTGCCCTTGATAAATTCAGGCGAAGCAGGCAGACCGCGCCATCATTCGATTGGACCAAACTGGCTGATCTGATGCAACAAACGGAATCAAAAAAGCTTAACAGAATGATGGTGAAAGTTGGCAGCCAAATCAAAAGCTTTGAAGTAGAAGATGTTGCCTATTTTTATATTGAAGACAAAATAGTATTCGCCATGCTTCACGATGGTAGTCGCTATACGCTCGATAATAGTCTGGAACAGCTTGATGAACAACTTGATAAACAACAGTTTTTTAGAATAAACAGATCGATGATTATCAGTTTCAAGGCCATCGACAAACTTTACACTTACAGCAAATCGCGCATCAAAGTCAAGCTTAAACCAGCCCACGATAAGGACGTTATAAGCAGCACGGATCGCTCTCCCTACTTTCGTGAATGGCTTAATGGCCAATGAAAAATCAAAATATCCCGCACTGAAAGCAAAGATTTTCTCATTCAGACAAAAAGACTTCCCGTTGGTCGGATTCCATTTTTTTTTGAGCTACTGCCTAAGCTATATTTGCTTTCAGTTACACATTCAAAAAAACACAGCACAATGAAAAAATGGATAAAAGTTTTACTTGTTCTGGCAATTATTGGACTAGCCGGTGCTACCTATATGTATGTCTTCGTATACAATAAATCACATCCTGATTATGCCAATCTTAAGCCTGATTTTGAAACAAATGCAGAAGCACTTTTTGTCGCATTCAAAAACAATCCGCACGATGCAGCATCCACTTACAACGGAAAAATTATCCGCCTGAGTGGAAAATTAAATAAGGTCGAGAAAAATGAAGATCAAACCATTGCCTACTTTATCCTCGATGAAGGGATGTTTGGCAACGAAGGCGTTCGCATTAGCCTGCTTCCGGAAGAGGCCAATAAATTGGTGCCTTCAGATACGGGCAAATCAATTTCAATTAAAGGCTTTTGCACAGGCTATAATGATTCAGATGTAATACTGGAACACGGCAGTCTGGATTATTAAACATAAAAATAAATACCTAAAAATTTAATCCCATGAAAAACACCATTAAAATACTCAGTTTAGCAATATTGACACTGCTGGCCGGCGAGCTTCTCGCACAAAAATATATCACCAAAAACGGCAAAATAGATTTCTATTCAGATGCACCTACCGAAAAAATAGAGGCCTTCAACAATCAGGTAAACTGCGCGTTGGATATTGGAACAGGCAATTTTATTTTTAAGGTATTAATGAAGTCTTTTCAATTTGAAAAAGCACTCATGCAGGAACATTTCAACGAAAATTATGTGGAAAGTCACAAGTTTCCCAATGCCACCTTTGTTGGAAAAGTGAGCAATGCATCAGCAATTGACTTCACCAAAAACGGCACCTATGATGCGCAAATCCAGGGCGACTTGACGATTCATGGAGTAACTCAAACAATTTCTGAAAAAGGAAGCTTTGAAGTTAAGGACGGAGCAATTCATGGAAAATCTACTTTTTACGTAGCCGTAGCAGATTACGATATCAAGATTCCACAAACCGTGATCACCAATATTGCGAAAGAAATTCAAATAAATGTGGATATTTTACTCGAACCATTGAACAAATAACGCTTAATGCTGTTTTACTTGTGGTTTTGGTTATACATTTCAATTTTCTCTTATTGAAACAGGCGCGCTGCTCCCCGCAGGTGCCTGTTTCGTTTTAAAAAAAATGTTTTTTATTTCCCTGAACTCGAGCGATTTACAAAATTTATTTAATTTTATTTCAACAAAATTTGAACAATTTTAATTTTCTGCCGTTTAAAGGACGGTTTTGGTTATACATTTCAATTTTCTCCTATTGAAACAGGCGCGCTGCTCCCCGCAGGTGCCTGTTTCACTTTTGGAGGCTAACAGAAAAAAAACTGCCCGCTAATTCGGGCAGTCTCATTTTTAAACTAATTTTTTAGTTATACAACAGAAAAAAATTAGTCCAGCACAAATTTTATTGGAAGATTAAAAGATACACGTACGGCCTGTCCTCTTTGATATCCAGGAGTCCATTTGGGCATCAATTTTACTACCCGTTTGGCCTCTTCATCACAGCCGCCTCCGATACCTCTTAAGATCGTTACATTGGAAACAGCACCGTCTTTTTCGATAACAAAATTAACAAAGACTCTTCCCTGAATACTATCGCGACGCGCTTGTTCGGGGTAGTTGATATTGTTAGTCAAAAAATTCATCATGGCTTGTGGGCCTCCTGGATATTCGGGCATAACCTCAACTTCTGTAAAAACTTCTTCGCCTGGCGCTTGTTCTTGCTTAAAGGCAGGCGTTTTATCTTCTTCCAGTTTTACTTCTTCTACGTTGTCAGTTGCAAAGTTGCACGACTGTATAGCTATCACTGCAGCCAAAAAGGGCAGCAATAACAGTATTTTTAGCCAGTTTCGGGCAGGCTGCTTCCCATTGATTCGATTCATCATAAGTAAACGTTTTTTAATTAGTGAAACATTAAAAGGATTGGTTAATAATACCATACCGCCCATAGCAGTAAGTTCGAGCAGTGTTTTTTGATAGTTTGGCTTGCTGATATGCAGCAATGCCAGTTTATCGGCTTCAAATTCGTGCATGCTTTTTATTTCATGTCGCAAATAATACCAGGCCGGATGGTACCAAAACACCGTTTGCAGTATTTCAAATACCAAAACATCAAGCGAATGCCAGCGGTTTGCATGGGCTTTTTCGTGTGCCAGAACTGCTTCAAATCTCTCGTCTTGCTGAAGTTTATCCGAAACAAATAACCAATGAAAAAAAGAAAATGGTGCACGATCTGTATTGAGTTGTACCAATACCATCTCGTTATACTTTTCGCGCTGATTGCTGCGGATCATCCAAAATATATAGACCAGCCGCACTGCAAACAGCATCAAAAAAAACAGGCTTATCCAAGCGAAAACGGATGCTGCCTTGATGCCAAAACCCTGCTCTTGCGCAATTCCTTCATCATATTGGGCAACTGATCCTACGATGATTTGGGGCAACTGAAAAGCCATTTGTACCGTTTCGTTGCGCACCGTAAATAAACTGAATGAAACAAAGGGCAACACAACAGCCAAAATTGTTGACAGAAGCAGGTAAAACCTATTGAAGCCGACACTGACATTCCGCCGCAAAAACAGCAGGTAGGCCACTGCAAAAATCAGCAGGTAAAGTGCAGCACGTAAATTCCAGTTCAGCAGGGCTTCCATTGTACTATTGATTTGATGTTTTGTGTGCTATTTCTTTTTCTATCAGACTTTTCAGATCCTCCAATTCCTGCAGGCTTAATTTCTTTTCGTGACTAAAAAAAGAAAACATCTGTTTTACAGAATTGCTGAAATAATTGCCTGCCAGATTTTTAAACAAATGTTTGGAATACTCTTTTTTGCTTACGAGCGGAAAATACTGATGGCTCTTACCATAAGCCTGATGACCTACAAAACCTTTTCTTTCGAGTATGCGAACAATGGTGGAAACCGTATTGTAAGCGGGTTTAGGCTCAGGCAGCTTGTCCAGTATATCATTCACAAATGCCTTTTCGAGCGTCCACAATTCCTGCATAATCTGTTCTTCAGCTTTTGTAAGTTCTTTCATTGTAACTATGTTGATAGTTCTATAACTAATTATTTAGTTTAATATTGTACAAAAGTAATCAAGAAAATAAAAAAGTCAAGTAAAAATTTGTTATCGGTTGGTTTTGAGCAATTAACGGATTCAATAACCTTTGGCTGCGGCCTCTTTTTCCAGGCGCTTATACCAATCTTCTCCAAAGCGCCGGGTTAGTGCATCCTTCAAAAATTTGTAAAGCGGCAGGCCCGCTTTTTCCCCTTTTCGCTTAGCGGGTACACAAACGCTCCATTGGTGGTAATTAACGTGAATAAAGCCATCTTTTTCAATAAGCCTCACCGGATAAAGATGACAGCTTACCGGCTTTCTGAAAGCACTTTTTCCGGCATTAAAGGATTTTTCGATGGTACAAAAAGCGGTGCCATTTTCATGAAAATCAACAAAAGCGCATTCCCTGCCATCAACAAGTGGCGTAACAAACTGTCCCATTTCGTCATAATCAAAAACACCATCCTGCTCCACCACCTGCAAACCCTCAGGACGCATAAATGGTTTAATTTGATCCAGGTTGTCTTCCAGCAAGCTGATCTCTGCTTCTTCGAGTGGCGCACCGGCATCGCCGGCCACACAGCATTCACCTTTACAGCGAGGCAGGTCGCAAATAAATTTGGCTGTCAAAAAATCCTGACTTACGATGGTATTGTCGATGATTATCATGCTGCAAAAGTAGGGAAAGGAGTTATGATATGATTAAACCCGCGAAATATGAATTAAAAATTTTTAATGGAGAATAGCTTTTATTGTTGTAGTTTTGAAATTATGAAATCAGATGATTTTAATGCTTCCAAACTCATACTGTATTGGTTAGATGGTTCTGATGATGATTATGATACCATGATAGCCATGTATAAGTCAAAGAGATATAATTGGTCATTGTTTATAGGACATTTGATGGTTGAAAAACTGTTAAAAGCATAATATGTAAAAGTAAATGCTGATTATCCTCCCTTCATTCATAACTTACTACGAATTGCTGAAAAATGTAATTTGAATTTGTCTGAAGAAATGAAACATGATTTGATTACAATTACTGCCTTCAATATCAATGCAAGGTATGACGACTATAAAATGAGTTTTAAGCAACAATGCACAGCACAATATACAGAAGAATGGATCTACAAACTGAAAACAATCAGAAGATGGATAAAAAAATTGATCAGAGCATAACGTCTTATATTGAGCTGATTAAGAAGTCCTATGATAATCTTGAAACAGCTTATTTATTTGGATCATACGTCAAAGGCAATTTCTCAAATGAAAGTGATATTGATATTGCTTGGATTTTTAAAAATCTGGATAATTCAAAACGTTTTGATCTTCAGGTGCAACTCATGATTTTAGCTACTCAAATTGATTTTAGAATAGAACCTCATCCTATTTCATATCAACATTTTTATTCAGGTAATCCTTTCTCGGTGGAGATTAGAAGGACAGGAATTGAATTACTTCCAACTTTTCGTTAAATTGTTTACAGCCTTTTACTTCTAAGGATTTTTACCCATACCTTTATTGTGAAAAAGATAACAAAATATCCTTAATTTTGTAGCCCTAATCAGAATTTAGATAATTAATTCAATCATATTTAAACGTTTAACATTATTACTATGGCATTTAATCTGAGAAACAGAAATTTTCTGAAACTGCTTGATTTCACTCCACAGGAAATCAAATTTTTACTTGAACTTTCGGCCGATCTTAAAAAGGCGAAATATGCCGGAACCGAGCAACCCCGGCTCAACGGCAAAAACATTGCCCTGATTTTCGAAAAAGCGTCCACACGCACACGCTGTGCCTTCGAAGTTGCCGCTTATGACCAGGGTGCACGCGTAACTTATTTAGGCCCTTCCGGATCCCAAATCGGTAAAAAGGAATCTATGAAAGACACCGCCCGCGTTTTGGGTCGTATGTATGATGGTATTGAATATCGTGGCTTTGGCCAGGATATCGTTGAAGAGCTCGGAAAATATGCCGGCGTGCCGGTTTGGAACGGCCTTACCAATGAGTTTCACCCCACACAAATTCTTGCCGATTTCCTCACCATGATGGAACACAGCGACAAACCGCTTCACCAGGTGAGCTTTGCTTATTTGGGCGATGCCCGCAACAATATGGGCAACTCACTGATGGTTGGAGCAGCTAAAATGGGTATGGATTTCAGAGCGGTAGCCCCTAAACAATCGTGGCCTGAAGAAAACCTCGTTGCCACCTGCCGTGAAATCGCAGCAGAAACCGGCGCCAAAATTACACTTACCGAAAGCGTGGACGAAGGCGTAAAAGGCGTTGATTTCCTTTATACCGACGTGTGGGTATCGATGGGCGAGCCGGATAATGTTTGGGAAGAACGTATCAAACAGATGATGCCTTATCAGGTAAATCAAGCCATGCTCGACAAAACCGGTAATCCAAAAGTGAAATTCCTGCATTGTCTGCCGGCTTTCCACAACCGCCAAACCACTATTGGTGAAGAAATCTTTCAGAAATTTGGCATAGAAGCGATGGAAGTGAACGACGAAGTATTCGAGTCGCCCGCTTCAGTAGTGTTTGATGAAGCCGAAAATCGCTTACACACCATCAAAGCTGTGATGGTAGCAACTTTGGGCAGCTAATAGCCTGAACAACTTAATGAAAATCCCGGAAATATTTTCCGGGATTTTTTTTGTCCTCCTAATAAATTAGCCGGCTATAAACCACAAACTAAATCCGTCTTCCTTTCCAGCGAACCTTAAAGATCAATCCGCCAATTCCTGAAATCACCACATAAAACGGATAAACGAAAGCCAGTGGAATAACCAGACCAAGCAACTTTCTCTTATTGAAGAATGAGGTTGTTGCGGCAAGTAATGGCATATCAATCATGAGTTTAAGACCCGCAAATAACAAAAACACAAGGCCAAGAAAAGGATAAAAAACCGTTAATATCATCAGTAAAAACAAAACCAGGTTAAACCCAAATACGATTAATGCCGGCAAGATAATGGAAAGCGCATGGTAATGCCGGTTTTTAGAAACCCAACGCATCCTTTGCCTTAAAAAACCCTTAAAATCCTTTTGCGGACTCGTACTAACCACAGCGGCAGGGTGGCGCATAAACCGCACAGCATTGCGGCCATAATAACGGCAGATGGCCTCCATCAAAAACACATCATCACCGGAAGAAAGCCTGCTGTCATTTCGATATTTCTCGACCTCTATTGCTGCATGATTTTCAAATGCCATATTGGCACCGTTCCCCATTACAGGCACACCCAATGCTGCTGCCCCACCGGTGCTGCCCATCAGGCTCATAAATTCGAGTTGTTGCAGGCGCTCAAAAATATTTGTGGCAGGATGCAATAGCACCGGCCCGAGCACTAATTTAGTCTCTGGCTTAACAAAATAGCCAGCTATACTGCGCAACCAAGCCGGTTTGATTCTGCAATCGGCATCTGTTACAGCAATATGTGTTCCGCTTGCCTGCCCCAAAGCCTGCCTCAGGGCAGCTTTCTTGCCATGATCATCGGCCTTTAACAGGCGAAAGTGAGTCGCCTGCTGCTTATCAATAAACCGCTTAACAAGGGAGGCTGTTTCATCATCGGAATGATCATCGATGATAATCACTTCAAAATGATCGCTCGGATACTTTTGTTGTAATAAATCATGCAGCAACGGTTCAATATTAGTTGCTTCGTTACGCGCAGCTATCAGCACAGAAAAGGCAGGAAGCTCTGCCGTGGAATCATACGACGGGTTTTTTAGCATATACCAGCCAATGGTATAGAGCGCAATAAGCAGTAAATAAAGTCCTGCTAACAGCTCAACCAGCCTAAGCAAATTGCTGAAAAGATCAACGTTTTCCATTTTGCCTCCTGAAAAATTTTAGCCGATAAACAAAAAACACACCAAGCAGCGCCGGAAAAGCAATGTTAACAACCCACACAGCTGTGCTTGCGGCAAAAACGCTTGTATTCAATCCTATGGTATCCAGTTGTTGCGCGGCATACCAGGCAGAAAAAAGATAAACACTTACGCTTCCGCGTACGCCCAATTCGCTCAGGGCAACCGTAGGAATCAAGGTGATTAGCAGGTAACTCAAAGCCACCAAAATAAAGGCATCAATATAAACAATAGACAATTTGAAAGCCCATAAAAACAAAATAAACTGAAAGGAGAAAACCAGATACCGAAGCACCGATAATCCCAGGACAACAGCCAGTTGTTTGTGGTTGTAATAGTTGAAAACCTCTACATAAGGTAGCAATACCGGACCTTTTTTCGGAAAAAGCTTTTTGGTAATCACATAAACCAGGTTGATATTAAAAAAAAGCAGTACGCCTGCCACGAGCAGTACGAACACCAAAACTACGATTCCTGCAAAAAACAAATCCGGTAAAGGTTCGGCGAAAAGCGTAACCTTGGGTAAATAAAATAACAGCGCTAAACCACCCATCAGCATGGTGACCAATAATTGTGCAAGACTGCCAATCATCGTGATCAATACCCCTTTGACAGGATTTCCTTTCTCGAGAATAAAAACCCGACCCAGGTAATCTCCCACTCGGTTTGGCATAAACATACTTACCGAAATGCCGCTCAACACAGCCGTAAACGCCTTATTTAGCTTAAGCTTTTCGAGCTTATCGACCAAAAAACGCCACTTTAAGGTTTCGAGCCACAAATTAACCGGCATCAGCAATAATGCAGCAATCCAAAATGCCATCACCGGCTCAAAATCCCGCCAATCGCGGATGTCTTCTACTAAAACATCAAGCTTTTCCCTGGCAAAAAGCTGCTCATATAAATACCAAATCGTAGCACCAATGATCACTAAACGGAGCATTACGTTGGCTATTTTATATACTTTTGCTGGACTCATAAGTGATCGGATTAATTCCGTAAGCTTGCAATATTAATCACGAAATTACGGCATTTCTTGAAGACTGAACGTATTATTCTTGGCATCGACCCCGGAACTACCATTATGGGCTACGGACTGATCCTTCAAAAAGGAAACCAGATGCAGCTCATTGTAATGGGTGAACTGAAGCTGAGTAAATTCAGTAATCAAGCCTTGAAATTAAAGAAAATATTCGAACGCACACTCGAACTGATTGAAGAATATAAACCGGATGAACTGGCCATTGAAGCGCCATTTTTTGGTAAAAACGTGCAATCCATGCTCAAGCTAGGGCGCGCACAAGGTGTTGCCATGGCTGCAGGTTTGCACAAGGATATCCCAATTTTTGAATATTCGCCCCGCAAAATCAAGCAATCCATCACCGGCAGCGGAAATGCGTCCAAAGAACAAGTGGCAGCCATGCTGCAGCGTTTGTTAAGTTTCAAGGAAATACCAAAAAACATGGATGCTACTGACGGGTTAGCTGCAGCGGTCTGTCATTTTTTTCAGGGTAATAATCCGGTTTCAGAAAAGTCGTACAGCAGCTGGTCGGCTTTTGCCAATCAAAATCCGGAGCGGTTGAAATAAGCAGCTATTGCTCGTCTGTGGGAGATTTTCTTTTCTTTTTGATGCCTGCGAAAAGCAGCAGCGATCCTATTAGCAACAACAGTACATTTCCCCAGATATAGCCTCTGCCATAGTCAGACAGTTCGTTATAATCAAAAACGAATTGAATTAATGGCACTACAGATAGAAATACCAATATACCGCCTGCTATAATTAAGATTCTTTTCATCAAAAAGAAGGGCTGCCCCGAGTTATTTCAGGACAGCCCGAGATAAGGTTATTTTGTAACAATGGTTGTAGTTGGCGAATAAATGCCAAAGGTAATCGCGTTGATTAATCCATCAATAAAAGTGTGTTTGATTGTAATGGAATAATCCTTGGCATCACCAGCCATTACATTGGGATCAGAAACTCCAACAGGTGCTAAACCATAAATCAAGTAGTGATTCATTTGTTTAATTTCCATACCTGTTTTGGGTCCGCTACCTACAGTGTAGGTGTAGGTGTAGCATGATGACATCATTAATGATAATGCAAATACTACAGCAATGCTTGTAAGAAATTTTTTCATAAGTTGATGGTTTTTAATTTTTCCTACTCTGTTGGCTTTTCGGTTACGCCCCCGAAATGGTCTGTTCGGGTCAGGTTAAGGCTTTAATTAGATCAGATTGTTTGTGTTGAATTGCCAAAGATATAAGTTCTGTTTGATTTCACAAAATGAAGTATTTCTGCTTACATCAGCTTCTGAAAAAACTGCCACCAGCGATCGGGCAACTCATCGGTAAGGGCAAGTTCGTAATCGGCTTGAGAGCAGGGCACAAAATGATGGCGTTCGTATTTTTTGCGATCGGTTCGTCCAAAGGAAAGATCGATCCACCAGCGTTCTGTTTTTTTGCTGCGAATAAACACCACCGCTTCTTCCTGCCCCTCTATCCGCACGTTATAGCGTGAAAAATCATCACTTCCGGCTTCGGGCAGATCATTTTTACGGTTTATAAAACCTTCTATAAAATACCACAACATCTGCGCAATCAGCTGGGCAGTAATTTTGTGCGGATCGAAAAGTGGGTTATACTCAAAAAAACCAATTGCACTCAACTTATCACTCATGCCGGCATAGCGTGCCAGGCGGCAGGCTTCATCTCCGGTAAAACCATTTGGCCCGGCATTGCCGCAACCTGGAGCATCAGCCGCCCTCACGGCAGCGATGTCGAAACTTACGATATCTGCGTTGCGCAACGGTGGCTCCGCCTCTTTAGGCTCCTCCTTGAGCATGCCCAACCGGTGCACATCAAAAAGCAGGTTTTTCATCAAATCCACCGCCTCGTGATCTACATCATAGGTTTGATAACCCAGATTGGTGAAGTTGAAAAGATAATTGGGCTGGTGCATAATGATGCGGCTCAGGTACGATTGTGCGTGCAGTTCCTCTGCCTCCTGACCCAGGTCAAAGATAGGGTCGATGGCCGCAATATTTACCAGTCTTCCGATGTTTTCATAGGCCTGATACATAGCAAAAGTAATATCCTGACTTCCTCCAATGATAATTGGAATAATGTTATTTCTGATCAGCTGACCGGTCAGCTGACTCAGTGCAAAATAAGTATCCTCTATGCTATGGCCGGGTTTAACATCACCCAGATCGGCCATTTGCAGGCCCGGCCAATGATCGAAAAGCTCGTAAAAAGCTTCCCGGACAGCACTGATACCGGTGCTGCATCCTTCGTTATGAATGGCACCGCGCTCTTCCTGAACACCTATCAAAGCCAGCTTAATACCTGACAGATCAGGAAAATTATCCTTTTCGTTGTAAATAACAAGCGTTTCGCCCAGTCGCTTGCGGCCGGGCCTTAGTGGTTTTTCGGGTAGTTGGTAACCGACGGGTTCCAGAAATAAACTGATTTCCATAAATGCTGTTTACTGGATTTTGTTGGGCTAAATTAGCATTTATTTGAATCTGCTCGCTTATTGTAAAACCAAATCAGGATAAAAAGCGTAATTGTTAAGGCTTTATTTAGCTGACTTTTTTCGTGCAAAACGTTTCTTGGGCGCGTTATCAGGATTTTCTACAATTTTCAAGCAGGCATCCAGGTCCAATGATTCCGGGTCGGTGCCTTTAGGAATCTTGTAGTTTTTCTTCTTATACACGATATAAGGTCCATAGCGCCCATCCAATACTTTCAAATCGGGTGCTTTATCAAATTCCTTGATAATACTTTTTTGATCCTTCTCGCGCTTGGCTTCTATTAACTCGATCGCTCTTTCAGCTTCTATGTCAGCAGGATCGTCGGTTTTTTGCAGGCTGTAAAATTTGCTGTCGTGCTTAACATAAGGGCCAAAACGACCAATAGCCACTGTCATTTCTTTATCTTCGTAAGTACCAAGCATTCGTGGAAAACTAAATAAATCGAGGGCTTGTTCCAGTGTTATGCTTTCCATAGACTGATCTTTGCGCAGGCCGGCAAATTTTGGTTTTTCTTCCGATTCGGTATCACCAAGCTGCACCATCGGACCATAACGCCCAACTTTTACAAAGATATTTTTTCCGCTTTCAGGATCCTGACCCAGCAGTTTCTCGCCGCTGAACTTGCCGGCATTTTCAGTGGTATCGTCTATTTTTCGATGAAAGGGACCATAAAATTCACTGATCATCTGATTCCATTTCTTCTGGCCTTCTGCTATCTCATCAAATTCTTTCTCCACATTGGCCGTGAAATTGTAATCGATAATCCCATCAAAATACTGGCACAAAAACTTATTCACCAGGATTCCGATATCAGTGGGAAAGAGCTTGGATTTTTCGTAACCCGTGTTTTCACTGGCAGTTTTTTCGGAAATTTTATCCTTTTTCAAGCTGATTACCTTATATTTTCTAACAAAACCATCACGGTCTTCTTTCACCACATAACCTCTTTTCTGAACCGTAGAAATAGTTGGGGCATAGGTTGAAGGGCGACCTATTCCAAGCTCTTCCATTTTCTTTACCAGAGCCGCCTCTGAATAGCGTGCAGGATGACGCGTAAAGCGCTCCTGTGCAGTCATTTCTTTTAAATCAAGCTGTTGTCCGGTTTTGATCGGTGGCAATAGGTTGTTGCTTTCTTCACCGTTTTCATCGTCGGTGCCTTCCATATAAACCTTTAGGAATCCATCGAATAAAACGACTTCTCCTTTAGCCGAAAAATGTTTCTTATTGGTAGAAATATCAATAGTAACAAGTGTCTTTTCGAGCTGTGCATCTGCCATTTGCGATGCAATAGTGCGTTTCCAGATGAGTTCGTACAGGCGTTTTTCATCCGAGCTTCCTTTAACCTCAGACTGGTTAAGATAGGTAGGCCTTATGGCTTCGTGGGCTTCCTGGGCTCCCTTTGTTTTGGTGCTGTATTTTCTTGTTTTCAGATACTTTGCCCCATAAGTTTCAGTAATGGCATCTTTGGCCATATTGATGGCTGTATCAGAAAGGTTTACAGAGTCGGTACGCATATAGGTAATTTTACCGGACTCATAAAGCTGTTGTGCAACACGCATGGTATTGGCTACCGAAAAACCAAGCTTGCGGCTTGCCTCCTGTTGCAGGGTTGAAGTGGTAAAAGGAGGAGCGGGTGATTTGCGTGCGGGCTTTTTTTCAATGTTGCTGATTGTATAGGCAGCTTCTACACATTGCTCCAAAAAGTCGTGAGCAGCCGATTCCTTTTCAAAACGTTCGGGTAGCTCAGCCTGCAACTGATAATTTTGTCCGTCCTGCTCAAAATTAAAAACGGCAGTAACGCGAAATGCACTCGTCGAATTAAACTGTTTGATTTCTTCCTCACGCTCAACGATAAGCCTCACGGCTACCGACTGAACCCTTCCGGCCGAGAGGCTGGGTTTTACTTTTTTCCACAGCAGGGGCGAGAGCTCGTAACCCACCAAACGATCAAGTACACGACGGGCTTGCTGGGCCGAAACCAAATTATGGTCGATTTGACGGGGATTTTCTATCGCCTTCTGGATCGCCGTTTTAGTAATTTCGTGAAAAACAATGCGTCTGGTCTTTGCATCTGTCAAACCCAAGGCTTCGTATAGATGCCATGATATAGCTTCTCCTTCACGGTCTTCATCAGAAGCCAACCAAACGATCTCTGCTTCTTTGGCCAGTTTCTTGAGCTCAGTAATCAGCTTTTTCTTATCAGGAGATACCTCATACTGAGGCACAAATCCATTTTCAATATCTACACTAAGCTGATTTTTGTTCAGATCCCTAACATGCCCATAACTGGATTTTACCACAAAATCTTTCCCTAAAAATCCCTCTATCGTTTTGGCTTTGGCTGGTGACTCAACTATGACAAGGTTTTTCAACATCAGTATCCTTTCTTTAGTACTTCAGATATTTATTAAAATTTTTGCAAAAGTAGTACAAAATTAAAACCCAAATTTTTGAAAAGACCATCAGATTGAGTAATTTTGCTGCTCATCACTGGTAATAAGCAAACCCGGTATGTCAAATTAACTTGAAACTAATTTTATATTTCATTGATTTATAATTAGTTATAAAGAAACAACCACTTTAACATCACTTATTATTAAAGAACATCACATGAATCAGAAAAAAATCGCTGTTATTGGTTTAGGCTATGTTGGCCTTCCTCTTGCTGTTGAATTTGGAAAAACAAGACCAACAGTTGGTTTTGATATCAACATCAAACGCCTCACTGAATTACGAAAAAATATAGACCATACGCTTGAAACAACACCCGAAGAGCTGAAAGCCGCTGTTCATCTGAGCTATACAGAAGCACTCATTGAACTACAGGATTGTCAGATTTTTATCGTTACCGTTCCTACGCCTATCGACAAAAACAAGCGACCCGATCTCAGCCCGCTATTCAAAGCCAGCGAAACAGTTGGAAAAGTTTTGAAAAAAGGCGATATCGTGATCTATGAATCAACCGTTTATCCCGGAGCAACAGAAGAAGATTGTGTGCCAGTACTTGAGAAAAACAGTGGGTTAAAATACAATGTTGATTTCTTTTGTGGCTATTCGCCTGAGCGCATCAACCCGGGCGACAAAGTTCATACAGTAACAAAAATCCTTAAAGTTACCTCGGGAAGTAATCCGGAAATTGCCGAAGAAGTTGATCAGCTGTATAGAAGTATTATCGTGGCTGGCACTTTTAAAGCCAGCAGCATACGCGTGGCCGAAGCGGCTAAAGTGATCGAAAATTCACAGCGCGACATCAATATCGCCTTCGTAAACGAGTTGGCTGTAATTTTTCAGCGCATGGGCATCGATACGCACGAAGTGCTTGAAGCTGCCGGAACCAAATGGAATTTTCTACCCTTTAAGCCGGGTTTAGTAGGCGGACACTGCATTGGTGTTGACCCTTATTACCTTACACACAAGGCACAGGAGCTTGGCTACAATCCCGAGATCATCCTGGCAGGACGGCGGTTAAATGACAATATGGGCATCGTGGTTGCCAATCAAATCATTAAACTGATGATCAAAAAAGGCATTGTAATCGAAAGCAGTCCTGTGCTGATTCTGGGTATCACATTTAAAGAAAATTGCCCGGATATCAGAAACAGCCGCGTGATTGATGTGATTACTGAGCTACAATCATTTGGTTGTCAAATAGATGTTTATGATCCCTGGGCGGATAAGCATGAGGTGAAAGCGGAATATGGCATCGATATTTTTACCGATAAAGCTGAACTGAATCTTAAAAAATACAATGCCATTACTGCTGCTGTTGCGCACGACGAGTTTAAAACTCTTGACCTTGAACAACTTAAAGCAAACAAAGCGGTAATTTTTGACATCAAAGCTATATTACCACTTGATAAGATCGACGGAAGGTTATAAAACTTTTCTTACTGAAGCCTTTGTTTTAAAATAAATGTGCTTACTTTGTGTTATGTTGCTGAAAGGCGTTTTGAAAAGAACCCTCAAGCCGGTACTTGGATTTCTGAAAGAAAAAACCCACAGTCAGGTTGTTTTGAAGCTTATTACAAAACTTTGTAGTTGCGTAATTTTATACCCTAACAATGACAAACAAAAATATAGCCTACTTTGCCTTGATTGGAGCAGCCGGATACATTGCTCCCCGACACATGCGTGCTATTAAGGATACTAACAACGAGCTAATCGCCGCCCTCGACCCCTTTGATAGTGTAGGTATAATCGATAGTTACTTTCCCGATGCACAGTTTTTTACAGAGCCTGAGCGCTTCGACCGCCATCTGGATAAGCTGCGTCGCAAAGGCGGTAAAAAAGTTGATTACGTCAGTATTTGCTCGCCCAACTACCTACATGATGCACATATCCGCATGGCCCTGCGCAACGATGCACATGCCATCTGCGAAAAACCACTTGTGCTCAACCCCTGGAATATTGACGCACTGATGGAAATAGAAAAAGAAACCGGAAAACGCATCTTTACTATCCTGCAATTAAGGCACCACCCGGCTATAAAAAGCCTCAAAGCGAAAGTTGAAAAGGAAAAAAACACCAATAAATCTTATGCCATAAATCTTCAGTATATCACTTCGCGCGGAGCCTGGTATCACCATTCGTGGAAAGGTAAAACAGAGAAAAGCGGCGGGATTGCTACCAATATCGGCATTCACTTTTTTGATATGCTTACCTGGATATTTGGGGATTGTATTGAAAATACGGTTGAGGAATACCAGACGGATCATGCTGCCGGAAAACTTAAACTGCAGCATGCCAGCGTAAACTGGTTTATGAGTATCAACAGCCAACATCTGCCTGAGCAGGCAAAATCAGCCGGCAAACCTACCTTTCGCAGTATTACGGTGGATGGAGAAGAAATAGAATTCAGCGGGGGATTTACCGACCTGCACACCCAGAGTTACGAGCACATTTTAAAAGGAGAAGGTTTTGGAATAGAACAGGCCCGCTCCTCAATACAGCTTGTTCATGATATTAGAAATTCACATCAATAAACCAATTATTATCTATGAGAAAACATCTTGAAACCGCCATATCCGTTGCCATTGAGGCAGGTAAGGCTATTATGGAAATATACGCCACAGAGTTTAGCGTTGATTTTAAATCGGATCAAACACCACTCACCAAAGCCGACACCAAAGCTGATGCATTGATAAATGCCGCACTAAAACCGACAGGCTTGCCCATCATCAGCGAAGAAGGTCGTCAAACACCCTTTCATAAACGTGAACACTGGGGTGAGTATTGGCTGATCGATCCGCTTGATGGCACAAAAGAGTTCGTGAATCGCAATGGCGAATTCAGCGTAAACATTGCTCTGATCAACAATAAGAGACCGGTATTGGGTATTATTTATGCTCCGGTAACAGACATCCTGTACTTTAACGATGAAACTGGAGCCTGGAAACTGATACATGCCGAAGGTTATGTTAAAGCCAACGGCAATATGGATAGCCTGAAGCGTGAGGCCATAAAGCTGCCATTAGAACGTGAGGACAAAGATTTCACTATTGTGGCCAGCCGATCACATCTCAACCCCGAAACAACGCAATTTATTAACGAGACCAAATCTCATCACGATAATATCCGTATTGTTTCAAGAGGCAGTTCGCTTAAGCTCTGTATGATAGCCGAAGGATTAGCTGATGTTTATCCGCGATTTGGAATAACCTCTGAGTGGGATATTGCTGCAGGCCATGCTATAATCCGTGCTTCAGGCGGAAAAATTGTTGCACTTTCCGACAATTCCAAGGAGTTGGAATACAATACCGAAAACATGGAAAACCCGCCTTTCATAGCTTATCCTCCACAATCCTAGTTTACAACCTGAATCAAGTAGCCCAACAGAATAAGGCTTATACTTATGCTGCAAATTACGCTGATTTTTACGTACTTTGCAGCGTTTTTTATGCCACAACGAAAATTCAATCATGAACAATTTCTCCATCAATAACCTGCGCGAACTGGAAGCCGAAGCTATCCACATCATCCGAGAGGTGGCCGCTGAATTTGAAAATCCAGTGATGCTCTACAGTATTGGAAAAGACAGTTCGGTAATGGTTCGCCTGGCCGAGAAAGCCTTTTATCCTGCCAAGGTTCCCTTTCCCTTAATGCATATCGACAGCAAATGGAAATTCAAAGAAATGACAGCTTTTCGCGATCATTATGCCAAAGTTAATGGCTGGGAATTGATCGTTGAATATAATAAAGAAGGCTTTGAATCAGGCATTGGCCCCTTTACGCATGGCAGCAAAGTACATACAGATGTTATGAAAACCCAGGCTTTGCTTCAGGCACTGGATAAGCATCGTTTTGATGCTGCCTTTGGCGGGGCACGACGCGATGAAGAAAAAAGCAGGGCCAAAGAACGAATCTTTAGTTTCAGAGACCGCTTTCATCAATGGGATCCTAAAAACCAGCGCCCCGAACTTTGGAGTATATACAATGCCCGCGTGCATAAGGGAGAGTCAATCAGGGTGTTTCCGCTAAGCAACTGGACAGAGCTAGATATCTGGCAATATATCCGGCTCGAAAATATTCCAATCGTGCCACTTTATTTTGCCAAAGAACGCCCCATCGTGGATATGGACGGCAACCTGATCATGGTAGATGACGAACGCATGCCCAAAGAGCTGGTAGAAAAAGCGCAGCCACGAAAGGTTCGTTTCAGAACATTGGGTTGTTATCCGCTTACAGGTGCTATTGATTCAGAAGCTGATACAATTGAAAAAATCGTGGAAGAAATGATGATCGTCACAAAATCGGAACGCACCACTCGCGTGATAGATTTCGATCAGGACGGCAGCATGGAACAGAAGAAACGGGAGGGATATTTTTAAAATAAAACTTTAGCTTTGGCTTTGGCTCAAGTCTTACATAAAACTAATGAGAAATTTTAAAGAATATGATATTTGGAAAGTGGTTACATAAAAAAACCCTGATGTTCAACAAATACCAGATGATTTAAATACAATACAATTACAAACAAATCATCTTATTAAAGTACTAAACAAGAGCTAAAGCTAAGGCCAAGGCCAATGCATAAATATTGTTAAACTTAACAACAATGACAACAATACCCTCCCTCAACATCCAACAATTCCTCAATCAGGATCAGCAAAAAGACCTGTTGCGACTACTTACGGCTGGCTCGGTTGACGATGGCAAAAGCACTTTGATTGGACGCTTGCTTTTCGACAGTAAGAAAATCTATGAAGATCATCTTTCGGCACTCGAACGCGACAGCAAGCGTATTGGGCACGCCGGCGACAAAATTGATTATGCCCTGCTTCTGGATGGCCTAAAAGCTGAACGCGAACAAGGAATCACCATTGATGTGGCCTATCGCTATTTTAGTACGGCCAAACGCAAGTTTATTATTGCTGATACGCCCGGTCATGAGCAATATACCCGAAACATGGTCACTGGCGCCAGCACTGCAAACCTGGCCATTATCCTCATCGATGCGCGTAAAGGAGTAATTACCCAAACAAAACGACATTCCTTTCTGGTTTCAATGCTTGGCATCAAACATATAGTGGTGGCTGTAAATAAAATGGATTTGATGGATTACAGTCAGGAGGTCTTCGATAAAATCTGTGAAGACTACAAAAAATTCACAACGCCGCTTTCAATTCCCGATATTGAATTTATTCCACTTTCGGCCCTCAACGGCGATAATGTTGTTGAACCTTCAACATTTATGCCCTGGTACAAAGGCAAAAGCTTGCTCAGTTATCTTGAGGGCGTGCATGTGGTTTCGGATCGGAACTTTGACGATTTCCGTCTTCCGGTACAATATGTGCTCCGTCCAACGCTAGATTTTAGGGGATTCTCCGGGAAGATTGCCTCCGGTGTTGTTCGCTTAGGCGATCAGGTGATGGGCTTGCCTTCCCGCAAAACTGCCACAGTTACACGCATTATTGGATCTGATGGCGATACAGAAATGGCCTTCCCGCCGCAGGCGGTAACGCTGACACTCTCGGACGAAATTGATGTTTCAAGAGGCGAAATGCTTGTGCATCCCGATAATTTGCCACGCATCGAACGCCAGTTTGAAGCCATGCTGGTTTGGATGGACGAGAAAAAAATGGATCCATTTGGTCAGTTTTTTCTCAAGCAAACATCGCATACAACCCGTGCACGCTTCGACCAGATTAAATACCGCATTGATGTAAATACGCTCAACCAGCACGAATCTGACGCCTTTGAACTCAATGAAATTGGCCGTGTTGTAATCACCACAAACAAACCACTTCTCTTTGATCCTTACCATAAAAACCACGAAACCGGCTCTTTTGTGTTGATTGATCCTATCACCAACAACACCTGTGCTGTTGGGATGATTATCGATAAATTAATGACCTCCGATTTGGTCTCCCGAATCACCGATCCTGAAACCAAAAGACTTGTTGACGGGGGACAAAGCCTGATCGGGAAAAAAGAGCTTCAACAAAGATACCGCCAAAAAGGTGCTACGATTTGGATTATGGGTTTACACGGAAGCGGCAAAAACATGCTGGCCTATACCCTCGAACGACAACTTTTTGATCATGGTGCTACGGTTATTTTACTTGATGGAAGCACCGTTCGTTCGGGATTATCGCACGAGCTCGACCATTCTCCGGCCGATCGCGCCGAGCATATGCGTCACGTAGCACAGGTGTGTCGTATTTTAAATGATCAGGGCATACTGGTGATTTGCTCCTTTATTTCGCCCAGAGAAGCCATACGGCAGCAAGTTGCTGAAATTATCGGTAAAGAACGCTTCAACCTGATTTATATGGACGCAACCCTTGATTATTGCAGAAAAAACAAACCTGAATTGTATGAAAAAGCCGAACAGGGACAGCTTAAATACCTGGCAGGCGTGGATGAGGTTTTTGAGGTGCCATCAAATCCGGCCATGGTTCTTAAACCTGAAGAGGCAGCCGAAAACGTGGCAAAAATTAGTGAATACCTGCTGCTCAATGGATTCTTTCCATTAAATGGCTAAGCGAATTGCGAAATAAATTATTTACAGGTATTTCTGTGTATTTTTGTACAAAGAAAATCTAAAAACGTTTTGAATATGTCAGCAACAAAAGGTCCCATAAGTAACTTTATCACAAAGCATTACCGTCATTTTAATGCTGCTGCATTAGTTGATGCCGCCAAAGGCTATGAAAAGCATCTTGCCGAAGGTGGAAAAATGATGATTACACTTGCCGGAGCTATGAGCACGGCAGAATTGGGTGTGAGCCTGGCCGAAATGATTCGTCAGGATAAGGTACAGATCATCTCATGTACGGGAGCCAATCTGGAGGAAGATTTGATGAACCTGGTTGCTCACTCCCATTATAAGCGCGTGCCACATTATCGTGATCTTAGCCCCAAAGATGAATGGGAACTGCTTGAGAACGGCTTCAATCGCGTCACCGACACCTGCATCCCGGAAGAAGAAGCCTTTAGGCGGTTGCAACAGCATATTTTCAAAATATGGCAAGATGCCGAAAGCAAAGGCAAAAGCTACTTTCCACACGAATATATGTATAAGATGTTGCTTTCGGGCGTGCTAGAACAGTATTACGAAATTGATCCGAAAAATTCATGGATGTTGGCTGCTGCCGAAAAAAATATTCCTATCGTGGTTCCGGGATGGGAAGACTCGACTATGGGCAATATTTTTGCTTCCTATTGCATCAAGGGCGAGCTAAAATCGACTACTATGAAGAGTGGCATTGATTATATGGTTTGGCTGGCCGATTGGTATCGCCATAACTCAGGCGAAAAAGGTGTTGGATTTTTCCAGATTGGAGGTGGTATTGCCGGTGATTTTCCAATTTGTGTCGTGCCGATGATGTATCAGGATTTGGAATGGACTGATGTGCCGTTCTGGTCTTATTTCTGTCAGATTTCTGATTCAACCACAAGCTACGGAAGCTATTCAGGCGCTGTGCCCAACGAAAAAATTACCTGGGGAAAGCTCGATATCGATACGCCCAAGTTTATAATTGAATCTGATGCAACAATTGTGGCGCCCTTGATTTTCGCTTATTTACTGGATTGGTAAAGCTGATCGACAGGCAAACAGCACCATCAGCACGGCTGAACAATCAGACTTTGGGCAAGCTGATACTTTATTGACTTAATGCCTTGATTATTGAGAAGATCTGTCAATAGGCAATGCTACAGTGAAGACCGTTTTATCTTTTTCATTGGATACAAAACTGACCTTTCCTCCCAGGTATTGTTCCGTAAACATTTTGATGCTATACGTTCCAATACCTCTGGAAACACCTTTTGTTGAAAAAGACCGCTGAAAAATTTGGAGCTGAATATCTCTGGGGATTACACTTTGGTTTTTTATCCAGATCTGAATCATACCGGGCTTATCGGTTTTCACTCCCAGCATAACCTGCTCACCTTTAGTGGAGGCCTCCAGGGCATTCTTGAGGAGGTTGAGCAGTACCCGCTTTAACAATACCGCATCGGTTTGAATAACCACAGGCTGATGAATTTCTTCACTTTTAATCGTTTTCCCCTTACTTACCTGATGGTGCTCAATTTGGTGTACGACTTCCTGAAGAATTTCAGCAATATCAACATCAAGCATTGTTGCAGTCAATTCACCGCGCTCAGCTTCTAATAATTGTCGCTGCGACAAGATTTCCTCTATCAGCGTTTCACTAAGACGCGATGCAATATTGGTGTATTCCAGTCGCTCGCTAGGATCATCGGTGAGTTTCAGGAAGTCGATAAAGCCTCTTAAACCTCCTGCTGTGTTGATGATATCGTGAAAAAATAAGCGCTCAAGTACTTGTCGTCGTTTTTCATCGCTGATATCCTCGAAAGAAAGAACAATAAATCGTTGTTGCTGATATTGAAATGGCGATGCTGTAACCTCAAAATCGTAGGAGAAAGGGTTCAGATCAACAGTTGCTGTGATCCGGCATTCGTTCACAATTTTTTTATTGGATTTCAAACAATCCTGGATGGCATTTACGGCACCACATACCCTGCAAGCTTCTGCAGTACCACATCCTCCGGGCATTTCACGGGCGTGAACACAATTAATCAATTCTCCGGGTCGAAGTCCAAGGATATCTTCAAATCGTTTAAAACCCATCGCTTCAAGCAATGGCTTGTTGCCATAAACCACTTGTCGCTGTTCGTTCAGCACAGCAGCAATAAATGGTAAAGCATTTATCAGTTCGTTCACTTGCCCAAAGCCCGTAAACAAATTATAATCATGGACAACAGCAGCTTGGGATGCTCTTTCGGCGGGTGCAAAATAGGTATCCATAATTTAGTATTTTTTGGTTAAGCAATTTTACCTGCCTAACAAAGATACTAAAATAATACCTACAAACGAGCTTAGCCCATCTTGCAGCTTGTCGATAAAAAAATGCAAAGATGCTGATGTATTCCAGGTCATGGAAAAATAGGAACAATGGGTTTTTTTTACATCTGGATGCTGCTTTGCTTTTAAAATTGCTTCGTGCTTGCTGCACTTTTCGTATTTCTCAATAAATTCTATCTGATCGCCAGTTGCCCCGTAGCCAAAGCAATGGAAAGTATTTGTTTCGGTGTAAACCCGGCAGCTTGGTTTATCGTCCTCAGGAACGGGCATTTTATATGGTTGTTCGGTCAGGTTTAAGGTTGCAATGTGCCAGAACTGCAGGTATCGAAAGCCTTTGTTTATGTCGGATATTTCCATGGTGAAAAAGTTTAAAATTTTTTTCTGGAACTATTAGACGTAAATATCGATTATAATCCCAAACAAAGAATTATTGTTTTTAAAATCGTCTTATAATTCCGTATATTTGCATTTTCACAGCATTATAGGACTCAAAATAGGATTATATGGACAAAATAGCGGTTATCATCACAAACCTTAGAAAAGAAAAAAATTGGTCGCAGACCGATTTAGGTAATCAAAGTAGTGTCTCTCGTGAGATGATTAGTAAATATGAAAGAGGCATTGCCATTCCTTCCGTAGATGCTGCTAAAAAGATTGCGAATGCTTTCGGAGTGTCTTTAGATTATTTGGTGGGGGAAGGCATTAATTCCTCATTTGATAAACAAACATTACAAAGGCTGCAAGAAATTCAGGGCATGAAGCCAGATTTTAAAATTCACTTATTCTCTATAATTGATTCCGTAATCAGGGATTACAAAACACAACAAGCGTATTCAAACCGATAAAATTTAAGATTATGAACCTACAATATATTTCAGACAGCAAAGGACAGACTACCGGCGTATTCATACCTATAAACGAATGGAACGACCTTAAAAATAAATACAAAAATATTGAACAGGAAGAAATCAACGTTCCTGATTGGCACAAAGATTTAGTGTTGAAGCGCCTTGAAGATTACAAGCAAAATCCTGATTCTGCAATGGATTTTGATTCTGCTATGGACGATATTGAAAAAGAGTTATAATGTACAAATCCATAATCCTTCCTTTTGCAAAAGAAGATATCCTAGAGGCTGCTAAATGGTACAACAAACAGCAAAAAGGACTTGGTAAAAGATTTACTGCTGAAGTGCGTGAAAATGTCCATTTTATCAGGCAAAACCCTAAAGCTTCAAATATTCGTTATAAAAATGTAAGAACTACGATTTTAAACATTTTTCCGTTTATGGTTCACTATACTATTGATGAAAAAAACAAAACTATAATCGTTTCGGCTGTTCTGCATACATGCCGTAATCCTGAGTTATGGAAAAACAGATAAAGAAAAAGCCGGTCTTACCGGGCTTTCTCATATCATTTTGCTCAATGCTATTTCTTCAACTTTTTAACCCCCTGCCGCGGATTTGTAATCCGTGCCCTGCTGTCTTTTACTAACTTCTTCATTCATCTTAGTAATCTGAAATTTGTACTTGCAGTTCATGAATCAAAAAATGTTTTTCTTGTAAGCTGGTGCAGTAGTGGATGTTACTGCTACAGCTGTTGGAATAATGAAAAGTTAGCGTATGGCTAATGTTTCAAAAATAAGCAATTCTTATCAATAGAATCAATTTTATCATTTGTAATTTGCATTGTTCAATTGGTTTTCCGGCTATGAGTTACATTCTGAAAACCCGGAAAGAAAAAGCTTGGATGGATTTTTAGCGGCACACATTACAAATGTGCGCCAGCCTGGGGGTGCAAAATAGGTATCCATAATTTAGTATTTTTTGGTTAAGCAATTTTACTTGCCTAACAAAGATACTAAAATAATACCTACAAACGGGCTTAGCCCATCTTGCAGCTTGCCGATAAAAAAATGCTGTTCAATAGATTGGTAATGGTCGCGTTCAGATTTGGTTAAATTTAAATCTTAACTTAATCCATAACCCAAGGATAAATTCGCGGGCAATAAATGGATTGCCCAAAAACACAAACCGTTTTAACGGTTTTTTTGTTGAGATAGGTTTACAAAATGTTGTTTTAGTGACCAACTGTTATCCTAAAATCAACCTGGAATTCAATTCATTAATTTGGGGTGATCGTTTTCTCCATTTTTAAGACATTGTTTTTTCCAATACGCTGATAGCTTACTTTATCCATCATTTTGCGGATCAGAAAAATTCCGAGCCCTCCAATTTTTCTTTCTTCGGCAGACAAGTTGATATCAGGATCGGTAGTAAGGGTGGGATCGTAAGGAATTCCATCATCAATCAGGCTGATGAACAAACGGTTGTTTTGCTTTTCAAATACAAGCGCAATCTCATGACTTTCATCATCCTGGAAACCATAATTAACAATATTGGTAAAAGCCTCCTCCAGCGCGAGCGTCAGCTTCATGGTGAATGGCACCGACAAATCCCACCCACCTGCCAGTTCCTCCAGATATTGGCTTATTGTTTCCAGTTCTTTTAACTGGTTTACCAACAATATCTTTTTTGTTTCAACTTGGTTTTCCATTATCGCGCAATGATTTTAATCGAACTGAAAACAGATATTTCAGGTATTCAGCGCAGTACGCTCTAGTTTCTTGAGGCTGATTCAATAGTGTCTTCAATGGCGAAAATCTGTGAAAATCCTGAGATATCAAAGATTTCTTTGATGGCCGGTTGCAAACAGCACACTTTCAACATTCCTTTATTGGTGGATAATTTTTTTTGTGCCATTAAAAACACCCTTAATCCTGAACTGCTCACATAATCGAGTTTACTGCAATCGAAGATCAGCTTAGTAACTCCGTCTGACATGAATTTCATAACGCCGTTTTCAAAATCAGGTGCGGTGATCGAATCAATACGGCCTATGATTTCAATAACTTTAAAATTATTAACTTCGCTAAAATTAAGTTTCATCGGTATTTAATTTATAGATTTCATCCATTTTTAGGTGATTGAGTATGACTCATTTTGCATTAGTTGTCGGACAAATATAATCAATTAGTTAATTCAATAATTATCTCTTCAGCTTAATCCGACCGATTCTCTCCATGGATTTCCGCAGCCAGTCGAAATATAGCGCCAGATAAAGCACAAGACTCATCAGCCAGATGATGCCCAAATTAAAAACAAAGGTATCGATAGTAACACCTGCGACCACTTTCTCTGCACTTAGAAAATGCGCCCGGCCATTGTCAAAATCGGGTTTTTTATAGATGGGCGCAATTTTTTGCATAATACTGTTATCGGTCTCCCGAAAATATTCATTGGTCATGGTATTCATAACCAGATCTTCCAGCGCTTTGTTGTGGTTCTTTTGCTTAAGCGAAAACAAATAATTCTTTTCCCTCCCCTGATTCAAACTACGCACTATTCTGTCTTTTTCGTTTCGCAGCAGGTTATTTTGTTTGATCAAATCATCCTTTTGCTGTTGTAAATAAAGCTTAGCAGCATCTGCAACGGCAGGCGAAAAGTTACTTAAAACCAAATTGTCAATCCCTGAAAAAGCCGGTAATTGATGCTGCTCATGAAGCTTCTGTATTTCATTTTGCACAATTTTCAGCTTATGAATAATTACATCTTCAGGTTTTTGTGTATTGATATATCCAGTTATTTGGTCGATACGACCGATCAATTCGGTGATCAACAAATCCGTCAGGTACCTGGAACGCGCCATTTGTCGTTCCACATCGAAAAAATGCACCATATAGCTGTTATTTTTAAACTGCTCTACCGTGAGGGCCTCAAATGCCCATCGCGAAACCATGAGCTCACCCACCAGGGGAACCACATCTTTATCCGCTTTTTTATCCTGTAAATCATCAAATTTAACGATCACCCCACAAAGCAAAATTTGAGGGATCAGCAAAAGCGGAATAAGAATGTAAATAGTTACTACTGAGTCGAATGCGGAAGATATATTTAAACCCAGCATATTGGAAAAAACCGCCACTGAAAATAACACCATCCAAAAAGCCAGGTTCATGCCCTGGATACCCAGGATGTAATTACCTACTAAAACAAAAGTCAAGGTCTGAAAGGCTGAAAGTAACAGCAGAAAGACAATTTTTGAATTAAGATAGCTGAACCTGCTCAGATTTAGAAAAGATTCTCGCTGCAGGATTTTGCGGTCTTTGATGATCTCTTCAGCACTCACACTCATCCCCATAAACAACACCACCACGATCGACATAAACAAGTAGGAAATCAGGTTTTTGTTTTCCAAAAGGAGGTAGTTGTTGTCCAGAGCAAATCGGGTAAAATAGGCCACAATAGCAGCTAATAATGGGGCTTCAATCAGGTTGATCAGTAAATATTGCTTATCGGTAAGCTTGATACGAAAATTCCTTTGCAGAAAGATATAAAACTGCTTCAGTCGTTTGGGTTTATGAAATTCCGATTGGGGGTTTTCAATATCTTTTGTATTGACTGCTGTCGGCTTAGGCTCAATTTTTTCTTTGTATAATTGGTACCAGTCGTTGGGCGAAAAATAACGCTCGGTCATCAGGTATCCCGATTCATCTATTTTCTTGGTTTCAACAATCTCAAGCACTTGCTCAGGATTTACGTGGCCACATTGAAGGCATTCACATTCAGTGGCATTCACATGACCGATGGCCGATTTAAAATAGATGATGGCATCGAGCGGATTGCCGGTATAAATGGGACGTCCGCCTTTGTCCATAATCCAAAGCTTGTCGAAAAGCTTAAAAATAGTCGAAGATGGCTGGTGAATATTCACCAGAATGATTTTGCCTTTACGTGCCTGCTCCTTCAGCAACAGCATTACTTTTTCCGAGTCCATCGATGACAGTCCCGATGTGGGTTCGTCAACATAAAGTATCGATGGTTCGCGGATCAGTTCGAGGGCCACGTTCAACCTTTTTCGCTGACCACCACTGATGGTTTTCTTCAACGGGCTTCCCACCTTCAGATCTTTATATTCTAAAAGTTCCAATTCCTGCAACACATTGGTTACCCGCGTATTGATCTGATCCTGGGTGAAGCCATCGAAACACAAACGGGCATTATAATACAGATTTTCCCATACAGTCAGGTCTTCGAAAAGTAAGTCGTCCTGCGGCACAAAGCCTATCAATCCTTCAATTTCTTTCTTATGGAGATGAATATCCAAATCGTTAATATAGATATGACCTTTGTCCACGGGAATCGTTCCGTTGAGGATATTGAGCAATGTTGACTTTCCAACACCGCTTCCGCCCATGATAGCCACCAGCTGTCCGGAGCGTTCACTAAAGGAAAAGTCATACAACCCATTGCTGCTATTCTTGAATCTGAAATCAATGCCTTCGGCACGAAGCACGAAGGGAACAGCATGTGATTGATCAAAAAAACCGGACACCACATCACCAAAATAGATCGGCTCAATGCGCGGCCCCCTCAGGATACCACCATCTCTGAAAGCATAAAACCGGTTGGGCAGCACTTGATTGCCTTCAAGATAAATGGTTTCTTTCCCCCTGAAATTGAAAATATAATGACCAATGGGTTTCAGAAATAAAAACAAAAGCTCACCATCGAACGACTTGCGCTGCAAATGTTTAACCTTAGGATTGTTAGATTCAGCCGCCCCATTAATCAAAAGAAAACCCTTTGAATCAAGGGTTTCATCGCCTGAATAAAATATAAACTGCTTATATTGCTTTGTTTCTTCCGGACTTATCGCAAAAGTATGCGCAAGAATTTGAATCAAATTATCACCTTTTTCAACGTCCCCGCTGTGCGATAATTCCAAAAAGCGCAGGAAAACCATGATTTGCTCTGTATGATGGAGTCTGCTTTTTAGGTTGGTGGCAATACGTTCCGCCTGTAAATTCATATCTACCGGAATCAGCGGCTCACCATCAATGCCATACATATCAATCAATTCATCGAACAAAAGCTGGTATTCGTTAGACGAAGCCATGCCAAGCTGCTGTTTTAAATAGCTTGAAAAAGCGGCCTGCGCATTGTCTTTCCCGGACTTAGTTTGAACGGAAAAAATAGCGAAAAGGTTAATCAGTGCATTGAGCGTGATTTCATTCATACATCCGCAAATAAAAAAACAAAAGGCAAAAAAAAGGCTTATTGTTTATCTTTTTCAATAAACGATAAGCCTTGACGACAATCGGTTCTTAGTTGAACATATCGTCCCTGACCGATTCGATCATGGGAGCCAGCTCGTTCAGTTCTTTGACAGTAAACGCCTGATGAGCAGCAAAATACTCTGCAATGGGCTTCATCTTATTATAATAAGGCTTCACGGATTCATCTACCGAGAGGATTTCGAGCAACCTCAGCATACTGTTGGCAATTTCCCCTTGCTGTGAAAAATAATCCAGCATTTTCTGATTGTCATTGGCATACAGCGTTAACTGGCTTAACAGGTAAAGGGCTTCCACATTTCCTCCAACAAATATCAGTGCATAAGTATCTGGCATATCGCTTTTTGCAGACTGCTGATGGAAATTATTCCAAATTTTATCCATAAAATAGGATAGGGAGTCGCTGTTGTTTTCGTTTTGTTTAATGCGATCAAAATATACTTTGTTCTCCGGTGAGGATTCAATGCCAAGTTTCCCTGTTTGGAGTTTTATGATCTCGCTCAACTGTATGGCCACATCAGCTCTATTATAGGTGTTGGCATAAAACATATCCATGGCATAAGCCCCAATGGATAATGAAATCCTGGTTTTTGTTTCATATTTATCCACATCTGCAATAGGCAAAGTAAGATCGAAAATATAAGATGCACCCACTTCGTTGAGAAAATCAACTACATTGATCCCTTTAGGTGAGTTTTGGATGATTGTATTAATTTCATCCTTGAATGCTTTTAAATCAACGGTTTCAACAGTTTTTTCTTCACTTTGATCTTTGGTTGGTGTCTGATTACATCCCGAAATTAAAGCGATCAATAGCATGATCGACAATGATTTCTTTAAGAGGCTTATCTTCATAATGTTTTTTTTTAATGATTATTTCTTAATAATTCATAGGTCACAAATGTAATAATTCTTTCACTTCCACCCGAAGATTTCGGAAATATCAGTTTAAAAACTTTAATTACTTAAATGTCATACCATTACAAACCGGCTTCTGAATTGATCGAAGAAAGTGTAAACGCATTATTCACATTTTGTTAATAAATTGATTGTAATATTCCATAGTCAAAAATAAAGCAGAAGTAAATTAATTCCCTAGTAATTTCAACGAAAACATCCATTCTTCCTGTGGAAGATTTCCTGCTTCAAACTGTCGGGCGTATCCAACCGACCAAGTGGTTTTCAGGTAGGAAAACAATACAAGCTCCAGATCTATTTGCGCTCCGGCATTGAACACATTGCGACGGCTAGGGTCATCATCCGGATTCATGAGCAAATGGGTACTAAACAAGGAACTCTTTATATAGGTTGGATACAACCATGTGGCTCCAACATCGCGCAGGCGGATGGGTTTCAGGTCAAGCTCGCCCATGGTTTTAACGAAATTATGGGCACTCAACGCATCAATATTAACGCCCGGAAAAGCAAGCGTTTTACGGTATTGTTCAGGCTGTTGCCAATCGACATAATTATTCCGGAAACCACCAAAGTAGAAGGTGGAAAATGAGGAGCCGCGTTTTCCAAAAGACTGCCCCACGCTATTCCTTATCCAGAAACTCGTGTTGCGCAAGCCTGGCACCAGAAATCCAAAATTTTGTTCGGAGATCAGCGATGGATAAAAATTTCCACTGGCCAGGTAACTATAGGCTGTCAATGTCCATGAATAACCTTTCTCGTCCACCACGGCTCCCAATGTGCGCCGTAATTTGGATGTTCCGATTTCTCCCGCCAAGCTTTGAAAGTTTCTAACGGGAGTAGCAATATTTTGGAACTGTGGCAACACTTCCAGATCGCCAAAATGCGTTATATCAAATCCATAAAACCATTTAAATGGTGATTCCATCGAAAATGATTTTTTATAACCGATTCCCAGAGAATAACCAGCCCTGCTTCGTTTGGTAGGGCCAAAGAGGTCATAAAAATCTGTTTTATTGTATGTGGCATTAAAGCTCCATTGCCAATAATCCCATTTTAACTCCCCATGGAATTTTTGTTTGTTGGGATAGTTACTCCACGGAGAAGTTCCCACAAAAGCTGTCAGGTTCGAAAGGCCAATTCTATCACGCCAGTTGAGGCGATAGCCCAAGGCAATAGTTTCTTTATAACCTGAAATATCAGGGTAGGCGTTTGCGAGCGACATATTTTTTAATGGTTCATAGCTGGCTTCTTTGATGGTTAGCGAATCGATGTTTATCTGTGATGCTGGTGGCAACGAAAAATCATTAACCTCCGGGCTGCGATCGTGCACAAGATTACCCATGTAAGTAATGGCATTTGCGTCCTGAATCACCTTCATCGGAATTATTCCGGGCTGCATGCCGTTTCGGTGAAATTTTAGAACAAAAAGAGAATCGTCACCAATTTGTTGTGGCGAAAACAAGCCCGTTTCATCATTTGATAAAAGTTCAAAATCTTTGTTATCCAGTGAAATACGCCAGATATTTGAGACGCCGTTATAATAGGAAGTTCCAATGAGGTAGCGGTCGTCATTCGAAAAACGGAACTGTGTAAGGGTATTGTCGTCTAAGGTATAAACCGTTTCAAAATCTTTTATTCCTTTTTCAAGCTCATCCAGCTTAAACATAATCACCGACTGTTCGCCACGTATGCCAGTGAGTGTTCCAATAAGGCGACTTCCGTCGTGCGAAACATTCAGATCGAGTAATGATCGGCCAAATTCAGTGGTGTACATTGGAACCATCTCGGTATAGGGCTCCGGAATTTTTACCAGTGAGGCATAACCGTTGTCGTGTCTCACACCCCACAAACTGCGGTCAACAGGATTAAAAGTGAAGTTTGCCGTTCGGGCGTATTTGATGAGTGTTTTCTTTTTTCCTGATGCCACATCCAACTGAACCAGGCTGCGGTATTTGGTGTTTTGCTCAGAAATGAAAATTTGCTTTTTTTCGGCATCATAGGCTAAAAATGCCACTGTATAAAGCATGGGCGAGTCAAGCACTGCTATTTTTTTGATTTCCTCTGTTTTGAGATCAAGTTCTGCAATGTGAGAAATATCTCCCGGATGATTAATGGCAGCATAGATTTTTTGTTCTTCTGCATCATATCCAACAGCAGAAACGCTTCCAAGAGGTTCTGGGGTTACCGGCCGGAAATCGCTCAGCGGATATTCCCTGATGGCATTCAGGTTTTTAGTCTGGAATTCCCTTTCAAAACTGGTCCATTCCTGCCATACATCCCTCACTGGTTTTCCAATCACTTTTTTAAACTGCCGGGCATAAAATGCTTTGCTATCGTCGGTTCTGTCGTAAAGTTCTGTTACTTTTTCATTTCCATATTGGTGAGCCAGATAGGTAATAAAGCGCGTTCCGTAGAGGTAGGAATTGGCCCCTACCTGAAAATCTATCGCTGAACCCTCTGTATCAAGCCCCACAACCGAATAAATGGGGAAGTCTTCGCTAACGATACTTCGGAAATACATTTCGTCATATGGTCCCAGTGCTCTTCCAATTCCACCTGAAGTCCATGTTTCCAGATAACAGGCTATGCCTTCATGATACCATCGGGGAGCATACCAACGTGGGGTGGTGAAGTAACTATAAACGGCAGAAAGCGGATATTTCTCATCGCGAATAACCTTTCCGAGGAAGACTTTACGCCAAAACAGGTCTGTTTTGTTGGGTTTGTCGGCCATGGTGATATGCGTAAGTTCATGAGCAAAAAGCCATTGAAAACGTTCGTTTGAAGGTGTGATACTGAACGCGAAATTGAAAGGGGAAACCCCCAGAATGATCATATTGAAAGGCATCACCAAGCCGCCTCCATGACCATCGTCTTCAAAATCAGTGAGTACTACATAGGTTTTTTCATGATCGTAATTCCAGTGTTGCTTGTGAAAATCCAATGCGTTGTGAAAAGTACGTGCCACATGGGGCATCAGATAAGAATAGCGGTTACCGAAATAAATCAGCTCCATTTCTTTGGTTTCGAAACGGTTGATTTCTTGAGCGGTTAACACATTTGCTGCTCCCAGGATTAGGAAAAGCAAGGTTATTTTAAGCGCAGACAATTGTTTCATGACTTGTTTTGTTGTTGTTGACTTAAATTATCTAATTAAAAATACGTCACTTTTCAAAAGATATTTTTTTGGTAAATAACTGCGATTGATCCTGCTGAGCAGTAATGCTGAGTCCGGTAGGGGCGTCATGCAATTTTTCAAAAATAATTTGGAAGGAAGTTTTTCCGGTAGCAGCAAAATTAAGTGAGCCTGTGTATAAATTAATTGACTCGTTGCCACCTGTTGCAATGTAGTTGGCTTTAATCATCCTCAGGTCATTTTCCTGAAACGACACTTCCATTTTAATCTCGCTACGTGTATCCAAAACAAAATTCAAATAGTGCATATCTCCTATTTGGTAGGGTATCATTTTAATGAGGTTGTTTTGATTTGAGTAGGAAACCCCCTGATTAGCAGGAGTTGTCATGCTTCCAACCAGCGATTTCGTTCCGGGAGTTAATTTTTCTGTGGTCACCATCCAGGTAATGGCGGCGCCCAGAAAGATCCCGATTATTAAAACTGCTGCCAACCTGATGATCATCGGATTAAGAAGCGGTGTGAGCACTTTTCTTTCAGAGCTGATTGATTGTGTATTTTTGATCTTTTGCATCACTTCCGAAGTAACATTGACGGATTCATCTGGTGGTTTTGATGCTTTGAGTTGGTTTTCCATTTCCATCATTTGCAAAAAACGAATTTGTTCTTCTTTGGAGCTGTCCAAAATTTTCTGCAGTTTTATCTCCTGCTCAGCTGTTATGTTTCCGTTGAGTTTCGCTTTTATCAGCCGGTCGATTTCTCTTTTTTTGAACCACATGATGATTATCTTTTTAGTTTGATATAACGTTCAATAATAGTTTGATCTTTCCAGAAACGTTTTTAGCTGCAGTCTTGCATCATACAAGCGTGAGCGAACTTTTTTCTCTGGAATATTAAGTGCAAAAGCCACTTCCTGATAAGATAATTGCTGATAATATTTTAACACGATCACTGCTTTATAAATATCCTTTAACTGATCAACTGCCCATTTCATATGTTCTTTGTTTTCAGCGGTTTTCTCATCCTTTTCATCCGGAATGTTGTTTAGATATTCTGATCCAACAAACCTTTTTTGCTTTTTGAGAGCGTTTAAAGCCAGATTGACGGCAATTCTATAGAGCCAGCTAAAAAAGCGATATTCAAACCGAAAGCCTGGCAGCGCTTCATATGCCCTCACAAAAGCATCTTGAGTCAATTCTTCTGCTTCCTCCCGGTTGTGCAGCATGCGCAGAAACAAATTGTAAATGGGCGCCTGATACTTGTTTATCAATATTTCGTAAGCATTTACCGATTCGTTCAATACAAGTCTGACGGTGATGTGATCCTCATCCCATGCCGGCTTTTCTCTGCTTTCGATTCGCCTCTGGTTTCCCGCTTTTTTTTCTGTCTCTATCACTAAATACCTTTCTGTTATCCAAAAAGTTGGTTTTTAAACCAATTTAATTTTTTAAAAGATTCAATTTCCAAAGCTCACGGTGGTTCATCCTGACCAGAGGCTGAAGTGCCAGTTCGCCTAACTTGCCAATTTGCTTGCGTAGCAGTTTAACCTCCATTAATTTTTCTATGATATCAGCCTCCTCAATCAGAGGAAATCCATTTTCTTTTAGCATAAGATTGCGTTTGGCCTTAATGGAGAGTTCCAGATACAGGCTGAAGTAGCAATACAGATCGACAAGCACCTCTGGAGAAAAATGTTGTTTCAGTGAGATTAAATAATTACCGGCTTTGGTGTGTGATATATTGCCTTGCCTGATCATCCTGAGCATCTCCACTTCACTGTTAAACTCTATCTCAAGCCAATTTTGTAACATGGCGTTGCTTTTTTGAAACATCACCACAAAAATTAAGGGTAAAACGATAAAAGTGACAGCTGTTTGTAAAAATGGATTCAGGAAAAAATGGTTGAAAACGCTGTGAATCAGAAAGCCCGTAATGAGCCCGGGGAAAAAGGCCACCACCAATGGTTTGTTGCGGTTGATGCCATCCAGTATAATCATAGCAAATAAAGCCGTGCAGCCACCATGCATCATGGCAGTGCCGAAACCGCGCAACAGCCATACCATCATCCCCGTTTCGGTGTTCAATACCAATAAATAAAACATATTTTCTGCCAGCGAAAAACCTGCTCCTGCAGCAAATCCATATATGGCTGCATCTACCGTAAAACCTATCTTTTTTCGACTGATCAAATATACCACCAACGAAACCTTGAAAATTTCTTCTGTTAATGGTGCCGCATACCTGCTGAAAACTTCAAATTTGAGGCTAAGTTGTTCCCTGAGCCAGTTGTTGGCATAGTAGGCCAAAAATGCGGCAATCACTCCCCAAAGTAAACACATTACCAGTGTTTTGCTTTTTACCAGTTTGAAGCTGTCCAACATATACAAGATGAACAGAAACAACAAAACCGGCAAAAAACTGAAGATGATTTCCATGGCAGCTTTTAGTTATAGAGTTATTTCTAAGCGGTTTAGAGATTATTGAATCAGGTTAATTTTTCGAGAACACGGCTACATCAATTTTTTCTTCTTGATCACTTAATTACTTGTGCGATAAACTCATCCTTGTTTCGTTGCTTTCGAATCAAGGATGAGTAGGTGTTAGCTTTAAGTCTTTTTCATTTAGTTTATGCACCTATGTTTGCCGTTCACCATAAATCAGCTGTAGATAATAGAATTAATTAATGTCCGTCCATAAAGTGAGTGTTTAGTTCATAATGCTCGAGTTCGAGGCCTGCGAAGTATTTAAAATCAAGGAGTTTACTCACGTAAACGACTGTTTTAAATACGAGCATAACGAAGAAATCGGACATTATGGACAAACACTAATTAATGTAATCGCTGGCACTGCCCATAGCATGGCTATTAATATATTGGCTGATACTGCCCAAAGCTTCACTATTTATCTTTTGCAAGTCATTCATAATTGAACCCAATGATTCTTGACTGTAGTAAAAATTTCCAAGTGATTCTTGATTATTGATCGCACCGAGTTTTTGTTGATCATTTACAGCATTACTTAGCGCCTGCATACTAAATACTATCGCACCTAATGTAAGATTATCGCCTAAAGTAGCTCCAAGCTTTTGTTGATTAAAAATAGCTTGCAAGGATTGTTGATTCAAAAAGGAATTCAATTTTTGCTGATCGTTAATAGCTTGAAGTTTTTGCTGATCTGTAAAACCTGCACCTAATTTTTGTTGGTCATTGATTGCACCCAATGCTTGCTGTTCATTAATGGCGTTTATTTTTTGTTGATCTGTGAAACCTGTTCCTAATTTTTCAAATGAGTTTATTGCTTCCGCATCGTTTAACAACACAAGCAATGAAATTGCACTTCCTAAAGAAGAAGCAACCATATTCATTTGCTCCATATTTTTTAAAATTTTCTGAGAGCTTAATGCATTAAAATTTGTTATCCCGGCATTGTCTATTTCCATATATGCCTGAATATCATTTTTTTGAATAGTGTCATTTAAAACATTATAGAGAGATTGATTGTTGCTAACCATCTTTTTGTCTTCAATATATTTGAGCAGTGGTTTGTCTTGTGCTATCAGGGCGTTCTGCAGCACATTAAAGGCAAGTAAATCATGAGCTTCTTTTAGATTTTTGTTGTCTTTTTCAGGATATTTGGCAAGCCAATTCTCAATGCCATCCATATAGGTCAGAAAAATTTCTTCGTTGCTATAAATACGTGAAGCGGCATTTTGAGCGTCGTTCAGGTATTGAATGATGGGGGTTTCGGTAGCCATATCAGGATTTTCCACAGCATGAAGTGCCTTTAGCAGGTCGGCACGGGCTATATTCAGGTAGGTAAGATAGTCGTCGAGCGTTTGGCTTAAATTTAACGATGCAAGAAATTCCTGATTATCCGCTGTAAGACTGATTACGCGTTCTACATCTGTCGAAGACTTGAGTGATTTGTAGTAGATATAACTCAAATAATGCTGGTATTGAACGAGTTTTGCGGTATCTTCTGCCAGTTCGTTACGCAACAAGATATCATTTTCTGTTATCCTGACATTTCGTTTGTTATCTACTTTGCCGATGGATCCTGCCAGATCACTATCCCGGGGAGGTAAGCCATTGATCGACATGCCGATTAAAATTCCTGCTACCAAACCCAAAACAATAAAGAGGATCGGTTTTAATGCATTGTTCTTTTTCATTTGATTAAGATTTAAGTTGTTCTGTTGTATTAATTCGGTGAATTTATTTTCTCAAAGTACATCCAAATGAATAAAAAGTTGGTTTTGCTAATTATTTTTTTTCAAAGCATCAGCAAGCGATACCTTAAAAGTGCAATAATATTTTTGGTTATATTTCATATAACATTGAAATTAAGCATTATATATATTTAATGAAAAAAATAATTAGTTGTTATGCATTAAAAATCAGAAACAAAAAAAGAACGTCATTTTTTTCGGTATGAAATTACACAAAACTTTAGTAGTTGGCAATATACATAAGTATTTTATTTTTCAATTCGTTATTTTGTGATTTTGGGAATTCTTCAATTTGCTTTTAAATAGCTGATAGTTAGAATAATAGATCAATATTTTGCAAAAATTCCGATCAGTAAATTTCAGCAATCATAACCAGAAAGGGTGAAAATGAGTAATACTACTTAAGTAGTTATGAGTTTGTTTAACCTGCCTTCAGTCAGCAACATATAACTATCCGTTATACTTTAAAAAGAGCAAAGTAATGTCATCCGATTGGGTTGCGCCATGGGCAAAATCATCCACATCGGCTACAATAGCATTAACAGCCATTTCTGCCGAGAAGTCTTTAAAAGTAGCAATCAATTGTTCCAGGCGTGGTTCTCCATACACTTCGTTTTTAAGGTTGAAAGCCTCGGTGACGCCATCGGTAAACAGCAACACACCATCCTGTGGTTGCAGTTGAATACTTTTTGTGACGAACTGTTTATCCTCGAACACACCCAAAACGATATCTCCGGTCGATTCAAGCATTTGAACCTGTCCTGAATTCTTCAGGATATAGGGTGGATTATGACCCGCATTGGCATATTCCAATTCGCCGGTTTTCATATTCATAATGCCATAGAATACCGTAACAAACATGCAAGAAACGCTTTCGCTACAGAGTAGGTTATTCACATAATGTAAACATTCGCCGGCCGACATTCCTTTGAGGCCGGTGGCGCGGATAAGGGTACGGCTCACCGCCATAAAAATGGCGGCAGGTATTCCCTTCCCCGAAACATCTCCAATAACAAAACTCAACCTGTCGTTGTCGATCATGAAAAAATCGTAAAAGTCGCCCCCCACCTCTTTGGCAGCCACCATAGATGCGAAGATATCAAATTCCAACCTGTCGGGAAAGGGAGGGAACACCTGCGGTAAAATCCCTTTTTGTATCTCGCGGGCCACATTCAGGTCGCGCTGAATAGAGATCAGCTGATCGTGCTCGATGAGGGCCTGACGTTGTATTACAATTTCATCTATCGTCTTGTTTATAGTAAGCTCAAGATCTTGGAAATTAATTGGTTTGGTAAGAAAGTCGAATGCGCCCCGGTTCATAGCTGTGCGAATGTTTTCCATGTCGCCGTAGGCTGAAACAACTACCGTTTTCAAGGATGGATTTTTCAGTTCTTTTAATTTCAGCAACAAAGTAAGTCCGTCCATTTCGGGCATGTTGATATCGGACAGGATGATGACAATATCTGGATGTTCAATCAGTTTGGACAGTGCTTCGAGGCCATTGTGTGCAAAAACAAAATCGTATTCACCGCTGCGAATCTGACGTCGGAATTTCTGTCTGATCATAGGCTCCAGATCCACTTCATCATCAACCACCATCATTTTTACTTTCATTTCAAAATCCTGTTCCATATTGTTTGATTGTTTAACTTTTTTCACTTTAAATTTTTGGGTATAGTAATCAAGAATTCGGCAAATTCTCCATCCTTTGAGTCCACTTTCATTTCGCCATGGTGTTCCTGAACCACAATATCATAACTAAGCGACAAGCCCAAACCTGTTCCTTTTCCCGGAGGTTTTGTAGTGAAAAACGGATTAAAAACTTTATCGATAATATCCCTGGGTATTCCATTTCCATTGTCACGGATAAGAATTTCCACCTTATCGGTTTCATTTTTTGTCCGTATTGTTAGGATGGGAAAATACGCTTCTTTAAGTTTCTGCTTCTTCAGATTGGTCGAATAACAGGCATTGTTAATGATGTTCAGGAAAACCCGGCTGAGGTTTTGAGGCACTACATTGATCAGGCCAATGGAGGCGTCATATTCGGCATCAATTTTTACGTTGAAAGAAGGATCCTGAGCCCGCATTCCATGATAACCCAGGTTGACATATTCGGCCAGCAAGGCATTGATGTCTGAAGGTTGGATATCGCCTGATTTTCCTCGCGAGTGAAGCAACATTCCCCGCACAATACTATCGGCCCTTTTGCCGTGATCATTAATTTTTTGTGAGTTTGACAGGATATCGCTGGTTATCTCAAGTAAAAATTCCTTGTCTGCCTCTTGCAGGTGATCAGCCAGTTTTTCAATTTCTTCGTTCAGTTCATTAGCCAAATCGACCGTAAGTTCAGAAAAATTAGTAACGAAATTGAGTGGGTTTTTAATTTCATGTGCAATCCCTGCAGTAAGCTGACCAAGGGAAGCCATTTTTTCGGATTGTACCAATTGTGCCTGAGCGGCTTTTAAATCACTATTTGCTTTGTTAATTTTTTCGTAAGCCAACGCATTTTCGATGGCGATGGCTACAAAGTTGGCTAGGTTGCTCAGCATATCAAACTGATATTGGCTGTAAGCATTCTTTTGAAAGCTTTGTGCCGAAATAACTCCCAGCACGCGTTTTTCAATGATCAACGGCAGGTATATCAGCGAAGATACCGTTTCGCCGGCCTGGGGTTTTGCTCTATGTGATACATATTTCATGTATTCGTTTTCCACATCATTCATAAAAACGGGACTTGCATGATCGACACACCACACGGCAAAGCGGTTCTTATCGGCCATCGAAACCTCAAAGGAAGGCAGTTTTTCACCCTTTTCCATCGAAAGATTACAGATTAATTGCTGCTCTTTTTCATCGTAAAGCATCACGAGAAAGCTGGTGGCGTCGAGCAGTGAATTGGCATGCTTAAAAATCATTTCCTGAATCAATGCAATATCGAGCGTGGAGGTAATCTCCTTTCCAATTTCATTGAGTGTACGTACATTATTGAATGCCTTATCCAACTCTTTGTTTTTGTCTTTTAGCTCAGCTGTCCTAATTTCTACTTTCTGTTCCAGGGTGCGGTTGTATTCTTCCAGTTTTTCGTTGGATATTTTGAGCTTTTCGGAAGCCTCACGCAGGTCGCTGATGGTTGCAGCCAGCGCATCCTGCATCACAATGAAGGAAGTGTTCAGCTTGCCAATTTCATCTTTCGATTTGATGATGGGAAGCTGCACATTGAAGTCTCCCTGGGCAAATTGTGCTGCAGCATGCGTCAAACGCCGCAGCGGACTTGTTATAGATCTGGAAATAAGAATGATGACAATTAAAATAATAAGGAGCCCACCAAGACCCAAAAAAATCAGGTTGACATATAAATTGTTCACGTCTGCCATAAATTCGTCCACCGGAAATACAATCCCAATCGACCAGCCGTTTAATGCGATAGGTGCATAGGCGATCCAACTGAGTTTTCCTGTTTTTACGTTCCGGTATTCTATTTCAGCAAAACTTTTTTTGCCATGAATCATGTTTTGACCAATGATACGAAGTTGGGGTGATTTTTGTTCGTCGGCGACACTAAAAATGGTTTCATTCATGATCATGCGCTTGTCAGGATGCGTAACAATGGTGCCGTTGGAAGAGATCATGAAACCATAACCAGTTTGGAATACCTTGATTGAATTAATGAAATCCTGTAGCCACTCCTGGGAAATATCGGCGGTGAGGATGCCGAAAAACTGTTTTTGCCCATGGATATTTTTATACAATGGCACTGAATAGGTCGACATCACCACATCGCCCGCGCCATCATCATAGTAAGGCTCACTCCATACTGTCCTATTGAGCATTTTAGGAATCTGATACCAATCACGTGAGAAGTAATCGTATTGCTCGTCGTCCAGATTCATGTAAGCTATTTTTCCGCTCTTGTGGAAGTAATAAGGAGCATAGTATTTTTGTGTAGAATCAAAATAATAAGGCTCAAACGCCAGCGTGGCACCATAAATCTCTTCATTATTTTCAACAATTTGCCTTAAAAGATTCTTTTGTACTTCCATTGAATAATCTGATGCCATCAGAATCCTGGCAAAATTATCTGTGATTTTCTGAACCGAGCTAAGCACTTTTTCCGATTTTAATACTGCGGACATAGTGAGTGCTTCAGCATTCAGTTTCAGATTTTTTTCAACTATATTTTTCGAAATGCCGTAGTTATACAAAAATATGACAGAAAAAATGAAGGCAATACTGCTGAAAATGTATAAAATCAGCTTAAAAGCCAAGCCTTTTTCCTGAAGTTTGAAATCCATATTTGGCATAGTATTCCGGCTTAAATTTTAATTTGATCGCTGTGGTAATCCCAAATCCTTTAAATAATTAGATACATCGTTGAGTTATCGCTTCTGATTCCTGGAATTGTTAGTTATTCAATAAGTATGAACCAATAGCAGACAAAGATAATTTTTTTCATCTGTATATAATTTATTTTTAAGGTCGCAACGGTTACACTATTCATCTAAAAAGTGCAATACCTTGGGATAGGTGGTATAGAGTACATCGGATAAATGGATTGCCCGAAACATAAACCGTTTTAACGGTTTTTTTGCTAGATTAAGGCTTCTATGAAATGAAACGGATGAAATTATTTTTCACATATAAACCATGCTTTGGGGGAGCAAAACAAGCTATAAATGGATAAATCCATTGCGTGAAATTTTTTCCTAATCCCATTACCCACAGATGAATCCGCAGGCAATGGTTAGGATTCTGAGTTATTGTTTAGATCGTAACAAAAAGACTAAAATAAACCCTGCAAAAGGACTAAAAATGAAAGAAATAAAAAACAACCATTGCTTGCCAATTCTGGTGTTTCCGGAATAGCGTTCCGAAATAACCAAAGCCAGCACATACCAAATTAAAAAAACAAGGGCGATCCAAAGTCCTGTCATAATCAATAGAGATAATAAATAACAAAAATAAAGGGTACGGCAATACCCAATAGTGTTAGCCAGGCACCGCGGGCTGTAATACCATCAGCACCTCTGGGTATAAGTATTCCGCTAAGCGCCAGCAGTATAAGCGCACCGGCATAGAGATCGGAAAACCACGTCCAGTAAACTGATGGATTGTAATGAAGGTAGTTCATATCGCGAAACAGTAATCGCTTGCGTGTAATGTCGATTGAGCCGATTCCTGTTTCCTGATCCAAAACCGCTATTCCGCCATTCAAAAATACCTTGAGATAATCGGGATAAGGATAATAATGCTTTCTGTAATCATCCGCAACATCGTATTTTTTTAGAATTGCCAACACCTCCTCTTTGGAAAGCTTATGCGAAACAGGCTGTTCCACAATTTCTTCCGAAATAATAACATAATTAGGATTCCAATCGTGGCGGTGGTTGATAGCTATTCCGGATAAGGCATAAATAACTGTCATACCAAAAAACAGATACCCAAAATCGCGGTGAATAGCTCTATTCCATTTTCTCCATTTAAAAGCCATTGCTAGTCCAAATTGAATAAGAAGCTATATATGAATGCAGACTTTACTCATCTATTACATCAAAAGAAGTACAGACGATTGAATAAAATGAAAGCTTGTCAGTTCCCTGCTCGGCCATCATCTCGCGATAGGCAGCAATTTGTTCCATGGCAGGATCATCAAGATGAACACCAGCAGCTCTTTCCTCTTCTGTCATCGGCTCACCACCACCTAAGTGACGGGTTTCATCAATACCTGCACTCACTTCTTCTTCCCACTCACGCAGATAGACTTCATCAACGATCATCTCGTCCACATGTCCGGTAACCGTAAAATCATAACCTTCATATTCTGAATTAAAAGCAGGAAGACCTTCGCCTGTCGTAACTTTTACGCGACCTTCTTCTTCTACATCAATCAGGAAAAGTTTTTTTCCGTCGTGTTTGCAGATATGATCGGCAGTTCCTGTTATTGTAACTAATTCACCAACCAATTCGGGTGCTTTTGTTTCAAAATTACCTACAGTAAGTATCACAGGTTCAGCTGCTTTAGAAATTACTTCTGTTGTACCTTCGGTCTTGTTTTCCTGATTTGAACATCCTGCAAATAGCAAGGCAATGAAACTTAATACTACTAACTTTTTCATATGATTTTTTAAGTTTTGGTTTTGTGCCAGCAAAAGTAATGATTTAGAATGGTTTAAAATCTTAATATTCTATTAAATTATAGGCTAATTCAGTTTTTTTTTAATCAGTAATTATCAACTCATCAGCTGCAATTTCAATGCCGTCGTACTTGCGTTCTACGCCATTGTTGTAGTTGATTACAATTACCAGACTGCCATCTTCGAGATAGCGTTTCCAGTCGCCATTTTTACGTCCCATCACATAGTTACCTGTTTCGCGAACAGCACCATCGGGATAATAAAAAGTGTGCGTTCCGTTGGGATTGTCGTCCACAAAACGACCTTCAAAAGCGAGTTGCCCGTTGCTGTATATATATTTCCAGTTTCCATTACGCATCCCACCCGAATAATTGCCTTCCATGCGCATATCTCCTGTTTCATAAAACCAGAAACCTTCTTTAAGCCCGTCGATATAGTCGCCCTGTGTGATTATCCGGCCTTTGGGACCGTATTCGGTTAGTATGCCATCCAATAAACCATCGCGGTAATTTTCGTCCCTTAACAATTTTCCATCATTATAAAACCATTTCCATAAGCCAATGGGCTGACCGTTTTCGTTGTAGCTTCCCCTTTGTTCGAGCACACCATTGGTATGAAAAAATTCCCATTCACCGCTGCGGATATCATCGCTATAATTGCCTTGGGATTTTAGACCACCATTGGGATAATAATATTTCCAAAAACCCTGACGTTGGCCGTTTGCAGCAATAATTCCTTCGGCTACCAACGTACCATGTTTAAAGGTAAAGGCTTTTTCAACATTTCCTTCTTCATCAAATTCACGTCTTATTCCTTCGGCTACGCCATTGCGATAGGTAGCTTCAATTTTAACTTTGCCATTGGGATAATAATCCCTTTTCATATCCAGCAAAGCCAGTTCTTCGGCTTGCTCCTGCAATACGCCATCGATATACTTAACAATTTTTTTAAGGTTTCCATTTTTATCATATTCCTTGAAAAATCCGTTTTTAAGGCCGTGTTTGTACACCCCTTCCGATTGCAAAAGTCCATCGGCGTAAAACCATTTCCAGCGTCCATGCCTGCGCTGATCACTGTCATATCCGTTGATCCGTTCGCGGTCAACAATAAAACCTTTTTGGTAGGTAATTAATTCAATGATGTTTCCGGTTGTATCGTATAGTCTGGCAATACCATTTTCGAGGCCTTGCTCAAAAGGAATGCTTTGCAGCAACCTTCCCTGCTTGTCAAAACGCTCGGTAAGACCTGTTTTTACATCCTTTTCAAAACGTTCAACCAATATTTCATTGCTCAGGTAGGTTTTGCGTTCACCATCTTTTATCCCCTGTTTATAATTTATTTCTAAGGTGAGATTGCCCTGTTCATCATAAAATTTCCATAAGCTGTCGAGTTCAAAATCGAGGCGGTTACCCTCCGATTTCAAAATTCCGTCTTCATAATAGGTGCGCCAATATCCATCAGGTTTGCCATCAACCAATTTACCTTCGCTGGATTTTTCGCCATTAGGATGGTAAAAAATCGTAAGGGAGTCGTTTTGCTGTGCAAATCCCTGGTAAATTAAACCTGTAAACAATAGGGCAAAAAGAAGACGTAAACTCATCTTTTCTCATTATTTGAAGGCGCAACTTTACGACCTGTTGCCACGCGTTCTTTTTTATCTAACTTAAATATTTTGTCGTTTTTAACTTTAAGCAGTGCTTTTTCTCCTCCGGGTTTGATATAATAAGTCAAGGTATCATAATTCACTTTTCCAAGCCGATCGCGCCATTCGAGTGCAGAAATCTGGTAATTTTTTCGTGGGTTCATAACAAATTTCAGCTTGCGGTTATCTCCGGCTTCAAACGTGATATCAAGCGCCTTAGGTTCTACCTGTTCACAAATTCCGGGTGTTTCTTTTTTGATTTGAATGATTTCGATATATCTCCCGTTTTCAAAATTGATCGTGCCCGATGCCAGCTTGGTTTCTTCGTAGGTGAGATTGCGCTGCAAAGTGATCGGATGCGAGTTATAAAACTGAACATCTCTCAGGTCAAGACCCTGCTCCTCAACTTTATTACGAATTTCCTGCGTAAAATAAATAGTCCTTGGCGAACAGGAAGAAAACAAAACCATCGCGAATACAATCATCCATTTTAATTGCCGAAGTTGCTTTTTCATAGGCTGTTTTTATTTAATAAGTCCCATTTTTGCCGATATTTCCAACATACGTTCAATCGGTTTTCTGGCTTTTATGATAACGTCATCAGGCAGTTCGATGGCTGGTGTTTCATTTTCCAGCGCACTCAGTAATTTTTCCATGGTATTCATTTTCATATACGGGCAATCGTTGCAATTGCACGTTTCATCAGCAGGAACGATTATAAATTCCTTTTCGGGCGATTGCTGCTGCATTTTGTGTAGAATACCACTTTCGGTAGCGACAATGTATTGCTGCGTTGTGTCTTTTTTCGAAAAGTTTAACAATGCGGTTGTTGATCCAACAAAATCAGCAAGTTGAAGCACGGCAGCCTTACATTCGGGATGTGCGATAAGCTTGGCATCAGGATATTCGGTTTTCAACTTAATCACAGCTTCAGTCGTGAGGATGTCATGCACTTCGCATGTTCCGTCCCATAACAGCATATCCCTGCCGGTAATATTATTGATGTAGGCTCCCAGATTTTTATCAGGGGCAAAAATCAGTTTAGCGTCTTTTGGAAAAGACTCCACAATTTGAACGGCATTACCTGAAGTACAAATTACATCTGACATAGTTTTTACTGCAGCAGTGCAATTGATGTACGAAATAACTTTATGATCAGGATGTTGCTCAACAAATGCCCTGAAATCAGCTTCAGGAGCACTGGCTGCCAGTGAACAACCGGCTTCCATATCGGGCAAAACAACCAATTTGTCAGGGTTGAGAATTTTGGCTGTTTCTGCCATAAAATGAACGCCTGCAAAAACTATCATGTCGGCTTTTGTTTGAGCAGCCTGCTGGGCTAAACCCAAACTATCACCTACATAATCTGCTATATCCTGTATTTCAGGCACTTGATAATAATGTGCCAAAATAATGGCATTTTTTTCTTTTCTTAGCTGATTAATTCTATCTGTGATTTGCATAAATACTCCTTCATAAATAATTTTGCGACTACAACACCTTCTTTTCATTCGTTTCGCAGCAACAAATTTAATACAAAACAACCATATGCATCAACCTCTGAAGTTTTCAACAGCATTGTATTTATATTATTCTTTATTTTAATATTTTTAAAAGTATGTAATATATGTATGTGCTGTTGATAAGCAGGATAAATAAGTTACTAAAAATTTGCATTTGTGGTTATTCACAGTTTATCAACAGGCTATTCACAGCCGGTGAAAGCTTAATCAATTGATTTAAAAATTACTATTATTTTTCGACTTAATGATTATTTTTCGCATTGTTTAAAAATAAAAGTTAATAACCTCATTTTTTATTGTTCATATCCACTGAATAACTGCTCATAAATCAGGCTTTATTAACAATCGCATCCGAAGTTTTTTCCTTTTTGAAAATTATCAACACTTTGTCAAAAGTTAATAACAACAAATCTGCTTTATTAACACGTCTATTGTTGATAAGTCTCATCCTGCTGTATTGTAGGAGTATAGCTTGCTATCTGTTCCCGACATGTATTTATAAATGACTGAAATTAAGTGAAAACAGCCTGTAAGCCATAAAAAATGAATAATTTTGTTGACTAAAATTATCAACAATGGAAAACGCACTAAAAACGGTACCAATTGCAGCTGATCATGGTGGCTACGAAATGAAGGAATTTATTAGGAAAAAGCTGCTTGCGGCTGGTTATGAAGTAATAGATTTTGGTACGAATTCCACTGAAAGCGTGGATTATCCCGATAAAATTCATCCTCTTGCCCAGTCCATCTCCAAAGGTAAATATCCTCTCGGAATAATTATGTGTGGTAGCGGTAATGGCGCTCAAATTACAGCGAACAAACACAAGCATGTAAGAGCCGCTTTGTGCTGGAATATTGAATTGGCAAGGCTGGCCCGTGAACATAATAATGCCAATATTTTGTCGATGCCCGGCCGTTTTATTTCTTTTGAGCTCGCCTGGGAGATGGTACAGGTTTTTATCAGTACCGATTTCGAAGGTGGAAGACATCAGCAACGCGTAGCTAAAATAGAAACCCGTTAATCCAATTAATTCGACCATTTAATGAACGACCAAACAAATAAATTTAATAAGAAAGCCGAACAAATAGCCTTTGATGAGGTACATCGGGCAAAAATTAAATTTAATATAGGCCAATATGATCAGGCTGTGCTGACCGGAAAGCAGCGCTATGCGCATTTGGAACTGGCACGACAGCGAGCTGCCAATGTGAAGCACAAAACTCTATCGCATCTGGATAAGTACCTGGTTGAGTTTGAAACTAATTTTACGGCGAATGGTGGCAAATTGTTGTGGGCCAAACATGCCGAAGAGGCTGTTGAGCTTATTGTAAAACTCCTGAAAGCAGAAAATATTAAAAAACTTGTGAAGTCTAAATCGATGACTTCAGAAGAAGTTAAGCTCAACGAAAATTTAGAAAAAGCAGGAATAGAAGCTATTGAAACAGATTTGGGAGAGTTTATTGTGCAGCAGGCAGGCGAAAAGCCATATCATATCGTAACACCTGCCATGCATAAATCCAAAGAAGATGTAGCCGATTTATATTATGAAAAGTTTAAAACGCCCGCTGATAGCACACCGGAAGAGATAACAGCCTATACGCGGCAATTGCTCAGAGATGAATTTCAAAATGCGGGAGCCGGTATTACCGGAGCCAACTTTTTGCTCGCCGATGTTGGTGGAATTGCCGTAACAGAAAATGAAGGCAACGCTATTATGTCGATGGCTTTTCCAAAATTGCATATTGTATTGGTCGGGATAGAGAAGATATTACCTTCAATTGATGATCTGGATTTGTTTTGGCCCTTGCTTTCTACTCACGGAACAGGTCAGCCAATGACGGTCTATAACTCAGTAATAACAGGACCTTCGGCACAAACTGGCGGGCCACAAAAGATGGTTGTTGTAGTGCTTGATAACGGCAGAAGTAAATTGATGGCCAGGAAGCGACATCGTTCGGCATTGGGCTGTATCAGATGTGGAGCTTGCCTGAATGTGTGTCCTGTTTATAAAAATATTGGAGGATATACCTACGATACCACTTACACAGGTCCAATAGGTGCTGTGATAACACCACATATGCAGGACATGAAAAGTTATAAACACCTGAGTTTTGCTTCATCACTGTGTGGACAATGCACGGAAGTTTGCCCGGTAAAAATTCCTTTGCATGAGCTTTTGCTTCTCAACAGGGCAGAGGCCGTGAAAGAAGGCTGGACATTGCCATCTGAGCGATTCGTGATGAGTACTGCCGCACGCGTGTTGAATAGTCGCAGCATTACAGATATGGCAGGTTCATCTACCAAAAATCTGGTGTTGAAATATTTCTTTTCAAAAAGTTGGGGTCCCCGCCGTAAAATGCCAAAGCTGGCCAAAAAATCATTCAGCCAGCTTTGGAAAGAAAAACAATAGTCTTCACTAAGCTTAGCTCGGATCTAACAATGTGGCAACTTTGTCTCTTAAATCCTTACCGCGCAGGTTTTTGGCAATAATTGTTCCCTCAGCGTCAAGCAGAACAGAATGGGGTATTGATTGCACGCCATATAATTTTCCGGCAGCATTGCCCCAGCCTTCTAAATCGGAAACATGGGTCCAGTCGAGCTGATCGGCAATTATGGCGTCATTCCATTTGGTACTGTCGGTGTCGAATGACACACCAAACACATCAAAACCTTTGTCGTTATAGTCATTAAAAATGGCAACGATATTGGGGTTTTCGGCACGACAAGGTTGACACCAGGATGCCCAAAAATCGACAAGTAAAACTTTAGCACCAACTTTTGAAGACAAGGCAACCATTTCGCCTTCCGGATTTTCTTGCTCAAAATCGACAAATGGCTGGCCTACAGCAACGTTTTTCAATACTTTCACACGTTCGTATAAGGCATCCAGGTAGCTGGATTTTGGTGTTGGTTCAAAATTAATAACAATAGCTTCCAACTCCTCCAGATCAAACTGGTAGGTATTTCTGTAAATGATGTAGTGCGAAACAACATCAGCATTATTTTCTTTGGCATAATTTACCAGGAAGTTGTTTTTCTCCAGTTCTGTTTCGTCATAGAGCACTTCTGCTGCTTCCATGGCAACGCTATCATTATTGCTTCCGGCATTTTGGTAGGCAGTGTAATGAGCCTGCAGCTGGTCATCGAAATCAGTAATTTTCTGAGTAAAAGCTTTATAGCGATCATTAACAGCCGATCCGGTGATGCTGTGTTCTTTCAGGTTTTCCCCATCAGCATTTATCGTAATCGTTGCAGCTTCGACAAACACCGGAATGGCGCCACGTGTTTCTTCAATTGTGAGGTAATAAATTTCGGGACTATCAATAGTGCCTGAGAGTTGTAATTGGCCATTTTCGGCCCGGGCAGAATCCACTTTTACCCATTCACCGTCAACACGTTTTTCGAGGCTGATCATTTTGCCATCAGCATGCTGGATGTTAACATCAACAACAAATTTGTCGGAGGCTTCTGGCGACTGGCACGAGAACAGCATTACTGCTGCCAAAGCGGTAAATAAAAATAAGATATTTTTCATATTACGTAATTTAAATTTCTACACAAAACTATTATTAATTTGTAACAAGTAAGTAATTTTCGTACCAATCAGCGTTTTTTTGTAGGTCTGAATAAATAGACCAACAAAAGAATCAGCATCTCAGAAACCGGCACACTTAGAAGCGTGCGGTATAAACTACTTCCTATTTGATCGGTGCTAAATGATTCCAGCAGGAACAAAGCCAGGTGATGAAGCGTGATCAGGCTGATAGAATAGGTTAAAAACCAATATCCGCCAAGCTGAGATACACTTGGTTCATCCGCATTTTCGGGTAAGGGTCTTCCGCTGGCAAGCCTGATTATGGGAGCGCGCATAAAAGCCATCCATACGGTGGCAGCGGTATGCAAGCCGGGTGTTGACATCATCAGATCCATGGTAAAACCAAGCAGAAAACCTACGATCAGCAACAGCCATCCCGGAAATGTAAAAGGCAATAGCAGCACAAAAAGTGGATAAACATAAGGATTTACGTAGCCACCAATGCGTATGTGGTTGAGCACCATAATTTGTAACAAAATTAAAGCAACAAAACGGACAGCATTGACGAACAGTTTATTCATGTGGTCGGATATTGATGAGGGAATCAATTTCGGCAAGCTCATGATTTTTTACTACATAAACCTGTCGCAACTTATTGAAATCAGTAAAATAGGCAATATGAGCCTGGTTGAGCGCTTCATTTTTGGCAGGGATAAACTCGGCAACTGTTCCAACCAAAATGCCTGGAGGAAACAAATGAGAGTGCCCACTCGTGACCAGGGTATCTCCTTTTTTGAGCACGAGATGCGTGGGAATATGATCGATAAGTCCATAGCGATAGTCGCCTCCCTGCCAACTGAGATTAGCCAATTGGCCACTATTTTTAAAACGCACACTGATTACAGCAAACTTATGCAACAAGCTGATCGCGGTGGCATACTTTGGGCTTACACCCGTGATGATGCCCGCAACGCCTTCGGAAGAAATCAGCCCCATATCTTTTTGAACACCTTGATTCGACCCTTTGTTGATAATGATATAGTTGTTGCGAAAATGCACCGAATTGCTTACAACCCTTGCTTGCATAAAGGTAAACACGGTATCCGCTGTTTTTACTGTCAGGCTGTCGGATTTTTGACTGATATTGTGCAATTGCATTCTCAAGCGGGCATTTTCATCGGCCAGCAATTGATTGGCCTGTTGCAGATAGAAGTAGTCTGTAACTGATTTATGGATATTGTAAATCCAGCCGGTGGTGCTGTTGGTGAGGTTAAAAGCAGCGCTACGGTGGTAGGTATTACTTCGCATCAGCATGCTGAAAGCTATTGTTTCGAGCAGCAGAAACAACAGCAACAGGTGATATCTTTGTAAAAAACGAAACAGGTTATGCATACCTGAGGTGTCTGATGGCCGGTTTTATTTAATCAGGAACGGGAATTTATCAAAATTCTTGAGCGCAATGCCTGTTCCACGGGCAACGGCACGCAGCGGATCCTCGGCCACATGCACTGGCAGCTTGGTTTTATGATGTAATCGCTTATCCAAACCCCTGAGCAGCGAGCCACCACCAGCCAGGTAAATACCGGTGCGGTAGATATCTGCAGAAAGCTCCGGAGGCGTCATTTCTAAGGCATTAAGCACCGCAGCTTCAATTTTGGATATGCTTTTGTCGAGGCAATGCGCAATTTCAGTATAGTTCACTTTGATTTCCTTGGGAATACCGGTGAGCATATCACGCCCATGAACCGGAAAATCGTCGGGTGGATTATCAATGGTAGGCAGGGCTGCACCAACTTCAATTTTGATGCGTTCGGCAGTGCGTTCGCCAATGTTGATATTGTGTTGCTTACGCATATATTCTTCAATATCAGCGTTGAAATCGTCACCGGCAATGCGGATAGATTTATTGTTTACGATACCACCAAGCGCGATCACAGCAATTTCGCTGGTACCGCCTCCAATGTCGATAATCATATTTCCGGTAGGTTCGAGCACATCGATGCCAATACCGATTGCTGCTGCCATTGGTTCGTGAATCAGGCGCACTTCTTTGGCACCAGCCTGTTCGGCAGAGTCTTTCACGGCGCGCTCCTCCACCTCAGTAATACCCGAAGGAATACAGATCACCATTTTTAAGGCGGGTGGAAACAGCCAGCCTTTGATGCCTATCATCTTAATCATTTCGCGCATCATATATTCAGCGGCCTGAAAATCAGCTATCACACCATCGCGCAAGGGGCGAATCGTTTTGATGTTTTCGTGGGTTTTGCCATGCATCATCATGGCTTTTTTACCCACGGCAATAATCTTTCCGTTGTCGCGCTGAATGGCAACAATAGAAGGCTCATCTACAACAACTTTGTCGTTGTAGATGATGATGGTGTTAGCTGTACCAAGGTCGATCGCTATTTCTTTTGTCAGGAATGAAAATAGTCCCATTTTATTTCTTTGTTAATGTTTAAAATGCCTGATGCCGGTAAAAACCATGCTCATTCCATGTTGGTTACAGAAATTGATCGATTCCTGATCTCTTACCGAACCTCCGGGCTGAACCACCGCTTTAATACCTGCTTCATAAGCTATTTGCACCGAATCGGAAAACGGAAAAAATGCATCAGAAGCCATCACTGCCTGGTTGAGATCAAACTCGAACGACAGTGCTTTTGCGATAGCTTGCTTCAGTGCATCAATTCTTGATGTCTGGCCGATTCCGGCGGCAATCAATTGTTTATCCTTTGCCAAAACAATAGCGTTTGAACGGGAATGCTTTACGATTTTATTGGCGAAAACCAAATCCTCAATCTGTTGCTTATTAGGCTGAACCGCTGATACCACTTTAAAGTCCTTCGCCGATTCCGTGTGCAAGTCTTTATCCTGCACCAAAAATCCGTTCAAAACCGATTTGTATTGTTTTGTTGATAATACCCCTGACCGCAAGCGCAAAATTATTCTATTTTTTCGTGATTTCAGGATTTCCAACGCATTATTTTCAAAGTCAGGCGCCAGGATGATTTCAAAAAACAGTTTATTGATGTTTTCGGCTGCTTTTTCGTCAATCGCTTTGTTGCAAATCAATACACCGCCAAAGGCCGAAACAGGGTCACCGGCCAGCGCATCCTGATAGGCTTCTGCTACCGTATTTCTGCAGGCCAGTCCGCATGCGTTGTTATGTTTTAGAATGGCGAATGTGGTTTCATCAAATTCTTTTATCAGGTTGAGCCCTGCATCTAAATCCAGCAAGTTGTTGTACGAAAGTTCTTTGCCGTGAAGTTGTTCAAATAGTTTATCTGCTTCGCCATAGAAACTGCCTTGCTGGTGCGGGTTTTCGCCATAACGAAGGCTGGTTTTTTGGTGCATGCTTAAGCGAATGCCGGATTTTTCGTTACCACCAAACCAATTGTAGATGGCGCTGTCGTAATGCGAGCTCACACCAAAGGCCAGGCTTGCAAATTTCATGCGGTCGGCGAGCTCGCTTGCACACTGATTGTCGTTAAGTAGCTGGATCAGCTCATCGTAATAGTCGGCTGAAGGAACGATCAATACGTCTTCAAAATTTTTGGCAGCAGCCCTGATGAGCGAAATGCCGCCAATATCAATTTTTTCGATGATTTGTTGTTTATCATCGGTTTGGCTGAGTGTTTCTTCGAAGGGATATAAATCTACAATCACCAGATCGAAGGCCGGGATATGGTATTGATCCAGCTGCTCGCGATGTGTTTTTTCTGAACTTCGGGCCAAAATGCCACCAAAAACTTTGGGATGTAAGGTTTTAACACGACCATCGAGGATGGAAGGATAACCGGTAAGCTTTTCTACCTCCTGCACCGGAATCTGCATTTTTTGGATAAAATCGAAAGTTCCGCCCGTAGCATAAATCTGTACGCCATGCTGGTGAAGCAGTGTGGCTATTTCGGAAAGTTTGTCTTTGTAATAAACTGATATTAAAGCAGTTTTAATCTTTTTCAAGGCTAATAAATTTAGGGTATAATATACTGCAAGTTTATTAAAAATAAGCGAGTGAAGCAATGAAAGACCGTGATTTTTAATGAACTGATTTTATTTATGGAATTCGTTAGAACCGAATTTCAGAAAATGCCTGCGCAGGAATTGGTATTGCAGGGACTATTTCATAGTGCGCTTAGTGCCTTCTTGGTGTGCTTAGTGGTTAAACAAACTAACCACAAGGTTCACAAAGGATTACACGAAGTGCACCAAGAGGTTATGGATCTGCAAGGATTACTTCATAGTGACCTTAGTGCCTTCTTGGTGTGCTTAGTGGTTAAACAAACAAACCACAAGGTTCACAAAGGTTTCACGAAGAGCACAAAGGGATTATGGATCTGCAAGGAATACTTCATAGTGATCTTAGTGCCTTCTTCGTGTGCCTGGTGGTTAAACAAACAAACCACAAGGTTCACAAAGGTTTCACGAAGTGCACCAAGGGGTTATGGATCTGCAAGGATTACTTCTTAGTGCGCTTAGTGCCTTCTTGGTGTGCTTAGTGGTTAAACAAACAAACTACAAGGTTCACAAAGGTTTCACGAAGTGCACAAAGGGATTATTGTATGCAAAGAATATTTCATGGTACGCTGAGTGCTAAGTGATCCTCAGATGGCGATATTTTTTCTTTAAAAGAAGGATTCTTGACATAGTTGAATTTTTCCCGTACAGAATCCTTATTTTTACAGCCTAAAACGGCAACATGATACTTTTTCGTTTGATTTTGGAAAGTTTTCAATTTGCGCTGTCGGCGCTGGTTGTAAATAAAGTACGTACGGTATTGTCGCTATTGGGCATTACCATTGGCATATTTTCTATTATAGCGGTTTTTTCGGTTTTTGACAGCCTCGAAAAAGCCATTCGCAGCGACATCAGCTCGCTGGGCGACAATGTGTTATTTATTCAAAAATGGCCCTGGATGATGGGTGGGAGCGATTATCCCTGGTGGAAATACTGGCAGCGTCCCGAAGCCAGCCTGCGCGAACTCGCCGAATTGCAGAAACGCAGTAATGCGGCCGAAGCGTTTGCCTATCAGGTAACCGTTACACGTAACCTCAGCTATCGCAGCACAACCATTGAGCAAACAATGATAAACGCTGTTTCGCACGATTACGATCGTGTTATGCCCATGGATATTGAACAGGGCAGGTATTTTACGCCGCTTGAATCGCAAACCGGCCGCAACGTCATTATCATTGGTGCAGATGTGGCCGAGACACTTTTTTTAAATAGCGATCCCATCGGGAGATCGGTAAAGGTTTTTGGTTTACGCATGGATGTGATCGGGGTAATGGCAAAAAGTGGGGATAATATTTTTGGCGGTTCCAATGACAATGCTGCTTTTATCACCGTAAATTTTGCCCGAAACGTAATTGATTTGCGCAATACCGGATCTAGTATTATGGCACGCACCAAAGCCGGATTATCTAACGAAGAACTTAAAGATGAGCTTACAGGGATTATGCGTTCGGTACGAAAGTTGAAACCTGCTGCCGAAGATAATTTTGCCATCAACGAAATGGATATTATCAATCGTGGTTTCGACCAGCTGTTTGGTGTGATAGCCATTGTGGGGTGGATTATTGGCGGCTTTTCGTTGTTGGTTGGCGGCTTTGGCATTGCCAATATTATGTTTGTTTCGGTAAAGGAGCGCACCAACCAAATCGGCATACAAAAATCTCTTGGTGCCAAGAATTATTTTGTGCTTTTGCAGTTCCTTTTCGAAGCCATATTTTTGTCGGTCCTGGGCGGTATTGTTGGCCTTGTCATCGTGTTTTTGCTGGCAGTTGCGATAAGCAGTACAACCAGTTTTGTGATGAGCCTTTCGCTCGGCAATATCGTTTTAGGACTTGTTGTATCTGGTTTTATCGGTTTGTTCTCAGGGTTTATCCCCGCCTGGTCTGCCTCGCGATTGGATCCTGTTGAGGCCATGCGGTCGAACTTTTAAACTGTATAGTATGCCTTAAAACCGCTGCTTATATTGGTTAAAAGCATGCTAGACAGGCCACTAATTTCAAATTTCGTATTCCAACAGATAGCTGGGATTTTATTGTTATTTTTACCAGTTAAAAATAAGCTGAATGGAAAACAGGTGGATATTTAAACAAGACGGTGAAGCGCAAGTGGTTAAACACTTGAGTGAAGTATTGTCTATTCGTACATCTCTGGCTAATTTATTGGCACAACGAGGTGTTACCACCTTTGAAGAGGCGCGTTATTTTTTTCGTCCCCAGCTCAGCTATTTGCACGATCCATTTCTGATGAAGGATATGGACAAAGCGGTGGAGCGTATATTTAAAGCCATCGACAGCAACGAAAAAATCATGATTTATGGTGATTATGATGTGGATGGCACCACCGCCGTTGCCCTGGTTTACGCTTACCTGAAAAAATATTTCAAGAAAAGGATTGCCTTTTACATTCCCGATCGCTATGAGGAGGGCTATGGGATTTCGTACAAAGGAATCGATCATGCAGCAAGTCATGGCATAAACCTTGTTATTGCGCTGGATTGCGGCATCAAGGCTGTTGATAAGATTAAGTATGCCACCGAGCTTCAGGTGGACTTTATCATTTGCGATCACCATCGTCCGGGCGATGAATTGCCTCCTGCGGTAGCCGTGCTCGACACCAAACGTGCAGATTGCAATTACCCTTTCAAGGAATTGTCGGGAGCAGGAGTCGGCTTCAAGCTCATCTCAGCTTTGGCTCAAAAACAGCAGGAACCCTTCGAGCAGCTTATTCCTTACCTCGATCTGGTGGCCGTAAGTATTGCCGCTGATATCGTGCCAATCACAGGCGAAAACAGGGTGCTGGCGTATTTCGGGCTGAAGCAGCTCAACACCAACCCCCGGCCTGGTTTTGAGGCTGTTCTGAATTATGCCAATGTGAAAAGAAGGGAAGAGGTGGACGAAACAACAGGCAATGTGCTTACCCGTGTGCTTACCATCAGCGATCTGGTGTTTCTGATTGGCCCACGTATCAATGCGGCCGGACGTATTGAAAAAGCCAGCGATTCGGTGCGCCTGTTGCTTGCCGATCGTATGAGTCATGCCGAAAAACTGGCAGTGGCTATCAACGATATGAATACTGAACGCCGCAGCCTCGACAATCAGATTACCGAAGAAGCCCTGGCGATGATTGAGGGCAACGGAATACTTAAGGAAGCCAAAAGCACGGTGCTTTACAACGAAAACTGGCATAAAGGTGTAATTGGTATTGTGGCTTCGAGGCTCACTGATAATTATTACCGCCCTACAATCATACTAACACGATCCAATAAGTTTATTACGGGCTCTGCACGTTCAGTCAAAAACTTTGATGTGTATGATGCCATTGACCATTGTTCTGATTTGCTGGAGCATTTTGGAGGCCATATGTATGCTGCCGGCCTTTCGCTCAAACCCGAAAACCTGGAGCTTTTCCGCAGCAAATTCAATACCTATGTAAGCGAACATATTGCTGATGAGCTACTTATTCCGGAAATAGAAATAGATGCACGCATTAATTTTTCTGATTTTTCGGCCAAGTTTTTGCGCATACTTAAACAGTTTGCACCTTTTGGACCGGGAAATATGGCACCGGTTTTTCTTTCGGAGCAGGTTATTGATACCGGAAGATCCCGAATTGTTGGTCAAAAACATTTGAAGCTTAGTCTTATGCAAAAAACAAGCCGCTCAGAGCCTGTTTCAGCAATTGCTTTTCAGCAGGCACATCATTATGAACGCATCCGCAGCGGCGAACCCTTTAGCATCACCTACCATATCGAAGAAAATGAATGGCAGGGAAAAGTGAATCTCCAACTGAATGTGAAAGACATTAAGTTTGAAGAGGATTAGTTTAGTAAAGACTGAGCAAAAATTTAGCAGGCACGCTAATTTACTAGAATCAAGTTATAAGGTCAAACTTCAATATACTGCTGAAAGTAGTGTCTCAAAATACCGAGGAATAGAATTGCCAGCGTCAATAGGCTTATCAGTACTGTTGTAATACCTGTTTAAACCAACAAATAATTCAAGCGAGCCTAGTTGTAGGAGTCAGAACTTTATTTCGTGTGTAAAGGCTTAATCGTTAATCTCCTCGTAAGGCGTGGTTTTTTGCATTTCACGGAGGTTATAGGCAAACCAGATCATGACGAAACCAAAAAACAAGGCTAAAATTCCGCTCAGTAAAATAAGTGTTTTGGCGGCATTAAAAGGATCGATAACGAGCAACAAGCCAAAAAGTAAACTGACAATGGCGTTGACCAGGAAAAAGTTTTTATTGCCCATAGTACCACTTACATTGACCAATACTATCAGCTGAATAATTCCCATTATGATGGCCCAGATACCAATGAGGGTGACAAAAAAGTCGATAGTTTGCTGGGTGTAGAGTACGATTAAAAAACCAACCAACGCCATCACAATAGTTTGAAACAGCATTATTCCGTAAGGCAGTTGTTTTCTGGACCGGTTATAACTGATTATCCCAAAAACGACACCCGTGAGAATAATAACAATGCCAGTGTAGCGTGCTATTACGATAAGGGTATCTTTGGGCAAACTCAATGCCAGTATGCCATAAATCAATGCGATAATGCCATTAAGAGCAAAAGACCACCAGTTGCGCGTAAATTGTGTTTTCATAGGAAATGTTTTGGGTGTTATAAAGATTCAAAGATAACTCTTCCCATCAAATAAATGCCAAAAAGCATTAATCCAACCCCAGCAATTTTATTGAGCCGTTGTATCATTTTTGCTGTAAAAAAACCCTTGACGGCGTATGCGCCATAAGCCTTAAGCAGGTCACCGGCAAGCACCGTAATCAGGGTGCCGCTGAAAAAAGTGGTGAGTTTTGCCTCTTCGCCACCCATACGTGCCGAAATACCAACCACCACTCCCACCCAGAAAATCCAGACAAAAGGATTTACGATATTCATAAAAAATCCTTTGGCGATATAGGTAAACCATCTCGGACCACTCACCTTAACGGGTAATTCAATACTGTCGTCTTCAGGAATTTCTTTTTGTTCTTCCACTTTGCGGCTGAATGTTACCAGTCCAAAAATAATCAGAATTATACCGCTACTGATGCCAAACCAAAAATAATTGCTGGGTGCTGTCACAATTTGAATGGCTCCCATCAAACAGAGCACAACCATAAGCACGTCATTGAGAAAAATGCCGAGTGCAAGCAATGCTGCCGGGCCAAATCCCCGGTGAATACTGGTTTGTATAAGCGCAAAAAATGCTGGACCGAATCCGAAAAATGTTGCCAGTGTAAGTCCTAACAATATGCCTTCAAAAAATAGTGCACTCATAAATTAGTCGGTCAAACTTTTTGCTGATAGGTTTTCAAATACTGTTCCCAATCTTCCAGGCGCTGCCCCTTGAGCACTCTCGGGAATTTATTGGCGCTGCCCTCTTTGCCGAGTTTTTTCATGTAATCATAAAAAACCCGCGAAGGCAGCACCTCAATAAACAGCTCCCGCACGGCTTCCATGCGTTCGACCATATAATCATCGTTGAGCTGTTTGAGGTATTCGTCAATTTTCCGGATGGCTAAATCGGGATCGATAGCGTCATCTGTGCCCAGGTACCAGCGATGGGCAAACAGTGAACCGTGGCGTATTCCGGCAACGGTAAATTCGCGCACTTCAATATTGTATTCGTCCTGCAGCATCTCGATGGCGCGGTTCATATTTTCCTGTGAAAGATGCTCTCCGCATAGACTCAGATAATGCTTGGTACGGCCTGTGATAATAATTTCACATCTTTCTTTATCCGTAAATTTTATGGTGTCGCCAATCAAATAACGCCAGGCGCCGGCATTGGTTGTAAGCAGTAGCGCATACTCTTCGTTGTTATTCACCTCGCTAAGCATCAGGGTTTCGGGCTTTTCTCTCAGATTGCCTTCTTCGTCAAAATTATCTTCGGTAAAAGGAACAAATTCATAATAAATGCCATTATCAACAATCAACTCCATGGTGCGTCTTTCGAGGCTGTTCTGGTAGGCGATATAGCCTTCCGAAGCCAGGTAGCTTTCAGAATAAATCATGGGCTTGCCAAAAAGCTTCTCGAAGCTTTTAATATAGGGCGCGAATGAAACGCCGCTGTGCACATAAACAGTAAGGTTTGGCCAAAGGTCGTGTATGGTGGTTAAGTTGTATTCATCAATGATGCGTTCGAGCAGGATTTGCACCCAGGCTGGCACTCCCACGATAACGCCAATGTCCCAACTGGGCGCTTTGCGTACCATTTCGTTGAGCTTGGTTGCCCATTCAGCTGTTTTTGAAATGCGCTTACCCGGCTTGTAAAAGTGCTGAAACCAAAAAGGAAGGCTTCCTGCTGTGATGCCCGAAAGATCGCCGGCATAATAGGTTCCGTTATACTGAAGATGGGTGCTGCCTCCGATCATCAGCATGCCTTTTTCGTAAAACTCTACCGGAAAATTATACTTCGAGGTAGATACCAATTGCCTGATGCTGGCCTTTTTAATGGACGTAAGCATGTCTGCTGTTACCGGAATGTGCTTGCTGGAGGATTCGGAAGTGCCCGAGCTTAAGGCAAAATATTTTACGCGGCCGGGCCACGAAACATACGATTCGCCATTAAGTGCCCGATACCACCATTGCTTATACATGCTGTTGTAATCAAAAACAGGCACTTCCTTCCTAAATTGTTCGGTTATGTTTTGGCTTTTGAGTAATAGATCAAAATTGTAATTTTCGCCAAAAGCAGTAAACTGTGCTTTGCCAATCAGTTTTTTTAACTCGTCTGACTGAGCTTTAAGGGGTTGCAGGCGAAGTTTTTTCTTTTCTACCGGAAGATGGCGTAATTCATAAGCCTTCTTGATGATGGTTCCTAAAATGGGCATCTGATTGGGTTTGTGTGATGGGCAAATGTACAAGAATTTTTTTTTAATGGAAAGTGGCTTTTTCCCAAAATAAAATTATTGTAAACACTTGTATATAAAGCCTATAGACCAATAATGCCTATTTCGTTTCTATTTGCTCAGCAAGCATAACTTCTGCCAGCGGATTAAATAAATACCATCTTTTTGAATGTACGCATTGGCATTTATAGCGTTTTCGCAATCGTGCACCTTTGATAAAACTCCGACCGCTTGCAATGCGAAACACGCTTCCTTCGGATAATTCTTCTATCGTGGGCAGGCTCTTTTGGATTTTATTATATTGCTTGAGCTTGCGGGTGAGCTCCAGATCAGATCCACTGGCAGCTTTGGCATTTTGAAGGTAATTGGACAGGCTTTTGGACAGCTCAGCTGGAAAAATTTGACTTTCCAGATAGGGTTGCATCAATTGTCTGAAGCGTTGTTTCCACTCAACACCATGTGGTTGCACCTTGTTTTTGTGTGTTTTATAAACTTCCAGATGCGCTAGTTCATGCACAAAAGTGATCAGAAACTGATAAGGATTCAAATTGTGATTGAGCGAAATACGGTAAGGATCACCCACTTGCTTAGGCGGCCTGAAATCGCCCAGCCTGCTGCTTCGTGCTGCCGTAATTCGCAGGTGGATATGTGCTTCATCGATGCTTTTGCAAACCTTTTCCAAAGCACCTTCGGGAAGGAAACGGCTCAGAATTTCCTTTTGATCAGCCTTCATAAAGCAATTGCGTCAGATTTTTTTGGGGAACATGCGACCAGGAAGGGCATTCGTAGCAGGGTTTTTTCTTTCTCTGTTTTTGAACAGGCCGGTGAGGACTGCGCACACTCGAACAACCTTCAAATACAAGGAGTCCGGCCAAAAGTATTACGATCTTGATACACTGTTTCATAAATCCTGATTGCCGCAAAAATAGGGATAATCTCACTATCCAAGCAAAAGAAATGCCCGATTCCCATTCAGAGGTTTTAATTTGTGTGGCACAAAATATGCTTGTCAAGTTAACTTCAAAAAGCGAGATTTGTGTTTTACTGAAAGCACGCACAACAAAATCATTTATTGCTTTTTGACTGTCAATAAAGCCGGATGATTCTTTTGAACACAAAGCGATATGGCGTAATTTTACATAAAATTAATAATTGTAGTTTCCATTTATAAGCGTTAAGTATCTATTAAATAAGAAATTATAAAATAATTATCAAAACATGTAAAAACCTATATATGTACAAAACTGTATATTTGCAGGCTGTTATTAACTTTTAATTCAAACTAAATGAAACAAATTGGAATTGGAATCGCCGGACTGGTTTTCGGCGTGGTGCTGGCACTGCTGATTGTTTATAGCATGGCACCAAAAATGATGTTGATCGAAAGTGAAAGTCCTTATGACTTTAACACAACAGTGGAACGTTTTGAAAAATCCGTAGCCGAAGCCGGATGGAAGATGCCGGCAGTGCATGATTTGCAGGCTACTATGGATAAATTTGGTCACGATGTGCGTGCTGTGAAAGTTTTTGAGCTTTGCCATCCTGATCATGCGGCAAAAATCCTCAAGGAAGACGGGGAGCGTATTGTGAGTAGCATGATGCCTTGTCGCGTAGCGATTTACGAACGTGCTGACGGCAAGGTGTATTTTTCGCGAATGAACTCCAAGCTGATGGCCGGCATGATGGGTGGTATCATCAAAGAAGTGATGGCTGAGGCGTTTACTGAGAATGAGGCGATTATCGAAGCATCAATTAAATAAAAAATTTAATGAAAAGCCCGGTATTATTTCTAATACGATACCAGGCTTTTTCGTTATGCCATTCGCAATCAGATTGTGAAAATATAAGAGTTTTTTATCAGGTTTTGAATGCAATTGTTTGCTAATTTTACCTCTCAAACCAAAACCTGATTTTATGCGTAGGATTTTAATGGGATTAATGCTGCTTGCAGGCTATTTCGGAAGCGCTCAGAATAATTATAACGCTTGTGGCAGCCAAAGCGGATTGTGGAATTACGATACAGTTTTTGTGAGCTGCGACATCATTGTTCCGGCCAGCGAACAACTGGTTATTGCAGCAAACACCACAGTGCTTTTCGAAGGTTATTTCAGCATCCATGTGCTGGGCAGTGTAGATGCACGTGCCAGCTATAACCAGCCTATAAGCTTTACAATTGCTGATACCAGTGGATTTGCGGATTATCACAGCACGGCAGGCGGCTGGAACGGATTTCGTTTTGAGCAAACCCTGCCAGAAAGTGACTCCTCACTTTTTGAGTATTGCAGGTTTTATTACGGCAAAGCAGCCGGTGATTCGGCTAATGGTTATGGCGGTGCCTTTCGGATCGATAATTTTAATAAAATTCGCATTGAACAGTGTCTGTTCGATAAGCATTATGCCTTTTATCGTGGTGGCGCTGTGTATGCCAACAAGTCCGATATCCTGATTCGGAAAAGTGAGTTTTTGAATAGTTTTGCCGGCAACGATGGCATGGACTATGGCTATGGCGGCGCTGTGGCTTTCAGGGCTTCGCTTCCGGAAGTTTCGGGATCCTATTTCGAAGGAAATGCCTCCACAGGCGTTGGCGGGGCTTTATCCTTTGAATTTTCCGACCCGAAATTGATCAATTGCGAGTTTTATCAGAATTTTAGTGCTTTAGGCGGGGCTATCGGATTTATTCGCGCAACACCCGAAAGGCAGGTTGCCAATCTACTTATTCATGAAAATAGTTCCCTGTTTTTTGGTGGCGGAATAGCCTGCCTCGAAGCTTCGCCACATATGACGAACCTAACTATAATCAACAACAGTTCGGCTATGGGCGGCGGCTATTATTGCAATGAACATGCCGATCCTGTTATGGCAAACAGCATTTTGTGGAACAACACAGCCGGCGACACCCTGGGTTCGCAGGTTTGGATTTGGGATGTGTATTCCGAGCCGGAGTTTCATTATTGCAATATTCAGGGCGGGCTCGATTGGTTTGGCGGAAGCTCATTTATTGGCGTTTATGAAAACAATATGGATGCCGATCCATCATTTTTTGAGCAATTTTGGCTGTCGGATGACAGTCCATGTATCAACGCCGGAACACCTGATACAACAGGCTTTTTGATCCCGCCAACGGATTTATTAGGCATGGATCGCATTCAATATGGACGTATTGATATGGGTGTGATGGAATTTATATGGATGGGTTTACCACAACAACATCAAGAAATGAATTCCTTAGCTGTTTTTCCCAATCCGCTCAATTTCAGCAGCGTTTGTGAGCTTGACCTCACATCACCCGATGCTGTTGAACTCAGCATTTTTGATTTGAATGGCCGTTTGGTTTGGCAACAAACAAGCCCGACTTTGCCTGCCGGAGGTCATCAATTTCCCCTAACGGATTTTGTAAAAAACAATCCGGCTAAAAGCAGCTTTTATCTGCTAAAAGTGACTTCCGGTTCTCAGGTCTGGTCTCAACGATTGATCCATTAGTCTGGCATTTTGTGTAAATTTGATCATTGGGATGATCGTTTTTAAGCGAAAATGATTCGTGCATTAACCAAAAAATTAGGAAAAAAAGGTACATGCGTTGATCAATAATATGCCTGAGACGATCTTCCTTTATAGAAAACCTTTTTAATAAATTATACCATGAGTACCTATAGCCCTTCTTCAACACGATACGATCAAATGCCTTATAACCGATCCGGCCGATCCGGCCTTAAACTTCCGGCTTTATCGCTGGGTTTGTGGCATAATTTTGGCGATATTGACGATCTTGATGTTGCCCGGAAAATCATTTTAAAGGCATTTGATCATGGTATTACGCATTTCGATTTGGCCAATAATTATGGTCCTCCGGGGGGAAGTGCAGAAATCAATTTTGGAAAAATCCTGAATCACAACCTCAAGCCTTATCGCGATGAATTGATCATTTCTACCAAGGCAGGTTATGGCATGTGGCCGGGGCCTTATGGCGAATGGGGAAGCCGCAAATATATGCTGGCCAGCCTTGATCAAAGCTTGAAACGCGTGGAAATAGACTATGTGGATATTTTTTATTCGCATCGTTTTGATCCCGAAACACCTCTGGAAGAAACAATGACTGCCCTTTCCGATGCTGTAAAATCCGGAAAAGCTTTGTATGCGGGCATTTCCAATTATCCTGCAGAGGCGAGCCAAAAAGCTTTTCAATTGCTTCGCGAATTGGGAACGCCCTGTTTGATACACCAAGCGCGTTATTCGATGCTTGATCGCTGGGTCGAAAGTGAGTTACTTGATCTGCTTGAAGCAGAAGGCGTTGGTTGTATTGCTTATTCTCCTTTGGCTCAGGGCTTGCTCACCGATCGCTACCTCAAGGGTATTCCGGCTGATTCGCGCGCTGCGCGTGAGGTTTTCTTAACAAAAGAACAGGTGGATCAGGTTTATCAAAAAATCGTCAGGCTGAATCAAATTGCACAAAACCGAAACCAGAGCCTGGCTCAGATGGCTTTGGCCTGGCTGCTCAAAGATGATCGAATTACAAGTGTTTTAGTTGGCGCCAGCAGTGTACAACAACTTGATAATAATGTTAAAAGCCTCGAAAACACTGCTTTCTCCAATGAAGAATTAAAGAAAATAGAGGAATTACTGTGATTAGCTTCGGTTAAACTTCCTTTAGCACTTGCTCAATGGCACTGAATGCCGGCCGGCAGCCATCGGTGTCGCATAGATAAAAACGTTGTTCGCTGGTTTCGGGCTTGCTTGCCACAGCGGGTAATTGTCGGCTTTCGTCGGTAGCTACCAGCGTTAAAGTATTGATCTGTTTGCGCACTAGCTGTGCTGCTTGTAAGGCATTTTCTCCGACCACCACAATCAACTGTTGTGTTTCCAGTAGCAGGAGTGCCTGTGCCCAATGGCTGAAGCTGGAAGGGTATTCAGCCATTTTTGGAGCTTGCTGTTGAATCATTTTCTCGGCCAGTTTGCTGTATTCAGGCTTTTCAAAAAGCATGGAAGCTTTAATCAAAACATGGGCCATAGCCGCATTCGACGAAGGGTTAACATTGTCGAAATTTTCAAAAGAAACAACCGGCAAATCAGTGTTATTGAGGTCGCTGTAGGCAAAGCTTTGTTGCGATTCAACAAGGAAATGGCGGAGAGTATATTGAATTAATTCGTGCCCCTGAATGGCATAGGTAACTTTGCCTGTTTGCTGAAACAGTTCAAACAAGGCTTGAATATAGAAGGCATAATCATCCAGAAAGGCAGCGATTTTAGCTTCATCATTTTTCCAGCTTCTGAATAAGCCCCCATCTGCCTGACGCATCTGTGTTGAAATAAATTCAGCCGTTTTTTCAGCTGTTTTTAGCCAGTCGTCACGATCAAAAATACTTGCAGCTTTTACTAAGCCAATAATCATTAAGGCGTTCCATGATAAAAGCCGTTTATCGTCTGTTGCCGGCCGAACACGTTTTGAGCGGTATTGCAGCAAGTTCTGAAGGGTGTTTTTCTTTTTTTCATGAAAGGCTTCAAGCGATAATCCGTTTTTGGCTGCATAGCTTTTTGCATCGAAAGCCTGTATCAACACATTCTTGTTGTCTTCCCACAACGCCTTATCGCCAAGGCCAAAAAATTCTGCCATTAAGGTTGCTTCAGTAGCTGCAGCATCCACAAATTCATTGGTTGTCCAAACATAAAATTTACCTTCTTCACCTTCACTATCGGCATCGAGGGATGCCATAAATGCACCTTCGGGTCCCAACAGTTCTCGTTCGCAAAACTGGATACTTTGATGAACAACTTCAGCAAAAAGCGAGTTTTGACTGCTTTTCCAGGCTTGGGCATACAATCCGATCAGCTGGGCATTGTCGTACAACATTTTTTCGAAGTGAGGCACATGCCAGCGTCGGTCAACCGAATAGCGCGCAAAGCCGCCTCCAACCTGATCATAAATGCCTCCACAGGCCATTTTTTTCAGGCTAAGGATAGCATGGTCATATAATTTAGAGCTTGTATTTTCGGGGAGCAATTGAAAATTCAGCAGATCAGGCATTGGAAATTTTGGCGCCCCTTGTGTTCCGCCCTCTTCCCAATCCAGTTGTGTGGCTAATTTTTTGGCCATGATTTCGATAAGCAGGCTGTTATCAGTTTCGGAATGCACCGAAAGAGGCGCAAACTGATTGCTTTTAATCCCTTGTGTCAGCTGTTCGGCTTGTTCTAAAAGTGCCGGATCTTTCTGATTAAAGAGACTGGCAATCTGTTGCAACACATCCATCCATTGCTCTTTTCTGAAATAGGTGCCGCCCCAGAATGGCCTGCCGTCGGGCAAAGCAAAACAATTCAATGGCCAGCCACCTCTTCCGCTGAGCAACTGAACAGCTTCCATAAAAAACTGATCCACATCAGGGCGTTCTTCCCGATCTATTTTTACACAAATAAAGTGCTGGTTCATTAAGGCAGCAACAGCTTCATTCTCAAATGATTCCTCTTCCATTACATGGCACCAGTGACAGGCCGAATAACCAATGCTCACCAGCAACATCTTGTTTTGTTCTTTTGCTGCAGTAAGCGTTTTGTTGTTCCAGGCATGCCAGTTTACGGGATTATAGGCGTGCTGCAGCAGATAGGGGCTGCTTTCGTGGATCAAGGCGTTGGGTTTGCGTTTCTTCATTGCGGATTGGTGTTGTGCTGAATCTGCTCTTTTCCTGAGTCACAGTTTAGCTTGATTTAGAGGTGCTTAATTTGCAAAATATGAAAAGTAACTTTTTGTGATCTGTTGAAAAGAAAAATTCTATAGAATGGACTGCCTAAAATTAAAAAAGGCCGGGTTAGCTGACCGGCCTTTTAAATTCCTGTTTTATTTATTTATTTTTTGAGATAGGAAGAAAGCATCCAAACTGTTTTTTCCTGTTCGCGGATATAGTCACTCATCAGGGCATTTGTGCCTTCGTCGTTGAGTTCTTCCGCCATTTTGAGGATTTTTCTTTCCTTAAGAATTAAGATCTGAAAGCCTTCGAGCAGGCTTTTCACGCCCTCGCGGCCATCACTTATGTTTTTTACTTCTTTAATTTGTGATTGCTCATTGTAATCGCTGTAAGCGTGCAGCGGAGTGTAACCTACAGTTAGAATACGTTCTGCGATTTCATCAATTTTTACCTGAAGATCAGTATAGATTTCTTCAAATTTGAGGTGGAGCTCAAAGAATTTTTCTCCTTTGATATTCCAATGAAAACCTCTTACATTCATGTAGTATATCGAAAAGTTGGCTAACAAATCATTCAGTTTGTCGGCTAATCCTTTTGACTTTTCTACATCTAATCCAATTGCATTTAAATTTGTCATAACGTTCATTTTTTTGGTTTTAAATTTCCTATTTTAATAACGCATAACCTGCGGATTTGTTCAAAAAATAGCCGACTTTTCAGGGCCGGCTATTCGATAAATTTGCAAGCGTTAAAGGTCTCTTTTGGCCAGATAAAAATCAACCATTTCATAGTTTGACTTGAGGCGCTCTTCCAGCTCAGCAATAGTTTTTGGAGGAGGAACGATAGCTTTTTCGCCTGGTTTCCAATTCAACGGAAGGGCAACTTTGTGCTCATCAGCAGTTTGCAATGCTTGCAGAGCGCGGATAATTTCGTCCATATTACGTCCTACATTTAAAGGATAATACATTATCAGACGGATTTTAGCATTGGGATCAATGAAAAATACTGCACGAACAGCAGCTGTTTCATGTTCGCCTGGTTGCAACATGCCATAAAGCTTTGCAACCTTCATGTCAATATCAGCAATGATAGGGAATTTCATAAAAATTCCGGTCTTCTCTTTTACATTATTCACCCAGGCAACATGAGAGTGAATGCTGTCGATGCTTAAGCCAACCAGCTTGGTGTTCATTTTCCTGAACTCATCTTCCAATACTGCAAAGCCTGTCATTTCTGTTGTGCATACTGGTGTAAAGTCAGCCGGGTGAGAAAACAAAATTGTCCAGCCTCCTTTAATGTACTCAGAAAACTGCATCATTCCTGTTGTTGTCATGGCTTTAAAATCAGGAGCCGGATCGCCAATACGTGGCATTTGAAATACTTCTTGTTCTTCCATTTTTTTAAGTTTTAATTTGAAATTTGTTATGCAAAATTAAAGGATATAATTACATTTGTCAAATTGATAATATTTAAGTTTGTATCAATAAAATTGATAAGATGATTACTTTAACACAGTTGGAATATATCGTTGCTATAGATAGCTACCGTAACTTCTCGAAGGCAGCGGAAAAATGCTTTGTAACGCAACCAACTTTAAGCATGCAAGTTAAGAAATTAGAAGAACATTTTGGCATAAAAATTTTTGATCGCGGAAAACAACCTTTGGTTCCCACCAATATTGGCCGTCGTATCATCGATCAATCGAGAGTTGTTTTGTCCGAAGCCGGCAGGCTCGATGATATGGCACAGGAATATATGGGAGAAATCAGCGGTGAGTTGAATATCGGGATTATTCCCACCTTGGCACCCTATCTGTTGCCACTTTTTGCAGGAAATTTTAAGCGACATTACCCCGATGTGAATCTGCGGGTTGTAGAGCTGGTGACAGACCAAATCGCAGAAAAACTAAAGAACGACACCTTAGATGTGGGTGTTTTTGTGACACCATACAACGATCCGGTAGTTTTGGAAGAACCCTTGTTTTATGAAGAAATGTTGATCTATGCACAAACTGGTCATCCGCTTTTGCAGCAGCAAGATGTTAAAATAATCGATGTGGCAACGCCGGATATTTGGTTGCTGAGCGACGGTCACTGCTTTCGTTCTCAGGTGATTAACCTCTGTGATTTAGAACCCACCAGCAAGCACGAGCTTCCTTTTGAGCTGGAAGGCGGTTCTATTGAAACACTGCTGCGTATTATAAATCGCGAAGGTGGATTCACGATAATACCCGAACTGGCTGTAAATGAAATGAGTGAATCGAATTTAAAAAATGTCGTCTCTTTCAGCGACAAACGTCCGTTGCGGGAAGTGAGTATTTGTTATTCGAGGCATTATGTAAAACGACGGCTGATCGATCTGCTGGCCGAAGAAATAAAGCTGGCTATACCGGCTGAGATGAAAGACCGCAGCCGTGGTGAACTTGTGCTTTGGAAATAGAACATTTATTTAGAATGACCTTTGAAGTTTGACATGCTTTTGTACACAGATAGCCCATTGCCGATAAGATGATCAAACCATGATGCCGGTAAAACTCCTTTGAGAAAAGGCAATGCAAAAACCAGGAAAGGCATGCGTATAAAGCGTTTGTTTTTTTCGATGCCGCGCACAATTTTTGACGCTGCAACCTCAGGTTTCAGATTCGGTAAAAGTTTGTTCACTTTTGCTCCGGCAAACATTCCGGTATCAATAAAACTGGGTGTAACCGTGCTTACCTGAATAGCTGTTTTTAACTGTTGCATTTCAAGTCTGAGCGATTCGCTCCAGCCATATACAGCCCATTTGGTGGCAGCATAGATGGCCATGCGTGGATTGGCAATCATGGCGGCAGCTGATGAAATGCTGACGATATGACCTCTTTTAAGGGCGATCATGGCGGGCAATAAAAAATGTGCCGGCCATATCACACCAAACACATTTACATCAATCATTTTTTGTGTTTGCGAGGCACTTTGTTCATGAAAATAGCCACCCCAAACAACCCCCGCGTTGAGAATCAATATATCCGGAACAAGCTGCTGATCAATCAATTGCTGAGAAGCCTGCCTTACCGCTTCTTTTTCTGATACATCAACAGGTGTGAAGCTTATCGGCAGCTTGGGCGAATCCTGCTGTAAATCAGGAGTTTTTATATCCCAGAGTATTACCTGAGCGGCTCCTTTTGCAATAAGTTTTTTAGCCATTAACCAGCCAATTCCGGATGATCCACCCGTTATCAGCACTTTCTTGCCTGCGATAGTAGTCATATTTAAGCTTTCCTATTACTTTTGCTGTGCGATTTAAGCGTGTTAAAAAAATAATGAAATCGTCACAGCAAACATTATTTGTAATTTAAACTATTTATTATCAGAATTTTGAAGCGATTTTTCCGATTCAAAAATATAAAATCATTCTATGTCACTTCAAATTAAATTGCTGCTGTCGCTGATATTTTTCACGGCAGTTGGTCAGATCAAGGCCCAAGAGATAGATCAATATATGATGGATACACTAAGAAACAGAGAGGTGCTGATTGATTTTGTGACCCGCGAAGGCTTGCAAAGCGGTGAGTTTGCCAGTTATTACGAGTCAGAATATGCTGATTATGAAGTTGATGGATCTGTTGTTAGTAAGCTGAAAGCTAATCAGGATGGTTTGGAAATCGTGATTGTGCTGGCCAGCTGGTGTCACGATAGTAAAATTCAGGTACCGCGTTTTCTTAAACTACTCGACACCCTTGCATTTAGTGAAGAGCAACTGCTTATGATTGCTGTTGATTCATACAAAAATGCGCGTACACTGGATATTCACAGCTATGAAATTGAGCGCGTGCCCACATTTATCTTTTACCGTAATGGGACAGAATTAGGTCGCATCATCGAAAGTCCTGATACAAGTCTCGAAGCGGATATGCTGAGGATTTTGCAGTAGCAAAGTATTGATTTTTCATGTAAAATAGTGTATATTTAAGGCTTATGATGAAAGTGTTTGAGCATATAAATCAGCTGCAGCAGGCCATTAATGCCGAAAAGCTTAAAGGTAAAAGTATTGGATTTGTTCCTACGATGGGGGCTTTGCATGCTGGCCATCTCGAATTGATGAGACAGGCCCGGAAAGAAACAGCTATTTTAGTGGTGAGTATTTTTGTTAATCCGATACAGTTTAATAACCCGGCCGATCTGGAAAATTATCCGCGCACTTTGGAAAGCGACAAAGAGATGCTGGAGTCTGTAGGCTGTGATTTTTTATTTGTGCCAACGGAGCAGGAAATGTATCCCGAGCCCGACAAAACGGTTTTTCATTTCGGAAAATTGGCAACAGTAATGGAAGGAGCATTTCGCCCGGGTCATTTTAATGGTGTAGGTGTTGTGGTAAGCAAGCTTTTTAATATTGTTATGCCGGATAAGGCTTTTTTTGGAGAGAAAGATTTTCAGCAGCTGGCAATTATCAAAGCCATGGTGAAGCAGCTGAAAATAAATGTGGAAGTTGTTGCCTGTCCAACGGTGCGTGAGCCTGATGGTCTTGCAATGAGCTCCAGAAACCGGCGTCTTTCAACGGAAGAACGTGTCCTGGCACCGCAGATTTATCAGGTACTAAAAAAAGCTGCACAATTGCGCAATGTGCTAAGTCCTGACGAAATGCAGCAGTATGCCAGCAAGCAATTGAAGGCTGTTGAAGCCTTTGATCTGGAATATGTTTCAGTAGCTGATGATGTTGAATTACAGAGCTTTGAACACTGGAATGACATTGATGGAGCACGTATATTTGTGGCCCTGCAGCTGGGAAATGTCAGGCTGATCGACAATGTCAGAATATTTTAATAATTTTGCAAACGCGTCCGGATGCTTTCGGAATCAAATATTTAACGAATGAATATTGAAGTTTTAAAATCTAAAATACACCGTGCCACGATCACACAAGCCGATTTGAATTATATCGGAAGTATCGCTATCGATGAAGATTTGATAGAGGCGGTAAACCTGATCGAGAACGAAAAGGTGAGTATTTACAATATCACCAATGGTGAAAGGCTCGACACTTATGTTATTAAAGGCAAAAGGGGCAGTGGGCTGATTTCGCTTAATGGAGCGGCAGCGCGAAAAGCTGCTGTTGGCGATAAGGTCATCATTGTGTCTTATGCCAGCATGGATTTTGAAGAAGCTAAATCTTTTAAGCCCGCGATTATCTTTCCTGATGATCATAATAAAATCAGCGAATAAGTGTTGAAAAAGCTGATAATTAATACCTTGAAGTATCTTTTTTTCCTAATGCTTGGCCTTGTATTACTTTGGTTGAGTTTTCGGACAATCGATTTGAATGCCCTGTGGGACGACGTGCGTTCTGCTAATTATTATTGGATGCTACTGGCAGTGATATTTGCCATAATTTCTCATGTCTTCAGGGCATTGCGCTGGAATTTACTGATTAATAGCATGGGTTATCGCACCCGAACCACCACTACCTTTTCGGCGGTGATGATCGGTTATCTGGCCAATACGGCAGTGCCACGTATGGGCGAACTGATGCGTTGCGGCGTACTTTCGCGTAAAGAGAAAGTTCCATTCAATGCTCTTTTTGGCTCGGTGATTTCCGAACGGCTGTTTGATTTAATCGTCTTAGCCTTGCTATTGGTTTCTGTGGTTGCTTTTCAGTGGGCCTTATTGGGCGACTTTGTTGGCGACATGACCTTGCCTTTTGTGCAATCGATAAGCCGCAATGTGTTTACATTAAGCCTGTTTGGACTATCTGTTGTGGCAGTCGTTGCCTTGCTGTGGTGGCTTCGCAAACGCTATCACAACCACCTTGAAGAACTTCCGGGCTATCCAAAAATTAAAGAAATAATCAGCGGCCTGCTCGATGGTATCAAAACCATTAAACGTATGCGTCAAAAGTGGCTTTTTCTGTTTTATACCGTGATGATTTGGTTTTTTTACATCCTGATGACCTGGATGCCGTTATATATGCTTGATGAAACAGCACACCTTGGCCTCAGAGCAGGAATCACACTGCTTGCCATCGGAAGTCTTGGTATTGTGGCGCCTGTTCCGGGTGGTATCGGAGCTTATCACTTTATTGGAAAAGCTGTATTGGTTGAGCTTTTTATGATTAACCCCATCGGAGCAGGATCTTTTGTGGCCATAACCCATGCCGGACAAACCTTACTCAATGTTACTTTAGGAGGATTTGCTTATCTTTGGATGTTCTTTATCGACCATAAAAAAGCAAGCAATGACACAGCTGGAATACCTTCAAAATAAAATCCTTGATGCCAAAACACTTGAAAGCCGGCTGGCACTCTGGCAATTTCAGAATAAGAAAATCGTGTTTACCAATGGCTGCTTTGATATTGTTCACCGCGGACATATAGAGTATCTTGCTAAAGCAGCTGATCTGGGCGATGTGCTCGTCATAGGCCTCAATACCGATGCCTCCGTAAGTCGTATCAAAGGACCGCAGCGCCCTGTTGTTGACCAACAATCCAGAGCCCTGCTGCTCGCTGCCCTGCATTTCACAACTGCCATTGTTTATTTTGACGAGCCCACGCCTTACGAACTCATCAAAAAAGTGCAACCTGATATACTCGTAAAAGGAAAAGATTACAAAGCAGAAGATGTGGTTGGCTATGATATTGTTATGGACAAAGGCGGAAAAGTAGAAACCATTGAGCTTGTGGAAGGCTTCTCCACATCAGCAATTATCAAAAAACTAATCAGTTGATATGTCGTTTTTAGACAGAGATCGTTGGTTGGCAGTACTATTTTTTTAATGTATTTTTGAGGATTTAAACAGCTTTCCACTTAAATTAATACCCATGAAAAAACTACTTCTCTTATTATTTCTGGCTGCTTTTTCGCTCTCATTCCAGGCAAAAGCACAAAATAATGAAATCAGAGCCAATATCGGACTGCTAACTACTGCTGATATTGGCAATTTGTTTGGAGATTTAATAATTAGCTCTATCACAATTGGTGGTTATAGAACCGATAATTCTACAAGTATTGGTGCTATTGGACTGGAATACTGGCATTTCCAATCAGATCGTTTCAAAATCGGTGGGTTATTCAGTTATCAGGCCATCAACAAAGAAGTATTTTTGGCTGGCAATAAAGTGGGTGATTTGACGGATAATTACTTTAGTTTTTTGCCTCTGATCAGCTATGAATATGTGCAGTCCGAGTGGGTTCAGCTTTATTCTGGTGTGGGACTTGGCCTTACTATCTGGCAGCAACAACTCACATCCGACGATCCCAAGCTATCCGGTGAAGATGCCACAGAACTCATGTTTAATTTCCATTTAAACGCCATTGGCCTCAGAGTTGGAAAAGCCCTGGGTGCATCTCTCGAACTGGGAGTTGGCGCAAAGGGAATCATCAATGCCGGATTGAGTTACCGCCTTTGATTTTGTTCTAAACTCATTTGAATTACTTTTGTAAAAAACCCAAATCATGCCAGCAAATACTTTTACCATAAGTGGTCAGATTGTAAATCTGCACCAAAAAGAAATCTTTCCCGGAACCATTAAAGTAGAAAACGGAAAAATTCAATCCATCACAAAAACTGCTTCAGCACCTGAAAATTATATTCTCCCTGGTTTTATCGATGCCCATGTGCACATCGAAAGTTCGATGCTTGTGCCGGCTGAGTTTGCCCGTTTGGCTGTGGTTCATGGAACGGTTGCTACCGTTAGCGATCCGCATGAGATAGCCAATGTGTTGGGAATCAAAGGCATTGATTTCATGATTGAAAATGGAAAAACGGTGCCTTTTAAATTTTACTTTGGTGCTTCGAGCTGTGTGCCCGCAACGGGTTTTGAATCTTCGGGTGCCAATCTGGGTGCCGATGCCATGGAAAAATTGCTCTCACGGCCTGAGATCAAATATATGGCTGAGATGATGAATTATCCCGGCGTATTGTTTCAGGACAAAATGGTAATGGAAAAACTGGCTGTTGCCAAAAAATACAACAAACCCATCGACGGTCATGCACCAGGCTTGAAAGGTGAGGATGCCCGAAAATATATCGAAGCGGGAATAACCACTGATCACGAGTGCTTTACGATGGAAGAGGCGCTGGATAAAATTCAGTACGGCATGAAAATCCAGATTCGCGAAGGTAGTGCTGCCAAAAATTTTGAAGCACTGATTGATCTGATGGAAAATCATGCCGACAAAGTGCTGTTTTGCAGTGACGACAAACATCCGGATGATCTGGTAAAAGGCCATATCAATCAACTTGTAAAACGTGCGGTGGAAAAAGGTTATCCGGTGATGGATGTGCTTAGTAGTGCCATTTTGAATCCAATAGAACATTATAAGCTTGAAGTAGGGACTTTGCAAATGGGCGATCCGGCTGATATGATTGTGGTTGATAACCTGAATGATTTCAATGTGTTACAAACTTACGTGAATGGACAATTAGTTGCCAAAAATGGCCAAAGTTTGATTGAAACTCAACAAACCACTACTCCAAATAATTTTGTTGCTGATCCTGTTACTACTGATGACTTTTTTGTAGAAAATACTGGCAAAGCTATCAAGGTGATTGAGGCGCTTGAAGGCCAGTTGATTACTAATACAGTTATCGGACAGGCAGTTGCAGATGGTGAAAATTTAACCAGTAATACTGCTGAAGACATTTTGAAAATTGCCGTCATAAACCGCTACAAAAAAGCTAAACCTGCAATAGGATTTATTAAAAACATCGGGCTAAAAAGGGGTGCAATTGCATCGACTGTTGCGCACGACAGCCACAATATTATTGTTGTTGGAGCTGATGATGCGGCCATGGCCAAAGCTGTGAACCTCCTGATCGAAAGCAAAGGCGGTGTGGTAGCCTGCGACGAAAACAATGTCAGTTTATTACCGCTGCCCGTCGCCGGACTGATGAGCAATCAAAATGCTTATGAAGTTGCCAAAGCCTACGAAAAAACCGATGCCGCCGCCAAAGCACTTGGCTGCTCCCTGCATGCGCCTTTTATGACGCTTTCGTTTATGGCGCTGCTGGTCATCCCACAGCTCAAACTGGGCGACAAAGGCCTGTTCGACGGAGGCAAATTTGAGTTTACGGATTTGTATGCTGAGGTGGGGTAGTTATTTCGCGCTTAAATCTGTTATTGGAAATTGGTGATAAAACTGCAACAAACTCATAATTTCTGATCTCAGTTTTGTTTTGACAAATAATTTTAACTCCGCATCCATCAAATCTCCCAAGCCATCTAAAAGATGCAGGTTTTTTTTGCTTTCCAGTAAATGGAGCGCTTTTTCGAACTGATTTTCTAAGCTCAAATTCATGCGCGTTTCAACAATTTTTCTGTTGATAGCAGTTTTCTTGTCCATTAAAAACCACAAGTCGAATATGTCCCTGTTTGTTAAAACACTTCGATCAGTAAGCGCACAAAGTTTATGAGCAAACATATCCTCAATACGCATCACTTTAACAGTGAAACCAAATAAATCTTTCAGCTCATAACGACTTCCAAAATTTCGGTTGAATATTTCAATTTTCAGCTTTCGTTCCGTTTTTCCATAATCCATCACTACAATTATACCGTAATGTTTTTGCGCTTCATCGATAATATCTCCCTGATTTTGAACAAGCTGATGAATCTTTTCATGTACTTTTTCTGTGTGCGCGTTGTCCAATAAATCAAAATCAAGGTCTACCGAAAATCTGGGCAAGTCATAAAAGAACATCAATGCAGTTCCACCCTTAAATCCTAGGTAATTAGAGAGTTCTGCATCGCCATAAATCGCTTTAAGCAATTGTGTAAGATGCAGCCTGTGAAGATTGATATTAACCATTTTGAATTATTTTTTTAACCCTTTTATTCAAAGTTGCCGAATTGTAAATCGCTGCAATTTTAATTAAGTATTCATAATTAAGTACTTGGATATTGTCAAAATAGAAATCGGGTTTTAAATAGAGCATATCACAAAAAGCGCGTTCCGCACTTGCAACATTAACACCATTCTCTAATCTGTTAATGCCCTGAGGTTGAATCAAAATTTCATTCTTAATTTTTCGGAATTTGAATTGAAAATCATCAATTTCCAGGGTTCTGGAAAGATAGCTCACAAGCGTAAAAACTTCGCTGTATTGAAATATTATCCCGGAATTTTGCAACACATATTCCAATGAAATATAGGCCGGAGCATAAATACGACAGGCAAGTTCTTTAGGAGAAAATTGTACTTTGGTGTAAATTCCTTTGTGAGGATTTTGTAATATTCCTTTGTTCACGTAATAATGAAGTTTTTTGCCAAGCTTTTCGCGATCTGTTTCACCGGTGAGCATGGCCAGGTCTATCAACCGATATACACTTCGTCGATCTTGAAATAGAGTGTAGATAAAATGACTATTTATAGTTTCATGAACCATATATCTAAATAAATTAGATGTTTAGTTCACAAAAATAATATTTTCTGACCAAAAAGTCAAATCTCATACCATATCATGAGTTCCGGTATGAGATTATACCTGCCATGATTTACATTAATAAATAGCACAATCCAAACTTTAATCGTTTGGCGCTGTTATTCGCGTGATCTTAATCCATTCTATGATAATGAATAAAAAACACGGTTTGCGGGCGACCGTTTAACTGGCGCAAAAAATGGGAAAAAGTTTGGGATCAAGTGAAGTATTGCAGCCACAAATGCTGTCAAAACAGACAAATCAAAGGTTAAATGATTTCAGATTGAATCAAAAATACGTGCCTGCCGGTTTAGTTCCTTATTTATTAAACACTTAGGTTGAATTTACTTTTTCGTAAAATATTAACAGCAAAAAAAATCGCGTTCGGTTATTTAGACCGCTTTTATATTAGCCAAATTCCTAAAACATATATACATATGAAGTTATGTATGATATGAGATTGTGTATTTTTGCAAAAAATAATAGCTCATGGAAACGCTCGAAATTACCGAACAAAGCATTCAAAAGCTCGAAAAAGTGGCTGGCAGGCTTCGCGCTATTGCCCATCCTGTAAGATTAGCTATTATTGAAATGCTGTCTCTAACCCCAAAGATGAGTGTAACGGAGATTTACCTGAAATTGGATATTGAGCAGGCTGCTGCTTCACATCACCTCAATATTATGAAAAACAAGGGTGTGCTGGAAGCAAAAAGAGATGGAAAGAAAATTTACTACTCGCTGCAAAATACCATCCTGTCAGATATTATCACTTGCATAAACCAGTGTAAAGACTGCTAGTGTTGACATGACACTAAGGTTGTTAGCTTAGAAGTGGTGCACCAGCGACACTATTTTTTATTGTTGAATTTTGGCTCCCAGCTTTCTTCAAAATCCCAATTTGCCCTGATTTCTATTTCTTTGGGAAAATAATTTACAAGTTCCGGTTGTTGTTTCTTCAGGTAGTCGCCGGTATCCCATCTGCCGTTTTTATTACTGTCCTGAATTATCTTTAAAAGATATTTCGCAAGTGTAAGATAAGGATAGTGCAGCATTTGAGATTTATTAACGATTCTTTGATTAAGCAGTTGCTCTTTGTTACTGAGCAGTTGTAGGATATAGTTGTAATTGGTATCGGGCACGGTAAAATCCAGGTACAAATGTCCATACTGATCCTCTGCCGGAACACTAAAACTGATCAGTGTAGTATCATTGGTTTTGCCGCTATAGCCAAAAAAGACCGAATCCGGTAAAAGTATTGTATAACTACTTTCTGCGGTTAGCAAGGTGTCCAGCGTGTAATTTAAACCAATTGAATCGGATTGTACAAATCGAATTTGATTTAAAAGGGTGTCCTGGTTAATGATAAACCAGCTTGTATCACGCATTTTTAAATGTGTAACAGGTTCATCAAATGAAATTCTTAATTGCTTTGGCAGGTCAATCTTACGGCCCTTCGCGTTGTGCTGTATTGAAAGGCGCGCTGGTTTTTCTTCCTCATCGTTTTTACGCTTGCTGGTTTGTGATTTTTTCTCGGCAAGCGATAGCTGTATGGTATCCTGTAGCACAGTGTCTTGTCGGATGGTGAGGAAAAGGCTGTCGCTTATGGTCGGATTGAAATACCAAAACAAAGTATCGTGGGCGGCAGAATAATAATCAATTAAATTAAAACTGTCAGGTAGTGGCCGCATGGGTTCTATAATCAAATCCCTTACAGGATAGCGAAAGGCAAACCGCAGCAGACCTTTTCTGATTAGTTCGGTACGCAGTAGTCGCTGCACGGAATCTTGTTCTTCAAACATGAAAAGTTGCAAATCCAGGGCTGATTCAAGTGGAGGTAAACTGTCATTTCGAAGGCTGTCGGCGGCTACCAATAAGCTATCACCAATCATCATCAGGCTGTCATCACGCCACATGCTGTCGTTTTGCGTCAGCTTAAGGCTATCAGACAGCAACAAAAGGCTGTCGTAAACAGTCATTTTCTGATAAACGGGTTTTATTAAACTATCGAGAAATGCGATTTTTTCGCCGGGCATATCATAGCGGAAATTGCTGTTCATATCGCTCAGCACGAATATTTTATAGGCAGTATCTTTGAGGTTTGCCAACCTAAAATGACCTTCAGCATCTGTTCGGGCCACATAAAGTGGTCGCAGCAAATAGGGTAACGAATCAACAGGAATGGTATCAGGAGCACTATCATAAAGCATCACGTAAGCCTCTTCGGGAGGCACAAGGTCAAAAGCATTCCTTACGATGCCTTCTATGGACATGGAATCGATAACCGACCCCGTTGAAAACACAAAGCTAAAACCGCTCAATGGATTATTTTCGGTAAGATCGCCGATGGCATCACCAAAAAAAAGTGTATAAGTTGTTTCCTCTAACAGTTCTTCTTCAAATCTAATGCGCAGGGTTTTGCCCCTAAGCCGGTATTCCGGATTGGTTTTTAAGGGGGGAGATATTAGAACTTGCTTTTGTGTGTTGGAAAGTTTTACAAATTCATCAAAGGTAATTTCGATGGATTTTTCTTTAAAGTTTATAGAATAGTTTGCTGGATTTGAGGCAATAACCTGAGGGGGATCCTCATCTTTGGGTCCACCAATCGGAGTTACCGGATTGGCACATTGGTGCAATAAAAAGCCCAGAATGAGCCCCGAAAGAATTACCGTAAGTGAGTTGCCAAAGCGTTTAAGCATGATAATGCAAAGATGCGAATAATTCCTGTTGGGCCGCTTGATGGATGGCGCTCTGCAGGGTTTTTCTTTTATTATACTTTTAAAGCAGTGTAAACTTTACCGGCAAAGTGAACTGCACACGTACCGGCACATTGCGCTGTTTACCAGGCTTCCAGGCTGGCATGCTTCTTACTACCCTTATCGCTTCTTCGTCGCAGCCGCCACCGATTCCGCGCAATATTTTAACATTGGAAACTGACCCATCAGGTTCTACAACAAAACTTACATAAACAATTCCCTGAATGCCTGTTTCTCTGGCCTGTTGCGGATATTTTATCTCACTGGCAAAATAGCGCAGACGTGCAGCATCGCCTCCCGGAAACTCTGGCTGCTGTTCAACGATTAAGAAGATTTCTTTTTCAACAATTGTTTCTTCCTCGGGTGGCCGCTCAATGGGGATGAATTCGGGAAGTACGGTTTCCTGATCTATTTCGGCCTGTATCAGCAGGTCGGTTTCAACTTCCTCATCGTCTTCAACCATCGTTAAAAGGGTGATTTGCTGCAACGGAACCTTCGATGGTGGAGGAGGGGTGGGTTGTACGGTCTGTATCATTTCCTCCTGAATTATTTGCAACTCACTTCGGTTGAAATCCAGATCATATGGCTGGTTTGCGCGTTTGATCTGAAAAAGGAAGAAAATGATTAAAAGGCTTAATATCAATCCGATTTCGAAAAACAGGCCCTTCTTGCTCTCGAGATCAGCCTGTGGTGTTTTGTAACTGATCATGGCTTTAGGTATTAATGGTTAGCTGAAATACACCAAAAAATATGCCACAATCGTCTTATATTGAGCCTTTCCGGGAAGTAATTGCGATCTTGGACTTGCCTTTATTTAAGAACTTGCCCCTGATTAAAAATGCCACCCAACAGGAGGTTTTTCCTTTTAGATACCTTGAAATAACCTTCGTTTACGCGTTGCACTTCTTCAATGGTATAAAAGGCATGCGGATTATGGGTATTGATAATACGAAGCGCATCCCGAAGGTCTTTGCGCTTAATAATGCTAAAAAGCATATTTACCGCGCCACTTTTACCTGTTGCATCCACAGAAGTAACACCGTAGCCTGCTTCTCTCAAATGACTAACTAAATCCGAAGTGTCTTTTTTTGGGATGATGCGAATAACGACTGTTCCTATTGTCATCTTTTCGACCAGGATAATTCCGATGTAGTTGCCCATTGCAAAACCGACTCCGTATCCAATATAACTCATGAAATTGTCGAGCTGTTGCATAATCTGACCAATGGCCAGCAGCCAGATAATTACTTCAATAAACCCTAATGAGGGAGCAAGGTATTTGTAGCCCCGCGACACAAATATCAGGCGAATGGTGCCCACAGTTACATCCATTATGCGAGCCACTGCAATGATAAGTGGCAAAACCACCCAATTATAAACATCAACACTAACCCATTCCGGCATATTTATCATAACGTTCTTTTTTCAATTTTCAACGCGACAAAATTAACGCAAAAGCAAGGGTTATTACACTTCTTTTTTAAATGAAAATCAAGGGTATTTTGTTTTCTATGCAAGCATAGCTTACTTTTGACCAATAGATGATGAATTTAAACAAAAGTTCGATTCGTGTTTTGGGGATATTTACCTGCCTTTTCCTAATAAATTTGGCAGTTTATGCTGGTATTTCAGGTGAAGAAAATGACCTTATTGATAAACAGCCTGTTATAAACAGTAAGTCGGACTGGCAAACAATGATTGATAACGATTATGTTTCAACCCAATATCGTTGGTTAAACCTGTCGAATGGAAATCGGGTTATTGAGCGAAAAGCCCGAATGTTGTTAACCGGGGTTTCGGCCCGCAGTGTGGCAGAAGTGATCAGGAATTATAAGCTGATACCGGCATGGATGAATGCGGTTAATGAAACAAAGCTCATTTTGCGTGATGGAAGAAATTATTGGGTCATATTTTTTGTTTTCAAGTTACCCTGGCCTTTACGAAATAAATACCTTATTAATGAAGTGATCGAACAAAAGCATCCTGTTTTGCCGCTTTATTTATTTAAGATTCAAAGCACCAATCAATATCAACCGCCTTATGATTGCGAGGTAAATGATTTTGGGCATTACGAGGGACTATGGAAAGTGTATGCGTTGAGCAATGCGTTAACCTATGTGGAGTTTTCCTCCTTTTCGACGGCTCCTCCTCAGTTTCCCAGATGGATTCAGGATCCAATTGTAAATAAAGTGTTTACCAAAACCATGGTAAATTTCTTTCACTTGGTGAACGAAAAAAAATAAAGCCGATTATTTTTCAATAACCGGCTTCAATAAAGCTTTATTTCAACAAATCTACAACGGAATATTTCCGTGTTTCTTTGGTGGATTTGTTTTCGATTTTGACTGTGTCATTTCCAGGGCTTGAATAAGTTTTTTGCGCGTATCTCTGGGCTTGATGATTTCGTCGATATAGCCCAATGCAGCAGCTTTATAAGGGCTTGCAAAACTTGTGCGATAGTCGTCGATAGCTTTCTGACGTTCTGTTTCGTTCAGTTTGTTGCGATAAATGATATTCACTGCACCCTCGGGTCCCATCACGGCAATTTCTGCTGTTGGATAGGCAAAATTCATGTCGGCACCAATGTGTTTGCTCGACATCACGTCGTAAGCACCTCCATAAGCTTTACGAGTGATTACGGTAAGCTTTGGCACGGTGGCTTCTGCAAAGGCATAGAGCAATTTTGCGCCATGTTTGATAATACCCCCAAATTCCTGTGTAGTGCCGGGCAAAAATCCGGGAACATCTTCAAAGGTAACGATCGGGATATTGAAGGCATCGCAAAAACGCACAAAACGTGCAGCTTTTGTCGAACTGTCGATATCAAGAACGCCAGCTAAAACGGCAGGCTGATTGGCTACGATGCCTACTGGTTTTCCGCCCAGGCGGGCAAATCCAATGATGATATTTTTAGCGTAAAAAGGCTGAATTTCAAAGAAATGCTTATCATCTACCACTTTGGTGATGATTTCGTTCATATCATAAGGTTTGTTGGGGTCGTCTGGTACGATTGTGTCGAGGCTGTCATCTTCCCGATGAATATTGTCGGTACAAACTTTTATCGGCGGGTCTTCCATATTATTCGAGGGCAGGAAGCTCATCAATTCGCGCAGCATCATCATGGCTTGCTCGTCATTTTCGGCCATCATATGAGCCACACCACTTTTGGAGTTGTGTGTCATGGCACCTCCCAATTCATCTTTTGTAACTTCCTCGTGGGTCACAGTTTTTATTACATCGGGACCGGTCACAAACATATAGGAAGTGTCTTTTACCATCATGATAAAATCGGTGATGGCCGGAGAATAAACGGCACCACCGGCACAGGGTCCCAGTATGGCAGATATTTGCGGAATAACACCTGATGACATCACGTTGCGGTAGAAAATATCGGCATAGCCGCCCAAGCTTTCAACACCTTCTTGTATGCGTGCACCGCCTGAGTCGTTTAGCCCGATAACAGGAGCTCCCATTTTCATGGCTAAATCCATGATTTTAACAATCTTGTCGGCATTGGCCCGACTGAGCGATCCGCCAAAAACAGTGAAGTCCTGTGCAAATACATAAACCAGCCTGCCGTCAATTTTACCGTAGCCGGTTATAACGCCATCGCCCAGAAATTTCTGCTTGTCCATGTCGAAATCTGTAGTACGGTGGGTTACAAATTTATCGATCTCGGCAAAAGTATTGGGGTCGAGTAAATCGACAAGGCGCTCGCGTGCCGTTTTTCGGCCTGCAGCATGCTGTTTTTTGATTCTTTCTTCGCCACCGCCAAGTTCGGCCAGTGCATCATTTTCCTGAAGCAGTTTGAATTTGTTTTTTGATGACATGATTCTTCTTTTTTTACAATTTTATTTATTCGATGATCACCATAGGTTGGTCGCCGCTCACTGTATCTCCTTCTTTTACCAACACTTTCTTAATCACCCGATCTTGTTTTACTTTATATTCACTTTCCATTTTCATGGCCGAAACCACAACCACTGTCTCACCCGCTTTTACATGATCACCTTCTTTCACCAATACTTTCACCACTTTTCCGGGCATGGGTGAAGCAATAATGTGTTCGTCCTCGCCATCGTCTTTGCGCCGATTCATCAGGTATTTAGCTTCGGCATCGATGATTTCTACATCAAAGGAGTCATAAAGCGTATTCACAAGATAGGTTTTGGCATTTTTGCCTTCTACCAGTTCTACGTTGAAGGAGCGGTTGTCGAGCAGTATGCTGTAAACACCTTTTTCAACTTCCAGAATATCTAAATCATACACTTTATTATCGAGTAAAACCTGAATTTTGTTGTCCTCCCGACTTAGCAGTTCGATGTTAGCAAGTCGATCGTTAATTTTTATTTCGTACGACATAAGTTTAGGATATTTTCTTGTTAGAGGCGCAGTATTGAACGTTTGCGGCCAAAATCTTTCCAGTTGTTGCCCAGGTCTTTTGTTATGGCTTGGGGCTGAATTTTTTCCAGCTTGTTGATATAATCAAAAAAAGCAGCGATAACAGCTACATCTTCGCAGCGACCACTACAGTTTTTTCGGGGTTTGAGGTATTGTTGGTTTTCCTCAATAAAGTGAGTGTTGTATCTGCCCTCAATAAACGCGGGCACTTCCAGTATCCGATGCAGATAAGGAATTGAAGTTTTTACGCCGGTAATTTTGTAGTTGTACAAAGCGCGTTTCATCCTGGCGATGGCTTCGGTGCGTGTTTCGCCCCAAACAATCAATTTTGAGATCATGGGGTCGTAATGCATTGGAATTTCATAGCCTTCGTAGGCATAACCGTCGTGCCTCACGCCAAGACCAAGCGGTTCGGTGATGTGTTTTATCATCCCTGGCGATGGCATAAAATTGTTGTCAGGATCTTCTGCATAGATACGGACTTCGATAGCGTGCCCATGCTGTTTTAAGTCTTCCTGTCGAAAACTCAGTTCGAGGCCGTTGGCGATATTGATTTGCTGTTTTACCAAATCAACACCCACCACGCGTTCTGTAATGGGATGCTCCACCTGAAGGCGTGTGTTCATTTCAAGAAAATAGTAGTTGAGGTTGTCATCTACAATAAATTCTATCGTGCCTGCTCCATGGTAGTTTACTGCTTTGGCGGCAGCTACGGCAGCTTCGCCCATTTTTGCCCGCACTTCGGGAGTCATAATGGGTGAGGGGGTTTCTTCGACAACTTTTTGGTGGCGTCGCTGCACCGAACATTCGCGCTCGAAAAGATGCACTACATTGCCGTGCTTGTCGCCTAGTATCTGAAATTCAATATGATGCGGCGAATTAATGTATTTCTCAATATACACTGCATCATCGCCAAAAGCAGCTTTGGCTTCGGATCGGGCTGCACTTACCGCATCCAATATCTGGCTCTCTTCTTTTACAAGCCGCATCCCTTTTCCACCGCCGCCGGCACTTGCCTTAATCATTACCGGTAAGCCGATTCCATGAATCACCTCGACGGCTTTTTTTAAATCGCTGATTGGCTCAGTAGTGCCCGGAACAACAGGAACACCGGCAGCAATCATCGTTTTTCGGGCAGTTATTTTATCGCCCATTGTTTCAATGGCAAACGAATCGGGACCAATAAACAGGATCCCTTCTTTTTGGCATCTGGCCGAAAAAGCAGCATTCTCAGATAAAAATCCGTATCCGGGATGGATGGCATCTGCACCGGATTTTTTTGCAACCTCAATAATTTTTTCCATTTTCAGATAGCTTTCCGAAGAAGGTGACGGCCCGATATAATAGGCATCATCGGCATAGCGCACGTGCATTGAACTGCGATCGGCTTCCGAAAATACAGCAACAGTTTCTATGCCCATTTCACGGCAGGAGCGCATTACCCTAATGGCAATTTCTCCTCTGTTTGCTACGAGTACTTTTTTAATCATAAAATCAGTATATTGTTTTTTTTCAACCTTTTACGCGAAAAATTAGTGACCTAAAAGCCGGTAAAGATAACTAATAATTGTAAAAATGGTAATTTAGACTAAATAAGCATAGTGTTATATTATTAACAATGAGACTTTTGTAATCAGCTGCTCTGGTTTTAAAGAGATTGCTACTCAAAGAAATTTAATCTTGAACTTACTGAAAAATTCGTGCGGTGAAGGAAGGTATTCAGGACTGCTAAAAGAACTTTGAAAAAGTCAATTATATTCCCTCGAAAGCCATGTTTAGTTATATGTAAACAATGCGGTTTTTCAAATGAAAAAAAATCCACTATATTTGTGTGATTATCAGTTTACAGATGATCGGCTCGAACGTCAATCCATTGGGGAATTTTAGCGCATGACAACAACAATGTTACGTAACAAATATTTGCTTCTATTGCTTGTATTCCTTTTTGGGGGAGCATTATATGCCCAAACAGCAGCTTTAGCGCTTAAAATAGACAGTTTGCAAACGGCTTTGCAACAAGCTGATAGCAGCAAAAGCATTGATTTGCAACTCGAATTGGCTAAATCATACACACTTTTCGACACCCGGCAAGCTCATATTCAACTGCAGCAATTGCTGTCTGAGCAATACAAAAACAAGCTAAATGACAGTCAAAGGCTTAAAGCCCTGTTGCTTAGGGCTGATTTATACCTGCTTCAGGACAGGCAGGACGAGGCTTTACCTTTACTAAAAGAAGCTACTTCTTTGGCTTTATTGTCTCAAAAGTTACCAGGAAAAGCATTCATGAAACCGTTTGCGGAAAAAAATGAGCCTTCCGAAAAACAAAACACCTTTACTGTCTATAAAATGGTTTTATTGTTTCTGGGGATTAGTTTCCTGCTGCTCATTATTCTGCTGGTCAGGCAAAGTATTGTGCAAAAGCGGTCATTAGAGAAAGTTTCGGAGGCATATGCAAAAAGCCTGCAGGATTTCAATGCAAAAGAAGCGGAGATAGAAGAAGAAATTAGCCAGCGGACAAAGCACCTGAATGAGCAGATTGAAAAGAGCCGTCAAAAAGATTTGGAGTTAAAGAAGGCTTTAAAAAGAGCTGAAGATGCAAATTACCTTAAAAACGCCTTTTTGTCCAATATGAGTCACGAAATAAGAATGCCACTGAATGGAATCATCGGTTTTTCCAGCTTACTTGAAACGGAGCTTTCAATAATGGAGAATAAGGAGTTATATGATTATGCATCAGGTATTCAGCAAAGTGGTGACCGCTTGCTCAACCTGCTAAACAACATTATCGACATCAGCCGGATAGAAGCAAACGAGATTGAGGTTGAACTACATGCCTGCGCGGTAAATGAAATACTGCAGCATGTAATTGACCTTACGGTATTTTCGGCCAATGAGAAGGCGCTTACTTTTAAGTCGAAGCTTGGTGAACTGCCGCCTGTTATTGCTGACAACGCCAAGTTAATGCGGGTTTTTCATATCATCGTCGACAATGCTATTAAATATACCAACGAAGGTTTTGTAACCATAACCAGTAGTTACGAAGCAGAAAATAATCAGGTTGTTGTAATCATTAAGGATACAGGACTTGGAATGGAAGAAGAATTTCAAATGCATCTCTTTGAAGCTTTCAGGCAGGAGAGTTCTGGTTATGGCCGTTCTTATCAGGGAGCTGGATTAGGATTGCCTTTGGCTAAGCGCTTGCTCGACCTGATGCATGCCCGGATACAAATTTCAAGTAAAGGTGGTCTGGGCACCACCGTCAGCCTTTTTCTGCCTTGCGAAATTACAAAAGGCAGCGCGGAGGCTAAGCAGAAACAACAAGCAACGCTGCCGATTCCCAATGCGCCGGAAATTGGAGCGCTTGATATTTTTATCGTAGAAGACGACCGCATGAATCGCATGGTTTTGGAGAAGATATTGCGTAAAGCCGGCCATTTGACGATGGCTGTTGATGGTGAGGAAACACTAAAAATTATCAGCGAAAGGCACAAACGCGGCCATGTTTTTCAGGTCATGCTTTTCGACATTAACCTGCCCTCACCCTGGGATGGCATCATGCTGATGAAAAAAATAAGAGAGAGCTATCAGGAATATCGGTATATACCATTTATTGCCCAAACGGCCTATGCCATGGCTGGCGATAAGGAGAAAATGCTTGATGCCGGTTTTGATGACTATATTGCCAAACCTATTAATAAAAATGAACTACTGACAATTATCAAAAATCAATTGGACAAGTTTATTCCACTACAATCAAAAACGGAATAAGTGGTAATTTTGCCTTCAACAGAAACGATAGAATATAATCTACTAATAACTTTAAAATCAAACAGATGTCAAGTAAATTATCTGATCATGTAAAAGCAGGAGTTGCCAGTGGCGACGACTTACAAATCATTTTTAAATATGCCAAGGACGGTAAATTCGCGATGCCGGCAGTAAATGTAATAGGCACCAACTCCATCAATGCCGTGCTCGAAACGGCCCGTGATGTAAATTCACCTGTTATCATCCAGTTTTCAAATGGCGGCGCCGCGTTTTATGCCGGCAAAGGTTTGTCGAACGAGAATGAAAAGGCAGCGATAGCCGGAGCTATTTCAGGGGCTCAGCATGTGCATCAAATGGCAGAAATGTATGGTGTTCCCGTTATCTTACATACGGATCACGCAGCCAAAAAACTCCTGCCCTGGATTGATGGCTTGCTCGATGCAGGCGAAAAGTTTTATGCCGTGCATGGTAAGCCATTGTTTAGCTCACATATGCTCGATCTTTCAGAAGAACCATTGGAAGAAAACATAGAAATATGCAAGCGCTATCTTGAGCGCATGTCGAAAATGGGCATGACACTTGAAATAGAGTTGGGCATAACAGGAGGCGAAGAAGATGGTGTGGATAATACCAATATTGACAGCTCTAAGCTGTATACTCAGCCCGAAGAAGTGGCCAAAGCTTACGAAGTGCTGAGCAGTGTTAGCGAACGCTTTACAATAGCTGCTGCTTTTGGTAATGTGCACGGTGTTTATAAACCTGGCAATGTAAAACTGCAGCCTGTAATTCTGCGTAATTCACAAGTTTTTATTCAGGAGAAATACAAAACAGAAGCAAATCCGGTAAACTTTGTTTTCCATGGAGGTTCAGGTTCTGAGCCTGCCCAAATTAAAGAGGCATTGGGCTATGGTGTTGTCAAAATGAATATTGATACCGATACCCAATGGGCATTTTGGGATGGCGTGCGTGCTTTCGAACAAAAGAGCCACGATTATCTTCAGGGTCAAATTGGTAATCCCGGCGGAGCCGACAGCCCGAACAAAAAATACTACGATCCGCGCAAATGGCTGCGCGAAGGTGAGAAAGCAATGATCGAACGCTTAAAGATCGCTTTCGACAACCTAAATTGCGTTGATGTGTATTAAGCTATATTGCTAAACATCTAATCCGCTTGTCAGTGATAGTTATCCGGCAAGCGGATTTTTTATGCCTATGAAAAGCAATTAGCGACTGTTAGCGTGAAATACCTGCAACATAATCTTTAGCATGTACAACCAGAACAGGAATTGGCGAATGATTGACCATTTGCTGTGCATAAGGTCCCAGCCAGATATTTGATGCTGGCTTTTCCTGCTCATCCATAATGCTAATCAGGTTGGCACCGATACTTGTTGCATATTCTATGGTTGTGTCAGTAATATTTCCTGCATCAACTTCTTTAATAATAAACTTCACTTCGTTTTCTGACAGATAGATATCAACCTGGTTCACGTATTCCATCAGGCGGGCGCGCACATCCTCAATGGAAGTGGTATGTGTAACAAGCACATGAATTGTTGCCTCAAAATATTTGGCTATCAGTGCTGTGATGGGTACTTTTTGACGCGACTCCAGGGTGCTGTCAATAGGCATTACAATGTTATTAATGGTACGTCCAATATCAACACCACCTCTGATTGTAATTACAGGTCGTTCGGTGGCCGAAACAATCCGGTTGGCATTGCTTCCAATCCAGAACTCCTCAAACCCTGATGAACCATGCGTTCCAATTACGATCAGGAAAACATCCAGCTCTTCGGCTGCAGCAACAAGTTCGGAGTAAACTTTGCCTTTGCGGGTTATAAACTCAATTTTTCCGGAAGTAAGTTTTGGCTGATATTTCTCAGCCAGTTGCCCCAGTTGTTTTTCGGCTTTATGACGTATTTCATCGTTTTTAATGTCATACAAATTTCGGGTGTTGTCGGGTTTATTCACCCATAGCAACATCACATTAGCTGTGGCTTTTTCGGCAATGCTTAAAGCATGCTCAAGGGCATTAACAGAACAGTCTGAAAAATCAATGCCTACTAGAATTGTCTTGTTCATAGAGCTGTTTTTTATAAGTTGGAAATGCTGTTAATTCAGGTGGTTCGATCATGTCGCTGGTAATAAAAGCCTGTCCGAATGTATGCTTTAATCGGTTTAAGGCTCCTTCTGCCTCTAAACGGTTGCGAAAATTACCAACTCTTACACGATAATAAGGCTGTCCGAACGACAGATAAGCCGGCCAGTCAGGATATTCTGCTTCAAAATTTTCAATGAATTTTTCTGCTTTTTCAACAGCATCGTTACCCGCTTCCATAAACAACTGGATGCGATAGCCTTCAAAGCGACTGTCGGCTGCTCGCAGTGCTTTATGCAGAGCCATTAGGCTGTCGATCCTTGGATCCTGGTTGATTGTTATTTTTCCTGTTGCCTCATATTGTGCAATCAAATGCGATTGAAGCCCTAATGAAAAAATTAGAAATGCTGTTAAAATGATTCTGTTCATTGCTTTAATCATTAACCGGGGATTGTTTGTATGCTCAATACTGGTATTAACGAATTATTTACCAATTGTTGTGCGTAAGGCCCCAAAAACATATTTCCGGCTGTATTGCTTTGTTCGGTCATAATGGAGATCAGATCAGCATCCAGCTCGGTGCTGTAATCTAAAATACGCTGCGCAATTTTCTCCGTCTCTACTTCTTTGATGAAAGTCTGTATGTTCTTCTCTTTTAAGCACTTTAAGGCTTCATCGGCTGATGATTTCATGCGGTTGCGGATTACGCTTAGCGAACTATTATACAGCAGAATTAAATGAATTTCGGCTTGGAAAGCTTCTGCCAGTGCAGCAGTAAAAGGCAATTTCTGCCGGCTTTCTGCCGAGCTGTCAATTGGAACCAGAATGCGTTTAATGTCGTTTCGGAAGGTGTAATCGGCACGTAATGTAATTACCGGACAAGGTGCTGATGTAACAATACGGTAAGCGTTGCTGCCAATCCAAAAGCGCTCGTAGCCACTTACGCCATGTGTTCCGGCAAAGATAATATCGGCGTTGATTTGTTTGGCAAGCATTTCTATCTCACTGTAAACCTTTCCTTTACGCAGATGAATTTGTATTTTCCCCTGTTTCAGTTTAGGCTGGTATTTGGCAACGATATCATCAAAATACTTTTTTGTTTCAATGCGCAGGGTTTGCTCAATATTCATCATCTGATCAGGTGTGCTGGTGTTGTCAACCCAAACAAGATGAATGCCGGTGCCCATCTGGTTGGCATACATAAGGGCGTATTCAAGGGTATGCAGTGCATTTTTCGAGAAATCGAATGCGACAAGTATTTCTTTCATAATCAATGTTTTAAATGGTTTTGCGCCAATATTCAGAATGTGGCCTGCACCTATTATGCACCTGTAATAATGAAGCTAAATTACAGAAAATTATGATATTCATAAAAAAGCGCTTATGATTGTCCAGATTATCAGTCTGTAATTCGTGATCGAATGCTTATGAACTGGCAAAGATAGAATGCTTACTTTTGTCTGCTGAGGAATTCAATAAAACCATGAACGAAAATTTAGACGCTTACGGCAATGAACTGACAAGCGCCGAAAAGGAGCTTGAGAAGGTGCTGCGGCCTGATGCATTTAGTAGCTTTGCTGGTCAGGAACAGGTAGTTGAAAACCTGCGTGTTTTTGTTCAGGCCGCATCACAGCGTGCCGAAGCATTGGATCATGTGTTGTTGCATGGCCCTCCGGGTCTTGGAAAAACAACACTTTCGCATATCATTGCCAACGAATTGGGTGTTAATATCCGCATCACTTCCGGTCCTGTGCTGGATAAGCCTGGCGACCTGGCAGGATTGTTAACCAACCTGGAAGAGAATGACGTGCTTTTTATTGATGAGATTCATAGGCTAAGTGCAGTTGTGGAGGAATACTTGTATTCGGCAATGGAAGATTACCGTATCGATATCATGATCGAAACCGGACCCAATGCACGTAGCGTGCAAATCGCCATTAATCCATTTACTTTAATCGGAGCAACTACACGTTCAGGATTGCTTACTGCCCCTTTGCGATCTCGTTTTGGAATCAATTTAAGGCTTTCCTACTACAATGCTGAAACGCTAACAGGAATTGTCCAGCGATCAGCTTCCATTATCCGTGTGCCAATTGAACTGGATGCTGCCATTGAAATTGCCCGTCGAAGCCGTGGCACACCGCGTATTGCCAATCTGCTGCTGCGACGTGTGCGCGACTTTGCTCAGATCAAAGGCAATGGCAATATTGACCTTGAAATTGCCCGCTTCGGACTTGCTGCTTTGAATGTGGATCAGCATGGGTTGGACGAGATGGATAACAGAATTTTATCCACAATAATCGATAAATTTAAGGGCGGTCCGGTGGGTCTCAATACCATTGCCACTGCTGTGGGCGAGGAAGGCGGAACAATTGAAGAGGTTTATGAACCCTTTCTTATTATGGAAGGTTATCTGATGCGCACACCCCGCGGCAGAGAAGCCACCGAAAAAGCCTATAAACATCTGGGTAGAGTAAAAACAACGCAACAAGGACGATTATTTGAGCAATAATATGTTAAATCAGGCAAATATTAAGCCATCCGAACTCAGCAAACTGATCAAAGAAGCGGCTTTGAAGCTTGGTTTTGAAGCCTGTGGCATTGCTGAAGCAGCTGAACTCGTTGAGGATGCAGCACTTGCCGAATCCTGGCTGGCCAAAGGCTTTCAGGGCGAAATGACCTACATGGAACGTAATAAAGATAAGCGTTACGATCCTCGCCTGCTTGTGGAGCAAACCCAATCCATCGTTAGTGTGCTCTATAACTATTTCCCGGGGGAACAGCTCCCTGCGTCAAATAACTTCAAGATTTCTAAATATGCCTATGGCAAGGATTATCATAAGCTAATCCGCGATAAATTAAACGAGTTATTGGCTTTTGTTGAAACGCATACCGGAAAACTGGAGCAGGCAAGGGCTTTCACCGATTCGGCACCAATACTCGACAGGGCATGGGCGCAAAAAAGTAACCTGGGATTTATTGGAAAAAATACCTGTCTGATACACCCCGAAAAAGGATCGTTCTTCTTTATTGGTCATTTGTTTTTACCTGTGAAACTGGTGGCGGAGAAAGAGGAGATATCAGCTTATTGTGGTAGCTGCCGCAGATGTATAGATGCTTGCCCAACAGGGGCATTGGTGGCTCCGCACGAGCTTGATGCCCGAAAATGTATCGCTTACCTTACTGTTGAACATCGCAGCGACTTGCCGCAAAAATTAAGGCCGGCCTTCGACGACTGGATTTTTGGCTGTGATATCTGCCAGGATGTTTGTCCGTGGAATCGCTTTTCAAAACCGCATAAGGAGCCCCTTTTTATGTTAAGCAACGAGCTGAAAAAAATGCGTAAGTCCGACTGGGAAGAACTCGATAAATCCAAGTTTAACGAACTTTTTAAAGGCTCTGCTGTTAAAAGGACGAAGTTCGATGGACTGAAACGCAATATTGAATTCTTAAAAAACAAATGATATGGCACTTACACCTACTAAGCCTATTCCTCTTGGATTTATAGCGCCGGAATTTCGGCTTAAGGATCAGATTAGTGGAAATATGCTGACATACAACGCTATAAAAGGCGATAAAGCTACGCTGGTTATGTTTATCTGTAATCATTGCCCCTATGTGAAACATGTAATACACGAGCTGGTAGCTATTGGAAACGACTATTTGCCAAAAGGCATAGGCATGGTAGCTATCAACTCCAATGATGCGGTAAATTATCCTCAGGATTCTCCTGAAAAAATGAAAGAATTTGCTGCAGAAAACGCTTTTCCTTTTCCCTATCTTTTTGATGAAAGCCAGGAAGTAGCCAGCGCTTATGATGCTGCCTGTACGCCCGATTTTAATCTTTTTGATAGCAATAATCAGTGCGTATATCGTGGACAACTTGATGCAAGCCGCCCCGGCAATGATATTCCGGTGAGTGGAAAAGATTTACGTGTCGCCTTAAATTTGGTGCTGGAAGGAAAACCCGTTCCTGAAAATCAAATTCCTTCTGTTGGTTGCAACATCAAATGGAAATAGTTTGAGTTTCAGAATTGATAAAATACGGCCAGCTGCAATACATCATTAAAAGCTCCGAATTTGTTGCCATAACGCTTCACATTTCCCGAAGCTTGTACTGTACGTATAGAGTTGATCGAGTTGATGCTGCGTAGTCCCAGCGACCATTCATCTGTAAAGATATAGCGTATCCCGATAAGGCTGTTCAGGCTTATTTTTCGCCACACATTCTGAACATTTTCGAGGTAATCGACTTCTTCGTACGAATTAGTAAGAAATCCGGCGGTGAGTCCGGCTTCCAGCCTTAAATGCCCCAAATCATATTGATAGATTAAGGGCAATTCAACATAGTTGAGCCTTAGCAGATACGGCGCAGAACCCGATTCTTCTGCTTTTGAATTGGATCGCGAACCCTTTTGCGTATAAAACAACTCCATTTGTAAGCCTGATTGTGCATTGAGCTGCATACGTACAAAAACACCACCGCTCAAACCGGCTTTGTCAAAACCCGAATAGCTGTCGCCGGCAATCTGGCTGCTGTTGGCTCCTATTAAAACACCGCCTGAAAATGGTTGTGCCTGTGTTTGTTGAAGGGAAAAGAAAGCTAACAACATCAATGTCAATGAGATAAAATATTTTTTCATACACTTTTTGTTTTTCCGTGTAAAACCTGAGGCTAAAATACTAAATCTATCCTTGCGCACATCACAAGCTGAATGAAGCTTATTAAGCGCCTAACAGCTTCAAAAAGAAAAATATAATAAAAAAATGATGCGGAATTAATTTGTAAGTACAGGAAAAATTTTACTTTTAAGCCTTCCATTTATCGTTAAAAAAATAGAATATGGATTCATCAAATTACAAAATATTATTAGTAGACGATGAGGTAGATGTGCTTGAATTTTTGAGCTATAACATTAAGAAAGAAGGCTTTAAAGTCAGTACGGCATCTAACGGAGCTGATGCTGTAAAAATGGCTATTGAAGAACTTCCTCATCTGATTGTACTCGATGTGATGATGCCCGAAATGGATGGGATTGCCACTTGTGAAGAAATTAAGCAGATTCCTGCGCTTAAGAACAGTTTGATTATTTTTTTAACGGCGCGTGGAGAGGACTATTCTCAAATTGCAGGCTTTGATGCAGGTGCTGATGATTATGTGACTAAGCCAATTAAACCGAAATTGCTCATCAGCCGGATAAAAGCTTTATTACGAAGGGTACAAGAGGATACATCCGCTTCAAATACCTTATCAATCAAGGATTTTGTCATTGATTCCGAGCGTTTTTTGGTCATCAACAAAGGGGTTGAAATTGTATTGCCCAAGAAAGAATTTGAGCTTTTGAGGCTCTTTGCATCAAAACCTAATAAGGTTTTTACGCGGGATGAAATTTTTTCCAAAATATGGGGAGACGATGTTATTGTAGGCGATCGAACTATTGATGTGCATGTAAGAAAAATTCGTGAAAAAATCGGTATTGAAAATATACGCACAGTAAAAGGTGTAGGGTACAAATTTGAAGTTTAACACCTATGGCACGATATAGCGAAACCCGTGCGATTGCCCTGCGAATGGCCTTCAGCCTTACTGTTTTTATGATACTGCTTGTATTGCTGGGCTGGTTTCTTATTCAACCGCTAAAATGGTGGCATATGCTAATGATGCTTCCTTTGATGTTTGGATTCAGCTTTGTTTTTGTGCAAAAAACGATGGATCAGTATGTTTACAAAAAAATCAAACTGATCTATAAAACAATTGGAGCAGTTAAGAATAAACCATCGAAAGGCATGCCCAAAGCTAAAAGCTATGAGTCGCTCGAAGGTGTAAATCAGGCCATGATCGAATGGAGTAAACGTCAAAAGAATGAAATTAAAGAGCTGAAGAAGCTGGCCGTTTATCGTCGGGAGTTTTTGGGTAATATCTCGCACGAGCTTAAAACACCAATTTTCAATATCCAGGGTTATGTACTTACCCTGCTCGACGGCGGCCTTGAAGACGAGAATATCAATCGTAACTACTTGATGCGTACCGAGAAAAGCATTAATCGTTTAATTGCCATTGTCGAAGATCTGGAGGAGATTTCCAAGCTGGAATCCGGTGAACTCAAACTTAACCTCCAGCGTTTCGACCTGAGTGAACTTAGCCGGGATGTAGTTGAGTTTTTGGAAATGAAAGCGCAACGCTATAATGCCAAAGTGGTTATTGATAAGCAGCCCGAAAAACCTGCTTTTGTTCAGGCCGATAAAAAGCGTATCCGTCAGGTGTTGATCAATTTGATTGAGAATGCCATTAAATATGGCAACAAGGCCGAAAATATGGTGAGTATCCGTATTTTTGATATGGACGAAAAATTCCTGATAGAAATCAAAGACAACGGCCCCGGAATCAGTGAGCTTAACCTGCCTCGTATTTTCGAGCGGTTTTACCGCGTTGACAAAGGACGCTCGCGCGATAGCGGTGGAACAGGTCTTGGGCTTGCTATCGTAAAACATATCGTAGAGGCCCACGAACAAAGTATTACGGTACGCAGTAAGCTGGAAGAAGGAACAACATTCGCTTTTACATTGGAAAAAAGTAAGTAGCAAAATCGTGGAAAACGGGATGTAAACGGTTTAATATCCTGTGCCTAAGCGAAAAAGCTTGCTATATCACTACCAGAACGACTGGGCTATTAACAAAAACCAATTTAATCTGCACGCAAGCCCGGGTAACGATCAAAACCCTATAATCAATGCTTAGCGTGTTTTTTAAATGGCTAACGCAATTCAATTCCGGTTTACGCCCATAGCATTTTCAGGGTCAAATCCAATCAGTAAATTAATACTTGATAAGTTTTCCGCTCAGCACTTGTTGCGCGCCTACCAGCTGATAGAAATAAATACCTGTTTCACAGCTTTTACCATTTGTTGTCGTACCGTCCCATTCAAGCTTACTGTTTCCTGCCTGAGCAGTGATTTGTTTGGAGTAAAGCTGTTTTCCGCTTATGTCGGTGATGCGTAACAGCAGATCTGTTGCTTTGGAAGTATTGATGCTGAAAACGATTTTATCCACAAAAGGATTAGGATGCGCCATCATTTTTGTTGTCGCAACCTCTTCTTCAATGCCAACGGGTTCAAGCACATCCAGTGCAATAACAAAAATATACGAACCGGCGAGTCCTGCATCTACGTGCAGGTTGGCATAATGTAGTCCAACTTCCAGGTTGGCTGTTTCGAAGTTCAGTAGTATTGCTGCGCTATCTCCGCCAGCAAGTGCAATGGTATCAACATCAATGCTTAGCCAGTCATATTCCTCCTCAAGATCAAATAATAATTCCAGATCAAAAATGCCGGTATTTTCAACAAGGATGGAATCGGTTGTAACCTCGAATAAATAAGAGCTCACATGCAGGCTATCCAGGATTGAAAAGTTCAGCTGGATATTGCCTTGCAAAAGATTAATGGCATTATAGATATTGAGTCGTCCGCCTGAAACGGTAATACCATCAAGGTCTTCGAGCGGGTCGGTGCCAGTGAGTATATAAGCCTTTATGAGCTGGGAATAGTCACCGGGATTGGCATGATAGGCTTCCATAAAAGCGGAATCAGCGGCGGAGTATAACAATCCAACGGCGCCGGCCACATGTGGTGTTGCCATGCTTGTTCCGGTGGCATAGCCATAATTGGTTGGAGCAGGGCGGGTGGAGTAAATCGAAGTGCCGGGAGCTCCTAAATCTATTGATTCCAAGCCATAACCGGCACTGGCATATTTTTCGTCGCGGTTTGTGGTATTGGTCACTGTTATCAGCCAGGGGCTATCAAAAGCAGTAGGCACATCGCCTTGAAGATCTACATTCACATTGCGGTTTGCCGTTGCACCGGCACTCAGCACACCAATTGCTCCGAGGCTGTCGTACATGGCGCCCCAGATGGGATAGTTGTCAGGATTGCCATAATCAATACCAAAGGAAGCATTGGTAGAAACTACAAAAGCGCCTGAATCGCCAGCTGTTTCGTTGTATTTGGAACGCATTTCATAAACATAAGCGTAGGCACTCACCACGGTTGATTCAGCAGATGAAGAACCGGCGATGGGCATAACTTTTACGTTCCAGTTAACACCGGTTACGCCAATTCCGTTATTTCCAATGGCGCCCACAGTGCCTGCCACATGGGTTCCGTGAGAACTTGAAGGCACGTTTCCACTGTTATTATAGGCATTCCAGCCATCGTAGTCATCGATATAACCATTGTTGTCGTCGTCGATGCCATTGCCCGGAATTTCGTGTCGGTTTTTAAATAAATTGAGGTCTTCATGTTGCAGATAAGCGCCGCCATCAATCACCGCAACAACAATGGTATCGCCTGTTGCTGTGAGGCCACCGGTAGTTATGTCCCAGGCGCGCAGGGCATCAATATCTGCACCTTCGATGCCGCTTCCCGAACCATCATTATAAAAACCCCACTGATTTTCAAAAAAGGGATCAAAGGGGATGGTATCGCGTATTTCTCTGAGTTCTACCTCATGGTTAGCCTGCACCATGCTAATTTTTTCGTGCTTTTGCAGCAAACTGATTATGTTTGATGCCGCGCGTTGATTTTCGTCAAAACTTAGAAGAAAAATACCCAGCCTGCGCGAAAGTTGCTGTTTAACCTGCAAGTTGTTTTCAGCAAGAAAATCGTGCAAAGATTCAATACTTTGACGGGCATCGAGCTGTATCATCACTTCACCGGGAATGGCTTTTCCCTGTTGAGCAGTGACTGAAAAAACCTGTGAAAAGACGAGTATAAGGGTGATTAATAATAAGCGCATTGTTTTAGCATTATAGGGTTACTGAATATCCGATTGTAAATATTTGGGTGCTAAAATAAGTGTTTTCAGAGAACAGCAAGTATTTACCGTCTTCATTAACATTAATTTATGATCCAGGCTTCAAACAATTTAATCAGCCCGGATGTTCAATGTGTGAAAAGAATCAGGGTGTCTTAAACGAACCGTTCCCCTTTTTCTACCTTGATATCATTCACAAACTGGCGAATCATTTGTTCGTCTTCTTTCTTACAAATGAGCAGTGCATTGTCGTCTTCCACCACGATATAATCTTTCAAACCCTGCAAAACAACAAGTTTGTTTTTGGGCATATTTACAATACAGGATTCTGTATCGTAAGTCATAACATTATTTCCCAGAATGGCATTCTGTTTTTCGTCTTTGCTGCGGATTTCATAGAGCGAGCCCCAGGTACCCAAATCGCTCCAACCAAAATCGACCGACATCACATACACATTTTCGGCTTTTTCCATCAGGCCGTAGTCGATCGAAATGTTGCGACAAACGGAATAAGTTTGGTTAATAAAATCCTTTTCGTCGGGGGTGCTGTATTTTCCTTTGCCTTCTTTAAAAAGCTCGTTTACTTCGGGCAGGTGGCGATCGAAGGCTTTGTTGATGCTATTGAGCGACCAAATAAAAATCCCGGCATTCCAGAGGAAATCTCCGCTTTCCAGAAAACTCTGTGCGATACTCAGGCTGGGTTTTTCGGTAAAGGTTTTCACCTTTTTTAGTTTTGGCATTTCGGGCAATACACTCTCATCGAGAAACTGAATATAGCCATAGCCTGTATCGGGGCGGCTGGGCTCGATACCAAGTGTTATCAGCCAGTCATTTTGCTCGGCGGCGATCATGGCATCGTTAACATTTTCGGCAAAAACATCTTCCTGTAAAATAATATGGTCAGAAGGCGCCACAACAATAGTTGCATGAGGATCGCGCTGCAAAATCACATGATTGGCATAAGCGATACACGGAGCGGTATTTCGTCGGGCAGGTTCGCAAAGTACTTGTTCGGCTGCAATAGCAGGCAATTGTTCTTGCACTTGTTCACGGTAAAGTTCGTTGGTTACGATATATATATTTTCAGGCGGACATAATCGCGTGAAGCGATCGAAGGTCATTTGCAACAAGGTTTTACCGGTGCCTAATATATCGAGAAATTGTTTTGGACGGGAAGTTTTGCTCATTGGCCAAAAACGGGCGCCTATGCCACCGGCCATGATGACACAATAACGATTTTTGATTTGTTTCATCAATTTAGGATTTGGTTTCAGGTGCAAGGTCTTTTTGGGGAGCGTTGCACCAGTTAATAATCTTTAGTCTTACAAAAATAGACCTATTTTCTGTTCCATCAAAAAAACAGTTAGCGATTGATGCGTAATACATTTTAAAAGAGATAATTAAGACCAATATACAAGCCGCTGTGTCCGTCTTGCTTGTTGAGTGCAAGACCATAATCAGCCGACAAAATGAAGTTTTCATTCATGGCGAGCTTAAGCCCCAGGCCAACACTCCAATGCGGTTTTTCAGCACCTTCATTATAATAGTTGGCCTTGTCATAGAACAACAGCTCGCCGTTTAGTTGATTAAAAGCATCGGCCACATCGATTTTTCCTGTCACTTGTCCCACATCCGTGAAGCCATTAACTGCCAGGTAGAAATTTTGATTAAAGAGTTTGCGTTGAATAATTTTCCAGCGTAGTTCGATATTGGCATAGGCAATAGCATCACCAACCACGCGATTGCGCATAATGCCCCTGAGGGATCGCTGTCCGCCTAATCCTTCCGAATAGGCGCCACGCAAACGTGTTGTAATCATCAGCGGTTGAACATAAAACGGAACGTGTCCGTCAATACTGCTTTGCCAGCTCAATCTGCCGGCAAAAACCAGTTTGTTGGCGATAAGCGTAAAATACTGTCTGTGCGTAATGCTGAGCCTTGTAAAACCTTCGGGCAAATCCGACAGACCTTTAGGAGCTACATAGAGTAGCAATTCGGTCCAGATGCCTTCCGTTGGATTGGGTTCAAAATCGCGGGTGTCGTAAATCAGCCCGCCTTTCAAAGCAAAAAATCGCCCGCCAGCAGCTTCATCCGCAGCGATAATGTCCCATTGCTGATAGCGTTCGTACAAGCCGGGAACGTCTTCCAGCGAAGGCAATTGATCATTTTCATCTTTTCCTTTGTTGAGCCGGTCGATATCCACAGAGCCTACGTTGATATCATAATATTCAAAACCGCCGGCCCATTGCAAGGGCGAATTAAACAGCGGACTGCTAAAATCGGTATGCAACCGCAGCATATTTCGTTTGTGCTTATAAAACATGCGCGAACGGTAAGCCATTTTGCTGTCGTCGGCCCAGTCTGCATTATAAACGGCTTCATAGCCGTTAAAACCAAAAAAGTCGATGGCCTGTTCGGGCATATAGCTCAGGTCGAAACTGAGGCGTATATTATCGATGAGCTGATCGCTGTCGTAGGCAAATCGCAGCAATCCACTGCCTTTGGTGTAACGCGAGGCTTCCAGATAAAACGAATGGTCGTAATTGGGATAGCGGCTGCCATCGCCATAATGGAACAGATTGACCAATCCCCCATATTGAAATCCCAAATCAGTGTTGTAAGAAACAGCCGGAAGCAAGCCGAAATTCCAGCCTTTTTTGATGAGCGCTTGCTGCGATTGGGTGCTGTCCTGGGCAAACAAGGTGCTGACCGACAGCGGGAACAATACAAGTAGGCATTTGAGTAAAGTTTGCATTGGTTAGTTTTAAAGGCTAAAATACAATTTTTCTTCACGAAATAATGTGTCTGGCTTATTTGAATTCGGCCAGACAGGCTTTGGCGGCAATGCGATCCTTTTCAAGCTGCTGGCGCAAGGTTTCCAGACTGTCATATTTGTGCTCATCGCGGATGCGGTCGATAAAGCTGATCGTGATTTCTTCGTCATAAATTTCCTTGTCGAAATCGAAAATATGAACCTCAATCGTGAGCTCGCTGTCCGAAACCGTTGGCCGATACCCGATATTACCCATGCCATCGTATAATTTACCCTCATAATCTACCTGACAGGCATAAACACCGCCGGCAGTAATCAGTTTATACTGATTCGGCGTTTCGATATTGGCAGTTGGGAAGCCGATGGTTCGTCCTATTTGATTGCCGCGCACTACTTTGCCGCAAATGGAGTAATTGTAGCCAAGCAGTCGATTGGCTTTAGACACATTGCCAAGTTCCAGGGCTTTCCTGATTTTGGTAGAACTTATTGCGATATTTTCCACGTCCTGCGCGGCAATGCGCTCTACTTTAAACTGGAACAGCTGTCCCAGATCGTATAATAATTTGTAGTCACCAATGCGGTTTTTCCCAAAATGATGATCGTATCCAACAACCAATTTATAGGGTTTTATAGGCTCAACGATAAACTTTTTGATAAATGTTTCTGAGCTTGTACGCGAAAAAGATTTGGTAAACTCGATGATGATCAGGTTGTCTATTCCAATTGCTTCCAGCCGCTCGATTTTGCGTTTTTGGGTGCTGATAAACTTCAGCGACGAGCTGTCGATTTGTAATACCAAACGCGGGTGTGGATAAAAGGTAATAACCACTGTTTCACCATTTACGGCACGCGCGTCTTCAATCATTTTTTTCAAAATGGCCTGATGTCCCAAATGAACACCATCAAAGGTTCCAATTGTAACAATGGCATTGTTTACCGGCACAAAATCCTCTATGTTATGGTATATTTTCACAATCTATACGAGCTTGTTTTCAATAAGAAACTTAGCAATCTGAACGGCATTGGTGGCGGCTCCCTTGCGCAGGTTATCAGCTACAATCCACATGTTTAAACCTGATGCAATACTTTTGTCACGTCTTATTCTTCCAACAAAAACAGCATCCTTATCGGCCGCATCAATTGGCATGGGATAGATGTTTTGCTGTGGATCGTCTTGAAGTACAATGCCGGGCGCTTGTTTTAGAAGCTGCGAAATGGCATCAAGGCTAAAATCTTTTTCAAATTCAATATTTACAGCCATCGAATGTCCTCCTGTTACCGGAACGCGCACTACTGTTGAGGTGATTGCTATTGTGGGTGCCTCCAATATTTTTCGGGTTTCAAACAGCAGCTTTTCTTCCTCAGCAGTATCGCCCTCAGCATTAAAATCGCCGCCATGCGGGATTACATTTTTATGGATTGGATGCGGATAGGCTGGTGTTGCGGTGCTGAACCCGTTTTGCTCATTCTCAAGTTGCTGAAGGCCTTTGATACCGCTCCCGCTCACCGATTGGTAGGTGGCAATCACCAGTCGTTTGATGCCAAAGGCCCGATGCAGGCACGCCAAAGCTGTTACCAGTTGTATTGTGGAGCAATTGGGGTTGGCAATAATACCTTTATGCCGGCTGATCGTGTGTGCATTCACCTCGGGAACTACCAGCGGAACGGCAGCGTCGTTGCGCCATGCCGAACTGTTGTCGATTACCACACTTCCTTGTGAAACAAAAAGTGGAGCAAGTTTCCTCGAAACATTGCCCCCGGCACTCATTAGCACAATATCCGGCCTCGCTTCAAGGGCTTCTGATGCTTGTATTATGCTTAATTCCTGATCAAAATAGTGTATGCTTTTGCCCAGCGAACGATCCGATGCCACAGCAAGCAGGGTGGTGGCACGAATGCTTTGCTCTTCCAGTACCCTAAGCATTTTCTCACCAACAAGACCTGTAGCTCCTATCAAGGCAATTTTCATGCAGATAAATCAATTAATTATTTTAATTTTACACGACTTAAGCTGGCTGCAAAAGTATAAAATATTGAGTTGCAGAACAGGAATATCAACCTAAAGCAATTTTTATATCCCTAATCATTTGTGTTTATGATCAAAAAACTGACTCCCCTTCGCTTAGGTAATTTATTAAACATTCTGCTTCTGGCCATTCCTTTTTTATTGAACGCACAATTAGCAGACGATTTCAGCGATGGCGATTTCTCTGCCAATCCTGAATGGAGTGGAACAACAAGCCTGTTTCGTGTTAATGATGATTTTCAGCTGCAGCTTAATGCTACCGAAGCCGGCGAAGCCTGGCTAAGCACACCTTATACAGAGAGCGCGGCCAATATCGAGTGGCGATTTTATATCCGCCTGGCCTTTAGTCCTTCCGGATCAAACTATGGCGAAGTGTATCTATCAGCAGATAATGAAAACCTGAATGAACCACTCAATGGATATTTTTTGCGGTTTGGCGAAGCTGGTAGCGAAGATGCCATAGAATTATTTCGCAAAGAAGGAACCGAAACAACAAGTATATTAAGAGGCACCTCGGGTTTATTGGCATCTTCATTTGCCATGTGGGTGCGTATTATTCGGTCGGCTGATGGCGATTGGGAGCTCTTCGTTGATCCTGATGGCAGCGGTATCTTTAGTCTTGAAGCATCCGGAAGCGATAATATGCTGCAACCGGGCGGGTTTTTTGGCTTTTATGTTGATTATACTGTCAGTAATTCCACCAAAGCTTATTTCGATGAGGTATATGCCGGACCGGAAATTGTGGATACTGATGCACCACAACTGCTTTCAGCCAAGGCCGTTGATCCTTTTACAGTGGTGCTTGATTTTGATGAAGCCCTGGCAGAAGAATCAGCCTTACAAGCGGCAAATTTTGTGGCGGATAATGGCCTCGGACAGCCCGAATCTGTTGAGTTTGGTGCCAATAGAAGCCAGCTCGAACTGCACTATTTACAACAATTTGAAAATGGCTATTTGTATTCGCTCAACATCACCAATATGGAGGATCTTGCCGAAAATGTGAGCCCGGATATAGCAACACATTTCAGCTATTATGAAGCCGCTATTAATGATGTGGTTATCAACGAAATAATGGCTGATCCATCTCCCTATGTGGGTTTGCCCGAATGGGAATTCGTGGAGTTATTTAATCGGACCGATTTTACCATCGACCTGGAAGGGTGGCAATTGCAGATTGGAAGCACGCCAAAAGAAATAGGACAGGTGCAGCTGTTACCCAACGGATATCTTATCCTTTGCCATGAAGATGGTGCCCCCGCAATGGGAACTTATGGAGCGGTTTTTGGGTTTAGCAGTTTGCAGCTTACCAATTCCGGAACATCCTTAACATTGATTAGCCGTCAGGGTGCTAATATTTCGTCAGTGGCTTACACTGACAAGTGGTACAACGATCCCGCCAAGGCTGATGGTGGTTGGACAATAGAACAAATTGACCCCGATAATCCATGCGGAGGACAGAATAACTGGACGGCAAGTGTGAGTCCCGATGGTGGCACGCCCGGAGGACTTAATGCTGTGGATGCTCCTAATGTTTTTGCACCCAGAATAGAACGGTTTCAGCTACTGTCGGAAACGATAATTCAACTCTGGTTTGATCAGCAGATGGATTTGGCAAGTCTTGCCCAAACAAATTTCTATACAGTCGAAAGCACAGGGGAGTATCCGGTATTGGCAGCAACCAATCCTGCTGATGGCAGTTTTGTAGAGCTGGTTTTTGATCGTCCTTTTGAGCAGGGAAATATTTATAAGTTATTGTTGTCGGAGAATTTGACAAATTGTGCCGGGCTTTCTGTTGAATCCGGCAGTTTTGTGCTTTTAGGCCTACCTGATGATGGTACAGCAGGCGATGTGCTGATTAACGAAGTACTGTTTAATCCGCTGGGCGATGGCGTTGATTATGTTGAGCTGTATAATTTTTCTGATAAAGTATTGGATTTGAATCAGCTTTGGCTGGGAAATATCCGCCAGACAATTCCCAATCCGCCAGATACCACCCTGGTGAGTATTACCGACGACAGTTATTTGCTTTTACCGGCATCCTATGCCTTACTTACCACCAATAAAAACCTTGTACTTGGTCAATTCCAGACTTCCGATGAAGCTGTTTTTGTTGAGACAGCGTCATTCCCGACTTATTCCAATGGAGAGGGAGCCGTTTTGTTGAAAGCCAGAAGCGGCGAAATAGTAGATATTTTTTCTTACAATGAGGATATGCACTATCCTTTGCTTACCACCAATAAAGGCGTTGCGCTGGAGCGGATTTCTTTTGACAGCCCTACCAACGACCGCACCAACTGGCATTCGGCAGCCGAATCAGTGGGTTTTGGCACGCCCGGACTTCAAAATTCCATGTTCAAAGCTTTTCCCGAAACGGATGGTGCGATTACTATTGAACCCGAGCTGTTTTCGCCCGATGGCGACGGAATAGATGATGTTACTTCAATTGCTTACAACTTTGAAGAAGCAGGCTACACCCTGAATATCTACCTTTTTAATGCTGCCGGACAGCAAATCAGGCATTTGGTCAAGAGTCAGCTGGTTGCCCGTGAAGGCGTTTACAATTGGGATGGTGTTGACGATTCGGGCAATAAAACAGCCGTCGGGATTTATATTGTTTATGTGGAAGTATTTGATCTTGAAGGCAATGTGAAGGCTTATAAAAAACCTGTTGTGGTAGCTACAAGGTAGCTGTTTATTGTTTTTGTGCCATCAACAGAAGGTTCTAGAGGATGTTCAGCCTATTCGCATCTTGCTTCAAAAACACAAAAAACATCAGGGAAAATGCCCACAGGCTCGATCCGCCATAGCTTAAAAACGGCAAGGGAATGCCTATAACTGGAACCAGGCCAATCGTCATGCCAATATTTATTGCGAAATGAAAAAACATAACCGCAGTAATACCATAGCCATAAATCCGGCTAAATGAGGATCGTTGGCGCTCAGCCAGTAAAATCATACGGATAAACAACATCAGGTAAAGCACTATCACTGCCGTTGAACCAACAAAACCGTATTCTTCACCTACTGTGCAGAAAATAAAATCAGTGCTTTGTTCCGGCACGAAGTTGTACTTGGTTTGGGTGCCCTGCAAAAAGCCTTTCCCGGTTAAGCCACCAGAACCTATGGCAATTTTGGATTGATTTACATTGTAGCCGGCACCCATCAAATCGGTTTCCAATCCCAATAGCACATTGATACGCGTTTTTTGGTGTGCTTCAAGCACGTTTTCAAAAACATAATCAACACTGAAAATAAAGGCAGAAACAATCAGCAATAAGCTAACAAGTTTTAAAATAGTGGATTTATTCCGTTTTATAAAGAACAGTAACAAGCCGAATAATACCACCAAACCAATGATAACATAGTATTTATCTGTGTATAAAGTAATCAGAAAGAGCGCAGCAGCAATCATTCCGATTACCAGAATAGCACCCGACATGCCTTCACGGTAAAGTACCAGAATAAAAACCCCGAAAACAATGGCTGAACCTGTATCATATTGTGCTAAAATCAATAAGGCAGGTAAGCTGATGATTAAAAATGCGATAGCCTGAGTTTGCCATTTCTGCATATCACGATTTAGCTTGCCAAGATAATTGGCGAGTGCCAGGGCCGTGGCAAACTTAGCAAACTCAGCCGGCTGTATGGCAAAGCCTCCAATCTGAAACCAGGATTTTGATCCGGCAATGGTGCTGCCAAAAAGCAAAACTCCTACAAGCATCAGCATCACTAAAATATAAATGGGAATAGCAAGGGCGTTGAAGAATTTGGCATCAATCAGCAGTACAATAAAACCTAAAAGCAAAGCCAGTACGATCCAGAGCAGTTGTTTGCCATAGCGTTGTGAGAGGTCGAAAATATTGCTGTGGTCTTCGTCATACACCGCCGAATAAATCATTACCCAACCTATCAGCATGAGGCTGAGATAAAGCACCAGGCTAATCCAGTCAATTTTCGCGATGCGATTTGGTGCTCCTATCATGGCTTTTTGGTTTTTTGGTGAAAATTTGCTTCCATCATTCTTTTTTCCAAAGCCTTGCGTGTGCTGCAGCCTTTCAGGTATTTTTCCATCATCAAACTGGCGATTGGTGCTGCCCATGTTGATCCATATCCGGCATTTTCAACAACCACAGCAATAGCAATTTGTGGTTCGTCGTAAGGTGCAAAAGCAATAAACATGGAGTGATCCTCGCCATGCGGATTTTGAACTGTCCCTGTTTTTCCTGCCGCTCTGATGCTGTCGATTTTATAATAACGTGCTGTACCATGATCACCTTCAAACACATCCAGCATCGACTGCTTTACGATTTCGAAGTGCTTTGCATCAATTCCTGTCTCAATTTTTTCGGTGAAAGGAGAGTGATAAGAAGTGTCGTTTTTAATGGCCCTGATCAGGTGTGGAGGATAATAGAAACCCTGATTACTAAAAATCGCTGCCAGGTTTGCCAGTTGAAGCGGAGTGAGTAAAATCTCGCCCTGACCAATGCTTAATGACCTAACGGTAAGCGCATTCCAGCTGCCTCGGTATAGCTTATCATAATAGTCACGTGAGGGAATATTGCCGCTCAACTCGAAAGGAATATCGGTATTGAATGGGTGGCCCAGCCCCATATTGCCCAAAAGCTTAAACCAAAAATCGTAAGCGTCTTTGTGATTTGGAAATTTTGGATTGTTGAGTGTACTACGAAAAGTATTCCAGAAGTACGGATTGCAGGAGTTTTCCATGGCTTCCAACAGGGCCAGCGGACTATTGTGATCATGTGTACACCTAATGGGACGGCTAAGCTTTCCCTGACAGGAAAATCGGGTGTTTTCGGTAATAGCTCCGGATTGTAATGCTACCAGGGCATTCACCATTTTGAAAGTAGATCCGGGCGGATAACTTCCACTTATAGCCCTGTTGATCAAAGGTTTGAGGCTGTCGTGCTGAAGTTTGTTGTAATTCTCTCCACGAATTCGTCCTACCAATAAATTAGGATCAAAAGAAGGGCTTGTTATCAGCGAAAGTATTTCACCCGTGGCGGGCTCAATAGCTACAACACTGCCTGTTTTGCCTTGCATCAGGGCTTCTCCATAGGCCTGAAGTTCAGCATCCAAACCCATGATTAAGTCGCTTCCTGAAACAGGCATGGTATCATAGCGGCCATCCTGAAAACTTCCTTTTTCGCGGTTATAAACATCAACCATAACAATTTTCAAACCCTTGTGCCCCCGCATATCTTTTTCATAGAAACGCTCAATTCCGGATTTGCCGATATAATCGCCGGTTTTATAATATGAATCCTTGTCGATATTGGCACGATTAACCTCCCCAACATCGCCCAGTACGTGCGCTGCAATGGGTTGCGGGTAATGTCGAAGTGTTCTGGCCTGAAAATAAAAGCCCGGAAACTGATACAGTTTTTCGGCTATATAACCGTAGTCTTCTTTTGTGATTTGCTCTAAAAAAACCGAGGGTCGGTAGCGCGAATAGCTTTTGGCTTTATGCAAGCGCTCACTAAATATTTCCTGATCAATGTCTAATAAGCGGCAAAAAGCGGAAGTGTCCATTTTTTTAACCTGTTGCGGAACAACCAATAGGTCAAAAGCTGCTTCGTTATAGACCATGAGTATTCCGTTGCGGTCATAAATTTTTCCGCGGGCAGGATATTGAGTAATATAGCGTAATACATTGTTTTGGGAGGAGAGTTTGTAGGATTGATCAACGACTTGCAGAAAAAATAGTTTCACCACAAAAACGATAGCTACAATACTAAATACGAGTATGATAACACGCTTTCTTCCCGACAAATTTTTGTTGATCATCTGTTTAGCTTTCCCCTGCAAAAATAAGCATTCCAATCAAGTAGTATGGCATTGCCCGGAAGATAAGCCTTGGAAAAAAAATCGTTCAAATAATTACAAAACAAATAATCCTGATAAATCACCGAATTGAAAATGGTTTCAGGAAGTTCGTTTCTGCACAAAGAAGTGTTGATTAGCTTGCAAGTGATAGCGGGGCAGGCAATTAGAAGATTTTTTCATCCATCAATTTGCCATTTTCGTCCCACATAAACCAAGTGCCATCTTTTTGACCATTGTTATAAGTCATTTCATAACGCAGGGTTCCTTTTTCGTCCCAAATAAACCACTTGCCATGCTTTTGATCATTCTGATAGTTTGCTTCACCGGTTTTGATTCCTGCTTTATTCATGGTGATCCAGGTGCCATGTTTTTTACCATCGCGCCATGCTCTTTTTTCTTTGATGCTGCCATCTTCGAAATAATAAACCGAAATACCCTCTTCGGCACCCATCACAAAATTGCGCTCAGATTCTTGCTGACCGCTAGCAAAATAGGTGCTGTGGGTTCCTGTAAAAACTTTGCCGTCTTTGTAGTAAATGTCCTGTTTTTTTTCAAGATTTTGTGAAAATCCGGTGACAGAAAAAAGGAACACGAATATCAGATTCAGGAAAATAGATTTGTTCATTGTAAAACCTCCTGCGGTTAGACCATGGCGATTTGAAGCCCGGTTGTTGTATTGTTAATAAGTGATCAAAGTTAAGCAATTAAACAATCCGTGAATGAGCAGATTGTCTGTTTTATTTAAAATTAATATGAAATTTTATGTTAAAAAAAAAGACAAACCGCGAATCAGTCTGTCTTTTAAAAGTCTTTTTACAACAGGGAAGCGCTTACTTGCCTTCGGGATTCAGCTTAATTTCAACACTGCTGGCAAGCTGATTGATAGTAAGTTTAGAAAGCAAAGCTTCTTTGTATGAGATATAGTTTACTTTAACATTGTAGTCGCCTTGAGTAAGGTTTTCGATGCTAAAACGACCTTCAAGGTCAGTGTAGGCTTTGGTGCCTGTATTTTCGAGCTCGATTACAGCGCCTACGAGTGCTTCACCGGTTGCGGCATCTAAAACGATTCCGGTCATATTGGTGGTGGCAATCGGTGCCTCTGCATTTTTTGTTCCATCATTGGTAGCAAAAGCAGATACAGTTATGCTCATTAAGACTACTAAGAGTGAACGGGAGATGAAATTTTTCATAAGAATTGTGTTTTTTATCACAGGGCAAAGATAGCTTCACATTGGGCAAGAGCATGTTAATTTAAAATTAACTTTGAATTAGCATTGCTTTAATTTAATGTTAAGTGATTTTACTTTTGGTCGTTGCCATCCAAAAAGCAGGGAAGTATTTTGCTGTATTGAAAGTTTATTTCAGGAGGACTTCCGGCATTTTTCAGTTGTGCAACAGTTAAGATGAATTTTGTGAAAGACAGGGATAACAAGAACCGAGTGACAATGAACTTATGAATACCGCTTAAATTTATTATTAAATGAGTCAATCGGACATTATAGACAAACACTAATTAATTGGCCGAATAATCGGAGAGCTGCTTATTTCATTGCTTTTTTGCAGGGCCCTGTCAATAAGTTGTACTTTGAACATGATGGTGTCAAAATCGGACAGCGGATTATTTATAAACAACTCATCCTCAATCACACCTTTAATGGCTTTTGTTTGGTCTTTTGGAATAAGCGGCGGAATACGTGCACTAAAAGTTGCTGTATCATACTCCTGCGTTAAGCTATTCCAGCTCAATAGGGGCACTTCAACAAAAGTGCCGTGCTGCTGTTCAAAATAGCGGATAATTAAATTGTAATAAAAGTCGCCTTCGGGATGAAACGGATAGGTTGTATCTGCCTGATCCAAACCAATATCGCCATCTCCATCACGATAGCCTATGCGCAGTAATCCTTTTTCGATCTCGCCGGTCTCCTCATTTTGCAGAAAAACAAAGCCTTCGTAAGTAATTTCGGGTACCAGTGGATATTCCTCCAGCTTGCGACAGCCCGTTAGCAACAAAAAAACAATTAATATGTGTATAAAAACTAATTTTGCCATAAGTTATTAAAGGCTTAGAAGTGGTAAAAGTACAAATATCCTGTTTTTAAGGGCAAATGAATATAGAGGCTTTCAAAAAAGAAATTTTTCAGATACAGCAATCAAGTGATTTTGATCGGTTAGCCTTGGCATTGTTTCAGTATCAATACCAGAAACTGCGTGTTTACTGCGAATTTTGTATGCAACTTGCTATTGAACCTGCTTCGGTAAAAATGACGCATCAAATTCCTTTTCTTCCGGTTGACTTTTTCCGAACTCAGCGGGTTTGTTCAAGTGTGGAAAAGGCCGGGCTTGTTTTTAGCAGCTCGGGCACTAGCGGTACTTCAACCAGCCTGCATGAAGTGCCCGATCCCGCCATTTACGAACAAAGTTTTGAAAAGGGATTTCAGTATTTTTATGGCGATATTCGAGAATATTGTGTGCTGGCCCTTTTACCCGCTTATTTGGAGCGTCAGGGTTCGTCGCTTGTTTATATGGCTGACAGGCTGATTAAAGCTTCGGGGCATAGCCACAGCGGGTTTTATCTGCACGACCTGGAATCATTGCACCAAACCCTTTCCAATCTTAGAAAACGCGGACAGAAAACCCTTTTGTTGGGCGTAACCTATGCCTTGCTCGATCTGGCCGAAAAATATCCTGTCGATTTCCCTGAAATGATTGTTATGGAAACGGGAGGCATGAAAGGCCGGCGCAAAGAAATGATTCGGCAGGAAGTTCATAATCAGCTTATCAAAGCATTTGGTGTTGATAAAATTCATTCTGAATATGGCATGACCGAGCTGCTTTCGCAGGCTTATTCACATGGAGACGGTTTATTCAGTTGTCCTCCCTGGATGCAAATTTCCATCCGCGAAATGAATGATCCGCTAACTTTGGCAAAGCCGGGCGACAGCGGTGGTATCAATATCATCGATTTGGCCAATGTACACAGCTGCGCCTTTATTGCTGTTCAGGATATTGGGCGCACACAGGCCGATGGCAGTTTCGAGGTGCTTGGCCGCTTTGATCAGGCACAGATCAGAGGTTGTAACTTGTTGGTTGTTTAACAACTTACAGCTCGCTGAACAAATCTTTTTGCGGCACATCGGGCAAAATCAAACTGGCATCATCGTTTTTTACGGCATTGATACGTTTGGAAATTGCCAGCTTCTGAAGCTGGTCAGCGGGGAAGGGATGGAGTAGTTTTTTTAACTTTTCAGTATCATTTTCAAAAAGCCACATTTGCTCTTCATCAGGCCTTAATATCACCGGCATGCGCGAATGTATGGGTTTCATCAATGCGTTTGCTTCTGTGGTAACAATACTGAAATGCTGGCGTATTGTGCTGTCAGATTGCGTAAAACTTGTCCAAATACCTGCCATGGCAAACAAATCTTCTGACTTCAAAAAAATACGGTATGCTTGTTTGCCGGCCGTCGTGGCCCACTCGTAAAATCCATTGGCAGGAATAATACAGCGTTGCGTGCGGAAAGCATTTTTGAAAGCCGGTTTCTCGGCAATCGTTTCTGCTCTGCTGTTTATAAGGGGTTTAAACGGCTGTCCTGATTTGATCCATGGGGGAATAAAACCCCAGAAAAAGGATTGAAGCTTTTTGGGTTCACTATTTGCTATCACAGGCAGAAATTGCCCTGGTGCACAATTGTAGGATGGTTTATAAAGTTCGTCAAAAACTTCGGTATTGAAGCGCTCGCTGATTTGTTTTCCTGTTACTGACAATTGAAATCTTCCACACATAAGCTTCAAATGTTAAAGGTATTGATCAATTCCTTGCTGAATAATTTTGTCGTGATCAAAAGCCAGTTCCGGAAGGTTTTCGATTGAAAACCAACTGGCATTTGCAGCATCATCGCCTGCAAATATGGGTTCGGGAGCGGAGATCAGCCCAACAAAAGCAACAGAAATTGTGCGATGTCGCGGATCGCGTCCGGGGTCGCCAAAGGTGTGAAGCTGTTCGAGCTGATTCAACACCAATCCTGTTTCTTCTTTAAGCTCTCGCAATGCTGATTCTATTAGCGTTTCATTCATCTCAATAAAACCTCCGGGTAATGCCCAGCAGTTTTCAAAAGGCGGGTTTTTGCGTTGTATCAGCAATAGTTTTTGGGGCTTGATGCTGATGTCAAAAACCAGGATATCTACCGTAACGGCAGGGCGGGGATATGGATAAGTATAGGCCATAATTAAACAAGCGCTTTTTTGCTTTTGTGGCGAAGTTACGATCCTTTATAAAAAGATAAAAGCCCTGTACAAAATGCACAGGACTTTATCTGAGTTCAACCAACACAAAATTACATGTAGTATGAGAAAAAGAACGACGGAGAGCGGGAGCTCTCATTAAGGATTACATTGTTGCATAGTGAAAAGCATGAAACATGCCAATAATTTTAAGTTATTGTATGCCAGCTAGTAATATTAAAAAAGTTGACTGATAAATTGAGGCTAAGTGTACGCTAATCAACAGCTTTTGTTCGCGGGCGAACAGTTTTACGTAGCCAAAAACAGGAAATTATTTATCGGATTTTCCTTCGAGCACAATCACTATTTCGCCTTTAACACCCTGCTGTTCGAAATGCAGGATAAGTTCGGATAAGGTACCCCGAATGGTTTCTTCGTAAATTTTTGTGAGTTCACGGGCAACTGCTGCTTTTCGATCGGAACCTGCCTCTTCGGCAAGTTGTTGAAGTGTTTTTAGCAAACGATGCGGAGATTCGTAAAGAATGCTGGTATAAGCTTGTTCAGCGATGGCCTTAATCCGGCTTTGACGGCCTTTTTTGTGTGGCAAAAAACCCTCAAAAACAAAGCGGTCTGCCGGTAATCCGGAGTTTACCAAAGCCGGCACAAAAGCTGTTGCTCCCGGCAAACATTCCACTTCAATATCATGCTGAATACATGCCCTAACCAGCAAAAAGCCCGGATCGGAGATGGCCGGCGTTCCGGCATCCGTTACCAAAGCCATGCGTTCACTTGCCAGCAAGCGGTCGATCAAGCGATCAACCTGCTTATGCTCATTATGCTGATGAAATGCACTCATGGGTTTGCTGATGTCGTAATGCTTGAGCAAAATGCCTGTTTTTCTGGTGTCTTCTGCTACTATCAAATCTACCTCCTCTTTCAAGATGCGCAAGGCCCGAAGCGTGATATCCTCGAGATTGCCAATGGGCGTGGGAACCAGAACAAGTTTGGACATAATCGTAATTAAAAGTTGTTTTTACTTTTTCTTTTGAGCCATTTTTCAAATTTGTCAGCACCACTATTTACAGAGGTATAAAATGACAAAATGGTGAAAATGACCACTACAGCTATCGTAAATAGGATTAAAAATGTTTCCATCTTAGCGGTTAAAAATTGCTGATTCGCTGGCTTCAACAAAATCTGTTATCGTACTAAAAAGCGATTCATATTTTGTAAACGGAAGCTTCTCATAAGTATCTGTCAGGGTATGATATTCTCTGTTTTCGGAGCCGCGTGTAAAAAGAAAAAAAGCAGGCACCCCTTGTTTATAAAAGGGACAATGATCGCTATTGCATGACTCTCCGCCCAAACGTACATCACCGAAATATTGGTTTTCATTATTGATTGATATCAATATTTCTGACAGCTCGGGAAACATTTTTCCGTTTACTACCGAGAGGCCTTCACTGCCTGTTCCAACCATATCAAAGTTGATAACAAAACGAATATTTTCAAGCAAAAAAAGTGGGTTTTCGGCAAAATAATACGATCCTTTTAAACCTGCCTCTTCCCCTGAAACCAAAATAAATACCATGCTGTAATAGGCTTTTTCGGGATTGGCGCTATAATACCGTGCCAGATCGAGCACAGTAGCAGTTCCGCTGGCATTGTCGCTGGCGCCCGGATAAGTCGTGTTTTTACCCATTTTGCCCAGGTGATCGTAATGGGCAACGAACACAAAGAAACTATCCGGCACAGCACTTCCCGGAACAAAACCAATTACATTGTTGGTCGTATGTTTTTCGATAAAATGGGCTTCAACAGTGATTTCGCAGCTTTTTGCATGGGCAGCCAGACTGCTTTTTTTTACTTTCAGCATGAGCTTATTATCCGGTTTTTCTGAACCGGAAACATGCCACCACATGGCCTTTTCAACTGTTTGCATTAAAGCTGGAACACCCGGAATTCCATGGCGATAAGCAGTTTTCAAACCTTCGGGAACCACCAGCATTTTGCCTTCAAGGGCTGTGGTATCTATCAACTGATAAACTGAATTCAGCTGTGTAATGGTGTCGGGAAGCCAAACGAGTTCAAAGCTTTGGTGCGTTGTTTTTGTACCCGGATGAACCACAAAATCACTGCCTGCTTTTAGCTTATTACCATCAACGGAAAATTCCATTTTCCCGGGAAAGCTGTTCACAGAAAAATGATAAGGCTGGAAATAGTCTTCTCCAAAAAAGTGAAGTCCTGCCTTTTTCATCTCTTTCGCGAGGAAATTAGCGGCACGCGCATCACCGTTTTTTACATAGCCGCGGCCGTGCATGCCGGGAGCTGCCAGTTTCTTGACAACCTTTTGCACATAGGCTTTATCCTGACTTTGAACCGGCAGCGCCATCAGAAGCAGGCCGATAAGGGCGAAAAAAAGTTTACAGCGCATGATCTTCGGGTTTCACGTTAAACTTGCGCTCAATTAAACCTACCAGCTTTTTCCAGGCTGCTGCGCTGCCTTCCCATTGGTGTTGCACTTTGAGCTCAATCAAAAAAGTACTGGCACCATTAAAGCTCTTGAAATCGTTAAGTTCGTCGAGCATTTTATTATAAGCTTCGAGGCTTCCGGAAAATAACTCATTGATAAACAAAAATTTATCATTAATTCCGATGGCTGTTCTGATGTCTGTAATAGGTTGGCGCTCCATCATTGCTGCCACGCTTTTGTCCTCATTGGCAGTTAGCTGATCGGCCAGACTTGGTATAATTTCGGAGCCAAATAAATCAAGTGTTGTCGCTTTGATATTTTCACTTTTTGGCGCTTCAGGTTTTTTCTCAGGCTCCGGACGGTATTGCGGTTCATTGCTTAAAGGTGCTTGCCGGGCGTTCGATGGCTGTTCAGCAGGCTTATCCTGCAAAGGAGGAGCGACCGGAACGTCTTCTTCAAACGTATTGGCAGCCGGCTGTTCAGGCGCAGATTCATCTTCCCTGTGATGAGAAACTTCCGGCTCAACAGCCGAACTAACGGTTTCGTTTTCATCGTCAGCAAAAGCTTGATATGCTGTGGCAGCTGCTTCTGTTACTGCTTCCGGAGTAGCTTCCGACATTGGCTTTTCTTCGACATCTATGCTGATGGCACATAGTTTTTCGTACAGCTCATGTGTGCGCTTCATCATCACATCAAGGTCGAGCCTGCGTAATGGCAGCTTCTGCTGTTCCAGAAAAGTGGTTTGCTGCACAAGCTGCTGCAGCAACTGTTTGATTATTTTTATTTGGTTTTCCTGATCGTTATGCAAACTCATTGCTTTAAGCGTATTAATTTATTGGTATTTTTGCAGGTTTAAAGGCATAAAATTACAAAGAACCCCAACAGTAGCCGGCATGTTTCTCGAAAAAGATACCAACAGCAAATCACGCACGGGATGGATAGAAGTCATTTGTGGCTCCATGTTTTCGGGCAAAACGGAAGAATTAATCCGGCGTCTTAAGCGTGCAAGAATTGCTAATCAACGTGTTGAAATTTTTAAACCTCATATCGATAAACGCTATAGTATTGAAGATGTTGTATCGCACGACAGCAATACCATTCAATCTATTCCGGTTGAAAGTGCCAATCAGATTTTGTTCTATGCAAGCGATATGGAAGTGGTGGGCATTGATGAAGCGCAGTTTTTTGATAATGAATTGGCATCTGTATGTAATCAGTTGGCTAATAACGGGATACGTGTTGTGGTGGCCGGGCTTGATATGGATTTTCAGGGCAAGCCTTTCGGTCCCATTCCCGCGCTTATGGCACGGGCAGAGTATGTAACCAAAGTTCACGCTATTTGTATGCGATGCGGTAATCTGGCGCAATATTCGCACCGCACCATTGCCGGCGACAAACTGGTAATGCTGGGCGAGACTGAAAGTTATGAGCCTCTTTGCCGAAAATGTTTTTCTGAAGCGCAAAATTCCAAAGCCTGAAAAGTGGCTTTAATGGCAGCGCAGTCTATCAGTCGTATGCTTTTTGTATTTTTGCTGCCACATTTAATCTGGTTAATTGTATCACCTAATCATTATGACAATGAAAAACCTCTTTCTTATCCTGATTTTATTTTCTGTAATAGGCCTGCAGGCGCAACAGAAAACCGAAACTCTTGTCCTTATCAAGACCTCAAAAGGCGATATTACAGCCAAGTTATACAATGATACGCCCGGGCATCGGGATAATTTCATTAAGCTGATCAAACAGGGCTGGTACGCGGGCTCTCCTTTTCACCGGGTGATCAACAATTTTATGATTCAGGGCGGTGGCAATGCCAATGGGAAACAAGATCCCGGTTACACGATTGATGCTGAGATACTGCCAAAATACATCCATAAAAAGGGCGCGCTGGCAGCTGCCCGTATGGGCGACAATGTGAACCCCGAGCGCAAATCGAGCGGCTCGCAGTTTTATATCGTGCAAGGGCAAAAATACGACGCAAATACACTAAACATGATGAGTTCACGCAACGGATTAACATATACCGACGAGCAGAAGCAGCTGTATGCAACCCAGGGAGGAACGCCACATTTGGACGGTGCCTATACGGTTTTTGGTGAGGTTGTTTCAGGCTTTGAGGTGATTGATGCCATTGCCGCTGTGCAAACCGGCCGCGCTGACCGCCCGTTGGAAGAAATTACAATGCAGATTGAAGTATTAGAATAGGTCATAAAAACTATGAAAGAAAAAATTGAACAACTGCTACAGCAAATTGAGCAGTTTAAGTTTACTGATAAAGAGGCCCTGGAAAATTTCAGGTTGAAATTCCTGAGTAAAAAAGGGCTTATTCCAGCACTTTTTGCTGATTTTAAGTCGGTAGCTCCTGAAGACCGCAAAGAAATGGGTTTGTTGCTCAATGAGCTTAAAAACAAGGCACAGGATTACCTTAAAACAAATCAGGAAGCATTGGAGCAGCAAACAACAACAGCGGCCTCCACGCTTGATGTTACCTTGCCTTCGGGTCATTTTAAAGGTGGTCGTCATCCCCTTTCTATTGTCAGAAAAGAGATCAACAGTATTTTTGAGCGACTGGGTTTTGTCATTAGTGAAGGGCCTGAAATAGAGGATGATTTTCATAATTTTTCTGCCCTCAATTTTCCGCCCGAGCATCCTGCCAGAGATATGCAGGATACCTTTTTTATTCATAAAAATCCAGATATTGCCTTGCGTACCCATACCAGCAGTGTGCAGGTGCGGGTGATGGAACAGGGAAAACTGCCCGTACGGATTATTGCTCCCGGGCGCGTGTTTCGCAACGAGGCCATTTCTGCACGCGCACATTGTATTTTTCATCAGATCGAAGGACTTTATATCGACAAGGAGGTTTCGTTCGCCGATCTGAAACAGACACTTTACTATTTTGCCCAGGAGTTTTTTGGAAAAAAAACCCGCATTCGTTTCAGACCGTCCTACTTTCCTTTTACTGAGACTTCTGCCGAAATGGATGTTTCGTGCAACATCTGCGGAGGCAAAGGCTGTAATATTTGTAAGTACAGCGGTTGGGTCGAAATTCTGGGTTGTGGCATGGTGGATCCTAATGTACTGGAAGCCTGCGGAATAGATAGTAATGAATATACTGGATTTGCTTTTGGAATGGGCATCGAACGGATTACCATGATGAAATACCAAATCAACGATTTACGCTTGTTTTTCGAGAATGACATTCGCTTTCTACAGCAATTTGAGCAGATTCAATAACGTATTTCTGTTAAGTAAAGGCAGTTGCGCTGACTTTTTCTGCTGGTCTTAATAATCGGAATCAATCTTGCTGATTAAATATTTTGGTTTGTTGCTGAATGCTGGCTTCGTGCACCAGTTCGAGCAGCAGCAGCAAAAATTGCTTATCGAGACCCATATTTGTTCCAATGGCCAGCCGGTCTTCGATAATATGTTTCCAGCGTTTGAGCTGGAGGATGGTGATATTATTTTCTTTTTTATAAGCCCCGATCTCGCTCACCACTTCCATTCTGCGGGCAAGCAGCTGTATCAGCTCGCCATCGAGTTTGTCAATTTCTGTTCGCAGTTCTTCCAGCTTATGCTGAAAGTCGATGCTTCCGGTGCGTTCGCGAACAATCAGCTGGGCAAGCAGTTTCTCCAGCTCTTTGGGCGCAATTTGCTGAGCTGCATCAGTTAGCGCCTGATCGGGATCAAAATGACTTTCGATCATCAGGCCATTGGTTTCCAGGTCAAGGGCTTTTTGGGCGATGCTTTGCAACAGATCGCGCCGGCCACAAATATGGCTGATATCCGTAATCACCGGCAAAGAGGGCAATAAGCGCCGCAACTCAATAGGTATTTCCCACATGGGGGCATTGCGGTAAGGCGATTGTTTGAAATAATGAAAGCCACGATGGATGGCGCCCAACTGCATGATTCCGGACTTATGAAAACGCTCTAAAGCACCCATCCACAGCTTGATATCAGGCGTGATGGGGTTTTTTACCAGCACAGGAATTGACACGCCTTTAACGGCTTCGGCCAGTTCCTGAACCGAAAACGGATTCACTACCGTTCGCGCACCAATCCATAAGATATCGATACCATGTTTTAAAGCCAGCTCAATATGACGTGGATTGGCGACCTCTGTGGTAAGCAACAAGCCTGTCTCCGATTTTACTTCCTGCATCCATTTCAAGCCTTCAGCACCAACACCTTCGAAGCCATCAGGCCTTGTGCGGGGTTTCCAAATTCCTGCCCTGAAGGCTTTTACCTGCGGCAATTTGGCCAGCTGCCGGGCTGTTAGCAAAAGCTGCTCGCGCGATTCGGCACTGCATGGACCGGCAATCACTAGTGGCTCATCTGATGAGGGCAACCAATTAATTATCTCTTTTATGCTGGGATCGGGACTCATTTTTTACTTGTCCTAAATATTAATGTGCAAAGTTACAATTAAACAGTTCTTACAGGCTTTTGTTGAGTAGGACAAGGCCTGATTTCAAAATAATCCAGTTCAATACGTTAAAGGAAGAGACAGTTTGCATTAATTTTCGTTTTTTTGCAGTCTGAATTACCCCATGAAAACAAATACCGTGAAACGAACAGAGATCAAAGCGGTTCTGCAGATGCAGGATCTTGAAAATGAAATTAATGTAAAAGGTTGGGTGCGCACCAAGCGGGGCAGCAAAAACGTTGCTTTTATCGCCCTCAATGATGGTTCAACCATCCATAACCTGCAGCTGGTAGTTGATTTGGAGCAGATTTCGGAAGAAAAGCTTGCTCTGATGCATACCGGCGCTTCCGTTTCGGCTACAGGCAAACTGGTGCCTTCGGCAGGTGGCGGACAACAAGTTGAGATGGCCGTGCGTGAGATAGAACTGCTCGGCGAGGCCAATCCCGATCATTATCCGCTGCAACCCAAAAAACACTCTCTGGAGTTTCTGCGCGAAAAAGCACATTTGCGTTTTCGCACCAATACCTTCAGCGCCATTACACGGCTGCGCCACGCTATGATTTTTGGCGTCCATAAGTTTTTCAACGACAGGGGTTTCTTCAATATCCATTCTCCTATCATCACCGGTTCGGATGCCGAAGGAGCAGGCGAGATGTTTCAGGTTACAACACTCAATCTGACAAAACTCCCCAAAAATGAAGATGGTAGCATAGATCATTCCGAAGACTTTTTCGGGAAAGCGGCCAACCTCACTGTTTCGGGACAGCTGGAAGCCGAGCTGGCTGCATTGGCCATGTCGAAGGTTTATACGTTTGGTCCTACCTTCAGGGCAGAAAATTCCAATACTTCGCGCCACCTGGCTGAGTTTTGGATGATAGAGCCCGAAGTGGCTTTCAACGATATCCACGACAATATGGATCTGGCCGAGGATATGCTGAAATACCTCATCCAATATGCACTCGACAATTGCCCCGATGATTTGGCTTTCCTAAGCAAACGACAGCAGGATGAAGAAAAAAACAAAAAAGCCGATGAACGTGCTATGGAGCTGATTAGCAAATTAAACTTTGTGCTCGAACAGCCTTTTGAACGCATCAGCTATACCGAAGCCATCGACATCCTCAAAAACTCAAATCATAACAAAAAAGGAAAGTTCCAGTATCCGATTGAGCAATGGGGCGCCGATTTGCAATCGGAACACGAACGTTATCTGGTCGAAAAACACTTTAAAAAGCCTGTCATCCTCACTGATTATCCCAACGAAATAAAGGCTTTTTATATGAAGCAAAACGACGACGGCAAAACAGTTCGGGCAATGGATGTACTTTTCCCGGGAATTGGCGAGATCATTGGCGGCTCGCAGCGCGAAGAGGTTTACGACAAACTGCTGCAACGCATGAACGATATGCACATCCCCATGGAATCGATGTGGTGGTTCCTCGAAACACGCAAGTTTGGCACTGTTCCGCATGCCGGTTTCGGGCTTGGCTTTGAGCGCCTGATGCTGTTCGTAACGGGTATGGGCAACATCCGCGATGTAATTCCTTTCCCCAGAACACCTTACAACCTGGAGTTTTAAAAAGAGGATAATAATTTTTGATTTTCCCTTGTAAATCAGCTTTAGAGAAAATTGGTTGAAGCTAATACGCTATTTCTTTCTGGAAACCGTAAATTCAACCATTTGTTTCAAGGCATCAAGGGCCTCGCTGTCGGGCAATCCTTCAAGCTGCTCCAGTGCCAGATTCACATAATGCTGCATCTGTTGTTCGGCATAGGCAATGCCTCCTGCTTCCTGCACTTTTTGTATCAGGCTGGCCACCTTTTCGGGATTATTGCCATGACGTTTTACGGTATGAATGATACGACGTTTCTCGATAAGACCCGACTGATTCAACAAATAAATCAGCGGCAGGGTCATTTTTCGTTCCTTGATATCGATACCGCTGGGCTTGCCGGTTTGACTGTTGAGCTGGTAGTCGAAAATATCGTCTTTGATCTGAAAAGCAATCCCAACATTAATTCCAAATTGCCGCATCCTGTCGATGGCGGCTTTGTCGGCACCGGCCGAGGCTGCGCCCACAGCACAGCATGAAGCGATAAGCGAAGCCGTTTTTTTGGTGATGATCTCAAAATAAACCGGCTCTTCAATATCCATCCTTCTGGCTTTCTCAATTTGCAAAAGCTCACCTTCGCTCATGGCCTTCACAGCCTCTGAAACGATTTTGAGCAATTCGAAATCGCCATGATCCAGTGCCAGCAGCAAGCCACGTGAAAGCAGAAAATCGCCAACCAGCACCGAAATTTTGTTTTTCCACAACGCATTGATCGAGAAAAATCCCCGGCGTTCGTTGGAGTCGTCCACCACATCGTCATGCACCAGCGTGGCCGTATGCAGTAATTCGATGAGCGTGGCAGCGCGATAACTTGAATCATTGATGCCTCCGTTGATTGTGGCCGAAAGCAGCACAAACATCGGGCGCATCTGCTTGCCTTTTGTCTTGACGATGTATCGGGTAATTTTATCGAGCAGGCCAATACGCGAACGCATACTTTCCTTAAAAAACTGCTCAAAATGATCCAGTTCCCTGCTGATCGGTTTTTTGATCTGATCCAAATTCGACATGCTTTTTGCGCTTCTGTAGATTAACAAACGGCCTGATGGCAAATGTAGAACAATTTAACGGAAAGCATGTTCGGAAGTTTTTCGGAATTCGTTGCTATTCCTGTTAATTTTTTCACAATAATTTATACCCTGCCCTGTGCTTTCAGGTTTTTTGTCGTAATTTTGTCCCGTGAACGGGATTAAACACCTGTAAATGCGCAACAAAGGCCCAAGTGCCCTATTTCGTACAGCTCATTAATCCGATAATAATCAAACACAAAAAGCTATGGAGAAGCAGGAAAAAAAGCTGTTTGCTGATTTTCAGCCGGTTTCTACACAACAGTGGGAAGAACAACTTTTGAAAGACCTTAAAGGAGCCGACTACGCTAAAAAACTAATCTGGAAAACTACCGAAGGCATCGATGTAAAGCCTTATTATCGCAGCGAAGACCTCGAACAGATCGCCTGGATGAAGGCACTACCGGCTACCTTTCCTTTCGTGAGAGGAAATCAGGCCAACGGCAACGACTGGCTGGTGCGTCAGGATTTGAAGGTGGACGATATCAAAGCCACTAACGAAAAAGCCCTCGACATTTTGATGAAAGGTGTTGATTCGCTTGGCTTTGAACTGGGATGTGAAAAAGCATACACCATCGATGAAATTGAGCTGCTGCTCAAAAATATTCGTACTGATATCGTTGAGATCAACTTTTTCAGCACGCATCAGCATCTGCAGTTGACTGGCATGATCGAAAGTCTGGTAAAAAAATACAACCGCCCGCTGGATGCCATACGTGCTTCCATCAATTATGACCCGCTGGCGCGATTTGCCCGCAGGGGAATCTGGTACGAAAACGAGAAAGCTGATTTTGAGAAGGCTGCTGAACTGATAAAAGCTGCATCTGCTTTGCCTCAAATGCGTGTAATTGGCGTAAACGGCCATATTTTCACCAACTCAGGCGCTAATATCGTGCAAGAAATGGCCTATACACTGGCTTTAGGTAGTGAGTACCTTACCCGCCTTACAGATCAGGGTTTGTTTATTGGTGAGATCAGCCCCAGGATTAAATTCAACCTGGCCGTTGGGTCAAACTACTTTATGGAGATCGCCAAGCTACGGGCTTACCGCTTGCTTTGGGCCAATATTACCAACGCCTATGGCCTTAATGACGCTAACAATGGACGCATGCATATGCATGTTACAAATAGCACCTACAACCTCAGTATTTACGATCCTTATGTAAATATGCTGCGCACTACCACCTCAAGCATGTCGGCCATACTAGGAGGTGCCGAATCCTTAACTGTGCTGCCTTTCAACATACCTTTTGAAAAGCCTACAGCCTTTGCCGAACGCATTGCCCGTAATCAACAATTGATTCTAAAGGAAGAATCCTATTTCGACAAAGTAGCCGATCCGGCAGCAGGCTCCTACTATATTGAAAGTTTAACGGATTCGCTGGTGAAAGCAGCCTGGAAGTTGTTTTTGGAAATTCAGGAAAAAGGAGGATTTCTGGCAGCGCTGCGCAATGGGATGATTCAACAGCAAATCAAAGATTCAGTTCAGGCACGCGACAAGCAGATTGCTACCCGCCGCGAGATTATCCTCGGCACGAATCAGTATCCCAATGCTGGCGAGCAACTGAAGCAGGATTTGCCGGCTTCCGTTTTCGAATCGGATGATCGCCGAAGCCCGCAAGCAGAAATAGAAACTATCGTTACTTATCGTGGCGCACAAGCTTTTGAGCAGCTACGCTACCAAACCGATTTATATAGCCGCAACAACAAACGCCCGACAGTTTGGATGCTGACTTATGGCAATCTGGCCATGCGCAAAGCCAGGGCAGGATTTGCAAGCAGTTTCTTTGCCTGTGCAGGCTACCAAATTGTAGATAATACGGGCTTCGACACCATTGAGCAAGGCATTGAAGCAGCCAAAGCATCTCAAACCGAAATCATCGTGTTATGCAGCACCGATGAAGCCTATGAAGGCACTGCCATCAAAGCTTTTGAAGCGCTTCGTGAAACTAAAATTGTGGTGTTGGCCGGTTATCCCACAGCCCTTGTAGATGAGCTGAAGGCAGCCGGAATGCAGCATTTTATCCATGTGAAAAGCAATCTGCTGCAAACTATACAGTCGTTTCAACAAGCGCTAGGTATCGTAAATCAATAAAAGGAAAGGAGAAAGCATGAAACCGAATTTCAAGCATATCAATATCAACACAAATCCGGGAGCAAAAACGGATCCCCGTCAATGGGAAGAGAAACAAGGCATTGCTGCTGAATGGGAAACACCCGAGCACATCATGGTGAAACCCGTTTATACCGCTGCCGAGCTCGAAAATATGGAACACCTGGAATATGCTGCCGGCCTGGCGCCGTTTTTGCGCGGCCCTTATGCCAGCATGTATGTGATGCGTCCGTGGACTATCAGGCAATATGCCGGCTTTTCAACGGCTGAAGAATCCAACGCTTTTTACCGCCGCAACCTTGCAGCCGGGCAAAAAGGCCTTTCAGTAGCCTTCGACCTGGCAACACACCGCGGCTACGATTCTGATCACGAACGTGTGGTGGGCGATGTAGGAAAAGCAGGTGTGGCGATCGACTCGGTACTGGATATGAAAATCCTTTTCGACGAGATTCCGCTCAACAAAATGTCTGTTTCGATGACCATGAACGGTGCGGTATTGCCCGTGATGGCTTTTTATATCGTAACTGCACTGGAACAGGGTGCCAGCCTGGAAGAGCTTTCGGGTACCATCCAAAACGACATCCTGAAGGAATTTATGGTGCGCAACACCTACATCTATCCACCCGAGCCTTCGATGCGTATCATTGCCGATATCTTCGAGTTTACCTCACAAAAGATGCCCAAGTTCAACTCCATTTCCATTTCGGGCTATCATATGCAGGAAGCCGGTGCCACGGCGGATCTCGAGCTGGCTTATACGCTTGCCGACGGCCTGGATTATATCCGTACCGGTCTAAAGGCCGGCCTGGATGTTGACGCCTTTGCTCCCCGGCTATCGTTTTTCTGGGCCTTGGGGATGAACCATTTTATGGAGATTGCCAAGATGCGCGCCGGACGGATGCTCTGGGCCAAGATCGTGAAGAAATTCAATCCCAAAAATGCCAAATCCATGGCCTTGCGTACCCATACGCAAACCTCTGGCTGGAGCCTCACCGAACAGGATCCGTTCAACAATGTTGCCCGCACCTGTATCGAAGCCATGGGCGCAGCTTTAGGCCACACCCAATCGTTGCACACCAATGCGCTGGACGAGGCAATTGCTTTGCCTACTGAGTTTTCGGCCCGCATTGCCCGCAACACCCAGATTTATCTTCAAGAGGAAACCCAGATTTGCAAAGTTGTTGATCCCTGGGCCGGTTCGTATTATGTGGAAAAACTTACACAAGAATTAGCCGACAAGGCCTGGGCGCTGATTGAAGAAGTTGAGGAGATGGGCGGCATGGCCAAAGCCATCGAAACCGGGCTTCCAAAGATGCGTATCGAAGAGGCTGCTGCCCGCAAGCAGGCCCGTATTGATTCGCACAAGGATGTGATTGTTGGTATCAACAAATACAGGCTCGACAAAGAAGATCCGCTCGAAACGCTGGATATTGACAATACTGCAGTGCGGCTTTCACAGATCAAGAGGCTGGAGCTTTTGCGCAGCCAGCGCAACGAAGCCGAAGTGCAGCAGGCACTCGAAGCCATCACCCGTTCGTGCGAAACCGGCGAAGGCAACTTGCTTGAGCTGGCTGTTGATGCTGCCGCCAAAAGGGCTTCGCTGGGCGAAATATCCATGGCCTGCGAAAAAGTGTTTGGCCGATACAAAGCCGTGATACGTTCGATTTCGGGCGTTTATTCTGCCGAAACACGCGGCGACGAAAAGTATGCCAAAGCCACAGCCCTGGCTGATGAGTTTGCCCGTCTCGAAGGACGCCGGCCACGTATTATGATTGCCAAAATGGGTCAGGATGGACACGACCGCGGTGCCAAAGTTGTAGCCACAGGCTATGCCGACATTGGCTTTGATGTGGATATCGGACCGCTGTTCCAAACACCGGCCGAAGCAGCCCGTCAGGCTACCGAAAATGATGTGCATGTGCTGGGTGTTTCCAGCTTGGCTGCCGGACATAAGACGCTAGTTCCACAAGTAATTGAAGAACTTGCCAAGCTCGGTCGCGACGACATCATGGTGATCGTGGGTGGCGTGATTCCGCATCAGGATTATCAGTACCTGTATGATGCCGGTGCCGTGGCCATCTTCGGCCCTGGAACCGTGATCACAGAGGCTGCCATAAAAATGCTCGATATTTTGATTGAGATGCGAAAAGACTGATGATGAAAATCTTATCAAAATGGATAAACGCAACTGCCGGACTGATGTTTTTATTCAGTCCGGCTTGTTCTTTTCTTGATCAGCAGGCCGATGCCATCAGCGGGGCTACCGGAATGCCACAGGGAGGAAACAGCCTGTTTCACCGCACGGAAGAAACCGCTTTGTCAATAGGAGAAATACTGGTTAGCGGTGAAGTAAAAAATAATGAAACTGTTGACTTTAGCAAGCTGTATAAGCGCGAAGTAATTGTAAAAGAATCGCTTTATGACAGTGCAGGGATAAATTTTATTGGAGCCTATCGCTACAAAGGCTATTCGCTTTTCGATATGCTCAATACTGTAGAACTGGCGAAAAAAAATCAGGAGGCTTTTCGTCCAATCATTGATTTGTATGTGATTGTGCGCAATGCAGCCGAAGAAACTGCTGTTTTTAGCTGGGCTGAAATCTTTCTGACAGCCGACCCGCATCAGATACTAATTGCCACCGAATCGGCACCCATCAAACCCTATCGCAAGGAAGTGGATTATCCGGTTGCCGACAGCTGGAAACTCGTATCAGCCCGTGATCTTTTTGCTTTTCGCAATATCGAAAATCCAACAAGTATTGAAATACGCTCTTTCGACCAAAAAGACTTCCCCATCACCAGGGATATGGAACCTTTGTATGCCGAAAACATTGCCGTTTGGAAACGAGACACCTTGCTAAAAACGATTTCAACTCTTCCCGAAAATCTTCCAATACATGAATACATTACCAATTTTTACGGTATGGGAATGGGTTTTCACCCAAATGATGGATTTAAGGGCGTTGCATTAAGTAAAATGCTGGAAGATATAGTTGATGTTTTTGATCCCGAATTGAACCGCAGCGGGCTGGTTTGCTTTGCCGGCGCTGATGGTTATCGTGCTGTATACAGCTATAGTGAACTATTTAACAGGCCGGATGGTTTAAGCCCGATTTTGGATATTTCGCAACAAGACAGCTCGGGAGGCAGGTTCAGGCTTTTTCATCCGGAAGAGTTTTATGCTGATCGCTCGGTTAAGGCTTTGCGAACTATTTACTTTTTCTCAGAATAAGTGAATTAAAAAAAAGAGGCAACCTAAAAGGATTGCCTCGAATGAATTTATTTTGAATTATAAATTTAGTCTACCAAACTAACTGCTCCTGTATGGAGATCGTAGTAGGCACCAACAATTTTGATCTTTCCTTCTTTTTCCAGTCCGGCAATGATTGGTGAACGCTCTCTGATATCGTCAATAGTTTCCTGAACATTAACTTTTATTACTTCTTCTACATATTCTTTATTGGAAGAGTCGCGATCGCCTTTCACCTTATCAATTGCGGGTTCGATAGTACCCAACAAATGAGCCACATTGTCGCCTGCTTCAAACTCATCAATAGCTGATTTTACAGCACCACAGGCTTCATGTCCCAAAACCATTACAAGTTTAGACCCCGCAACTGCAGTAGCATACTCCATACTTCCCAAAATGCTTTCATCCTCGGTATTTCCGGCAACACGTGCTACAAAAACATCGCCAATGCCCTGATCAAATAGCATTTCAACAGGTACGCGAGAATCGATACATGATAAAATCACCGCTTTGGGGTACTGCCCTTTTGAGGTAGCCTTCACCTGTGCAGGCATATCAATTTTATCGGGTCGGTTGGCTGTAAAGCGTTTGTTTCCTTCCATTAAATCTTCGAGCACTGCATCAGGTGTAAGTTTGGCCTGTGAGTCCTTGGTCATCACGCCTGAGTCATTACCCTTGGAGGCCAGCATTTGAGCCTGCGAGAATGCCGGAAAAGCTGTAAAAGCTACAAACATTAACAAAACAATTACTGAGGTTTTCTTTTTCATAGTTTGGATATTTTTAAGTTTACCCGATTTAAACATCCATCTATGAATCTTTGTTAAATCGTTAACATATTTTAACTAATTTACAATCATTCAATGCGTTGAAGAATAAGCGGTGGGTAATGGAGGTTGAGGCAGAGGTTGAGATTAAGGTTGAGTAGATTATCCTTCTCAACCTCAACCTTAACCTTTTCTATTTTTAGTATAAGCTGTTTTACAAACGAGCAGTGGAGTTTTTACATTTTCACCCACTTCCCGCTTTCCTGCAAACCCGTATCAGCACTCAGGCGGTAGATGTATGCTCCGGAGGGTAAATGATCTGCTGCTATGCAGTTACATTAGTGATATCCCGACTTTGTTTATATGATCAATTAAGGCACTTTCTGTAATGCGGTCATATATTATTAAATCAAACTTATAGGGAAGCAATAATTCTTCTAAGGCATTTGACAGATCCAGCATATCATTGAGCAGCATATTGCCTCCTTTTAATGCAATATCTATATCTGAACCATTGGAATAAGTTCCTTTGGCTCGTGAGCCAAACAATACTGCATCTTCAATTTTAGGAAAGCTTTTGATAACCCTTCTAATGCTTTCTAAATCATTGATGTTCAATCCAACATTCAAATCGTTACGCATCAAATAATGAATTATTGGAATTTGATTTTTCTTCCTCTAACCGATTGAATAAGTTTTGCAGAAGATAAAAATATTCATTTCTTATTCCTTCAATTAATGCAGCTGCTGTTTCTTCATCGTAGGTATGACTGGCAAGATTCCTGCTTTGATGCATTCTCATCCAGCCTTTACCATCACTGATATAACCATCCTGAAAACTTTGCTCAATAACCGGTTTAGGGCCAGCTATCTGGCTATATCCCTTATCTCGTAATAAATCCTGAAGTGTTTTCCAACTCAATTCATAAGTGTATTCAAAAGCTTTGATCAGACCCTGCTGCTCCATTTCATTCAACTCTTTATGCTCAATAAACTTTGAGAATTGATTGAATGCCTTCTTAAAATTCATGAATCGTTGTTGCCAGCGTATATCTTTATTCATCTTGGAGTTTTTGCTAAGATTTGAGTAGGTAAAGTTACTATTTTCCTGAGATTTACGCTTTATTTGCTAAGTAAAAAACAACTATTTTTTTGACTAAAAACTTCTGAAAAGCTTCATTTACATTTTCACCCACCTCCCGTTTTCCAGCAAACCCGTGTCAGCGCTTAGCCTGTAGATGTAGGTGCCGGAAGGCAAATGATCCACAGCTATGCGGCTTTCCTTTTGGTGGAGTTGTTGGCTGAGCAAGAGCCTGCCATTGGCATCAAAAAGCTCGAGCAGGGTTGTGGGGTGCTGCACGGCCAGTCGTATCTGCAGGGCATCCGTGCCTGGGTTGGGATATACGATGGCTTCGTGCATGTGGGTTTCGGGCAGTTCGTGGTCTCCTACCAGCAGGCCTTCGCTGTTAAGTTTGAGCACGATAATATCGGTTTGTGGCACGGGATCGTTCATATAATCGTAGCGTGTGCCTGCTACCAGGCAGCCGCCATCGCGTGTGGCGATAAGTTTTTGCATCACATAATAGGCATCACCTCCATAGAAGCGTTCCCATCTCACATTTAGCAGGCTATCGGTCTGAAACAGCATAAACCAGGAGGGCTGGTTGGAATGGTAAATATTGTATTTGTCCAGATTGCGTGTACCGCCTACAAAAACAGAATCTTTGTTCTTAAAATCAAGCCCGTTTCGTAAGGAAGGATAATCAGTAGTATCCGATATTTTCAGGATGTTTGTCTGATATCCGCTTGTATCAATGGGATGAAAAAACCTAAGCAGGGATAAATTATAGTTTGGTGGAGGATAGAGATTATAACCCAAAAGATAAAAGCTGGTATCGGTGTCCCATTTTACGGAATAATTACCGAAAGTAAAATCTGGCACATTGATAGTTTCTACCTAACTAAGCAAACTATCAAGAATAGAGATTTCGGTAATAACCTCCTCAATCACCCAATAATTATTATTTGATAGGTTTCTAAAGTGAGAAATTACAACATCCCCCTCAAATGAATTGAATTTGATGCTGTCAAGTGATTGATTCATTATCAATACAAAACTATGTCTTTCTTCAGCCATTGGGCCATGATAATATCCACCACTAATAAGAAATTGGTTATTATTACCTAAAAACGAATGTAAATTGATCAAACGTTCTTCATCAGGCAAATCGATCGCGGCACTGTCAATAATTGTTAAATTTTCATTCAATAAATTAAATATCAAAGTATTATTATCAGAATTATCAGGACTATTTTCAGTTCCAGCTAAAAGAATAGTACCTACATCAGTAAGATGAATATTATAAAAGACTTTACTCTTACTTATGTGAGAATATGTCATAGTGTCCAAAATATCGCCCATTTGATTCAATTTACCAAGAATCGTATGTTTTTGATCACTAGATACTTGATTGCTTGAAATTGTTAAATATACATTTCCAGAATTATCTTCGATCATGTCGGTAAGTGTCAAGTTATTACCATTTTCGAGAACAAACTCAAAGGTCTTATTCTGGCAATAAATACCATAGTTCGCAAAAGATAATATGAACAAAGTAAAAATAAAGAATGGATTCTTCATGGTAAATTTCTTACAATTTCACCCATTTCCCTTTTTCCAGCAAACCCGTATCAGCACTCAAACTGTAAATGTAGGTGCCAGAAGGTAAATGATCCACAGCTATGCGGCTTTCTTTTTGGTGGAGTTGTTGGCTGAGCACGAGCCTGCCGTTGGCATCAAACAACTCAAGCAGGGCCGTGGGGTGTTGCACGGCCAGTCGTATCTGCAGGGCATCCGTGCCGGGATTGGGATATACGATGGCTTCGTGCATACGGGTTTCGGGCAGTTCGTGGTCTCCTACCAGCAGGCCTTCGCTGTTGAGCTTGAGCACGATAATATCGGTTTGTGGCTCTGGATTATTCATATAATCGAAGCGTGTGCCTGCTATCAGGCAGCCGCCATCGTGTGTGGCGATCAGGTTTCGCATTACATAATAGGCATCTCCTCCATAAAAGCGTTCCCATCTTACATTTAATTGGCTATCTGTTTGAAACAGCATAAACCAGGATGGCTGGTTAGAAAAATATGGGTTAGTAGGATTTAAATTTCTTGTGCCTCCGGCAAATACGGTATCATTCGTAATAAAGTCAACACCTCCTCTTACACAAGGATGATCAGTTGTATCAGACACCTTAAGGAGATTTAACTGATATCCGGCAGTGTCAATGGGATGATAAAACCTAAGCAGGGCTATATTATCATTTGGATGAGGATACAGGTTGCCTCCCAACAGATAAAAGCTGGTATCAGTATCCCACTTCACAGAATAGTCTCCAAAAATGAAATCAGGGACATCTATTATTTTAATCTTTGTTAGTGTACTATCTAAAAGGCAAATATCCCTGGCAACTTCTTCAATCACCCAATATTGATTATCATCGAGTTGTTTGAAGAACGAAATCCCTATATAGCCTTCAAATTCATTGAATCCTATACTATCCATTTCTTCATTGAGAATCATCACAAAGCTATGACGCTCAGAAAATAAACCTCCAGTATAATAACTACCACTTAACAGGAGTTGTCCATTCTTCTCGTAGTTTGAATATATGGTACGGTATTTTTCATTTGGTGGCAAATAATATTTAGCTGAATCAATGATTGCTAAATTGCTGTTGATAAAATATACAAGGATTGTTATATTATTTTCTGTATCAGGATCAAATTCCACACCGGTTAAGATAAATACACCAGGTTCTTTCTCATGAATATTGTATAATCTCCTGGTTTTATCAGGACTAGCCAGCCTTAAAGTGTCTAATAATTCTCCCTGCGCATTCATCCGACCCACAAGAGCATCTTGTTTTGTTTTGTTTACCTTGTTGCTGATAACAGTAAAATACACTATGCCACTACTGTCTTCGACCATATCAGTAAACATTAAATTATCGCCATTACCTATGATAACCTCAAAAGCCTTGTCCTGCGAAAAAAGTTGACCTGAGAAATACAACACAATAAAAAAAACAAAAAATGATTTAATCTTTTTCATATGGAGATGAAATTATAATGGTTGGCTCAAAAACTCTTAATCCTTACAATTGAATAACATTAGAAATCAATCACTTGAAAAAATTAACAATTTTGAGCCAGCCATGATTAACTAGTCAATAGGCGCAATTAAAGTTACTTCACCGTAAGTAGCAAAATAATGATGAGATGAATAGCCACCATCTAAATAAGATCTATCATCTATACTGATATGATACAACTGTTTATTGTTTGGTACTATTCCTTCAGCGGGATCAGTAAAGATCAAGTGGGATTGCTCAAGGTAAATGGTCATAAAATTCTCATTAATACACCAATTAGGAGGAACACCGTAATCTCCAAACAACCTGCAAGAAAACTCATGGTCATAAAAGGGATCCACCTCTACTGTTTCCAAGGTATTAAGTATAAAACGATAATTCCTGTCAGGCACAACCCAAGGATTATTCATTCGCCTTTGAATTTCATTAGAGGCATCAGAAACGCCTGCCATCGTGCCATCGCATCTTCCTTGATCATAGCCCCATATCCAATCATCATCAGCATCAAAGGGTTCGTAAATGCCGGCAACCAGCCTTAGACCTAAAACGCGACTTGCACTCAAAAAGGCAGTATTGCCTTGCACACTGTCCAAAGCCACATCCGTAAGCTTCAAGTAGTTGTCACTGCCTTCCAGGTCGGCCATTTCATTTGCCAGGTCGGTCTGCATGTTGGCATACACCTCAGCAGCATCTGTAAGGCTCAGGTTGCCATTATCGTGGGTAACAGTATAAGTGGTTTTGTTTACCACAAAATTCTCATATGCTAAATCGGGGCGGGCATGGTTGTAGTTTTCCAGAGCCTCGGTGTACCAAACCAGCGAATCCACGCTAATGCTTTCGCCGGATTTAAGATTGCTATTTAGCTTGTTATCAAAACCTTCTATTAGCCGTATGATTTGTTGGCTTTTTTTGAGCTGGGCTTGATCCACAGGATTGGTCATGGGTTCTTGGTCTTTTTTACAACTGTATACAAACAGTGCAAGGAGTGGAATTATTATCCATAAACGAGATATTTTTTTGGGGAAAACACATACGTATGTTCCTTAAGTAGATAATTAGGATTGAGGTTGAGATTAAGGTTGAGTAGATTATCCTTCTCAACCTTAACCTCAACCTCAACCTTTCCTATTTTTAGTATAAGCTGTTTTACAAACGAGCAGTGGAGGCTTTAATAAGTTGCAGAATGATTCCGAATTAAATCTATCGCAGCAAAATCCTTACTTCCGCTCCCAACCCGTACCTTCTTTTCCGTCTTTCAGTACGATCTTTAGCGAAGCAAGCTTATCACGAATCAGGTCGCTGGTGGCATAGTCCTTGCGCTGTCGGGCATCCTGCCGCAGCTGGATAATGGTTTCCATCAGGCCGTCGAGCAAGTGGTCATCTTGTGCGCTGTCTTCGGACTGCAAACCCAGAATTTCAAACACAAATACGTTTAAAAGTTCTTGCAGCAATTTCAGCTCAGCAGGATTGATATTGCTGTGACCTTCTTTTACGCTGTTCACGATGCGCACGGCATCGAATAGCCTGGCAATAGCCATCGGGCTGTTGAGGTCGTCGTTCATGGCTTGATAGGCATCAGCACGAATGGCATCAACATGTTGGTCAGCAGCCTGGGAGTCTGCTTTTAGCTGCATGGCATCTGCAGTGGCATTCATCAAGCGTTTCAGGCCTTTATCGGCTGCCTGAAGGGCTTCGTTCGAGAAGTCGAGGGTGCTGCGGTAATGGGCCTGAAGCATGAAAAATCGAATCGTCATCGGGCTGTAAGCCTGTGCGAGTAGTTCATGTTTTCCGCTGAAGAAATCATCCAGCGAAAGCGCATTGCCCAGCGACTTGCCCATCTTTTGCCCGTTGATGGTAATCATATTGTTATGCATCCAGTAACGCACGGGCGATTTGCCGTTGGCGATGGTTGACTGTGCAATCTCCGATTCGTGATGCGGGAAAAGCAGGTCCATGCCACCGCCGTGAATATCGAACTGATCGCCCAGGTATTTGCAGCCCATGGCCGAGCATTCCATATGCCATCCCGGAAAACCATCGCTCCAGGGCGAAGGCCAACGCATGATATGGGCCGGCTCGGCTTTTTTCCAGATGGCAAAATCGGCGCTGTTGCGTTTTTCTGTTTGTCCGGCAAGCTCGCGGGTGTTGCTCATCAGCTCATCAAGTTTGCGCCCCGACAACACGCCATAATGATGGTTTTTGCTGTATTTCTCCACATCAAAATATACCGAACCCTGCGATTCATAGGCAAAGCCTTTCTCCAAAATGCTTTTCACCATCTCGATCTGTTCGATGATATGCCCCGAAGCATGAGGCTCAATTGATGGCCTCAAAACATTGAGCTGATCCATATTGTGGTGGTACCGAACGGTATAGTATTGCACTATCTCCATAGGCTCCAGTTCTTCAACCCTGGCTTTTTTGGCGATCTTGTCTTCGCCTTCATCGGCATCATTTTCCAGGTGACCCACATCGGTAATATTGCGCACATAGCGCACTTTGTAACCCAGGTGTTTCAGGTAACGAAACAACAGGTCGAAGGTGATGGCAGGGCGGGCATGCCCCAGGTGTGCATCGCCATAAACGGTTGGCCCGCAAACATACATACCCACATGCGGGGGTTTAAAGGGCTCGAATGATTCTTTTTTTCGACTTAAACTATTGTATACAAACAATTTACTTTCTGGGTCAGCATTCATGTCAGTCCGGTATTTTTTGCAATGCAAAGAAACAAAATTTTGCGCTACAGGCCTTATTGCGTTTGCTATCAAACGGAAATCCCGTACTTTTGCTTTAAATTGTTAATTGTATAACACTACACTATGGAAAAAATTCTGGTCATTGGTTGCTCCGGACAAATAGGCTCCGAACTTACGCTGGCACTGCGCAAATTATATGGCAACGACAATGTGTTTGCCACAGATATCAAACAGGCTCCGGCCGATATTTTAGAATCCGGTCCCTTTCATATCCTCGATGTGTTGGATTACAATAACTTGCTGCATTTTGTGGTGCGCTATAACATCACGCAGGTGTATAACCTGGCTGCTGTTCTATCCGGCAATGCCGAAAAAATACCACAACAAGCCTGGGAAATCAATATGAAAGCCCTGATGAATACACTGGAACTGGGGCGCGATTCAGATGCCAAAAAATTGTTCTGGCCCAGCTCTATTGCGGTGTTTGGTCCTACCACTCCACGCCACAATACCCCGCAAATGACGGTAATGGAACCCAATACGGTTTACGGCATCAGCAAATTGGCCGGCGAACGCTGGGGCGAATATTACCATAAACGCTATGGCGTTGATTTCAGAAGCCTGCGCTATCCCGGGCTCATCAGCCACAAAACCGAAGCCGGAGGTGGTACTACTGACTATGCTGTTGAAATCTATTTCGAAGCCATCAAAAACAAGTCGTACGAGTGTTTCCTGAGCGAAGACACTGCCCTGCCGATGATGTTTATGGACGATGCCATCCATGCTACGATCAAGCTGATGCAAACCGATGGTGAAAAATTATCGCTGCGATCAAGCTATAATGTTGGTGGAATGAGCTTTACGCCCAAAGAAGTAGCTGCATCCATCAAAAAACACATCCCTGATTTTGAAATCTCTTACAATCCCGATTTCCGGCAAGCCATAGCCGACAGCTGGCCCGCCAGCATCGACGACAGTGTGGCGCGCAAAGACTGGGGGTTGAACGACACCTTTAATCTCGACAGCATGACGGAGGTGATGCTGCGTGAAATTAAGAAAAAGCTGTAGTCAGTTTTTTATTAGAAATGGAACCGGGGTCTTTCTCCGGTTTTTTTATGGCTGATTATTTGGAGGCTTTTGCTAATTTCTTTTCTTACGTAAAGCATTGTAATACAGCAAACAATAAGATGCGCTTATCCCTAAATGTAGGTATTCTTTCTTAATAAAGGACAAAAAGGTCTTTATATATACTATTTAATGTATCTTTGCATCGTAAATCTAAAATAATACTAAGATGCAAAACATAAAAGACTTAACAATAGCCGAGATTGTGGCCAAGGATTTTCGCACCTCGGATGTGTTTCGAAAACATCAGATAGATTTCTGCTGCGGTGGCAAAATCAGTTTGCTCGACGCAAAACAACAATATGGTATTGAGCCTGAAACACTCTTTAATGAAATCACTGAAGTTTTAAACTCAAGTGCAAGTACAGCTCATGCTTACAATGATTGGGAACTGGATTTTCTGGCCGACTTTATCGAGCGCACCCATCATCAGTTCGTTCGCAAGGAAATACCTGTTTTGGAAGCTTATCTGAGCAAAATTGCAGATGTTCACGGAGACAACCATCCTGAACTTCATGAAGTAAAATCCTTGTTTCATGCGTCGGCCAACGCTTTGCTGGATCATCTTGAAGAAGAAGAAAACCTGCTTTTCCCAAAAATACGTTTATTGGTAAAAGCCGGAAAGCCGGAAAATGGAGTAAAGCCAGAGCAGCTTGATCAGACTATAATTAAGCTTGTAGGTGAGCACGAAACAGAAGGCGATCGTTTCAAGGAAATTGCAAAGCTTACTGCACAATACAGCATTCCCGAAGATGCCTGCAACACTTATATGGTAGCCATTTCGAAGCTTGATGCTTTTGAAAAAGATTTGCACCAGCACATTCATCTCGAAAATAATATTCTGTTTCCCAAGGCTATTGCATTGGAATCACTAATTTTGCCATAACACAATCACATGTTTTCAAAAGCTTGTAAATACGCCATCAGGTCATTAATTTATTTGGCCAGCCGCTCCGGAGAGCCTGAAAAAACAGGTCTTCGGGAGATTGCTGCTGAAATAGATTCGCCAGTGGCTTTTACGGCTAAAATCATGCAGATTCTGAGCAAGCAAAATCTGGTTAATTCTGCGAAAGGGCCGCATGGAGGGTTTTATATCGATACGCATGCTCCCGAAATAAAACTTATTGAGGTGGTAAAAGCCATTGATGGCACGCAAAGTATTTATGGCTGCGGGTTGGGTCTGAATTCCTGTTCCGAAAGTCAGCCTTGTCCCATACATCATGAGTTTTCGACTATTCGGGATGGACTTGCAAATTTGCTGAATGAACAAACGATTCAGCAGTTGGCCCGCGAACTCAAAGAAGGAAAATCAGTACTCAAACATCATCAGCTTTATTAATTTTTTTTTTGATCCATTTAAAGGATAAAAAGGTCTTTAATACTAAATTAGAAATCCTATGAAAACCAAAAACTTTTTCTATATAATCATATTGTTGCTGGCCGTATCAGGCTATAGTTGCACGGAACAACAGCCTGAGCGCACCATTGTGGATGCAGAACAGGAGGTAAAAGGACATGTAAGGGCAGTACTTACCGATGCTCCTCAGGTGCCTCCTCGAATTACCAATAAATCCAATACCAAAGTAATCGTAGAGCTGGAAGTCATTGAAAAACAGATGCGCCTGGCAGATGGTGTGGAATACACCTTTTGGACGTTTGGCGGTCAGGTGCCCGGAAAATTTATCCGGGTGCGTCAGGGTGATCTTGTCGAATTCCATCTGCATAATCATCCCGATAATATGCTGCCGCATAATATCGACCTTCATGCCGTTACAGGCCCGGGCGGCGGGGCAGAAGCCTCTTTGATCGCACCAGGCAAAAGTGCGCAGTTTAGTTTCAGAGCACTCAATCAGGGATTGTATGTGTATCACTGCGCCACAGCACCGGTTGGCATGCATATTGCCAATGGCATGTACGGTTTGATTTTGGTTGAACCTCTCGAAGGTCTGCCGCCTGTTGATCACGAATTTTATGTGATGCAGGGCGAGTTTTATACCAGCGGATCTTACGGCGAAAAAGGACATCAGGATTTTGACATGCAAAAAGCCATCGATGAACACCCTGACTATGTGGTGATGAATGGCGCCGTTGGAGCTTCGTCGGGTGAGAATGCCATGATGGTTCAGGTAGGCGAAACTGTCCGTCTGTTCATGGGCAATGGCGGACCAAATCTTGTTTCGTCCTTTCATGCTATTGGCGAAATCTTCGACAAGGTTTATGTCGAAGGCGGATCGCTGATCAATCATGATGTACAAACCACGCTGATTCCGGCAGGTGGATCGGCTATTGTGGAGTTTAAATGCGAAGTTCCGGGTACCCTGCATTTGGTTGATCACAGTATTTTCAGGGCATTCAATAAAGGTGCGCTGGCGCAGATCAAAGTAGTGGGCGACGAAAATCACAATGTATATACGGGCAAAGAAAAGGAAGAGGTTTATTTGCCTGAGGGTTCGGCTATTCAAACAATTAGCCAAAATAAAACGCAAAAATCCACAAAACCGATTGCCGAAAAGAGCTTTGAAGAACGCATGGAAGCCGGGGAATCGCTCTACAAGCAAAACTGTATGGCCTGTCATATGGATCATGGCAATGGCATTGCGGGTACCTTCCCGCCACTCGTAAATTCCGACTTTCTACAAGCCCGCGATGATAAGGGAATCGGAATTATTCTGAACGGATTACAAGGTGAAATCACCGTAAAAGGCACGAATTATAATAACATCATGCCGGCTGTTTCCTTATCTGATGATCAGGTTGCCAGTATTTTAACCTATATCCACAACAAGTTTGAAAATGACGGAGGCTTGGTAAAAGCCGCTGATGTTGATAGCTGGAGAAAACAACAATAAGATGATCCGTTATTTAGGCAGTTGGATATTGGCAGGTTTAATTTTGTCGGGGGTGGGGCTTTCGGCTCAGGAAGATATGAGTCTGATACCGGCCGGAAGCTACACTCCCTTCATCAAAGGGATAACTGAAGAGGTTGAAGTTGAAGGCTTTTTGCTGGACAAGTATGCCGTTACCAATGCCGACTTCCTGGAGTTTGTAAAAGCCAATCCCGATTGGTCGCCCGAAAACGTGAAATCACTTTTTGCCGATTCCGGATACCTGACGCATTGGCCGGTCAACTATCTTAACGACAAGGATTTGGAAAGTAATATGGAGCCTGTAGTAAATGTATCATGGTTTGCCGCCAATGCTTACTGCAAGTGGAAAGGCAAACGCCTGCCCACGCTCCACGAATGGGAATATGCTGCATTGGCGCTTCCCAAAAATGACAGCGACAGTGCAGCACTTACACGAATCAACAGCGACTGGTACAGCCGTAAAACTGCTGTTCATGCAAAAGTTGGCAGCACTTATGAAAATCAATATGGCGTTTGGGATATGTACGGCCTGGTTTGGGAATGGGTTGATAATTTCAACACTGTTATTTCCAACGAGGATTCCCGGAACAACGAAGACGCACCCCAAGGCTTGTTTTGCGGCAGCGCCTCCCTAAATGCCAGCGACGCCAGCGATTATGTGGCGTTTATCAGATTTGCCTATCGTGGAAGCCTTAAAGCAAATTACACCACCCGTAAAATGGGCTTTCGCTGCGCAAAAACCATTAAATAAATGAATTATGAAATCAATTACTTTTCTTCTTTTCGCATTGATACTTTCTTTTTCTGCCTGTAAAGAACAAGCCGCAGAAAAAAATTCCTGTTGCAGCACTAAACCGGCAATGGCACAAAAAACTTCAGGAGGAATGCCCGAAACATCGCTTTATCAGCTTAATCAACAATGGAAAAATCAAAACGGAGAGCCCGTTCAGCTCTCTGATTTTAAAGGAAGTCCTGTGGTGATGACCATGATTTTTACCCATTGTGAATATGCCTGTCCGATGATGGTGAACGATCTGAAAATGGTGGAAGATCAATTTACTGAAAAGCACCAAAATGTAAAATTTGTCCTGATCAGCTTTGATCACGAACGCGATACGCCTGACCGGCTGTTGGAATATGCAAAAACACAGCAGCTAGGCGAAAACTGGGTATTGCTGCATGGCCATGCTGGGAAGGTGAAAGAGCTTGCGATGGTACTGGATATCAGTTACGAACAACTTGAGAATGGCGCTTTTGCACATGCCAACAAAAAGTTTGTTCTCAATGCACAGGGTGAGCTTGTTTTTTCACAAGAAGGACTCCAAACCAAGGCTGAGCCTGTGCTGAAGGCACTTAACAAACTGCTGTAAAACCGCTGATTGAGAAATAGTTTTGAACCTAATTGCACGTTTAGTTGTTAGCACATAAACGTTTTTATTATGTGGAAAGAAACTAACAACAGCCTGAAACGCAGTTTTACTTTTGACAATTTTATCGATGCTTTTGCCTTTATGACAAAGGTAGCGCTGATCGCAGAAAAGATGGGTCACCATCCTTTGTGGACAAATGTTTACAACAAAGTAGAAATCACCCTTAGCACGCATGATGCCGGTGATATCGTCACCGAAAAAGACCGGAAGCTGGCGGCAGAAATTGATAAGCTGCTTGGTGAATAAAAGGGCTGTCAAGTAGCTTCAGGCAATAAAAAATCGGGGTAGTTTTCGGGCTTAATTTGAGCACGAATTTGATCAAACGAAAATTCTGAAGCTTAATTTTTGTAAAATTCCAGATTATAATCGCGAATTCTTATAAAATTTCACGATTATAACCCGGAAATTTAATGTTTTTTACCTCATAAGCCTTTTGGCGGCAGCCACAAAACCCTGCACATCTTCGGCTGTGGTATCGAAGGAGCACATTAACCGCACCTCATTATTGCTTTCGTTCCATACGTGGAAAAAGTACTCCTTTTGCAGTTGGGCGATGAGCTTTTCGGGCATAACAGCAAATACCCCATTGGCTTCCACGGCCCTGCTAAGGCTGATGCCATTGACCTGTTCCAGTTCATCAGCCAGCAAACGTGCCATGGCATTGGCTTGTGTAGCATTGCGTTTCCAGAGGTCATCCTCCAGATAAGCTAGAAACTGTGCGGTGATAAAACGCAATTTGCTGGCCAGCTGCATGCCTTGTTTGCGGTTGTATTGAAAGCCTTCGGCCAGCTCTGGTTTCAGAAATACCACAGCTTCGCCAAACATCAATCCGTTTTTGGTGCCGCCAAAGGATAACACATCCACACCGGTTTGGGTCACCATTTCGCTGAAGGAAACACCCAAAGCCACAGCAGCATTGGCGATGCGGGCACCATCCATATGCAGGTACATCCCATGTTGATGGGCAAAATCAGCCAGCGCTTTGATTGCTGAAAGACTGTATAAGCTTCCCATTTCGGTAACCTGTGAAATGCTAATCAGCTTGGGCTGCACATGATGCTGGAAACCAATGCTACTCAAAAATGGCTCAAGCTGTTCCGGGCGAATTTTCCCATCAGGGCAGTCCACAGTAAGGATTTTACCGCCGGTAAATTTTTCCGGGGCACCACCTTCATCTTCATTGAGATGTGCCGAGTGAGGCGCCACAACAGCCTGCCACGATTTAAGCAGATGCTGCACAGCAAGCACGTTAGCACCTGTGCCGTTATAAACGAAGAACACCTTACAATCTGTTTCAAAAACCTGTTGAAAACGTTTTTCGGCCTGCTCCATCAAGGGATCATTTTCGCCATAAGCGGGATGATGCAGCTGATTGGCCTGCTGCAAGGCTTCCATCACTTCGGGTGAAACGCCCGACCAGTTATCACTGGCAAAGCCTTTGGTGTGTGCGAGTTTCAATTTCATAGTTTTGGTTTTAAAAATCAGGAGTCTGTTGTTTCACCAACTCTTTGGTCGAGAGCAAACCACAGGCAGCAAAAATATCTTGTCCGCGCGAGGCCCGCACGGTTGTGCGAATACCTTTTTTTACGAGCGCTTCTTTAAATTCTTGTATGGTGGCTTCATCCGAGCTTTGCAATGGCGTATCGGGTATTGGATGAAACCGAATCAGATTTATCCTACAGCGCAAGCCGTTAAGCAATCTGGCAATTTCCTTCACATGACGAGGAGTGTCGTTGATGCCTTTAAACATGATGTATTCAAACGAAATACGCCTTTGTTTCCCAAAATCATAATCGCGCAACAGCTCAATGAGCTGCGCTAATGGATACACATTTTCGATGGGCATCAGTTTTTTGCGTTCGTCATGAAAAGGCGTATGCATACTCACCGCCAGGTGACAATCGGAGTTTTCGATATAGTGTTTCATGGCCGGAATCATCCCGATGGTAGAAACGGTAATGCGGCGCGGGCTCATGCCTAAACCCCAGTCGGAGGTGAGAATTTCAACACTTTTCATCACCCCTTCCAGGTTGTCGAAAGGCTCTCCCATGCCCATATACACGATATTGGTGAGTTTTTCGCGTTCGGGCAGGCTAATGATCTGATTCACGATTTCGCCGGCAGTGAGCTGCGACTGAAATCCCTGTTTGCCCGTCATGCAAAACAAACAACCCATTTTGCATCCCACCTGTGATGAAACACAAAGGGTAGCACGATCGGCATCGGGAATATAGGCGGTTTCGATAAAGCGGTTGTTACTGGTCGGGAAGAGGTATTTTTTAGTGCCATCGAGCGAGGTTTGCACATTGGTATGAGAAATCAGGCCTACCTCATAGTCTTGGGCAATTTTTTCGCGGTTTTGTTTGGAGATATTGGTCATCTCTTCTATCGAGCCGACCTGTTTTTTATAGAGCCATTCGCTGATCTGACGTGCTGTGAAAGCGGGCAAACCCAGCGATTCGGTTATCGCCTTTAATTCTGTCGGCGTTTTCCCGAAAAGTGGTGCTTTTGTATGTGCCAGGTGTAAATCCATTTTTTTATGAGTTAAAAGGGGATTTAACTTTTCAAGCCCGATACCCTTTTGGTGTTTGTGTACAAAGTTATCTTTTCTGCCTGACATATCAAGCACCACAGCCTGCTTTGTGAGCAGCATGTTTATGGTTTAGATTTAATTAAAAATAGATTTCCGACATTAGTTTTTCAATGGCAACCCCTTTGCTAATCAGGATATCCCTGACTTCCACCACCATTTCGGCGCTGCCACAGAGGTAAAAGTTCTGATCTGTCGGGATGTTTTTTTGTTCGCGCAACCAATTGGTGAGGCGGCCATTATAAAAATCATCGCTGCTTTCCTGAGAACAGCAACGAATGTATGCTGCCCCAAATGCAGCTTTCATTTCGTCATGAAAGTAGAAGCTGTCTGCGGTTCGTCCGCCATGGATCAGCTTTTTATTCTGGCCCAATCCCGAGCGCAGCATAGAGCGATAGGGTGCTACTCCTGTTCCGGCAGCGATCCACCAGGCCGGCTGATCATCGCCCAAAAAGGAGCCAAAAGGTTTGGAAACCGATACCAGGTCTCCTTCCTGAAGTTGGGCTAAAATGGGGGTTAAAATCCCTTCTGTTTTGATGTTGAAAAGAATTTCCAAGAAGGCATCCTCTTTCCCGCTGCAAATGCTGTACAAACGTGGCGGAATTGATTGTTCCGTTGTAATTCCTACCACTTGTCCGGGCAGAAAGCTGTGATCGCGATCAAAGCGCAACACAAAAACGCCGGGTGAAATTTCGCGTTTATTCAGTAAAGGTTTGGGCTTGAGTGGCAGCCTGCTGATAAAGCTGCTAAGTCCGTTGTCCATGGTTAAAAGATTTGTGCAAAATTACGCTTTTTGCTTCAACAACTTAATCCTATTGTAATCCGAGCAACTTTTCCTGCAACGGCAAAAGCTTGTTGTACAGGTCATTTTTTTGAGGTTGAAATAACCGGCGATTATTTGCACAAAAAAAGCCGACAATAGAAAACTGCCGGCTTTTTATAAAATAGCTTTAGATTTTAGTAAAACAGCAAGCGATTATCTTCGATTGTTGTTTCTTTTTCAATTGCTCTGAACGCAGCATTGTTACGAATACTGTTTGCGAAAGCAACGCTATAATCTCTTCGTACCCTATCGTATGAATTTGTTTCAGGGGCTTTTTTCAAGGCGGTTAATTTTACGATAAAGGCGGCGGCATTCCCAATGATGGGTTCCGAAACTTCACCTTCTTCCATGGTAAAAATGGTTCCAACCACCCTGCTTTCCTGGCCAAAGCCTTGCAGCGAACGGCTTTCGAAGCTCAGATCAGTAACTTCCTGTTTTTCGGCTTGCATTTCGGCCATTATTTTGTCCCAGTCATTACCCAGTGAGTTCATTTTTTCAACCAGAATTGCTCCTTTTTTCTCATTCATGATTTGTGGTTTTATCATGTCTTTGATTTCGTCAAGTGGAGCAATGCCATCTTGTGTAGCTTTGGTAAGAACGGCAATCACATACATATCATCCAGATCGAAAATAGTTGAAACATCGTTTACTTCAGTTTCTTCATCAAATGCCCATCGTACGATCTGACGTGGGTTTTCGATGCCGGTGATACGGTTTGAAGAGGCACGTAAATTGGGTGCAAGCCGTTTGTTGAGACCTTGATCTGCAATGGTATTGTCGAACTGTTCGCGGGTTTTATTTTCACTAGCAAAGCGACTTGCTTCGGCAAAAACACTTTGATAGGTATCGGTACTTGGAACGACTTCATGAACGATTTGGGCAATACGTACCTTTTTTACATCTTCCTGCTTTCCGGTAACTTCAATGATGTGGTATCCAAAATCAGTTTCTATCAATCCGATACTTCCAACTTTATTGTTAAGTACAAACTGGTTGAACTGTGGGACCATCTGTCCGTCTTTGAACCAGCCCAAATCGCCGTTATTCTGCTGAGCACTTGGGTCATCAGAATAATTCATTGCTAATTCCATCAGGCGTGCCGGACGGCTTTGAACAAGGTTTAGCAGGCTGTCGGCAAGTTGTTGCGCTTCATCTTTTGTACGTTCCTGCTGGCTACGCATGGCACCCGAATAGGAAATCAAAATATGACTGGCTTTGAGCGAATCGGGACGCATGGTAACGTCAACCAAACGGGTGAGCCTGTAGGCATTTTGTTCGAAATATGGGCCATAAACAAAGCCAGGTTCATTGTTGAACATCACAGCTTCGATATTCGCTGGCACTTCCGAGCTGCTTTTCCAACTGCTGTCGTAACGTGTGTCCGAATTGGCATTTACAAAAGTGGCCACATTATCGGTGCGTGTAAATTCTTCTTTGAGGCTGCTCACATAATTTTTAGCTGCTTCATTGTCTTTTGCTGAAGGCTTAACCTGAAATGAAACATATTCGATATCACGCATGGCAGGGCGATCATAAGAATTTTTCTTTTTTTCGTAATAGCTTTCGTAATCAGCATCAGTAAGCTCAACCAACGAATCGGCGATTGAGGTATAACGAACGCTCAGCAGTTCTACATCTGCCTTATCATTTTTGCTTTCGTAAGTTTGCTTTGCTAGTGCCGTTGGCAGATAATGAGCTTTGGTAATCAAATTTTGGTACTTGGTACGCAAGCGATCTTCTTTGATATAACGCTCAAAAACAAGCCACTGGTCACGTGAAGCCTGCGGCATTTGATCTAGGTTTTGAAGGTAGTTGAGTACCATCTCGCGGTCGAACTGACCTGTTTCGGGATTTGTAAAATTCTGGATAACTGCGGGGTGAGGGTTAAATCCCTGAATTTGGTCGAAGAGCTCTTCGGGCGTAACTTTTAGGCCAAGTTCCTCGTATTCATTTCCCATGATTATTTCTTCCAACATCTGATTCCAGGTATTGTCTCGAAGTCTGAAAAGCTCATCCTGACTCAGCCTCTCGTTCTGGGATTGCTGTTTTGTAGCTTCAACATTTTGATCAAACTTGCGGTTGAAATCCTGAATGCTGATGTCTTCACTTTCTACCGTACCGACATTCATCGTTTGACGACCACCGCCTCCTGTTGCAAAATCACCCAGTACAAAAGCTGCCAATGCAACGCCTATCACTACTACCAAAAGCCCTGAACGCTTTCTTATTTTTCCTATTACAGCCATAATCTGTGTCTCTTTTTTAAAATAGGGTGCAAATGTACAACAACAACTCTAAGTATGAAAATAAATATGAAACAAAATATAGCCACCCTTAAAGTTGTTAATAAGCAGTAGAACAGTAAACTATATGTTGATAACTATTTTCTGGAAGGAAAGTGCCTCAAGCTTGATACCAAAAAGACCTTATTTTAATGCATTACTTTCATCCAAACTTCTTCGAGTTTGTTATCGCTGGCTTTCAACACTTTAATACGAAAATCTTCGATACTGATTTCCTCGTCTAAATCGGGAATACTTTCGTGGTAATGCAAGATGTAACCCGCCAACGTTTCGTATTCATCCGAATCGGGGATGTTCAAATTATAGGTTTCGTTGAGGTAATCGGTTTCCAGACGCGTTGAAAAAATAAACTCATCTTCCGAAAGTTGTTCTTCCCGGTCGAGTTCTTCATCGTACTCATCCTCAATTTCTCCAAAGATTTCCTCGATGATGTCTTCCATTGAAACGATTCCTGCTGTACCGCCAAATTCATCCACCACAACAGCTATGCCCTGACGGGCCTGAATGAAATGACGTAAAAGCAAGTTGGCAGGGTAGGTTTCCGGAAAAACTTCAATCTTACGCAGCACTTCGTCGATAGCTGCCGGGCGTTTAAATACATCGTAGGAATGGATATAGCCGATAATGTTGTCGATATTGTTTTCGTAAACCAATATTTTGGAATGTTTGGTTTCTTCAAAAACATGCAACACATTTTCGATGGATTCCGTGTTCTTTATGGCTTCGATCTCTGTTCGAGGCACCATACATTCACGCAATTTTACATGCCTGAATTCTATGGCATTCTGAAACAGCTGGATGTCGTGACTGATATTTTCCTTGTCCTTTTCCTGACTGGAGTATTCGCGCAGGTAGTCGTTTAAATCTACATTACTAAAGCGGTAATCATCCTGTGATAGCTCCATGCGAAAAATATATTTTAAAACAAATTCTGCCAGGCCAATGTATAGTCTGATAAAGGGGTAGAGCAGAAAATAGAAAAGCCAGACAGGAAAGGCAAAGGTGTTGATGATGCCATTTGGATTGATGCGAAATAATATTTTTGGCAAAAACTCTGCCACTATAAGGATCAACAGTGTTGATAGCAAAGTTTGAGTGAGCAACACACTAAAATCGCTTAGCAGGGCCTGGGGCATCAGCTCAATGATGGCAGGCTCGAGCAATTGTGCCATCATGATGCCATAAATAACCAAGGCAATATTGTTTCCCAGCAAAAGTGCGCCAATAAAGCGTGATGGGTTTTTATAAAAGGGGTTCAGCAGCTTTGATGAAAAGGTGTTCTTTTTAAGGTCTAACTCAATCTTTAAACGGTTGGAACTCACGAAAGCTATTTCCATTCCGGAAAAAAAACCTGAAAAAATAAGTGAAAGTGAAATCAATTGAAGATCAGACACCTTAGGCGAGTTTGATTTGGATTACAAATGTACATGATTTTTTTATTCCTTGGATTCATTGAAAAATGAACGAAGTAATTCAGTTTTATTAAGCTTTAGCATTTCGATGCTGGTTTAGTTTTCGTTGTTTTTCGACACATCTTCCTCTTCTTCAATTTCCAGTGTTCCTTTCATGTTATGGATGGTTCGTTGTTCAAAACCTTCGGTGGCGGTAAGGCTATCGCCAAAAATGACCTTATCGGGTGAGGTAATTTTAACAAAAGCTTTGGTAAAAATAAATCTGTTTTTCTGATCCCAGTAGAGCGATTCGGTATTAAGCTTTTCTTTGGTGTTGTAATTTTCCACCTCCACATCGTTGCGGGCTTCCATCAGTTTTGTGTTTTCATGGCTTATGCCATAATCGGCTTTAATACGTGAGCTGGGTTGCATAAGCGAATCGAAAAATACGGCTTCAAACCCTTCCGGGAACTCAATTTTCGGGTCTTTTCCTTCAAAATGATTCATCACAGGTGCATTAAGCTGCATTTGCACTTTGCCCGAGTCGCTGCGAATATAGGTTACAACGCGGGCAGACATCGCCGCAAGGGTATCCACTTTGGTTATCTCCCGAATTACACTGATGGGGTTTTCACAAGATAAAAACATCATAACAGCAAATGCTGCTATGATGTTTATATTTATTAACTTAAGGATGAGAGATCGTGTTTTCACTGCCTGTTTTATCTGGCTGCTCTGATGGTTGTTCTTTCAGTAAACCAGCATTCAACGGTGTAGGTATCGCCTTCTTTGTAGTCGTAAAAAAAGATGGTCTCAAGCGAAGGGAAATACACGCGGTAATCAGCAATACGTTTATTGGCAGTTTCTGCGACTGATGGATCAACGCGTTTTGCCTGCTCATACTTATCGATAGCAGCCCAGTAGGCCACACGGCTCGTAAATTCATTGTCGCCACACTGTTTGGCACTCGAAGCATATAAGTCGCCGATAGTAATATAAGGAGAGCCATCATTGGGATTAAGTTCGATGGCTTTTAAAGCCATTTGGCGCGAGCGTGGATAATTCTTGGTAGCTCTGAGCACTTCGGCCAGCAGTTTGTAGGCACTATGGGCACGCTCTAAATCTTCTGATTTCGTTGACTCTTCCAAATAAGGGATTGCCTTATTGTATTCCTCTTCCTTGAGCAGCAAACGACCAATCAAATAGGCTGATTCAGGACTTGGCTGCAGTTTGTGCAGTTTTTCGCTGGCATTCAGGTATAGCGGGTCATCGGTGCAGTTTCTTTTATCAAGATTGGAGGTGATTTTCGACAAAAGATTAATGTCATTGGGATTGGCCTTATACTTTTTACTGAAAAGTTTTACCAGATCTTCGCAGGTGGCAAATGGCTCAAAAGTGGCATCAATGTTTCCTTTGAAGTTTTTGTATATCTCGGCCCAACGATCATCACCGCTGGCTTCCAGTCCTTTGATATTAAAATCGAGGATGTCAATAACCCTATCATAAGCATCAACAATTTCTGTGCTGTCGATTTTTGCTTTTTTGGCCATTTTTATCACCGAGCGGAAGTAATAGATCAATACGCTGCCATCGGTACTATTGCCATCGAGCTCCAGGGATTTTTTGAGCGTGTTGTATGTTTCTTCGTAACGATTGGGGGCATAAGTGTATAGATCAATTCCTTTGCGACCTAAAATCGTACCAACCTGCGATTGACCCGTTCTGTAATGGTCTGGGAAATATTCAATGCGCTGGTCATAAATCATCATCAGCGTATCAATGAGTTTCTCCTTTTTGGAGGCGTCTTTTTCTTTTTCAATACGATACTGCATGACATTTACACCATCAACATAAATATTTTCGCTGCCCATCGGACAGTTATTAAAAACCCATCGCCAGGGTTTATGCACTTCATTGATTGACTGACTGGTATAGTCACTAGCCTTCCATTGCTTGTAAAATTCGCGATACAACGAAATATTAATTACACAGGTTACACTGTCTTCGCCATATTTCGGCAAATCCTTTTTTTCCTGAAATATAAATTCGTTGTCGTTATTGGGACTGAAAGCTGCTGCTTGCATGCTGGCAGTTAAAATTAGTACAGCAAGAATCAGCATTTTGTTTATCACTTTCGTTTTCATAGGATTAGAGTATTAATTATCATCTAGTTATAGCGTCGTTTAACAAACCAGCGTTCGTAAATGGAAACACCAAGGGTAAAATTAACAAAAGTTTCCTGAATCAGGTTTTTTGCGGTGGTGCCTCCTCTACCAATTTCTACACTTAGGTCGATGGTGGTTAAAGAACGTGGTAATGGTAATCCTAGACCAAAACTTATGCCAAACTCATTTATCGACTCGTTGTAAATGTTTAAATAGGTTTGATTATAGCGTGCACCAAGTCTGTAAGTAACACGACTCCAGTATTTTGATATTGATGTATAGGGTGGTGTAAACTCTCCCCCGATGGCAATGTTCCATGAGTTTTGTAAGGAATCAGGCTGATTTCCAATTTTAAAATCTTTCCAATTTTGCCAATTTGCATCCAAACCCACAAGCCATTGATCGTTGCGTTCAAAAGCAAGACCAAATCCAAGGGTATGTGGCAACGTAATGGTGTTTTTGCGTTCGGGGGTATAGGAAATGGTATCCAGAATGTATTCCACGCCACCATTAACGCCTCCGAATAGCGATCGGGTGAGCGATTCTTCGGTAATACTTAATTTTATTTTTTGTCCGTAGGTAAGACCTGCGTTGAGTGTATAGTCTTTTCCGATCGGGTGAGCATAAATAATGCCGTAATCCAACATAAAGTCGTTTGCGAGCAGTCTGTTTTCGGTTTTGGTATTGGCGTAGAGTGTCGAATCCGGGAAGTAGAGCAGGGTGCTGCTGGTATTGCGGCCAAAAACATAAGTTAAATTGATTCCTACCGAAAGTCTGTCACTAATTTTAAAGGCATTTCCCAAAAAAAGCTGATTCAAGCCACCATCGCCGCTATAAGCATAGTTATATCTGCCTGTTTCATCAGTTACACCCGAAACAATTGTACTGTATCCTACATCTGAATAAGGCAGCAGGCCAAGTGCAGTTTTCCAGCGATGTGTAACGGGGAATCCGAGTGAGAAATAGGATAGACTTGCATTGGAGCCTTTTTCTGTTAATGCAGCAGTGCGGTAGGTGGTGGAGTTCATTTCGAGCCCTGCGTTAAACAAAAACGAAAGCGAATCAAAACCCGCATAAGAAGCCGGATTTGATGGGTTTACAAATCTGTTGCTGCTGATGGCGTTGGATAAACCTCCCATACCATGCAAGCGGCTGTTCACACTCTTACTCTTAAGCTGTCCGATACCAAATCTGGAATAGGGAGAATTGGTGCCGGTTTGTGCATAAATGCTTTGTCCTGTAAACACCAATACGATAACAATCAGGAATAATTTTCTCAACTTATTGACTTTCATTAAAATCTACTATAACATTCAGTCCTTCTATAACCAGATTTGCGTCTGCAAAGATGTTAACTTTAAACCTTTTATCAAAATATTTATTGTCTCCTCCTCCTATTAATACTGTTAATTCTTCGTAAATCGATTCATATTCTCGGATTATACCTGCTATTTCGGCCTGCACGCCGTGCATTACACCTGATTGGAGGGAGCTGATGGTGTCGCTGGCTGTTAGCGGTGCAGAATCTATCGGAGCTGCCAGTGGTAGTTTTGAAGTAAACTGATTCATAGCTTTGAAGCGCATAAAAATACCAGGGCTTATAGCACCTCCTATATACACGCCATCTGCGCGCAGAAAATCATAGGTGATGCATGTTCCCATATCAACCACAAGCACATTTTTGCCCGGGAAACGACTGAAAGCTGTTGCAGCCAGGGCAATACGATCAGGACCAAGGCTTTTTGGGCTATTGTATGCCAGCCTAAAAGGAAGTGGTGTTTCGTGATTAAGGACAAGAAAACCTGCTTTATTGTTGAATAATTCCAGCAGCTGATCCGGAATTTCTCTTACCGAGCTGATGATGCCGCTCTGCAATGGCTCATGGGCTGTAATCCATTTTATCAGTGCGGGATCAGTGGCTTCAAACTGCTGTAGTTCATGCATTTTTCCCTCCTGAAAAATGGCCGCCTTTGCCAGGGTATTGCCCAGATCAATCACCACTTTTTTATTCATGCATCTTAATTTCGTATGATCATGCAAAAATAGGGTTTTCTATTGTTGAAATCATTTTTTTTGTAGCACATAGCAATGCGTTTGCCAGGAACTTTCATTCAGTTTTTTTTAAATTTCTTTTTACGTTTCAATTTTTGTCCTACCTTTGCCGCTCCAAAAACGCTGGTACCATAGCTCAGTTGGTAGAGCAACGGACTGAAAATCCGTGTGTCGCTGGTTCGACCCCGGCTGGTACCACATCAATAAAGCCCTCATTTTGAGGGCTTTATTGCTTTTAAGCCCTTGCCATTTTTGCTTATTTGGCCATATCAACCGTTTGCAGGCTCAGTTTCAAAGAACATGGACACCAAATAGACTACAACGAATACATCTGATTATCTTTGCATGAGTTTTGCTATTGAATAGTTCAATTGCTAAACAACAGATCAAATTGAGAATTAGTAAATCGGGAGATTTTCCGACAAAAAGAATAATTATGAAAAGAGTATTGATTGTTACTGGAGGAGGCGATTGTCCGGGCCTAAACGCGGTAATCAGGGCTGTGGTTAAAAGAGCCTCACAGGAAAAAGACTGGGAAGTTTTAGGAAGTATTCAAGCCTTTAATGGTGTATTGTGGGAGCCTTCTGAGCTTAAAGTGCTTACCCCGGAAGTTGTTAAAGGGATTCACTTTCAGGGGGGTACAATTATTGAAACGACAAATAAGGGCGGCCCGTTTGCCTGGCCCGTAAAAAATAAGGATGGTTCCTGGTCAGCTGTTGATCGCTCTGATGAGATGATCCGAAAAATACAATACCTGGGCATCGATGCAGTTATTAATATAGGTGGCGATGGCTCACAGCGAATTTCACAGGCACTTTACGAAAAAGGACTCAATATAATTGGTGTTCCTAAAACAATTGATAATGACCTTTCTTCTACCGACTCCACTTTTGGTTTTCAAACCGCTGTTGAGGTAGCAACAGAGGCTGTTGACAAGTTGGTAACAACCGCTGCCAGCCACAACCGTGTTTTTGTTGTGGAGGTAATGGGGCGTTTTGCCGGCTGGATTGCCCTCAACGCTGCTGTTGCAGGAGGTGCAGAGGTGTGCCTGATTCCCGAATTTCCTTATGACATCGACATTGTGAAGCAAAAACTCGAAGCCCGTTTCAAACGTGGGCGTGGTTTTGCCGTAGTCGTTGTTGCTGAAGGTGCCCAGCCACAAGGAGGCGAAATGGTTTATGAGCAAAGCACAGAAGTGGGCTACGAAAATGTGAAGCTTGGCGGCATAGCCAGTGCGCTGATTAAGCAGTTGAAGAAGGCCGGTTTTGAACCTGATATGCGCGAAACTGTTCTTGGTCACCTGTTGCGTGGTGGAGTGCCGATTGCATACGACCGTGTGCTGGCTGCTCAACTGGGGATAAAAGCCTTTGAAATGGTGCTGAAGGAAGATTATGGTAAAATGGTGGCGTATCGTCATCCTTACTTTGTAGCGGTGCCGCTCAAGGAGGCTGTAGCACAACCTAATTTGGTAACTCTGGATAATGCACTCGTGAAAACAGCCAATGGATTGGGTATTTCGCTGGGTATTGATATAACCGCCGCCAAAAAGAAATAAGACATGTATATTGAAGTTGTTGGAACAGCACAGCAATGTGCAGCTGTGGATTTTAAAGGAAAGACAGCTGTAGTGATCGACGTTTTGCGTGCCACTTCGGTCATTTGTACCGCAATCTATAACGGTGCCAAAGCTGTTATTCCCACGGCTTCCATTGAGGAGGCAAAAGCCTGTTTTGCAAAGCTTCAACCCAATACAGCCTTGTTATGCGGAGAACGGAATGCCACTAAAATTCCCGGTTTTCATCTTGGAAATTCGCCCCTGGAGTTTGGTTCAGAGGTCGTGAACAATAAAACGCTGGTCATGGCTACTAGCAATGGCACTTTAGCACTCCGCCAAACTTCAGAGGCTGTGGAAACCCTTGCAGGAAGCTTTTTAAATATTGGAGCCTTAGCTGATTATGTGAGTAAACAACTGAACGACCTGGTGATTGTGTGCTCAGGTACGGCAGGGAATTTTTCACTTGATGATGCCTTGTGTGCAGGTATGCTTATCAGCATGATCACCGATCGCAGGAAAATTGAAACAGATGACCTGGCCAAATTGGTGTTGCAGTTTTATGGCGCCGATACCGGAAATGCAGCAGATAAACTAAAGGAATGCAAGCATTTGAAATATTTACAGGACAAATCACTTCAGCAGGATATAAATTATTGCCTGCAAACTGCTCTGCTGCCGGTGGTGCCAAGGATGGTGGATCGGCAACTAATCAAAACTTAATGTGCTTCAAGCCAATTGTCGCCGGTGTTAATCTCTACTTCCAGGGGCACATCAAGTGGCATAGCCTCTATCATTGCTTTTTTAATCAAGGGTTTAAGTGTTTCCACCTCCTCAAGGTGTGCATCAAACACCAACTCATCGTGCACCTGTAAAATCATTTTGGAACGTAGCTTTTTCGAAAGCAGCTGCTCTTGAATATTAATCATTGCCAGTTTGATCATATCCGCCGAACTGCCTTGAATAGGCGCATTGATGGCGTTGCGTTCGGCAAATCCGCGCACCACGCTGTTGGAAACATTGATGTCGCGAAGATAACGCCGCCTGCCCAGCATGGTTTCTACATAACCATGTGCACGGGCAAAGGCAATTTGCTCATTCATATAGGTTTTAACGCCTTGATATTGTGCGAAATAGTTGTTGATGATATCGGCAGCTTCGCCACGCGGAATGCCCAAACGTTCGGATAGACCAAAGGCGGAGATGCCATAGATTATCCCGAAGTTCACGGTTTTGGCATTGCGGCGCATTTCTTTTGTCACCTTATCAATTGCCACGCCATAAACTTTTGCTGCTGTTGCTGTATGGATGTCGAATCCTTGTTTAAAGGCCTCCATCATGCCTTTGTCCTTGCTCAGATGAGCGATAATACGAAGTTCAATTTGTGAATAATCTGCTGCAAGCAGTGTATAATCCTTGTTTCGGGGCACAAATGCTTTTCTGATTTCACGGCCTCGTTCTGTACGGATCGGAATATTTTGCAGGTTGGGATTATTGGAGCTGAGTCTTCCGGTAGCTGCCACAGCCTGGTTGTAACTGGTGTGAATGCGGCCATCGCGCGGATTGATCAGGTTTGGTAAGCTGTCGATATAGGTAGATTTCAACTTGGTAAGCGAACGGTAATCCAAAATGAGTGGGATAATGGGATGGGCATGCTGCATTTTTGCAAGTACATCTTCGGAGGTTGAATACTGGCCTGTTTTGGTTTTTTTAGCTTTAACAGCAAGTCCAAGATCGTCGAAAAGAATATTGCCCAATTGCTTTGGCGAGGCGATGTTGAACTGTTTTTGTGCATATTCGTAGATTTCCTTTTCCAGCTGAAGAATTTCGTTAGCCATTTTTTTACTGATGTCCTGAAGGTTTTCCCCGTCAAGTTTCACGCCTTCAGCCTCCATAGTCGCCAACACCTTTACAAGTGGCATTTCAATCTCGTCAAAAATTTTTCGCACACCCTGGCTTTCCAGCTCCGGCTCCAGTTTGTGGCGCAGCTGTAGGGTGATATCTGCATCTTCGACAGCATATTCTTTTGCCTTTTCCACTTCCACATCACGCATTGAACCTTGGTTTTTGCCTTTTTTCCCAATCAGGGTTTCGATGGAAACAGGTCGGTAGTTAAGGTAAGTTTCTGCCAGAAAATCCATATTGTGCCGCTGATCGGGTTGTATCAGGTAATGCGCAATCATGGTATCGAACAGCTTACCATTTACTTCAATATCGTACCACTTTAGTACGGCGATATCGTATTTGAGATTTTGTCCGGTTTTTTCAATTTTCTCATTTTCAAAAAGGGCCTTAAAGTGGCTGAGTTTTTTCTGGCAGGCATGATAATTTTCCGGCATGGGGACATACCAGCCGTGATTGGGCTTTAGCGCAAAAGAAAGGCCAACCAGTTCAGCGGTATGCGCATCCACAGCAGTGGTTTCCGTGTCGAAACAAATTGATTTTTCTTTGCTTAGCTGCTCAACCAGCTTGATGATCGAGGATTCATCATCTACTAACAAATAGTTGTGATCTGTAGTTGCGATCGTGTTTTTTTCGGCAGGCTGCAAAGCGTCAAGGTCTTTGCTGTCGAGCTCGCTAAACAAATCTTTCTGATCTGCAGCCTGCGCTTGTTTTTGGGCATCCTGCATCATTCTTTTGGCGAAGGTTCTGAATTCGAGTTCGTCAAACAGTTCCTGAAGTTTTTCCATATCAGGGCTTTGAACTTTTAGTGCTTCGGCATCAAAATCAAGGGGCACTTCGGTGATAATGGTAGCCAGTTGCTTCGATTGTAGGGCCTGGGCAGCAAAGTTTTCCAGATTTTCTTTTTGTTTGCCTTTCAGCTCGCTGGTGCTTGCGAGCAGTTTTTCGACAGAGCCGTATGTGCTGATCAGTTTGGCAGCGGTTTTTTCGCCAATACCGGGCACTCCCGGAATATTATCGGAAGCATCGCCCCATAATCCCAAAATATCGATCATTTGTTCGGGAGTTGCAATACCATAGCGTTCGCAAACTTCCTGCGGCCCCCAAATCTGGGCTTTTTCGCCGAATTTGGCAGGCTTATACATCTTAATATTTTCCGAAACCAGCTGTCCGAAATCCTTGTCGGGTGTCATCATATAAGTGAACAACCCATGCTGTTCTGCTTTTTTGGCCAGCGTGCCAATGATATCGTCGGCTTCATAGCCATCCAGAATTAAAATCGGAATCCGGAAGGCTTCGATCAAGGTCTTGATATAAGGCAAAGAAGCAGCTAAGTCGTCGGGCATCTTTTCGCGATTTGCCTTGTAGGCTGCAAAATCGATATGCCGCTGGGTAGGCGCGAAACTATCAAAAGCCACCCCAATATAATCCGGTTGTTCATTTTTTAGCACCTCATATAAGGTGTTGGCAAAGCCCAGAATGGCAGAGGTGTTTAATCCTTTGGAGTTGATGCGTGGATTTTTATTGAGCGCAAAAAATGCCCTGTATATCAATGCCATAGCATCGAGCAGAAATAATTTCGGACGTGTTTCAGCCATAATTAGAATGGTTTTTTTAGGTATTTAGATTTTATCCGATAAACTCAAGTTTGAGTCGTTGCAGACGTATCGGCAGCAGGTAAAAGTACAATAATTTGAAAGGTTGCAAACGCTTCTCCTTTTAAATGAAGCTGAGCTAATTGAAAAACAGCACGATACAATGATCAGGTATTTTTTATTTTTGTTTTACAGAAAAGCAGCCTAAAAATGTTTAATTACTGTAAATCAATTTTTTAAAGAATTTTGTTGTTTTTTTTTCTTTTTATCACTTACCTTTGCAGCCTGTTTAACTAAAAACATTAGAGTTATGTCAGAGATTAAAGACAAAATTGTATCAATTATCGTTGATAAGCTTGGTGTTGAGCCAGCAGAAGTTACTAATGAAGCCAGCTTCACAAACGATCTGGGAGCAGATTCGCTCGACACAGTAGAGTTGATCATGGAATTCGAGAAAGAATTCAATCTTGCTATTCCGGATGATCAGGCGGAGAAAATTGGTACAGTGGGCGATGCCGTCAAATACATTGAAGAAAACAAAGCCTAAAACCACATTTTTATGGAGCTAAAACGAGTAGTAGTTACAGGTTTAGGTGCCATCACACCTATTGGCAATAGTGTTCCGGATTATTGGGACAGTTTGCTAAAGGGTGTTAGTGGTGCTGCCGATATTACCCGCTTTGATCACTCCAGGTTTAAGACCCACTTTGCCTGCGAAGTAAAAGGCTACGACTGGAAAGACTATTTTGACCGCAAAGACGTGCGCAAATATGATTTATTTGCGCAGTTTGGTTTAATAGCTGCCGAAGAAGCCATTGCTGATTCAGGGATGAACGCAGAAAATACAGACCTCAATGAGGTTGGTGTTATTTGGTCGTCGGGTATTGGTGGGCTTGCCACTTTTTTTGATGAAGTGGCAGCTTTTACCAAAGGAGATGGAACACCCCGGTTCAATCCGTTTTTTATTCCGAAAATGATTGCCGATATCACAGCAGGTCATATTTCAATAAAACACGGCTATCGCGGACCAAATTTTGCCACAGTTTCTGCTTGTGCATCCTCAGCCAATGCGCTAATTGATGCTTATAACTACATCAGGCTGGGCAAAGCAGTTGCTATTGTCACTGGTGGGAGCGAAGCTGCAGTAAATGAGTCAGGCGTGGGAGGTTTTAATGCCATGCATGCTATCTCTACGCGAAATGATGATCCCTTAACTGGCTCCAGACCTTTTGATAAAGATCGTGATGGCTTTGTTATTGGTGAAGGAGGAGGTGGCCTCGTGCTTGAAGAGCTGGAAAATGCCAGAAAACGCGGCGCACATATTTATGCCGAGTTTGTTGGCGGAGGGCTCTCGGGTGATGCCAATCATATGACTTCACCACATCCCGAAGGACTTGGTGCATTTCTGAGTATGAAACGTGCCATTCAAGATGCCGGCCTCCAATTGCAAGATATTGATCACATCAATACGCATGGTACTTCTACGCCCTTAGGGGATATTGTTGAACCTAAAGCAATAGTAAGCCTGTTTGGTGAGCATGCCTACAACATAAGCATCAATTCCACAAAATCAATGACAGGTCATTTATTGGGCGGTGCAGGAGTAGTTGAAGCCATTGCCACAGTATTGGCGGTGCATAATGATGTTGTGCCACCAACAATAAATCATTTTACGGATGATCCGGAAATCGACAACAAACTTGATTTCACTTTCGGAAAAGCCCGTAAAAGAACGATCAATGCTGCTTTAAGCAATACTTTCGGCTTTGGCGGTCATAATGCCTCAATGATTTTAAAGAAATTTGTTCCGTAATTGTTGCGTTTTGTCACTTACAGATACTGTTAAGGCACTTTTTTCTTCGGATAAAGAATTATCGCAATCCCTTAAAAATATTTTCGGGTTTTATCCCGGAAATATTTTTTTATATCAGCTGGCTTTCAAGCATAAATCGGCAGCTGATCAAACCATCAATGGCTACAAAGTTAGCAATGAAAGGCTCGAATACCTTGGCGATGCCATACTCGGAGCAGCTGTTGCTGATTTCCTTTTCAAAAAGTTTCCCTACAAAAACGAAGGCTTCCTCACCGAGATGCGATCCAAAATCGTGAGCAGGGCCTCCCTCAATAAATTATCCCAGAAGCTGGGTCTCGATAAGCTCGTTAATTTTTCGAGCGATGGCCGCTCAAAGTTTCGCTCAGTAAATGGGGATGCTTTTGAGGCCTTTATCGGAGCCCTATACCTTGATAAAGGCTTTAGGTTTACCCGCAAGATTATTATCACCCGAATAATAGAGCTTCATATTGATATGGAGAACCTCGAAAGAGTTGATGTAAACTTTAAGAGTAAGTTGATCGAATGGGTACAAAAAGAGAGACGTCAGATCGACTTTAGCTTAAAGGGAGAAGTTGGAGAAGGCTACGATAAGATGTATGAGGTAGAAATAATTATCGATGAGGAAGTCCATTCTTCAGCAAAGGATTTTTCCATCAAGGGTGCCGAGCAGTTAGCTGCCGAAAGAACCTGGAAAAAATTGGAAGGTAATGGACTCGTCAATCAGATTGCCTGATTTTGAGTACGGGGCATTTCAGTAGTTTTATGTGCCTTTTCGCGATTTAGTTTTAGAAGCTTTTGTAGGCATCAATAAACAAAACCACTAACTTTGTTGAAAATACATGCCTATGTCAGCACGTAAAAAATTGCTTGATACTTCTCCTTTTGACGATATCCATATACTGGGAATCACCACCACACTGCCTGATTACAAACTTGCTTGGCATATCAACAACAAGCTTCAAATCAACCTGGTAAAGCATGACGACATCGTCCCCAACGAGCTTGATGGAGAATATGCTTATGCTTTCTATCTATTCGATCAGGGTGAGAACAGCAATATTTTTAACCTTGTATCAATCAACGATAAAGGAGCCAGATGGCTTAAACTTCCAGTAACCACTGATTTTCTATTCTTAATCAGGAATAGTATTGAAGCCGAAAGGCTAAGCCATATCTTAAAAACAATACGAAAAATAGAGCAGCTTGTTCACGCCTTTGTAATCGAACAGGCACGCATTAAAGGAATGGATCCTTTGCTGGAACAGATTGAGCTTCATGAAATGGAAATGATGAAAAATGTCAACAAGCGTCTTTCTCGAAAATAATACAACGCCACTATGAGCAGCCAAAGTTTAAAGCCCTTGAAAACCAAAATTATTGCCACCATAGGCCCTGCCTCGGCTTCCTACGAAACTTTAAAGCAGATGGCCAACTCGGGCATGGATGTGTGCCGGCTTAATTTTTCGCACGGCAACTATGCAGATCACCAGAAGGTAATAGATGCTATAAATCGGCTTAATCGGGAAACGGGCAGCCATATCGCTTTGCTGGCAGATTTGCAGGGACCCAAAATAAGATTAGGCGATTTTGAGCCAAACGCAATAACGCTGAATATTGGCGATAGAATTTATTTCGTATGCGATGAAGTGTTGGGCAATCGCGAGAGGGTTTCAATTCGTTATGAATCGTTTGCGCGCGATGTATATCCGGGCGATCAGGTGTTGGTCGATGATGGGAAAATAGCGCTGAAAGTGATAGAGACGGATGGCGTGAATAAGGTGTTGCTTGAAGCACAGACCAATGCACAGCTTCTGCCGCGCAAAGGGGTAAATTTACCCGACACGAAAATTAGCCTGCCTTCGCTCACCGAAAAGGACAAGAATGATCTGAACTTTATGCTGGATCAGGCAGTGCAATGGATTGCGCTGTCCTTTGTGCGTTCGGCCGACGATATTAACCGTTTACGCGAATTGATAGAAGCGCACCCGCTAAAAGCAAAGCCAGGCATTATTGCAAAAATAGAGAAACCGCAGGCACTCAATGATATTGAAGCTATAGTTGATGTCGCCGATGGTATAATGATTGCGCGTGGCGATCTTGGCGTTGAAATCCCAATGGAGCAGGTGCCGATGATCCAGAAGAAGATTATCCGCATCTGCCAGCGCAAGGGCAAAGCTGTTATCGTGGCCACACAAATGATGGAAGCTATGATTAGCTCGATAAGGCCAACCCGCGCTGAGGTGAGCGATGTGGCTAATTCCGTTCTGGATGGCGCTGATGCGCTGATGCTTAGCGGCGAAACCTCTGTGGGAAGTTTTCCGGTAGAAACCGTTCATACAATGCAGCAAATCATCAGTCAGATAGAGGACTATGATGAAATCTATTACCGGCACGAGCAACCGAAAAGTGCTGATAACCCGCGTTACATAACTGATAGTGTGCTTTTTGCAGCAAGTAATCTGGCGCATAGAACCGCGGCCAAAGCAATTATTGTGGTAACCCATTCGGGTTATTCGGCCAAACAGCTTGCCAGCCATAGACCGAAGTCTGCGCTGTATGTTTTTTCGGGTAGCGAGTTTATCCTCAAGCAAATAAATTTGCTTTGGGGAGTGCATGGATTTTACGACAGCAGTCTGGAAGATGCTGACCGCATGATGGAGCACCTCAATAGCGGCTTAAAAAAAGCAGGTTTTCTAAAGACAGGCGATGAGGTTATCCATGTGCTGAGTACCCCGGTATGGAGCAAAGGTCATAGCAATACCATCAGGCTGGGTTATATTGAGTAGTACTATTCGGGAGTAAGCTGACCCCAAAAGCCTTCTCCTTTTGAAACAGTCAGGTTGCTATTAACAACTACCTGACATGCAAGCCTTAAACCCTTTTGCGATCGGTGTGGTGGCATACTTAGCCTGAATTTTTCCTGTGAGCCGGGTGCGGCTAATTTCCCTTCAATTATTACCGCGCATGTGCCACATGTTCCTATTCCACAGCAGTTTAAATACCTTGAACTGCCATTGTGCGGATAAATATTGTGCCTGACTAATACCTCCCTTAAATTAGCTCCTGGCTCACAACTTATCGTCTTCCCGTTAAATTTTATTTCCGGCATTTGTTGTTGATTGATAGCCATCTTAAACACAAAGCCGAATAAAAAGTTTTAGTTTTAGTGCTTGGTAAGCCAAAAAAATGCAGCCAATTTATAGAGACAACAGTTAGTTTGTTGTGTAAAGAAATGCTTTATGGAAGCCTTTGGCGTGCATTTGCATAAAATACGTGCACGGAAAACCTGAACACAAGTCATTTATGCTTTAGTAGGTAGATCAATAGCTTTTTTGATCGTATGCTTATAAGTAATCAGGAAATCTTAGGGCAGTTTAACTGATATTGTCTGCCTTACCTTATTTGAGCATGCGCAGCATAGCCACTTCTTTTTCCTCGAGGTGACGCCAGCGGCCACGCGGAAGATTCACCTTGGTCAGGCTGGCAAAGATAACGCGATCAAGCTTAACAATGGAATAACCCAGGCTTTCAAAAATACGCCTTACAATCCTGTTTCTGCCTGAATGCAGCTCAACGCCAACTTCATTTCTGGATTCAGCATCAGCCACCCACGAAATTCCGTCAACTTTAATTATCCCATCTTCCAGCTCAATACCTTCAGATATTTTTAGCATATCGTTTTTCGTCAGGGCTTTGTCCAGTGTGACATGATACAGTTTTTTTACACCATAGCGGGGATGGGTAAGCTTCTTGGCCAAATCACCATCATTGGTTAAAAGCAACAATCCCAGCGTATTGCGGTCGAGACGGCCAACAGGATAAATACGTTCATCGCAGGCACTCGCAACAAGTTCCATCACTGTACGCCTGTCCTGCGGATCATCGGAAGTAGTAATAAAACCTTTTGGTTTATTGAGCAGCACGTAGCGTAGTGTTTCGCGCTTCAACGTTTGACCGCCATAGGCTATTTTGTCGTGGCGGTTTACCTTGGAGCCCAGTTTGTCGACCACAACACCATTTACTGTAACAGCGCCAGCTTCGATTAGTTTGTCGGCTTCACGGCGCGAGCACACGCCCGAGTCGGCCAGGTATTTATTCAGCCGGATTAAGCCATCGCTGGTTCTTTCAGCGGCTTTTTGAAGTTCTGTTTTTCCGCGGTAGTTTCTGTGTTTTTGCTCTTTTTCAGGATAGCGCAAAGCTGCTGCATAAGGTTTTTTGCGTGCGCCTGATTTGTAGCCCGAAGCTGAATCTTCGCGCCGATCTGTAGATTTAAAAAGGCGCTTGGGGCGATTTGGGGCTGAGTCGCTGCCTGCGCCTTCACCTTTTTCGCGATAAGGTGTAGGCTTCCTGTTGTCGTCAGAGGCATTGTCGCGACGGCGGGGACTATAAGGTCGTTCGCTAGTTGATTCGTATCGTTTACTTCTGTCAGCTTTTTTAAAAGGCGACTTTTCTCCTGTATGTTTAATTGGCTTTTTAGCGTCGTCCTGTGTTTTTGGACGTGCATTTGATGTGTTATCTTTTTGGATGCGAGGCCGCTTGCCCTGCTGATCTTTTTGATTCATTTTCAGTATTTTTGGGGCGGCAAAGATAGTCTGAATTCCCGACATGGCAAGCTATATTAAGCAGGATATTCATCGTCAACTTTTCTGGCTGATGGCAATGATCCTGCTTGTCTGTTATAAAGCCAAAAAATTTAATTTTTTAAAAATTTGCATTTCGATACTTAGTGTCGTAATTTAGAAGGCTTTTAATTTTATTGTAATAAAACACACTACCAAAACCTTAGTTATGAACGAACCTAAAATTATCACTATTGGCAATTATACGTATTCGCGGGCATTGTTGATCAAAGTACGTTTGGAGGCAGTCGGAATAGCATGTTTTTTTGGTGATACCAGCAGTGCTGCCAATGAGGTTGTTTTACGAATTAATGAATCAGATCTTCCTGATGCGCAGTATATTATTGAAGAAATGACAAAAGCTACCGGCTCTCAAAAGGAAGCCGGCATAAAACTTTTGCGCAGTGTTCGGCGTATCCTGGTGCCTGTTGATTTTTCTGAAGAGAGTGAACGTGCTGCCCGTTATGCGCTAAAACTTGCTGCCTACATGAAAGCTGACATCCGGCTGATGCATGCCTGGTTTCCGGTATCATCGGAGCACTTTGCCTGGGGAGAGATGTATGCCATGCAATCAGATATCGAAGCGCAAATGAAAGCTGCCGAAGCAGAAGCAGCTGAGAAACTAAGTTTGATGCAGAAAGAGTTGAAAAAGCAAATCCGACAACGCAGCATAAAAGGGGTAGATGTTGATTACGACTTACTCAGAGGCAATCCTTCGGATGCAATTTCTGCGGTGGCTCACCATTTTAAGCCCGGCTTGATTGTGATGGGAACAAAAGGAAAGCATCGTTTTCAGCGGGGATTTTTTGGCAGTACCACACAGCGGGCTATCTCAAAAGGCAAAATTCCTGTTTTGGCTATTCCTCCTTCTTATGATGAAAATTCCTTCGATCGGACACAACGCCTGTTGTATGTGACAAATTTTGACGATACCGACTTCGACAGCCTAAGTCGGCTGAAGGCTTTTGTAAGGCCCTTTAATGCTAAGATTTATTGTTTGCATGTGCATCAGCAGGGAAGTATGGTGGCTGATGAAACACGCATGCGGGCGATGCGAAAATATTTTAACGACCGTTTTCAAAATTTCGATATTGAATGTGGCTTACTTCAAAGTAAAGATGTACTTGAGGGCATCGAATCGTTTATTGAGACAAATCGCATCGATGTGCTGGCGCTTACTGCGCGCAGGCAAAACCTGCTGGACTATTTGTTCAATCCCGAGCTGAGCCGTAAGCTGTTATTCAGGTCAAGGATTCCGTTGTTGGTATTTGGCGGAGTGGACTGAAATGGCCGTTCACTTGCGAGTTTCCAGGCGCAAAATAATCCTAAAGTTCGTGCCTTCGTTCAGGCTTGAAGATTTTACGAAAATCTTGCCTTTGTGATAGTCCTTGATGATTCGTTTGGCAAGCGATAAGCCCAATCCCCATCCCCTTTTCTTGCTGGTATATCCGGGGTTAAACACTGCTGAGAAGGCCGATTTCGGGATGCCTTTTCCGGTATCAATCAGGTCAATAATCAGGTGTTTGTCTTCGGTTGTTAGCTTGATATTAATGCTGCCTTTTCCATTCATGGCATCAATGGCATTTTTACACAAATTTTCTATCACCCAGCGAAACAGTGAAGGGTTGAGTGGCAGTATTACTGGCGTTGCAGGTGCATCGAGGGTGTAAGTGATTTTGCGGGAGGTGCGCAGACGCAGGTAAGCGATGGTTTCTTCCAGAATTTCGATGATATTTGAAGGCTCAAGCACCGGTGTAGAGCCAATGCGCGAAAAACGCTCGGTAATCGTTTCCAAACGCAAAACATCTTTTTCCATCTCTTCAACGCCTTCAATTTTGGATGGATGCAGTTTTAACAACTCGATCCAAGCCATCAAAGACGAAAGTGGGGTGCCAATCTGGTGCGCTGTTTCTTTGGCCATCCCTGCCCAAACCTGGTTTTGCTCGGAGCGCCTTGCATAGCTGAAGAGCAGATAGGCCATCAGTAAAAACAAGGCGATGATAAGGATTTGAAGTATGGGGAAAAATTGCATCTGAAGCAATAAATCGGAGCTGCGGTAAAAAATATAAGTCCTCCCGACATTGGAAAAATCAATGGCAATCGGAGTGTTTTCTGATGCCATTTCGGCCAGCTGTGCCTGCATAAAGCTGCTGTCGTTGGTGTTTGCTGCGTCGAGATTACCAAATTGCAGAATCGTCTTTTTGCTGCTGTCGGTGATGATAACAGGCACACTTACTGCATTGAGGGCAACCTCATCAAAAAAGGAACGCACCAGATCGTCAAGTACTGTTTTAAGCTCTGTAAAAATCAACGATTCTTTGTAATATACCCACAAGCGTTTATTTTTGCCCAAATCGATAGGAATGGGGTCATAAACCGTGTATTCGGCCAATAAATCATCGGTAAGGCTGTCGATATCTTGCTGGTGTAGTGGCAGGTTTGCCTGCAGCTGGATGTGCCGGCCTTCATCAGCAACAATTACGGGAATACTGTTATTGTTTGAGATTATTTCGAGGTAGAAATTCAGGTTTTCGTTTGGGTCGGGAGAAAGCAATTTTCGGTATGCTGAAGCAAAAAGTTCAACCCGGGTACGCTCCTGTTCGCGTACTTCACTAAAAAACGCTTCTGTGATATTCATCAGGCCGGCGCGGCGCTGCACGGCATCGGCCCATACACGTATCTGGTTGCGCTCCTGAATGGCGAAACGGTTTACCAGCAGATTGGTGTAATAGATGGAAGCACTGATGATGATGAGGGCGATGACCGACAATATGATTTTCCAGCGCTTTTTACGGGTGTAGAGGTTCACGAATTGAGGCTTTTAGTGTTTAACGTTCGATCTGCTGTAAAAGTATAAAATATTGAATGGCCAAACGCTATGTTGCACCACCTAAAGTGGTACGGCTATCCATTCATGCTGTTTAAAATGCATGCATGATTGATATCCTGCTTTTTTCAGCGCCCGAATGGCCACTTCAAAATACGCTTGCAACTCAGATGCGTGGTGTGCGTCGGAACTTATAATCACAGGAATTTCCAGTTTGTGCATTTCTGATAAAATCCATTCGGATGGGAACAGGCTGTCTGATCGTTTTTTGTACAAAGCACGCGTATTCACTTCAACGATTACTTCTTTTTCCCTGATCAGCCGCAGACTTTCATGAATAAGGTTGCGGTACCATTTTTCATCTTCCCTGAAATAGCGATCCTGGTTGTGCATGTTGATCTTGTCGAAATGCCCGAGTATATCAAAACTTTCCTGCTCAATCATCTGATTGGTTTGCCGGTAAAAGGCAGTAACCCCTTTACGGATATCGCCACCAAAAAAAGTTTGAAGCCCTTCGTCGTAAATAGCTTGCTTTGGGCCATCGATAAACCAAAGTGTTTCGGGCGTGTTTTCGCCCACTAAATGCACCGAAGCAATGGCATAATCAAGTTCAAGTTGTGGATGTTGAGGCATGAAGTGTTCCATTAATCCCGGGATGTAATCAATTTCCAGACTTAAATAAATCTGAATCAGTCCTTTGTACAAGTGCTGTAGTCGTTTCACTTCACGGATATAGTCGTTTAATTTTCCTTTTTGGATGGAAAACCCATTTTCGAATGGCACAGGAGCATGATCAGAAAAGCCAAGGGTATGCATATCAAGCTGAATAGCTGCTTTTACGATTTCTTCGGCAGCAGATTTTCCGTCAGAGAAAAGACTGTGGGTGTGTAGGTTTTGGCCGATCATTGGGCTTGTTTTTTAGTGGTGTTAACCAATTTATATACTTTGTCGCCACGTCGCACCAGACTGTCAACGGCGATAGAACAAAATTCTCCTTTCAGGGCTTGATTTACAGGGTTTAGCTCAACCCTTATCTCATTTGCACGGCCTTCGTAAACCCCTGTTGTGGGGCCAATAATCAAAATGTCATCGCCTGTTTCCAGCGATTGTGTTTCCATTTTAATTTCTGCTACACCTATCTTGCTGAAGTAGTTCGTTATCAATCCCAGGTAGATTTTTCGTTGTGTAGCTTGTGAGCCATAATCTTTGGTCCATTCACCGGTTTTGCGTCCCAGATAATAGCCATCCCAGAATCCGCGGTTATAGACTGCTGCGAGTCGTTCATTCCAGTCAGCCACTTTTTGTGCGTCAAAGCTTCCATTTCGAACAGCCTCTACCGCTTCGTGATAAACCTGGGTAACAACTTTCACATATTCGGGAGAGCGGCCGCGCCCTTCTATCTTCAGCACTTCCACACCGGCATCAAGCAGTTTGTCCAGAAATGGAAGGGTATTCAGGTCTTTGGGCGACATGATGTATTCGTTGTCGATCTCCATCTCCAGATCACTTTCGAGGTCTTTAACCTGATACCCGCGGCGACAAGGCTGCAGACAAGCACCGCGATTGGCCGAGGTATTGAGCAGATCCAGGCTCAGGTAGCACTTGCCGGAAACTGCCATGCACAAAGCGCCATGCACAAAAACTTCGATACGTATCAAATTCCCGGAAGGTCCGGTGATGTGCTGTGCTTTAATTTGTTGGGTAATAGCCTGCACCTGAGCAAGGCTTAGCTCACGGGCCGTAACCATCACATCTGCAAACTGCGCATAATAGCGTACAGCTTCGATATTGGTGATGTTGGTTTGTGTTGACATATGCACTTCAACGTCCTGCTTTCTGGCGTATTGAATCACCGACTGATCGGAGGCAATCACTGCCGTAATGCCGTTTTCTTTTACGGCATCAACAAGCTGATGCATTTCGTGCAGCTCTTCGTCAAATATTACGGTATTGATGGTGACATAAGTCTTTACCTGATGTTGCCGGCAGATAGCGGCAATATCATGCAAATCGTTAAGGCTAAAGTTTTTTGAAGATTTGGATCGCATATTGAGCGATCCAATACCAAAATAAACCGATCCGGCACCGGCTTGTATGGCGGCCATCAGCGATTCGTAGGAGCCTACGGGCGCCATTATTTCGATGGGTGACAGGGTGGATTTCATGTTGCAAAAATACGCATTTGCCGTGTATATCTTGTTGGGCAATAAAATGCAGCAGCTGCACTGACTTTGGGTTATCTGTTCTTTATTCAGAAACCGCCCTAAAGGACGGTGTTGATAAAGTTATTGAGTGAAGGATTTTTTGAAAGCAATGTTTGCTGACAGTATGGTGTTTTTCGGCAGGGTATAGTTGGATTGCAGAATCCTGATTAGCTGGGAATTAGTCAGATTTTAGGGTTTGTTTTAGTTTTTCCCATTCTTCTTTTAAAGATCGGTTGGTGTCTTTGTTTTTTTTCTTACCGGGCTTAACGGTATTGATCAACCCATCTTCCAGCGTTTTCCAATAAAGGTTAAAAAAGCCTTTATAGGGAACCCTATCAGCTTGCATACTCACCCTTCTTACGCCTTCATCTTCCGATGGGTTATCGCTTTTTATGATCATGTTCAGCAACTTACTCAGAAATTTGTTTGGTTCCTCTGAGCGTTTCTTGGTGAGTGCCATATCCAGGTTCTGATAGCGCATTTCGAAAAGACCTTTTGCGCCGTATTTGTTGCCTGCACCATGAAACAGTATTGAATCAATCGTTCCTGAACGAAACATGGCCCCTGTCGCATTTTTGATCATATTGTTGATATGGTTTATTTTCATTGGTCCCAGGCTGCCTTCAAAACTAAAACTATCGCGCAGACTTTCGTGCCAAACAATGCGTGTTTTTACACTGCCTTTGCTCATAAGTTTCGCGGAGGCTGATGCAATAAGGTTACGCCCTGACTTAGGATTCGGGACACTCGAAAGTCCGGTAATTAAGGCTTGCAGGCTGTCGAAGCGGATTGTGGCTTCGAGCGCTTCTTTTCCAATCAGCTCAGTATAGCTAAGGGTACCGTTTATCAGATGAATGCTGTCGATAGCAAATTTTTGAGTATGCAGTTTAAAAAGTGCTTGTGGCATTTTGGGTCTTTTCAACAAATCGTCGGGCAAGCGTTTGTCGCGCAATAGAGCGATCGATGGATTGTCCAGAAATAAGCCTTCCAGGTGCAGGCTTTTATCGCTCAAAAGCGCTTTGCTGCTAAAGCCTTTAGTCTGTACACGGCCGATTGTAATCTCTACAACATCGTCCTGAAGGTTGAGGCCGGTGGCTTGCTCATAAAGTCCGCGAAAGGGCTTCAGGCTCAGCTCCTCAAATAGCAATTCTCCACTATCTTTATTGAGCGAGACAGCAGCAGCGCCCAATCTGTAATAGCTTTTGGGAATTCTAAAGCTGAATGATTTGAGTTCCAGATCTGAAGCCATAGAAATATTGAATGCTTGCTTGTGGTTTAAACTGTCAGATACCAGGCTGATATCTTCCAGACTCAGATCAATTAAGGGGATTTCGATCAGGCTGTGTTTTTGACCGGCATTTTTTAAACTAAAAAAACCGGCACTAATTTCGAGATGACGTAAATAAAAACCATTGAACAAAGCTGGAATTTCTTGCCCGGTTTTTGTTTTTTTTGCTTTAGAAGTATTGTCGGTAGTCAAGGCAAAATTCGGACTTTGCAGGTGCAGGCGTTCCAATTGGATTTGCTTGGTTTCGATAAACTTTCTTACATCAATACCTTCGAGGCTGATTTTTAAAATATGTAGCTCGGCCAAGGATTTCTCAACTTTAATCAGGCTGTCAGCATTTAGTGGAATCAAAGTGAGTTTATGCAGCCTGATTGTCCGGATAAGCGGATGAATGCTTATTCGTTTTACATCAAGTGTATAACGAGATGACATGGCCGATTGGGCAAAACTGTCGCTTAGTTTATGATTAACCCAAATTCCTGCCGTCCATAGTGTTATCCAATAGAGCAACAGCAACAGGATAAGAATGATGAGGGGTATTTTAAGGACTTTCATAAGTTGTTGTAAGGGGTAAAAGTAAGACTTCTACTCCAATACAACAACTGCTGTGTTTTAATGCGTTGAAAATAATTTGCTGACCGGCCTGATAAAACTGCTAACTACAGTGGTTTCGTTGCAGAGTTTTATCAAACAAACAACTGTTTCGGGCACAAAACCAGCTAGTGTCGTGTCAACCCTCTAATGACGGATAAAGGCGTTTTAGTTTAATCCTGGCATCATCAGTAGTGAATTGCCAGTTTATTACGGAATCGATGTTATTCCTGTAATCTGACCAAGCTTTTACTTCTCGTTTGACTTCA
>JAHJTC010000023.1 GCA_018830105.1 Bacteroidota bacterium
GAGCTACCCAACAAAACGATGGCAAAGCTTTATACCATTGTTAATAAAACGGTCGGGGCATCGAGCCCCTCCGTTTTAACCCAACAAAACTCAAACGCAGCATTACCCATTATTAATAACAGATGAATCAAACAATGAATTTTTAACCTAAAAACTGTAAACAAATTTCAGGACGAGTCAACTGAATCGCTCCGTTCTCGGGATTTAAGGGATTCAAAGATTCAAGGGTTTATGGGTTGTTTTTTAGTTTGTTTAGCCATGTGCGGCGGGGCTCCCCTACCGTTGTTCCTAAGTGATTGGGGGCTGGGGGGCATATGGAGCTGTTTTAAAAAAAAATATACGTACACCGATAGCATCCCGGATGGCCAACAGGCGCCAGCAGGGGTCTGTTCAAAAAAATTGATTCAAATGGAACCTATACTCAAAAGATGTCGCAAATTTCCAATTTTAGCAAGTCGCGCGAAAATACTTTTGCATTGTAATTTGATTTCAAACTAAAAAGTAGTAGCAATGACAAAATTAATTTCATGGGTAGAAATCCCGGCAACAGATTTTGAACGGGCAGTAAGCTTTTATAAGTCAGTATTAAAGCTTGACTTGCAAGTGCTTGATTTTGGTTCCGAGAAAATGGCTTGTTTTCCAAATGGTGAAGGTGCAATTTCTTATGCACCTGGTTTTAAACCAGGCAAAGATGGCGCTTTAGTAAGCTTCAATGTAGAGCAGGATTTGGAAGCTGCCATTGAAAGAATTAAAGCAAACAAAGGAACAATTGTACAGCCCAAAACCAAGATTGAAGCGGAAGGCAGGGGCTACTTTGCGCTGTTTATTGATAGTGAAGGTAACAAGCTTGGACTTTATGGCGATGAATAATTGAATGGAAAAAACTATGGTTTGGCAGCGGCCAAACCATAGTTTTTATTTCGATTCACTATATTTGTATCCTGTACTGAATAAAAATGACGTATTGTATTGCTAAACCCTCTTTGCCGTTGTCGAAGTTCATAAAAAATTACTGGACTATCGAAGACTGCATTCCCGCTTCTCGACATCATACACAACGAATCGTACCAAGTGGATTATTAGAGCTTATCTTTTACCTGGGCGATAAACCCGTTTCAAAAAATCATACCAGGTCGATCAGCGAAAATACTGTAATAACAGGCCATTTAAGCGATTATTACGATATTGACGTTTCCGGAAAACTTTCTCTGTTTTCCATTCTGTTTAAACCGCATGGCTTGAGTATGTTTTTTGACATTCCCCTCAATGAGCTTTACAATCAAAATGTTCCACTAAAGCACTTATTCAAACATGATACTGTTGAACTTGAAAACAAATTATTTGAAGCACACTCATTTGCTGAGAGAATAAAACTTGTCGAGCGCTTTTTCCTAATGCTTCTCAATAAAAGCATGAGTAAAGATAATTTCAACAGGATTGAGCAGTGCATCGATATAATCAATCAAACACGGGGAGTGGTTGATATTAGTTTTCTGGCATCAAAAGCATGTTATAGCCGAAAGCAATTTGAAAGAGTTTTTACACAATACGTTGGTTCCTCTCCCAAACAATTTTTAAAGACAATCCGATTTCAAAACACCGTTGATGAAAAAGCCAAGCATAAGTCTGCAAATTTGACAGACCTAACTTATCGTTGCGGATATTTTGACCAATCGCACATGATAAACGACTTCAAAAAATTGACCGGTCTTACGCCGAAACAGTATTTTGACACATGTGAACCCTACTCAGACTATTTTAACGGATATTAAAATGTTGTCCGGTTTATCTTACCCAGAGCTGCTGCGCTGATCCTTTCGCTTGGCAAATAACTCAAAATAGGTAGTTTTCTTTTGCAGGATAATTAGCCGATTGGGTTTTGGATCGAGCGATTAGCCGAGTTGATGGGTTTACTGTGCGGTGGGGCTCCCCTCCCGTTGTTCTTACGGGATTGGGGGCCGGGGGGCAAATGGGGCTGGACTGTAGTCCCGAATCGCTGCGCTTTTGGGATAGAGGATTAGCTTTTTATTTTTCTTCTAATAATGAGTAAGTAGCCAAAGCGTAATTAAAAGTGAATTATGAAATACTTTCCACGAGCGAAGGTCTTCGAGCGAAGCCGAGAAGCCGACATTTAAGGTGCTCTCGACTCCGCTCGATCACCTTTGGTTTCGCTTAACATTTTTTTTCTAATAACGAAAAGTAGCCAAAGCGTAATTCAGTGTGAATTATGAAGTACTTTCCACGAGCGAAGGTCTTCGAGCGAAGGTCTTCGAGCGAGAAGCCGACATTTACGGTGCTTTCGGCTTCGCTCGATTACCTTTGGTTTTCCCAAAAAAATCATTTTCTCAATAAATAAACATTTAAACAAAACGATAGTTGTAGTGACCTATGAAAGTCTTTCCATGATCAGAGATCTTCGCGCGAAGCGGTGCATTGAGGGACGAATCGAGATGTCAAGAAGCCGATGTGTATGATTTAATGGGTTTACCGTGCGGTGGGGCTCCCCTCCCGCTGTTCTCACGGGATTGTGGGCCGGGGGGCAAATGGGGCTGGACTGTAGTCCCGAATCGCTGCGCTTTTGGGATAGAGGATTAGCTTTTTATTTTTCTTCTAATAATGAGTAAGTAGCCAAAGCGTAATTCAGTGTGAATTATGAAATACTTTCCACGAGCGAAGGTCTTCGAGCGAAGCCGAGAAGCCGATGTGTATGATTTAATGGGTTTACCCGTGCCGTGGGGCTCCCCCTCTGACAACAATAGCGTTTAGGAATAGAATACAGGAATTCAATGCTTTAGCTATTTAAAAAAAACTCACGAGCGCTTGCATTTTATAACTTTTTTCTTATTTTTGATAATTATTAACCAAAGCCCCCCGATTCATGAGCCAATTTTTATGGCCAAAATTCTCAGTGAAAAGTTTCCGGACTGGCTCTTTTTGGAATGGAAGTTTAGACTCTTACAGTTGTGAGACTCGCTATGCTTCTGTGTTGGCTGTTTATATGCAGCTTACGAGTATGACTAATGAAACACGATAAACTTTGTAAAATAATTTACAATGACCAAACTAAACCAAATGATAAGCTTAACACCAAAACCTTTTATCATTTCAATGCTAACTGCCCAATTGACAAGTTTATTACAGTTACAATGTTTTAATGAAGTGCTCCAAATCGCTGGAGAGGACTATTTTAAACTGTCTGCCTAATCTGAATGACTATGAAAAATTCTATGCACACTGGCACTGTTTTACTTGTTGATGACAAATCAGAGCATATCCATTTGCTTTCTGAAATTCTATCGCAGCATGGCTATACAGTCGCTGCTGTAAAAACAGGAAATGAAGTTTTAGCATCCATTAAATCAGCCTAGCCCGATTTGGTGTTGCTCAACACAGCACTTCCTGATAGAGATAGTAATGAAATTTGCTATACACTAAAAAGTCAGGATGCGACCAAAGATATCCCTGTAATTTTTATCAGTGCCCGGCATAAAGTTTCTGATAAAATAAAAGCTTTTGCTGCAGGAGGAGTGGGCTATCTTACTCAACCGTTAATAGCAGAAGAGGTTTTGGCAATCGTAGAAACGCATTTAAAATCAATGCGTATGTGGAAAGAGCTGGAACAGAAGTTGACTGAATTACAAACAAACAATATTAAACTTTCAGATGAGATAGCCGAACGCGAAAAGGTTGAAAAGGAAATCAAAGAAGCCAAAGTACAAGCCGAAGAAAGCGAAGAAAAATACCGGACAATGTATAATAATGCTCCATTATCTTATCAATCGCTGGATGAAAACGGGTGCTTTCTGGATATTAATCCCATGTGGTTAAAAACGCTTGGCTATGAAAGAGATGAAGTAATTGGTAAATGGTACGGTGATTTTTTACATCCCGATTATGTTGAGCACTTCAAAATAAATTTCCCGGCCTTCAAAAAACGCGGCTATATTTCTGACGTTCAGTTTAAACTAAGACGAAAAGATAAAACTTTTATTTATGTTTCGTTTGAAGGCTGTGTTGGCTATACCCCCGAAGGAAAATTCAAACAAACTTATTGTGTTTTTAAAGATATTACAGAACAAAAAGCACTTGAAAAAGATTTAATCAAAGCCAAAGAAAAAGCCGAAGAAAGCGAATTGTTTTACCGCCAAACATTCGAAAAATCAGCAGTGGGTGTAGCACACGTTAAGCCCGATGGACATTTTATTAAACTCAATGAATCATTTTGTGAATTATTAGGGTACACGCAAGAAGAATTACTTGCAATGAATTTCGCGGACCTAACATTTCCAGATGATTTAAAGAAAGAAGAGTTGTTTATCGAAAAAATAATAAATAATGAAATCAACACCTATAACATCGAAAAAAGATACATCCATAAAGAGGGACATACTATTTGGATAAGCCTTTATTCCAGTGCGGTAAGAGACAATAATAATCAGTTGCTATTTGCCATTGCCTCCATTTTTGATATTTCAGACCAAATAAAACTGCAAACCGAAGTAATTGCCGCCAAAGAACAAGCCGAAGAAAGCGAAGAAAGATTTAATCTGGCAATGCAAGCATCAAGTGATGGCATTTTCGACTGGAACCTTGAAACCAATGAGATCTATTACTCTCCCGGGTGGAAAAAAATGCTGGGATATGAGGAGTATGAGCTTCCGAATGATTTTTCGATTTGGGAAAATACTACCGACCCGGAGGATGTGAAAAAATCATGGGAACTCCAGCAGAAGGTCATTACAAAGCAAATCGATCGATTTGTAATGGAGTTTAAAATGAAACATAAAGATGGACATTGGGTTGATATCCTATCAAGGGCAGAAGCTATTTTTAATGAGGATGGAAAAGCAGTTAGATTTATTGGAACCCACACCGATATCACTGAACGCAAGCGGGCGGGAGAAAAATTGAGAAACTTATCAGAAATGCAATCGATTATTTTGAGAATTGCCTCAGAATATATCAATATGCCTCAAGAACTTGTAGATAAATCCATCAATTATTCCTTAAAAGAAATTGGAGAATTTGTTCGGGTTGACAGAGCATATATTTTTGAATATGATTGGGTAAAAAATGTGTGTAATAACACCTTTGAGTGGTGTAATGAAGGTATAAGTCCTGAGATAGATAATTTACAGAATGTCCCGAACGAAGCTATTGATTACTGGGTTGAATCCCATAAAAATGGCAAGGTAATGAGTATTGAGGATGTAATGCAATTGCCACCGGATGACGGAGTAAGGCAAATCCTCGAACCGCAAGGCGTAAAAAGTGTTCTTGCACTTCCGATGATGGAACAGGATAAATGTATTGGGTTTATCGGATTTGATGCTGTAAGAAAAATTCATAAATATTCAGAGCAAGAAAAGACATTACTGAAAATTTTTTCTGAAATGTTGGTCAATATCGGCATCAGAAAAGAGCTTGAAAAAAACCTGGTTCAAGCCAAAGAAAAAGCCGAAGCAAGCGAAAATCGCTTCAGACAGGTAAGCGAAACAGCACAGGAATTGATTTGGGAGGTGGATTACAAAGGCCTCTATACTTATGTAAGCTCGGTAATAGAATCTTTAATAGGTTATACGCCTGATGAAGTTGTTGGCAAGAAATATTTTTACGATTTATTTATCCCTGAAAAAAGGGAAGAATACAAGCAAGCGGCTTTTGAAATCTTTGCACAGAGAGAAGCTGTTAGAAATTTTGAAAATACGATGATACACAAGAATGGGCAAGTGGTGATTGTTAAAACCGCCGGAAGCCCCATTTTTGATGATGAAGGAAATTTCATAGGCTATCGCGGGATTGATGAAGATATTACAGAACGCAAGCAAGCAGAGAAAGCATTGCAAAAAAGCAATCAGCAACTCGAATCTTTGCTTTCGATAAGCCAAAAAATCACATCAACCATTGATCACGACATAATCATGCAAATGATTGTGGACAATGCCATCAGGCTCGTGGGGCTCGACACTGGCGCAGTTTACCTGAAAAACGATGATGAAACCGTCAGACTTTCAGTTACAACACCGGATCTACCCATTAATTTCCCTGATGATTTAAGAAATGCTCATCTAAAGCATCATCCCCATTTGAAAAAAGCATTGCGAACCGGCAAGCATGTATTGATTAAGGATGCATTATTAGCTAAATTGACAGCTGAGGAGAAGACAATTGTTGACCTGAGAAAGCTCAGAACAATTCTTTACCAGCCAATTATGTTAAGGGGAAAACCCATTGGGGCATTGATTTTATCTTCCATTGAAACACCCCGGAATTCTACAACTGATGACCTCAAAATGCTTCAGGCATTTGCGAATCAGGCAGCACATATCATCGACAATGTCACTAATTATACAAGTTTAAAGAAATATACACATGAACTGGAACAGCAGATAAAACAAAGGGAAAAAGCAGAGCAGGAACTTATCCATGCCAAAGAAAAAGCCGAAGAAAGCGAAAAAAAATTGATTGAGGCTCAGAAATTATCACATGTTGGTAGTTGGGAGTATTTTATTGATAATGATACCGTTAACTGGTCAAAAGAATTGTTTAATATTTTTGAACGACCTACTGATTTAGCTGTGCCAAAATATTCGGAACAACAATCATTTTACACAAAAGAAAGTTTTGCAAAACTTGATAAAGCAGTTCAGAATTGTATCCGGCATGAAATTCCTTATGAGATAGAATTGGATATTATAACATCAAGTGGTTCTGTAAAGCAAATAATTTCAAAAGGAAATGTTATAAAAGAAAAGAATAAAATAATCGGTTGTCACGGAACAGCTCAGGATATTACAGAAAGAAAAAATATTGAAAGAGCATTGATTAAAGCCAAAGAAAAAGCCGAAGAAAGCGACCGGCTAAAGACTGCTTTCCTTGCCAATATGAGCCACGAAATTCGCACCCCCATGAATGGAATAATGGGGTTTACGGAACTGTTGCTTGAACCCGATTTGAGCAGCGAGGAAAAAGTAGAATACATTAGCATTGTACACCAGAGCGGGCAGCGCATGCTGAACACCGTGAACGACCTTGTGGAAATTTCAAAAATTGAAGCCGGAATAGTTGCCGTGGAACTAGAAGAGGTGGATGTTCAGCGGCGTCTTGATGAGCTTATCCGTTTTTTTAATCCCGAAGCCGCGAAAAAGGGGTTGAAAATAACTTTGAAAAATAAAGCATTAAATACGGCTACAATAATTAAAACCGATCAAATTAAACTGGATTCCATTTTTACCAACCTTATAAAAAATGCGATAAAATACACCAGTTCGGGAGGCATACAAGTGGGATGGCTGCAAAAAGAACACTTTTTTGAGTTTTATGTAAAAGATACAGGAATCGGGATTCCAAAACACAGGCAGGAAGCTATTTTTGAGCGGTTTGTGCAGGCTGATATTGCCGATAAAATGGCATACCAGGGCACAGGTTTAGGCTTGTCAATCTCCAAAGCCTATATAGAGATGCTGGGTGGTAAAATCTGGGTTGAAAGCGATCCCGATGGAATATCGGGAGGGAAAGGCGCTGTATTTTATTTTACTTTGCCTACAGAAGCAATAAGCCCTAAAAAGGTTGAACAAATCATGGAGCCGATTATTGAGAAAGATGCCACAAAGGATAAAAGATTAAAAATTCTAGTTGCCGAAGATGATGAAGCCAGTTATATGCACCTCTCCATTATTTTAGAGAAGGTTTCCAGCGAAATCCTGCACGCTTCCAACGGAACAGAAGCTGTTGAGCTTGTGCAGTCAAATCCGGATATCGATGTCATTCTTATGGACATTAGAATGCCTGGTATTGATGGCTATGAAGCAAGTCGTAAAATCAGGGAATTTAATAAAGAAGTGGTCATTATTGCACAAACAGCCTATGCCCTTTCGGGCGACAGAGAAAAAACGCTGGCTGCAGGATGCAACGATTATATTGCCAAACCAGTGAAAAAACAAGATTTGCTGGCATTGATAAGAAAACATACAGTTCATAAAACCACAAACCTATACAGCGGATGATCAAGCCTGAAAAAAACACAAAAGACGACATAAAAAAACCATTCGTCCCCCTGAATGTAAAACAGATTAAATTCTCTAAAGACCAAATCAAGGCTGCTAATTGGGTGCACTATTTGCTGGTTGTGCTGCTACTTGTTATTGTTTCATTTTCTATTGTCAGTATTGTATGGCCGAATTTATTCTGGCATCAATTTGAAGTTATCGATTATCCAATGCATTCAACCATGGAAGCGCTAGGTGCAATTGCTGCCATACTGGTTGCATTTATGCCGCTGCAGGTTTTGTTCGGAAAATACAAGCCCTCTTTTGTGTTTCTTTCCACTGGTTTTCTGGTGATGGGTTTGTTGGATTTGTTTCATTCTTTTTACAAAATGGGCCACGGATTTGTTTTTACCCATTCCCTTGCATTGCTGGCAGGTGGTTTCTTTTTTGCCCTCTTTGTTTTTCCGTGGAAAATAAATGCGGAAAAACTAAAAAAATACCTGATGCCTGTTGCAGGCATCATTACCATTTTGCTGGCTTTATTTATTTCGCTGAACCGGGAGCTATTTACCGAGATGGTGAACGGTGGCGCGTTTACTCCAACGGCTGACAACATAAATATAGCAGCCGGCCTTCTCTTTTTAATAAGCGCTGTTAAGTTGATAGCCATTTACACCAAAGATAAAAACCCGGGAGTGCTTATTTTAGTGTTTGTTGCTGTTTCTTCTGCCGTTGTGGGCTTAACTTTTCATTATTCAACTGCCTGGTCCGATAGCTGGTGGCTGTGGCACATCATCCGGTTAATTGCATTCATAGCTGTGTTGAGTTATATGTTATGGCGTATTCAAACAATCAGTAAAGAAAGAAATGAAGCGCTCCAAAACATCAAAGAAAACCACGAGCTTTTAATGGAAAGCGAAGAACGCTTCAGGCTGGTGAACGAAGCCACCAGCCATGGATTGTGGGACTGGGATGTGATTAATAATGTGGTTTATTTTTCGCCCGTCTGGAAAATGCAGGTAGGTTACAAAGACGATGAGCTGGAAAATGATTTTGATAACTGGGTAAAACTCCTTCATCCTGAAGACAAAGAGCACATGCTAAAAGCAGTGGACGATTACCTGAAAAACCCCAGTGAAAAATTTATCGTCGAATTCCGGTTCAGGCATAAAAAAGGCCATTACGTTTGGATTCACAATGAAGCCGCATCGGTAAAAGATGAAAAGGAAAAGGTAATCCGCATGTTTGGTGCGCATTCCGATATTACAGCGCAAAAAATGGCAGATGAACGAATTAAACAAAGTGAGAAAAAATTCAAAGGCTTGTTCGAAAGCGACCCGAGCGCAATTTTCATCGCTGATCCTATAACCGGACTGGTGCACGATGTAAACCCTGCTGCCGAACGATTGATGGAGATGAGCCGAGATGAACTGATTGGATTGCATCAATCAAAACTGCATCCTGAAGATATCATGCAGGAGCAGGTCGAAAAATTTAAAAAACTACAGGGCCAACCCAATGTTTCAGTAAATTCTGAAGTACTGACCAAATCGGGCAATCGAAAACCGGTGGAAATTAAAGTTTCGATGGTCGAAATTGAGAGCAAACCATACATACTTGGGATTTTTCATGATATTTCGAAACTGGTTGAAGTGCAGAAAGAAATCCAGAAGAGCGAAGAAAAATTCCGCAACCTCTTTAATTCTGTATCTATCCCGCTTTGTCATGTCAAGGAAGATGGCAAAATGGAATCTATCAATAACCGATTTAAAGAGCATCTGGGCTATACACTCGAAGATATCCCTACAATCGATGATTGGTGGAAAAAAGCCTATCCTGATAAAAAGTACCGCGAGTGGGTCATGAAAAACTGGGGTGAGGCAGTTCAGTATTCCATCGAAAATGGAATCGACATTAAATCGGATATTTACCATGTAACTTGCAAAAACGGAGAAGTCAGGCAAATAATTATTGCCGGTATTACATTTGGAAAGGATGTTCTGGCCACATTTATCGATGTTACCGAACAACGAAAAGCAGAAGAAGCCATTATCCGCGAAAAAGAGTTTAGCGAATCGGTTATCAATGCACTGCCCGGGATATTTTACCTGTTCAACGACCAGGGAAAATACATCAAATGGAATAATATGTTGGAGGAACTTTCAGGGTTCACTCCTCAAGAAATCGCTGAAAGATCACCCTTGGATTATTTCGCTGATTACCACAAAGAAAAAATCACCAATTCCATTGAGGCTGCTTTTAAAGAAGGAGAATCTTCCGTTGAAGCAGATTTTATGGTGAAAGGCAAAATCCCCACCCCATTCTACTTTACCGGGCGTACCATTGAAATTGTAGGGAAGCCTCATTTATTGGGAGTTGGCCTCGATATTTCACGGCGTAAAAAAGCCGAAATAGAAAAAGAAAAAGCTCTCTATGACCTCAATGAGCGAATGAAGGAAATCACCTGCCTTTTTGAAGTCAATGAGACCATAAAAAATCCAGACATTAACATCCCTGATGTTATGCAAAAGAACACCAACATCATCCCCAAAGGCTGGCAATATCCTGAAAAAACATCAGTGGAAATTGTATTGGATCAAGCTATCTATCACAACGAGGGGTACAGGGAGAGCAAAGTTTTTCTACTTGAAAATATTTTGGTAAGCAACATCCCAAGGGGCTATATTAAGGTAACTGTTTCCGATCCGGACAGCCAACAGTCTGTTATCCCATTTATCAGTGAAGAAAAAGAACTGTTGAAAAACATTGCCACCAATATATCCATATATGTGCACCGTGTTGAAAGCGAACAGGCCATCCATGAGAGTGAGGAAAGATTTCGTAATGTGTTTTCAAAATCCCCCGTTTCGATTTGGCAGGAAGACTGGACAGAAATCATAAAAATGATTTATAATTTGAAAAAGGAAGGAGTAACAGACTTTAAAAAATACTTCAACGAAAACAGGCAGTTTATAAATGAAGCACTTACAAAGGTAATCATCAATGATGTAAACCAAGCAACACTTGAAATGTTTGAAGCGGAAAGCAAGGACGATCTGGTGAAATCGCTCGAAGTTGTTTTTGCCACCGAAGACACACTGCCCGGATTTATTGGGGAACTGATTGCATTGGCCGAAGGAAAGCAGGTGTACGAAACAGAGATGAAACTCAATACAGCCAAAGGCAATTTGATCAATACGATGTTACGGATGTCATTCCCCTTGCAGGAAATGCAGGATGGACAGGTGCTAGTGAGTATTATGGATATCTCTGAATTGAAAAAGGCACAGGACCAACTAAAAGTTTCGATAGAAAACCTCCAGCGCTCCAACGAAGAACTGGAACGGTTTGCCTATGTGGCATCGCACGACTTGCAGGAACCTTTACGCATGGTGTCGAGCTACACCCAATTGCTCGAGCGCCGCTACAAAGGCCAACTGGACGAGCGCGCCGACAAATACATCTATTATGCAGTGGACGGCGCCAACCGTATGCAAAACCTGATTAACGACCTGCTCGACTTTTCGCGCATCTCCACCCGTGGCGATAAATTTACCCAAACCGATACCAATGAGGTGATAAAAAATGCCTTAAACAACCTTCAAACGCGGATTGATGAAACCGATGCTCAGATTACAATTGGAGAATTACCGCTTATTAGGGCCGATTCGGGGCAAATTGAGCGTTTATTCCTGAATCTTATCGGCAATGCCATTAAATTCCATAAAAAAGGGGAGAAACCACTTATTGAAATTAATGCCCAAAAGCAAAAAGATAATTACTTATTCAGCATTAAAGATAACGGGATTGGTATCGATGAAAAATTCAAAGAAAAAGTATTTGTGATTTTTCAGCGCTTACATGGCACTGCTCAATACAAAGGAACAGGAATTGGCCTGGCCATCTGCAAACGCATTGTTCAGCGCCATGAAGGCAAAATCTGGTTTGAATCGGAAGAAAACAAGGGCACAACATTTTATTTTACTTTAAAAAAGCAAAAGCTTAATTCAGCATAATAACCTTAAAATTTAACATTATGAATAGAGAAGAAAAAATGGAAGACCTAAAATCAATTGACATCTTGCTGGCCGAAGACAGCCCCGGTGATGCTGATTTGGCAATGGAGGCACTGGAAGAAAGCAAACTAAAAAACAAGTTGTACGTTGTTGTTGACGGACAGGAAGCACTGGATTTTCTCTTCAAAAAAGGAAAATATATAGACGTTCCCCGTCCCGATTTAATCCTGCTCGACTTAAATATGCCTAAAGTAGATGGGCGCGAAGTGCTGAAAATTGTAAAGGAAGATAAAAACCTCAGGAGCATTCCAGTAGTTATCTTAACCACTTCGAGAGCAGAAGAAGATATTCTGAAAACCTATGATTTACATGCGAACTGTTACATTGCCAAGCCACTCAACCTCGAAAAATTCATGGAAGTGGTTGCTGCCATCGAAAACTTTTGGATAAGCATTGTGGCGCTGCCAAAAAAAGAGAGCTGATGGAAGTTATACCCAGCTGTAATAAATATAAATCACGAAACCGACATCAATAAAAGGATCAAAAAATGAATGAAGAAAAATTAGAAAAGCTAAAATCAATTGATATCCTGTTGGCTGAAGACAGCCCCGGTGATGCGGATTTGGCTAAAGAGGCACTGGAAGAAAGCAAACTGAAAAACCGGTTGTATACTGTGGTTGACGGACAGGAAGCGCTGGATTTTCTCTACAAAAAAGGAAAATATATAGACGTTCCCCGTCCCGATTTAATCCTGCTCGACTTAAATATGCCTAAAGTGGATGGTCGCGAAGTGCTGAAAATTGTAAAAGAAGACGAAAACCTTAGAAGTATCCCGATAGTGGTGCTCACAACATCCAGAGCGGAAGAGGATATTTTAAAATCGTATAACCTGCATGCCAATTGTTATATTTCCAAACCCCTTAATCTCGATAAATTTATAGAAGTAGTAAACAGCATAGAAAACTTTTGGATAAGCATTGTAACGCTGCCCCAAAAATAAACTGGGGATTAGGGCATTTCTTCAAAAAAAAGATTCTTAATTTTTAAAACCAAGTGACAAAAATAGACTAATGATACAGCATCTTAACATTTTACTGGTAGAGGATAATCCCGGCGATGCCATGCTGATTGAAGAGCTTTTACTGGATAGCAACCAATTTGATTTTAACATTACCCATGCAGAAACATTAAAGGCTGGTTTAGAACTGGCAGAAAAGGATGAATACGATATTATTCTGTTAGATCTTGGTCTGCCCGATAGCCAAGGACTGGAGGCACTGGAAACAATGCTTAAAAAAGCGTATCATCTTCCCGTTGTGGTTATTACCGGGCTAGACGATAATGAAACAGGCCGGAAAGCAATTAATATGGGTGCACAAAGTTATATTATCAAAGGGTTAAACAATGCCCGTGCATTAACTAACACCATTATGCATGCCATTGAGCGCAACAAAATCCTGCTGGAATTAAAGGCCAAAGATGCCGAGATGAATAAAATAAACGCACGATTGCAGGAGGCCAACTATGCCAAGGAACGTTTAATTGCATTGCTTTCGCACGATTTAAGGGGGCCGGTAAAAAATATTGTTTCCTTACTGGAATTGCTACTAGATGACTTTAATGAATTTGATGATGAAAAGAAAAAAAAGATACTGAGGACTTGCGTGAAAAGTGGGCAAAGCACGGAGGAACTATTGGAAACCTTGCTGGATTGGGCCCGGCTGCAATCGGATGAAAAAAAAATACATCCACAACAGACCGCACTAAAAACTTTTATTGATGAATCAATCCAACCTGTATTAGCAATGGCAGTCCAAAAAAATATAAACATCAGCAATCAAACTACAGATGATCAAACGTTTTATGCCGACACAGCTATGATTGCAACAGTAGTAAGGAATCTGCTTACCAATGCCATAAAATTTACACCCCAAAACGGATCCATTGCTATAAAATCTGAAAGACCGATTAATGGAGGAGTAAAAATCGCTGTTGAAGATACAGGAGTAGGAATAAAAGAAGAGGACATCCATAAAATTTTTGACATCACCGAAGGATTCACCACCCCCGGAACTGACAAAGAAAAAGGCAGCGGATTTGGCATGATCCTTTGCAAGGAGTTTGTGGAGAAGAATAACGGGAAATTGTACATTGAAAGTAAAAAAGGTAAAGGAACAACAGTAAGTTTTGTTCTTCCGATGTTCCCCAAAAAAACGATAGGATAAGATAAATTGCAAAAGGTTTGCAGACGACCTATTTGAAAATTTACGCAACTGTTAATTTTAAACTTTTGTGCTATGCAAAATCAATTTAAAAACATCCCCACTAACTTTTTAGAAAAGTGGCAAAATATTGCCGACTTATTGGCAAAAATTATTGGTATTCCTGCGGCGCTGATTATGAAGACGGAAAATGAATTTATGGAAGTGTTTATTTCCAGCGATTCAGCCAATAACCCCTATTCTCCCGGCGATAAGGAGCATTGGCATGGTTTATACTGCAAAACAGTAATAAAATCGCAAAAAGAATTGCTTGTCGCCAATGCATTGAAAGATACAAACTGGGATAAAAATCCTGATATAAAACTGGGCATGATTGCCTACCTTGGCATACCCCTGAACTTTCCGGACAAACATCCTTTTGGGACAATATGTGTGCTCGACAACAAGGAAAACAAGTTTAGCACTGAAAATAAAGCCTTGCTTTACCAGTTCAAAAACGTTATTGAATTGGATTTGGCATTAATACAATCACTGGACTGGAATAAGGATAACGAGGATTTTGATATTATTCATAAGCTAAACGAACAAAACGAGGAGTATGTAGCCATTAATGAAGAATTAAAACAATCCAATGATCAATTAATTGAAGAACAGCTCAGGCTGAAAGTAAGTGAAAAACAGTTCAGATTATTGGTCGAAAACGCCCCGGATGCTATTTATATTCAAACCGATTGGAAATTTGCATACATCAACCAAAAAGGATTGGATTTGTTTGCTGCCCGGTCTGCGGAACAACTGATCGGGATGGAGGTATTGGATAGGGTTCATCCAGACAATAAAATCGATGCAGGCCAACGGATTAGCAGGTTGAATGCCAGGAAAGAAATACAAACTGTTTACGAACAGATATTTATCAGGCTTGATGGCACGCATGTTCATGTGGAAACCTCGGGCATTCCTTTCAATTATAATGGGAAGCATGGAGCACTGGTCTTTGTAAGGGATATTACCGATCGCAAAAAGGCCGAACTGAAGTTGCAAGAACAAGCAGAAGAGCATTATGCCTTGTACGAAGAGTACAAAGTGCAAAATGAAGAAATTTATGAGGCGAAAGAAAGGGTTGAAAAGAGTGAAGAAAAATTCCGAAAAGCAATTTTAACAAGTCCTGATGCAATAACAATCAACCGTTTGGATGATGGCGTGTATGTTTCTGCAAATGAGGGCTTTTATAAAACATTTGAATATACTGAAAAAGAAATTTTGGGTGTTAGCTCCATTAGCATTGCTATTTGGCATAATCCTGCACAACGAGAAGAATACAAAAATCTTTTAGAACGACATGGAAAGATAGAGAACTTTGAAGCCCTATTTATTACAAAAACAGGTAAAATTTTAGATTGTATCGTTTCGTCTGCGATCATCCTGGTTGATGGCGAAAAACACACAATAAACATTACCAAGGACATTAGTTCAATTAATAAAATCAAGAACGAATTGGTGGTTTCCAAAGAAATAGCTGAAGCAAACGAAGCAAAATTCAGGTCATTATTTAATCGTGTCGCAGATGCTATTTTTATTTTCGACCCCAAGACTTTTGAAATTATCGAAGCAAACGAAGCTACCTCAAAAATATATGGTTACGACAGGGATGAGTTAATCGGCATGTCGTGTTTAAAGTTTAGCGCTGAGGTCGAAAAATCAAAAGCTGTTGTCAAGAACATACAGGAGAAGGGAAAAGAGATTGTAAATTTAAGGCATCACAAAAAGAAAGACGGGACAGACCTCTTTTTGCAATTGCAAGTTTATAATATGGTTGCAAACAATCAGCCGATAACATTTTCGGTTTGCCACGATATTACGGAAGCTATAAAATCGGAGCAAGCTTTAAAAGCAGCCAAAGAAAAAGCTGAAGAAGGCGAAAGAGCAGTAAAACATTCTCACGATTTGATGCAATACATCATCGAACATAATCGCAGTGCGGTAGCGGTGCACGACAAGAATTATAAATACATTTATGTCAGTAAAAAATATCTGGAGGATTATCAAATAAAAGAAAAAGACATCTTAGGAAAACACCACTATGATGTATTTCCTGATTTACCGCAAAAATGGAGAGATGTTCATAAAAAAGCATTGGCAGGCGAAGTTTCGAGCGCTGAAGACGACCCCTATTACAAAGATGATGGCACAGTGGTATGGACGCGTTGGGAATGTCGCCCATGGTACGAAAAAACTGATGAGATTGGCGGTTTTATTGTTTATACTGAAGTAATTACAGAGCGTAAACTGCTGGAATTAGAACTCAAGGCTTCCAAGGAAAAAGCCGAAGAAGCCAACCAGTTAAAAACGGAATTTCTTAATAATATGTCGCACGAAATTCGGACGCCCATGAACGGTATTATTGGTTTTTCCGAATTATTGAATGAACCCGATTTGAGTGACGAAAAAAGAAATTATTTTGCTAAAATAGTGCAAAACAGTAGCCATCAGCTATTAAGGATTATTGATGATATTTTGGAAATATCAACTTTAGAAACCAAACAGGAAAAACTCAATGAAACAGAATTCTACCTGAATGATTTAATAATGGAGCTTTTTTCAATATTCAACTTGAAGTCAACAGAACGGAATATTCCAATATATCTAAAAAAAGGTCTGGCCGATAGTCAGAGTCACATTATTGCAGACAAATCAAGATTGCATAAAATACTGAGCAATTTACTCGAAAATGCAATCAAGTTTACGAGTGAAGGATTCATTGAGCTTGGCTATTATGTCGAAAAAACAAATTTAATTTTATATGTTAAAGACACCGGAATTGGCATAGCACCCGCAAACCATGCAATGATTTTTGAACGTTTTTCACAAGAAGATAAAGAGCTATCGCGCAAACGTGGTGGATTGGGATTAGGATTATCCATATCAAAAGAAAATGCGCAATTGTTAGGAGGAAAAATTACCCTGGAATCAACAAAAGGTAAAGGATCAACCTTTTATGCAACAATACCTTACAAACCTGTTCAAGGTATCAATGATTTAACTTCTGCTACTAATTCCGAAGCATCTAAGAAGCACACCATCCTTGTAGCTGAAGATGAAGAAGTCAATTTCTTATACCTTGAAATATTATTGACTCAGGAATCCGACAATAATTATATCCTGATCCATGCCAAAGACGGAAAGGAAGCCTTGGAAATCTGTTTGGAAAACAAAAATATCGACCTTGTTTTAATGGATATTAAAATGCCAATAATGAACGGCCATGAAGCAGCCGAAAAAATAAAATTAAAATTTCCGAACCTGCCAATTATAGCCCAAACAGCCTATTCTACAGAGCTGGATAAAAAATTAGCCTTAGAACATGGCTGCGACGACTTTATTTCGAAACCTATTGGCAAGGAAAAATTATTTGGATTAATGAGTAGCTATTTGAAGGTAAATTAAATAATACCCCTATGTCAGATATCTGCTTTGAATGAAGCTGTTTTAAAAATAATTGTACGAACACCGATTGCATCCCGGATAGCCGGAGGCGCCAACCTTTAGTTTTGGCAAAATGCGGAGTTGATGGGTTTACCGTGCGGTGGGGCTTCCCAAAAAAATGAGGCAGGAAAGCGTATCGGTTTAGTTTTACTTTTTCGTCCTTTGACCTGTCAAAGGACCAGAGCCCTCCCTCTTTTTTGTCGGGAGGTAACCTTTGCCGGATCTGCCTGCCTTCAGCAGGTAAACCTTGCCGGCGCAGTCAGGCAGGAAGGATTGCCTTCGATGAGAAAGTTTCGAGCAGTAGGGGAAAGATAAAGCTTGTGTTTTAACCCCTGTAAATGAGGACGATGTTTATATTAATACTGAAATGATAACGCGCATTAAACAGAGCATCAAACAGCTTGAAGAAGGGAAATCGAAACGAGTCACAACTTCGGAAGAGAGAAGCTAATTATTAGGCTTATGAGAACCGTTTTAGCGTTTACCATTCTTCATTTTGCTTTTTAGAAATACTCATTCCTTAAAATGCTTTATGTAAAAACTATTTTGTAATTCTGCATTTTGCAAATAACATCACATGGAAAATCTGAGCGGAAGTCTGAAGAATAGGTTTACAATAAGGCCACACGAAAGGATTGCCTTCGATGAGTATAGTTCGTGCATCAGCACAATGGCCAAAAACACAAATCTGAAGTTAAAAGCTTATCCGCCTATTAATTAATGGTATAAATAAAAAAGGTAGCCATTATGCTGATAAATCAGAACAATGGCTACCTTTTGTTTAAGCTAAGCTTTTACTAAAACAGGGTAAGTTTCGAAAGAAATCGCCTGTTTGCTGAAACAAACTCCACAATAACAATGCCTCTGGGCAAAGCCTGCACGGATACAGTTTTGTTTTCCAATGCATAAATTTCATCTCTCCTCAATATCTTACCAGAGATATCATAGAAAGTTAAGATACCCGTTTCTTCAAACTCACCATTAAACTGCAATTGATTAGTGGCAGGATTAGGATATACATTTAGCCTTTCCGTTCCGGGAACAGCAGACAGCCCTGTGTAGAAATCAGTTGAATCTACAACCACAAACTGGTGCATCATACTTGTATCTTCATGTGTAAGTATATGACAGTGATACATATAACCCTGATTAGGTGCAAGAGGTCCCGGAAAACTATCAAAGCGGGCTTCAAAGGTTAAAGTGGCTCCCGAACGTATTAATTGCACATCTTTATATCCAATAAGCTCATCAGGTAAATCAGGGAAAGTATAAGTAGCAACAGTATCTACCATGCCTAATTTTCCGGTATATTCGACTACCTGAAATTGAACTTTATGAATATGAAAAGGATGTGACTTATTTGTAAGATTATGTATTACCCAACGCTCTTTGGTATTCACCAAAACAGTGTCATTTATAACCATCATATCCATCGGTGTGCCATCAATAGTCCACACATTTCCACTTCCTCCCGAACCCATCAGGTTTTTCTCTCGTGTCTTAAAAACAGGTCCCGGATCCAATTCGTAATCAACCAGCGAACTGGGTAAAGTAGTTACAGGATTTGTAGAAACAAGGCTATAATCAACAATAAAAGCCATCAAAGCCTTACCCTTGGTAGCACCATAATTTGCATCTGCAGGGACTGCCAAATTTGTCATATAAACAGTATCACCATCGCTAAACTGGGTAAAGTCGATTAAGAACTCCCTTCTGTCGCCAACCGACATTAAAGTGGAATCTGTAGGTCGTGGAACATCAATATAACCTCCTCCGGTTGCTACCATCCACATAGTAGCGAAGCTAGCTGGTGAATTCAATTCAGTTGACAAGCCTATATGAAACATTTTACGCGGACTACCATTTAATATTCTCAGGCGCACTACTTCAGCCGGGACTTTCAAATAACCGCCGACAACACCGTTTATCAATGTATAAGGACCATTTCCGGGTTTTTCGCCGGCCTTAATGGCAACTGCCGTAGGAGGTGTGGTGGTTGAGTCGAGCACAAAACCCTTTTCCTGAATAACAAGGGGGAAGTCGTTTTCGCCATAGTTCTTTGGTAAAGTTTGATAAAGCGGATCGTTTGCAGGATCTTCAACGATTATCATCCCGGCCAAACCTCTAATAACCTGATCAGTAGTTAGGTCCATCAGATGCGTATGATACCAGCATGTTTGAACCTCATCAATCATATTAAAATATGGCGTCCAGTTTGAGCCATTCTCGATTACCTGATGCGGCCCTCCATCCATCGGGGCCGGTATATTTAGGCCATGCCAGTGAACTGTTGTATTTGCCCCATCGGGAAGAGAATTTGAAATATCAAACGTTAATTCATGGTCTTTAGTAAAAATCAAAGTGGGTCCTAAATACGACATCTTTTCATCAGTGGGCTGTCCCAATTTATTATAACAATAAGTGGCCAGAGGTACATTTAAATTAAAATCAGTAACAAACCCATTGGGATCGAAATTATGTTGCCCTTCCGAAATGTTAATCTCGAAATGATCGCCAGGCATAATGTATGGAACCGGGATTTCATTTTTAAAGGTTTGAGCATTTATAATTTGTGAGAACGAAAACAGTATAATCAACTGTATTAGAAACTTGTACATAAAACTAGTCTTCATAATTTTATAGTTTAATTAGTAGAAAATATTGAATGAAATACTTGTTTATTTCTATTGTTAATTTTTAACAATTCCGGTAAAACTAGATAAACGATCTGATAATCAATAATTCTTAACAAGAGTTTAACAAAAAACCCTGCCATGGATGATCAAAGAAAATGTCCGGAGCTCCTTTAGGTTTACCTCAAGCCTGGAATGGGAAACTTGGGTGTTTGCTTTCCGTTTTTCTCGTACAGACCCCATGACGGCCCAACACCATTTGGTTCATTAGTTTTCCAGGGTTCATCAAACATAGAAAACCAAAAGCTATTATAGGCCTGATTTTTGAAATTGTTTCCATTTACCCAATCCAATGTAGTTTTGAAGTTCGTTGCTGCGAATTGCACATTTTCACGTGCTGTTGCTGTCCCATTATTGCCAACGCCTGTAGGCCAGCCTATTTCACCTATAATAACTCCCAGTCCAAAATTATTTTCGGCATTCGCCATGCCATGCTGGTACGACCATTCCATATTTCCATGGATATTATCCGGCTGGCCATTGCAATAATAGGGATAGACTGTCATCAGGATCACCCTGTTTTCAGTGGTGTTAAGGTCTTTGCATTGTTGCAGAATGGGACCGCAATAGGCTTCGTTGGGGTAGGTGTTTCCGTTGTCGGCACCCACGCCGGTGATGCAAGATGTAATAGGCAGTTCTATTCCTTCGGCACTCAACTTTTCGTGAGCGAATTTCATATAATTGGCAACAGTAGCCGGCTCTACAAAGTTTGGCCCCCGAAGATTGGTTTCATTGCCCACTACAAGACCTAAAACAGTATTTGGAAAAGATTTTATCTGCTGGATTGCATTTTGAATATCCGCTTTGGTTTGAGTTTCATTGTTTGGATAACAAGGAACACCGAGTGCAACTTCAAGACCCTTTGAAGCGGCTACGCCAACAATCTGATCCATACCATCGGCTACAGTATAAGTGCGTAAAAAGGTAAAATTCTTAGCGATCAAACTAAGGTCTTCTTCTAATTGTGTTTTGCTGACAGGAGTTCCTGGTGCCTGGCCGTCAAAATGATAGGGGCCATAGCATACGCCTAAATATTCCTGTGCAGCCACGATATCTTTATGTGCTTCTAGAATGGTCTGCGCTTCGGAATTGGTATCATTCTTTTTTGAACAGGAAATGTTAAAAAACAGAAAACTGAAAAGGAAAATATTAACTGACAATTGGATGGATTTGCTCATGACTTAGGTATTTTTTAAGATCGCTGATGCAGTTTTTAGGTCAATGCATTGTAATAAATCACACTTAAAAAACTCCATTTTTAGCGCATTCTTTTCTAATCTTATTTTATTTGTGCAGACAAATAACGGTTAAAATATTTTTCGAAAAATGAAAAGTGAGATATATCAATGTATTGATAATCTATCTTTTAACCTGCTATGGTGGGACAATAACAGGGACAGGCAAATAGGGCGGAAGTCTGAAGATTAGGTTTAAAATACGGCCACACGAAAGGATTACCTTCGGTGAGATAGTTCGTGTGCTAGCGTGGGGATATTCAGGCTTTTCTTTCGCTTAGCCATGCTTGAGTGCGGGTTTTCATTTCATCCTGTGGAACAGTCCGGCCATATTTGATGTCCTTTTCGCTCATTTCCAGCATTAATTCTTGTTCTTCGGTTAATGGATAGGGTTGCTTATCGGTTGTTCCGACAGCAATTAGATTATTTAATGCCACAAGATATTCCTTGTTGTTGATGGCAAGAATCTTATCAATCAAATCATTACGTATGCTGTCAACGGTTGCCATAATGAGATATTTTGTTACAAAGATAAGCAAAATGAACAGCAGACTTTTTCGGGCACACACAACAAATCATTTTTTAATGAGTTTTCAAACTCTCATTTATCTATTTTTCAGTTAGGCGTAAATTAACTTGATTTTTTCTTGATATCGTTTCCTTCTTTTGTTATTTTTGTTGGTACGTTGCCCTCAAAGCGATTATGCTACAATAAAAACACTTAGGTTCATTGCTATGAAACACCTACAAACAAGCGTATCACAAAGGGTTTTTCTGCCTGCGCTTATACTAACAACCATTTTTTTACTTACATCATGTCGCGTTCAATTGCTACCGGCCTATGATGCAAAACAAGTTGAATTGATAGAGCAAACTTCCCGAGAATGTGATCTGCTTTATATCCTGATGCTGGAATCCGATGACAGGCAATACGAAAAATGGATGGAGCCCTATGCTGAAATCGAAGCAAACCTGGGTCTGTTGTTGCTCAAAAGTGCTAACAAACCTTTGAACAAGCATTCGGTAAGAATAGCTGAAATTACATTGGAAATCTGGCAAAAATACAAGACCCAACACAAACAAAACGCCCCCCTTTCCGATGCCACCATCACTTTAAATCGTATGTATATGGCCGACTTGTTCAACGCCATGCTGGTTGCCGAAAAAGCAAAGGAATTGCTTGGCAGCTTGCCCGAATAATCCAATTTAAACACCTATATTATGAAATTTGACACAGAACAAGTATTCAAAGACATGCTCGCTGCCATCAGCGGCGCACTAAAGCAGGACGCACCAAATGCCCGCAAAACAATTGATGAGTTTTTAAAACGGCGAAAAAGGCGACTGGAAACTGTAATCAACTTCCGCCTGCAAAACCAAATCAGCGAGGCTGAATTTTCCTCCCGCCTACAGGATGAAAAGCTAATGCTTGAAGCCGAAATGGAAGCCATGAAAGCGGTATCCAAGGCCATGGCCCAAAAAGCTGCCAATGCAGCTATTGAGGTATTGGAAAAGGCGGTGCGGCTGGCAGTTGGTGGACTACTATAGTTTCAATTTGAAACATTCAATCTCAACAAAGATGAAACATATGGCAAAAAGTTGTCAGGCTTTTATTTACTTAAAACTACTATAAATATGCCCTACTCCTTTAATTTTTATGTTAAAATTTGGATTCGTTTGCCGAAAGGCTTATTTTCGACTCTCATTTCTTGCTATGAACAACACCAATCCTAAATACAATATAAAATGAGCAATAAGAAACCAAAACCATTTTTTAATGCCAAGAATATTATAGCCATTAGCATTGCAGGGCTGGCTGTATTTACAATACTTTTCATTACTGTAAAAGTATTGGGTTCCGACCTTGATGAGGGACTAGATTTTGTGGCAAAATCCGTTTTACCTTTGGTTGCCACCTGGATGGGAGCTATCATTGCCTATTATTTTGCAAAGGACAATTTTGATGCAACCACAGAACAATCCGACAAAATGATTGATAAGTTAACTATGGAGAAAAGGTTGGAATCTGTGAAGGTTACAGACGCCATGATCCCATTATCCAAAATTCAGCATTTTCAATTGGCTGACTTTCTCGAAAAGAAAATCATGTCAGAGATCCTTGATAATGAATCAATGAAAGGCTTAAACCGCTTTCTTTTCTTTGATGGAAAAAAATGCAAATTTATTATCCACAGGAGTATTTTCGACCGTTTTATCACTGTTAGATTGAGTAAGGAGGAAGAAGGTGTTCAAGAGTTGAAGCTTAAAGATCTTATCGCTGAGAAGGACAAGGCCATCCATGATTATGTGCACAATGGCATTTCATATATCAGCCAGGCAGGGTGTCTCTTGGATGCGAAAAAACTAATTGACGACAACAAGTCCAGCGAAGATATTATTGTTACCCGCACCAGCAAGGAAAATGAAGATGTGCTTGGATGGATACCTGATACTTTGTTGGCGGAGTATGCAAAAGTTTGAAGTAGAATTCCTTTTGCAGAAACCCAATGAAAACCTGCCTGCTGACTTGTTCTTGCGGGCAACAAAAAAATTGTAAATTGCAGTTTTTATTAACGTTTGCTGTTTATTCTAAAACCTAGTTCTGCTCATGCCACTTAGCACATTAAACACCCCACCCGTGAAACCAGCAATTGTCTTTAAACAAACAATCTTTGGCACGGGGGTTTGCTTCAATATGGTATTTATCCATGGTGGGGTTTTTGATATGGGAGGTGAAAGCTGGAATAAATCTTCACTTCCTATTCATAAAGTGCAATTAAGTGATTTTTGGATGGCCGAGCATCCCGTAACACAGGAATTATGGGTGTCAGTAATGGGAACAGAAAAAAATAAATCTAATTTTAAAGGCAAAAGAAAGCCTGTGGAAAGTGTTTCATGGATGGATATTAATGATGAATTTTTACCTGCATTGAATAAACTTACTGAAGGAAAGCGGCCTGACGGAACTATATATCATTTGCCAACGGAAGCACAATGGGAGTTTGCAGCACGTGGAGGAAAATCGAGCAAAGGGTTTGATTTCTCCGGAGGGAATAAATTGGATGATTTAGGTTGGAATGATAAGAACAGCCACAATGAGACAAAACCTGTTGGATTGAAACTGCCCAATGAACTGGGTTTGTATGATATGAGCGGTAATGTTTGGGAGTGGTGTAATGACTGGTATAGAGCGGACTATTACGCAAAATGTAAAACAGAAGGTATTAAGATTGACCCGCCTGGACCAGAAGAGGGCGACTACCGCGTTCTTCGCGGCGGCAGTTGGATCTTCAATCCGCAGTTCTGCCGGGTGTCGTACCGCTTCAACTACCACCCTGCGCTCCGCTACGACTTCTTCGTTTTCCGCCTGGTGTTGGTCCCCCTTCCAGTTTAGTGAAGCTTTTCCGGTTCTTCCGTGAGCAAAAGAGCGACAGCCGGGAGCACTGTGGAGCAGGCGAAGTGGAGCGAAGCCGCAACACAGGGCGAAAGGCTGGAGCGGCGGCATCTGCTGGAAAAACTATCTATGCTAAACATATTTATTCCAATATTTGCTTTAATGAATCCTGAAACTGTTGCCATGCAATCCTTTATCCAAACCCTGCTCAACTCAAGCATCCGCTTTAAAATGATTAAGGTTGAAGGTGGAGTTTTTGAAATGGGCGGCAAATCTTCACTACCCGTTCATAAAGTGCAATTAAGAGATTTCTGGATTGGCGAGCTTCCTGTAACTCAGGAACTATGGGAAGCAGTAATGGGGAAAGGAAAAAATGAATCCAATTTTAAAGGTAAAAGAAGACCTGTGGAAAATGTCTCGTGGGTAAAAATTAGCGAAGAATTTTTACCTGCATTGAATAGATTTACTGAGTCAATGAGACCTGTTGGGACTATTTATAGTCTGCCAACTGAAGCACAATGGGAGTATGCCGCCCGTGGAGGAAAATTAAGCAAAGGATTTGAATATGCCGGCAGCTATAAATTGGATGATGTAGGTTTGTATGATAAGAACAGCCACATGGAAACCAAGCCTGTTGGGTTAAAGCTGCCTAATGAGCTGGTCTTGTATGATATGAGTGGAAATGTGTGGGAGTGGTGTTGTGATTGGTATGATAGTTATTATTATGAGTTTTGCAAAGTACGAGGAATTGCTTTGGATCCATCTGGCCCCAAAGATGGTAAAGATCGAATTCTGCGTGGTGGTAGTTGGGCTAACTATGCTCAATACTGCCAGTTACCGCATCGCAACTTCGACCTGCCTGCGAGCTGCAATGATTACTTTGGCTTCCGCCTGGTGTTGGTCCCCAAACCAGCTCACGAAAGTCCAGTTTGCTTCCAATGAATAGGTAAATGCCCTTATCCCATCGGTGAACGGGACAAAATGATGTACAACAATTTGGGTGACAATATTTGTAATCAACTTATAAAGAATTTATTGCTCGTTTTTTTTAAATTTGCTCAACTATTTATATGCCAATTAACCAACAAACCATGAAAGAAGCAACAAACATCATCGCCCTCTTGAAAGGATTGACCAAACTGAATAGCGTTGACGAAGTAAGGCGCGAAAACAATTGCTATGCATTGACCGGAGACGGAAAGGTAGAAGCAATCAGCATTTCAGGCGAAAATACCAATACAAAAAACTTGCGTCGGCTTATGCTGGGTGATGAAGCCATCTTTTTAAAGTACCTCAACCTGTCAGGCCTGAGTGCCCTGCGTGAAATCGTATTTAAACAAGCCCTACCCGAACTGCTTTATGCTGACCTCAGCCGCTGTGCCCTGGTAAATGTGAGTTTACCTATTGGTTTCCAAAAACTTGAACAGCTTTACCTGCACAACAACAAACTTCAAACGTTTCATGCCGGGGGGCCTTGCCCGAAACTTTTACTGCTTGACCTCGCAAATAACCAACTAACTGATTTTTCATTGCCTCCCGGTTTTACAGAGCTGGCCTATCTCTATTTGCCCGACAACAAGCTGAACAGCCTGCAATTGCCTGAGGATGCAACGCAGTTAAATATTATTCATTTAGAAAACAATCGACTTAAATCAATCCCGGGAAATATTCAAAACTACCTGAAGCTAGAAACGATTTACCTTGGCAATAACCCTCTGGAAGGGATTCCAAAAGAGATTGTATCTGGCGATAAAAGTGGAAACGCTATAACGACTTTAATTGGGTGGCTGCAAACTGAATCTGATATAAAGTTATACCTGCATCAGGCAAAGATGATTTTGGTTGGGAATGGCATGGTTGGTAAAACTTCGATTGCTCTAAGGCTATTGGATAGAAAAGCCAAATTGCCAATGGAAGAAGATCGTACACCCTGCCTCGTAATCAATGACTACATAGTAAGGGATATTCCGTCAAATGTAACTGGTCTGGAAAATAGCATTGATTTCAATTTCAAGATTTGGGATTTTGGCGGACAGGGGAAATACCGTGAAATTCAGCAACTTTTTTGTAGCCGCAAGTCCTTGTATATTTTTGTTACATCGCCTGACGATCAACCACTCAATGACGATTATATCGGTTATGAATACTGGCTTTCCATGGTGAATACATATAGCCACGAAATGGATCAGGACAGATATAGCCCAGTACTCTATGTGCTCAATAAGATTGATTTGGAAGGCGGTCTAATAGATGAAATAAAGATTAAGAGCCAATTTCCAAACGTTGAACAGTTTGTAAAAATAAGTGCCGATAAATTGCAGAATTTTGATGCCTTTGAGAACATTATTCGCAATACGGTTTCTCTTATTAGCCCTGATATTTTTACCGATAGTTATAGTGAACGCTGGTTCGAAGTGATTGAGAAGCTTAAAAATAATGAAAAGGAAACTGTTCACTATGCTGCCTATAAAGACTTGTGCAACGATTTTGAGATGAGCGATGAGCAGCAATATGCCTGGATATGGGTTCTGGATAGAATTGGGGAAGTAATTTATTTTGGCGATAACCCCGAATTAAAAGATACCATAGTTTTAGACCCTGAGTGGGTGAAGAATGCTTTTGTAAATGTGGTTGATAGCCCATTGGTACAGGCTGAAGGTTACCTAAAGAAAGAATTCCACAACATTATATGGAATGGTATTAATGAAGAAAGCCATGATAAACTGATTAAACTTCTCGTAGCCTATAAACTTGCCTATCCGGTTTTAATAAGAGGAAATAATGCCTATGTAGTGCCTTCTGCATTGTTTAATCGGAGAAAACCCATGCTTGACGATTACCCCCATCTAAAAGCTAAACCCGATTACCAGTTCAAACTCATTTTTGATCCATTTATTCCTGCTGGTACAGTTAATAAATTGATGGTTGTTATGTACCGTAATATTTACAATGATATTAAATGGTACAATGGATGTATTTTACATGATCCATCAAGCAATACCTATGCTGAAATAGAAGAAGATTGGAAAACACATGGCATTAGCATGAAAATGTTCGGAAAAGACAGCGAAGGTTTTTACAATGCCATTATTACTGCGTTATATGGCCTTATTGAAGAATTGAAAGCTACAAAATACCTGGATAAACTATATATAAAGAGTTTGGTGCATAGAAAAGGTACTTTCAAGAACTATAATGACTTGGTTGATGAGGGGGTTGAAATCTGGAATAGTGGAAAAATAATCGCACAACAACAAAGAACACTAAAAACCAAAGTATCATCTGACAATAAAGTATCCAGCGGAAAAGCATCCCCAGAAATATTCTTTTCATACGCTTGGGGCGATAAGGAAGAAAAAGGAGAAAGCCGGGAAGCAGTTGTTAATGAGGTATATGAAGCGCTTAAAAAAGAAGGCTATATAGTAATTCGCGATAAAATGGATTTGGGATACAGAGGCTTTATAAGTGAATTTATTGATAGAATCGGGAAAGGGGATTTAATCGTTGTAGTTACAAGTGACAAATACTTCCGATCACCTTACTGTATGTATGAATTGTATAAGATTGCTCTTGATAGTAAACTTGATAAGCATCATTTTACTGACCGTATTTTGCCCATAGCTGTAGAATTCATTGATTTTGCCGATCCTGTTGTTTTTGAACTATACGATGATTATTGGGAAAGCAAGTATAATGAAATGGATGATTTGTTTAAAAGAAAAACAAAACGTATGCAGCAACCGCAATTTGATTTGTTTAAAAAGATCAGAACGATTAACGAGAATTTTGGGAATCTGAGCGGATGGATTTCTGATATGAATTGTTTGAATCTGGACATATTATCAAAAAGCAATTTCGAAATCATTCGTTATGCAATTGAAGATGGTTTAAGAAAAAATAAAGAAAAACAGTCTCCAAATTAATAGCTTACATCATCATTTAATCATGAACGATAATACCCTCTGCATCACACTACCGGATGAAACCTTCTTCGAAATGGTAAATATCCCTTTAGGCTCGTTCATCATGGGTAGCAATGGTAATTACAAATTTGGTGATGATTATCAGCGGATAATAACTATTAATTATAACTTCCTGATAGGCAAATATTCCGTTACACAAGCATTGTGGTTGAGTGTGATGGGCGGGGAAAATCCATCTTACTTTAAAGGAATGAACCGGCCGGTGGAGCAGGTTTCTTGGTATGATGCCGTAGTGTTCTGCAACTGCCTGAGTGAATTATGTGGCCTGCATCCGGTTTATTTCAGTGACAGCAAGTATCAAAATCCATTTGGCAAAAAGGATGATAAATATGTCTTTCCGAATACTGGCAAAGTATTTGTTAAACAGCAGAACAAAGGCTTTAGGCTACCAAATGAAGCTGAATGGGAGTATGCTGCAAAAGGGATTGCTGGTAAAGAAGAAAGCTTGGAAACAACTACAGGGCAGTATCTGAAATATGCAGGAGCCAATAAACTAAATGATGTAGGTTGGTATAGCGCAAACAGCCATAATGAAACAAAACCGGTTGGGCTGAAATTCCCAAACATGATGGGTTTGCATGATATGAGTGGGAATGTCTGGGAATGGTGTAACGATCACTGGCACAATAGCTATAAAGATGCACCATCAGATGGTTCCGCTTGGTATGATAAAATGGGCCGCTACCGCGTGCAGCGCGGAGGCAGTTGTTCCAGTATACCACGAAGCTGTCGTGTGACAGATCGTGACATGCCTAACCCTGGCGATCGGAGCTTCAATATTGGTTTCCGTTTGGTCTTAGTTTCCGCGCAGGTATAGGTAATTTAAATTGGGTTCCTAATATTCTAAAAACCACAAAAAAGATAAGGTAAAGATATTAAGGTAGTTGTTTAATTGTATCGATTGTAGAAAATATATGCTCAACACCACCCACACTCCACACCGCATCACCCTCCCGGATAATTCATTCTTCGAAATGCACCCTATCCCTAACGGTTCCTTCATTATGGGCAGCGAGGATGAAGATGCATTCGATGACGAAAAGCACCTGCGAAAGGTAACTTTTGATTACAGCTTCTTAATGGGTAAATATCCCGTTACCCAAGCCTTATGGCTGGCGGTGATGGACGGCGAAAACCCATCTTATTTTAAAGGCATGAACCGCCCAGTGTAGCAGGTTTTTTGGTACGATGCAGCAGTTTTCTGCAACCGCCTGAGCGAATTGTGCGGACTGCCACCGGTTTATTTCAGCGACAAGCACCATAAAAAGCCCTATGGCAATAAAGGTGATGAGTATTTTTTAATCAATGAAGGGGACGTTTTTATTAACCAAAATGCAAATGGTTTTCGCCTGCCCAGCGAAGCTGAATGGGAGTACGCTGCAAAAGGGGTTTGTAGTACCGAAGAAACCCTGGAGGCCGACACAACGAAATACCTGAAATATGCCGGAGCCAATAAGCTGGATGATGTAGGATGGTATGCTCAAAACAGCCATAAAGTAACAAAACCGGTTGGTTTGAAAATGTCCAATTTGTTGGGCCTGCATGATTTGAGCGGTAATGTTTGGGAGTGGTGCAACGATCACTGGCACAATAACTACAAAGGCGCACCTGATGATGGGTCTGCATGGATTGATAAAAAGGGCGGCTACCGCGTTCGTCGCGGCGGCGGTTGGACCAGCGATCCGCAGAGCTGCCGGGTGTCGAGCCGTAACGGCGGCTCCCCTGCGGACCGCGACGACGACCTCGGCTTCCGCCTGGTGTTGGTCCCCATTCCAGTTCAGTGAAGCTTGTCCGGTCTTCCCGTGAGCTACAGGCGCGACAGCCTGGAGGGCTGTGGAACAGGCGCAGCAGAGCGGAGCCGTGAAACAGACCAACAGGCTGGAGCGGGCGGCTGCTTTTGCATGGGTAGTAAATGGCTGCTCATCAGTAGCAAGATTAGAACGCAATTACTAAATTCTTAAATCAATTCTCAACCATCCCATTGCCAATCACTAACAAATTGTTTACTTTTGTCAAAGCAGATAAACCACAAGCATGCCCGAAAAAACACCTTACCATGAAAACCAATTGCGCGACTATTCTTCGCTTTTTTCAAGAGGGATGGTACAGGATTGGTTGAAAGGTGTTTTAACCTCAATCGCCTTCAAAATCGAACGCTATGACAGCAACCGATTTAAATCGGGCAAGCAGACTTATCTCGATTACTTAAAGTATGTATACGCGTTAATGGAAACGCACTACCGCACGGAATACATTCTAAAGAATGAATTCCTAAACCACCAGCTTATTAAGGAAGTAAAAACTACAGATGCCCAAGTGTTTAGTGAGTTTAGGGTGGGTAATGCCATTGCTGATCTGGCCCTTTTCAATGGCCATTCAACAGCCTTTGAAATCAAAACTGAACTGGATAGTGACCGCCGCCTTTTCGGGCAGATTGAGAACTACAAAAAGGTTTTTAACCGGATTTTCCTGATTGTACCGGCTTCCAAATTGTCTTTATACGAAAAAACTGATCGCAGCACAGGCTTGATTGTGTTCCACTTTGACAAGGACAGGAATAAGCACTTTGAAGTGCATCGCAAAGCTGATGTTTGTTGGGATATTGAACCTGAAACAATGATGGCTTCCCTTCACACCAATGAATACAAAGCAATTGTAAATAAGCACTTTGGGGTGGTGATGGGTTTAACTGCATTTAACCAATATGAACGCTGCCTTGGTCTGATACGGCAGATTCCTGTACAAACCTTTAACACGCTTTTCATTGAACAAATTAAGGAAAGAAACCAAAGAGTAACCTTAACCACACGATATTTTAAAGAATTCAACCAGTTGAGTTTAGCGCTCAAAATGAGTAAAAATGAGCATAAGCGATTAATTCAAGTCCTGAAAACACCAATAAAAGCATGAAATATGTATTACCCCTATTTGAGAGCAAGGCAATTTGAGCTGATCGCTTTGCGGGAGTTGGCAATTGAAAAACAAACCCAGGGCTTTGTTTTTCCCATTCTGGAACCGGTTAAGAACACTTTTAACAGCCTGACCTTAGCTAATCAGGTGTTTGCAGAGAATGATCAGGAGGCATATTTAGTGTTAAACCCCCTTTTAGGTGAAGTAACAGAGGACAATTCACTCTTATTGGAATATTTCAAGGGATTGGTCAACTGTTCATTTCGCCCTGCATTCCATTATAGGCAAAACGCATCAATTATCCGAAATCAAATCGAGGAATCAAGCCTTCAAGATTGCATGCTTATATGTCAAAACGATATAAGCCTTGATGAATCAGGGCTCAGGGAATTGTTTGATATGGAGCAAGTGAAGGCTATTATCGTGGCAGATCCGGATAAAAACAGGGTTTTACGACGTTTTCTTGCCAATCTCGGAAAGGACTTTATCAGATTAGATGACCTTTTTGAGAAACAGTCACGCAATTTAGATTTTTTAGATATTTCAGCACACAGGTTTTCAGAAGAACATTTACATTTTTCCAATGAAGGCTATAATGGCTTTGCTGATTATACGGTCCTTCCGAGTGAGTATATTGAAGGCGGCAGCACTCCTCGTGCGGTTGTAATCCATTTTACCTATCAGCATAAGGATGAAATATGGATTAGGCATTTTACATCTGACACCAATGATTCGATTGCCAATGTTCAGGGTAAATTTGCAGAAGCGGCTGAGAAAGCAGTCAATTACTGCAGGCTTAATGGGCTAAAAAATTCAGCAATAAGCGAATTGGAAGATTACTTTGATCAGCAACACTACCCCGGCCTTGGTACTGTCAAGAAGATTTCGATTAAGAACCACTTGTTGGTTGTAAGTAGTTGTTTACGTAATAAGTAGTTGCTTATGATTGTTTGCCATAATTGTTTTGCTGATAAAGAACTTAAATCATTTGTTATAGCGTCTGCATCAAGTGTCGGAGATTGTGAAGTGTGTGGTTCTTCAAATGTTCATCTAATTGAACTGAAGGAGCTTTATGATTTTCTTCAAGAACTTGGAGCTTGTTTCAAGGTAGTAAACCAGGGTGTTTCACTTACCACAAAAATTCAGGAGAAATGGGACTTGTTTACATCAGATCATATTGCTGAAATAATTCTAAATTTTGCGTTGCCGAAATTTTCAAACAAAGACTCAAATGAATTGTCACTAGTTGATTATGCAGATGATATTGTTGAGAATTATTCCTATTGGGAAACACTCAAGGAAGAATTGAAATGGTCAAGAAGGTTTTTTGTAGATATTGGTAAACTGGAAGAACTTGGTTGGGATGGTTTTTTCAATATGCAATATAAAATATCACATGATACAAAATTGTACCGTGCAAGGGTGCATCATCAGAGTGGACAGCCAGCCTACCCTTCCAATGAAATGATGCCGCCGCCATCAGATATAGCGCACGGAGGCAGAGCCAATCCCGTGGGCATACCCTATCTGTACTTAAGCGATAATCCTGAAACCGTCCTTTACGAAGTAAGGGCTGCTTATCTGGATGAGTTGAGTGTTGGTGTTTTTCAGTTAAATAATGAAGGTTCAGACATCAGGATTGTTGATTTCACAGTAGTTCCAAGTCTTTTTAATGTCGGAAAGATTAAGGAAACGATTAAAGCACAATTACTTAGAGAAATGATCAGTACTGACCTTTCAAAACCAATGAGAAGGTATGATAGTGAGATCGAATACATCCCTACTCAATTCATTTGTGAATATATCAGGGTATTCACAGGAGCGGATGGTATTCGGTTCAAGAGTTCGCTTCATCCCCTCGGGAATAACATTGTAATTTTTGATAAACAATTTATGAATTGTAAAGAGGTGAAGCTTAATACAGTAAGTGCTATTAAAATTAAAGCAGATTTGATAGTTGGAAAAACCATTGATTATTAACAAGACGAATTTAACTCTTATTATATGGATATAAATTAATATAGTTGCATCTTAAACAAAACCACTATCAAACGCATAAAACTCAATGGCCTTAAAAGCCTGAAAAATACATAAAGACTCCAGCTGGTGAGGATTTCTAATCCGTATCCGGCAATTTTAAAACCAAGGGCGAAAAGCTAAAAACTATCTATGACAATCCTGCGGTATAAGTACTTGTATTCTGTCTTGCAGATTAGGTTTAAAATAAGACCACACGAAAGGATTACCTTCGGTGAGTATAGTTCTTGCAGTAGTGTGGGTTATTCAATAATCACACCACGGGCATCTACCGTATATTTCCATTCAGGTTTGCTGATGGCATCAATTTCTTCCTGCGAACGACCTGCATCCCTGGCATAATGCTTCAGCATTTCTACGGGTATTAATTCACGAACCGCCACACCTTCAACCCAAACACTTTTGCCGGCTGCATCTTTAGGCACTTCGTAGGCATGGTCGAGCATGTTTACCATTAGCGTTTCTCCATTTCCCATATCCATGGTTATCCAGCAGCCACTGTGCTGACACACTTCCACAATTTCACCTTTTATCTTCAGGTCGTTGGTTGTATCAGCCGTAATCTGCGCAATTGCGTCAGCTACATCTATTGCGTCATCTTTGGATATCTCTTCGCCAAAGTTTCCGGTAGCAGCCACTTCCATTGTTGCATGGTCATGACCGGAATGATCATCATGATCCTGTTTTTCTGCATTACCACAGGAGTTAAGCACCAGCAATGCACCAAATAAGATTGTAAAATATTGAGTCCTCATTATTATTCTCTTGGAGCGATTACAACATCTTTTACTTCTTCCAATGTTACTGTGCCACCATCATTACCCCATGCATTGAGTACATAATTGATAACTGCAACAGCTTCCTTCTTGGTGTTAACCTGCTGTGGCATAGGCGCAGTGTAAGTTACCCCGTTTACTACAATAGCTTCGTTTGAGCCATTGAGTACCTGAGCTACAGCACGTACCTTATCCGCCAATAGGTAATCCGAATTTTTTAAAGGAGGAAATGCTCCGGGAATTCCTTCGCCGCTGGCCTGATGGCAAACGATACATTTTTCCATATAAATTTTCTCGCCCAGGGCCATTTGATTGTCTTCAACAACAACTTTGTCTTCCTTCACCTCTTTTTTGGGGCTTTCTGGTGCTTTGGAAGTGGATTCAGAATTTGCCTCGCCTCCGCAGCTTTGCAAAGTAAAAGTGAGGCTCAAGGCCATTGCGATTGATAAAACCGATCTCGAAATCTTCATTATATTAAAATTATTTCTGTTAATCATAGTATTTTAAAAAACATAAAAAAACGAATCCTCATCTAGCTAAAATGAGTTTAAAGATTAAACAAAGATAGCCTGATAAAGTTGGCGGGTTCTTCTAAAAAACTCAACTTAGTTCATTTTGAACTCCGTTGTTTTCTTGGGGCTGCAGCAACTGTCCTTCACTTTCATTTCTTTATCAGGCGTAAGCATTTGCGATTTGGGTGAGATATAAGGGATGCCCAGCGATAACCCTCTCAAAATAAACACGATACCCAGAACTACAATAAAAACTGGTATTACATGATTCATTTGCTTTCTAAATCGCTGGCTGATAATATTTCCAAGCAAAGTAACACTCATCATTACGGGAATAGTTCCTAGCCCAAAAACAAACATAAAGGCTATGCCATTTGCTACGCTATTGGTGTTGATGGCGCCGGCCACTGCCACATACACCAATCCGCAGGGCAGCAATCCATTGAGCAGGCCGATAATAAGTAAATTTTTATAGGAAGACTTTCCAAAAAGCTTGCGAAAATTGGCAATCAGTCTGCCGGCATAACCCGTAAGCAGCTGATCAATACGCAGCTTTCCATGAAACAGAAAAGGAAACAGCACAGTACTGATCATCACAACGCCCAAAAGGATGGAAGCCCATTGCTGAAAACCAGCCATTTCGATGCCTTTCCCAAGTAAACCGAAAAGGGCTCCCAAAATCCCGTAGGTTACCGACCTGCCTAAATTGTACAACAATACGCCGTTGAACTTCCCGAAAGTTGTTTTATTGCCAACCGGCAGCGCTACAGCAATGGGGCCACACATGCCAATGCAATGAAAACTGCCAATTAATCCAATCGTCAGTGCGGTGTAAAGGTCGATCATCTTAAGGTAAATTTAATTTCAGTTCCGTGTAATAATCAATCTCCAGGTATTTCCAATCTATTTTAACAAGATATCTTCCACTCAACCCCACTAAGTCAAGCATCATCATACTTGTCTCATTTACCCTGATTTCAGCATATTTATCTAGTTTGTCATCCATAACATGGTAAAGATGCACATTGCCGCTTATTAATTCAGGGTCAAGATCCAAAGGGAACTGTATTTCAAGAACGCCCTTGTTATTCACAACGGTAATCTGATCCGTTAAACTTTTGGCATTTTGTTTTTTTTCAATCAATTCCTGATGCGTTTGTCCTTTGGGATAATAGTCAACTTCAACCAGACTAATTTCTTCATTAATCATTAGCACGGCAAAAATGACCAGCATTGTCATAAAGGCGGCCATCCAAACCACCAGTTTCGTTCCCCAGTTCCATTTCATAGTATCATTTTTTTAGTTATTTTTTATCCAGGCTATTGGGCCCGATAAAGGTTGTTTTGTAGGATGAGAGTAGTCTGTCTTCAGAAAAAATATCAATTACGATGCGGTTATTACTGGCTGTTAAATCACTTTTATTCATGACCACCAGAAAGTTTGCTTCAGCAATCTCACCACCTTCAACAACGAGTGAGTCGCCCATAATTTGGATTTGTCCCTGGTGCGATTTTAGTTCGAGGCGCACAGGCAAATCTTTTCTGGTTTTATTCACCAATTGTATTTTATAAACATTGGAATATTGGGTGGGGCCATATTCCTGAAACAAGGTTGCAGGAACGCGCAAAATGGTTGCTTCCACATCCGATCGTAAGGTAAATAGTGTACCAACGACGAGTAACAAAATCGTTAGAACTGCCGAGTAAGCAATGGTGCGCCCATTAAAAATTGAGCGCTTGCCTTCAGAAATACCTTTTTCGGAGTCGTACCTGATCAATCCCTTGGGCAAACCCACCCTTTCCATAATACTATCACAGGCATCGATGCAGGCGGTGCAGTTGATGCACTCGAGTTGGGTGCCATTACGGATGTCGATACCTGTGGGACAAACCGTTATACAACTTTTACAGTCGATACAATCGCCTTTTCCGGACAGCGCTCTGTTTTCGAGCGGATTGTGTTTTCCTTTGGGTTCCCCTCTGTTGTAATCATAGGCAACAACGATAGATTTGCTATCGAGCAAAACGCCCTGTAGTCTGCCATAAGGACACGCAATCAGACAAACCTGTTCGCGAAAAAACGCAAAAATAAAATAGAATACGCCGGAGAAGATAATTATAGCGACAAAGCTGGTAATGTTTGCCATAGGACCATATTCTACCAGCTCTTTAAGTCTTTCGATGCCCACCAGATAAGCTAAAAAAGTATTTGATATAAGAAAAGCGATACCAAAAAAGACAAAATGCTTCAGCGACTTTTTCCAAATTTTCTCAAAATTCCAGGGCTGACGGTCCAGTTTTCTCTGTTTGTGGAAATCTCCTTCAATAAGGTATTCTATCTGCCGGAACGCAAACTCCATAAAAATGGTCTGCGGACAAACCCAGCCACAAAAAAGCCGGCCAAATATTACCGTAAACAGGATAATAAAAACTATAAACGTGATCAGCGCAAGCACCACCAGATGAAAATCCTGTGGCCAAAATAGCTGACCAAAAAGGATAAATTTCCTTTCAAAAATATTGAAGAGCATAAAAGGCTCCCCTTTGTATTGAATAAATGGCGTAATAAACAACACTGCCAACAGAACTATGGCAGCAATCCAACGGGATTTGTAAAATTTTCCTTTGGGCTTTTTAGGGTAGATCCATGCCCGTTTTCCGTCTTCCCCAACTGTATTTATTCTATCCCGAAAACTTCCGTGTTGTTCTTCTTCCTGTTCCTGATTCAATTTGGTTTGGCTCATTGGTATTTATCTTAAAGCATAAAAACTAAACAATAAACCACCTTTGCCCGGTTCTTAAAAAAACGTAGGCAAAAGTGGTTTATAAATCAGCAGTTAACCATACTTCTCGTCAAAATATAACTATTCATAAAGTTCACCCTGAGGTTCTTTTGGATTAGCAGGTGTTGATCCAACTATTTCAAGTTTAATAAAGCTAATTACCTCGAGGCGCTGCTGCTTGGAAAGCTGGTCCTTATAAGAAATCATTCCCTTTTCCAAAACACCATTTTCGACCACAGCCCACATATCTTCGAGCTTATTGCCATGTATCCAGTAATTATCTGTCATATTAGGTCCAACAAGGCCTCCCCCATCCGCCAAATGGCAAACAGCGCAGATCTTATCCCAGGTTTCTTTTCCACTTGCTAAAGAGCCGGCATCTTCGAGCAAAACCAACTCAAAATCTGCTTCACCGGCATTATTTTCGGCCTGTCGTGCGCTGGCATCAGCCATTTCGGTCTGGAACTCTTTGGCCTGCATCAGGTCATCAGCCCTGAATACCCAGAGCCGGATCATATAAACTGCCGCAAAAACGATGGAGAGGATAAACAACCATTTCCACCAGGAAGGCAGCTCATTGTCAAGTTCCTGAATACCATCATATTCGTGTCCTTTGATCAATTTGTCATTGGTCAGGGTGTCAATTTCATAATGGTCTTCGTTCAATTTATTATTTTCATTTTCTGTTGTCATAATCTATTGTTTTTCTATGGTTAATTCAGATTGATGATTGGTAGAATTGTGCTCATAAATCTCGTCATCTTCCAATGGAAGGCGACTAATTTCATCCACTTCCTTTGGGTCGAGTTGCATCACCCGGTATATCATGATAATAAAGAATCCCAGAAAAATGATCAACCCTATTATTGGAAATATTTGAATATTGGCGATATTTTCAAGTGCATTTGTGACGATTTTCATAAGGCTACCCTCCTACTTATCAGAAAATATTGATTCATTGGATTCGCGGTAAATATCTGTTCCAAGCCGCTGAATATAAGCTATCAACGCAATAACTTCTTTTTGATCTTCAACGTCAATACCCCCATCGCGCAATCCTTGTGCAATCTGATTGGCCTGTTTTTTCAGATGATCAAGCGCACGCTCATCAAATCCTTCGGGATAAGGCACACCCATACTTTGCATTACCCTGATTTTGGCCGCGGTATTGCTGGTGTTCAAATCATTGTTGATCAGCCATGGATAAGGTGGCATAATGGATTCGGCAACCATTTTTTGCGGACTCATAAAATGGTTATAATGCCATGAATCGGGCTTATAATTGCGTAATGTTTTAACGCCTTCGCGGGCCAGATCGGGGCCGGTACGTTTAGATCCAAACTGGAACGGATGATCATAAACCGTTTCGCCCGCTTTGGTGTAATCACCATAGCGTTCAACTTCACTTCTGAATGGCCGGATCATCTGGCTGTGGCAGGTATAACAACCTTCGCGCACATAAATATCGCGGCCTTCAAGTTCGAGCGGAGTGTAAGGCTGCACGCTTGAAATGGTAGGCACATTGGATTTGACCATAAACATGGGAATAAACTCAACCAGGCCACCAATCAAAATGGCGACCAACGCCAGAACGGTAAATATAAGTGGCTTCCCTTCGATCCAACGGTGTCCTTTGTCCTTATTGGGTTTTTTATGATCCAGTGCAGGAGCTTCGTCTCCTTCTGTTGGCACAAAAGTTCCTTGCTTAATGGTTTTCACCATATTGTATATCATCAGAATAACTCCGGTAATATAGAGTGATCCGCCCAAAACACGAATCCAGTACATCGGAATAATCTGCGTTACTGTTTCGATAAAGTTGGGATATTTCAGGAAACCTTCTTCTGTAAATTCTTTCCACATCAAACTTTGGGTAAAGCCGGCAAAATAGAGCGGAATGGCGAAAAACAGCATCCCCGTGGTAGCCAGCCAGAAATGTGCGTTGGCTAATTTCACACTGAAAAGTTTGGTTTTGTATAGCCGTGGCAACATCCAGTAAATCATCCCAAAGGTGAGCATCCCATTCCATCCAAGGGCTCCAATATGCACATGGGCAATTGTCCAGTCAGTAAAATGGCTGATGGCATTAACACTTTTCAGTGAGAGCATCGGCCCTTCAAAAGTGGCCATACCATAAGCGGTAACTCCCACAACGAACATTTTCAAAACAGGATCTTCTCTTACTTTATCCCAGGCTCCACGCAAGGTTAATAATCCATTGATCATACCACCCCACGAAGGCGCTATCAGCATAATCGAAAACACAACGCCAAGTGCCTGAGCCCAATCGGGAAGCGCAGAATACAACAAATGGTGAGGGCCTGCCCAGATATAAAGGAAAATCAAAGCCCAGAAGTGAATGATGGACAGCTTGTAGGAATAAATCGGACGGTTAGCGGCTTTGGGGATAAAATAATACATCAGCCCAAGATAAGGCGTAGTAAGGAAAAATGCCACAGCATTATGGCCATACCACCATTGTACCAAGGCATCCTGAATTCCGGCATAGATCGGGTAACTCTTTACAAGACTTACCGGAATACTTATGGAGTTTACAATATGCAATACGGCTACTGTAATAAAGGTAGCTATATAAAACCAAATGGCAACGTAAATATGCTTTATCCTCCTTTTGACCATTGTCATGATCAGGTTTAAGCCAAATACAACCCACACAATGGTGATGGCAATATCAATAGGCCATTCAAGCTCTGCATATTCCTTGCTTACGGTGATACCAAGTGGTAGCGTTATCGCGGCGGCCACAATGATCAACTGCCATCCCCAGAAGTGAATTTTCCCAAGAATATCGCTGTACATCGAAGTCTTGAGCAAGCGGGGGGTGGAATAATAAATTCCTGTGAACATGCCATTGCCAACGAAGGCAAAAATCACTGCATTGGTATGCAATGGGCGCAACCTGCCAAATGAAAGCCAGGAAACGCCATTGGTCATGGTAGGCCAAATCAACTCAATGGCAATTGTAAGCCCAACCAGCATCCCAATAAGCCCCCAAAAAATGGTGGCAAGCATAAAAAGCCTGGAAATGCGGTTGTCATAGGTAAACTTCTGTAGGTCCATAAAATTTGTTTTTGGTTATTGTTTTGGATCTGGATTATCTTTTTCCTGCTTATCGCTGGGTTCTTCACTTTCAGCAGGTTTACTTTGCTTATTCTCAAACAACATTCTCACCGATGGGGAATAATCGTCGTCATACTGCCCACTTTTAACCGCCCAAACAAAGGCAATTAAAAAGCCTCCTGCTACGATAATCCCTATAACGATAAGAAAAATGATTGCACTCATTTCGGTAATAAAGTTCCTGTTTACTGTAAGCAGCAAAAATAAGGAAGTACTCCTTAAGTTTGTTACCTAATTCTTTATTTATAAACAATCTAAATAAGTTGCTGCCAACCCATTAGCGGACTGCTAATTTATAAATTTTTCAGCAGAACCAATCCGAAAAACCAAAGTAGATTTACTTCAACTTTCTTGCAGCCAGCCACCTGGTGGCTACTGTAGCAAAAATAACTACAGAAACAGAGCTTACAGGCATTAGAATTGCGGCAATTAGTGGAGAAAGTAAAGCTGAAACGGCAAAGCTTAACCCGATGAGGTTATAAAGGAAAGAAATAACAAAGCTGATCCTGACAACCAAAAAGCTGGTGCGTGTAAATCCAATAAAGCTGTTAAGCTGATCAAATTTTGCTGATTCGAGGATGGCATCACAGGCCGGCGAAAAGCTAAAAACATCATCGGCAATGCTGATACCTGTATCACTTGAAGCCAAAGCTCCGGCATCATTTAATCCATCACCGATCATCAAAACATGCTTTCTGGCCTTTCTCAGGTTTTCGACATAGGTTTTTTTATCCGAAGGGCTTTGGTTAAAATGCAGTGTGGCCTGCGGACCAAAAACCTGTTGCAAATGATCCCGCTCCGCTTCATTGTCGCCCGAAAGCAAATGCAGGTCGTATTTTGTACCTAAATCTTTGATTACACTTTGTAAGCCTTCGCGGTACACATTTTTTATACTGAAATAACCGATCTGCTCACCAGCAATACTCACATAAACACGACTCTCTTTGCTGCTGTCGGCTTCACCGCTACCTGTTACAAATTGCTTTGAACCCACATTAATCCGGGTTTTACCAATAAGTCCTGTTATTCCTAAACCGGGGATTTCTTCATAGCTGTCAGGCTCAAAGCCCGCTTCGCTTTCAAGCTTATGATAAAGTGCTGCACTTAGTGGATGGCTGGAATGCCGTACCATTGAGCGAATCATGGCTAACTCATCCTTACTGATTTCATCCCCCTTGAACTCAACCGACATCTGCCGGCTTAGTGTGAGGGTGCCTGTTTTGTCGAATACAATGGTGGTGGTTTTGTGCAACTGCTCAATAACATCAGTCTTTTTGATATAAAACCCTTTGCGGCCAAAAACCCGCATGGTATTGCCAAAAGTGAAAGGAATAGTAAGCGCCAACGCACAGGGACAGGCTATTATTAACACCGAAGTGAAAACAAAAACAGCCGTTTCAAGGCTTTCGCTAAGCCAATAGCCAAAGGCAGAAAAAGCAATTACCAGCACGGCAATTGTAAAATATTGACTGATCTTGTTGATATGATTATCAAGCGTATTTACACGTGTTGATGTTTCTTTTTGATTCCACAATTGTGTCAAATAGCTTTGCTCCACCTCTTTCACTACTTCCAGTTCGATCGAGCTTCCCACCTGACGGCCGCCGGCGTAGATGAAATCATCTTTTTGCTTGGGAACCGGCACTGATTCTCCGGTAACAAAAGCATAGTCGATATTGCCTTTCCCTTTAACCAAACGGGAATCGGTGGGCACCAGTTCCTGATTACGCACAAGGATCAGATCGCCTTTTTTGAGTGTTTTGATTTGTACAATTTCCTCTACACCATTGAGCAGTCGTGTGATGGCAACCGGGAAGTAGGATTTGTAATCACGTTCGAATGACAGGGCTTCATAAGTTTTTCCCTGATACCATTTCCCGATTAAAAGAAAAAATACCAGTCCGGCCAGCGAATCCATATAGCCGATACCATGCCCGCTAAATACTGCGTAACTGCTTTGAAAGAACAAGGCCATAATACCCAGCGTAATAGGAATATCTATGCTTATTATGTTGTGCCTTAAGCCTTTGTAGGCTGTTAAAAAGTAATCACTTGCACTGTAGAAAACAACGGGTAAAATCAGCAAAAAACTCAGCCAGCCGAAAACATCTTTAAAATCCTGCTCCAACAAATCGCCCCCCGGCAGATACTCCGGAAAGCTATACATCATAATATTCAAAAAGCTAAAAGCAGCGATCCCGATTTTTACCAGCAGGTTTCTCCCTGTTTTACTACTGCCTTTTTTTTCGAGCTGATCCAGGGTGATCTCCGGCACATAATGAATGGCGGCTAACATTTCGGCCAATTGTCGCAAGCTCACCTGATCATTTCTGAAGGTGATATAGACCTCTTTGCGGGGGAAATTTACCGCAGAATAATTTACTGCAGGGTTTAGTGTATCCAGGTGTTCCAGCAGCCAGATGCAGGAAGCGCAATGGATGGAGGGAACAAAAAACTTCACTTTTGAGATCGTGCCATCTGTAAAATCGAGTAGCTGCGCTTTGATATCTTCATTGTCGAGAAAAGCAAATTTATTGCTGCTGCTTTCTGTTTCGACCCGAATGCCCGACATGGGCTGAATCTGATAATACTCGCCCATCTCTTTCTCGTGCAGAATCTGATAAACAGTTTTACATCCATGACAACAAAACGCTTTGTTGTCCCATATTACCGGACTTTTTCCACAATCTGCTCCACAATGTACGCAAGCTTGTCCTGCCATTATTCAGCTGGGTTTTCGCTAAAACGAACACGCCAGATTCCGCGTAAATCACCCACTTGATATCCAGTAGCTAAATCGTTGGGGTAGAGAGACTTTATGAGTTCATAATTTGTTTTTCCAATTTGTGTTTCCACGTCGCCATGGCATTGTAAACAATTGTCGGCTACAACGATAGGCTGCACAAAAACGGGGTTTTCGTCCTGATCCCTCACAACCATAGTCAAGCCATCATAGCTGGCAACGGCAAGTTTATCAATAGATTGCAGCAGGCTTTTCTCCATAGCAGTAGGCGCATTGTCGGGATTTCTATTGCGGAGCGACACGCGCTTGATATCCACCTGATACAGTTTTGCCAGGGAATCAGTTATGGGCAAAGCTGCGACATTACAAAAGGACAGGGCAAACGGAACACCTTCCTGTTGCAATGCTGACTTAAGCTGTGCGCTCAATGCCTTGAAAGCTGCTTTAACAATAGTTTTACCCTGCTCCCGATACACTTCGAGCGTTGTATCCTGCGTGGGTTGAATCATCAGGGAACTTTCGTCAGCTGATTGCTGGCTATTTTCATTTTTTTCTGTGACAGCCCGTTGATTGCAGGAGGTAGTGGCAACAATCATCAGCAAAAAAATCACCATCGGGAAAAATCGAAACTTGCTATTACTATTCATAGTACGGGTATTTTATTGTTCGACAGGAGGAATTTCGTCCGGTTCGGCTGCTCTTATTGACACAACAGCCCCTTCAAAAATCAAGTCTTTGCCAGCCATAGGATGGTTGAAATCCATGGTGACACGGTCTTTCATTTTGCGGATAATTTTACCATAATGCCTATTGCCTTCTTTATCTGCCATTGGAAAAACATGGCCTACCTGCACAACTTCCTCATCAATTTCTCCGTTTTCCTCGGCAAAAGTCTCCAGTGGTAAATCAAAAATTGCGCTCGGATCTACGGGTCCATAAGCGTTTTCCTTAGCCGCCTCGAAGCGAAATTCGTCACCGGCTGCTTTGCCAAGTAGTTGCTGTTCAAAAACTTCTATCAGCAACTCGTGGCCAAATAAAAACTCTTCCGGCTTCTCATCAGAGATTTGCTGCAGCACTTTTCCCGTTTGCTTATCCTTCACGGTATAATAGATCAAGGCTATACTATTCTTTGCAATACGCATAATTACAGATAATTAAAGCCTCCTGTTTAATAACAGAAGGCTTTTACAAAATTAAATAATAATTTTTTATTCTTATTTGGCCAGACTTCTGACATAGTTAATAATCATCCATCTTTTGTTTGGTCGGATCTGGCTTCCATGTGCTCCCATTAGGCCTGAAAGTGAACCCATTGTTATTACATGATAGATTTCGCCATCGGGCTTACTTTGGACAAAATCTTCTATCAGCGAACGAGGTTTAGCAGGAAACAGGCCGCTGGTATACAGATGTCCATCACCCGCACCGGCTGCGCCATGACAGCTAAGGCAGAAAATTTCATACTGCCGCTTTCCTTCATCCAAAACAGTTTCATCGTTCGCATAAGGATTAACCAATTCCAGACCTGCCTTTACCTGATCATCAAACGATTTTGCTTTGTAAGGGTAAGGCATATACCCTCTGGGAATAGTTCCTTCGGGGGGCGCACTATTGGTGAAGCCGTCAGCAAAAACCGGATTTGTGGTATAGGTCTCATAGGCCTGAGAGTATTGCATATCAGGGAAAAAGCTATACCCGGGGTTATTCTGATCCTTATTGCAAGCTGTTAACATGATTGCAATAAATCCTATTATAAAAAGTTTGCCTAAATTTTTCATCTTAATTAATAGTTTGTGTGGTAGTGAAGGCTTTCTTCGTAGAAAGGATGATTTTTGGGCACAAGTGGTGCTTTAGATAATCCGTAAAATGTTACCAGCATAAAGAGGCCAATGAATCCGATTGTAAGTCCAATTTCGAGAAAGCCGATTCCGGCCGCTTCGTGACCAACAGCACCCGGCATAATAAGCTGGTACAAATCAATCCAGTGTCCGATGAAGATTATAACGGCTACGGGGACAACCACCCAGAAAACACGTTTTGAATTTCTGGTCATCAGCAAGAGGAAAGGAATGGCGAAATTGACAATCAAATTCATATAAAAGATGGTATCAAAATACTTCAGCCGTTCATAAAAATAAATCGTTTCTTCAGGGATGTTGGCGTACCAAATAAGCATATACTGCGAAAACCACAGGTAAGCCCAAAAGATACTCAACCCAAACATATACTTGGCCATATCGTGAATATGCTCATCATTAACATGTTGCATATAACCCATTTTTTTTAGCACAAAAGTGAATATCACAATAACCGAAAAGCCAGTTACCAGCATACTGCTAAAGACATACCAGCCATAGAGTGTGCTAAACCAATGTGCATCGATCGACATCAGCCAGTCCCAGGATGAAATCACACTTGTAATTGCCAAAAAAACCACATAAAAAGCACTGTATTTACGCAGTTTGTTAAAATACTTTTTATCGCCGTTGATATCAAGCTCCCTCGAAGTTTTCCGTATCATCCATGCCAACAATATCCATCCGGCGAAAAACACCGCAAATCGAATATAGAAAAAGGGCTGATTAAGGTAGGCCACCTTTCCGAGTAAAATTCTATCGAGGTGGGCTTCATCTGTCCATTCAAAAAGATGATGCATCCCCCCAAACAGAAAAACCAGCAGCATGATAATGCCCCCGACAGGAATAAAATAACTCATGGCCTCGCCAACTCTTTGCATGCTGACCTGCCAGCCCGACTCGGCAATGGCATGCACGGCGACAAAAAACATACCTATCAGCCCAAGGCTCATAAAGTAAAATCCATTCAAATGCAGGTTAGCAATGATACGGTCGCCACCTAAACCTGCAATAAAACCATAAGCGAGTGCCAGCAAGCCAATAGCAACCATCGCAAAACCAATGGTTTGTAATTTCTTTGTAAGCTTAAACATATTATTTTCCATGGCTAGTAATTTCTATGCTTTATGTTTTATTCCTTCAGCACCGGCTTGCGACAATGCCTTTTCAATATTTTTTGTTTCGTCAGCATCCCCTGCTTTCACGATGAGCAAAAAGCGATCATCAGTAGAGCGTTCATCGTAGATAATGGGTTTAGCACCAGGGCCTAATTTAAAATAAATTAGGAAAGCCAGCACCATGGAGAAGGCTGAAAATAGCACTGCCATCTCGAAAGTTACAGGCATAAATGATGGAACCGCGAAGAATGGTTTACCACCAAAGTTGATCACATAAGCTTGTGTAAAGACCCAGGCCTGAAACAAAAATCCTATCAAAGCACCTATTGTTCCGCCCCAAAACGCTACACGGGTAAGTCGTGAGCGACGCAATCCAATGGCTTTATCAAGTCCATGAACTGGAAAAGGAGTCATCACATCAAGTATTTCTACCCCTTTCTCTTTTATTTGACGAATGCCTTCGAGTAATTCTTCTTCGTCGTAGTAATACGCAGTAATATAGCTGTTATTCATGATGGGCTGTTTTTTTATGATCACCTGATGATTTCAACACACTCTTAACCTCTGCGATTGCGATTACAGGGAATACCCTGATAAACAACAAGAACAGCGTAAAGAATAACCCCAATGTTCCAACATACAAACCAACTTCCACCAGTGAAGGGCTGTACATTACCCAACTTGACGGAAGGTAATCGCGGTGCAATGAAGTTACAACAATTACAAAACGCTCGAACCACATGCCGATATTCACAAAAATGGAAATGATAAAGGTGGCCACCAAACTGGTGCGAATCTTTTTAAACCAGAAAAGCTGAGGTGTTACCACATTACAGGTCATCATAATCCAGTATGCCCAGGCATAAGGGCCGAAAGCACGATTCAAAAAGGCATATTGTTCGTATTCAACACCTGAGTACCAAGCCATAAAGAACTCTGTGATATAGGCTATTCCAACAATAGATCCGGTTAGGATAATTACCTTATTCATCGATTCGATATGATTGACTGTAATATATTCTTCCAGATTCAACGCTTTACGCGCTACAATCAGCAAGGTGAGCACCATGGCAAAACCTGAAAATACCGCCCCCGAAACGAAATAAGGCGGGAATATAGTGGTATGCCAGCCCGGGATCACAGAGGTAGCGAAGTCGAAACTTACTATGGTATGAACCGAAAGCACCAATGGAGCTGCCAAACCAGCTAAGATAAGACTTACCGTTTCGTGACGCGACCATTGTTTAACGGAGCCTGTCCAGCCAAAGCTAAGGAAACCATAAATGGCTTTACGAATTTTCGTTTTTGCTTTGTCGCGCACGGTTCCCAAATCAGGGATCAATCCTACATACCAGAAGATGAGCGAAACCAGAAAATAAGTAGAGATAGCAAAAACGTCCCACAATAGTGGTGAGTTAAAGTTTACCCACAGCTCACGTGTATTTGGATAAGGAAAAATAAAAAATCCCAGCAGCAAGCGCCCCATATGAATCAATGGAAAAAACCCCGCACAGGCAATGGCAATAAGCGTCATAGCCTCAGCAGAGCGGTTGATACTGGTCCGCCATTTTTGCCGAAAAAGCAATAAGATAGCTGAGATAAAAGTACCGGCATGGCCTATACCTACCCACCAGACAAAGTTGGTGATGCCCCAGCCCCATCCTACTGTTTTATTTAATCCCCATGTCCCAATGCCATAATATATGGTCATAAATGTTGCCCAGGCGCCAAATACAAGTGCCGCAGAGGACAAGGTCATTCCCATATACCAGTACTTGGAGGGCTTCCCCGCCATGGGAGCCAGGATGTCTTTGGTAACCTGACTGTAGTTTTTCTCACCTCTGATGAGTGGTTCTCTGATCGGAGATACGTACATTCCTGATAAGTTTTAGTTATACGGTTGTGTTTTTAACTTTGGTCAAATATCCTACTGAAGGCAAAGTATGTAGCTCTTCGAGCAGATGATAATTGCGATCATCGGCAAAATATTTGGCAATCTTACTGTTTTTGTCATTCAAATTACCAAATACGATTGCTTCGGATGGACACGCCTGTGCACAGGCAGGAACAACCTCACCATCTCGCAGTTGCCGGTTTTCATTTTTCGCCTGTAGCTTTTTGTCCTGAATGCGTTGTACACAGAAAGAACACTTCTCAATTACACCTTTAGCTCTTACAGTTACATCCGGATTCAATACCATACGGCGCAGATCTGTGGTCATTTCTGCCGGATCTTTTCTGTTTCCTTTAAAAGTATCAGCTCCATTGTAATCATAGAAATTGAAACGACGTACTTTGTAAGGACAGTTGTTGTTGCAGTAACGTGTTCCAATACAACGGTTATAAGCCATCTGGTTGAGTCCTTCGTTGCTGTGCGTTGTAGCAGCTACGGGACAAACATTTTCACAGGGTGCATTGTCGCAATGCTGGCATGTAACAGGCTGACGAACCACTTCCGGATTGTTTTCGTCTCCCTTATAGTAGCGGTCAATTCTGATCCAGTGCATTTCTCTGGCCATCAACACCTGTTCTTTTCCAACCACGGGCACATTATTCTCGGCCGAACAAGCTACAACGCAGGCATTGCAACCGGTACAGCTATTCAAATCGACTGCCATTCCCCAGTGGAAACCATCATAAACCTGCTTAGGATAGAGGGTCTTGAGGTGTTTCTTAATTTCCTCTCTGATCTCATTGCCCGAGATTGGATTCTCTTTGTAATCAGCCAGGGTGGTTTCTCTTACTATTGCCCTGCCTTCCATGGAGTGATGGCTCTGTGTACGGGCCACTTCATAGGTTCCGCCTAACTTTTCCAGGGCGACATCAAACTTAACAAACTGTCTGTTTCCATTGGCAAATCCAAGCTGGCCAAAAACATTTTTCCCAACTCCGGTTGCCGGAATGCCGGCTTTCTCGCGCCCATAGCCCATGGCAACAGCCAGTGTTTTGTATTCTTGTCCCGGCTGAATCAGTATTGGCAGTTCGCCGATTCCGGCAACATCTACCGTATCATTATCCTCAAGCCCCAGCTCGCCGGCTAACCTGGGCGAAATGGAAATATAATTGTCCCAGCAAGCTTTACTCACCGGATCAGGAAGCTCTTGCAGCCAGGGATTATTGGCGTGTTTTCCGGTTCCAACAGCTACATTGGGATAAACAACCAAACTGATTTGATCGGCACTTCCTGCTTGTACTGTTTGTTGCACCGCTAGAGCAGCCTGCGCATCAAAACTGCCATCCATAGCTTCTTTGCTTCCTGAATCAAAAATACCATCATGAACCTTTTTATTCCAGAAAGATGTGAATAACAGGTTTTCTGACATCTCATAAAGATTCTCTTCCCAATAAGCCTGAATATACGTTCTGAAATCCGTTTCTTTTCCAAGCCATTTCAATAAACTGCTTTGCACAGCGCGGGTATTGAAAATTGGGCGGATAGCTGGCTGAGCGAGCGAATAATAGCCGGTTTTTACTTCAGCATCGTTCCAGGCTTCCAGGTAGTGATGATCGGGACAGATAAAATCGGCCAAAGCCGCTGTTTCCTCTTCATACACCGGCATAGCAACCTTTAGAGCAACCTTTTGCAGTCCGCTTAAGAACTTGTCTTTTTGGGGATAATCATAGGCGGGATTAACGTCATAAAGCAGCAAGGCATCCACTTTGCCGGCATTCATTTCTTCTACCAATCTTTCCATGGCAGCATCGTCACCATTTCTAAGTTTAAGGTGCACCTCCGTGATGATGGTATTGCCGTAGCTTCCCAGTATTTCGTTGATGGCATTAACCATCAGCTGCGATTCCGCGTCATTTGTACCAACAACAACAAGGGCCTTACCTTTTTTGCTATAAAGCTCACGGGCAATTTTTTTCACGTCAACAGGGCTGCTAACAGGCTTGCCTGAGCTGCGGCCATCAAGTTGTCCGAGCTCATACAAGAGTGCTGCAATAGTTTCCTTTTCCTGTGCCGGATGAAGCTGGATACGCTCGTCAGCATTGGAACCTGTTAGCGACATGGCGCCTTCCAGGTGAATATGACGCGACATTTTTTGCTGTCCGTCTGTAAGTTTTCTGTTTTTGCTATACTGCTTGGTAAACGCAACAGGAGAAAGCCAGCTTCCGAGGAAATCAGTGTCAAAGGCAACAATAACTTCAGCTTTATCAAAGCGATAATCAGGAACAAAGGCCTTGCCAAAAGTTTTGAGGTTTGCCTGGCGCATGGCCGAAGCCGAAAGCACGTCGTAAGTAATGTGTTCGCCGGGAAATTCAGCAAAAAACTCATCAATAAGTTGAAGCGTTGAAGGGCTAATGATGCTTCCGCTGAGCAGCACAATTTTTCCGCCCTTTTGCTTGATAGCATTAAGTTGATCAACAATAGCCTCATCCACTTCCTGCCAGCTGGCAGCGTTGCCTTTTATGGCAGGTTCTTTATAGCGTGCATTGTCGTACAAGCCAAGCACCGATGCCTGCGTACGGGCGTTTGTTCCGCCCTGCGTAATACTTGAAAGCTTGTTTCCTTCGATTTTTATCGGGCGGCCATCTCTAACTTTAACTACCACCGGGCAATAATCAATGCCATCGAAAAAGGTAGAAGCATAATAGCTGGCTTTACCGGGCACCGTTTCCTCGGGTTGAATCAATAGTGGAATGGCTTTGCGCACAGGCTGTTCGCAGCTTGATGCAATGGCTGCCGATGCAACGGTAAATCCGAACACCTTAAGAAAATCGCGACGCGAAGCTGTTGTTGTTTTCTTGAGCTCCTGCTGCATCTCAAAAATAAACTGTCGGTCACCGGCAGGTTTTTCAATAGATGTTGCTCTGGTATCGATTTTAAGTTCTTCGAGACTTCTGAAATATTTTGGTTCCATAGGGACTTGCTTATCTGATTAGACTAATAATGGCACTTCATACAATCGCCACCACCTAGCATATCGGCGGTTACTTTCTTCACTTCTCCATTTTTGAATTGCTCATGCATTCTTTCGTATGACTTGAAGAATTCGTTCTCGGCAAACTGCACTTCGGTGGTCCGGTGACAGTTGAGGCACCAGCCCATGCTCAAATCCTCAACCTGCATTACCACATCCATTTTTTCAACTTCGCCATGGCATTGGGCACAATCCAATTTCCCGGAATTCACATGTTGAGAGTGATTAAAATAAACATGATCAGGCAAATTATGTACCCTGATCCACTCCACAGGATTACCCGAATTCCATGCTTCATGAATTTTGTTTATCTCGGTGGTGCCTGTTATTTTTCCTTCACGCACCTGATTGTGACAGTTCATACATACATTCGTAGAAGGAATACCGGCACTTTTGCTATCCTCAGCTGAGGAATGACAATAGAGGCAGTCGATACCATTTTGAGTTGCATGAATTTCGTGTGAGAACCAGATCGGTTGTTCCGGTTGGTAATATTGTTGACGGCCAAGTGCCGATGCTTCTTTGTAAACTACCTCGCCAATAACAACAAGGGCGATCAACACAACCGTTTTATGCACAAAAGTTGCTTTGATGACTTTGGTAACAAATAAGTCGAACAAGGTGACCAGAAAAATAATCAGCACAATGATAAAGGTCGTTCCGAAATTTCTGTTGGCGTCTCTTTCCAGCTCGGCAAGTTTTAAGTCGCGCTCTTTAAGCTCAGCCTGACGCTTAGCGACTAATTCGGCATCCTGATCCGCTGCTTCATCCATCTGTGCAAGGTATTCATCGGCAACTTTACCTCCATTATCAATGTAGGCGAGAATATCAATAATCTGCTCATCGGTGAGGTCGTGCGGCGGCATAGGAATATTATTGTATTCCTTAAATAAGGCTACAGCATACTCATCGCCAGACTGAATCACTTCGGTGCTATTGCGAATAAACTTGATCAGCCATGCGGTGTCGCGGCGTTCTGTAATACCAGCCAAATTTGGTCCGATGAGTTTTGGCCCGTCAATATTGTGACAGGCTTTACATTGTTGAAAGTTTTTCTCAGCTTCAGGTGTTTGCGCCCGGAGGCTCATAAAAGGCAATAATAACAAAGCCATCAAGCCAAGAACCACCATTTTTCGTGGGTTTCCCTGCAAGTTAATTAAAGTACGCGTCATAATATGTTTCTGATGGTTGTTGATTCAAAACGTAATTCTATGTTGTAAAATTTGGTTTCTATTCACGCCAGGCGTAAAATCAGGACAAAATTATCAAAATTTTGTTTTAATCCATGAATTTATGCATTTCATTACCAAAATATTTTTAGCTTTTTTTAACAGTTCATTTTTCTGCCTTTCTTTTTGAGGTTAAAACTTATTCCTTTTTACTTCGTATTCCACTTAAACGGATTTGAAATTGTATGGTATCACTTACGATATAGCTTTCTTCTCCGGCCCCATAAGTTTTCGACATCGCAAAAATTCCCCAATTTGTCCGGTCTATATATATAGTGTCAGAATTTATAATTAAAGAATCACCGCTTCGACTCAAATAGGTTTTAAACCGGATGCAGTTATTAATTTCTTTAATTTCAAGATCACCAGCAATCAAAAGGCTGTCGTTTCCCAGTTGTTCTGCACAACACAAGGTGAAATTGCTAAATGGAAACCTGCTGGTATGGAAAATCTCTTTTGATTTCATGGTGTTTTCAAACACAACACGCATCAATTCGTAATCAATATCTGTATTACGCAAACTGTCCATGCACACCCTAAAACGGGCATCAACGAGCTTTTTTTCAAAAAAAACAAGCTTGCCCTCACACAAAGGAATCACACCACGATGCGCATCAGCTCTCCAAAAAACACGGCCTTGCTTGCTTTCAACAATATATTCGTCTTGCTGCTCTGAGTGATCAACAGTAGCAATACCTGCGGCAAAACTATGCAGCACCAATAATGCAGCAATACCTACAACGAGTACAATACTAAAGCTATACGAGCTGCCAAAAACTTTCATTCCTTTTTATTTTTAAAAAACACAACGCCTGTTGCCATCCCCTGCTCATCCATAAAGGGTAAAATGTCTTCCGGGATATTAATAGCTCCTGAAAAATCTGTTTCGGCCAATTCCGCTGCAAAAAAGTTGGCGTCTTTTAGATCGGCATTTCTAAAGCTGGCTTCCTGCAAGTGAGCCCCTTTGAAAGAGGCATGGTGCAGCCGTGCAAAATCAAAACTGCAAGTCTCCAAACCTGCACCTGTAAAGTCGGAATAACTGTAATCGGCTGAATCAAAGCGTGATCCGGCAAATACAGTAATGATAAACTGCACTTTAATCGCTTTGCTATTCGAAAAATCGGCATCAGTAAGTTCCGACTCCTTCATCAACGCATTGCTAAAATCGGCATAACGAAATGACGACCGGTGTCCTTTTATGCCAAACATATTTGAACCCCTAAAATTACTGGAATCAAGTACTGCATCGTTCATTGCGGTGCGAAACAAAACGGCTTGCGAAAAATTGCAATGCTTCATTTGCGTTTTGTTAAATGCTGACCAACGCAAATCTGCCAGCCTGAAATCGGAGTTCGAAAAGCTACCTCCATTGGCAATAGCCGTTCGCAGGCTTGTTCCGCGAAAATCGCCATACTGAACGGACGCATTTTGCCATTGCACACCGTCCAGGTTTTGAAATCGGAAATCGTCAAAATCCTGCGGGATGGTCTCGATTCCCCGGTGGCGTTTCTTACCTTCCGGCAATAAATTTTCTTGATTAATAAGTTGTTGACGGTATTCAGGTGTGGTTGAGGTTGGTAAAGCAGGCAGGTTACTGGTGTCGGCAGTTTCAGCAAAAAATCGTGCGTGATCAGCAGATTTATTTTGCCAGCCACAAGCCTGTAACAGTGCTATAAAGAGCAAAAACGACCCAATTTTATAAAAATTTAGTTTCATCGGTATTTAATTTATTTTTCATCGGTCATATCTGTTGAGAGGCAGACAGATGGAATCGTCATATAATGTCTTTAGTTTTAAAAAAGTAATTGCCCATCCAGCCAAATAAGCCTCCCAAAGCAATGGGATAAGTTATGGCAAAGAAGATAAACAGTTCGCGGCTTACCGTATCCAGGATAAAATAGGAAGCAGCACCCATAACGGTTAATTCCGGATCGAAAAGCACCAGCACAGCTGTACGAAAAACCTGCAAGGGATTAATCATACCAAGGCCTATTACTGTTCCGGCATCGAGCCGCATCTTCAATAACAATCCCATCAAAATCAGATCGAGAAAAGCCACAAGCAACAGCCATAGCACGAAAGCGGTGCTTATGGCCAAATCCTGGGAATGGGCTACTGATGAAATAAACATGCTGATTCCAAGAAAACAAAAAATCATTGCCGCCAATAGCGCGCTGTATAGCATGAATAAATCCCAGGGAACATCCAGATTTGTGAAACTACCCCAAACAGCAGCGCCCAAAAGTGCTATAAAAACAGGAATATAAGTCAACAGAAATTTTGACAGGAATTTTCCCCAGAAATATCCGGTAAATGAAACAGGCAACGAAAGCATGTATTCCATCACATTTGATTCGCGATCGCCCACCACTGAGCGCACTGTTGTAATGAGGACATAGATTGGTAAAATAACCATACTTACCTGCATAAAGGTCACCATCAGGCGACTGAGACCGACAAATCCAATAATTTGCGACTCAGTGATACCGGTCGCAAACATTACAGCTACAAATCCTCCAAACAACAGGCTGTAAGTCCAAAACCATTTGGAGCGCAAACTTTGAAAAATATCTGTATTCATAATCTGAAACAGACTTGAGTGTGTTAGTTTTTGTAATTGCATGATTCAGTGTTTCTATTGAATAGCTGTAAGGTTAAATTTAGTCGTGATGCAGCATTTTTTTCTTTTTGAGGAAATCCTCGCGCATGCTTTTACCATCTCTTATCCGCTGCGCTGTTGTAGCAAAATCAAAAGCACCTTCACGATAATCTTTGTAGGCTGCATAGCCATATCCCATAGGTGTATTAATTCCATAAACATACCAGGCCTCTTCAACACGCAGCCATTCGCCGGTGGAGGCATCAGCGATATAGGAAACAGCCTCATCACCTCCAAATTTTTCCCAATCGGGGCTGTCCATATACTGAATCAAACAACCCAGATCGTCATACCATACAACTTCATTGCGCATATTGATTGACTGAGCAGAAAATTTTTGATCGGCCAAACCCATCAGGCAATTGATGCAAATGTCTCTGTCAAAATTAATATCGCGTGGATTTTGATCCACTTTACGCGTGCACATCGAAAGGGCAAAAACTGCCACCATAAAAATCATTATTTTTTTCATAATTCCTTATTTTTCAGTTACTATATTATCTAAAACTATTTTACCCAAATCCATCTCAATCACGCGATTCACAAGGTCTTTAATCTCGTCCATGCGGTGACTACTCAGGATCATCAGGGTGTTTGGCGCATAGGCCTTTAGGTGCGAAAATAATATCTCACGTGCCTGTGGGTCAAGGTTTGCCGAGGGTTCGTCAAGCAATAAGACCTTCACCTTGCGCCCGAGAGCAAAACTTATCAGGAGTTTCTGTTTCATTCCGCCCGATAGCTTATAAAATGGCTTCCCAAAATTCTGTTTGATATCGAGTCCCAAGTCGTTGCTGATTTTGTAAAATTCATCAGCAGGTGTTTTCGTAATCTTTTCGAAAAAATTGATCAATTCACGCACGGTTAATTTGATAGGCGGCGGAGTTTGCGGCACAAATCCAATCTCCTGCAAAATCAACTTTCGTGATTTCCGCGGATTCATCCCCATGACTTCAAGCACGCCCTCATAATTATATTGACCTAAAATACAACGGATTAAAGTAGTTTTACCGGCACCATTTTGTCCAATCAATGCAATGCGATCATCGCTGTTAAAGTCAACAGATAACTGGTCAATTACACATTGCTGCTTGAATGTTTTCGACAACTGACGAATATGTATCACTGCTCTATTTTCTGATTCTGTCATGATATTGGTATAAGTTTTTAGAGTATTGAAGAAGCGCCTTTAACGGCGAAAGTAAGTGCATGGCCCGGACAAACATCAACACACAATCCACAGCGTGTGCAGTCAGAATCCACAAAATGAGTAACCTGAGTGGCCTTACCGCGTTTTACAAACCACAGCTCATGAGGCACCAGACAAACTTTTTGGCATTCGAGGCAATAGCCGCATTTGTCGTAATCAAATTTTACGGCAAGCGGCGAATACTTGCCCACCATGCTATAAGTGGCTCCAATGGGACATACATAGCGACACCAAAACCTGCGGCTTACAAACACCTCGAACAGGATGATAGCAAGCAACCACAACAAGAGCAAACTTGGGCCGTAAATCATTCCTTTAGAGATGATTCCAACTAAGTTAAGATTTTCAAATACCAGATTTTTGGTTAAAACCGCCAATAAAACAAAGCCCACCAAAAACACGAAACGCAATCCAATATGATACTGGTGTTCTTTGATTTTCTTTTTATTTACAAGATAATTATGGACTTTCTCGGCCCATTCGGCCAGGATATGGTATGGACACATCCAGGAACAAAAAGACCTGCCGCCCAGGATGAACCAGAAGATTAATATCGTGAACAAGCCAATCCAGAAATTCATCGTAAGCATGGCCATATACCCTGTGGTGGAAGAGATAGCAAGTAATTGGAGCGAATTGAAGGGATCCATGAGGTAAAACCCCAGCAGTCGTGAGCCGCTTAATGAACCTTCGAGCACAGATAAATCGAGCCAAAAGGAAAACACAAATAACAGATTCATAAAAAGTAAAACTGCCCAGCGAATATTTCGCATTTTGTGGTTTTTCTTTCTGGAGTCGCGCCATGCTTTAAAACTCAAGCCAGCCAGACTATGCGGCATTTGCTCGACTGTTTTGGAAGTGAGCGGGCTTTTTTTCTTTGCGTTGGAAAAATAATCAGATGCCATGTCATTAAGGATTAGATGGGTTCAACAACAATACTGGGTTCAGCTGTGGGGCAAACCATTTGGCAGACACCACATCCTGTGCAACCGTCGAGCACATGCGGGATAAGTTTTTTGCCGCTTCTACTGCGCCTCTGAATGATGGCTTTTTCTCCTATCGGACATTCTATGATACAAAGATCACAGATTTCACGATCATAATCACGCGCTTTCAGGGGGCTTGCCGAAGCAGCGTTTTTATATGGTGACCGAAGCAGGCCTTCAAAATCATCTCCCCGCGGATTGCCCTTGAAGCCTTCTTTTTTATGAGCCAGACAAGTATTACGATTCACATGAGCTTTGCCCATTAAAACGGCTTCTTTCATAGCTACCTTTTGCACTTCAAAGGGATTTACTGTAGAAAGATCAGCCCCGGGTTCGGCTGCTGCCTTTTCAACAGCACGCACACCTTCTTCTTTAAACGGCCTGAAATCCAGTACTGCTGTAGGACATGTTTCAACGCATTGCAGAGCATCACACGAAAAATCGCATGCCTGAATCCGCGGCGCAATGTAGGGTGTTCCATAGCCAAGGCCTTCGTCAGCACCAGCCAGCTTAATGGCATCAACAGGACAAATTTGCACGCACAGGCCACACTTGATGCAGCCATAAAGAAAGTCTTCTTCATCGATAGCCCCCGGAGGCCGGAGAAAATCTTCGCGCGGCATAGCTTCGGCAGCGTTTTTGTCGAGCACAAAAGTTCCGGCACCAACCACTGCCAATGCTCCTACAGCTATGGATCCTGCTTTGAGGAAGTCCCGGCGATTCATTTCATTTGGATTTGATTTCATGATTATCGTTTTAGAGCTATAAAAATAAACTTAATTCTGTATAACAGATTTACTCTCAAAGTCATATTGTTTTCGTGCATAAACAGAGGCTCCAATTGCAGTTGTAAACTGTGGATGTGGTTGTACAATTACTTTTCGCATCAGTTCATTTTCAATGGCATCGACCATTCCACTATTGAGGGCCGGACCTCCATCGAACAGAATGTCATCATTCAACTGAATTCTGGTAGCCAGACGGGCGATTCTTTTGGCGATAGAATAATGTATTCCACATGCTATTTCACTGGTATTGTGACCAGCAGCCAAAAGGGATATTATCTCAGATTCAGCAAAAACAGCACATGTGCTATTAATTGATAAGGGTTTGTCGAGTGCCTTGAAATGTAGCTCTTTCAATTCGTCCACATCAACTTCAAGATTTCTTGCAGCAATATCTAAAAACCGACCGGTTCCGGCAGCACATTTATCATTCATGATAAAATTTGTCATTTGATTGTGCTGATCAAGCTGTATGATTTTTGTGTCCTGACCCCCAATGTTAATAATCGTACGGATGTTTGAACCCGCCGGCGCCATAAAAATTGCGCCCTCAACATTTGCTGTAAGTTCATTAATGTTTTCGTCTCCTGTTTTAAAAAGTTTTCGTCCATAACCAGTCGTAACAGTGTATGAAATCAATGAGCTGTCCAATTGATTTTCAGCAAACAACCTATCAAGGGTATCTGATGTGTTCTGGTTGAAACGGCTTCCTGTAGGCGATTGACCCAATGCACAGATATTCTTGTCATCGTTGAGCACGGCAATTTTTATCGCTGTTGAACCAATATCAATTCCGACGAAATATTTCATATGAGCTGTTTTTTTCTGTTATGTTTTAGTGAATGCAGGAATGCTTCAACTCTTGTAGTTAATTGTCCAATATCTTCGGGGCTATAATCCGTCTCGACAAACAAGGTTTGAATACCTGCCTGTTCCATAGCCTTTGCTATTATACGTGTTTCCATATCGTATAGTTGACAGCCTGTAAACGTTTGACATACAACACCATCAATTTTATACTCTTCGATTGCTGACAATAATTTCCGTATTCGATCTGTATTTGGCGAAAAATTGGGGCAGGTGCTTGGCTTGAGATAACGGTCAGCAAGGGCAGGTATCATATCGTATAAATGCCATTCGTCAACAGCTACAGTATCCCAAAGCATACGAGAGCTGGAACAAAACTCTTCGGAAACAATAAATCCTCCTAATTCTTCAACAAGCAATGGCATTTTCATATTAGGGAATACAGAAGGAGAGCCTGTTAATAAAATACGTGGTGCTCTTTCGTTAACAACCCGAAATCCAGTTTTCATCCTGTTTTCTAATTCTTCGTTCAAAAGATTGAGATGAAATGACCAGCTCTCCAAATCATCGAAGAAAAAAGCATTTGTCACCAAAAGCGCATCTTTTCCGAGGATAACGGGAGCTGATGTGCGGATGTGATTGAATTTTCGATAAAGCCTTTGTGCATGCGCAACTTCTTGAATGGCGCGTTTAAGCGATTTGGCTGTAAGTTTATTACCTGTGACCGATTCAAGTTTCCTGATTAGCTTGAAAACAGTTTGCAGCCAATATTCGCGGCTTTCTTCAGAATCTTTGGTTGACGGCATTTCGAGCAGATAAAACTTCTCGCTAATTTCTTCGTTAATCTCACCTAATTTTTTTTTCTGGTCGCAGGTTGCCGGATTAATAATAAGATCGGGCTGAACTTTTCCATGTAGTAGATTGTAGGAGATAGCCCCAAGTGTCGACTTAACCATCGGACAGCTTTTAGCAGGCAAAAATTCGGCACCAAGCTGTTCTGTAGTAAAAGCTCCAGCACACGATCTAACCGGAATAGCACCAACGGCAAGGATGAGTTCAACCGGAACATGGATACACAGCGTTGCAATTGTTTTCTTCGAAGGCAACTTCCCATTACTATCATTTCGGATCAGATTTCTATGCTTTTCATAAAAATACTTCATCGCTGCCGGATTGTCTGGAAAATCATCTGTTATGGCAGCCATGGTCTTTCCAATCTCCATATCGTAATGAATAGAAGCAGCTTTTACTACCCTTTGAAAACGGTCAGTTTGCTGATTATCTTTCATCATTTTTTTCATTTTTTAGGGAAAGCTCGTTTGGTTGAATATAGCGCTTAAAAAATCCTTCCTGAGTTGAACTAAATATCTTTGCATTGAACACCCTAACATCAAGGCAGTTATCTTCCGGACAGGCTTCTACACACTTAAAACACATCATGCAGTCGTCTTTTACAATGTATTTGCTGGTTATATCTTCTGCAATACCAATAATTCCTACATCACAAACACGGTTGCAGTTGCCACACCTGGTGCAGTTGCTACCATTTTTGGTGAGTCTCAAAATGCCAATCCGCGAAAACAGAAATTGTAAAGCGCTCATTGGGCAGAAAAAACAGAAGAATCTTTTTTTCGCAAATGCACCCACAAAAAACAAAGCTGTAATTAAAATCCCTAGTGTTGACATAACCAAGGTTGTTTTATTTGTGAAGTCGATAAATATTTGAGACGTATCGGCACTTGCGAGTGGTAAGATTGTTCTACCTGGACAAACCTGACAAAAAGGCGATTGCATATCATGGTTAATAGGAGCAAGACCAAAAAAAGAGTTGCTCATTCCCAGCGGTATAGCTATGAGAAGCACCAATATCACGTATTTGATTTTTTTTAACTTTTGAAAGCTAGCACTGTCATACCGCGAAAACCTGATGCCTATTTTATAACGAAGCTTTGTAATCCAGTCTTGAAGCGTTCCGAGTGGGCAAATAAAACCACACCAGGCTTTGTTAAAGACAATAAAGAAGCCAATAAAGGTAAGAAAGCCGGTAAAAAATGCCAGCCCCCGATAACTGACCAATTCACTCCAGGTGAGATGGAGTCCGTGTTGCATGGCGATTAAATAGCAGGTTCCCGGGCTCCCCTGATTATAAGGACAGGCAAAAGTTGGCACCTGAGAGCCTATGTGAATAAAAAAGTAGCCTCCGTAAACAATGAGTAAAAAGGTAAACAACTGAATCCAAAATCTAAGTCTGGAAACATTGGCACGATCCGCCTTATGTTTAATATTTTGAAGGTAGTTCATAGTTATGTTTCTTGAGTACATTTCGCCTGTTTCGATAAACATAAACAGCAATAGAAGAGGCTATGACCGTAATAAAAAATACGATAAGCCCCCAAACAAATGACATGTAATTCGTTTTAGCTGGAAGATACGCTTCAGAATAAGTTGTGACATATTTTATATGCGTAAAAGCTTTTTGCTGATGAATTCCCGTTTCAGTAAATGTTTTCTCCGCAATAAGTAAGTAGTTGTGGATTTTTTTTACGTCAAACACATTCCAGTTTGTAAAATAATCCTGAATAATTTCGAAGGAAGCAATCCCTTCATCATCTGTAAAAAGAACTTTTTTCCAGCCTTTTTGCGACACAAGCGTCATTTTCACGCCTTCGGCAGGTTTCCCATCATACAATGCACGAAAAGTGACAAACTCGCCTGAAGTAACAAAGTAATGCAGGTCGTCAGCTTTAGTTCGTTCTCTTACAATCTGCATAGGAATAGCATCCGCAAAAGTTTTATAAGGGATGTACTTCAGCTCTTTGGCATGTCCGTTTCTGCAGCTATGATTTAATATTTCGCGGGAAGCACAAGCTATCAGCAAAGTATCGTTATGAACCTTTTCGGTCAGGTAGAACAGGTTGTAGAACCCTTCATCGGTATTGTTGAAAACAAAAGCTGAAGAATAATGATCAGCTATTGTTTCAACAGCAACCTTTTGTTTCTGCGGATCGAAAAGTAATAATACGGCCGAGCTATCAGCCTGGCTGAAAAGCGATTCCTCGACAGAGGAACCGCTTCTGAGCCATTGAATCACTTTTGTGCTTCCTCTTTTTCCTCTCAAAGTGCTTAATTTATGCATACCAGTAAGCGCAACCTTTGAGGAGCTTTCTTTTGGTGCACTATTTGATATCCAAATTTGAGCTCCCGTCTGAAGCGAAAACATCATCAGGATACAAAATGCAAGTACCGCACGTAGTAAGAGTTTCATAGTTAAACTTTAAAAACGATACCCTAACGAAAGGGTGTAATTTGTCGGCCAACCAGCATAATACATTTTCTCCCAGCTTGTTCTATGGGTTTGGGGATTATAAGATTCTGAGGCATAAGCCCAGGTGGCGTAGTTAACATTTGTCAGATTTTCGACCCCAAAACCAAGATTCCAGCCTTTGCGCTGATACTGCAGTTTTGCGTTAAGCAAGGCGTATCCCTCATACTCGTTTACGTTGTCGTTGTCCATAAAATATTTGCCAACGTAAACATAATCCATCGAAGCAGTTACCCCAAAGTTGAAAGTATAGCTAACGCCGGCATTAGCCTTATTGTGAGGAGTTTTAGATAGCTGATTTCCGGTATAATCTGTATAGTCGATAAATTTGGCGTCGAGATAGGAATAGCTAATAAAAGCGCGCCATTGGCTGTTAATCCGATATTTACCGGCCACTTCAATCCCCTGATGACGTGTTTTTCCAATATTTTTATAAACAGGAGTCCGCATGCTTATCAGGGTGTCTATTTCTGTTGCAATCTGATCGTTGAAATCCATGACAAACAAACTAAGCTGGTAACTGAATTTTGAAGCGATTTCGCCACGCACGCCAATCTCATAATTTGTGAGGTACTCAGGCTTCAGATCTGAATTGGCCAATCCACTGTAGCTGCTTCCAATAAATAACTGGGTAATTAAAGGTGGATTAAATCCTTTAGAAACATTCCCAAAAACAGTAAGCGTTTTTGTTGGATTAAAAGCCAATCCAAGTTTGGGGCTGATTGCAGTAATATCTTTACTTTCCGAAGTATTGTCGTCTCCGGTATTAAATTGATCTTTCCAATCGTATGAAACCTGATCGAAACGCAGACCCAGTGTGAGGCTTAGATTATCGAGCAGCATCAACTCATTTTCTGCGTACAAGCCAAACATTTGGTACATGCTTTCGCCTTTATCGTTCATTTCACCGATTTCACCAGTGTCCTCATCGCGAAAGAATTCTTCGTTTGTGCCTGTTTCGTTGTCAAAGCTGCTGCCAACAACCACTACATTGGGTTTTCCAAAAAGTGTGTAAGCGTGCTTTAACCTGGCTTCACCACCCAAAAGATTAATGAAATCTTCGGACCAACGGGTATCAAGATAATGGCCTTTATCGTGTCTTCCTCTGTTATATGCATTAACCTGGAAATCAGTTGATGCATTGAATGATTTATTGTAGATCAAATTGATACGGTGAAGATTTTTATCGCTTCCCGTAAAATTATTCGTAGAAAGCCTTGAACGGTCTGCAAAAAGCGTACTATCAAGGGGACCGGCACTTTCGCCTGAAGTTTGGATATAATCAGCTGTAAAGGAAAGCTTCCCTGCCGCATGAAAATTATTTGAAACTTTCACACCAAATCTTCCCGAACTATAAGTGCTTCTGTCCTGATAGCCTTTCGAATAATAATAACCACCTTTGAACATGTATTTTAGATCATCTGTCCCCCCATTAATATTACCAGCTATTTTTTGCGTGTTATAAGATCCAATACTGCCTCTGAAGCCACCATGAAAGCCCTTTTTTGGTTCTGCCTCTTTGATGTTGATCACACCTGTGATGCCATTTGGTCCATACATTGCAGAAACAGGCCCTTTTAACACTTCAATGCTTTCAGCATTCTCCATATCAATTCCTTCAAATGAGGTTCTTCCATCGGCTTCATTCACAGGCACACCATCAACAAGCACCAGAATACCCCTTGTTACGTGCGTATGCAAACCAATCCCCCTGAATGATACAACATTTGCTTCACCATGATGCCGATCTTCGGTAAAAACACCAGGAACTGTGGTAAGCGATTCCTCAATATTCCTGCGCTCGGTTTCATCAATCACGCTTTTGGGAATAAGATAAACCGGCGATCCTATTTTATTAATAGTTGTTGAAAGTTTTGTCGCCGAAATCGTTATTTCATTAAAAGTTACGGGTGTGATTTCGATTTCAAATGTTATGTTAGTGGTTTTACCAGAAGTAATACTGATAGTTTTACTAATAGCGGAGTATCCAAGTGCTTTTATTTCCAATGTGTAACTGCCTGTAGGAATGTCAGCAATGTCAAAGGAACCGTCGTCAAATGTAACTGCACCCCTATGAATCTCTTTAACAAGTATTTGCGCATCTCTTATGGCTTGACCGGTTTCGGCATCTACTACCTTTCCTTTTAATGAGCCATTATTTTGTGCGAATGAACCCAAAGAAAGCGCTAGCAGAATTATCAGGCTTAAAAATATTTTTTTCATGACTTTAGAATTTATATTTTAAACCAATATTAAAACTGCGTCCCGGCTCAAAAAACAAGCTTTGGATATCCATTCCCTTGTAGGCACGACTGAGATGTTCTACATAATTTTTGTTGAAGATATTCTTCACGCTTGCCATAATCTCCAGGGATCCAAAAGCAGTGTAATCGGCATAAAAATCAAAAACAGCAAAGCCGGGCGTTTGAGATTCGTTAAAAGAGGCAGCTACCCTATCCTGCTCATCAACAATACGTCCGTGAATTTCAGCATTAAATAGGTTGGAGCGATAGGCCAGGGCAGTTTGAAAAGTTAATGGCGTAATTTCTGCCAAAGGCTCATCCCAGCTTATATTCTGCCCATAAGTGTATGAAGCAGACAGCTTATAATGCCAATAGCCGGCAAATTTCCAGTCGAATCCTGCCTCAAATCCGGTCAGGAAAACTTCATCAGCATTTCTGAATTGTTTGGTGAATTTTGGATCCTGACAAGCCATATAAAGCCTTGGAATTGTAGTATCAACAGCTGCTGTGATATAATCCTGCACATAGGAATAGAAAACATCCGTAAATAGGGTCATTCCTTTGATGTTCTTCTCCACGCGGGCATCAATTTCATAATTCACCTCCGATTTCAGGCTTGGATTACCAAGGTACTCATAAGCATCCATTCCTACACTCAGGTGATTGATAAACAACTCCGTAAGATCAGGAGAACGTGTTGATCGGGCAGCGGCCAGAAACAGATTGTAGCCTTTTGGCAAAAACCAGGTGAGTGAGGTGGTTGCTGAAATATCAAAACGATCATCGGGCTGAATGTCATTGTTGTATTGCTCCAGAAAACCAGCTGCAGGATCATTGATGCTGTAGGAGATATAATCTGATCGCAGACCCAGCGTCCAGACAAGGTTTTCATTGATATCGCGTTTATTTTCGAGGAATAATCCCAAATCGTCATGATTGGAATCCTGCCAGGTTTTGTCGAAGAAAGGCTTTGCAGGATCAAACTCCTGTCCTGTACACGCGTTCTTAAATACCAGTCGGTCGCGATGGCCGTCTTTACCAATGTGCTTATAATCAAGACCCGCATACAAGAGATTATTCTCAGAAGTTTGCAGTCCTACTTCAGTGCGCCCCCCTATTACCTGGGCGTTAACGGGCGAAACAGCATGCACCATCTTATAGGCCGGCCTGCGGGTATTGCTCATCTCATGATCCACATAACTTCCATAAGCTTTGATTTTAAACGATTTCAGCAAAGGACTGATATTTGTATAGGCGTAATCCATTGAAAGAATACTGCTATTGTCTTTGTCGGCATCCATTGGCAAACCTGCATAAAGCACATCCTTGGCCATACTCTGGCGCCAGGTGAGCTGAAATCTTTGATTTTGCGCAAACTGAACGCCCATTTTCATGGCATAGCCAAAGCGCGAAAAGGAAGAAGCAATCTCCTGTCCCGAGCCACTTTCGTAGTTGCCATAGTCCTTGTAGCCCGCATTGAGCGAAAAGTCGAACTTATTTAAAACAGTCTGAACAAACAGATTGCTGTAATAATTTCCGCCATTGGATTGATATCCTGCCTCAACGCTTCCAGCAACTTTCTGATCTATTGAGCGATCGGGTTTGCGATTTACAATATTGATGATGCCGCCCAGTGAGGCACCATATCGAACGCTGAAAGGGCCTTTGATGACTTCTATTTTTTCTATTTCCTCCGGGGCGACCTGTGCAATGGTGGGATCCATGCGATTTGGGCAAGCATTTGTACTGTGTACGCCTCCGTCAATCAACACATTGAGCTGGCTGTATTTAAAACCCCTCAATACAGGTTCCATCCCGTAATTGCCGCGCTTTTCAACGCCAAATCCAGCCTGATTGATAAACATCGCGCCACCATCGTGCGGATTTTCGATTTGTATAGTTCGGCCTTCAATATTTGATTTATTTAAGTTAAGCGGGCTCTTGGCAGTGATTAGTATTTCTTCCAAAACCAGTGTATCTGATTGTGCAAGAGTAACGGTTGCCATGGCCAATAAGGCTGCCAGAAATATTATTTTTGATACAATATTCAATGTTTTCATAAACACACTTTTTACATTATTACTGATATGCTGCATTAGCATATTTTGGCACTAACAGCATTCGGGTTAGATCAATCAAACCCAAATGCCTGTTTGTTTAGCAAAAAGTGATTCGGGGAGGAGGAGAAAGCACCCTGCTGATTCCACAGCGCGGATTTTTGGTATAAGCAGTAAAGTTGTTGACTGACTTACAATTCAACAATTTATTAAATTCTTCAGCAAAAGGCAGGTAAACTAGACCTGTATGACTGACTGTCGTTTCTGGAATTTTGTTTTGTTGTTTGGCATCTGCTGATTCTTTGGAACGATCAATCAAGGCTTTTAAATAGGTAATATCGCCGGTTAATGGAGACTTACTGTCGTTGTTAAAAGAAATTTCGTTTGAAGTTTGTTGCTGCGATAGCAAGGCGATGTATTGCCATACCTGCACTTCCGGCAAAAGAATAAATGCCAGATGTAATAAGCAAAGTAAAGCAGCAATCGCAGGGCGTTTCATAATTTCTCGTTAAGTTTTTCATCCAATTCTTCATTCCATTGAAAAATTGGGGTTTTATCTCTCAACACAAGCTTGGGCTCCGAAAACGGCGCCAAACGTTCCAGAAAATCAAGCACTAACAATAAGGGTGAGCCGTAAAAAAACTTCAGGTCTCTATCAAAAGTCCATAAATGTTCCACATAGGCAAACAAGGTATAAGGTGTGTCACCCTCATTGTCGCCGTCTTTATCAAACCCCTGGTAATCATCAAAATAATTATTCTGCCAGCGATTCATATTGGCGGTTTTACCTTCGGCTTCCACCTGCACCAAGTTGTTATGAAAATAATTAAACTTGTACAAATTGCCTTCCTGATTGGTATGAAATTTTATTCCGGTACCACAAAAAGCGATTTCATTATACATAACCGTATTGATTTTTTCGGGCACAAAAGGTGAAACATCCACATGAATGCCTTCGGCAGAATAAATAAAGCGATTGTGTAAAATCTGATTGGAAGATGTTTCTTTCATGCCCAGGCACATGCCACTAATTCCATTTGAATGCATGATGGTATTTCCGGTCATTACGGTTTCCTCACTGTACATCAGGAAAACCCCTACCGAGTTTTCGTAAAAATAATTGTCTTTGATACGGTTGTTGTGTGCATACATAAAATGAATGCTGTAGCGGTTGCCAACGCCTTTATTGGCTTCAAAGGTGTTTTCAGAAGAATACCATACAACCATATCGCGCACATCATACCAGTAGTTTCCTTTGATCAGGTTGTTCTTTGAATACCACAAGCGTATAGCATCGCCTTTGAGTGCCATACCGCGCCTTGACAGGGAGGTGATTTCGTTTTTACTAATTCGGTTATTATCAGCCTGAAATATATCGATTCCGAAAAGACATTCTTCAATTATACAATTCTCAACCACATTGTAATTACCGGTAATCTTTACTCCGCAGTCAATTTTATCGTGCGAGCCTCCTGATTCAACAAGGTGTAATCCGGTAAGTTTAACTGTATTGGCTTCGATATAAATTATGGATTCTTTGCCAAGGCCCGAAATCGTAACCTGCCCGCCCCCATCCAGGGTTATTGCATCTTTTTTTATTACAGCAGGGCCTGTATAATAGCCTGGTTCGAGTTTGACGTATTTTCCTGGTGGTGCCTGATCAATTACTTTCTGCAGCGGAATTGGATTGGTACGATCAGCAAATCCGACGACAGCAATATCAGGACCATAATGCCCCTCTTCCTGCGACTTCAGGCTTATGCTGAGCAGTAAACAAACCAGTATAATAAAAATATTTAAGTTTTTCATATCACTATATAAGTGCCGGAGCTTTGTGTTCCGACACTTATTAATTAGAAATTATCAGCGTAAGGATTTTCTCTTCAAGAGTATGGCTAATATCATAAAAACAAAGGCAGCCAATGCAATAAAAAAACCATAATAGGGATAGGATTCGGTGGTAAACTGAGCCACTTTTCCTTCGCCAAAAACGGTTGGCATAAAAGGTTTTATGCCTGCAAAAGCACCGCCGCCATGTAATCCTAAATTATGTCCGTACCAATAAAGAAAATACATATACATGAACAAGAAATAAAAAGGTACCAGCGCAGGAATTAGTCCCGCAACCAGATTTAACTTTTTAGGTGTAAACATGAAATACAGGCCCACTAAAATGAAAAACACAAAAATGTAAGGAGAATAGATCATCACCGTGTTGAGAAATTTCAAAGCAGTGGGAGTAACATTTACCTTCACTTTTTGACCTGTTTCAGGATCAAACACTTCATTCCCTTCTGCATCTTTTTCGGTATCATACACATAAAAACTGGGCTCATCCATGTCCTTAGGATTATTGCGTCCCTGAACGATAGGGTACATGCCGATATAATGGTTGATTGCATTCATCTCCATAAGGCAGTCTGCACCTACATTGGTAGCGAGTTCTTCTCTTTCCTTCACGCCTTCGCAACCATTATATACACCATCAAACTTGAAATTAATGCGAATTCCCTTAGGATACATAGATTTAGGGTATTGGATGCTCTGCAATGCAACACCCCAAATGGGCACAAAATACGTTGTGCCAACTAAAATTAATCCGATAATCGCAAAAATGATGTATGTTTTTGATTTCATAATAATAAATCTTGTTCTTAGAAAAATTAGTTTGCAGGTTTCACGGCAGCTTTATCCATCATAAAGCTTATGGCATCAAAAAGATCCTGCTCTGTGCAGTCCATGCATGTCCCTTTTTCGGGCATTACGCCATATTTTCCGGTGTAGCCTTTTACAGCATGGTCCAATAAAGTTGTCATTCCTTTAGCAGCAATTTCTTCCCAACGGGCTTTGTCATCCAGCGCGGCAGCACCTGCAACACCTTTTAAATGACAGGCAATGCAAGCTTTGTTGTAAATAGTTTCACCATTGGCCAAATCAGCTTGCCTTTCGCTGCTGCCTCCGCAACTGCTGAGCGTTCCAATCAGAAGCAATCCTCCAATCAAGGTTAAGAGTCTTTTTTTCATCGTTTTCAAATAGGTTATAGATTAAATAATTACTGCCAAATTTAAGAAAATTATCCGGGAGATTGTATGGTAATCTCCCGGATAATTTTAGTTAGTTATTGTTCATTTATAAATTGTGTTGTTCTGAGTTTGAGGTAGGTTATAATCTTTGCTACATCCTCCTCAGAAACGTTTTGGTCAGGCATTGCAAGTTTGTAGCGCTGTCTCATCGCTTCAATATCAGCTTCATTCATGTGTTCTTCAGGATTCATAATCCATGACTTGAGCCAATCTTCAGTACGCCGTTTATCAACCATGAGCAGATCAGGTCCATTAAAATCTTCTCCAAATCTGTGACAGGCATTACAGCCATAGTTAAGAAATTCCATCTCACCTTCAAGCAGGTTTTTCATTTCAATAGCAGAAGGCTGAAAAGACTGCATTTGCATATCAGTTTGAACACGTTTTGAGTAGGCTAATAGGCGTTCATTTTCGGCTGCTTCATTATGTCTCACGCTAAGGTAGCCTTGCAGGCTGCGGCCTTCAGGGCTGTGATAGTTATCTAAAAGCAATGGATACATGCCTGCTCGCTCGGCTTTAAACGCAAGAGTAGCAGTTTCGCCAGGTCTCCAACGATACATCTGATCATAAGCAGAAATTTCATACACATAATGATCCAGCTTGGTCTGACCATGATTGGTAATGTGTATTTCAACTTCCTGTCCCTGTTCCAGATTAATATTCCCAGGTTTCATCACACCCTCATTTATCGTAGCAAAAACATGTACCTTTTTGCCTTGGGTTTCCATGCGCTCTGAACCAAGCTCTGTATAGTAGGGCGATTTCTCCATGGTGTAGATATTTGTTCCAACAGGATAAGTTTCGATGGACTCAAAATCATTGACAGAGATAAGGGCTGTGTAGTGAGGCTCGCCCATGGGCAGAGGCATATCATAGATGATTGACATTTTATCGCCTTCAATATCAATCAGCTGGTGATTTTGAGGATGCAATGGACCTACCGGATTAAAACGGTCGATAGACAATTTATTCAAAGAAATCAAATATTTTCCATGAGGGTTAATTACATCACCATGCGCTGCAACAAGGTGCCCAACATTGTAGTGAGACGACACAAAGTCGAGCACTTTTAGATTGACATAGTCCCATTTGGTAATTCGCGAATCCACATAAATGGATGTATAAACAACACCGGGCTCTTTGTCGTACTGATTATGCAACGGGCCCAACCCTACCTCAACACTGCCGTGTAATGCGGTTTCGAGCGAAATGACCGGAATTCCAAAATGATCCGTGCTTTCAAAGTTTTTGTCGGCAATAGCTTTGGTAATTTTATCCCAGCTATACACCCAGGCATGGGAGTCGAGTTTCCCGGCTACAATTATATATTTTCCATCAGGACTAACATCCACGCCATGCGGTGATTTAGGTTCAGGGATAAGGAAAAGTATGTTGTTGGCAACAGCAACATCAATAGGAATCACTTTATGACCATTGATAATTTTGTAGTTATTTCTGTTTTTTATCAACTCAGCGGCTTTCTTCCAATTCACAACATGCAGGTAATCTACATCGCGCGATGAACATCCGGCCTCAAAAGGCGGGCGGCCACTTTCGATGCCACCATAATACATTTCGGTGCAGAATGAGTTGGTAAACGACCAGCCATCACTTACAAGTTTACCCATATCGGTTAAATCTTGAGTATAGGGTGGAAACTCCATGGTGAAAGATTTATCTTCGTCAATTTTTCCTATTTCGTTATCAAATTTCCAATAGGTTAATCCACCTCGCCAGTACTTTTTAAAGTTACTTTCGGTAAGTGGATAGTATTTACGATCGAGCGGTGCTGGATATTGGGATGCTTCGCCAATATAATCGGAATTTGGTGTAAAGAAACATCCTCCGTGGTTACTTCTGAAAATGGGATTATTCACTGTTTGTTTCAGTTCCCAGTCTTTTAAAGATACCACAAAAACACGTGGATTGGCTTTATCGTTCACAACCGCCCATTTCCCATCATAATTTCCATTTGTTTCCGAGAATCCGGGGTGGTGGGTATCACCCCAATCGATCACCTGTCCATCTATGTATCCTGATTTTAACACCGCTTCACTTTCCACACTGTAGCCAAAACCATTCACAGGCTGACGCGAAGAAGTTGGGACGTATTTTGTCATGCGCATAGAGGGTACGGTATACATAATCATATTACCGGCCTGGCCGCCAGAGTTCAAGGCGATATACTCGTCTTTGAGTTTATCAGGCGTATACGTTTTGGCTGCTGCAAGCACATCATCGGCGTTTAAGCCTCTGCGTTTTACAACTTCTCCAAATGATTCCTCTCCATAGGGAGCTCCTGTAGCACCCGCTTTTTTATCTCCTTTGGTGTCGCAGGCTGTCATCAAAGCCAGGGCAGCAACAACTATAACCGTTAGAAGAAGATCAGGGCTGTATTTAAAACTATATTTTTTCATAACACAATTTTTCTTCATTTATAAATAATGGATTACTTGTTGATTTGCTCACTTAACAGCTTTTTAGCTCTCAAGCCAACGTCGGCAGTTTTAACCTGATACTGCCAGTATTGCTCTGCCCACAGGAATGCATCTTTCCATTTACCTTCGGCTGCATAGCGCTCGTAGTTTGCCTTGGCGGTTTTTGCGAGTTCCATTTGGTCGAGTGCGTCCACTACCAGGGCTTCAACATAGGGATACTTGGCATAATCATTCTCTTTGAGGAAAGTAACAACGCTATTGATAACATCTTGTGTTTCGTTGATTACCTGTATTTTGTCCTCGTAGTTTTTCTTGTACTCGGCCAATTGTTCGGCTGTTAAAACTTCTTCCTTCAAATCTTCTTCAGTAACTACATATCCCTTAGGGCGTATCAACAAAATACCTTCCATCTCGAGGTGGAGTGCGGAGCAGAATTCTGTGCAATAATAGGGGAAAACACCTGCCCTGTCGGCCGTAAAGGTGAGTGAGGCTGTTTTTCCGGGCTCAAAACTACCATGAACACCATAAGTAGATACAGTGAATCCATGGGTCTCATCTTCAGCTCTTTCAAGGTTTGTTAAGTGAAAAGTAACCACATCGCCCTCTTCAACCTCAACAATTTCCGGTGTGATATGCGAGCGGATAAGTGTACCAAAAATATGAACCCTGTTGCCTTCACGTTCAATCTTTTCTTGTCCGGCAACCGTTTTAAATCTTGAGATTTCTCCTGTTCTGGTATTGGTACCCAAAGGATAACGAATTATTGGCTTAATAGTGGTACGCAGCACGCTTACCGACCCATAAATATTCGCTTGTGGAATGCTCATCGTATAAATATCCCTCATTTTATCCGATGAAATATCTATTAAATGCTGATAACCGGGGCGCGTTGGCCCGGTATTGATGGCATTTTCGTACACACCTTCCTTATTCACAACGGTGAGGTAATTGGAATGGGGCTCGATTGAATTTCCCTGCGGCGTCATCAGGTGTCCGGGCTTAAAACTCAGGTCAAGACTTTGTTCAACCGCTAAGGTTTCGTAATTCCAGCGCACAAGCTTCTGATCATCATAAACAGAAGCATAAACCACATTGGGCCGATAATCAAAAGCCAGGTCAATTACCTTGCTACCTAAGTTAAGCTCACCGTGCAATACATCTGCCGGGTTTATTTGTGGAGCTCCAAGGACATTTGAAAAGGAAAATGTTTTTTGAGCAAGTGCATTCTTAACTTTTACAAAATCGAAAACCTGTGCTGTATTCGCTGCGGTGATAAAGTATTTTCCGGATGGATCAACTTTTACGCTTTTGGCAGCCTGATCTAACGGAATTAATGCAATGGCTCCTGCATTAACGGCTTCCTTAAAGGGAACAACTGCAAAATCGTTTTCCGTGTACATTTGGAGGTTTTGCGCCTTCAGATAGTCGTACACATAAACATAATTCTGGTTTTGGTAAGATGCCAATCCAATCAGTAAGCCATTACTTTCCAATTTTCCTGCGTCGAAAAAATCGAGCACAAAAGGAGGAAGTTCAAGGGTAAAAGACGCTTCCTTAATCATACGCCCAATATGATGCCCTGAGCCAGCAGCTTCATCGGTGTCCTCAAATTTCCAGGCTGTGATTCCGGATTTGAATTTGGTTTCATAATCAGCTATAACATTGGCTTCGCGATGATCCCATGGCGTTGGAAACTCACTGGTTTGAAAAACGAATTCTGTTCCCTGCGAAACAGCAACGCCGGGAAATGCGTTTATAAACAGTGGATGCATCAAAACTTGCTTTGTTTCAAAATCATCCAGACCTAACAAGGCGATTCTGGAATTGGCGCCATCAGAATAAAACAGGTATTTCCCATCGTACTTTCCGCCTGTTTCGCTAAGTGCAGGAAATCGCATATCACCATACTTAAGCAAGGTGTTGTCCAGCGATCCTTTTTTCAGCATCAGGGTGCTTTCGTCATCAAAGCCATAGCCCTGCCAGGGTTCAGGCGAGAAAACACCTACATACTTATAGATACGCATCGATGGCAATCCATAAACGATCATCGTTCCTGAATTGCCCGAACCTACAAAGGCAAAATACTCATCTCTGCCCCCGCGTGGCATAAAAGTTTTGGCGGCAGCCAGCACATCCTCGTCATTCAAACCGCGGTTTTTCTTAACGTCAGACAGTGTTTGCTGCGCCATTGCATCCGACATCACCACACACGTCAATAACAGACTTATCAAAGCAACTGTTAAAGCTTTAAAAAAATGCTTCATGATTTTGGTTTTTGATTTAACTGGTTTATTAATTCGTTTATTGATGGGAAACTTTTTGCTGCATCAGCCAAAATATATCCCTTTTTGCACAAACAAATTTAGACTGCTTAACCTGCCTAAAAAAATGAAAGTTGTTCTATATCATGAATACGAACATTTTTCCCTGTTTTGAAACAAAGAAAAAGCCTTGACATCAATGCCTTATTCGGAATTTCAATACCTATTTTCGTTATTTATTTTACTTATCTTCAATGTTTTAAATAAATCATTTTAATAAGTAATGTTTTAAAACAGGAATTTAATACTATATTTGTTGTGTTTTAGGAAAGAAGGAAACCAAGAAACAAAATACGTGAACCAGGGACTGTTTTTATAAGGCAAAATTGCTAACCATAAAAACAATATCCTCATAGCTGCTCAAGAAAAATGGAGGTATTAAATCATTCATTGTGGTTGATGTTAGGTTATCAGTCTCTGGGATTTTTTTTCTATTCCTTATACCTCTATTTTCAGGACAAAAGTGCGTCACGTCTGCTTTTTGGATTTTTTATGCTTTCATTTGGTATTGCAAGCTTTCTGGTTCATATTCACCTTTTTAAGCACAGCGCAACACTTTTTGTACTTTTTCCGTTGGCATTTTGCTTTGGATTAACCCTGATCCCATTATTTTATTTACACCACAAATCCTTACTTAGCAAGGACTTTCAGCTCAAAAGCATAGATCTTAAGCATTTTGTGCCTTTCATTGTCATGCTCTTGCTTTTGACTCCTTTTTGGGTATTGATAACAACGAATCATGCAGAATACCTGGATTCAGTTTATGGACTGTTTCTTTTAAAAGGCATGCCCGGCCGGCAAACATGGCTAATTGAAATCATCGTTAAATCTGCCATCGTACTTCAACTTTCTATTTACCTGTATTATGGTATAAAACTTCATGTTAATTTCCGCACACAAATACGCACTGAACTCTGCAATGATTTGCGAGTCTATATTAGTGGCATTCAGATTTTTGCCCTAAGTTTCATTATTCTGATGGCGTTATTGCTAAGTCATCGCTTTATGCATGTATCCGGAGACAGTCTGAGCAGTACGCTTTTCATTTCATCCCTCTTAGTTCTCAATATCGGATTGTCCTATTTTGGTATTCGTTTCGATGACAATTATCTATATGATTGTTACACCAATACTTTACCTTCAATACAATCAGAAGAGCATTCAGTGAAAAAGAAAAAAAATGAACCGGATACCGAAAACAAAAAATATAAAGCCTCCTGTTTGTGCAAAGATTTAAAAGAAGAGCTGTTAGCCGGTTTATTGCTGCTGATGAAAGAAAAAGAACCTTTCGTCAATTCAAAAATACGCATTGATGATGTGGCTGACATGATGGGAACAAACACGAAATATTTATCGCAATTAATTAACGAGCATTTTGGCAAAAATTTCCATGCCTTTCTGAACGACTATCGCTGCGCCAAAGTAATTGAGTTATTCCATGATCCGGCTTACGATGACTACAGCATTGAAGGAATTGCTGAAACTTGTGGCTTTAATTCGCGCTCAACTTTTGTAACTTCGTTTAAAAGATTTAGTGGTAAACTCCCCTCTGTTTACCGCAGTGCAATCAATGGAAAAGTAAATAAAAAGTAGAAGTTCCTGGTTGGACAAATCAGCGTCTGCCTATAAAGTCCAGTGGCTGATTCATGTATTTAAAAAGACTATTCTTGATGAAAGGTAAACCCAGCTAATTTACCAGCTGCCGCCGGCTCCGCCACCTCCAAAACTCCCACCACCAAAGCCGCCAAATCCGCCGCCACCAAAACCACCGGAGCTTCCGGAGAAATTATTCCAGCTGCCAGAATGCGAACGACCGGCCTGACTGGCAAGCAAAATAGCAGTCCAGAAAGGCAATCTGCTCTTGCTGCTACCTATCTGATTTGAGGATCTGCTGGCACGCATTATAAAAAACACTATAAACAACACCAACAAAGGAATAAACCAGGCTGCAAGTGGCTCGTTATCATATTGTTCAGCAGTGAATTCGCCGGACACCAAACCAATAATGGCATCGGTTCCACGCCATAATCCTTCTATATAATTATCATTCTTAAAATAAGGAATCATATCCTTTTCTACAATGCGCTTAGCTAATGCATCAGGAACAGACCCCTCGAGGCCATAACCGGTAGCAATATAGGCCTTGCCCCTTTCGCGCTCAGTTTTAGGCTTCACCAAAATTACGGCACCATTGTTATGCTTTTGCTGACCAACACCCCATTTCTCGCCTATCCTAAAGGCAAAATCTGCAACATCATAGCCCGCCAAATCACTCACCAAAACCACCAATAACTGTGTGGATGTGGTGTCGTTATAGTTTACAAGCTTGCGCTCTAACTGTTCCAGTTCATTGGCAGATAAAACATTGGCAAAATCGTTGACAAGACGGGGAGGATTTGGCTGATCAGGAATCTGGGCAAATAATAAAGCATTCCAGAAGATCAGTAAAACTAAAAAAAGTAAAGGATTCGGGTTTGATTTAAGTTTTTTCATCATCCAAAAGATATTTCATCACTCAATTCGTTGATGTCATCGCTGTGATATGGAAAATGCTTTTTAAGCTTCAAACCGGCCCGTTCAATGCCCTTTTCCAACCCTACAACAAAATCTCCTTTTTTAAAGTGTGTTTCCATGATTGATTTAACCTCTTGCCAGAAATGTTCCTCAACAACTAAATTGATACCGCTATCGCCTACGATGGCAAATTTTCTGTCTTTAATCGCCAGATAAATCAGTACGCCATTGTGCTGTTCCGTTTGGTTCATTCGCATTTCATCAAATAAATACGACGCATGATCGAGCACATCTTCTTTGCAATGATTTTCGATATGCACCCTAATCTCTCCCGAGGTATCCAACTCAGCTTTTAGAACAGCTGATTTGATGCGGTCTTTTTCTTCCTGTGTGAAAAATGATTGTGCATTAGGCATAGTATCTTTTATTTATACATATTGCTAAAACTCAACCTGCGGAACCTGTTCTGCCCCCTCTGCCGCTTCAAAATAAGGCTTTTCTTCAAAGCCATACATGCCCGCAAGCATGGTTTGCGGAAACGATTTAATGTAGGTGTTGTAGGTTCGCGTGGTCTCATTAAATTTCATACGCTCAACAGTAATTCTGTTTTCGGTGCCCTCAAGTTGGGCCTGAAGCTCCAAAAAATTCTGATTGGATTTTAATTCCGGATAGCGCTCAACCACAACCATCAAACGCGAAAGCGCGCCCGAAAGACCTTCTTGTGCTTTCTGAAAAGCCTGCAGATTGGCCTCGGTCAGATTGTCAGCATTAACATTTACAGAGGTGGCTTTGGCCCGGGCTTCTACAACTCCGGTAAGCACTTCCTGCTCCTGTGTGGCAAATCCTTTTACCGTATTCACCAAATTGGGAATAAGGTCGGCACGACGCTGATACACATTTTCGACCTGCGCCCATTGGGCATCAACTTGTTCGCTATTCATTACCATCGTGTTATAGGTGTTTTTAAAAAAGCTATAAAACACAATAACAACCAAAACGATGATGCCAATAATAATTAAGGTTTTCTTCATGATGTTTAAAAATAAGGTTGTTTAAGGGTCAAATTTCGTAAAATTTACTGCAACACAACACAATTAAACTCGATTTTTTAATCAAACGGTTCAACAAACATCTTATATACCTCATCTACTGATATTTAAAAATATTTAATATTATCAGCATGAAAGCCTTTAGCTCCAAAATTTTCGCAACCCAGATACCCAACAATTTTTGTAATTTTGCATTCAGAAACAATCTAAATAATAAAATCTCAGCAAATGAAATATGATATGATCGTTATAGGCAGCGGCCCTGGTGGTTATGTAGCTGCCATCCGTGCCTCTCAATTGGGTAAAAAAGTAGCCGTTGTTGAAAAAGCTGAAATAGGTGGTATCTGCCTCAACTGGGGCTGCATCCCAACAAAGGCGCTGCTGAAAAGTGCGCAGGTTTTCAATTATATGAAACATGCTGCAGATTATGGCATAAGTTTGGAAAGTGAACCCAAGCCAGATTTTGAAAACATCGTAAAACGCAGCAGATCAGTTGCTGATGGCATGAGTAAAGGCGTACAGTTTCTTTTCAAAAAGAATAAAATCGAAATAATTAACGGCTTTGGTAAGCTGGTAGCCGGCAAGAAAGTTGCTGTAACAGGCGACGACAAAAAGGAAACCACTTACGAAGCAGACCACATCATTTTAGCAACCGGTGCCCGTTCGCGTGAATTGCCAAACCTGCCTATCGATGGCGAAAAAATTATTGGCTACCGCAAAGCCATGGTTTTGCCAAAAATGCCCAAATCAATGGTTGTTGTGGGCTCGGGTGCAATCGGTTCCGAGTTTGCTTTCTTTTACAATAGCATGGGTGTTGAGGTGACATTAGTTGAGTTTTTGCCGAATATATTACCAATTGAGGATGAAGAAGTTTCAAAACAACTGGAGCGCTCTTTCAAAAAAGCCAAGATGAAAGTGATGACCAATTCTTCGGTTGAAAAAGTTGATACTTCTGGCAAGCTTTGTAAAGTGACCGTAAAAACAAAAAAAGGCGAAGAAGTTATTGAAGCAGAAATCGTACTCTCAGCTGTTGGAATCGCTACAAACCTCGAAGGCCTTGGGCTTGAAGAAACGGGCGTGAAAACAGAAAAAGGCAAAGTGTTGGTTGATGAATATTATCGCACGAACGTAGAAGGCGTTTATGCCATTGGCGATATCGTGCACGGTCCAGCCCTGGCGCACACAGCTTCGCACGAAGGCATCACCTGCGTGGAAGCCATTGCCGGCCTCAATCCCGAACCTATTGATTACGGCAATATACCATCCTGCACTTATACCAACCCCGAAGTAGCTTCTGTTGGGTTCACAGAAAAACAAGCCAAAGAAGCAGGCTATGAAATTAAAGTGGGCAAATTCCCTTTCTCAGCCTCGGGAAAAGCGAGTGCTGCAGGAAATAAAGACGGTTTTGTAAAAGTTATTTTTGATGCCAAATACGGCGAATGGCTCGGATGTCATATGATTGGTGATAATGTTACCGAAATGATTGCCGAAGCGGTAGCAGCGCGTAAGCTGGAGACCACAGGACATGAAATCATTAAGACTATTCACCCGCATCCCACTATGTCTGAAGCCATTATGGAAGCCGCAGCTGCTGCTTATGATGAGGTAATTCATTTGTAAAAGGTTGAAGGGTTCAAGGGTTCAAGGGTTCAAGGGTTAATGAGTTGAAGGGTTGAAGTGTTGATGTTGATAAGGTCAAAAATTGATAAAATATCTGAAAATACTCAATTGCAGAAATATTGTGCTATTTTCAGTCGTCTGAAACTATTGAATCCTTGACATTGATAAGGTCAAAACTGATAAAATTGATAAAATACCTAAAACGCTTAATTAATAGTTACCCCAAAAAACGCATAAACCCTTAAACCCATAAACTCATCAACCCATAAACCCATAAACCCATAAACCCATAAACCCATAAACTCATCAACCCATAAACTCATAAACTCATCAACCCTCCAACAAATGGCTACGCATAAAGAACTTGAAATCTGGCAATTGTCGATTGATTTTGTAGTTGATATATATAAAATCACAAATACCTTTCCCGACGATGAAAAGTATGGATTAATAAGTCAGATGCGTCGTGCCGCCGTTTCAATTCCTTCAAACATAGCCGAAGGATCAGCAAGAAATAGTAATCCTCAGTTTCTTCAGTTCCTAAATATTGCTTTAGGATCTGTTTCAGAACTGGAAACTCAACTAATCATTGCAGAAAAATTAAACTTTTTTCAGTCGTCTGAAACTATTGAATCCTTGACATTGATAAGGTCAAAACTGATAAAATTGATAAAATACCTAAAAACGCTTAATTAATAGTTACCCCAAAAAACGCATAAACTCATGAACTCTTAAACCCATAAACTCATCAACCCTTAAACTCATCAACCCTTAAACTCTTAAACCCATAAACTCATAAACCCATCAACCCATAAACTCTTGAACTCATAAACCCTCAAACAATCAAACCATGGAAATTATCAACACCAAAATCCCCGATCTACTCATCGTAAAGCCCGCTGTGTTTGAAGATAAGCGTGGCTATTTTTTTGAATCTTATAATAAAGAGAAATTTCTTAGCCAGGGAGTTGATCAAAACTTTGTGCAGGACAACGAATCAAAGTCGATGAAGGGTGTATTGCGTGGGTTGCATTTTCAGGCTCCTCCATTTGCACAAGGCAAGCTGGTGCGTGTAATGAAAGGTGCGGTTTTGGATGTTGCGGTTGATATCAGAAAAAATTCGCCAACATACGGGCAATGGGCCTCTATAGAACTTACCGAATCCAATAAAATGATGTATTGGGTGCCACCCGGTTTTGCTCATGGGTTTGTAACACTGGAAGACAATACTGTTTTCTTCTACAAATGCACCAATATGTACAACAAAGCTTCGGAAGGAAGTATTCGTTGGAACGATCCCGATCTCAATATTGATTGGGGCATTTCAAATCCTATCCTTTCTGATAAAGATCAGACTTCACCCCTTTTTAAAGATTTTGTTAGTCCATTTTAGTAAAACCCACAGCGAAGCATACGCTTCCGGATTTTTTTTAAAATGAGATAAAAAAACGCTCAACATGTTACGCAATCTATTTCTGGCATTTCTGTTTGTATTGTTGGCCGGAACTTCCGGCTGGCTATTCTTTTACCTTGCAGCGCCAAAAACCGCTAGTTTGGAGCCTGGCACAGCAAGTGAGCAAAACTACCGTATTGTAAGCTTTGACATGCCTGATGAAGTTTTTTTTGCGGGCGAAAAAATTCCGGTAGAGCTCTTTATCACCCGCGAAAGTCTTGAACGCGAACTTATTGTAAACACCTATTGGCATAGCTCCACACTTTTACATCTCAAGCGCGCCAACAGATGGTTTCCGGTTATTGAGCCCATTCTTGCCCAGTATGGCGTTCCCGACGACTTTAAATACCTCAGCATGATCGAAAGCGGACTCACCAACGCACAATCGCCTGCCGGTGCGGTTGGTTTCTGGCAGTTTTTAAAAGGAACTGCCAAAGATTATGACCTGGAAATAAGTGGCGATGTGGACATGCGTTATCATGTAGAACTGTCAACGGCGGCAGCCTGTCGGTATCTTTTAAAATCTTATAGAAATTACGGCAGCTGGTCATTGGTAGCCGCTTCCTTCAATGCCGGAAAAAGAAGGATTGACAATTTTCTTTCCGATCAAAAAGCCAGCTCCTATTTCGATTTACTAATGGCAGAAGAAACCGAGCGTTACCTATTCAGGATGATTGCCCTGAAAATGATTGTGGAAAACCCCGAAAGATTTGGATTTTTTCCCGAAACTGAACGGCTCTATCCGCCTTTAGAATTTGAGCTGGTCGATATTACAAACGACATCGACAGCTGGGCCGATTATGCCCGCGAGCATAACATTAGTTATAAACTACTCAAATATTTTAATCCCTGGCTTCGCAGCAATAAACTCAAGGTAAAACGCGGACAGATCTACACCATAAAAATGCCTCTGCCACCTTTCGACCTCACACATTATGAACTTGATCGGCTTTATCTTCAACAATAATTCCGTACTTTGCATCCTCGTTTTTGAAACAAACACATGAAGGATAGTTTTTCGCAGGATGAATACCTGGAGATATATGGTGCCAGGGTGCATAACTTAAAAAATATTGACTTAAAAATACCACGTAATCAGCTTGTTGTAATAACAGGCCTAAGCGGTAGTGGTAAGTCATCGCTGGCATTCGATACTTTATATGCTGAAGGACAACGCCGCTATATGGAATCGTTTTCGGCTTATGCGCGGCAATTTATTGGCAATATGGAGCGCCCCGATGTGGATAAGATTACCGGGCTGAGTCCTGTTATTTCTATCGAACAAAAATCCGTTAACCGTAACCCCCGTTCAACAGTTGGAACCATCACAGAAATCTATGACTTTTTAAGACTGTTGTTTGCCAGAGCCTCAGATGCCTATTCCTACAACACGGGCGAGAAAATGATCCGCTATTCGGAAGATCAGATCACGCAACTGATTATGGATCAATACGCCAATAAACGCATCAATGTATTAGCCCCTGTTGTGAGAGCCCGAAAGGGACATTATCGCGAGCTTTTTGAAAATATCCGACAGGCAGGGTTTTTGCGCGTAAGGGTTGATGGAGAGCTTCGCGAAATAACTTTCGGCATGCAACTCGATCGCTACAAAACCCACGATATAGAAATCGTGATCGACCGCATTGAAGTGAATGAAAAAAGCAAGAAAAGGGTCAGTCAAACCGTGCAAACCACCCTTAAGCACGGCAAAGGATTGATGCAGGTGCTGGAGCAAGATGCACCTGAGGTACGCTATTTCAGCCGCTTGCTGATGTGTCCGACAAGCGGGCTTTCTTATGACGAGCCCGAACCTAACACCTTCTCGTTCAACTCGCCCTATGGCGCCTGTCCTAAATGCAACGGATTGGGTCAGATTGCCGAGGTTGATCTGAAAAAGATAATTCCTGATGCCAGTAAAAACATCCGCAAAGGAGGCCTTGCCCCTATTGGAGAATATAAAAATAACTGGATTTTCAATCAGCTTGAAGCCATTGGAATTCAGTATGGTTTTAACCTCAACACTCCGCTCAACGACATACCGGAGGAGGCAATAGATGTGATACTATATGGCGCCAACCGCAGCTTTGATGTTAAAAAAGAATACCTGGGCGTGATGACAACTTACACCCTCAATTTCGAAGGTATCATCAACTTTATCGAAGCACAGAACAACGAAAACGCCTCCCCTTCCATCAGGCGCTGGGCTGGTAGTTTTATGAACCATGTAAGCTGTCCTCAATGCGAAGGAACACGACTAAAAAAAGAGGCACGCTTTTTTAAAATCGATGAAAAAAATATTGCCGAGCTGGCAGAAATGGACATCACCGGATTGGCCGCATGGGTAAAGCAGCTACCCGAAAAACTAAGCGAGAAACAGCTGCTCATAGGTAAGGAAGTGCTGCGGGAAATAGAAAAGCGTATCCATTTTCTGCTCGACGTAGGCATCGACTACCTCAACCTGAACAGGCCTGCCAACACGCTTTCCGGAGGTGAATCACAGCGTATCCGACTGGCTACTCAGATTGGCTCTCAGCTTACAGGTGTGCTCTATATTTTGGACGAACCCAGCATCGGACTGCATCAGCGCGATAATCACCGGCTGATTGAATCGCTCAAGCAACTTCGCGATATTGGCAATTCGGTGATCGTGGTAGAACACGACAAAGACACTATTCTGGCCGCTGATTATGTGGTGGATATAGGCCCAGGAGCCGGTATTCATGGCGGAAATATTGTTGGACAAGGCAAGCCTGGCGAACTGCTGAACTGCAAGAGCATCACCTGTGAATACCTGAGTGGAAAGAAAAAGATTGAAGTTCCTTCCAAACGTCGCGAAGGCCACAAAAATAAATACATTGAATTGAAAGGTGCGTCCGGACACAATCTAAAAAATGTTACCCTGAAATTGCCGCTGGGCAAAATGGTATGCGTAACCGGCGTTTCGGGAAGCGGGAAATCGAGCCTGATCAATGAGACACTGTATCCTGTTTTAAGTCAACATTTTTACCGCTCTGTCAAATCTCCACTGCCCTATCAATCGCTTAAAGGTCTCGAAAATATTGACAAGGTAATTGAGATCGACCAGTCGCCCATTGGCCGCACGCCACGCTCCAATCCAGCTACTTACACCAAAGTTTTCGACGATATCCGTAAGCTTTATGGTGAGCTTCCCGAATCAAAAATCAGAGGTTACAAACCCGGACGGTTTTCCTTTAATGTGAAAGGAGGTCGTTGCGAAGACTGCAAAGGCGCAGGCATCCGGATCATCGAGATGAATTTTCTGCCTGATGTTTCTGTCTTGTGCGAAACTTGCCAGGGAAAACGCTATAATCGGGAAACGCTTGAAGTAAGGTACCGTGGAAAATCTATCAACGACATCCTGAACCTCACTATCAATCAGGCGGTAGAATTTTTCGAGAACATGCCCTCTATTGTGCATAAAATCAAAACGCTGAAGGATGTTGGCTTGGGTTATCTGAACCTTGGTCAAGCTTCTACCACCATTTCGGGCGGTGAAGCACAACGCGTTAAACTGGCCTCCGAGCTTTCAAAAAAAGATACCGGTCACACCTTATACATTCTTGACGAACCGACTACAGGGCTGCATTTTGAAGATGTTAAAGTGCTGCTCGACGTGCTGAATAAACTAGTGGATAAAGGCAATACCGTGCTAATTATCGAACACAATATGGAGGTTATCAAAGTTGCCGATCACCTCATCGACATGGGCCCTGAAGGAGGTGAACGCGGTGGCTATATCATCTGCGAAGGCACTCCTGAGGAAGTTGTGCATTGCAAGAAAAGTCATACAGCTTATTATTTAAAAAATGAACTATAAAAACAACTTCAGCTAACAAAATTCTAAATAATAATCTGTTTTTTTGTGGGTTAACCCAAATTGTTTCCCTAATTTCGCATACAGCTTTTGCAAAAACAAGTTAATCACATTATACACCGATGCTGATCAGCCAAGCTTTCATACAAATTCTTAGCAAAAGATTACTTACCCTGCTGCTCACAATCGGTTTCACTGCGCTATACGCACAACCCAATTACCGCTTTGAACACATCTCGAAAAACGATGGGCTAAGTCAGGGCGCCATCAATGCAATTTTTGAAGACAATAATGGGCTGATGTGGTTTGGCACAAAGGACGGACTCAACCGATATGATGGCAACGAAATTAAGATTTACAGACGAAATTTTGAAGATCCGCTCAGTTTACCAAACAACCACATTCTCACTATTAATCAGGACAAGGCTGGACGATTGTGGATAGGCACTTCCGGAAATGATTTGTGTTACCTTGATCCAGTAACAGAAAAGTTTTATCCATTCCAACACCTTGTTAATGAGAATGATTCTAAGGATATTGGTGAGCATATTTATTGCATCGATATCGATCATCAAAACAACAGACTCCTGGCAGGAAGCGATAAGGGAGTTCTAATTATTGATCTGGATAGCAGGGAAATGAGCTTTTTGGATATGCAGCAGTTCAAAATTGACTCCATCACTGTTGGTAATATTTACAGCCTGCTTTCGGATGGAGCAAATTTCTGGATAGGCACAGATCGTGGTGGTTTACTCTATTATAACGCTGAAAATGAAAAAATTACACCTATTGGTTTTGATCATAAAAGAACAAATGTGGCGGCAGCCATAAACAGAGGGACAATCTTCAGTATCATCCGCGATAAAGAAGGAAATATCTGGATTGCAACTTATGGAGATAATGTCCTTAAACTGGATCCCAACAAAGATTTACTTTCCAGGCCTGAATTTGAAAGTTATGATGCTGATCTCCGGCAACAGGCCTACACCCGTCAGATTGCTCTGGTTGGTGACACAGCAATTTGGGCTACTACTGAAGATGGATTTCAGGTTTTTGACTTGAAGCGCGAAACATTACTAACTGTTCCCCACCATCCCGATAACCCCACGGGGGTGAGTTCATCAAGTTTAAAATCGATCTATAGTGACTCAAATGGAGGTGTTTGGATTGGTGGAAACGGCTATGGAGTTAATTATTATTTCCCCATTAACAAAGGATTTAATCATCTCCGGTTTCAGCCAAATCACAATAAAAGCCTCACCTTTAAAAGTATTCGAAGCATTTATACTGATGATCTCGACAATCTTTATGTGGGAGGTTATGGAGGCATGAATGCTTTTGACAAAAATGGTAACAGAAAATGGACGAATAGTCAACTCCAAGTGGCCTATGTGATGTCCCCTGATATGCAAAACGAACACTTGTTGTGGGTGGGTAGCGAAGGCGAAGGCCTGGTTTTGTTGAATAATAAAAATGGAAAAATCATTCAGGATCTTACGAAATACAAACAGAAAGAAGCTCACAAAATATCAGGCTTTATGATTATGAGCCTGCTTCCTAAAAGCAAAAATGAATTGTGGGTAGGTACCGAAACAGGACTAAATCTTTTTAATACAGATACCTACAAAGCTATATACTTTCAGCATGATCCTGATAATGAAATGTCGATACCTGCAGGTAGAATAAGAGATATTTTCAAAGATTCGAAAGGACGCACCTGGTTAGCCAGCATTGGCGGTGGACTGGCTTATATGAAAGATGATGATATGCTATTCAGGAAGTTTAAAAACGACCCCAGAGATCCCCTGAGCCTGAGCTCAAATAATGTATACTGTGTGCACGAAAGTCTGTCAGGTACTATTTATATTGGGACTGAAAGCGGCCTGAACCGGTTTGATGAAACCTCACAAACCTTCTCCAATTTAAACACTTCCAATGGATTAATCAATGATGTGGTTTACCGAATTGAAAGCGATTCACTTGGCCGTTTATGGATAAGCACAAATGAAGGATTAAGCTGTTTTAATCCGGAAAAAAACATCTTTAGGAATTACGATCGTGAAGACGGGCTTCAGGAAAACGAGTTTAATAGTGGTGCCTCTTATATGGATGAAAATGGAACCATGTACTTTGGAGGAATAAACGGTGTAACATTCTTTAATCCTTTATCCCTGAAAGACAACACACAACCCCCAAAAGTAATCTTTACCAATCTGACAGTAGGTAATGAGAAAGCCATCATTGATCCACCCATTGCACAAGCCAAAGAAGTAAAATTAAACTATGATAATCAAGCTTTCATGCTTGAATTTGCTGCTTTAAACTATTACAAACCCCGTAAAAATCAATACGCCTACCGCATCAGAGAGATCAGCGATGAATGGCAATCGCTGGGAAATACCAACAGCATCGAAATTGTAAGGCTGGGTTTTGGAACTTTCACTATAGAGGTAATGGCATCCAATAACGATGGCTACTGGAATACTGAACCAGCTAAACTGATCATCAGTATTGCACCACCCTTCTGGGCTAGCAGCTGGTTTATTGCTGTGTTAGGATTAATTACAATACTATTCTTTTACGCGGTTTATCTGCTCAGGATCAGATCGTTAAAAAACAAAAAAATTACCCTGGAAAAAGAAATAAAGATCCGCACAAAAGAGCTTCTATCCTCAAATATTTCTCTGGAAAAAGAGGTTGCAATCCGTAAGAAAACAGAAGAAGAACTGCAGGAAGCCAATAATACGAAAGACAAATTTTTCTCGATTATTGCACATGATCTCAAAAACCCTTTCAACGTACTTTTGGGTCTCTCTGAAATTTTAGATCAGGAATTTGATCAGCTGGACTATGACGAGAAAAAAGAAATCATCGTTGCCTTACGCAAAAGCACCGATGATCTGTATAAACTGCTCGAAAACCTGCTAAGCTGGTCCAGAACACAGCAAGGTAAGCTGAAAATGAATCCACAAACCATCAACCTGGCCGAGCTTGTTTCCGAAAACATTGATTTACTCCGGCAACAGGCAATAGCAAAAAACATTCAAATCGTTCCACTAGTTAATCAAGAACTCGAGACTACAGCCGATTATAATGCCATCACCACCGTTATCAGGAATTTATTATCCAATGCGATCAAATTCACCCACCAGGGTGGCACCATCACCATACGAACAGAAAAAGCAAACGATCAGGTGAAAATTTCGGTAGAGGATAACGGCATGGGAATCGCCAAAGAAAACCAGGCCAAACTATTCCGTATTGATGAGCAGTTCAAGCTGCCGGGCACTATGCTGGAAAAGGGAACGGGTCTGGGACTTATTCTGTGTAGAGAATTTGCAGAAGCTAACAGTGGTACACTCACCCTAAGCAGCACCTTGGGGGAAGGCAGCATATTTACACTGACATTGCCTTTGGCTAATAAATCACAAAATTAACCTACTGACAAAGACAAACTATTCCTGTTTTCAGTGTATCAAGTCGATCGCGATTTAACGCCCACGTTAACTGGCAGATTATTCTTCTTCTGCAAAGAAAATCGTCTTTCCCGGGAGTAATTCCCGGCAACAAACATCAGGGCTTCTATTAGCCGCCGGCAAGCGCTACTTATTGCAAAGCAATCGCTATCTCAGTTTTATTGCTGTTCCGGCAACAGGTTTAGCCCCTTCATCAAGATCATTCATCTTATAAACACGCTTGAGCCGAATACCATACAATTGCGAAACATCCCACAGATTTTCTCCCGGGCGAAGGTTATGATAGTGGTACTCCTTCGATTTGCGTTTCTTTTTTTGCAGATAAATCAGCTGGCCTTCCTCAAATACGGCGTCCTTGTCGATGTCGTTATATTTCGCAAATTGCCAGCTATACATATTAAATTCTTTGGCAAGGCTGCTCATGTCATCCCCTTTTTTGGCAAAAATAAGTTTCACCCTATTATTTTCATGAATAAAACGGCCACTTTCTGATTTATCAACAACAGCAAATTCATTGGTTTGCGGAGGGGTCTCTGTTACAACAACAGCGGGCTTTTTTGACTTTTTAGGAGCTGCTTTGCCCGAAAGCGCCTGCTTGTCGTATTTTGCCAGATCGTAACGTTCAATAATTCGGATCAACAGCTCGGGATAGCGCGGATTGGTAGCGTATCCGGCCTTACTCAATCCTTTGGCCCAGCCTTTATAATCCGTAATTTTTAGCTTGAACAGGTCTGCATAACGGGTTCTCTGCGTAAGGAAGAGGGAGTGGTCATGAAACGACTCCTCAGCTTTGCGATACGATCGGAAACATTCGTTTTTTTCGTCATCATCCACCCTGATCGTTTTGCCTGTCCATCCTTTGTGGCATTTTATTCCAAAATGATTGTTGGCCTTTTGTGCCAGCCTGCTGTTGCCGCTCCCCGATTCCAAAATACCCTGCGCCAATGTGATCGATGCCGGGATTTTATACTCCCGCATCTTTTTCATTGCGATGCCTTTATAGGTTTCGATATAGGCTTCGGTACTTATTTTGTTTTGCGCCATCGATGGCAAAACAAAAAGCAACAAGCTGCTCAACAGGAAATAAAAACTGATCTGATTTAAAATTTGCCTCAACTTATCCTAACTTTGTTGCAAAATTAGCCTTGATATCAATGTAAACTACCGCAGTAAAACGCATTTTTCCACAAAAGATTGTTATTAACGCAAGCTGAAAACTTTACTTTTGCAAGCCTATACCAAAAAACAGTCCCGCTATGGATGTTGAACAAATTTTTGAGTTTTTCCCGAGACTATCGACACCTCAACAGACGAAAATTCGCGCCCTTAAGCCACTTTATGAGGCCTGGAATGCCCAAATCAATTTGATTTCGCGCAAGGACATGGATCATTTTTATGAAAAGCATGTGTTGCATAGCCTTGCCATCGCCAATTTTATGCATTTTAAACCAGGAACCCGGGTATTAGATGTTGGCACGGGAGGTGGATTTCCGGGTATTCCCTTGGCAATACGATTTCCTCAGGTTCAGTTTTTGTTGATCGACAGCATCGGAAAAAAGATTAAAGTGGTTCAGGATATCGCTGAAAGCTTGGAATTATCCAACGTAGAAGTGCAGCAAATACGTGCTGAACAGCTAGACCAAAGCTTCGATTTTATTGTAAGCCGGGCAGTGGCAAAGCTCGATACTTTCGTGCAGTGGACCCAAAACAGCATCCATCAAAAGCAGATTAACACCAAAAAAAATGGCATCCTCTATTTAAAAGGCGGCGAACTGGAAGAAGAGTTGTCGCCCTTAAAAAAACGGTATCACATACAGCTCACTTCACTTTCAAAGTATTATCCCGGAGAATTTTTTGAAACAAAGAAGCTTGTTTACCTCTATCCACGTAAGTGATTTGGTCTGTAATGATTTTTAGTTAATTTAGCCAATCTTAAAAATTCAAACACTATGACAGCAGCTTTAACGCAATCTCTGAGAGAAAACAAAGCCGCCCGGTGGGGCGCGCTGGCCGTGGTATCATTTACCATGCTTACGGGCTATTACATCAACTATGTAATTTCGCCGCTCAAGCCTTTACTTGAGCAACATATGGAATGGACAAGCCGCGATTTCGGCATCTGGAACTCGGCCTATGGCTGGTTCAATGTGTTTTTCCTGATGCTTATCCTTGGTGGTCTGATTCTGGATAAAATGGGTGTACGCTTTACAGGTATTGGCGCAAGTATTACAATGATCATCGGTACCGCCCTACAGTATGCCGCCATTGAAAACCTGATTCCTTCTGATGCTTATATTTTCGGACTGAAAGCACAGATTGCCATTGGCGCTTTAGGTTTTGGTGTGTTTGGTGTTGGTGTTGAAGTTGCGGGAATTACCGTTTCTAAGGTTATTGTAAAGTGGTTTAAAGGCAAAGAGCTGGCACTGGCCATGGGACTTGAGATGGCTACTGCACGTATGGGAACCGCTCTGGCGCTTTCGCTGCCGATACCAATGGCTACTGTATGGTTTGGCACCCAGGAAAGCCCTGCCCTTTCGGCGCCTGTAATGCTTGGCTTAGGGCTTCTGGTAGCTGGTTTAGTGGCCTTTATATGGTACACTTTTATGGATCGTAAACTTGAAGTTTCGGAAGGTATTACTGACGAAACCGATCCCGAAGAGGAATTCAAAGTCAGAGATATTCTCTATATCATGCAGAATAAAGGTTTCTGGCTGATTGCTATTCTTTGTGTATTGTTCTACTCTGGCGTTTTCCCCTTCCTGTATTATGCAACTGACCTGATGATTAATAAATATGGCGTTGACCCGCAGTTTGCTGGTGCTATTCCAAGTCTGCTTCCATTTGGAACCATCTTGCTAACCCCATTATTTGGTAATCTTTACGATCGAAAAGGCCGCGGAGCTACCATTATGTTATTGGGATCGATCTTCCTGTTGGTTGTTCATTCTTTCTTTGCCATCCCGGCTTTCAACCATTATTTTGTAGCCATCGTGCTGATTCTTTTCTTAGGCGTAACCTTCTCACTGGTTCCTTCTGCCATGTGGCCTTCCGTGCCTAAAATCATTCCTGAGAAACGTCTCGGAACGGCTTATGCCCTTATTTTCTGGGTACAAAACTGGGGATTGATGGGTATGCCATTGCTCATTGGCTGGATTTTAGATAAGTACAGTATCATAGGCACCAATGACGCAGGAAAACCGATTTACGATTATACCATTCCTATGATGGTTTTTGCCGCAACAGGTTTTCTGGCTATCATAGTAGCACTGATGCTTAAAGCCGAAGACAAGAAAAAAGGTTACGGACTGGAACTTCCGAATATGGAAAAAAAGGTAGAAGCTTTAAAAGCCCAAGCTGAAAACTAAGATTTCCTGTTCTTTTATTAACAAATACAAACCGCTCTGCATTGGAGCGGTTTTTTTTGTAGCGGTCATTAGTGTGCTGTGCCGATTTTCCGGGCAAGTCAGGGCGCGACTCAAAGTCGCACCCTGACTGCCATAGTTTACGCACCTGACTTCAAAAAAATATAAATAGTTTAATTTATTTACCCCGCGAGAGGACTCGCGCGATAGCTCTGAGCAGAATACGTTGAGAAAAGTTCGCGCGCTAACTCTGACGAAACAGTCATACTTTTAGGTGTAACTAATCAGGAAATTTTTATCACTGACAATAGCGCTTGATAACAGCATAAGCCTCACTCAGCCCAAGCTCGCCGGCTTTACTCAAATCGTTGCAAGCCAGTTCATTTTCGCCCAAAAACAGCAAAGTAAGTGCCCTGTTATAATACGCCTCGGCCAGTGTGGGCTCATAGTTGATGGCCTCACTGTAGGCATCGATGGCGGGGTGGAAATTTTGCATTTGCAAATGGATATTCCCCATATTATACCAGGCAAAACCATTTTTTAGCGCAGTGGGAAGCAGTTGCTGTAGCATTTCTTTTGCCGGCTGGTAATCGGGCGCTTTATCTTCGGTAACAACTGGAACTTGTGTGCTTTTGCGGCGCGTTATCATTATCGCATTGTCGTAGCTATCGGCCGAAAGTACAAGCTCTGCGCGTTCTGCTAAAACAACAGAGAGGTTCAGGGCGGCATAAAATCCCCAATCCTGATTTCCGATAAGCTTTTCGTAGGCTTCTATAGCCTTTTGGTAGTTTCCTTTGATCTGCTGATTTAAAGCCTCGGCAAAGTCAGTAGGCAAGCGTTCATCCGATAAAGCAGAAAGCCTCTCTGCTGAGGTCATAAAGTGATGAGCAGGTGCTGTGGTCAATAAAAAATTTAACGGAGAGGCCAGCTCACTATTCAGCTGACTCACAAACAGGTCGCTATACATAAAATAATCAGGCTTAGGATCTGTTTTTGCCTTTTCCGGAAAAGGCATCAAACTAATTAACCCAAACGGCACGATATCTATTTCCCGAAACTGCACCCTTGTTTTACGTGATTCGCCGCTAATAAAATCAGACTCTAACTCAAAAATTTGATCAAAATAGGTCGAATCCGCATAGCGGGCATACAACGAATCGGGATTACCTTCTTTGTTATTCAATGCTTTGATAATGGCCATTGCCTGCTCGTAATCTGCCCTGCTTCCCTTGTTATCGTTCATTTTATCCCTGGCAACGGACCTGTTTATCCAGGCTCCTGCAAAATCAGGGAAAAGCTCAATTGCTTTCGAAAAATCTTCCACTGCCTCCGGATACTCCTTCAGCTGAAAGTAGGTGACCCCACGATTAAACCACGCATAAACATTCTGTGGATTAATAGCAGTTACCAGATCGTAAAGCGGGAGTGCCAGCTCATACTCTTCGCGCATGCTGCGCAACAAAGCACGGTTGTAATAGGTGAGTGCGTTGCGCCTATCCAGCACATTTACCTGCTCATAATCTTGAAGCGCGGCCAGGGTATCTCCTGATTGCAGAAAAGCTAATGCACGCTGAAAATATACCAGGGGATTCTGATTATCCAACTCCAGCGCCTGATTAAAATCTTCCATGGCTGCTTTGTAATTATCCAGCTCCAGCCTTACCATTCCTCTGCGCAGCCAGGCTTCCGTGCTGAAATAATCCAGATAAACGGCCTTGTCAAGATCCTCAAGGGCTTCATCAAGCTGGTCAAGAAAACGTTTTGCTATCCCCCTGTTTAAATAAGCTGTTGAAAGCCTGGGATTGATAAGCAACGCCATATTATAGGATTCTATTGCTGCCTCAAATTCATTCAAATGCATACTTGTCGCGCCATTGGCGATATGCAGATCAGCATTGTAAGGATCAATTTCCAAGGCTCGGGCAAAATCAGCCTTAGCATCGAAATAATTCGACATACGGTCGTGGGTGATTCCCCGGTAATGCCAGGCCCTGACATAAAGCGGATGGATTTCAAGGGTTTTACTAAAATCGTCCAAAGCACCCTGATAATCGCTGAGGTTAAACTTTGCAACTCCTCGCAGAAAATACGCTTCGAAATTGTCCCCATTATAGCGCAAAGCTGTATTAAAATTCCTGATGGATTCAAAAAAACGCTCTTCCGATAAATCAATACGTCCGGCTAGCACAAAATGCCGGTAATTGACCTGTGCCTGCAATAGATTGTATGCCAGCAGAAAAGCCGACAACATAATGACCCTGATCCAACCAACTGAACTTAAACTTTTCAATCTTTTATCTTGTTAATTTTGCGTTGTGGTAATCTGCTTTATGTTTTACACCATCTCTTTCTTCACGAATTTACTGGTTTCAAGTACCGGAAAATTCTTTTCTGTTTGCGAGTTCACTAGTATTTCCACCCCAGCATTCTTATCACTAAACGACAAAAATAAGGCTATTGTATGCTGATAAGCAGCAACCGATGTTAAAAGTTCAAAATTAGTGCCTGAAAGTGATTTATAGTTCATAAAAAGGCAGGACTAAGGCCCTTATATGTGGTGTGATTCATGAACCACGGCCTGAAAACCTTTTTACTGGTTAGTATCTTTTAAAAAAAGAGTTTGTCAAAAAAAGTCAAGTGGCTGTTCTGGTCTTTCGGCATTAAGATGCATAAAATCGCCTGTCTGAAGGCCGTATTTAACGGAAGTTAGTCTTCCCACACCAAAGCAAATCAAAGTCCTCATTGATCAGCTTGAAATAGTATAAACCCGCTTGCTTTACTTCAAAAGATGCAGCCCGGGCGGTTGTTTCAACTTCTTCGAGCAAAATGCCTTCATTATTGTATAACTCGAAAATTAGCACGCCTTCAGCATTCCAGCTAAAATGGAGGGAATCCATTTTTGAATCTACCTGAACTGCGGCATGGCCAGCATTTCTCATTTCGGTTTGGTATCGTTCGGTTAAACGCTCCATTTCAGGATTTGGTGCAAAGGCTGCCAGCGCCAATTGCTCATCATTATTTAGGGTGGGTTGCCCATTTCCTTCTTTGGCAAATTCGTCATTTTCTACAACTTTAGCATTGGCTGTTTCATCTGCCGGCTCAAGCTGCTGCGTAATCAGCTCCGGAGGCAGGCTTTGCTCCGGGCTGTTGTTCATTGTCCACCATACGCCAACGGCCAAAAGCACCAAAATCATTGCTGCTGCAGCAAACCAAACACCAGATTTTCGTTGCAAAATCACAGTTTTATGATCAAGGTTCCCTTCCTGCAGTTCGATTAAAGTCATAAGTTCATATTTACAGGAATCACACTTATCCAAGTGGTTACGGACAGCTTCCGGTAAGTTTTTTTGGCGGACAGTTTGCTCTGCAGCCAAGGCCAGTTCTTCGGGGCTCAGGTGTATCTTCAAATTATTCATAACAGCATCATTAAAGGTAATAATGTCAGAAAAACCATCCTGTTCCGCTTTTGAGTTCCGACATCTGGAGTTTCTGTCTGAGCAGTATCTCTGAGTTCGAAAAGCAATTTTAAGGTTTCGCGGTTATGTCCTGACTGATCGTTTTGATTCAAAAATTCTATCAGCAGATCCATATATTTATAGATACGCATCCTAAGGGCATCAGGCTTCAATGCTTTGTTTTCAACGGCTGACACAAGTGCCGCAATCGTTCTGTAACGATCTGTTTTCGAATGGTTTTTAATCCTCACTAACCATTCCTCCATTTGTTGATCGCTAAAGCCTGACCACGCCATAAAACTGTTTGTTTGCGGTCTGAGCTCGAAATAGAGCGTCAGCAAGACCTCCATAGCTGGCGCAACCGGCCGAAAATGCTCAAATGCATTTTGCAATCGGCTCAGCTCCAGTTTAATAAGCAGGCGATGATCTGTGCGATCGTCCGAAACGCTGTATGTTTCCGGCAGGCCTTGCGGCAAATCGTGATCGGTAGCTCGCCAATGGCGGTACTCTTTGCGTATCACCGCGCAACACATCCTGTTGATCACAGCTGTGCAATAAGTTGAAGCCTGAGATTTGCCTTGAAATGTACTCACAATCTGGTTTTTCTGTTTAATAAACTCTTCTATCACAGCCATTTCCACATCCTGCCGCTCGCGCACCGGGATAGCCCGACGATTGACGTAGCGTTGCACTGTCTTCTGAACTGTGCGGGTCAGAAAATCTGTTTCAAGTAAGTCTATCAATTGGTTGCGCAAAACCATTCTTTTTGAAAAATTTAATGCAAAAATGATCAAAATGACCAAGCAAAGTACTAATTCTGGAAAAAGTCATTAACTTTTTAGTGTGCACAAACAAAATCTGTTGTTTTTAAAAAACATTAAAAAGCACAGACAACACCTGTCTATTGCCGTTTTATTAACCTTATTCATTAACTTTGCAACTGGGATCGCTTGTAAACTACCCAACTTAATTGTCATTGTTTTCTGAACGCAGCAAGGTGTTTTTAGATCATTAATCTGCTATAAATAAACTTTATAGCATGGATGATTATGAAAAACATTTGTGTCTGAAAATAGACAAACAATAACTAATGCTAACTGAACGAGGTGATTCATGGTCAATATTGACAACACTGGAGAGAATTTTAGAAAGGTTCAACGGTCTCTGAAAGGAATCATACTACTGGTAGTTCTATTGATTTCGGGTATGACAGCAAAATCCCAGTATGGCCCTTTGTATTGGGATTTGAGAAATTACGACAGTCTGCCTGACTACCGCAAAGCCCTCACTGCCTTTCAGCAACAAGACACGACGCTGGCTTATCAGGTTCTTGATTCGGTTGCTGAGGCATGTCTCAACCGGGGTGAAATCAGAAAGCATTATCAGGCAGTAAATGAACTGGCTGCCATGAATTTTATCAGCGGAAACTTCAACAGGTCGAATCAATTGTTCGAGCAAAATTTATCGACCATGATTTCCAATTCAGATAGTTTGCATTATGAATTCGCAATTAATCTGCGTTTTTTGAATTATCTGGCACATTACGGCATAAACAAAACTGCCGACAGATTACACTTTACGCAGCGACAATATGCTGTCCTGAAAGCTATGAACGACAGCTCGATCATCATGGTGGATTGTCTGGGAGACTTGGGCTTCAGTTATCTGACAAATGGCGACTTCTCGCAAGCCATCAATTATCTGTATCAGGCCCGAAAGGCTTCCATCCAGGCCGGCCTTAAAGAGCAGCTGATCAGGCTTGAACATACGCTCGTAAACCAACTGGCTAATAATGAGCCACAGCTGGCTTTTGAGACCTTTGAGCAACAGTATCTAAATGCAGACAGAAAGTATTACAGGGATTCTGTGGTTTTGGTCACCCTGGCCTATACCCTGGCCGAAAAAAGCCGTTTGCTTCAGCAGGATCAAAAGGCACTAACCTATATCAAAGAAGCTGAAGCTATTGAACAGGCTATCCGGCAACAAAATCCCAAGCTTGAGGTTGCCATTCCTTTGTCAGTGGCGGGGATTTATAGCGATTTAGGTCAACAAACTAATTTCGAGGATTATGTGGCTATTGCTCAGGCGCAATACCGCAAACAAGCGGATAGAAACACCATCCCCGCATTGAAATTATATTTGGAGATTGCCGAGGGATTTCTACCATTTGATGCCGATAGCAGCTTGAAATACTGTGAAAAAGCCAGCTTGCTGTACCAAGACGATATGGTATCGACAGCCAGAATCAAACTCACCGCACTCGACGCTCATGTCACGAAAAAAGCTTACGAACCAGCTCTTGATCTTGCCCTTGAATTAAACCGTCTTGACAGTGTATTGGATGATTCGGATCATTTGAAGCTCATGCGTTTAAGCATCACGGCGCAAAGTGAAATGTACAAGGAGCTTCGGTCTCCTGAAATGGCCGAAGCCCTTAGTGAAAATCTGAAATTAGCCGAGCAAATAATCCGGCGATTGGCCGTGCAGATGACCGATCCAAAAAGCCTGCTGAGGCTTGCTGCGGATTACAAAAAAATAGCTGCAGCAGCTTTTCTGCTGGCTGAAGACGGGCAGGATGAGTCCGTTCTCCGGGCTTGGCATTACCTGAATCAGGTCAAGACTTTTCAGCTGAAGATACAGCTGCTAAAATCGCAGCAGGCCGCACAGCTCATTGATACAGCCGATTTTTGGCAGCAGAAGTTAACCCTCGAAGATCAGATTAGTACGCTACAGGCAGAAAGAGCCACAGCTTTGTTTCAGACAAATAAACCCAAAGCCGACAGCCTGCATACTGCACTGCAGGATAGCCGTATAGCATTGCTGATGCTGCATCATCAGTTTGCCGAAGGTATTGAAAGCAGTTCTCAAAAACTGTTTGCCAATATGCCTGTTGAGCAGATCCAGCAACAACTTACAAACAAAACCTGTCTGATCGAAGCACTAATCACTGACAGCAGTTATTACCTGCTTTGCCTGCAAAACAACACTATTAAACTGCATTATAGCCATGATTTGCCAGCATTAAGTAAAGTCTGGAAATCCTACTACCGCGACTTAAAAACAGGCAATCACACCGAGCGCTCTGCGCGCGCCCTGGCAGATAAGTTGTTGCTTCCTTTTTCAGCAGAGATTATTGCTTCGGATCATTTGGTTTTTCTGCCGGATGATTTTTTATACAAGACACCGATAGCGTTACTGCCTTATTCAGCATCTTCGGATTATTTGCTGGAACATTTGTCCGTCAGTTATCACTATTCCGCTTATTTGTATTATCAATCCGCTATTCATAAAACAGAATCGCGTAAGCGCTGGCTGGCTTTTGCGCCGTCCTTTGATTTTTTGGCAGCAGCTGAAACCACTGAATTGCGAAACCTGAACGCCTTGTCCAAAAACATTGCGGCTTTGCCTCACAGCCGGGATGAAGTTGTTTCAATTGCCAAACTTTTTGAACAATCCAATCATCCTTATCAGCTCTTCACCGATGATCAGGCTACGAAGGAGGCCTTTATCAGTCACCTTGAGGGAGCCGACATTATCCATATTGCCACGCACAGCTACACCATGAATGAGCCCTCTGGCCTGCAAGGATTTATACTCTCACCCGATTCAGCTTTTAAAACAAAAGGCTTGCAGAGCAGTTTTCTACACGAAGCCGAACTTGCCACCATCAGCACCCATGCGGATCTTGTCGTATTAAGTGCGTGCAGCTCAGGCATAGGCGAGCTTGCCGAAGGCGAAGGTATAATGGCACTTCCCCGAGCGCTTTTTCAAGCTGGCGTGCCTCAGGTTGTAGCCAGTTTGTGGCCTGTGAATGATCTGGCTACTGCCCGCCTGATGAAACATTTTTATGCCCGGCTGCTCCGTAACGAATCAGCTGCAGAGGCACTGCGGGCTGCACAACTGGATTGCGCCGCAGAAGGAATGCCTGCCATCGATTGGGCCGCTTTTATCCTGCTGGGTTCATAAAGCTTACTACTTCTAAAATTCTACCAGGTGAATATTTGCTCCAATTTCCTGAAGATAGTGATATAGCTCCAGCTCCTTTTTTAGCCTGGCTTTGATATGAAAATCTGATCGCCCTTCGAAAAGCTCCGCTGCTGCCGGGTAGTTACCCATCAATTCATAACACAAGCCCAGACAAACAGCTGCTTCATCCCTGCCCTCTGCTTCGTAGATCCGTTTGAAAAGCTGACCAAGTTTCACCAATTCATGATCCTTTATCCAGGATCTGGCTTGTTTGTAATCATCTTTTAGCTGTTTGTCCTTCACTTTTACACTGGGGAAGTCAATCCAGCGATTATCAAATTCAATGAAATTGAACTGATAATAATATGCATTTTGAAATGCTTTGGCGCAATTTTCTTCCAGCTCCTTGAGGGGCATCGGTTTTTTGCCTGGCTTCTGTTCCGACTCTTTCCGAATACCAACACTATCAAACGCAACAGTGCCATCAGGATAGGTAAAGCCGAGCGCTACATCCAACGAAGCCCGATTTGTGATCCGCCATTCAAAATAGGGAATCGGGCTGCCAATATGGGTTCCTGACTCAACAAAAGCCACTTCATCGCGCGCGCTGACACTTTCGGCAGTGTAGTAGCCGCTCACAATCACATCAGCCGAAAGCGGATCGGGCACAGCCTGAAACAGGCCTCCATATATCAACTGATTCAGGTTTGGATTATCAGTGGGGGCTTGAGTCCTTTTTGTAAACAGCTCCTGAAGTCTTCCGTTGACATCAACAAAATCCTTCGTGCCTCTGTTTTCGAGTGGTTCAAAAAAAATAGACGACCCTTTCAGCAAGGTGGTATTTTTCAGCGAATACACGCTAAACTCTTCCTTTTGGGCAAATAAAATGCCGGAAAGAAGAACGAGCAGACTAAAAATCGGGATTATTTTTTTATACATTTTTATACTGTTTTTATTGCTTTTTATAAAACATGAACCAGTTTCCAACGGGAAGCATCCTGAAAATGTTCAACAGGAACTATATCACCTTCTTCATTTACAGCAACATATGCCTTAGTGGCTGCATTCTGAAAAACGACATAGGAGCCGTCGACCATCACGATCCATTTGGTGCGTGCGTTATTAACCACAAAACGGGAGCGCGCAAAAAACACATCATTTTCCTGCGCATTGTCTTCGAGCAGCCATTCGTAATCACTTTCCGGCTCGTAGCTGTATATATCCATCACCCGCTGAGTCAGGCTCAGCTTATCCTGCACAAAATAGATCATCGGATGATTCGCACCATCACCTAATGGAACGATTTCGCGTCCCAATACAAATCCATGATGGCTGTCGATAGCCATAAAGGGCTTGATTTTTTTATCCAGTGGATTAAGCACTTCGGAGCTGATATTGCGTATCTGAGCGCTGGCTGTAAGGCCAATCAGCAGAAATACCATTCCTAAAATTCTTTTCATATTTGAAGGTTTTGTAAGATTCTGTCTCAAAAGTTTTCAGTCAGAGGACCGTTGAGACAGAACCTTTGGTTTTTATTCCATCAATACTTTAAGGTACGGCTAGCTGTGTATGGTCCTACCTGCATTTCGGTCCAGTTGCCTTCATCATCATATTTAAAAGCACAATCCCAAAGCTGTTCGGCTTCAAACTCAAAAGTGTCTTCGCTCATATCTCCGCGTGGAACGCCTCCCTGAGCATATGATTCAACAAACCATTGCTTAAAATTGAGCTTTTGTTCGACCTTAACATTGCCTTTCATCCTGAAATTATAATCCACCTGAAGCGGATTGCCATGTGCATCAATTTCACGGAAGTTAATCTCACGTACCATTTCTTCGGCTGATATTTGCTGAACACGTGATGAAAAGAAAGCACCGAAATTATTCTCAACCTCGCCGGTCCATTTCCAATTCGTAAGCACGCCCTTTTCGTTGATCGTCGCTTTTGTTTCAAACACTGTCTCGGTTCTGTTTCTTTTAGGTTCGATGCCATTAGAAGCCAGCACATCCTTAAAAATAGCGTTGGCTTTACCAAAATTAGAGGTTCCTGTGAAATAAAGTGTCCCCTCCAGATCCACTTTCAGCTGCACAACTTCATTCGATTCGAACTTACGAGTGATATCAGATGCTTCGCCCCTTGTTTGAGCCCTTAAAGGATCATAGGTGTAATTGATATCTGTGGCAGGCTTATTCGAATTCATAAAGCCATCTGCTTTTGGTGTGGAGATTAACAGGTGGCGGCCGCTTTCGTCGTGATAGGCCGGCTCAAGCTGTCGGGTGATCACCTTTTCTTTGCTGCCATCTTCCATTACAGTTACCTGATCAGCAGTAACTTCCTTGATCCGTCTTTTGCTGTCAAACTTGATTTTATATTCAATCGGTTCCATACCTTCACGCATAACTACCCCTTCAATCGCTTTGGGGCTGCCATCAAAATCGTTGAGCGGAAAAAACTGAAACGGATAATCCAACTCAAAAAGCTGGCAAAGGATATCGTTGTGGGCATAATAATCCACAAATTTTTTCAAATCGCGGTTGATGGTATAAAACAGCTTTTCATAGCGCTTTGCAGCCACGGGATAAGTATGCACAAAGCTTTTGATCTCGTTATAATTCTGAAATTTCTTCTGGTCTTTCATGCCGATTATCAGACCTTTGCGATCAGCTTTAGGCAGTTCGCCACGCAACAACAGATTCCACTTCTCCATTTCGTCCAGGGTTTCCCTGATTTCATGGGTATAATCCTGATAAGCTTTGGCTGCTTTTTCGGGCTCCTCGAGCCAGGCATAGCAAAGGGACAAATTGTGTAAGGCCACCCAGCGCGACTTTTCAGATGTTGAACCTAAATCGTTCTCCAGTAGATTTACATATTCCTGAACAAAAGCTTTTTCATCAGCATTCAATAACAGTCCTTGTTTATTTACAAACACATCAAGCACATCGTCCATCATCTTGGTGGCATCTTTGGCTTCTTTTACCTTTCCCAACTTCATGGGTGTGGCAAACTGGCCAAAACCATAAAGCGAAAACACATCCTGCCGAACCCTATTATACGCCACATTGATACCGGCCTTTTCGGAGGCTGTTAGCTCCTCGTCTACCACAGTTACGCTTCCAATTCCTCCGGCGGCAGGCGGAGCGACATAATCCTTGCGTTTTTGCGTTCCGGTAATCACTCCCATATTGTTTTCGGCAATGAGTTCGCCCCGGGGAGTTGTAATTTTGTAACGACAATTCACAGCATAAGGCACATCAAAATAACCGTTTTTATCCGCTTTCAGTGGCTGATTGTCACTCATCACCGACATGCTACCCTGCGCCGGGTCATCATTGAGGACATAGATCTCAACAATTACATTTTGCTGATGTTCCGGCTCAGCGATGATATATTCCGGGATAAAAGTCCAGGCGGCAAATCTGCCTTTATCGTCCTTTATGGCATTGATTGCCTTGTTGGCTTTGGCTACCATATCAGAAGCACTGTTAACTGTATTGGCCACTGCATCGCCGAATGCCCCGAATTTACTCCCTAAAGCACTGGTTTTTTCTGCCTGGGCTTCATTTCGGGCATCAATTAATTGTTGGTCGGTAGCTAAATAAACATCAGCACCGGTAAATTGGATACCCTCAGCCGGAGCCTGAAAATAGCTAATCTCATCCGGCCCTTTCATTTTTTGCGCATTCAGAGAAATACTTAGGGAAATCAAACAAAAGAGTACACTTAACTTTTTCATTGTTATAGGTTTGGTTTTTGTTAAAAGAATTCATTGCAATAATCAGATAAGTCCCCCCGGACTAACTTTATAAGTTAGTTGCATTAATCACCCAAAAATGAAAAATAAACTCAAAAAAAACTGTTGGTCTTTTGAAAAGGTTTTACAAGGGGAAAAAAATTGGCGATAACCTCAGAAAAAATTGCGTTCCCTCATGATATCATTACGCTAAATCTATTGTCACTACCCATCACCATAGAAAAAAAAGGTGTACATTTCTTGAAAATTAGCAATAATGCTAACGCAATGAAGCCAGCTGCTTCAGGAATCACCAGGAAAGGAATTTATAAAGTTACTGCTTTTTAGATTTGCTCCTTGGTTTTTTGAAGCAAGCGGATGCCGTGCATTTCCATCTTTTTATCTACGGCTTTACACATATCATAAATGGTTAACAAAGCCACATTCACGGCCGTAAGTGCTTCCATTTCAACGCCTGTCCGGCCCACACACCTCACCTCCGAACTCACATAAACACCCTGTTCATCCAATTGTGCAACAAGCTTAATTTTATCCAGCAGTAAAGGGTGACAGAGTGGAATCAGCTGCGCCGTTTGCTTGGCAGCCTGCACACCGGCAATTTCGGCAATGGTGAGCACATCGCCCTTTTTCATCAGGTTATCCTGAATCAGCTTTCGTGTGCCGGCTTCCAGGCGGATAAAACCTTCGGCTATTGCAGTGCGCACTGAGCTGGCTTTGTCACCAACATCAACCATACGCGCATTCCCCTGGTCATCGAGATGTGTAAGTTCTTCCATGTGTTTGTCTAAAACCATCTAGCCACAAAAATAGTGGTAATATGTCATACTTAACCCAAAGTCTTGCCAAAACTTAAAAACATATTAATGCAGAATTAATTGATTCTTTCCATCGGTACGATCTATAGTTAGGAGAAAATGTTGCAACAAATCACTTCCCACTTCCATACCAACCGGCAAACTCGAATTCGTAGAGCGATTGATAGTACCAACACGCGGATATACCATTTCAAAACGATGGTTCTCAAATTGAATTGCAATGGTATCAGCATAAAACCGGCCACTTTTATCACTCACAATTTGCGAGGGATCAACAAGATCAAGATTTATCTGTGAGTGGCTTTTACCAGTATCAAAGTACACCAAAACATCCTGACCGGCAACTTCCGCCTCAAAATAAACCCCATACGGATGGTTATCGAATACTTGAATGGGAAATATTGAGGCCCTTTCGCTGATCAAACCATCAGGAAGCGGTGTGTTAGAAATGCCCAGTAGACGACTGCGATAGCTTAAGGTAAAACGCTTCTGTTGAAAATACTTCAGCCCAACAATTCCATTGGTAGGCGAAGTAGAAAACACTGACCAATCTGCGAGGGTGGAAGGCTCGAAATGGAATAAACTATCCAGCAATTGAAACTCCGGCAAAACTATTGAATAAACAATAGCACGCACCTGACCATCAGGAGTATAAGTAGGAATAGTGTCCTGAATAATAAAAGGAACACTATCACTAATTGCATTAGTTATCAATATATTACCATTATTTCCAAAATCAAAAAAAAGTGGTGTTTGAAAGCTGCCAAAGATCACATTAATCTCAGGTATACCAAACTCAGGATGCAAACTGATGGAAACCAGCTCATCGGTTGCATAACCTTTACTTATGGCTTTTTCATTTGTAGGATATAAAGAATCGTAAAAAAGCAATCGCGTTTGATCCCTAAAATATTGGGCATTCATTATTCCAGGCACGAAACTCAGCACAAGGATTAGCGATAAATAAATCAGAATATTTGGTTTTGCCATCATTTAAAATTGAAGTTTTCGTCATCCAAATTATATGCCAAACTTGTAATCTCAATTTCACACCACTTCCATTGGCCTTCATCCAAATGCCAGATAGCTTCGCACTTTGAAGGCACAGTAATGCCGTTAAAAGTACTGTCTTCCAGCACCCTGATTTCCCAAAGATACTTTTTTGCATCAGCTTTGTTGCCCATATAACGCATGGCTTCAAAACGCTCAAAATGACCGTCTTTACCAAAATAAAATGTCCCGGAGCCAGAAGTTCCCCGATAATTCATAACTGCTTTAGACGTTTGAATATCAATTGCCTCCCAAGTAATGAATTCGCTTGTTGCTGCCGATGGAAACCACACAATCTCGCCCAAAAACCTTTGCAAGGTGCCTTCATCCATTTTCGGGCCGGTTTCGTTGCCCAACGGAATAAACCCATTCATGCGCATCTCCATGGCGCCTTTTCCATCATAAAACTTATCGCGCCCACTGACCTGTATAAGCGGATTCATCTTCAGGTCGACAGTCCAGATGAAGCCCGGATGCTCAACATTATAAAACTGCCTGGCTTGGGCATTGTACCAATTCTCTTGTTCGGGTTTGAGCTTCATTTTAAAATCCTGACTGATTGTTACAGTCGAGGCCCGTTGGCGGCCCACAGCTCCTGTGGAAATCAGCCAGCTGCGCACGTTTTCCGGTAAGTTTCGGATGTCGGATTCCTGAAGAATTTCCGGTGCCACCAAACGGGTATCACCGGCTACTAAGTTCATTTCTTTTCTCACTTTTCGCTCAAACTGCTGATTACCAATAGCCACAATTGCAGCAATTAAAATCAAGAAATTCGCAATCATGCCAAAGCGCGCTTCCTGCCAGGCTGCAATAATCAGCACCGCAGAAATTACAGTGGCGACTAATGCAATGGATGCCCATCCTGATTTCCCTAATAAAAATAAGATACCAGAAAACAGAAACAACAGGGTGGTAATCAACCAGAAAACAGCAGCAGTGCTACTTACAATAAAACTTAGCTTGGGCAGGGCAGCAGGAAAAAACCCTTTTACAAAACCTATCAGGTGAATTAGCCCGTGAAAAAAGAGGAAGATCAGAAGAAGTAGTCTCATAAAATGTCAGCTTTTATTATTATCACTTAGCATTTTAAGTCTCAACAAGTTAATCAGCGTCTGTCCATTTTGAATCAGCCCCCTGATTTTTAATGACAAACACTAATTATTGCAAAGCTAAGAATCTAAGCTTTAGCACACAACGATGGGCTTCTAAAAAGTTGATTAAAACTCCCTTGATCTGTCAGAATATAATTTTACAGTATATCACTGTTTACGAATAAGATAATTCTATTTTTTTCACAAGTATAAACCCAAAAGTTTTTAAAAATAGCAAAAAAAAATCCTGCCGGTTGATTCCGGCAGGAAGTTACACTTATAGTGGAACTAAAGTTCCTAAATATCTATTTTAGCATATTTAGCATTGGCTTCGATAAATTCGCGGCGCGGAGCGACTTCGTCACCCATCAACATCGAAAATACATGGTCAGCTTCAAGACTATTTTCTATTGTCACCTGGCGCAGCGTACGGGTAGCAGGATCCATGGTAGTAGTCCAAAGCTGCTCAGCATTCATCTCTCCCAAACCTTTATAGCGCTGAATGTGCATCCCGCGTTCGGTGCCATCAACCGACCATTCTTGTGTGATTCGGGCACGTTCGTCTTCGCTCCAGGCATACAATTCAGTCTTGCCCTTGCGCAACAGGTATAGTGGTGGTGTGGCAATATACACATAGCCTCTTTCGATGAGGTCGTGCATATAGCGGAAAAAGAAAGTAAGGATGAGCGTTGCGATATGACTTCCATCGATATCAGCATCCGTCATGATAATAATTTTATGATAGCGAAGTTTTTCTATATTGAGTGCTTTACTATCTTCATCTGTGCCAATGGTCACGCCCAAAGCAGTGAACATATTCTTGATTTCATCACTATCAAAAATCTTATGAGGCATGGCTTTCTCAACGTTAAGGATTTTTCCCCTGAGCGGGAGAATTGCCTGAAAGCGCCTATCGCGACCTTGTTTAGCTGTTCCACCGGCCGAATCGCCCTCCACGAGATAAATCTCGGCTTGTGCAGGATCACGCTCGCTGCAATCAGATAGCTTTCCGGGCAATCCAGAGCCTGTTAGCACACTCTTGCGCTGAACCAGTTCGCGCGCCTTGCGGGCTGCATGACGGGCTGTAGCTGCCAGAATTACTTTGTTGACAATGGTTTTTGCTTCTTTCGGATGCTCTTCAAGATAGTAGGCAAGGTGCTCACTTACAATTTGATCCACAATGCCCATTACTTCGTTATTACCCAATTTCGTTTTCGTCTGACCCTCAAACTGAGGCTCGGGTACCTTAACCGAAATAATTGCCGTCATTCCTTCACGGAAGTCGTCGCCATTGATATCAAACTTAAGTTTTGACAGCATCCCCGACTTCTCGGCATAGGATTTCAGTGTGCGGGTAAGTCCACGCCTGAAACCGGCAAGATGCGTTCCGCCTTCATGCGTGCTGATATTATTTACGTAAGAATGCAGATTTTCGGCAAATGAAGTATTGTACTGCATGGCAATTTCTACCGGTACATCGCTGCGTTCGCCTTCGATAGCAATGGGTTCGGGAATGAGTTTTTCACGGTTTTCATCAAGGTAGGCAATGAAATCAGCTAAGCCATTTTCTGAAAAGAAAACATCTCCCTTTAAGCTGCCATCATCCATTGTTTCACGTTCATCCTGAAGTGTAATGGTGATTCCCCGGTTCAGGTATGCCAGCTCACGCATGCGCGATGCCAGTGTGTCGTAATCATAATCTGTGGTAATAAAAATACTGTCGTCCGGCTTAAAGGTGATCAGCGTACCGTTATTTTTTGATTCTCCAATAGCTTTCACTTCATACAGTGGTTTACCACAGGAATACTCCTGAATAAACTCTTTGCCCTCGCGATAAACCTTTGCTGTAAGATGGGTAGAGAGGGCGTTTACGCAACTCACCCCAACACCGTGCAAACCGCCGGAAACCTTGTATGAACCTTTGTCGAACTTACCTCCGGCATGCAGCACCGTCATTACCACTTCGAGTGCCGAACGGTTTTCTTTCTCGTGCAAGCCGGTAGGAATCCCACGTCCGTTATCCAATACACTTACCGAATTATCTTTATGGATAATAATTTCTATCCTGTCGCAATAGCCTCCCATCGCCTCATCGATGGAATTGTCAACCACTTCATAAACCAAATGATGCAAGCCACGTACACTCACGTCGCCAATATACATGGCCGGACGTTTTCTAACAGCTTCAAGGCCTTCTAAAACCTGTATGTTAGAGGCCGTATATTGCGAATTGTCGAATTCTCTTTTTTCTTCAGCAGTCATATTTAATCTGTTAATATCTGGTAACTTAAAACATGCAAAAGTACAATTTTTAAGCTTATAAAAATAGCCCAAAGCCATTTCATAACAGCATAGTTATGAACAAATCAGCAATGGGGCAGCCATTGGGCGATAAGTTTATGGCTTTAAAAACGAACCTTGATTCCTGCGTTGAGCTGAAACCCTTGTACAGGATAATTATAATAAAGCATATAATGCTGGTTCAGCAGGTTATTGGCTTGCACATAGGCTGTAAAAGTACTGTTAAACCTGTAATCGGCTCCTAATGAAAAATCGCTTATTCCATCAATTGTCATCGTTTTTTCAACAGCATTTTCTACGATCAGGGCATCCATTTTTCCACGCAGCTGCATGTCAGCATGGATGATCCAATTCACGAATGGCTTCCATTGCGTTTTGAGTCCTGCTTCCCAACCGGGTTTCTGCCAGGCAGCAGCAATTGAATCGGTATTGTATTGATGAAGCTGGAATGAAGCCTCAAACTCCCACTGCTCCGATGGCATCCAGCCTGCTTCGGCCAAAAAGCTGAACTGCTTCATGCCGTCATAAACCACGGTAAAATAATTCGCCTGAGCAGCAGCCGGGTCAGTGATAAAAAAGGCACTATTTTTTAGATCACGGTAGCGCAATCCCAAATGAACATCCAATCCCTGCATAAGCGCTGCCCTAAGTCCGGCATCAAAAGCAAACAAGGTGTTCTCCCAGCTTAAAGGAACTACCGAGCCAATCCATGGGTTTTCTTTAACAAAGCTCTGGTAACTGTTGCGTTGTAATCCACCATCTGCACCGGCATAAAACTCGAGCTTTTTTTCAAGCAAATACAAATTCCCGCTAATCACCGGATAAAGCCATAGCTGAGGATCAAGATCATTCTGATAGTTTAGTCGTAAACCCAGCCTGAGCTGATAAAAATCTCCCCTGAGATGGAGATAAGGCATGGCACCGGCCAGCAGATCATTCGTGGAAGCGAGGCTGTCGGTATTGGCATAAAAAGCACTTTTCACTTCAACACCAATCGTTTGGGTGCCATCGAAATCAAACCAATCGAATGTCATCCCTAAATCAGCATCAAGCAATACGCCATGCTCCGAACTTTTATACTGATCAAAAAGATAGGCATACTGCAAGCCAATTTCGTGTTGCACATAGCCCATATCCGTTTCGATACTGGCAAGGCGGCTTGCAAAACCAAGCTGCTGGTAATGCTGACTGATTTTCTCCTTATCGACTATCAGATTTGGATATTCAGCAGGTCGAAAGCCATAATAGCGATAGGTATCGAAATGATAAAATGCCCTGCTTTGCAGCTGATGGGTGCCAAGGTTATTGGACAGCGAGATATCAAAGCTGTTGTTCATGAAATCAGCGGGGGCATAATCCTTGATGTCGGTCCAGCTCGACAGGTGCCCGATTCCCAACCCAAAACGTGTATCGGAAGTGAGGGCCGAGCTATGCTCATACCTGAACAGTGGCGACAAGCGGCTTCCCATGCCGGCCATCACGAAGTTATTATACTGTTCGTAATCGTTCCTGGAACGGGGAGCCAACGGGCTGAGCAATTCTAATTCAGCCTTGCTGTTAATCATCCGATCGATGGTAGTGATGGAGGTATCTGCCGGCGGAAAAACGGTTTCCGGAGCATTTGGTTTCACATAAATCTTGTCGAAGTCCTTTATTGCCGGCCGAAATGCTCCTTCGATGGTTACGCGTTCCTGATGGTTCTGCGCCAACAGCGGAAAATAGGCTGTTAGTACAAAGAACATTATCAAACAAACCAATACGGCACTCCTATTTTTCATCTTTATTCTCATCAGTTTTACTGCTTTGATTCAAGCTGTTGCAATTTTTGAATGGCTTCCTGCTTCAGGTCATCACCGCTATAATTATCGATAATACTTTTGAGCGTTTCTCTTGCCTGAAAGGCGTTGTCGTTGGCGGCATAAATATCGGCAAGCAGGATATATGATTTCGCGAGCCAATATTCGAATGAAGGATAACGATCCGCCATGGCGAATACTTTATCTTCAGCCAGTCCGGCTTCGCCAAGCTTAAAATGTGCCAACGCCAGCAAATAGGCCGCCTCTGCACCATAGACTCCCGGATCGGCCTGCACACAAAGCTGGAGTACCGGCTTAGCCTGGCTGTATTGTTCGAGCGACATATACGATTTTCCGAGGATATAATCGGCCTGCACACGTTGCTGCTCCTCTACATCAGGCGTAAGCTGTAAAACCTTGGCCTGACCGATTGCCTTTTGGTAGTCGCCCTGGAAATAATTACTTTTCATGCTTCCTTCAATGGCCTCACGTTTGCGGTTTCCTTCCTCACTTATTTGAGCAAGGCGCCCATAATAAGTTGCTGCTTTCCCATACTGGGCCTGATCATAAACGATGCGGGCAGCATTGAGCAAAGCCTCGTCAGTATAGGAATTATCCTGAAAATTGATCAGGAATTCAAGATGAAAAAGGGCCTTTTCATTATTCTTTGACCGCAGTGCGCATTGGGCAGCATAATGGTGTGCCTGAAGCAGATAGGCTCCATTGTCGAATTGACTAAAATAATTTGACAAGGCCTTCTGTGCTTCTTCACAACGGTTTTCGAGGTAAAAATTCTCGGCAGTAACAAAAGCCAGCGAATCCTGTTGGGTATTACTCACCTGCCCTACCCCGAGCGCTTCTGTATAGGCAAAATATTCCTGCAACTTGTTCATATCCATATAAATATCACGCATCAGATTGAGGGCTTCGCGCGATTCGTTGGTGCCGGGATAGCGGCTCACAACCTGCTTCAACTTGGTGAGGGCCTGTTCATTCTGGTTGTTGTTATAGTAAATCATCCCTGTTTTCATCAAAGCCTGACGGGCATAATTTGAACGTGGTTTTTCGCGCACCAGCTGGTCGAATTTAACAATGGCCGAACGGTTGTCGTTGTTAACCAGGTAGGAAGAACCCATTTCATATAAAGCCTGATCAAAATAGCCGGATCGCGGATAAGTTTTTAACAATTGATCTAAGGCTTGCATCTTCTGATTAATATTCCCCAGCGCTCCATAAGCAAGTCCAACCTGAAACAAGGCGTAATCACCACCACTGGCATTGGCCTGATTTACTTTTTTATAGGCTGTTATGGCTGCATTGTAATCCTTGAGCATAAAATGACAATCGCCAATTCGCAGCCAGGCATCATAAATCAATGCGGGATTTTCGACATAAGGTTTATTCACAAAGCTGTTGAAGGAAGGCAAAGCCGCTTTATAGTCTTGTTTGCGAAAATAGGTGTAGCCCAGGTTATAGCTTGCCAATGGAAGCAGCTTTGAGCCGGAGGCCTCCCTCATGGCCATAAACTGCTTGAAATATTTTTCGGATCCCCAATAGTTTTTTTGATAATAAAAAGTTTCGGCCAACCAAAAAGTAGCCTCTGCGCGCATGGCAGGCTCTTGCGCATCCGACTGCAGCCGGTTAAAATAATCAGCTGCTTTTTGGATATCGCCCTGATTGAACAGCTGCACGGCCAGCGAAAAGCTCAGCTGATCATAAATTTGCTGCAGCTTGGGATCGCGGTTGCTGAGTTTTTCGAGCGATGCCAGGGCTGCGTCATAATCACGCGCAGCCAGATAAAGATGGATAATCAGGCTTTCTGCTTCTGCCTTACGGTCAGTATCCTCATTAGCTGCCAGATAATCGGTGAGCAGTTTGGCTGCCTCATTAAACGGATCTGTTCCGGCCTGAAGGCTCAACCTGGCGTAATTAAACAGCGCATCTTCACTTATTTCATCGTCATAACCTGCTTTGTAGGCAGCCAGAAAAGCATTCCTGGCATATTTAGGCTGGTTAGTTTTTACATAACAAGCTGCCAAATAATAGGATGCATATTGTTTGAGCGAATCTTCGGGAGTTCCTAACTGCTCGAAGCTACGGATGGCGGCCACGATATTTCCTGTTTTCATGCGGCTCACGCCAATCTGATAGTGATCTTCGCGACTTAGATTCCGTCTGTTCTGACGCTCAAATACTTGATAATACGACAATGCCTTTTCGTAATTCTCACGTGCATACCATGCATCAGCAAGCATTCTGGCTATTTCGGGTTTGCGGCGATAGTCGGCAGTCTTCAGGGCATCTTCGCCCATGCGTATCACTTCGTCGAGCTGGCCATTGCGGTAATTTATCTGAAGCATATACAATGGAATCTGCTTACGGTAGCTGCGGTTATTTTCCAGTTCGGCGAACAGCTTCATGGCTTGGTCATCATTGCCTTTAACATAATAAATATGGGCTGCATAATAGCGGGCATCATCGCTGTAAGTTCCTTTATCGGAGATCGTTTTTTCAAACAGCGTCATCGCCTGGTCCACTTCTTCAAGCTGAAGCAAAGCATAGGCCTGCTTATAGTGCATCTCGTGTTGCTCATCAGCGGATAACCTGTTGGCATCGGTGTTTTGGTAAGCATCATAAGCTTCCTGGTACTTTCTGTCGTTGAAGAGCATGCCTGCGTAGAAAAAATTGATTCTTGGCATCCAGCTGCTGCCCGGATAATCTTTGGCAAAAGCAGAGACAAGTCTGGGCGCATCTTCCTGATCCAGGTAGAATGCAGAAACCGCCTGGTAATAGCGCGAATCGATAAACATCCTGCTGTTGGGGTCGTCGAGTTGTTGCTGCAGCCCGGCAAATAAACTGCGGGAAGCACCATATTGCTGGTTTTGGAACAAAACAAGTCCCTGCTGAAATGTTGTTTCAGGATCCCAGTTACTTATTTGCTTCTGTGCCACAAGTGGCTGAAATGAAGCTATCAGCCCAATATACACAATGAGAAGAGTCTTTTTCAAAGGCATGGAGACATTTTTTTTCGTGCAGCGAAGGTACAATTTCATAGACGAAACGATCGAAAATTAGTTACTTAAAGGGCTTCATTTTTTATAAAAAGCAAAATCCTTTCAGGATAAAAAAACGCTTAGCTGTACTAAATATTGCAAACAAGCCACAATAGAACTATTGCGGCTTGTTTGCAGGCAAACCCATAAGCGGGATCCTGTGCAGCACATGACCGCGAGCGATCATGCGCTGTGACTGTCATTTATCTCGGACTACCATCACTGGCAGCCTCTAGCGGCCTACCCACCGGCGCCGGACGGGTCGCCCTTGATTTGTTTCGGACTAATCCGAAACAAAAATGCCGGTATATTTGGCCTTGCAGCCCATAAGGTTTACCCCCGGGCCGGATCACCCCGACCCGATGTGAGCCCTTACCTCACATTTTCACCCTTACCCCACCCGAAGGCGTGGCGGTTATTTTCTGTGGCACTTGCTGTTCTTTGTGCCTAAAACACAAAGACCTTCCTGTTAGGAAGTATGGTACCCTGCGCTGTCCCGACTTTCCTCAGCATATCACTACACTGCGACAGTCTGTGTTTGCCGCAGCAAAATTACAACAATTTACAGGGCTTTCACCCGCTCTTGCAATCTGCAATATCCAAATGAAGTCGTAAAATTTTAAGTAGGGTATTATTCTTACTTTTGCAAACTCCTAAAAATCGCTCCATGAGGGATCTTACTACAGGCAACGAAGGCAAACTTATACTCGCATTTACCATTCCTATGTTGATAGGCAATGTTTTTCAGCAGTTGTACAATATTGTTGACAGCATCATTATAGGCCGTTATTTAGGCAACGAAGCCCTTGCAGCGGTGGGAGCAAGTTTTCCACTTATTTTCACGCTGATATCATTGATCATCGGTATCGCAACAGGCACTACCATTATCATAGCCCAATATTACGGGGCGAAAAACATTGGCAAGGTACAGCAAGCCATTGAAACCATGTACCTCTTTATTTTTGTGGCATCAATTTTCCTCAGCCTGATTGGCATTTATACCAGCACCGCCATTTTCAAGCTGATCGACCTGCCCGAAGAGGTGATTCCTGAAGCTGTAAAGTACTTCAATATCTATGCATTGGGTTTTGTGTTTTTCTTTGGATTTCAGGGAACCAGTGCCATACTCAGAGGGCTTGGCGACTCGAAAACGCCGCTCTACTTTTTAATCGTTGCCACGATGATGAATATTATGCTGGATTTATTATTTGTGGTCGTCTTTGAATGGGGCATCGAGGGCGTTGCCTATGCCACAATAATTTCGCAGGCAGGCGCTTTTATCTCTATTATTTATTACTTGAACCGTTTTCATAAAGTGATACGCTTTAATATGTTGCGGCTTCGTTTTAACCGGGAAATCTTTTTCAAAAGCATAAAAATCGGGCTGCCGACAGGGTTTCAGCAGACTTTTGTAGCCGTGGGAATGCTGGCCTTGTACAAGGTGGTGAATATGTTTGGAACCACAGTAATTGCTGCTTATGCAGTGGCAATGCGTATTGATTCCTTTGCTGCGCTTCCGGCGATGAATTTTAGCGCAGCACTTTCTTCTTTTGTGGGGCAAAATATCGGAGCCAAAAAGCTCGAAAGGGTGCGCAGCGGCATGCTGGCCACCTTGCGCATGACTTCGCTCATCTCGCTGGGAGTGACCATTGTCGCCTGGATTTTTGCGGAACAGATTATGCAGGTATTCACTACTGACCAGGCTGTGGTTGAGGCCGGAAAAGACTACTTATATATCGTGAGTGCTTTTTATATCCTGTTCTCGGCCATGTTCGTCATGAATGGCGTTTTGAGGGGCGCAGGCGACACTTTGATACCGATGTTTATTACCATTTTTGCCTTGTGGGTGATTCGGATTCCGGCTTCCTGGTTTTTAGCGCAACATTTTGGCCCCAAAGGAATTTGGTGGGGCATTCCGGTAGCCTGGGGGATTGGTGCAGTTTTTTCCTATATTTATTATCGCACAGGACGCTGGAGAACAAAATCTGTCGTGAAGCAGCAGAATTCGTAGAAAAAAATCTCAGCATTTGTAACTATCGGGCATCCAAAAATCCGAAACCATTAACCAAAAAAGTTTTACCTTTGACTACACTTACAACCCCACAAGCGGTATGCCCGAAACCTACACCTATCCCAGTGGCTTTAAGCTGAAATATGCCTACAACCAACGAGGCGACATGACGGTTATATCAGGCTTTTTTGGCAGCTATTGGAGTAGTTTATGGACAGGTCAAATGCAGAACCAACGCGGGCAATGGACACAATACCGATCACTAGCCGGTGTTACCGGGCTTCAATACGACAACTTTGGTTTCCCAAGCCAAACGGTATCACAATTTGGTTTGGGAAGTACGGTGCAGGATTTGCGCTACCAGTTCAACAGCACCACAGGCAACCTGAGCTGGCGCAGGGATGCCCTGAAAAACTTCAGGGAAGATTTTACCTACGATACCGAACTGCATAGCCGCCTCACAGGATGGCGCATAAACAATCAGACAGTGGCCGCCATGCAGTACCTCGACAATGGCAACATCAACCAAAAAACCGATGTAAGCACCGCCCCGGCCAGCTACCGCTACGAGCACCCACAGGGCAAACCACATGCCGTAACCAGTGTGGCGCAGCCTACAACAGCCTTTTTAAATGCTGCTCCGGAACAAAACATCACTTACACACCTTTTAATAAGGTAAGTTTTATCAGTGATACCTACCCCAATGGCCGAAGCTATGAGCTCGACATCACCTATGGCCCCGATCAGCAACGGAAGTACAGCCACCTCGAAGAAGACGAGGGTGTTGGCATGCCGTTCATCACTGAAACCTATTTTCTGGATCAATACGAAACCAAAAGGCTGTTGCCTTCAGCAGAACAAAAAATCCACTACCTGAGCGGCCCCACCGGTTTGTTTGGCATCATGGTGCAAACAGGCAGCAATATGCAGCTGTATTATGTGCTTACCGATTATCTGGGATCAATAACCGGTATTACAGATGCCTCGGGTAATGTACTCGAAAAGCTGAGTTATGATCCCTGGGGCAGACGTAGAAACCCCAATAATTGGACAGATTACACTGTGCAACCTAGCCTGTTCGACCGCGGCTACACCGGCCACGAACATTTGGACCAATTTGGTTTGATCAATATGAATGGCAGGGTTTATGATCCGTTTTTGGCACGTTTCCTCTCGCCCGATCCTTTTGTGCAGGCGCCCGAATACAGCCAAAACTACAACCGCTACAGCTACGCCTGGAACAACCCGCTTAAATATATTGATCCAAGTGGATATCATGTGTTACCCAACAAGTATGATAATAATTCTTGGCTAGCACCACCCATAAAAGGTGGAGGTGGTGGCACTGGTATCACCTCTGATGGATTTATTATTCCGGTATATTACAATGCGCATGCCGGACAAGGTGTACATTATAATCAATATACTGGAAATTACTATAATAATTATGGTAAAGTCATTTCTTATCAGGATGCGATCAATTCTTACCCACATACAACACTTACATTCAGCAATTCAGGTTCGGTTGCAGCTAGTAATGCTAATTCAAGTACCAATGACATACTAAAATTAATTAATTCCTTAGTCCCTTATCATAATTATGGCATGAGCTATCAAGGAGATGAGGAAAACGATAAGAATAGGCAAGCCGCAAACGGAGGGGTAGATGCAGTTTCAGGAGCTGCAATACCAAACTGGGGACAAATGTATATCATATCAAATGTCAATGCGGATGCAGGTTTAATGGATGGGCATGCGTGGATAAGGTTAGAGAGTAATAAAGGTGTAACCACTACTATGTCATTGTGGGGGAATCGAGGCGAACAAGAATTTTGGACGAACTTAGAAATTAATGGAGGATATGGCGCTGTATCTAAATCTACAACAATAACACCGCAACAGTATAATATGATTTTAGATTATAACTCAGATGCTTCTAACATAAATTGGACTCCTTGGAATACTTGTGCTGGCTATTCTGTTGGTGTATGGAATTATGTAACAGGAGATAATTTATCGGCAAGAGATTATTTTTGGTTTACCACTCCACGAAGTTTAGCAGGCTCAATTAATAAGAATCCGTAAATTTAAAGAACATGAAAAATATAATATTAATAATTTTAGCAATGGCATTCTTTTCACAAAAAGATAATATAAATGAAAGTTTCATTACTCTTTGTAAAGTGTCAAATGATACCCTAAGGATTGATTATTTAGACTCTATGCATGGTATTACCAATGTCAGTAGTGAAATGAAAGGTGATACATTAATTTTAAAAATTGATGTAGAACGCAAGAAAAAGCAACAGAGTGTTGATGTTAAGCTTGAGAAAGGTGTGAAGATTATCAATACTGGTACTCGTAACTATGAGGTGGATAAGCTTGAGCATTGCCCAAAAGTTTATTCTGGAGAAGATGCACTTGAGCAATTAAAGAAACAGAAAACTGATTAAAGAAAGAGCCCGAGCAATCGGGCTTTTTTTATGCTTTAGAATTTAGCTTTTCCATCCAATAGGTCTTTCATTCTTTTTTTATTCAGCCCCCAGGCTGGTGCTCCAGGCCATCCGGGATGTGATCCGTATCCGGAACATCACAGGCTGGTACAGATCTTCAATCCGTATCCGAAACATTCCTTTGTAAAAAATATAATCCTGCGAATATAACATCGGTGTGAATTTACGAAAATTGATTATTTTTGATACTTGAGCAGAAAGTATGAAACTAAAAACAAATTGTACGGACACCGATTACAAATCGGCGCCAGCGAGGGGAAATCACGCTTCGTCATAAATATTTACTAAAATGAAATACCTTATTCTCATTTCTCTTTTGCTGCTTGCAGAAAAGATTGATAATTTTAACAAATCTGAAAATTTACAAAGCTGTTCAAAAATAGTTGAAGTCGCCAATGAAATTGGTGTTGAGCAAAACCCTGAAAAACTAAACCAGTTGGAAGAAGATTTTTTTTCATTGTTTCCAAAAACCTTTGAGGAACTTGTTTCATGTTATGGTTATACCGATATTCCTTTAAGTGATACTGTAGGCTTAAAAAGTACTGTTCACTTCAGTCCTTTGTATTATCAAGCAGAAGCACATATTGACATTTATTATTCGCTTAAGAACATTAGTACTAAGCGATTAATTCATAGAATTGTTGATATTTCTATGAATGGTCATTGGCAGGCTGATGCTGTGAATATTTTCAAACATGGATATAGAACAATACTTAAAAATAATCTAGAAGAGTTTTTAATTTATCTGGCCAGCTTTGAGTATAGTGAGATTGAAAGTTTTTGGTATTTCTATTTTGATGGCCCATGTCCTGAAGACGATATACCAGATTACTTAAAACCAATAAAAAGCTCATATCCTGATATTTATGAAGCTATGCTTTCAGCTGCTACAAAGGTAAAACTTGAATGGAAAAACTATTGATATTTATAGACAATTCCGGCTAAAAATCCGAAACCATTCACAATAATTTTTTACTTTTATGCCCATAAACATCAAACAACTTATCACATGAAAAACCTTATCAAAGCAAGCCTGCTGTTCTTCAGTTTTCTTTTGATTTTGTCTGCCTGTAAAAAGGATGAAGAAATTGACCCTCGCGATCCTTTTATTGGCAGCTGGAAAGGCACACAACGCATGATCGTTGCTGATCTTCAGCTCGACGAAAGTGTTACCTTCGTCCAAAATATCTCAAAAGATCCCGAGTATTCCAACAAAATACTGCTTGGCAGTCCCGGTACTGACGAATACCTGACAGCCAAAGTTGTTGGAAACGCCTACACCTACGACCAATCCTCCTTCACTTACAACCAGGATGGCTACACCTATACGTTCATTCAAAATGGCAGAGGTTCCATCTATGGCAGTGTAATCAAAGAAAGAGGAACCGTTTCCATCAACGTGGCAGGTCAGCAATTCAACGGCACTTGGTCGGCTATCCTCAATAAACAATAGGATAGTAAAAAAAATACAAGCTCGAAATTCAAGTTTCATGTTTTTAGGCAGCAAGCTGCATGAATTCTTCCTAAGAGAAGGTATTGTAGAAAACTTCACCTACTTAGGCTGAAATTTTTAAATGACAAACAATGAATAAGATTGCGTTTCTATTTTTGGTAATTTCCTTTTCTTGTTTAGGACAAGTTTCCAACATAGCAAATGAATGGGAAGCTGAGTTAACCAAACAATTTAAAACACAAAATCAGAGTGAATTTCTGAAGTTTGATTTTTCTGAAGTTTTGTCGAACCAAATGCGAATCGAAAATGACCCCTGGTCAACCTATATCGGAGTATTTGGTATATATGAATAAACGTATTGACTTTCATTTGACGGCTTCAAAAACCAATGACACAAGCTATTTTATTGCCGGCAAAAGAAAACGAGGCAATGCTATACATTCAGTTTCAGGAGAAATCAATCCAAGAAAGATTTTTGTCGTGGATAATACTGTTTACATACTTTCTTTTGATTACCTTTTAAATGAGAATGGTGATATAGATAGTTTAGGATACTTCACAGGAATAGGCACTATTGTGTTTACAATTTCAAACAATAAGCCTAAGATTTATTGGAGCGAAGCCGGGGAACTGAGGCAGTACAATAATATGTTTGTTGGCATTTGGAGGCAAAAAAATTCTGAAAAATACAATGACTGTATATTTACCTTTAACCCAAGTGGAACACATAACACATTACCATTTCGTTCAGATTTTTACAAGGATTTTGCTTCTGATGATCCTTGCAAATGTTATTTCGAAATCAAAGAAAAATACCGGCAATACGGATGGGAGACATATGATGACAGCAATGGATACAAAGAAGTTTGGTGGTAATAACCCTGTGGTGTGTTCTGGCTTCCGGGATGCAATCCGTATCCGGAAAATCCCTTGGTGAAACATAAAATGCTGTGAATATAAAATCGGTGTGAATTTACGAAAATTGATTATTTTTGATACTTGAGCAGAAAGTATGAAACTAAAAACAAATTGTACGGAAACCGTTTGGATCCCGGAAGGCGTGAGGCATCAGCGGGGGCACCATACGCTAGGCCTTTTTAATCCGATATCCTCAAAAAAAATTTAATTTTTATGGCCAACCCTTTTCCCAACTGCCATTTTAAACCAAGCCCCGGCAGCAGCTAATCCTCAGTTAACGATTCAGTATCAAAGAATTAATGTTGATGTAACGCGCTATTCAGCCGCTAATCACTTACTTTGCTTTCAATGCATGATGCCAACGCGATGAAAGCGCAAAAAAGAACTGTAAAACTGGTCGTAATCTCCGATGTTCATCTTGGAACCCGGGGCTGCCAGACCAAGCCCTTGCTTCAATACCTCAAAAGTATCCGTCCCGAGATTTTAATCCTGAACGGTGATATAATCGACATTTGGCAATTCAAGAAACGCTATTGGCCAGCAGCCCATATGAAAGTGATCAAAGAAATTATGAGCATGGCGGCCAAAAAGACAAAAGTTTATTATATAACAGGCAATCACGACGAGGTGCTGCGCAAATTCGCCAATTCCAGTATCGGCAACATCCATATTGTAAACCAGTTGGTTCTGGAGCTTGACCATAAAAAGATATGGTTTTTTCATGGTGATGTGTTTGATGTAATCATGCAGCATTCCAAATGGCTGGCAAAAATTGGCGCTATAGGCTACGACAGCCTTATTGCACTCAACTTAGTCGTGAATAATATCAGCCGTTTTTTTGGTAAAGGAAATGTATCCTTGTCCAAAAAAATCAAAGAAAATGTAAAATCTGCAGTAAAATACATCAACAATTTCGAAAATACCGCCGCCAAACTCGCCGCCACCAAAGGCTACGATGCCGTAGTTTGCGGACATATCCATCATCCGGATATCCGTCAAATCACTACCGATTTGGGAAGCATAGCTTATTTGAATTCGGGCGACTGGATCGAAAACCTGAGTGCTTTGGAATACCACAATAAGCAATGGCACATTTACCGTCATCCCATCTCTGACAATCACTTCCCTGCACCGGCACCACAAACATCATTTGAAGGGATTAGAGAAATAGAAGACCTTAAGCACAAAGAGCTCTTTAAGATTATGTTAAAAGAATTTGACTCCTGAAACCCACTTCATGAAAATTTTATATGCCATACAAGCAACCGGCAATGGGCATTTGAGCCGGGCAAGAGCTATAATACCCTTGCTGAAAAACTACGGACAAACCGATCTGCTGTTAAGTGGTTCACAGGCCGAAATAAAGCTGGATTATCCGGTCAAATACAGGTTGAACGGCCTGAGTTTCACCTTCGGGAAAACAGGTGGCATTGACCTTTGGAACACCTACGGCGAAGCCAGCATTTTGAGGTTGATTCAGGAATACGAGTCTGTTGATATAGCCAACTACGACCTAATTATCAACGATTTTGAACCTATATCTGCCTGGGCAGCACAGCTAAAAAATATTCCCTGTATTTCGCTGAGTCATCAGGCCGCATTGCTCGAACCCGCTGTGCCGCTTGCTAAAGATAGTGATACAATTGGCCGCTTTGTGCTACGTAACTATGCTCCAGGACATGAACGGATAGGTTTTCATTTTGAATCCTACTCACCGAAAATTCTAACTCCTGTCATCCGTCCCGAAATCCGATGTAAAACACCTAAAAATTCAAGCCATTACACTGTTTACCTGCCCGCATGGGATGCCTTCGAATTGGCTGAAAAACTCAGCGAACTGAAAGGCGTAAAATGGCAAATATTCTCAAAGTCAGGGCAATATGGCTCTTACAACAAGCACATCACCATCCACCCTATCAATTCCGACAGCTTTAGCGAAAGTGTTTTAAACAGTGCAGGCGTGCTTTGTGGAGCAGGATTTGAAACACCTGCCGAAGCCCTGTTTCTGGGCAAAAAGCTGTTGGTGGTTCCCATGAAAAACCAATATGAACAACAGTGCAATGCTTTAGCGCTCAAAAATTTAGGGGTGCCGGTAATAAAAAATCTCAAACCGAAACAATTTCAAAAGATAAAAACCTGGATTGACACCGAAAATGCAATACAGCTGAACTATCCCGACAACCGCACTGATGCTTTGGATTTGGTTTTTGAGAAATACCAAAACCTGATCAAATCAGGAAAACACCTGGAAAAAAAATTCCTGTATCCCTTATTACGCAAACGGAAATTGGCTTAGATTTTTCGGTTTACCTTAGGAAACATCGGAAAATTGCTCCTGCTAACTCCTTGTTTATTGGCTAATATTTGTAAATTGCCGCCTTAAACCATGACTTAACCGTTTTAGTATACCCCTATGAAACCGTCCCACTTATTGTATCTGGCTATCGGAATGCTCATGTGCCTTCCTGCAGGATTTGCGCAAAAAAAATCAGCTGAAAAAAAAGTTTTCAAAGCCGAAACATTTGCCGGGCTTGAATTCCGCAGTATTGGTCCTGCCTTGATGTCGGGTCGCATTGCCGATATCGTGATTCATCCCGAAGATGAAAACACCTGGTATGTGGCCATCGGATCGGGTGGCATCTGGAAGACAGAAAATTCAGGAACCACTTGGGCAGCTATTTTTGAAGAACAGGGCACCTATTCCATGGGCTGTCTGGCGCTCGATCCTTCCAACCCGGAAGTGATCTGGGCAGGCACCGGAGAAAACGTTGGTGGCCGGCATGTGGGTTACGGCGATGGCATCTACCGCAGCGCTGACGGCGGAAAGAGCTGGAAAAACAAGGGATTAAAAAACAGCGAACACCTCTCAAAAATCATCATCCATCCCAACGATCCCAATACGCTTTGGGTTGCTGCACAAGGGCCACTCTGGTCGAAAGGCGGCGAACGCGGCGTTTTCAAAACTACCGATGGTGGAGCTAGCTGGAAACAGGTGCTGGGCGATCAGGAATGGACAGGAGCTACCGATCTTGTGATCGACCCGCGCCATCCCGACCGCCTGTATGCAGCTACCTGGCAACGGCACCGCACAATTGCGGCTTATATGGGCGGTGGCCCCAACACCGCCATTTACCGCTCGGAAGACGGAGGCGAGAGCTGGGAAAAACTTAGCAGCGGACTTCCTAAAGGAAATATGGGCAAAATCGGACTGGCCATTTCGCCGCAGCAACCCGATGTGGTGTATGCCGCAATTGAACTGGACAGAAGAAGCGGCGGCGTTTTTCGTTCAGAAAATCGCGGAGCACACTGGCAGAAAATGTCGGATGAGGTGGCCGGAGGCACAGGACCTCATTATTATCAGGAGCTTTATGCCTCGCCACATCAGTTTGACAAGATCATGCTGATGGATGTGCGTTTGCAGGTTTCGGATGATGGCGGCAAGACTTTTAAACCCATGCATCACCGCAATGTGCATGTGGACAATCATGCTATTGCTTTCAGAAAGTCGGATCCGGATTATGTGCTGCTGGGCAATGATGGCGGGCTTTACGAGAGCTTTGATAAGATGGCTCATTGGCAGTTTGTGGCCAATTTGCCGGTCACACAGTTCTACAAAGTAGCTGTGGACGACGATCTTCCTTTTTATAATGTGTACGGCGGCACGCAGGACAACAACACCCAGGGAGGTCCTTCGCGCACCGACAATATCCACGGCATCCGCAATGCCGACTGGCAAATTATTTTGGGTGGCGACGGCCATCAGCCGGCCACAGAGCCGGGAAACCCCGATATTCTCTATGCCCAATGGCAACAAGGCAACCTGATGCGCTACGACCGCAAAAGCGGAGAGATTGTGTATATCAAACCCCAGCCCGGCATTGATGAAGCGCCCGAGCGCTACAACTGGGATGCCCCGATACTGGTGAGTCCGCATGAACCCAAGCGGCTCTACTTTGCCTCGCAACGGGTGTGGAAATCAGAAGACAGAGGCGACAGCTGGGAAGCTATTTCCGGCGACCTCACCCGCAATCAGGAAAGGGTGCAGTTGCCGTTGATGGATCAAAACTGGGGCTGGGATGCGCCCTGGGATATGTATGCCATGTCGGACTACAACAGCATTACCTCATTATCCGAATCACCGCTGAAAGCAGGACTGATTTATGCCGGAACAGATGACGGCTTGCTACAGGTGACAGAAGATGGCGGCCAAAATTGGCGTAAAAATGAAGTGAGCAGCCTCCCCGGCCTGCCAAAAACAGCCTTTGTGAATGACATCAAAGCCGATTTGTTTGACGAAAATAAAGTGTATGTGGTGCTCGACAACCATAAATTTGGCGATTTTGAACCCTATGCCTATGTGAGTCATGACAAGGGCAACAGCTGGAAATCCATCAGTGCCGGCCTGCCCGAACGCACATTGTTGTGGCGTATCGTGCAGGACCATATCAAGCCGGAGCTGCTTTTTATGGCCACTGAATTCGGGATTTATTTTACGCCGGATGCCGGACAGCATTGGGTGCAACTCAAAGGCGGATTGCCTGTGATTTCGTTCCGCGATCTGGCCATACAAAAACACGAAAATGATTTGGTAGGCGCCTCTTTTGGCAGGGGATTTTATATCCTGGATGACTACAGTCCCCTGCGCGAAATAACAGCAGAAAAACTAGGAGAAGAAGCCCTGCTTTTTGAACCCCGTGATGCCTGGTGGTATATTGAGCGGCAGTTGCTGGGCGGCTCACCCAAAGCTTCGCAAGGCGACAGCTATTTTACGGCCGACAATCCGCCCTTTGGCGTTACTTTTACGGTTTATCTGAAAGCTGATTTCCCGTCGCTGAAGGAAAAACGACAACGCGAAGAGAAAAAAGCCAAAAAAGAAAATTTACCCATCAGCTTTCCGGATTGGGACAGCCTGGCCGCCGAGTTGAATGAGGAAGCGCCAAAGCTCTTGATTCAGCTAACTGATGAGGCCGGCAATTTTGTGAAAAGCCTTGAAGCACCCAATAAAAAAGGCATCAACCGCGTGAGCTGGAATCTCGAGAAGCCTTCGACGGCGGCGCTGGGATCAGCTGTTTCTGACTGGGAGCCCCCTTCGGTGATGGTAGCTCCGGGCACCTATCATGCCAGTCTGGTAAAAAAGGAAAATGGCGAAATCACTGAACTTTCCGGTCCGGTCAGCTTTGAGGTGAAGCCACTGCGATCCGGCAGTTTGGCCGGCGCCGATCCGCAAGCCGTTGTAGCCTTTTGGGATGAAGTGCAGGCTATGCGGCGTTCTACCACGGCTGCATCGCGGGTACTCAGAGAAAGCAAGAAAAAACTAGCGCTGATGGAGCTGGCATTGGATCGCACAGCGGTGAATCCTGCCGTGCTATCCCAAAAGATGGCCGATCTGAGAGCCGAACTGGACGAGCTCGACGCTTTGCTCAATGGTCATCCGGCCAAAAACAGCATCGGCGAACGCACCCATCAAACGGTAAATAACTACCTGGGTGCCGCCATGACAGGCAGCTCACGATCTACCTACGGCCCAACGCCGCTTTTGCGCGAGAGTCTGCAAAATGCCAGAATCCTCTTTGCTCCGCTACGCGAAAGACTGGATAAAATCAGTCTGGAAGAGCTGCCTGCCCTGGCCAAAGCCCTGCAGGAAGCCGGCGCACCCTGGATGGATGGCCTGCCGATACCGGAATGAGTGAAGCTGAATTAAGAGCATCAGCACAAAGAAATTAATTGATTTACTAAAAGCTGTACGACAACATATTATCTCGGCCCTAAAACATATAATCATCGTTTGAGCATTTTTGTGTTTTTTTACCGGACACTAATGAAAAGTATTTCAAACAGAATAAAAAAATAGTAAATTTGTAAAAAGACATTGCAATGGATATTCAAACAAAAAAATATCATTTAATTGAGTGGATTACAAAAATCCGCGACAATCAGCTTCTGGACAAACTCATGAAACTCGCTGAGGAAGACGACTGGTGGGACGAAATAAGCCAGGCAGAGAAGGACGCGATTGAAGAAGGATTGCAAGACCTTTCTGAGAACAGTTTTTTTGACCATTCAGAAGTTAGAAAGCTTTATGAAAAACACCTTTAATGTAATCTGGTCAAAAAGAGCCAAAACAGATTTAAAGAAAATTATTGATTACTTTGAAGAAAATTGGACCGAAAAGGAAATTGGCACTTTTTTCAGAAAACTTGACAAACAAATTTTAATTATACAAAAACAACCGAACGCATTTCCAGCCACTAAACATAAAAATGTTCGACGTTCGGTTTTATCCAGACAGACAACAATATATTATGATATTTTGAAAGATTCTGTGCGAATTATCACACTCTTTGACACCAGGCAAAGTCCAGAGAAAATTAAATTTTGAAGCACCAAGAGCTAAGAAGAACGGTGAAGGTCCTCAAGTGGAGATTCCCGACTCATCTCCATTTGCTGGCACTAATTTGCAACTGACCGAAGAAAGCTCAGCGAAGCTAATCCGTGTCCAATTAAAACTTCTTACAACACCAAAATATCCCAGGTTTTTTAACTTTACTGCCAGAAATGATCAACCCTAAACCAGACTGCTCAAGGCAGTAAAAGAAAACACCACTGATATTGGGTTTGTTTAGTTGCTGGCAACACCATTAAAAATGTAAATAATTGAAAGTTGGATTAATTTTCCCTAATAGAGACCGAAAAGATAAAACTATCCATGTAGGATTGGGCTATATTGCTTCATACGCACGAATACACCATCCTGATATTGAGTTTTGTTTATTGGACACCAGAGTTGCAACGAAAAAAGAAATCAATCAGTTCTATCGGTCTGATTTTGATTTGATCGGAATTACGGTTTTATCTCCTGTATATCATGAGGTGATACAAGTTTTCAAACATCTACGATCAATTAAACCTAAAACACCAATTTGTTTAGGTGGGGCGTATGTTACAACAATAATGGAAGAAATACTTGATGAAACACCCGCCGATTATGCAGTGTATGGAGAAGGAGAAATTACTTTTACGGCATTGCTTAGTTATTTAAAAGGTGAAATAAAATTAAACCAGATTAATGGGTTAATCTACAAAGAAGAAAACAGGATAATAACCAACCCTCCCCGGGAGCAAATCAGTGATTTAGATGCTATACCTTATCCCGCGTACGATTTATTTAAAATGGACCGCTATCCTATGCATAGAATTGTGACCAGTAGAGGTTGTCCGTTTAAATGTGTGTTTTGTAATTCTTCGTCAATATGGTTAGGGAAATGGAGAAAAAGAGAACCAGAGAAAGTGGTTGAGGAAATAGAATTTCTAATAAAAACCTATAAAAAGAAAACGTTCTTTTTTAATGATAATAGTTTTAATATTGACTTAAAAAGAGTTGAGAATTTTTGCAATATAATACGCTACAAGAAACTCAAATTCCTATGGACAACACCGGTTAGAGCAGAAATTATCACTAAGGAGATTGCTCAATTAATGAAAAAATCAGGATGTTATAACGTTGGGATAGGAATTGAGTCTGCAAATAACTCAATTCTTGAAACAATGAAAAAAAAGAATACGATCGAAAATGTCCAAAAAGGAATACGAATTTTTAAGGAAGCTGGAATTGAAGTGCTTGGGCAATTTGTAATTGGTAGTCCCGGAGATACCTATGAAACAGTAAAAGAATCAATTGAATTTGCAAAACAATCAGAATTGGATTTTGTGATGTTTTATTCCATTTTACCATTCAAAACAACAGAACAATGGGATTATGTTTTAAATCATGGCACATTGTACAACAACAAAATACATGAATACCACACAGCTAAACCAAGAATAGTTTTTGAAACACCTGAATTTTCCTATATAGACAGAATTAAAGCTATTGAATTGGCCAAAAAGGAAGGATACTATTCAGACACAAATGATAGAAATCTTATATTTGATTTGGGAAAGGACTTAGCAAGCAGAATACAACAAATATTACCAGCTAAAATTTCGAGTAATATATATATACTAATGAAAAATATTTATAGAAAACGTATATTGAAAAATTAATTGTTAAGCTCTGATTTTGAGTAAATCAACCGGCAATCTTTCTTAATCCATTACAAACACGCCACTTTGCGACAACAGCGACCATCCGGCTAACCAATTATAATCTTTGAACGCTCCGGCAAACTCAACATTTTGAATGTCGGGATTTCCGGGATCATACCAAACAGGCGGCACAAAATCTTCCTCAGGAATTAATTGCATCTGCTGGAGTTCGAGTACAAAACCCGGATCAGCCACCTGATTTGCTGCCGCTAAAAAGTAGGCCGACAGCAATTCCTGCTGTGCAGCAACGGATTCGCCGCTTACGCCCCTCACCCTGAAAATTTCGTCAGGCTCATCAGCATTCACCTGAAAAAAGGTGTTGGAAACCAATTGCAACATTCCCGTTGAAAAGTGATCAAAGCTCGAAGGCCTGAAACCGGAATACTCCAGCAGGATGCCGTTATCCTCGTTCACCATGATGGAATTGCAGACGATGCCGGCTGCATAATTATCAAAGCTAATCAGCTGTACGCCTTTATTTCCGCGATTCCCAACCAAAGTGGCATTAGAAATCAAGGGTTTGGTCACGGGATTTTGCACCGGATAATCTATGCTGTTTCCGTCCAGCTCAATCAAGCGATCCCCATCTGATCCCGACTGTATAGCCAGCCAAAACTGGTTGGTGCCCTGATAACCCAGATCAATATCAAAAGCATCGTCGCCGGTAAAGGCAACAGCCATATAGGCCGTATTGACTGTTCCGCCAAAAAACTCCACGCCATCATCCAGACTCGACACCACTTCCACATGATTAATAACAGTAGCAGCCCCCACCCCACCAAGTGTTAAACCATTTATTTCGTTGCCTTGCCCGATGTTTGTTCCGGCATGCCGTATCGAAACAAACTCCAAAACGCCCGAGTTGTCGTCGGGATTGGCGCCACCATACCAGCCTCTGGGCTCCGAAAGCACAATTCCTTCGATCTGTGCCTCGCCGGAGGGCGTATTTACCGGAGCACTCCCAAGAAGGATAAGCCCTCCCCATAAGCCCTGAGTTCGTATCGGAACAGAGCCGTTCAGGTCATCCGCTTCCGCGGTGAATATGATGGGATTTTGAGCGGTTCCTCTTGCGTTTATACTTCCGCCCCTTGCCACAATAAGTGCCGAGGCCCGATCGGCTTGTCCTGCCTTGAACCTGATAACCGTTCCGGCTTCGATGGTAAGTGTTTGGCCATCGTTTACAAAAACCAGCCCGTCAATAAGATAGGATTCGTCAGCTTTGAAGGTGCGGGTGCCGGTGCCAAAGCCATCATCCCGAATTACAGTAAAATCGCCATTGGTGGAATAATCCGACTTCCGGCAGGAAAAGACCAGCAGTAAAAGGGAAACTAAAGTAAAAATATGCCAAAATCGTTTCATAATCTGAACTCCAAATTAATGTACAGGCCTTTTGAGTTTTGAAGATCATTGGCTGCCGGAAACCAATCCTGATAATTCAGTGACAGGTGAATCTTTGGTTTTGGATAATATTCCAGGCCATAAATCAGGGCTGATCCGTCTTTCGCCAAATTCCAGGGATGGTTGTAGCCAGTCGGGATATTGGATTGCAGCCAGTCGTAACGCAGAAAAACAGCATACTTCTTGCGCCAGGTTTTATGCCCGAAAACACTGTAGCCATAGCGTTCAGTTCCCTGCTCAAAACCTTCATTATGAAGCCAATTAAGCTCAGCACCAAACACATAATCATTGTTAAACCTGAGTCCGGTAAAGAAAGAACTCATGGTTTCGGTGACCGCCTTTTTGGAGTAATCCAGATTCATCCTGAAAAACAACCATTCCAGCGGAAGATAATTTACCCCAATGGACAATTCATAGGTGTTGTCATGCTGCAACTGATCGTAACCTTCGCCATTCATCAGCGCCGTGTAAACTGATAATTTTTTATTGATGGTATAATCCATGCCCACGCCAATATCCGCTGTGGGAGCAAAACGGTAAGCATCCAGAAACACCTTTTCGATATAGCGTCGTCCCCAGAACCTTTCGGGAGCCTGCATGCTGTATCGGGGGATAATTCCAGCCTGAATCCGCAAATTGTTGCGGTTATAAGTTAGTGAGGCAATTTTGAAATACGCATAACGCTTCAATAAAGAATAGGGTGAGTCGTCGTTCGGGCTTCCGATATCCAGCACAATAGCCGCTTCCCACTCCTCATAAAGCTGATAGCGATAGCCCATATAGGCCCTTCTGAGCTCAAAAGAAGTTTTTTGATCTTCGCCACCCAAAGGCGCAACGAAATTTGAAAACACCCTAAGCACCGGACTTCCTGCTGGTTCGAAGGCAACGGAATCCTGCCCTTGAAACACAACAGCCTTTAACACCAGTGCCAGCACTAAAAATAATTTACGCATCGATACACGGTTTTGGCATGGCGAAAATATCCAAATCCTTTTACATGACAACAAAAAGTGTCCTGATAAATTAATATTTAGTTAACATGGTTGTTTGGTTGTACTGCAATTTTAGTGGAAGTAGCAATATAATTATTGTATAAAAAATCCAAAGGTTGAGGTTAAGATTAAGGTTGAGTAGGTTTTTCTTCTCAGCCTCAATCTCAACCTTAACCTAAACCTCAGCTTCAATGCTCATGGAAATAGCTTTGTGATTCCAGTCTTTATCTAAAAAAATCTCTGATTCTCATTGGAAAGCTATTTACTCATTACACCAAGAATGAAAAGTTTATTTTGGGAAATACTTGTAAATATCTTTTCTGTGCAAGCATCTTATAAATTCAATATTATACGCTGTGATAATTATTCCCAGCCGGTAATCCCCAAGCTTTATCCGATAGCAGTTTTGTGAATTTTGTAACTTTTTTAGATTTTTTATCTGCCTGATACTCTCAGCAGCTTGCGATTGTTCTATTATACGGGCAATTCTAAGATTAAGTGCACGATTATTCAGTCTGCGAACATCTTTCTGAAAAGACTTGTCAATTTTTACTATCATCCACAAGTTCTTTCAGAAAGGAATCCGTATCTACGTAGTCTCCTGTTTTGCCCTCTTGAATTGCAAACGATAAACCCCAATCTTCCATCTCCTCTCTTGACAATTTTTTTGATGAAATTCCAAGTTTTTTTGCCAATTCCAGAATGAGATTGAGATCCTTATCAGAATTAGTATGCAGAATTGCTCCTTCCATGATGAATGCTTTTATGCAAAAGTAATTATTTTTTGATAATCATAAACCATCAGCACCTGTTTTCAGGTTTTGGCATAACACCTCATTTATCATTACACTTCATCAAACTCTTCTTGTGCTGATTTCAGTCTTTACGCATTAATAATAAATCAAGCAGCTATTCCAATTTCTAATCTAAAAAAAATCCAAAGGTTGAGGTTAAGATTAAGGTTGAGTAGATTATCCTTCTCAGCCTTAACCTCAGCCTCAACCTCAACCTAAACCTCAGCTTCAATGCTCATGAAAATAGTTTTGTGCGTCATAGATTTCAAATCTGCGCCAGCATTAAGGGAGCAAAACAAATTCCAGTAACTTTGCCTCAGAAAAAAAATCAGATCATTAATTCCATTACTATGAAAAAGAAAATACTTTTAACCATGATCGTAATGCTGATGTTGACCAACTTACCGGCACAAAAAATCTCTTATCCCGAAACGCGCAAAGCTGATGTAACAGACGATTATTTCGGCACGGTTGTCAGCGACCCGTATCGCTGGCTCGAAGACGACAATTCTGCCGAAACAGCCGCTTGGGTTGCAGCTCAAAACAAAATCACACGCGCATACCTCGATGCCATTCCATATAGGGATGCCCTGGAAAAAAGGCTCGAAACCATTTGGAACTATCCCAAAAGTGGGGTGCCTTTCAAAAAAGGCGGACGCTGGTACATCTTCAAAAATGATGGCCTGCAAAACCAAAGTGTGTTGTATACCATGAACGACCCGGCTGACGAGCCTGAGCTGTTGCTCGACCCGAACAATTTCTCGGAAGACGGAACCATTGCCTTGGGCAATCTGAGCCCTTCGGACGACGGCAAACACCTGGCCTACAGCATCAGCCGCGGCGGCAGCGACTGGAACGAAATTGTGGTGATGAATCTGGACGACCGCTCCTTGCTGGCTGATACCGTGAAATGGGTCAAGTTTTCGGGCATCTCCTGGTTTCGCGATGGTTTCTTCTACAGCTCCTACGATGCCCCTGACGAAGGCATGGCGCTCAAAGGCAGCAATGAGTTTCACAAAGTGTATTATCACAAACTGGGCACCCCTCAGACGGAAGACCAGCTGATTTTTGATGACAAACAAAACCCGCAACGTAACTTCTATGCGTACCTCACCGACGACAAGCAGTTTTTGATGATCAGCGAATCGCAGGCCACTTCGGGCAATGCCCTCTATGTGAAAAATACGGCTGATATGGCAAGTGACTTCATCAAACTGGCCGAAGGATTCGACAACGAATTCAGCGTGGTTGATCATATCGATGGCAAACTGGTGGTGGTAACCAACGAAAACGCACCGCTCAACAAGGTGATGCTGGTTGACCCGCAAAATCCGGACAAAGCCAACTGGAAAACACTGATTGCAGAAGCCGGCAATGTGCTTCAATCGGTGCAGCTGGTGGGCGATTTGATCTATGCCCAATACCTCGAAGATGCCCAAAGCAAGGTGTATTTCTTTGATTATAAGGGTGACAAAAAGCATGAACTTGAGCTCCCGGCTCCCGGAACCCTTTCAGGCTTCAGCGGTGATAAGGGCGAAAGCCAGGCCTTTTTCGGGTTTACCTCATTCACTTTCCCCTCTTCTGTTTATGGCTACGACCTGGAAAGCCATCAGCTGAGCATTTACAGCACAAGCGAGGTGGATTTTAATCCGGAGGATTATATCACCAGGCAGCTCTTTTTTGAGAGCAAAGACGGCACCAAAGTTCCATTGTTTATCGTGCACCATAAAAGCGTGAAAAATGATGGCAATAATCCTCTTTTACTTTATGGTTACGGCGGTTTTAACGTGAGCCTGACACCATCCTTCAGCGTATCGCGCCTGCCATTTTTGGAGCAGGGCGGTATTTATGTGATGGTCAATTTACGTGGCGGAGGCGAATATGGAGATGCCTGGCACAAAGGCGGCACAAAGCTGAACAAGCAAAACGTTTTTGATGATTTTATCGGCGCTGCCGAATACCTGATCGCTGAAAAATACACCAATCCCGAAAAGATTGCCATCATAGGCGGCTCTAATGGTGGGTTGCTCGTTGGCGCCTGCATGACGCAGCGTCCGGAGCTTTTCAAAGCGGCCATCCCTATTGTTGGCGTGATGGATATGCTTCGTTATCATCTGTTTACCATTGGCTGGGCCTGGGCAGGCGATTATGGCCGCAGCGACGACAGCACCGAAATGTTTGAATACCTTTATGGCTATTCTCCGCTGCACAACATCAAAGCCGGGGTTGAATATCCTGCAACGCTGGCCATCACAGCAGATCACGACGACCGTGTGGTGCCGGCACATACCTTTAAGTTTATGGCCGAGCTGCAAGCCAAACACAAGGGCAATAATCCAGTGCTTGTGCGCATCGAAACACAGGCCGGACATGGAGCCGGTAAACCCACTTCGAAACAGATTGAAGAAAGCGCTGATATGTATGGCTTTATCATGTATGAATTGGGGATGCAGCCCGAATTTGAGTAAGCAGCCTCTATAACATTTGCTAAAAGACGCGTCAGATGATGCGTCTTTTTTTATTTAAAATCCTTATAAATTACGCTTCCGGATTAATTCTTAACCGAATTAAAGCATTATTTTCTATTTTTGAAAATCCTATAATGCTCAAAACAATTATCACCTTAATATTAATAAACAGCTAACCAATGACCAAAATTATGCTTAATTGGACCTATGTGGCAAAAATTGCCCTTCCCGTATTCATTAGTTTTCTGATGATTAACCCGATTCTTGCTCAAAAAAAACCTATGAAATTTGGCAAGATAGACAAACAGGAACTTGAAATGACATCCTACGAAGGAGACACCTCTGCCAAAGCGCTGATATTAGGCGATTACGGCGAAGTGCGCTTCGAGGCAAGCATAAATAACTCACTCGAAATGATTTATACGCGCCACCTGCGCATGAAGATTTTTGATCAGGAAGCGACTTCGCGCGGAGATTTTAAAATCAGGCTTTACCGGGATCATGATTTATATGGCGAGAAAATCCACAAAATAAAGGCCAGAACCTATAACCTGGAATCAGGTAAAATTGTGGAAACCGAGCTGGACAAAAAAGACATCTATGAAGAGCGCATTTCAGACTTTTATTATAGCTATAATTTTTCCCTGCCTCAACTAAAAGCCGGAAGCATTTTTGAGGTGGAGTACATCTTAATTTCCGATCGGCTACATGCGGTTCCCGACTGGCAGTTTCAGTATGATATTCCTTCTGTTTTCAGCGAATTCAACTTTTCGTTTCCCGAAAATCTTGGCTATAAACTCAATATGAAGGGATTTCTGTTTCTGGATGAAAACGTGCAGGAGACAAGAACCAGCCACTTACAGAGAGCAACACCCGACGGATATGCCGGCACTATGAATGAATATTACAACCATTTCAGGATCAATAATATACCTGCTTTAGTGACCGAGCCTTATATGAATCACCCGATTAATTATTATTCCAAAGTTGAAATTGAACTTAGTTCCTATCAGGGAAGGAATCGCATTATGGAAAACCTGACCACCGATTGGGAGGAAATAAATAAGGAGCTGTCCAACTCCGAATATTTCGGTCTCCTGCTCAACAGGGATGGTTTTGTGAAAGACGTTGCGCAAAACATCAAAGAATCAACAACCGATACCCTGAAGATGCTTGAATTGGCGCATCAATGGGTCCGTGACAACATCAAATGGAACGAAAGAAAAAGTGTTTTCACAAGCCAAACCCTCAGGAAAGCTTTATCAGATCAAAGTGGAAATTCTGCCGAAGTAAACCTGCTGCTGGTTTTGCTTCTCAACGAACTGGGATTTAACGCCCAACCAGTGATCTCGAGCACACGCGACCATGGCATCATACTCAGGGCCTACCCGATGCTTTCAAAATTCAATTATGTGCTGGCCTACTGCAAAGCCGGTAGCCAGGAGTTTCTGATGGATGCCACCGACAGGCATCTCCCCTTTTATATGTTGCCCGAAAGAGCGATCAATAGCGATGGACGTATTATTGATAAAAACTTTAGCAATACCGATTTCATAAACCTCAGCTTGCTGGCTCCGTCCACAAAACAGGAAGTAACGCAGCTGATGATCTCTGAACAGGGCAATATTCAGGCGCGAACAACAATACAGGCTACACAGTATTTCGCCTATGATATGGCACACGAATACCGCCAATTTCAAAATCAAGATGCTTTTATGGATGATTTTGAGAGTTCAAAGCCGGGCTTTGAGCTAATTGAGGTGAACAACAACAACCTTTCTGATTGGTACCGACCCCTCGAACAAGCTTATCGCTACGATATCAACAATATCGATCAGGAATCAGTTAAAGATATGATTTACATTCAGCCTATGCTTTTCGATCGGATGGAAACCAATCCTTTTAAATCTGAAGAACGCCTTTTTCCAGTAGATTTTGTGTATCCGAGAACGATCAACAAAACCATACGTATTGTAATTCCACAAGGCTATCAGGCAGAAGAATTGCCCGAAAGCACTGCTTTTGCCTTGCCCGAAAGTAGTTGTGTTTACAAATATACTATTGTGCATACGGGAACACAAATACAATTGAAAACAGAGATGCAAATCAATAATCCGTTCTTTGGATTTGAGGATTATCCCCTGCTCAAAGAATTTTTTAATCAGGTGGTACAAAAAGAAGATGAATTGATCGTGATTAAAAAACTATAGGCATATGAAGCATTTCCTTTTTTTAATCGCCCTGCTTTTCGTCAGTTTGATAAACTCATTAACCGGTTTTTGTCAGACTTTAGAACCTGCTTTACTCAAGGATGCAAATAGTGTTATACTAAACAATCACACCACCATCACTACAAAAAACAACTTTGGGTTTAAGCGGGAGGTTGAATTTGAGGCCCTGATTTTAAACGAAAAAGCCGCTGACCTGGCAACCATACTCATTCCTTATGATCAGTACAGCAAGGTTTCCTACAAAGAAGGACGTATTGAGACATTGGACGGAGATGCGATTGAAAAGATAAAATCATCCGATCTCATTGACCTAAGCGCGGTTTCGGGTTTTTCGATCTATGAAGATAACAGGCTATTGTACTATAAATACCATCCTGTAAAATATCCGTTTGTTGTTAAATACCATTACGAGATTACGTATAAGCATAATTTCTTTGTTCAATTTTTTAGTCCGCTTAGCAGTTATGGACAGAGTATTCATTCAGCCTCCTTAAAATTAATCACCGGGCTTGATCAGGAATACCTGCACAAGGAGTTTGGCATTTCACCACCTGAAATCACACAGGACAAAAATCAGTTGGAATTTTTATGGCAATTTGATCAAATGCCTGCAATACAGCCCGAGCCTTTTGCTTACGATATAAAAACGATGCAACGTGGCGTAATGCTGGCTCCCAGGGAATTCGCCTTCGAAAAATATGAAGGAAGCAATGCCAGCTGGACTGACTTTGGGGATTGGATATTGAGCCTGCAGCACGACAGATTAGAACTGCCTGAGGAAGCTAAAGCAGCTATTCACAAACTTACTGACACCATAAGCAATCAGGTTGATAAGGCCAGGGCGATCTATGAATATATGCAGGGGCGCAGTCGTTATGTAAGCATTCAGCTTGGCATTGGCGGCTTTCAGCCCTTTAGTGCCAGCGTAGTACATGAACTTGGATATGGCGACTGCAAAGCGCTCACTAACTATACCGAAGCTCTTATGCAGGAAGCCGGCATAGAGGCCTATTACACGCTGGTAAAGGCCGGTAAACATGCCTACAGCTTCGAAGAGGATTTTACTGCCAATCAGTTTAATCACACCATTTTATGTACTGTGCTTGAAGGAGACACCGTATGGCTGGAGTGCACCAGTCAAAAATTACCTTTCGGCTTTTTGGGCGACTTTACCGATAACCGGCCTGCCCTGTTGATCAAACAAAATGAAAGCAAACTTGTGCAAACCACTTCCTACAACGTCAGCAACAATCAGAGTATCAGCAATTCAACGGTAACCATCAAAGACAACGGCAATGCCATTATCCGGTTAAACCGCTCGCACCGGGGAATGCATTACGATGAAAACAGTTATTTCCTGAGCCTCGAACCCCATGAGTTGCAGAAAAAAGTGGCAACTGGCTTAGGATGGAAAAACTATACGCTGGAAAACATCACCGTAAACGAAAATCGCAGGCAAATTCCCGATCTTAGTATTGATTTTGAAGCCGATGTGCTTGGAATGGCCACCAAAATGGGTAACCGTCTATTTATTCCGCTGAGTCCCTATTCCTTTTACGACCCTGCCGTACCGAAGATAAGATCGCGCAATAGCAAGTTTGTTTATTACCAAAATGCACAATATACCGACACCATTCTTGTATATCCTCCAAAAGATTACAGCATAGAAAGCCAAATAAATGAAGCATCTATCGAAAGTGAATTTGGCAGCTACCGCCGTAGCATCTCGGAAATTGAAGGCGGGCTAAAAATCGTGAGAACCTATACTACATTTGCAGGCAAATGGGAAGCGGATGATTATGCCAGATTTTATGAGTACAGGGATAAAGTGCTGCGCTTTGATCAGCAAAAACTTGCTTTTAAGCTAGCTGAGCAATAGGTTATTCTGTAATTCCGCCTTTATCCCGAGCCAAATATTAACTGTGGTTGGATACTATTAAGAACGATTCTAATTTAGGGCTTTTTATCCCTGTATATCACGATTTTTTGAAAAACAGGATTGAATTAATTTGCCACCGCGCTGTATAGTTTACAATAAATTAACATACAGTATTTTTCATTTGCGATGAAATGACTAATATTGCTCACCTAAATTCAGAAATTCTAAAACTGTGGAAAACATCTATTTAGTTCTGGTTATTGTTCTTTTTATTTTGGCAATTTCCGATTTGGTAGTTGGTGTAAGCAATGATGCGGTTAACTTTTTAAATTCTGCCATTGGAGCAAAAGCCGCTCCATTTAAGATAATCATGGCCATTGCTGCATTAGGAGTGCTTTTTGGAGCCACTTTTTCGAGTGGTATGATGGAAATAGCGCGAAACGGGATTTTTCATCCGGATAAGTTCTACTTCTCAGAGATCATGCTTATTTTTCTGGCCGTAATGATCACCGACGTAATTTTGCTCGACACCTTCAACACCCTCGGCCTTCCTACTTCCACTACTGTTTCTATTGTTTTTGAATTACTTGGAGCAGCTGTTGCTATTTCATTTATGAAGCTTTCGAACAGCGAACTGCCATTAAGCATGGGCGACTACATCAACACCTCGAAAGCATTGGCCATCATCTCCGGCATTTTACTTTCGGTAGTAATAGCCTTTAGCATAGGTGCCCTGGTACAGTTTTTGACCCGTTGGCTCTTTTCCTTTAATTATGAGCGCAGGTTTAAATATTTTGGCGCGCTCTATGGCGGATTTGCCATTACTTCGATTGTATATTTTATGCTAATAAAAGGCGTAAAAGGCGCTTCTTTTATCACAGAGGAAACTACCGTATGGGTTAACAACAACAGCCTGCTTATTATAAGTGTCTGCTTTATTGGCTTCACTGTTTTGCTTCAATTGCTTAACTGGATTTTTAAACTTAACATACTAAAAACTACCGTATTAGCCGGAACATTCGCCTTGGCGATGGCATTTGCCGGTAACGACCTGGTCAATTTTATCGGCGTTCCCTTAGCAGGCTACGAATCTTTTAAAACCTTCCTTCAAAATCCCGGCGCCGATCCTAATTACTTACTGATGTCCTCCTTGCAGGGCAAAGTCAATACCCCAACATTATTCCTGCTCCTTGCAGGATTTGTCATGGTGATTACTCTATTTACTTCGCGCAAGGCCAAAAGTGTTGTAAAAACCTCCATTGACTTAAGCAGACAGGATGAAGGCGAAGAGCGATTCTCCTCTTCTCAACTATCGCGCTCAATAGTGCGGTTAGCACTCAACATGTCCAACAATGTTTCACGCTTCGTACCTCAATCCATCAAAAGAAATCTTGAGAAGCAGTTTAGCATGGTTTCGCACGATAAGCACGACCGGGATTACCCCGCATTTGATATGCTACGTGCTTCTGTTAATCTAGTCGTTGCCAGTATTTTAATTGCTTTTGGAACTTCACTTAAACTCCCGCTATCTACCACTTATGTAACTTTTATGGTAGCCATGGGAACTTCACTATCTGACAGGGCCTGGGATCGCGAAAGTGCCGTTTATCGTGTAACTGGGGTGTTTTCTGTTATTGGCGGCTGGTTTTTTACCGCCCTGTCAGCCTTCACCCTGGCCTTTTTAATAGCCCTTTTCTTCTATTACGGCAATATGTATGCCATTACTGTTATGGTTGTTCTCTCTATTTATCTGGCCTATAGAACGCACAAAATCCACACAAGCCGCGAAGCTACCAGAGCATTCTCAGAAAAAGAATTGCAAAAAATAAATAATGAAAATATTCTGGAGCAATGCACTTTAAGTGTGAATGCTATTATGAATCAGACACAACTTGAGTATAAAAAAACAATAGCAGCCCTCGTTGCTTTCGATGTAAAAACGATAAAGAAAATTTCACGGTCAACAGATAAGCTCGAAAAAGAAGCCAAACAAAAAAAGAATTCTGTTACCCTAATTATTGCCAAACTAAAAGAAGATGCACTCGAAAGTGGTCATTATTATGTACAGGCACTCGATTATCTGCGCGAAATATTACATAGCCTAAACTTTATCGTCAAGCCTGTTTACACGCATATCGACAACAATCACAAGGAATTGGGCGAGGCGCAGTTAACTGAACTTAAAAACCTGGGCCAGCACCTTGGAAACTTTTTCACGCATATCACCAACGATATCCACGCAGGTCAATTTTCTAATCAGGAAAATATAGCTACTGAACAGCAAAAGCTACTCACCCTGATTGATCTTTTCAGGAAAAACGAAGTGAAAAGGATAAAAAAAGAATCAGGAAGCACGCGCAACAGCTTGTTATTTATGACGATACTTCAGGAAACGAAAAACCTCTGCTTGTTTAGTTTCAACCTGTATAAAGCTCAACGTGATTTCGTTATTTATCACCGCACAAATAATAGCTAATCAACTCGCAGTTCGGCTATTCCGATAGCAGAACCAAACAAGATTTTAGTCTTTTTTTAGCGCACGCACAAAACGATCGTTGCCGTGGAAATCCTGGTAACATTGTATGCCTGAAAACCCAAATGACGCCAACAATGCCTCCACTTTGTTGCCCAGATGCTCATTGATTTCAACCCATAAACTCCCTTCGTTTTTCAGGTTTCCAGAAGCCAACTGCGCCAACGCACGATAAAAAATCAGCGGGTCATCATCACTTACAAACAGCGCCTCGTGCGGCTCCCATTCAGTAACATTTTTCCGCATCAGCTTTTGCTCTGACTGCCTCACATAGGGTGGATTACTTACGATGATGTCGGCCTTAAAAGGGGTGTAGAGGTGCATTTCGGATAAGAGGTCAGCCTTGATGAACTTGATTTGGGCGCCGTTTAATGTTGCATTTTCCTGAGAAAGCTGCATGGCATCGTCGCTCACATCAAAAGCGAGCACTTCTGCCCCCGGAAATGCCAGTGCGAGGCTCACCGCGATACAAGCTGAGCCCGTTCCAATATCCATAATCACAAGCGGATGTTGTGTTGTGGCATCCTGCTCAATTAAGGTGATTAGCTGTTCCGTTTCCGGGCGCGGAATCAACACACCGGGCCGTACAATAAATCGCCTGCCACAAAATTCTGTCTCTCCTAAAACATACTGCAATGGCTTATGCAAAAGCAAATCCTTAACGGCAAAGTGAAGCTGCAACAGCTCCGATTCGCTCAGGCGCAGCTCAGGCTGTAGCGCAATTTTAACCCTATCCAGCCTAAAATAATGGGCCAGCAGCAAATGAATCATTTGTCCCGATTCGCGCTTCCCATAAAGGGGTTCAAGTTGCGCTGTATAATAGCTGCGTACAGTTCGTACACTGTTTGAAGGGACTTTCATGAATTAAAATAATAAAATTTACCAATCAAACTATTCAAATCCTATAAACCGAATTTTAGATGAACACTTTTGGTATTCAGTAACATTGTTGCGAAAGGCTGCAATTTAAGTGTTTTTGTCAAGACAGCTCAATGACTAAAAGCTATTTTTAGTCACGCAAATTTTTTAACAAAAATTCCAGTCCAAACCGGCAAAAAAAAAGCTGTAACCAACCCGATTACAGCTTGATCAGTTAAAATTTGTTGTTAGCGCATAGGATATTTCTTAAAAATCTCACCGGATTTCATCAAAATATCAACGTACTGTGCTCTTTTGTAAGTGAATGGATCCTTCATTTTAGCCCTGGAAAGATTTCCTCTGAAATCATCCAGTTTTTCATATTGGCGCGTGGCCATCCAGGCTTCCATTTCCTGAAGCATTTTTGTGATTTGCTTAGGACCGTTTTTATACAAAGTACTTACAACCTGCACCGTGTCAGCACCTGCAAGAATCATTTTCAGCACATCTTCGCCCGTATAAATCCCCTGACTGGCACAAATATTTCCATTGATATTATCATACAGCAATCCTGCAAAACGCAATGCCAGTCTGTTGTCCTGCTCACTACTCAGGTTATATGGAAAATGGTGTTTTTCTGTTTCAATATTGATATCAGGCTGAAACATTCTGTTGAACAGCACAAATCCATCAGCACCTCTTTTATCCATTTCGGAAATGGCATAAAGCGGGTTGGTATAAAAAGAGCTGAGTTTTACACTCACAGGAATTTTCACCGCCTTTTTGACCACTTCAATAATATCAATTTCCTCATTCAGGATACCTCTGCCATCCACATCAAATTCAACGGGAACAGCGTAGAAGTTAAGCTCAATAGCATCGGCTCCGGCTTCTTCCAGTTTTTGCGCATAAGCGATCCAGGATTCATCATAAACCGCATTAATACTGGCAATCAAAGGAATGCTTAACGCCTTTTTGGCTGCTGTAAAGTTCATGATAAATTCTTCCGGACCTGATTCGTAAAGGCCATCCTGAAACAGATTGGTCATTTCGGCATTCCGCTCGTTATAATCTGTCATATCCTGATGAATCTCAAGATTTTCCAGCTGAATTTGTTCTTCAAAAATTGATTTGTAAACGATTGCGGCAGCACCAGCCTCTTCCAGTTTTTTCAACATCTCAATATCGGTAACCAAATTACTGGCTCCAACAATGATGGGGTTTTTCAATTCGAGCCCCAGGTATTTCGTGCTCAGGTTCATAGTATTATAGTTTTTTTAATAATTTTACAACTTACACTGTTGCTTTTGGTTTGTAAAAGTACATATTTTTCATAGACTTTATCCCTTCGGGCTAATCTAAAATCATTATAAATTAGGGTGTTGGCAATTAGTTTAGAGCCAATCTACACAGCTGTAAAGGCTATATTTAGTAATTTCGCAAAGAATCTTTAAAAGACTTCAAAAACAGCGTAATATATTAATTATTAATAAGATATGGAAATGAAAAAGAAGTTTATAACCTGCGATGGTAACTATGCAGCAGCGCATGTTGCCTATATGTTCAGCGAAGTGGCTGCTATTTATCCGATTACTCCTTCATCCACAATGGCAGAGTATGTTGATGAATGGGCTGCATATGGCCGCAAAAATATTTTTGATGAAACGGTGCATGTATCAGAGCTGCAATCGGAAGGTGGCGCGGCAGGAGCGGTTCACGGATCGCTGCAAGCCGGTGCTTTAACCACAACTTTCACTGCCTCACAGGGTTTATTGCTCATGATTCCGAATATGTACAAGATTTCGGGCGAGCTGCTCCCCGGAGTATTCCATGTGAGTGCACGTAGTTTGGCGTCTCAGGCGCTTTCAATTTTTGGCGACCACAGTGATGTGATGAGCACCCGACAAACCGGATTTGCCATGCTTGCAACCGGTAGTGTTCAGGAAATTATGGATATTGCTGCCATTGCTCACCTTGGAGCCATCAAGTCACGTATTCCATTCCTGCATTTTTTTGATGGATTCCGTACTTCTCACGAGATTCAGAAAGTAGAATATTTTGAGAATGAAGAACTGAAGCATTTGGTTGATTGGGAAGCACTCACTCGCTTCCGCGATCAGGCACTAAATCCTGAGCATCCCGTAACAAGGGGAACAGCTCAAAATCCTGATATTTATTTCCAGTCGCGCGAGGCAGCAAACCGCTTCTACGATCCCATTCCTGATATGGTTGAGGAATATATGCAGGAAATTACCAAACTCACCGGACGTGAATACCATCCTTTTACTTATTATGGCGCTCCTGATGCTGAGCATGTGGTAATTGCAATGGGTTCTGTTACAGAAACTATTCGCGAAACCATTGATTATCTATTGGCAAAAGGAGAGAAAGTTGGACTGATTTCAGTACATCTTTATCGGCCCTTCTCGGCCAAATACTTCCTGAAAGTAATGCCTGAAACTGTGAAACGTATCGCAGTATTGGATCGCACCAAAGAACCGGGAGCAAATGGCGAGCCCTTGTATCTCGACCTAAAAGAGCTTTACTATGGCAGAAAAAATGCGCCAATGATTGTTGGCGGTCGCTATGGATTGAGCTCCAAAGATACCACACCTGCCATGATAATGTCAGTGTATGAAAACCTGAAAATGAATGAGCCGAAAAATCAATTTACCGTTGGTATCGTTGATGATGTAAGCTTTAAATCATTGCCATTGCTTCCTGAAATGAGCATTGCACCCAAAGGCACTTACGAAGCCAAGTTTTATGGTATTGGTGCTGATGGTACTGTTGGCGCCAACAAAAACTCCATCAAAATTATTGGTGAAACAACAGATAAATACGCGCAGGCCTATTTTGCTTACGACTCCAAAAAATCCGGCGGAGTAACAACATCTCACCTGCGTTTTGGTGATACCCCAATTCGCTCGACCTATCTGGTAGGAACACCCGATTTTGTGGCTTGCCACGTTCCTGCATACCTTGGCAAATACAATATGCTTAAAGGGCTCAAGAAAAATGGAACATTCCTACTCAACAGTATCTGGGATGCGGAAGAAACACAATCCAAGTTGCCCAATAACATCAAAAAATACCTGGCCGACAATAACATCAAGTTTTACATCATCAATGCCACACGCATTGCCGAAGAAGTAGGATTAGGTGGACGCACGAATACCATTATGCAATCGGCCTTTTTTAAAGTAGCCGAGATCATTCCTTACGAACAGTCTGTTGAAAAAATGAAAGACTTTATCCTGAAATCTTATGGCAATAAGGGTGAGGATATCGTAAAAATGAATTATGCTGCTGTGGATCGCGGCGGAGAAGTTGAAATGGTGACAGTACCTGCTGAGTGGTCAAAGCTAAAGGCAGACCCCATTGAAACCAATGAGCATGTTCCTGAATTTATCCGCAATGTGGTGCAGCCCATCAATGCCATGAATGGCGATGATTTGCCTGTTAGCGCCTTCCTCGGACGTGAAGACGGCACTTTCCCTTCAGGTACTACTGCTTACGAAAAGCGCGGTATCGCTGTTAACGTTCCCGAATGGCAAGCTGACAACTGCATACAGTGTAACCAATGTTCCTATGTTTGCCCTCATGCTGCAATTCGTCCGTTCCTCGTAAACGCCGAAGAAGAAGCAAATCTTCCGGAAGGCACTGTTCTCTTGGAAACCAAAGGCAAGCTCGCGCCACTTAAATTCCGCATACAGGTGAGTCCGCTCGATTGCACCGGTTGTGGCAATTGCGCTGATGTGTGTCCGTCCAAAGAGAAAGCACTTATCATGGAACCGCTCGAAAGCCAGGAATCAGAAATTGGCCGCTGGGACTACTTCGCCAACAATATCACTTATAAAGATACGGTTGTCAATAAATTCCAGTCGGTAAAAAACAGCCAGTTTGCACAGCCATTATTTGAATTCTCAGGCGCCTGTGCCGGTTGTGGCGAAACACCTTATATCAAAACCATCACGCAGCTTTATGGCGATCGTATGATGGTAGCCAATGCAACGGGATGCTCCTCAATCTATGGCGGCTCGGCACCAAGCACACCTTATTGCTCCAACGAAAAAGGTGAAGGACCGGCCTGGGCCAACTCGCTGTTCGAAGACAATGCCGAGTATGGCTATGGAATGGCTACTGCCGTTAATAAATTGCGCGAACGCATCGCACTGCGCATGAACAATGCCATGAAATCAGAAATCAGTGCCGAACGCAAAGAAGCCTTCCAAAACTGGTTAGACAATATGCATGATGCAGAAGCCTCACGCGAAGCCTCAGCCAAACTAACAGCAGTACTTACCGGCAGCAACGACAATTTAGGGAAAGAGCTATTAGCCCTAAAACAATACTTTGTCAAAAAATCGATGTGGATCTTTGGAGGAGACGGTTGGGCTTACGATATCGGCTTTGGCGGATTGGATCATGTGTTGGCCAGTGGCGAAGATGTAAATGTGCTGGTAATGGATACCGAAGTGTATTCTAACACCGGCGGACAGGCTTCCAAATCAACGCCAATGGGTGCTGTAGCCAAATTTGCGACATCAGGTAAAAAGGTTAAAAAGAAAGACCTTGGCGCCATGATGATGTCGTATGGATATATTTATGTGGCACAGGTGGCTATGGGAGCCAATCAAAATCAGTTCTTTAAAACACTTAAGGAAGCTGAGGCATTCCCCGGCCCATCGATTATCATTGCCTACTCGCCTTGTATTAACCACGGTTTGAGAATTGGAATGGGCAAAAGCCAGTACGAAGAACAACTGGCCGTCGAAAGTGGCTACTGGCAGATGTATCGCTACAATCCTGCTTTGGAAGAAGAAGGAAAAAATCCTTTCCAACTCGATTCAAAAGAACCCGATTGGGACAAATTCAATGCCTTCATTGGCAGTGAGGTAAGGTATTCTTCACTGAAGAAAACTTTCCCGGAACAAGCAAAAGTGCTTGGCAAAATAGCGCTGGAAAATGCCAAATGGCGCTACAACTACTACAAGCGCCTTGAAGCCATGGAATACGAAACGAAATAATTTTTTCGTAAAACTTTTAAAGCCGGACCAGTATTTGGTTCGGCTTTTTTTTATTTTCGTACACAAAATATCAATACACCAATATTATGAAAATTAAACTCATAGGTCTGCTTGTTTTCCTGTTTATTCTTGCCTCTTGCGAAGGCCCAAATCAGCATCATCATGCACCTGCACATGGCACACATCCTGCTTTGTATGCCACTTTATATCAGCAACAGGCTGCCGAATACAAGGCACTTTGCTATCAGGCCTTCAATATTGCCGCCGAACGACTCGATTCGCGCTTGCAAAGCCCAACCGACAATTTACTAGCTGTTGTTGTTGACATTGATGAAACGGTGCTCGACAACAGCCCTTATCAGGCTCAGGGAATTTTGGATCATTTCGGCTATCCCGAAAAATGGGATGAATGGATCAATGCCGCAAAAGCCGAACCAGTGCCCGGAGCCCTCGAATTTTTGAAATATGCTTCCGAAAAAGGTGTGGCTGTTTTTTATATTTCAAACAGGAAAGAAAAGCTGCGGGAGTCCACTTTAAAAAATCTACAGGAACTAGGCTTCCCTGATGCAGCGAACGAACAGCTGCTGCTCCGCACTACTGAAAACGATAAAGAGCCGCGCAGGCAGCAAGTGCTTGCAACATACGAAATCGTATTGCTGATGGGCGATAACCTGGGCGATTTTCACAGCACATTCGACACTTCAGATGCTGCTGTCAGAGATTCATTTACCACAAAAAACATCAGCAATTTTGGTAAAAAATGGATTGTCTTACCCAATGCTGTTTACGGCAGCTGGATGAATGTGCTGCCCGGCATGGATGAAGCGCGCAAAACACACGACAACAGCTATTTGGAGCAGGGATTGAAGGGGTTTTAGGGGATTCTATATTGATTTAACAATGCCACAGACTACGCCCAGCATCTGGGTTTTGTCAGGCCAGTCAGGGTGCGACTCGGAGTCGCGCCCTGACTGGCCCGGAAAATAGTTTTTTTAGCCCTGACAGGGTTTTAAACCTTGTCAGGGCTAAAAAACAAAAACTTAACGCACCACCAGCTTCTCCACGTACCACCTTTCTCCATCACACAGGTTCACCAAGTACAAGTCTTTGGCATTGGTTTTTGGCACCGAAAAAACCGGCCTGTCCGATTACGCCCTGTAGCATGCCGACGATTTTGAGACGGCTGCACAACAGCGATATCCCTTGGCAACTCAGCCATAACGAAAAAGACGAACTCCTCTTACAATGGCGCCGCAATACCATAAAAAGAGTAGAAGTTTTGGAGGAAACGTTTCGGAAGCGGTTTGAATGAGGCTGTTGGAAGTTAGCTTTTGGCTGTTGGCTGTTGGCTGTTGGCAAAAAAGAGGCTGCATAATCAATTGATCATGCAGCCCGGGGCTATAGGTTTCTGTTCTTATCAGGCAGCGGATTCCGCTGGATCTGGGCTTTTGTACTTTTTCAAATCCAGGATATGCTCAGACCAAATCTGATATTTTTAGCGCAGAAGAAATGACAGAATGTATTTCTCTACTCATACCTCAGCGCCTCCACCGGGTTCCGGCGGGCCACTTTAAAGGTTTGCCAGCTCACGGTTATTATTACAATGCAAAGTGTAATGATTCCGGAAAGTACGAAAATCCACCAGCTCAATCGGGTTTTATAGGCGAAGTTTTGCAACCATATTTCTGCAACATACCACGAAATCGGGGTGGCAATAAGAAAAGCTATGCCAACCCACCTGATGAAAACCAGGTTTAGCATTTGCATGATTTCATGAACAGAAGCGCCATTTACTTTTCGGATGCCTATTTCTTTGGTTCGTTTTTCGGTCATAAATATCGAAAGGCCCACCAAACCCATACCGGCAATAAAAATGGCCAAAACTGAAAAAATATTGATAAGCTTTAGAAGCGTTTTTTCAGAGGCATACTCCTGATTTAACTCTGTTTGTAAAAATGAATAATTGAAGAGTTGTCCGGGGTAAATCGCTGCCATCTTCTCTTCGATGGAATTTATCACTTCCCCGCTATTGCCTTGCTGAAACCTTACAAGCATAAACCGGTTGAACCTGTCCTCAGGGCGTGGAATAAAAAAGGCGAAATTTTCTATCTCCGAATGAAGTGACGCATAATGAAAATCCTTCATGACGCCAAGTACAACAAAATGGGTTAACTCTTCACCTTCTGCCTGGTTTTCATCAACCGGAAAATCACCGGTGGCTATTTGCTCGTGGGTGAATCTTTCCCTCAACTGATCGTAAAATGTTTTATTGATCAGCCATCCATCTGTAGCATCGCGCCCAGATGCGGCAAAATATTCTACAATCCCGGTATTTAATGTTTCGATGGCATCAGTGTCGAGGAATCCAAATTTGAAAGGGAAAGTATATCCTCCACTGGTAAAATTCATGTCCTGCAGCCGGAACCCGGGATAGTGATGTGCCGTTCCGGCATTTATTATTCCCGGTACATTTAACAATTCCGCCCTGAAGTTGTAGATCTTTTCATTTTGCTGAGGCACTTTAATAACAAGAACATTTTCACTGGAATAGCCCAGATCTTTTTCTGCAACGAAATTCATTTGCTTATTAATCAGTAAGGCAAAAGCAACCAGTCCGATGACCATAACAAACTGAAAGACAACAAGCGGAACGGCAAACTTTATTCCTTTTGGCCGGGTTGCCTCCTTAAGGATGGTCTCGTTTTTTAAAAGGTATGATGAACTCATCATGGAGATTAATAATGTTACCACCACAAACAAACTGAAAACGAAGATCAAAAATGTGCTGTCCTGAAAGGAAATTATCCAATTTGCAAAAAGTTTGTGCGCCAGTGTATCATTAAATACAAACAGCAGGAAGATGGCAATCGCAAAAGCAATTGCAGCAGAAATAAATACTTCAATAAATGTTTGAACAAATAAATGGAGTTTAGTGCCTCCATGAAACCTGATAATCAATGTTGGAATCCTGTTAAAATTGATTCTGGCAATGTGAATGATAACGGAATTCATGATAGCAATGGTGAGCATGATCAGACCTACCAAAAGCAAAATATGAAGCGACGAACGCCGAATAGTGGGCTGAGCTTCATTATTCAGGCCGGGCGTAAAATGTATATCATAAACCGCTTGCAATTTATGATTGGTTGCATCGAGGGGCGGACCATGTACACCTTCTAAATAGGGCGTAAATTTTGCCTGAAAGCTTGTTTCAAGTTCGGAAATATTTGTTGACGGGAATAGCTTCAGATAGATTAATCCACCAAAAACCTTGCGCGATTTGAGCGTTTCTACCGTTGGCCCAAAATGTCCTTTTTGGGATAGAAACATTTCATACCTGAGGTGCGAATTTTCAGGCAGCTGCTCAACAATACCCGTGATGTTAAAGGAAATCAAACTATCCCGGTTTGCCGTAAAACTGCGCATCATAACTGTTTGTCCGATGGGATCGGAATCCGGGAATAGCTTTTTGGCAAAGCCGGGCGTTACCAGTATCGAATTGGGCATGTCAAGCGAATTTTTTTCTCCCCGAATCATTTTAATTCCAAAGAAATCCAAAAATGACGGTTTGGCGAATAATGCATTGTTCACCTTTATCTTTTTGGCTCCGGCAAATACCTCCTCGATGCGATGATTGTCGTAACAGCTTGTATGCGATAATACCTGTGGCAGTGCCGAAAGCACCTCATCGAAACAGGCAAAAGTGTTTGTGCTGTAGGAGCCTTGTCCATAACGTGTAATCAAACGATAGGTATTTTCACCATCCGGAATGTGTTTATCAAAACTCAGATGATAATAAACATAGAAAAATATGGCCAGACAAACCGAAACAGCTACTGCCAATCCTCCTATATTTATTGAAGAATAAGTCCATGAAGTCATCAGACGATGAAGTGCAATTTTTATGCTTTTTTGAATCATGCTTTTTTGCTTCTGTTAAAGTAGAATTATCTTTCAAGTTTCATTCTATTCATACCTCAGCGCTTCCACCGGATTTCTGCGGGCTGCCCTGTAGGTTAGCCAGCTCACCGTCACTAAAACTATGGAGAGGGTAATCGCTCCCGACAGCACAAAAATCCACCAACTGAGCGGGGTTTGGTAGGCAAAATTTGCCAGCCATTTATCCATGCTGTACCAAGCTATCGGGGTGGCAATCACAAAGGCGACTGCAATCCATTTTACAAAACTGAGGTTGAGCATTTGTATGATTTCGGAAACGCCGGCTCCGTTCACTTTTCGAATACCAATTTCTTTGGTTCGTCTGGCCAGCATAAAGGATGCGATGCCCATTAATCCTATGCAAGCAAGGAAAATCGCCAGTACCGCAAAATAACCCATCAATTGAAAGGTCCTGGTATCCTTTTCATAACGCGACTGAAGTATACTGTCCAGAAAGGTAAATTCGATCACCTGGTCGGGATAATGATTTTGGCAGATTTCGGTGACGGATTTCATTGATCCAATCACTTCAGAAGTCTTAACCTTGACGATCATGTGATAGACATCAGGGTAATGTATTACGAAAACTGCTGGCTTAACTTTATTGTAAAGCGATTCAAAGTGGAAATCTTCAACAATTCCAATAATTTTTCGGGTAGATTTCGGCCAGGAACAGCGGATCGTTTGTCCTATTGGGTTTCCTTGTATTCCCAGCATTTTTACAGCCGCTTCGTTTAAGATTATTGATTCGGCAGCATCCGTTTTAAATTGCTCAGAAAATAACCGTCCTTGAGCGGGTTTAATACCCAGGGTTTTAAAATAATCAAATGTAACATGAACAAAGGGAATTGCAATCCCCTCCGTTTGCCCTTCAGGCAATACACCGCCCCAATTATTCAACGACCCTGAAGGGATACGGCTTGCAACAGAAACGCCGGAAACATAACTTTGATTAAGTAGCGTATGTTTGATGGTATTGTACTGTGCTTCATCGCCAAAATCGAAAACAGTGGTAATCACGGCTTCCTTCTCAAAACCCAAGGCTTTGTTTTGTATAAAACTAATCTGACGGTACATGATTATTGCGCATGCAATTAGCACGATCACAATGGTAAATTGCGCACCCACAAGTATTTTTCTGAATTGAAATTTAGAGCTTGCATTATTTTTTGATGACTTTAGCGCTTTCACCGGACTAAAGGAAGAAAGAACCAGTGCCGGATACCAGCCCGCCAGCAGGCCTACGATTACCAACATACCCAGAATGCCCAATATGATATTCATATTTGCAAGCGTCGAAAATGTCAGGTTTTTACCCGAAAGTTCGTTGAATACGGGCAAGCCAAGCTGAACAACAACCAGCGCAAGAATCAGCGAAACAATAAGCACTACAAATGATTCGGACACATATTGCAAAGCCAGTTGATTTCGCGAGGCACCATAAGCTTTTCTTACGCCAATTTCAGTTCCCCTGGTGGTCGCATTTGCTGTAAGCAGGTTTATATAATTAAAACTGGCAATCAGTAAAATAAGAAGGCCAATGGCTGAAAAGACCAACACATAGGTAATGCTGTTTTGTGGTTGAATATCATTATTAAAGTGAGATGAATGAAGATGTATGTCTTTTAGCTGTTGAACTGTAAATATTGGCAGTGCATCATCAGGATTGCTATTTAGCACAGTAGCCATTACCTCACTGATTTTTCTTTCGAGCTCCGGTTTTGAAAACTCATTTTGCATCTCGAAATAAACATGAAAATTTTCCCATCCCCATTCGTTCATCCAATCATCACCAAACATTTTATCTCCATCTTCGAGGGTCATAAAAATATTAGATATATAGTGGGAGTTTTCGGGCATGTCTTCAATCACGCCGGTAATTACATAGTCATATTCATTTTTAACCTTCAATAATTTGCCAACCGGATTATCATTGCCAAAATATTTGCGGGCAATCGTTTCATTAATTACAGCCGTTCCGGGTTGCTGTAATGAATTTTCGGGACTCCCTTGTTTAAATTTAAACGAGAAGATTTCAAAAATCTCAGCATCCACCCAGGCCACATGATCCTCTTTATATCGATCATCTTCATACTGGAAAAGTATTTCATCCCTGGGTAAAATCCGGGCATAGGTTTTTATTTCCGGTAAATTATCGGCTAATAGTCTGGCTGTTGCAGGGGCCTGAAAGGGGTGGTCTTCCTGACATAAGCGATAAATATTATCTGCTTTTTCGTGGTATCGGTCGAAGCTCAATTCGTGCGACACGTACAATAGCAGCAAAATACAAACAGCCAGTCCTATGGTCAGGCTTGAAATGCTGATGATCGAATACGCTTTGTTCTTGGTAAGATTGGCAATAGCGATTTTGAAATAATTTCTGAACATGAGTTCTGATTTTTGAGTTTAAAAACTGTAAATCCCTGGTTGAATTAATTTGATTGCTCCATGATCACCTGGCCATCGAACAAATTAATTACCCTGTGCGCATAACCCGCATCGCGGTCGCTGTGTGTAACCATGATTATGGTGGCGCCTTCCTGGTTGAGTTCAGAGAGGAGGTTCATCACTTCAACCCCATTTTTTGAATCGAGATTACCGGTAGGTTCATCGGCAAGGATAAGCCGGGGATTGGCTATTACAGCCCGTGCAATAGCTACACGCTGTTGCTGTCCACCCGAAAGTTGCTGAGGGTAATGTTTTGCCCGGTGGCCGATCTTCATGCGTTTAAGCACATCTTCAACCTTTTTACGGCGCTCAGAAGCTTTCATTTTCAGGTAAATCAAAGGAAGCTCCACATTGTCAAAAACATTCAGTTCATCAATCAAATTAAAGCTTTGAAAAATAAAACCAATGTTCCCCTTTCGGAACTGCGTGCGGTCCTTTTCTTTTAAATGGGTGATATCCGTTCCATTAAAACCATAGGTTCCTTCTGTAGGATTATCCAGCAAACCAACGATATTGAGCAAGGTTGATTTCCCGCAACCTGAAGGTCCCATCACGGCCACAAATTCACCTTTTTTTACATGAATGTCTACATCACTGAGGGCAAGTGTTTCTACCTCTTCAGTGGTAAAGGCTTTTGTTAATTTTTCTGTTTTTATCATCTCATTTAAGTTTTTGTTGAAAGTTTTTTTATTGTTGTTACATAGCTGTTGCTAATCTTCAATACGGGTGCCGTAATTTGCACAAGCCTTATTATCAGATATATAAAGTTAAATTGGGAAAGGGTTCACAGAAAAAGTGTAAATTTCTCTTACAGTGTGTGTTCAAATCGTTTACAAACATTTAACTTCGCTAAATTGAATTTCAGAATTTAATCATGTGCAACATGCCTGCGCTTAATCATATCAGATGAAAGGAAAAATTCTAATTGTTGACGACAATAGAAGCGTTTTGACTGCTTTGGAGATGCTGCTCCAAACCGAGTTCGTCGATGTGTTCACCCTCCGTAATCCAAACAGCCTGATAACGACAATTCAACAGCATCAAGTAGATGTGGTGCTGCTCGATATGAATTTTAAGGCAGGAATAAATACCGGCAACGAGGGGATTTACTGGTTGCATCAGATACAAAAATTTGATCCTGCCATTAGTGTCGTGATGATTACCGCTTACGGAGATGTGGCTCTTGCAGTAAAAGCTGTGAAAGAAGGGGCATTTGATTTTATACTAAAGCCGTGGGACAACAATAAACTGATAAGTACTTTACACGCTTCACTCAAGCAAAGAAAGCTAAAAATTGAAAATGCAAAGCTCGTTACTTCCTCTGCGCTGCTAAAAAGGGAACTCAATCCGGCATTTCAATCCATTGTCGGGCAGTCGCAACCCATGAAAGATGTGATGGAGATGGTAAAAAAAGTGGCAGCTACCGACGCCAATATTTTTATCACCGGCGAAAATGGAACCGGGAAAGAACTGATTGCCCGCGAAATTCACAGGCACTCCACAAGAAAGCATGAGATCATGCTCAGCGTAGATATGGGTGCCCAGAGTGAATCTTTATTTGAAAGCGAGCTTTTTGGCCATACAAAGGGGTCATTTACGGATGCCAGGGAAGATCGAACCGGTAAATTTGAAATGGCCAGTAAAGGCACACTTTTTCTGGATGAAATCGGGAACCTGCCCCTGCCCCTTCAGGCAAAAATACTCACTGCCCTGCAAAACAGGACCATTGTTAAACTGGGAAGTAATACCCCTGTGCCGATCGATATCAGGTTGATTTCGGCAACCAACAGAGACTTAAGCGAAATGATAAAACAAGGACTTTTTCGGGAGGATTTGTTTTACCGCATCAATACCATCACCCTTGAGCTGCCTCCATTGAGGGAACGTGGAAATGACGTGCTGCTTCTGGCTGAATTTTACCTCTACAAGTACAGGACAAAATACAATAAACCCGAGATAAAAATTAGTCAGAAAGCAGGCAATAAACTGCTAAAATATAGCTGGCCGGGAAACGTAAGAGAATTGCAGCACTGCATGGAAAAAGCCGTAATTCTGGCGGACACAAATGTTCTTACGGAAAACAGTTTTAGCTTAAGTAGCGCAGAATCAATTCAAAAAATGGACTTTCAAAATATGACCATCGAAGAAATGGAATTGGAAATGATATTAGCGAGTATTGAAAAAGAGAAGGGGAATATGAGTGCCGTGGCAAAAAAGCTGGGGATTACACGCCCAACACTTTATAAGAAATTGAAAAAACTGGATGATTAGTTAATACGTTCAATAATGACGTACAAACACTTTTATGGCTCAATCATTTTACGAATAGCAATCATTATTTTGCTTTCGGCGGCTGGGACTTATCTGTTTTTTGAAAGGCAATTCCTGATTTACAGCATAGTGATTTTGGTATTATTGATCGGTGCCGTGATCAATATTATCCGGTATTTTAATGGATTAAACCGTTGGATTGCTTCTTTCCTCCTGGGCATCGAAAATGATGACACCACCTTAAAAACCCCGGCTAAAACAAATAATAAAGCCATCGACGATGTTTATTCAGGAATAGAAAGGCTAAACCAGCTTTTCAGGCAAATAAAGGTAGATATCAGCACACAGGAACAATATTTCCGTTCTGTGATTGATCAATCGGCCACCGGGCTTTTTTCGGTAAACAGTAAAGGCCGCATTATAAACATCAATCCTGCGGCAATAAAACTCACCGGCTTAAACGAGTATCGTCATATAAATTCATTGGATGTGATTGATAAAAAATTGCCTGGGTATATTTTAGAGACTTCCAAGAATAATAAGCGGGAAGGAACCATTTTCGAGAATTCATCCGGTCAAAAGCTTTTGTTTAAACTCTCCGAGATACAAACAAGTACAGAAAAAATAAAACTGGTTGCCGTTAGTGATATTACCAAAGAGCTGGATCATCGTGAGATTGATTCCTGGATCAAACTGGCACGGACGCTTTCCCACGAAATCATGAATAACATTACACCCATCACCACCTTATCTAAAGTGATTTCGGGCTATTTTATCACCAATAATAAAACCATTAACACGCAGGATGTGGATTCAACAACCATAGCAAATACTGTAAAAGGTTTGAAAGTAATTGAGGAGCGGGGCCTTGGATTGATAAATTTTGTGGAAAATTACAGAAAATTCACAAAGCTTCCCGAACCACATTATAAAGAAGTAAATCTGGCCTCTTTAATTGAGAGTAATTTAATCGCAGCAAGCGCATATCCTGAATTTGAAACCATTACCATCCAAAAATCAATACCCGAAAATATTAGCTGTTCTACTGATGAGAAACTTCTTTCGCAGGTAATACTAAACCTGCTGAAAAATGCAGTGGAAGTGCTGATCATTGAAAAAACGCTAAACCCACAAATTGGCATCAGGCTTATAAAAAATGACAGCTCCGTAAAGATTGACATTACGAACAATGGGCCCCAAATTCCTCCCGAGATTAGAGAGCAGATTTTTGTTCCGTTTTTCACCACCAAAGAAAATGGTTCGGGCATTGGCCTCAGCCTGAGTAAACAAATTATTTTACAAATGGGAGGAGATATCATGCTGTCCTCAGGAAAAGATCAGCAAACCACTTTCAGCATCGTGTTAAATTGCGAGCACCTGCCTCAGCAGAAATAGGTAAATCACGGTGTATTAAATTCCATTGTAGCTCTTGTATCAAATCGTACTACCAAAGTAAATTTTATTTACACATTTTTCTGATTTAACCTTTCCGGGAATTTATATACATCAAGTAATCAGATGTGTATGGTTTTCGGCACGGCACTTGAATCCAAAAGGTATAAACTCATTGAAAATGATAAAACCACAATGTATTTGTCGCAAAATGCTATTGTTCCTGTCTCAATCAGCAAATATAATATCGGGAATAAAGTGATTCTTTTGTGAGAGATCTATGATTCAAAATAAAATGACATTAAGTAAGTATTAACAATTTTACCATGACAAAAAAAGCAATCTTATTACAGTTTCTCATTATTACTCTAATGACAAACTGTTTCGGGCAGATTGATACAAGCCTGACGTATGAAGAATTAGAAACCTCGGCAATACGTGCTTTCCGGAACAACAATACCGATTCTGCGATCATTATTATGGAATATGCCTATAAAAAATTTCCGGATGAATTTGCCAGAACAACAGAACTACTTGGCTATATCTATACAAGAACCAATAATTTATCAAAAGCAATTGAAATTTGGAGAACAGGCATGGATAAGGGATATATGTATGATTTAAATAACCCCTATTATCAAGATTATTATAAAGATAATGCTGATTTTGATGCACTGGCCCAAATAGAAAAAAACAGCTTAGATACCATGCATTTAAAGCATGAAATAGTTTTACCAACAGAATATGATAATAAAAAGATGTACCCAATACTTTTTGTTTTTCATGGCAACAATAGAAATATTGAAAAATCAAAAACATCTTGGAATGCTCCAATAATGAATAAGGAATTCATAACTGTATTCCTGCAATCATACATCCCGAGTTCTCCCACGGATTTTAAATGGGTATCAAAAGATGAAAAAATTAAAAGGGAGTTCACGGAAATCTACAACCACGTCTTAAATGATTATCCTGTTGATGAGGCCAGAATCATTTTTGCCGGCATGTCGGCCGGAGGAAAAAAAGCAATGGATTTCACGCTGAATAATTATTTCCCGGTTTCAGGATTGGTATTGAACTGCCCGGTACCACCCCAGGATATTACAGATGAAATGATCAGACATTTTGTTGTAACAAACAAAAAAATCGGGATTATTACCGGTGAAAATGATTTCGCTCTGGAAAATCAAAAAAGCTTTATGAGTAAAATTGACAGTCTGGGTGGGCAAACCAGGATAACAGTAACAGAAGGCCTGGGGCATTCATTTGCAGAAAATTTCTCAGAAATCCTGGATGAATATTTAAAGTGGGTAATTGAATAAGAAAATGTATTATGAAAATTAAATTCGTTTTTACTGCAATAATTTTGGGAATAATAACAACAAGTTCATTTTCTCAGGAAATAGTATGGAGTCCCAAAGCAGAACTCCCACTCAATATTTATAGCGGATCGGCAGTAACTTGTCAGGAAAAAATCTACTTTATCGGCGGGCAGAAAGATATCGGATCGGGTAATTTTATTGCATCGAACCGACTCTTCGAGTATAATACAGATATGGATGAGTGGGTGGAAAAACCACACATGCCAACGGCGCGCTATAATTTTGCTGCTGCCACAGTTGAGGGAAAGATTTATGCCATAGGGGGTGATTATTTTCTTGATAAAAATGAAATGTATGACCCAACAACGGAAACCTGGCAAACACTTTCGCCTATGCCCACAGCCCGGCAACACATAAAAGCCGCCGTTGTAAACGGGAAAATATATATTATCGGTGGATTATTGAAAGGCTGGACGGAAGTTTCTTCAAAGAACGAAGTTTATGACCCACTAACGGATACCTGGGAAGAGATGGCACCTATTCCTGTACCAAAACACAATTATGCGACAGTGGTTTACAACGATAAAATCTACATTTTTGGAGGAGACACACAGAATGGAAATAATGCCTGGGTACAAACAGCAACAGTAGAAGTGTATGATCCGGCTACCAACACCTGGGATACTTCAATTTCGCTACCTACAGTAAGGTTTAATCCCGGAATAGGTTTAATCAATCATTCGATAATAATAACCGGCGGGATTTCAGGTGATGGGGCTGTAACTGATGTTGATATTTTTGATCTTGTTTCGAACTCATGGAGCCAGGGTGATTCTTTGCCATTGAAAAACGTTGCCATGGGCTCAGCTACTTTAAACGACAAAATCTACATTATTGGCGGCGCAGACGGGCCTGGTGATTGGATTGGGTATAATGAAGTTTATGAAGGAGCTTTTGAAGAACCATCGGGAACTGCCCAAAATACGAATACGAATGAGCTTATCGTTTTTCCAAATCCGGCAAAGAACTACATCCAAATTTACGAAAGAGTCGGCAACGCTAAATTTAAAGGTTTTCAAATTTTGACCATCGAAGGCAAAGCTATTAAAGAAGGCAGACTGGCGTCGAATCGAATTGATGTTTCAGATTTGAGAAAAGGGGTGTTTTTACTTAAAATAGAAACCGATAAAAGAACTATTACCAAACGAATTATAATCGAGTAATACGAATGAAACTACTCATTAATGGATGAGCGATGACACGACTTAAAGGACAAGTTAATATGCAAACATTTTTGCATTTCACGATGCAGTTTTTATCAACTGCAGCAATGGTTTCGCCGGATGGCAAATACTTCTTTTTTATGCGGCGTACTGAAACGCAAGATTTCTTTTGGGTTTTCAACTGAAGTATGTAATGAATTAAAAACGAGCGTGAAATAGTAAGTCTAGAATCTAATTTATTGTATGTCAAAATCCTTAACTTGAATAAATTATATTTCTTAACAAACATTAGATTAACAAACCAAATCTCCAATATGGACATTAAAAATTACATTGGCATTACATCATTAACAGAGGAAAGAAAGAACCCCCTGTTTTTTGCAATTATATTTTTCATTGTTTTCTTCTGTGGGCTTATTCTAGGCTCGGAGATACAGAAAATATTGAAATTAAATTTGGAGATGGGATGGGGGCAGGACATTGTAAGTGTTGCGGCAATACTTCTGTTAGCCTTGTTTTTTAAAGCCCCAAGACAATTGTTGGCATTAGAAAAACCCCAACATAAAAACTGGTTGAAATACACCATTATTATTGGTGTTGCAATTGCCTTATGGACTTTTACGAATCAAATTTTATCAGACGATCCAAATTTCAACCGCGGGCTTGAATATTACCTATTTGAGCTAACAATGCCAAGTATTGCAGAAGAAATTGGTTTAAGAGGTGCAGTACTTGGTTTCTTATTGCACTATGCTAAGCAATCCTGTTTTTCAAACGCTAAAATGTGGCTAATTATAGTTATTCTTGCTATGCTTTTTGGAATTGCTCATTTATTGCATGTGGAAAGTTTTGTAGATGGATTAAACGCATTTCTTACGACATTTTCTGCAGGGCTTGGTTTAAGTTGGTTGAGAATTAAGACAGGTTCACTATTTCCCGGAATAATTGCACATAGTATAATGAATGTTTTTGATAATATATTGGGGAATTTATTTTGATAAAGAAAATAATAATCAGCTAACAAAAGCAAAGAATCAATAAGTGAGAAAATAAATTAAATGAATCTTAAAAAAAATAAACAACAAAAAACCATGAAAAAAGCACACCTGTTTTTCATCTCAATTTTAGCACTATCCATCTCCTTTATATTACTAAATAGTTGCAACAACGTTCAACAGGATGAAAATGATTATTTGATAGAAGTGCTACATCATCTTGACCAAATAAATTCTGCAACATATTTTGCAACTATGACTCCATTTGCTCCCGGCGATACTGTTCCCGCATTTACTTCGGTAAGATATTATAAGGAGTATGTCAATAGGGCCGACACCTTCCAGGGGGCGAGTTTTGTGTGGTTCCAGAATGGAGATACAACGATGCCTGATTTTTGCTATGATGGAAATATGAAGGCTACTGTTGTTCCGGACGAAAAAACCATTGTTATTGATAGTTTAAAATCCGGGAAATCATCATTAAGGTATATTAATGGGCCATTCTTCACAAAAATCAAAACACTGCTTCAATATGCTTTTGAAACAAATGACAGCATTCTGATCGAATCAAATGATATGGGGAATTCAATTCAGTATAGTTTTTCGATTTACGATACCATTGCTGAAGTTATTGGCAATCGCATTATTTATTTCCCTAACATATACGGCTCAAGCAAAGGAGAGGTCTCCAGATATCAAATATGGATTGATAAAACCAATGGCCTTCCTTACCGTTTCAAAAGAGAAATGCCGCACGATATAAGTGTCATTACAATTAAAGATGTAAAATTAAATCATATCAGTATTGGGGATTTTAAGGCATCAGACTATTTTCCATCCGACTTTTCAATCCAATATAGTAAAGAATATAAAGAAGTAATAACAACTGATTTTGTTGGAAAAACAGCCCCTAATTGGGTGTTAAGTGATAACGATAACAACATAATTTCCCTGGAGAATCTGAAAAGTAAAGTGATACTGATTCAATTCACCGGGGTGAGCTGCGGTGCCTGTTTAGCTTCCATTCCTTTCCTGAATCAATTGGACACGGAATATGATAGCAAGGATTTTAAGTTAGTCAGCATTGAATGCTGGAGTAAATCCTGGAATGCTCTTTCAAAATATCAGGAAAAAAATAACATCAACTATACATTCATTAGATCAAGTAATCAGGTAAGTAGCAGTTATCAGATACAAGCGGTGCCGCGGTTTTTCATCCTTGATAAAAACAGGGTAATTCGTGAAGTGATAAAGGGGTATGGGAAAGGCAGCACGGATAAAAAGATTCGAGACGCGATCAACAAATTAATTTAAAGATTACTAAAAACAACACCATTATGAAAATAAACTATCTGATCACTTTCCTTTTCCTTGCATCAACCGGTTTTTGTTATGCCCAGGATTTAGAAAAAGGACACTACGATGTAGGCTTTAAAGATTATAAAACCAATGATACTTCCAGAAAGTACATTGTGAATAACGACACCATGGCAAGGCCATTGTTAATCCATTTCTGGTATCCCGCCGATGGGAGTACAAAAAAGGAAAGTCTTTATTTCAGGGATTACATCGACCTGATTGCCATTCGTGAAGATTTTAGCAAACCTGCTTCGGAGGTTGATGAGCACAGCTTTAATTTTGTAGATGCGTATGCAGGATTTGCCAAACAAATATTCGGTCTGGATACGAACATTACCACGCAACAGATCCTGGATTGTCCTGTAATTGCGAAATACGGAATTCCAGTAGCAAAATCAAAACAGCAATTTCCGTTGATTATTTACGCTCCTTCCAACAGCAAGTCGTCTGTACAAAACCATGTACTATGTGAGTATCTGGCAAGTCATGGGTATCTGGTACTTTCGGTTGGTTCGGCCGGCGAAAATTCAATAAAAAGGGAAAATCACGAACAAAGCATCTTGGCACAGGTAAAGGATATGGAATATCTGCTCGCCTATTTTGAGGATAGCCTGAAAATTGAGTACAGCAGACTGGGATTGATGGACTTTAGCAGTGGCGGGCCGGCGAATGCCATTTTTCAAATGAAGCACCAAAAGGTAAATGCGGTGTTCAGTATGGATGGAAGCCAGGAATATGGATACTATATGACGCTTTTTAAAATGGATGACTTTGATATAGAAAAAACAATTGTTCCCCATTGCCTCTTGGTCAATAACTTTGAAAACTTCTCGATTTATCCCTATTACAATTCCATAGTTTCAGAAGATAAATACCTCATTCGTATGCCCTACCTTGATCATAACGGCTTTGTCTCCTTCTGGAATTTCTTTAACACCTGTTCTTCTCAGGAATCAATAAATCAGTTCTGCGACAGCTATGATTCCATTTGCAGCGTTGCTTTGCTTTTTTTCGATGAATATTTACAAGCCAGTGCTTCATCAAGGGCGAAATTGAATTTTCAAACCAACGACTACATACAACCGAAAACCATTGATAACATACTTGTTATGCAACTTTGTAATTCAATACTGGCAAACGGCATGGATACGGCCATGATTTTCCTAAACCAGAATCAGGAGACTTTTAAAACAAAAGAAAACGAGATCAATATGCTGGGGAAGATGTTTATTGATACCGATATTAGCACTGCTATTCAACTGTTAACCTTCAATACAACACATCACCCCGATTCGTGGAAGGCCAATTTCGACCTGGGCTTCGCATACAAGGAAAATGGAGAACTGGCTTTATCGAAACAGGCCTTATTAAAAGCCAGGCAATTAAACCCTGAGAATGGAGAAATTACAAAAATGCTGGATGAGATTGATGCACACTAAAGTGGCGGGAATTCAATTTTTAGTTTTACAAACTATCGCTCCCAACCTTCTTTGCTTTTATTGAAAACATATGGGGAATCTTATCTCCATATTTTTCAGAGACCCACTTTCCGCTTTCGGCTTCTTTTAAATTGGGAAAACAATTGTATACCTGGTAGGGAAATTCATTCAAGAACTCAATTGTCAGTCCGTTAGCGATTAAACTATTTACAACTTCACTCAAGCTGTGATGCCATTCAAGATGTTTTAGGTTCTTTTTTGAAACCCTGGATTTGTCGGTATACGAATGCTCAACAACTGACTCAAGTGGTTTTGACTTAAAATAACTATCCGCAATTTGAGCGTTTTGGTTTAATGTGTAAATAAACGGATGAAACTCCACCATATAAAAAATGCCGTTCGGTTTCAGATAGCGATTGATGATCTTTGCCCACGCATCAAGGTCATTCAACCAGTTAATGGCTCCATAGGAGGTGTAAACAATGTCAAAATTGTCATCTAAAACATTTTCAATATCATACACATTTGACCGAATAAATTTTGCCGGTGTTTTTAACTCTCTGGCCAGTTCCGTGGCTTTTTGTATGGAAGTATCAGAAATGTCAACACCCACCACCTTTGCTCCCTGTCGTGCCAACGATAAAGTATCCAATCCAAAATGACACTGCAGGTGAAGAAGGCTCTTTCCACCAATTTCACCTAATTCTTCAATTTCTATATGTTTTAGTGAAGATTTTCCTTTCCTGAAACCGGCAACATCATAAAAATCAGAATCGATATGTAAAGTTGTTAATTCGTTCCAACTCTGCCTGTTATTTTCAAAACTGTCCATTTGCTATTTATTATTTTGCATCAAAATTTCCAACAAGACCGAAGCAAATAAAAAAGAATACGATGAATGAAAATTCCTTTATCACATTCTATGCAATTACTTATAAGCTGTTCCTTTATTATAGATTACCGGCATTTGTCCCTTCCATTGTTGCCACAGTTCATCATTCGTGATAAGATCTGCCATAAAGTGTCCCACGTTGATCCGACTGATTTTACCATCATTTACAATACTTCTCGTTGGAGATGGATACACTTCAATTTCAGAAGCTTTATCCTCATCAATTAAAGATGAAGGCCGGACTGCAGCCCACCCGATGGCTTTGTCGTTTTGACCAATCACGGTTCTCAGGTATTCTGCTGCCTGCTCATTGTCGGAGTGTGGAGGAAGGAACAGCCGAAGTAATGCAATCATAATTTTTTGGGCAAAAGGAATGGGTTCCTCGAGATCGCGATTGCGGTTGGCAACCGTATTCATCAACACATATTTAATTGGTGCCGCAGATTTATTGGCTTTGACGGCCATACATAAACGTTGTGTTGCTTCCGTTACCAAACGGCGAGGTTTGCCAAAAAGTCCCTTAAAGGTCAGGTTGTGGCCCAGACAGGAGGCGATTGCGTCACAGCCAGCAACATGTTGTTTCAGCTCTGTATCGGATAATTTCAAAACACTTGCAGTGATAAGATCCAAAGCTACATGATTTCTCAGGTGGTCAGGAAATCTATCGGGTGAACGCACAATCGCCTTTACATCATGTCCGCGGTTGAGCAACTCCTCAACCAATCGCATTCCTGTTGCACCACTGGCGCCTACTATCAGTATTGACATTTTTTTAGATTTTATCATATTCTTTGGCATTCTTATTTTTTATCATATAATCCATCCACAATTTTTCCAGCATTACTTCCGACATTCCATAAATTTTTTCCACACTTCCAGGCGTAATGATGAATTGCCTCAGTTTATCAAATCCATAAGATTGAACCAGAAACTCAATTATTGTTGCCGATATTTCATATCCACCCATTTCACCAAATTGGCTTGTGCTTGCCTCCCTTATTTCATCCCACTCGGGAATCGTCTTCTGCGATATACGGGACTGTAATGCCCGCCTTTGGGAAGGGGTAAGTTGATCTGCTTCGTAATAGGCGTAACCTTCGTTCAGCCAGTTGGGAAGACCTACTGCACCATGTTCGCGGATGTTTAAAACAACGGTATGAGCAAATTCATGCACAATAGCCTGCATCAAAGATTCATATGAGTGTGCGCTACCCGGATTAAGGGGAGAAACCATTTTTAACTCATTCTTACCAGCTGCTCCCACCACCCAGTCCGGTGCCTCCGGATAGTTTACAGCCTTATGAAATGCCGACAGATCGGGATAGATATAAACCCTGATTTTCTCTTTAAATTCGGTACGCATATGCCCGGTGATTTCAGCATAATTCTTTTCCAATTCTTTTGCCAAATCCTCTAGAACTCCGCTGTCTTTTTCTTTGGAGTAGAACTCAAAATGGGCAGTTGTTAAGGCCAAACTGAGGGATGAATTATTTTTCTGTTTTTGCGTAGCGTCATCGATCTTTTCAGTTAAAGGTTTCAGGGTAAGTTGATAGCTGTTTTCACCCTCTTGCCAATTTCCCTCAAGAGAAGAACCATAGCTGTCCAGCACTCCGGTAAACCTGGCTTGTGCAGCTTCAATTGCTAAAGTAACTGTACGCCCTTCTATAGTTACACTGCTTAAAGGGAGTTCTTTAACTCCTTTAGCAGGAACACTCAGGTTTCCGGCAGGTGCTCCTGTACTGTCTTCAAAAAGATTGAAAACCAAATCAGGATTTTCATCTCCCATTTTAATTGCTCCGATCCATGAGCCTGGTATTAATTTTTCATTCGGGATTATCGTGCTGCCCGAGGCATTATTTCCAATCGTTCCTTTATTATAGTCGGTCAAAGCCAATTGAATACTCGAAATCACCAATTTCGGATCATCAAGCTGAACAAGATGTCCGGAAGATGAACTATAAAAGAACTTTCCATATTTCAGCGGATCCAGCAATGCGGTCCAGCGTTTCATTTTTAAGTTGTTGTTAATTCGAAACAATTTCTTTTTATCAAATGGTGTTTCTCCTCTGTCGTCACTTTCAGGATATCCACCCGCCATGATAAAATGCACGGGTACGTCGGGTAAAGGATTGCGCACACATTCTTCAAAACCTGTTGCATTTAGTGCCCTCGAAATTTTCACTTCTTGTACATAAAATTCCGGCATTTCCTCATAAAGCTGTTCAATAAATTTGTCATACGTTTCCCCAAACATCGAATCTACCTGATGCTGCGATAATCCGATTTCGAGGTAAGGCAGATCGCCAAATCCTATTTTCTTCGTAAAATCAACGGGATCAACAAAAACAAGACCTGCGATTTCTTCAGGATACATGGAGACATAACTTCGCATGTATGCTCCGCCAAATGAATGAGAGACCAATAAATACGGCGGTTTTAATCCTTTTTGCAAAAGCATTTCTCTTAAATTACTCACAATGTGTTCAATTGTTGGCGGGAGAGAGTCGTTTTCTGATTCTCCTATTCTTGGGCGGTTGTACCGAAACACAGCATTGGTTTTGGAAATTTCTGTCGCTACCGTTTCCCAGCTCCCAAAACCACTTGCCATGCCATTTTCAAAAACAACAACCGGTTTATCTGCCTGATTGTTTTCCATTCCTGAGGTAAATACTTCAACCTTGAATCCATTTACAATTATGAAGTCTATATTGGAATAGGCGATGTCTTTATTTGCTTTAACGATTTCAATAAGGGGTTCCCATCTTTTATCACCATGAAGAGATTTTAAATCAGGATCGCCCTTGATATGCCCAAAATCCGTGTAATTCATTTTGGTGGCAACATAATTTAAATGATAAAAGGCGCTGTCAGGAACGTTTGTCAAAGCCCAGGAACAAGCAGCATTATAATGCTCATTAGATGTGGCATTCCAGTCATTTGCCTTAAACGCCCTGGAAAATGTAAAAGCAGAATTTTTAAAGTCTTTTACCTGATAAAGTGAGTCTGCTGTTCTGACAAGATCATCATACTTCTGATGATTGTTCTGCGCAAGTAAAGCTGTTGCTGAAATCAGGAGGGCGAGTAAAATGGTTGTTGTTTTCATATGTTTTAAATTTTGAGTAAAATCAAGGTTGAACGAAACTTGCCGCTAACGGTACACGGTTTTGTTACGTGCGGGTTTGCGCCGCGTTTCATTATCCCCGCTAACCAAAGTTAAAGATGCCTGAATTTTAATTAATATGCTACTTCTCATCAGAATTAATTAATGTTTCCCTGTACTTTTTACAAGTTTTAAGATATTTATCCAAATTCACTTTCTGATAGGCTAAATCAGCCAGTGCCTGTTGAACAAGCCTTTCCAGTTGTTTTTTATTTTTTTCTAAAGTTGGAGGAACATTTTCAATCTTTTCTAATTGAATAAGAGACAAATTTAAAGTATCAGAAATATTATCCAGTATTTGCTTAATCTCTTCATCTTTTTTATAAGGTAAATAATTTCTATTCTTATATTCAGTGTATTCATTAATTAAAAATATCCCTTCATTATAGTAATTTAATGCATTACTGTACTGTTCTTCAGTTATTTTTTGGTAATAACTTTTAATATTGAATTTTATATGATAGAGATTGTCATAATCTAAATAGTTGCAAATCCCATTTGATTCAATTCTCTTACTGGATGATAACAGTCGTTCAATTTTTGATTGCTTGTCATAAATAAGCATAGTGTCGATGAAATTGAAATATTTTTTATTTTTTGAACCTGGTTTTCTATCAGTAAATTCCTGTTTAGTAATCGGATAATTTAAAAGTTGCCAAAGGGGGTCAAAAGGAATGTGAGAATTTATAAACTTATCAGGGGCTACTTTAAAGTATTTATTGTTGAGTTTTTTAACAAACAGCGTGTCTTGGATGTAACCTGCACCCCAGGTTGGATCCGTTAAATACCAAATTGAATCAACTAAAATAGCACACCATGCATGTGGATTCTGAATTACCCTTTTGCCCTTCTTTGTATATCCACCTACTATATATACTTTTATTCCAACTTTACCACAAATATCTGCAAATAAATTTGAGTAATCCCGACAAACTCCTTTTCTGGTATTAAGAATTTCATTCGTCTCTTTGTCAGAATCTTGATTCTCATTCAATGAAAACAAATTATTATAATCATATGAAATATTTTCAGCGACCCAACAAAAAACTGCCCTGGCTTTTTCACGCTGAGTGAAAAAATTTGAATTGATATAATTTGCAAGATCATCAGTACTGTATGTCAATGAATCCGGTACCTGATGCATAATTTCGTCAGTGGACCTAAAACCTCTTTGTGACTGGGTTGTACCTGTATTCTGAAAACCTAGAAACAAAATGAATAAAACAATTATTTTTAATTTAGTCATAATCTATAAATTTCGTTAGCATCAAAACGGAAAAAAAACTCTTTTTTTGTATACTTCCAAAAAATATTGAGTAGTTGTTTTGCATTCATATTTTTTAGCGGCTTATTTATGACTCATTATATCACAAGTTTTTTTTTATTTATCCAACTGAGCTAAAAAGCTTAAATTGCTTTACTGTTTTTTCTCATAATCAGGATTTCCACTAAATAAGTTATTTACAATTTTCCATTTACCATTTAGTTTTGCAATATGGAGGTATTCTATGCATTCATTAAAAATCACTTTTACACTCGCTATCGTTGGCATGGCATCTAAAATGAACACTTGAGTTTTTAAACCATATTCCCTATCCTGATGAAACAAGGTAATAAAATCCATGCGGGATTTATTGATAGTTCCTAAGAAGTCAATGCTATCAACCGTATGAATACTTCTTTTTACAAATTCGAAATGGACAGCTTTATCAAC
>JAHJTC010000024.1 GCA_018830105.1 Bacteroidota bacterium
CACTACGCTTACCTTTCTTTGTTATTTCAAGAAGCTCGTTTCGTTCTTCTAATGTTAATGTTACTTTGTATCTCATATGGTTTTTTGCCAAAGATACAAAAAACAAATAAAACGTCAATTGAAAGTTGACATGACACTAGTATTCCGGCTGAACGTTCAGAAACAGTTTTCATTTTTCTTAATTTATTAGTTTAACATCTATTCATCCTTGGAGGGAATCCTATTTGGCAATGATCGACTAGCACAGGCGCATTACTGAAGTCCCTCTACTAATACAAGTTATGTGACACTTTTTGGGTGTTTTTGCATCGACTTTATCAACATTTACCTGCATCAGCCTGTTATAGTGTATTAATTATCAGCATTATGTATATTGTTGAAAAGTTTTTTGATGTTAGGCTAAAAAACGTGAATTTTCTCTCAGTTAAGCCTCAAATTAATGCACATTTTTCTTCCAAAATGGCTGTTGACAACTTTACGCTGACAGATTAGCTCAGGGGAAATCGACCTAAATGGGTGTGAAACATCAATCGGCTTATACGAACTGTTCTATCAGTCGTACCAATTGTATTGCTGCTGCATAGGACGGCTCTTCGTCTTTTACGAAACGCAAAAACGGCATACGAAAGGCTGCCCCGGTTTATCTGATCGCCGGTTATACTTCACGGAAATCAGCTCATCGCCTGCGATGGATGAGGATCACAAAACAGCTTGCAAAAATGGTGGACAGGAAAGCATAAACTCACCACAGGCAGTGTAGGAGCCTTCCTCCGGAGGTTTGCAAATCGGTGCCAGGGTATTTTGCGATAGCGAGGACATCGATTACGAATCGAACCCCAGCACAAACAATCCATAGCCCACATATTTATCCGTTGGCTATAAATGGATTGCCTGAAACACAAACCGTTTCAACGGTTTTTTTTGATGGATTAAGGTTTCTACAAAATGAAACGGATGGGTTTATTATTCACGCATAAAACATGCTATTCCCCTAGCTGGCGCGGATTTGTAATCCGTGCCTAACAACTTTCAAACAACCACATATCATTCAACTCAAGAGTGTTATTTAAAGCAAACCGTTTTGCCCTGAATAATTAACTGTACTGCTGTAAACATAGTCTTCTGGCCTGAAAACAAGCCCTTCTTCTACCGGATTATAATGAATGTAGTTTAACTTTTCTTTTATGACTTTATTGCTCCATACTTCAATTGGTTTGTTATCAGATCGCCAGAAACGATATCCTTGCTCTGTTTTAAATTGTTCAAGCAACCACTCTTTTCTGCTTTCCTTCTCATTTTCTTGAATAGCCTTTTTTACTGCCTTACTGGTAAACTTTTTAAAGTCCCTCAATATATCAGAAAACGATTCTTGCCTGGTTGCTCTGGCCAATAAATGGACATGGTTTGTCATAATGCACCATGCGAAAATCTCAAGCCCTATATGGTGGATGCAATAAGTCAGGTTTTCAATAAGAATGTCTTTGTACTGATTTCTCGTGAAAACGTCTACCCACCCTTGCACTGCAAAGCTGACAAAGTAAGTGCCATCAGGATTATGGAATTTGTACTTTCGACTCATGAATCAAAATTAATCAATTAATGATTATTTTACTCAATTAATTTCAAAATCAATATTCTTCAAACAATTAAAAATCTTAGATTTAGGTTTTCTGCGGCACGGATTGCAAATCCGCGCCAGCGTGGGGCTCTCCGAAAAATCAAGCACTCGCCGACAATTTCGTAACAAATCAGTCGTTATAGTGCCAAAAGAATCGCAAAACAGGAAACTTAAATCTACCTATCTTTGCGCCCGATATTAATGCACTGTAAACAAGCCCATGAAGCCTATTCCATCTCTGATTCTATTTGTTCTGCTCATTGCTTTGTTCAGCACTTTCTCCTGCCGCAAACAGGATGAGATCAGCACTGATAATGCCCTGAAATTAACTTTTTCGGCTGATTCCGTTGTCTTTGATACCGTTTTTTCCAGTATCGGATCTGCTACGCAAAAACTGATGATATACAATCGCAACAACGAGCGGTTAAACATCAGCTCTATCCGACTTGCAAATGGCACGCAATCGCCATTTCGTATGAATATTGATGGGCTTTCGGGAGAAGAACTTTACGATATAGAAATTGCCGGCAACGACAGCCTGTTTGTCTTTGTGCGCGTCACCATCGACCCGCGCGACCTGAATAATCCATTTGTGGTTGAAGAAGATTTGCTTTTCGAGACCAACAACAACCAGCAAAGCATTAAGCTGGTAGCCTGGGGGCAGGATGCGGTGTATATCCTGGCTGACCAACAAATCAATACCAGTTTCCCGGCATTTAAGATTGTGGCCGATAGTTTGGAAACAACAATATGGACTGCCGAAAAACCTTATGTGGTTTATGGTTACGCTTTGATTAACAGCTATGGCACTTTGCAGATCGAAGCCGGGGCACGGGTGTATTTTCACGATAAATCGGGACTTTGGTCGTTTAGCGAGGGCCAGCTTATCGTGAATGGCACGGCAGAAGCGCCTGTACTTTTCAGAGGTGACCGTTTAGAAAGTCAGGAAGGCCTCGACTACCGCAACGTGCCCGGGCAATGGGACCGTATCTGGTTGATGGAAGCCAGGGCCGGTGCAGATCACAGGATTTCGCATGCCATCATCCGTAATGGCTATATCGGCATCCAGGCCGAATCGTTTTTTAAACCCACGGAAGCTGCCCTCAGAATTGACAACACCATCATCGAAAACCATACAGGCATCGGACTTTTCTCGAATCTTTATGCCATAGAGGCAAACAATCTGGTGATTGCCAACAGCGGCGCCTACAATATGGCCCTTGTTGGCGGCGGCGACTACCGCTTTGTGCATACCACACTGGCCAACAACTGGACTTACTCCGTACGCAATAACCCCGCCTTGTTTTTCAATAACTTTCTTCAGGACTCACTTGGGCTGCCCATCGCTGTTCCCTTTCAGTTTGAAATGGGAAATAGTATCGTATATGGCGCTAACAAGGAAGAGTTTAACTATGAATTTGTAAGCGGAGCCGATACGAGCTACCGTTTTGAAAACTGCCTGATAAAAACCGAACGAAAGCTTGCCGACTGGCCGGGTTTTGTGAATTCCATCGCCAATGAAAATCCATTGTTTAAGGATTATGAAAACTTCGATTACCGCCCCGATAGTTTGTCTCCGGTAATTGGGAAAGGCAAGATCGAGTTTGCCCTCGAAATTCCTTTTGACCTGGATGGCGTTTCGCGCACCGAAAGCCCTGACTTGGGGGCCTATCAATTTGTACCCGCAAACCGATAACCAACAAAACATGATGATTGTTGGGATTGGCGGCGTGAGCAGAGCAGGGAAAACAACATTGGCCGCATGGCTGAGAAAACAGTTTCCACAAAAAAAAACGCAGATTTTGTGCCAGGATGATTATGTTTTCCCGATTGAAAATATTCCCCGCATTAACGATCGCATAAATTGGGAGCATCCGGATAGCATTGATCACGCAGCTTTTAGAAAAGCCATTATCGCCGAAAGCCACAACAACGATTTGGTAATTGCCGAAGGCCTGATGGTGTTTTACGACAGCCTTACGCTCAGCTTGTTCGATCGGATGCTTTTTGTTGACCTTGATTATGCCAACTTTCTCAAGCGCAAAGAATACGACAATCGCTGGGGTCATGAGCCCGATTGGTATGTGCAACATATTTGGGAGAGTTACTTAAAATATGGCTTAAGTCCCGAGCCAAACCGTACCCTTTACATCGATGGAACCCGGGATTTTCAGCCAGAAACCATTATGGAATTTATAAATAATACGAATTGACAATGGAAGAAACACTGATAGATAAGACCCGTGAATTTGTAATCGAAAGACTCAAAAATTCAGAAAGCGGACACGACTGGCTGCATATCGAGCGGGTTTTTCAGAATGCGCTACAGCTCTGCCAAAACATTGCCTGCGACCGGACGCTGGTATTGATTACCGTGCTGCTGCACGATTTGAATGACTCAAAATTCAATGCCGGCAGAGAAGACGAAATCTTAGTGGAAATCAAGGCTTTTTTGCAAAAGAATGGCTTAAGTAAAACACGTATCGAGGCAGTTGAAACAATTATTCAAACGATGTCTTTTAGGCATAGTTTCGAAGCACAGACCGAAAAATCCATAGAATTTCAAATCGTTCAGGATGCCGACAGGCTTGATGCCATTGGTGCAGTAGGAATTGCACGTGCATTTAGTTATGGCGGCTACAAAGGAAGACTGTTCTATGCTGATGATCAAGCTTCGACACAGCATCAGAGCAGTGCTTCTTACCAAAACAGTAAGGCCGCTACCATCAATCATTTTTACGAGAAACTGCTGCTGCTCAAAGATCAGATGAACACCGCCCAAGCCAAAAAGCTGGCCGAAAACCGGCATCAGTTTATGTTGCAATTTCTGGCGCAGTTTGAGGCAGAAAAAACCGGTAAAGCCTGATCAATAAACCAACACGGCTTCCAGCAGGGTGCTGTTGCCAACCTTATCCCTTACGTTGACGATCAAGTTGTTGTTGCCCTTTTTTAAGCGCTCGTCGATTTCATAAATAATTACCTCATTTTTTGCATCATAGGCCATCAACAACCATTCGCCGTTAAGGCTTGCTGAATAATCGTCAATCCCTGATTCATCGTCTTTGATGCTAATTTTAAGCTTGTTAATTCCTGCAAGAAGTTTTCCGCTTTTGAAGTTTAACGGCCTCACTTGCGGACTTACAGTATCAGCAAGCAATGCAAAATTGCCCATTTCACGGGGGCTGGCTTCAATAAACCCATCCCTGAGGGTGCTCGTTAAGGCTGTTTTTTTGCCTTTGCGATCAATAATCACCATATACACTTTCGCAGCTATTGTATTTTCAGGAATTCTGATACCGAGCTGATAAGCCTTGTGCACCGGAATTACCGCTTTTCCAATCGCGTAAACCATCGAAAGGTAGTTGGTATCCACATCTTGCCCCAGTGTAATATACTCATCGCGATAAAAAGCTGTTGAAGGTATCTTCAGGAAAAAATCGTCTTTCACCAATTCAAAAGCCGATCCGGCCTCAACCAAAAGACCTTCCTCCGGCTTTGGCAAAACCTGATTTTCTGTCGGCCAATTTCGGCCAACCAAAACAAAAGGCAACCTGGAAATATTGCGGTGAAAATCTTCCACCACAAACTCCATATGCACTGTATCGCCGGGTTTGAGCGTTAGCATGCCTTCGCCGCTTTCATACAGCCCGAGTTTATTTAATGGATCAAGTTGGGTGCGGATCAGTCGCTTTTGCTTTTCAACATAGTAGCCGTAATCGATAAAACTGTTGATAAAGCGTGTTTCGGAAAAAGAAAACCGGTCAGCGGTATATTTAAAAAGCACCCTGTTATCCTGTTTTAGCTTCAGGCTGTAAACCCCGTTTTTATTTGGCGAATCATTGTGCTGATCAATCACGGAGATTCCAAAAGCCAATTTGCCGTTGCCATACACCAGCTGATGCTGTGGCAGGCGATGCTGTTCGCCCCAGCCTTCAACAGGCAGATAAAGTGGCTTGGCAGCACCATTAACCAGCGACAAAGCGGCGGCTGAATCTGCAGTAAAATCTGTGATGGGATAAACAGCAAACATATTGATAGCCGGGCGGATATAATCCTTGATCTGATAGCCGAAATAGAGTGGGTTTAAGGGTTCCTGAGAGGCAGCATCACGGATTTCGAAATGCAGATGCGGACCGCCAGAAGAACCACTATTCCCTGATTTACCAATTTGTTCAGATTTCTTAACAACAAACTGATCCGCAGTAAGGTAAAGATTTACGCCATAGCTTTTCGCAGCATATTGCTGCTGTTTGACCCAGGCCTCAATCTCGGGGCTAAAGCGCTGTAAATGCGCATAAACAGAGGTGTATCCTTCGGGGTGATTGATATAAAGTGCTTTCCCAAAACCAAATGGTGACACAGCAATCCGGCTCACAAAACCATCGCCAATGGCAAAAACAGGCTTTCCTTCAACTCCCTGTGTCCGAATGTCTATCCCGGAATGAAAATGATTAGAACGCAGCTCGGCGAAGGTTCCCGAAAGATACAAGGGGATGTCGAGCGGCGAGCGATATTGCGGATAGCCCGGTGTTTCTTGCGCCACAAGTTGAAAAGAGATTAAAAAGAGTAGAAATACAATTCCGGCTTTGGTCATTTCAGAAGATTTTAAGTAAGTCAGTCATGGCAGTAATCACGTAATCCGCATCCGGAAAATCACCCTTATCCTCCTGCTCGTTGAACAAAACGGTTGTCATCCCAATTTGTTTGGCGCCCACAATATCTTTCTCGTAGATATTGCCAATCATGGCGCTTTCTGCTGCCTGCGCGCCGGAAAGCTCCAACACGCGTCGAAAAAAGCGGGGATCGGGCTTGCTGGTTCCGAGCTCTTTCTGCGAAAAAAACATACTGAAATATGTATTGGCACCCACACGACTCAGGGCTTTTATCATCTCGGCTGTATCAGAATGCGCAGCACTTGTGGCGATAATGCAGGTGTATTTTTGCTGAAGTTTTAGCAGCGCTTCTTCCGCGCCCGGAATCCAGGCAACTTTTTCCCAAACCGACATGGGGCCATCAAGTTGATAATCGCGCATTATGGTGTCGCCCCAGTCAAAAATTAGTGTTTTTACCATCCGCAAAGTTTTGGACAAAAGTACAACATATGATCACAGCCACCATGGTTCACCGCCTAAGCATTATAGCCTGATTTTTTGTATTTTTGCACAGTAGTTTCATCCTGAGGTTCAAATTTGTTTTTAGCAAGCTGATGAAATCTTTTAGTCCTTAAATGAGGTTAGGCTACATATCGTTGCATCAAAATGTTTTACCGATGAAAAGCGCTGTTTTTTTGTTTGTTGGTTTTTTTCTGATCCTGATGGTTCTTCTGTTGAATTCCTGTCAAAAAGAGGAGACATCTGAGGATCCATTTCCACCCTATATCCTGTTAAACGGCGCCAATCCAACCTGGTCGCAATTGGGTGACGCCTATGAAGATGCAGGTGCCCGGGCCTACGATATTACAGCTACGCGCGACACCATTGAAATTAGCGCACGCTTGAGGCAGACCGACAATATCAACATCAACGAAACAGGCTCATACAGGGTATTTTATAATGTGACCGATGAAGCCGGCAATGAGGCAAAAGAGGTTGAGCGGGTGGTTTATGTGAATCAGTTTAAATAGCCAAGACAATAGTTCCTATGATGTTTCATTTCCCCTATACCAAGCGCGTGCCACTACCGGTTTTACTGGCTTTCAGGCTGCTGTTTGTGCTATTGCTTATGGGATTGAGTCGCTGGATATTTTACTTTTTAAACAGCAGTACTTTCAGTGAACTGGGTTTTTGGGAACTCCTGAAAATCATGTTCGCCGGAATGCGTTTCGACCTTTCGGCCATCGTCATGGTCAATGCCTTGCTGATTGTATTACTTGCCGTCCCCACCGGCATAAAATACGAACCAAAATACATCAAAGTCACTAATTATATTTACATCTGGTTCAATGCGATTGCCATTGGACTGAACCTGATGGATGTTATCTATTTTCGCTTTATCTCGAAAAGAACCACCTCCGAATTGTTTCAATTTTTCGGCAACGCCAGCGAAAACTATTTTTTATTGCTCTGGCAATTCCTTCACGACTATTGGTATATGTGGGTTCTCTGGTTGGTTTTTATTTGGTTACTGATAAAGTCAACACGAATTCTCGTTCCACGACATCCATCGCCCGTGCGTATCAGAATCTGGTATTTGCTGCAAGTTGTTTTTTTACTCGTCAGCCTGCTTTTCGCAGTGATTGCAATCAGAGGCGGTTTTCAGTTAAAGCCTATAGGATTGGTAAATGCCGGAAAATATACCGCTACCCAAAATATTCCTTTGGTGATCAACACTCCTTTTTCTATCATAAAAACTATTGGAAAGCAGCAACTCAGAAAAATATCGCTTTTTGATGAAGCGCAACTCAACGCCATTTATAATCCTGTCCATCAAGCGGGTAAAACAGCTTATATAGCGCTTGAAACCAATCAAAAGCCCAATATTGTTATCTTGATCCTGGAGAGTTTTGGCCGCGAAAAAATTCATTTTTACCATCCGCAGCCGCAAGGCAGCATAACACCGTTTTTGGACAGTTTATTTCGTGAAAGTTTGGTATTTGATGGCTGGGCCAACGGACGACGCTCCATAGAATCCCTTCCGGCGATTCTGGCAGGAATTCCATCCTTGATGCCTGTTGATTATCCCACCTCAGCGTATGCCGGGAACAGCCTGAAAGGCCTGGGCACCTTGCTGAAAGAAATGGATTATTCCACTGCATTTTTTCATGGCGGCAGCAACGGCACCATGCATTTTGACGCCAGTGCCAGAGCAGCAGGTTTTGATCAGTATTTTGGCCGTGATGAATATGATAATGAGCAGGATTTTGATGGCAGATGGGGAATCTTCGACGAAGCCTTTTTCCGCTTTTCGGCGGATGAGCTTAGCGGGATGGCTTCCCCTTTTGCTGCAGTGGTCTTCTCGCTTTCGTCGCATCATCCGTTTACGCTTCCTGATAATTTTAAGGAAAAAGAAGAACTCAGCCCATTTGACAACAGCATTCGTTACAGCGATTTCGCCTTGAAAAGCTTTTTTAACAAAGCCGCGAAGCAGGATTGGTTTAACAACACCATTTTTGTTATCACAGCCGACCATAGCCATCCCGAGCCCAAACATCCTTACTTTAAGCATGCGCTGGGAATTTTTGCCGTTCCTATGGCCATCTATAGTCCATTAATCAACAACACAGGCTATTTCAGCCAATCAGCGCAGCATACCGATATTATGCCCACGCTTCTCTCGTTGGTTGCATACGACAAACCCTATCTCGCCTTCGGAAACAATGTGCTTGATTCTATCGCAGATCGTTGGCATTTGAGCTATATCAATCAGGTTTATCAGTTAAACGACAGCAACTTTCTGTTGCAATTTGACGGAGCAAATACAACGGGATTTTTTGACCTGGAGCAGGATTCCTTGCTTCAGCATAACCTGAACACGCAAAAGCTTCCACAACAATTGCTGATGGAGCAAAAACTTAAAGCCATCATACAACAGTATAATAACAGGATGATTTCCAATAATTTGTACGTAAAATAATGAAGACAAAGAAAAAACTCCTGTTTATTGTAAATCCGATTTCCGGCAGTGCCCACAAGGAGAGCTTCCCGGCTTTTGTGGATCGCGTACTCGACAAGAGTAGCTACGACTACCAGATAAAATACACGGAGCGACCAAAGCATGCCTCAGAGATAAGCAGCGAGGCAGTGGCAGCCAAAACGGATGTGGTTGTCGCTGTTGGTGGCGACGGCACCATTAATGAGGTGGCACGCTGTTTAATAAATACAGAAACCCATTTAGGAATTATCCCCAGCGGCTCGGGCAACGGGCTGGCAAGGCATTTGGGTATTCCACTGAACTATGAAGGCGCCCTGCGTTTGATTAATAAAGGCATCAGCAGCAAAATCGACACCGCAACTATTAACAATCATGTATTTGTGAGTATTGCCGGCGTGGGATTTGATGCCCTGGTGGCCAGGCTTTTTGCGCAAGATCCTAACAGGGGATTTTTTACCTATTTTAAAATTGTGGCTGCCCGATTTCAGTCGTACAAACCCAAAAGCTATACCATAACACTTGACAATGAGGAGGCATTTGAATGTCGCGCACTTTTTATCGCGCTGGCAAACTCCAATCAGTTTGGATACAATACCACCATCGCCCCCGAAGCCAAATTAAACGACGGCCTGCTTGATGTTTGCATTGTTGAAAAGCCTCCGATTTTCGAGATGCCACTAATCATTAATTTATTGCTGCTAAAACGCATTCATAAATCAAAGTTTGTGAAGGTTTATAAGGCCTCAAAAATCACCATCGAAAGAAAAAAAAACAGGGTAATCAACCTCGACGGCGAGCCTTTGAAAATAAAAAAAAACCTGGATATCCGTGTTAATCCATTAAGTTTAAATGTTTTGATTCCAAAGACTTATGAAAAAGAAAACTAACGAACAACTTGTTTATTCCACCAATGAAAATCTCAGTTTCGAAGAAGAAGAAATCAAAGCAGCAACACCTAAACCATCCCAACAGAAGCTAAAGGTGTTGCTCGACAAAAAACAAAGAGGGGGCAAAAAAGTCACATTAATAACCGGTTTTACAGGTGATCCGGATGATTTGCAGGCATTGGGCAAAAGCCTGAAATCAGCCTGCGGCGTTGGTGGCAGCGTAAAAGAGGGAGAGATACTGATACAGGGTGATTTTAGAGACCGTGTGCTCGGCTTGCTGCATGACAAAGGCTATACACAGACTAAAAAAGCCGGTGGTTGATGCCTGAGAACACAAGAGCTGTTTTGGATCCGGCTTACTGGGATGCGCAATATGCCAAACAAAAAACCGGCTGGGATATTGGAACAATTTCACCACCCCTAAAAGCCTATATCGATCAGCTTACACGCAATGATATCAGGGTTTTAGTTCCGGGAGCCGGCAAGGGTTGGGAGGTAAATTATTTGTTCGGGCAAGGATTTAAACAGACTTTCCTCCTCGATTTTTCAGCCACAGCAATTGAACAATTCAAACGGCATAATCCCACTTTTCCCGAATCGCAAATTATTCAGCACAATTTTTTCGAACACCAGGCAAGCTACGACCTGATCATCGAACAAACTTTTTTCAGCTCTTTGCCACCTGAAAAACGACAGGATTATGTGCAACAAATGCATAAAATTCTGGCTCCCGGAGGCAAGCTGTGCGGCTTACTTTTCAACCATAAGTTTGATTCTGCTGCACCTCCTTACGGGGACACAGAAGCGACCTACCGGGAACTTTTTGCTCCTTATTTTCATTTTTTAGTGTTCGAAACTGCTTACAATTCCATCAAACCAAGGGCAGGAAGAGAATTATTTTTTCTGTTAAAGAAAATTTGATTTGTAAAATCATTTCAGAATTCTGTATATTCGCCTTTGAATAATACAACCCTAAAAATCCGAATAATATGGAAAACCACACATTATCCTCCATTGGCGTTATTTCTAAAAAAGAAAATCTGGCATCGGTAGAGCATGAAACCAATACCAATGCTTTGGTTATGGAGTCGCTTTATCCTTTTCCGGGATACAATGGCACAACCGTTCCTGATCGCACGGATCCAAAATCCTTGTTTTTGGTCACCAAATACATCTACGGTGAAGATAAAATCATCAGAAGCATTAAAAACATCAAAAAGAGTTTTCCGCATTTTTTTGATGGTGCGCCCGGATTAATCAACCTTTTCAATAAGCCGGCCGGTGCCATACGCCTCAAATACCTGCACTATCAGCAAGTGGGCGAACTGGTTGAGGCTTTCAGAGAACAGGGTATTTCATTTGTAAAAACACGGCATGTAAACAGTTACTCCTCCATCATCAAAATCACCAAGTATTTTATGCTTGAGCTGGTAAACGAAGGTATCTATCACGATCGCAACTGGAAGGAGCTTTACTATTTAAGTCTGCCGGTGCAGCTGCGTTGGAATTCTTTTGAAAAAATTACCACCAGCATCAAACATAATGTGGAAGACAATAATTTTGATGCAGCACTCACTACGATGTATGATAAGGAAGGTGTTTGCGATTTTGTACGCATTTATGATGAAGACAGCTGTCAGGGGAAACTCCTTTTTATCAAGGAAAAATACCTCGAAGCCATCAAATACCTTTAACCTTAAACACAAATCCAACTAACTATGTTTGAATGGCTTATTGACGTTTTAAAAGAAGGAGCGCTATCACTTCAGCTAAACGATAATTATGCAAGCATCCTCGCTGAAGGCACAAGTTTCATCATTTTGGTGATCATTGCAATAGGTTTCTATTATCTAAGCTGGTATCTCATTAAAAGGACTGTTTATCAATTTATTAAAAAAACCAAGACAGAATTTGACGATATCATCATTAGAAATAAGGTAGTTGCCCGTGCTTCCTTGCTTGTGCCATCATGGATCATAAATGAGTTTGCTCCTAACGCCCTTCCGGGTTTTCCCAAATTATTTGGGTTTGTGCAGGAAACCATAGAGGTTTATGTAATTTTTGTGGTGGCATTTATTCTGGATGCTGTCATCACTTCTGTAAATGATTTTTACAACACCTTCGAGATATCCAGAAGTAAACCAATCAAGGGTTTAACACAGGTCATAAAAATCATTATTTATATCGTAGCCTTCCTTTTGATTATTGCAAGTCTTATTGACCAGAATGTGGGCAATTTAATCCTTGGATTAGGAACTTTGTCGGCTGTATTGATGTTGATTTTTAAAGACCCTATTCTTGGTTTTGTTGGAGGCATTCAGCTTTCGCTGAACGATATGGTAAGGATTGGCGACTGGATCAGCATGCCTAAATACGGTGCTGATGGCGATGTTTTGGAAATTACACTTACCACAGTGAAAGTTCAAAACTGGGACAAAACGATCACCACGATTCCAACCTATTCAATGGTAACAGATTATTTTACCAACTGGCGTGGCATGTCAGAATCGGGAGGCAGGCGCATCAAGCGCCATATTGCCATTGATATGGATAGCGTGAAATTTTGCACACCCGAGATGCTGGAAAAATACCAGCAATACATGCTCATTAAAAATTACCTGATCGAAAAAGAAAAAGACATTGAGCAGTATAATACTTCCAATAAAATAGACACTTCCAACCTGGTAAACGGCAGGCGACAAACCAATCTTGGCGTTTTCAGGGCTTATCTGCGTATTTATTTTGAACAACACCCACGTGTAAATCAGGACATGACCATGCTGGTGCGACATTTACAGCCTACTGAATTAGGTATTCCTATTGAGATCTATGTTTTTAGCCGAAATAAAGAATGGGCTGCTTACGAAGCACTTCAAAGCGACATTTTTGACCATGTTTTGGCCGTGATTCCCAAATTCGATCTGCGCGTTTTTCAGGCACCTTCGGATGGCAGCATTAATAAACTGACCGAAAGCTTACTAAAGTTACAAGAAAAGCCTCCCCTGGTAGAATCTTAATAAGCTGTTTTAAAGCATGTTAAATGTATTTTTCAAAAATAATTCAAAAATAATTCTAAAAAACTTGCTTTTGGAAAAAGAAAAATAGTAAAATTGCATGCTATTAATAAACACCTCAACAATAGATACTTTAAGCGACAAATCAAAGCAGTAATGATGAACCGGCTTTCAGCATTTCCCCCAACACTTCTTTTAATGGAATAATTCACCACTGATAAAGTAAAGCTAAGCGTGTCTATACAAATCAGCTTGATTCTTATTAAATAACCCCAAATTGAAAAATAAATCACAATGAAAACGGCGAAGAAAAAGTCACACATTCCAGAAAAAATGGAAGATGACTTTGTACGAAAACCAGTAAAAAAGATGGCTAGTAAACGCGATCGTAAAATTTCCATCTATAATCCCACCGATGAAGATGATGAGGCTTTCGAAAACTTTGACGAACTCCTTGATTTTGACCCAGATGATTTTGAAGAAGAGGATGAGGATGATTTCTAATTAGTGTCTGTCCATCATGTCCGATTTAATCATTTAATAATAAATTTAATCGGCATTCGTGAGCTCGTTATCACACGGTTCTGCGTTATGCTTGAACTCGAACAGTATAGGCCTAACACTTGACTTTATGGACAGCCTCCATCTCTATCTACTTGTGCTTTTAACCATTCATCATTTGGTTTCGTAAAAGATATACTTTGTCTTGCCATAGTATTATTTTTTGGTGTAGGTTTACCTAAATTGTATCGATTGCAACTTTTTCGTGGTATTGGCAACTATTTTATATAGCGCCTGCACAACTTTTCGGCCTGGCATTTTTTGTGGCTGATCGATCATTTTTTTTTCAACCTACTGGTCTAAAATAGCAAAGCCCGGCTTATGCAGTATAAGCCGGGCTTTGCTATTTAATTTTTTATAACATTATTTGATAATTCCTCTGTTTCTCAACAAAGCATCCTTAGTAGGTTCCTGCCCTCTGAAAGCAACATAAAGCTCCATAGGATCAGCGGTTCCGCCACGTGCCAAAATATTTTCGCGGAACAAACTTGCTGTTTCCTGATCGAAAATTCCATTTTCTTTGAAGGCTTCAAACGCATCACTGTCCAAAACCTCGGACCAGATATAGCTGTAGTAACCGGCAGAATAACCTCCTGAGAAAATATGGTTGAAATAAGGGCTACGGTACCTGACAACAATTTCAGGAATCAGTCCGCTTTCTTTAAGGGACGCATTTTCAAAAGCGATGGCATCATAATTTTTGTCATCACTGATCGTATGCCAATCCATATCCAGCGCTGCTGCCGACAAAAACTCAGCCATAGCAAATCCCTGATTGAAGGTGCTGCTTTTTTCCATTTTGTCCAATAATTCCGCAGGAATTACTTCACCGGTTTCATAATGTTTAGCATAAAAAGACAACACTTCTGTTTCCGCTGCCCAATGCTCCATAATTTGGGAAGGCAACTCCACAAAATCGCGGGGCACCGAAGTACCACTCAAACTGTTGTAGGTTGAGTTGGATAATAAACCATGGAAAGCATGTCCCATTTCGTGAAAAGTAGTTTGCACTTCGTCCCAGCTAAGCAAAGCAGGTTTATCGGCCGAAGGAGCAGTAAAATTGAAGTTGGTAGTGATGATTGGTGTTACCATTTCACCATCGGCGCTGCGGTATTGCTTGCGAAAACTACTCATCCAGGCTCCACCTCTTTTGGATGCCCGTGGAAAGAAATCCATAAACAACACACCGATATGGCTACCATCCGCTTCTTTTACTTCATACACCTGCACATCCTCATGGTAGCGGGGATAATCGCTGCGGGCTTCAAACTGCAAACCCCAAAGTCTTTGGGCCGTTTCGAATACACCATCTCTTACATTCTCCAGTTTAAAGTAGGGGCGCATCTCAGCCTCATCCAGGTCGTATTTTTCTTTGCGCAGAATCTCAGCATAATACCACCAATCCCAAGGCTGTAGGGTAATGCCATCTTTTCTTTGATTGATGAGCTTTTGCAATTGTGCCGCTTCCTTTTTGGCCATAGGCATAGCAGCGGCAAGAAGTTCGTCGAGTAAGGCGTTTACGTTTTCGGGTGTTTTAGCCATGTTTTGCTCCAGCACAAAGGAAGCATGGTTTTCGTAGCCTAATAACTTTGCCCTTTGAGCCCTCAGGCTTGCCATTCTGCTCAGATTTGTTTTGTTATCGTACTCATCATTATTATCCCCACGTTTGGTATAAGCATTAAATATTTCCTCGCGCAAGCCTCTGTTATCAGCATAAGTAAGCACAGGCAACATACTGGGTTTTTGCAGTGTAAAAAGATACTTGTCTGCATATCCGGCTGCATCAGCTGACTCTTTGGCTGCAGCAAGAAAATTCTCAGGAATCCCTTTCAGTTCTTCCGGGTCATCGATAACCATTTCATACTTATTGGTTTCGGCCAGTATATTTTCGCCAAACTGCAACGAAAGCAGTGAAAGCTCCTCATTTATTTCTCGTAGTTTCTGCTGTTCAGCTTCGCCAAGTAAAGCACCACCCCTGATAAAGCGTTTGTAGGTTTTCTCAAGCAACATTTGCTGCTCGGCATTCAGATCTTGGGATGAAGCATTGTCATAAACCATTTTGATGCGGGTAAACAGCTCAGGATTAAGAATGATATCATCACTGTGCTTGGATAACATGGGCGACATTGTGCGGGCGATGTCCTGCATGGTATCGCTTGTGAGCGACGAATTCAGGTTGTAAAAAACTGAACTAACCTTATCCAACAAGGCACCGCTGCGCTCATAGGCTTCGATGGTGTTTTCGAAAGTTGCCGCAGCTTCTTGATTTGTGATTGCTTCAATTTCAGCCTTTTGTTCAGTCAGACCCTGTTCAAGTGCAGGCAAAAAATGTGATGTCTCAATTAAATCAAATGGCGGAATCCCATAGGGTGTTGTATATTCCGAGAAAAATGGATTCTCACTTTCGATGGATTTTTCCGGTGCTTCACAGGCACTCAACAGAACAGCCATAAAAATAAATAAATAGAATTGTTTAATCATGGTTTTAATATTAATGGATAAATTTTCTCTAACGCTCTTGATTTCTCAAAAGCCAATTGCACAAACTCACTGTATTGAAAAGCTAAATTATGGCAATTTTTTGAATTACAGTGCATAAGCCAGAAAAAGGCCTGTGTATTAAAGCCAACGGGAAACCATAGGGTCAGGAAGTATCAGGATTTTTTTATCTTAATGGTGCAGCCTATTGCTTTAGTAAAATCCGGATTGGGTAAGTCGCCATCCTTCAAAGCACGGATGGCATCTTCCACATAGTGCTCAGTGGCCTCATCAGCATTTTCGTAATTGTTGTCGATGGCTCCAATATAACGAACAATCAAACCGCCGGCTTCCTTATTCAGCAGGAAAACATGTGGCGTGCGTGTGGCTCCATAACGCTGAAAAACAGACTGATCAGCATCTAACAGATAAGGGTAAGGAAAACTCTTCTCATCTGCCCGCTTAATCATATTCGAATAGCTATCGAGCGGCACGATGGTTGAATCGTTGGGATTGATGGCAATTACAGGATAACCCTGAGGAGCAAACTGCTTTGCCAAAGCAATTTTACGACCTTCGTAAGCCACAGAATAAGGGCAATGGTTACAGGTGAAAATCACGATAAAGCCTTTGGCATCAGGGTAATCAGCCATAGAAACATAGGTTCCATCTACGTTCAGTAAATTGAAATCGGCAGCCTTATCGCCAATTTCATATCCCTGCGCAAACACAATTCCTGAGAAGGAAAAGAAAAGAAACAGCAACATCAGTTTTTTCATAATTAATGGATTAGGGGTTTTACAATTTGATTGAGTTCAGTATAGCTCATACTGCCTTCGCGAAAAAAGCTAAACTCATTTTTATAGATAAGCGTTGCAGGTATTGCGCCAGACCAGGAAGGATCAATGCGATCGATCCAGGCGTTCGCATCAGGTGCATGCAGCATCAAAACCTCAGCCTGCAGCCTGTTTTTCTCGATAAAAGGCAAGAGATGGCTCTCCAGCATCTTTCTGAAATCGAGACTCACAAGGATCATTTTAAAATTCTTATCCTGATACTGCTTATTGAGTTTTTCGAAATCCGGCAATTCCTTCACGCAAGGCGCACACCATGTGGCCCAAAAATTTAGGACATAAACCGTGTCATTCTTTTTACTTAACAAGGTTTCAAAGCTCTCAAAATCAAGTACATTTACAGAAATATCTTGTGCCTGCAACTGCATAATGTTGAAGAGGACAATGGTTAGAAGAATTGTTTTTCCGGGCATTTTCAACTTTATAATCAAACTAATAAACAGCAAATCCGGCACTTTGTTTCATCCATTCGACTTAATCTGCTGCTTTGTTTATTCATTGTTATTGGCATGATCACTGATAAAAACGCTTAGAGCGCGAAGCTTGACCTACAGCCACCGAACACGCACCAGTAGGGACTTTCGACCCGGACTGGTGATTGCTCAATGCTTGATTAGCTTTTAGCAAAAAGCGTTTCTAAAGAGGAAACTTCTTTAGAAACGCTTTATAGTACGACAGCTGATTTATTTATTATCCGGCGCAAACAGGTACTTTCGTTCATTGAGGTAAGCCCACAACGAGACCGAAAAAATGATTGCAATCGTATAATACACAAATGTCGGCACCGGAACAGGATCGCCGGCAGCGTATGAATGCAAGCCTGAAAGGTAATAATTCACACCAAAATAGGTCATGATTACAGCGCCAAATCCCACGAGGGTGAACAGACTAAAATTATAATCTGTTTTCATTCCGGGAATATAGCCGGTATGAACGATAAAGGTATAAACCAAAATGGTAACAAGTGCCCAGGTTTCCTTGGGATCCCAGCCCCAATATCGACCCCATGACTCGTTAGCCCAAATACCACCTAAAAAAGTACCTATGGTTAGCAAATAAAGCCCGATAATAACCGTACGTTCGTTGATATAGTTGAGGTCTTTAATACGTTTTTGCAAATCACCAAAGTTCTTTTTAGTCTTGAGAATCATCAGTATCAGGTTAATAAAACCGAGCAAGGCTCCGAGTGCCAGAAAACCATAACTTGCCGTAATAATAGAAACATGAATAGTAAGCCAGTAAGATTTCAGCACCGGCACAAGATTTGTAATTTCAGGATCCATCCAGCTTAGATGTGCCACCATAAGAATGATGGAAGCCAGTATAGACGTCGCAGCAATTGTCATTGGCGATTTGCGCGAAAAAATCAAACCGGCCATCACGGTAACCCACGAAATATAAATCATAGATTCGTAGCCGTTACTCCAGGGTGCACGGCCTGAGATATACCAGCGAATAGCCAATCCCAATGTCTGGAAAATGAAGAACACCACAACGATCCAATAAAAAACACTAACGGATTTGTTGATCCACCTACGCTCTTTGAAAATCTGAACAAAAACCAGAACAAGCAAGACCAAACCCACTAAGCCAAAGTATTTTCCAAGACGATCAAAAATACCCAATTTATTGTATAAAATTTCGGCTTTTACTTTTGCCTGGGAAGGCACAATTTCGGCACCATAACGCTGCTGAAAATTATGAATCCCCTCCACCAGTTCTGTTGCCTGCTGATAATTGCCAGCACCAAGTGCCATAAAATAATAAGGTATCACATCTGTGATAAATGCAGAATCATTGGCATTCATGCCGGATACTTTCTGGCCGGGCTTAAACCAGGGATTATGCGAATCGCGTGGGTCAGGCAATATTTTCAGCAAATCGCCGGTATAAACAAGGTAGGAGATATTCACGCGTTCATCCACCTTAATCACATCGTTGTCGAACTTGCTACGTTCGGCAGGTTTTTTCGCATATGCCTGCGAAACCATATCGCGAAGCTTATAGCCACTTCCACTCTGCATATCCAGAAAATCGGCAAATGCGGCATGACTTCCTGATCTGATATTTAGAAATTTCTTGAGTTCGGGATGCGAAACTTTAATCATTTTCTGCAGCTGCCACTTTTCGGGCTCCAGCTGCATGCCCATAAGCACCTGATCGGGATTAAGACCGTTGAAGCTACTCTTGCGCGCCACTTTACGAAGCATTTCGCTCGAAAGGGTATTCAAAGGTTTAAGCCTGCCATCCTGATCCTGAACCAGTAAAGCGCCAAAAGCAGCAGCTTGTTCTTCAGGAATTACTGTAGGCTCCATGCTATGACTGTGCTGCTGTGCCATCAAACCACCTCCGGCAAGCAAGGCCACCAAGGTGATTACAGCGGTTTTTTGCTGTGATTTTTTCAGGAGTTTTCCAAGAAAAGCAAAACGTGTATGCGGCACAAACAACGCCAGCAACATACCTAACGACAGGAGAAAATAGCCGAGATAGGTAACCCAGGTTCCCAAAGCATCGTGGTTTACGGATAAAACCGTTCCAAGTTCATCTTTGTCGTAGGACGACTGAAAGAAACGGTATCCTTTATAGTTCAGTACATTATTCATAAAGATGCGGTAGGGTTTTTCTAAATTATCTTCGTCATCGATCAAAATTACCTCACTGGCATAGGATGCAGGACTGTTTGAACCCGGATAGCGCTCCAATTGAAAATCAACAAGTTTAATAGCAAAGGGTAAATCAATCATCTTGGCGCCATACATCATATTTACAGTGGTTCCATTTAGCTCAAATTTGGCTGTCTCGCCAAGATATCCTTTTCCACCACGTAAGGCAATTTCTTTGGTTTGCCCGCCAGATTCAACTTCTACGATCATAGCATCCATAAAATTCATATCGTTGCCACGATAAGCAGAAAAATCAACTTTTCCGTTTTCATATATATCAGTCAGTACAATACGCATATCGCCCATGCTGTATAGCTTACGCATTTCGAAGGCCTGCCATTGGTTTGCAGCCAGGGTATCCGAATCTCCTCCAGCCATCGACATAGCAGTCAGGACTTCTGGCGTTTTTATCTTTAGTTCTCCATTCTCATAGCTAAGCTGAATGGCGCCAGGGGTATCTTTCTGGTCAAACAAAAAGTTTTGCCCCAGGAAGCGACGCTGATCTCCTTTTTTGATGATAAGATTATTGCGTCCGGAATTTGCCGTTGAAACAACCATAATAACATAAGGAGCTCCTTCGCCCGCTTGGCCTTTTACCAACATTTCCTGCGCATTGGGCACATAACGCACCGATTTAAAACGGAAGCTCTTACCATTGATGGAAGCCTTATCGCTGTAGCTTTTCTCTGACAAAGCCGACATCAAAACTGCTTCATCAGTATAAACCTTTTGCTCGCCATCAATCAGTTCGGTCATCACATAGGTGTTATCCGAAAGCATGGTGCTTTCTGTTTGGCCTTCACGGATGCTCATAATGCCTTCAAAACCAATAAAGCGCGTAATTCCGGCTCCAATAAGAATAATGATAAAAGACAGGTGAAAGGTGAAAACAACAAGTTTTTGTTTTCGGTACATTTTGTACTTGAATATATTGGCAACCAGATTGATCGCTAATAACACCAGCAGTATCTCGAACCAGGTCGCATTATAAACAACAGCTTTGGCACCTACCGTTCCAAAATCGTTTTCAACAAAAGTAGCAACACCAATGGCGACAGCAAAAGCCATCACCATTAACCCCATCAATTCCATTGAAAATAATATGCTTAAAACTTTTTTCATGTAGTTGAAAAATTTATTTGACTTAATCTATTTCGAACCAAAGATAAATCAAAAGCCTGAGCAGCCCTTTTGGGATTTATTGACATAGATCATAGCGATTTAATGCCTGCATCAAGGAAAAATTTAAAGTAATTTATTGCCAGTTGTTTATAGAATGATTCAGGAGGCGAATCGCGGCAAGAAACGTTTCTGATTTAAGAAATTTTAACAGTTGTTTAAGCCCTTCGACGCTGAAATTCCGCTTAGTCAATCACTTAAAGTTAAATCCAACAGGATTACAGCCCAGCAATTTTTTGCTCTAAAAGGTCAAGAATTAAAACAAGAATTATCATCTTCAGTCATTGATTAAGGAGCAGGAGTCATGAGATCCGACTGTTCGGGATAAATCATCAATACGTTCTGATCAGGCAGCAATTGGGGTATTTTGTAGGTCAGGTTCCAGTGATGAAGATTGTAGGAAAGCGAATTTTGACGGGCATTGATCAGCACAAATAACTTCTGTTTGGTTTGTTGGTGTTGTGCCAAAAAATCATCTGTATTATATCCTTTATTTTGATCTTTTAACTGGATTCCAAAAAACTTAAACTGTTGTTTAATTGCCGGGTAATCGCGCTCATTAGCATAAAACATCAGTGGGGCGGTCATTTCCTTCGACAGCATTACCAAGGTGTTGACCCAGGGTTTAAAACCGTATTCCAAACTTGCATTGGGAGGCACGAGCACTGTAATCTGAGCTGTTGTTTCAAGTGGTTTGGGCAGGTTGCTTATGATTACCTGATTGTAGGTAGCCTTTAGAATTGCTTCGAACATATACCCAAAAATTCGGCTGAGGTCAGCGTCACGGCCACTCCATCCCAGGATCAAAGTTGATGCATTAAGCTCTAATGTAGTTTTGACAATGGCTTCCGGAATATTGGCATCCAGCCTGTTAAAGCCTTCCACCCTTACACCTGATGCTGCTGCATGGCTTTTCACTTCCTCAAGAATGGGTTGAATTGCTGCCAGATGCTTTCGTGCATCTTTATCGTCCTTTACTACAGCCAACGAATAAATTGGATCGGCTGACTTGGGATTGTGAATCATTATAGCCAAATCAATCAATTTCTTAACAGTGGCAGGGTTTGCAATGGGGACAAGGATGCGCTGACTGAGCGTGGTTGTTTCCTCAGGCTCCTTTTGTTTTTCTTCGATGGCCAGCCGCTTTCCGTAGCGTTGTGTATGCCAGGAACTAAATAAGGAACTGACCATGATCAGAAAAATCGTTGCATTAAATAAGTCATCAGAAATAACACCATAACGCATCCCAATCAGTGCAACAGCTAAAGTAGCCGCTGCCCGGGCAGACGAAAGTCCGAAAATAGTCTGCATCTCGTTGGTGGTATGCTTAAAAAGCAGCTTGGTGATATAAGCCGCGATCCACTTTCCGGCAATAGCCAGTATAATAAGTGCTACGGCATAAACTAAAGGCAAATATCCCATCCATAAAATATCCAGCCGTATCAACATGCCCACGCTGATGAGGAAAAACGGTATAAACAAGGAGTTCCCAACAAAGTCGATGCGATTCATCAAAGTTGAAGAATGTGGTATTAATCGGTTAAGCGCCAAACCGGCAAAAAACGCACCGATAATAGGCTCAGCACCGGCCAATTCAGCCGCAAAAGCCGATACAAATAACATGGTAAAAACAAAAAGGTATTGCGTGGTGCCATCCAGTGTTACATTGCGAAAAAACCAACTGCTTAGCTTAGGAAGGAGAAAGAAGATAACAAAGGTAAACACCGAAAAGCTGATTAGAAAAGTAATAAAACCACCCTCGCCGTCACCATTAAGCATGGTTGTTAAAAACGCCAGAATAATTAGCACCAAAGTGTCGGCAATTACTGTACCGCTTACTGCCGTAGTGACAGCACTCGTTTTCGACAGCCCTAAAGAGCCAATCAGGGGAAATGCTATCAAGGTGTTCGAAGCCAGCAATATACCCACCAAAGATGCAGCAACAAAATCAAATTCGAGCAGATAATAGGAAGCTCCATAACCCAGTGCAAATGGAACAGAAAAGCTCAGTAAACCAAAAATAATACTTGCTTTGCTGTTCTTTCTAAACTCCACAAACTCTATTTCCAGACCGGCCAGAAACATGATATAAAGTAAGCCTACCTTACCAAAAAGCTCCATCACCTGTCCTTCGTTGAGCACATGCAAAGCATGAGGTCCAATGATGATCCCAAATATGATCATTCCTACAATTGGCGGAATATTCGTTCGCCTGAACAACACCGGAATAGCCATTATTGCAGACAAAACAATTGCAAAAATCAATACAGGATCGGTAACTGGCAGCGTGAAGGGGTTATGACCGGTCATAAGCTATTCTTTTCTTAGGCTATATTTGATCTTTATAAAAACGAAGCATTATGCTTTATCTTTCAACAAAACATCTATTGCACCCACACCAAACTTACTCATCGAAGCCATGCGGTTTGAAGTGCCTTCGTAATTGCTAAGCGCGTTTACGATGGCATTTTTAAGCACGCCATTGCCAACTCCGTGGATAAAGGTGACTTTGTCGTATTCATTTACCATAGCGCTGTCAAGACACTTATTAAAATAGTCGAGCTGATTATTAAGCATATCCCGACTACTCAAACCTGCAATATTCTCAACTAATTCGGCAATATGCAGATCCACAACAGCCTCACCTGCCGTAGTGCGGTGCTTGTCGATAATTTGTTTCTCCTTGACTACCACATTAGCTTTACCGCCTTCGGGTAGCAGACCATCTTTTTTAAACTGTCTTGTTTTTTGATCATCAGTGCGTAAAGCCTGAATGAGTTGTAAATTAACAACCAGTGCTTTCTCTCCCAAAACAACCGATGAAGTATAACTGCCCTCCTTAAAAAAACGATTTGCTTTTATCTCATAAGGCGCATGAAGCGGCATAAGTGGCTGATTGGCATGCTCTTCTACAAGTAATGCCTGCACCAATCCGGACGACCAGCTATTCAAATCCTCACGAGAAATGGTTTCTATCACTACGCTGGAATAAGCCGAAACCTGACCAAAATCGGCATTCTCCAAGCCGTCTTCCAGTTTAATGCCAAAGCTGTATAGCAATTCGGTATTGCTGTGGTTGACCAGGGTAACATCGATCGGGCCGGTTAGCAACCACTGTTGATCATGCGGTACGAATGCCAAGTAAATCCCCTCGGGCTCAGGATTGCGTGCAAAGCGCCTCAAAGAACGCTTCCGGGCCGCATCAGCCTCCTCCTCCTTCTCTTGTTCCTGTCGCAGCACCTCACGTTGCGCCACCTCCATGGCTTGCTTTTTGCGCTCAGGAACAGCAGCAGGATCAAGCACCAAATCACTCACCATTACTGGTATCTCAAATCCGTCATCAATGGCAACCAATACCAGTCGGCTATCAATGTTGCGCACAACAACACCCCCGCCCTTCTCATTCAAAAACTTTACCTTATCCCCAGCCTTATATTTTTCCATAAAATTCAATTTAATCTGCAAAAGTAAGCAATCTTCCCAAAGGATATCTTTTGCCTTGGCAGACAAGCAATAGAAAACACCGGGCCGTGAATTATTTGGAATACATTCTAAATAATGCTCCAGGCTTTACAAATGTAGTCGGAAAACTTATCTTTGTAGGCCATCTTATGGATTATTATTACATCGTTATCGCAAATCAAATTGAAACAAAATGCATAAAATCACCTGGGCTGGAATAATTTCTATACTCTTAATTATTAGTGCATGTCAGAAAACCGATGAACCGGCAACTTTTGGTCAAATAGCATTTGAGGTGCATCATGAAGTGGATGGAGAAAACCTAAACACAGATGCCCTAATCTATACTAATGGTGCCGGAAACCGCTATATGGTCACTGAAATTCATTGGTTTATTTCAAATTTGACACTGATAGGTGCAGATGGCTCCCATACGGAGATGATGGAATCTTCTGAAGAAAATATCTTTTACATTGACACAGATATTGAAGAAAGCTGGCATATCAAAGCCAACAAACCGATTCCTGCCGGTCGATACAGCGGGCTGCGTTTTACCTTTGGGTTAGACAAAACGCTGAATAAATCGCATCGTTTTGTCAATCCACCGGAGTCTTTCATGTTTTGGCCCACTTACCTTGGAGGTGGCTATCATTATATGAAACTCAATGGTAAATGGATAAATACGCTTGGCAAAAACGAGCCTTTCAACTTCCATCTGGGTATTGGGCAGGAATACTATGAAGCCGGCAAAACCAACGAAGATTTTTATGTTTTTGGCCGAAGTGATAATTACGAGCATTGCGAAGGCTATTTGCCGCCTGAAAACCTAAGTCCGGTAATTGCTTTTATCCATAACAACTTCACAATAGAATTACCGCTTGATTTCGAGGTTAAGAGTGGCCAGACCACGCAACTGGATTTGGTGATGCAAGTTGAGAAATGGTTTAACAGCCGCGAGCTTTATGACCATGATCAATGGGGAGGTGCAATTATGCAACAGCAAGCCGCCATGGAAATGGGTTGCCGTAATGGCGTTGAAGCATTTCACTTAAGAAGAAGCAATTAGTCATGCGCTTGTTTTCTTTGATCCTAAATTATTGTACCTTAAGCTTTATTGGGTTTTTGTTGCTCCTTTCCTCCTGCAAGGAGAATGACAATCCACCAGTATCTGATTTTAAACCAACACCTTACGAAATAGAAATTCCGTATGCTTTTCCTACAAAGCTGAATATTCCGGCTGACAACCCAATGACTGTCGAAGGCGTAGCTTTGGGAAGATACCTCTTTTATGATGGCAGGCTGAGTGGCCGCACACATCCCGATTCATTGATGAGTTGCTCCAGCTGTCATATTCAACAAAATAATTTTGAGCCTGGCATTGACAACCCCCATTTCGTTGGTGGTTTTGTTCATGGATTAAACGGACAACAAACTCACCATGTTGTTCTTCCCTTGATAAATCTGGTTTGGAATAGCAGCGGATATGGCTGGAACGGGAGCTTTTTCCCGGATAATGAAAATCCAAATTTCAGAAATATTGAAGATATTGTACGAGCCTCTGTTCTGGCTCCTGATGAAATGTATGGCGACACCAATCGGGTAAAAGCTTTGTTTCAAAGCCTAGACGGCTATCCCGAGCTATTTTTTAAAGCATTTGGAAGCCAAACAATTACATTTAAAAACATTGAAAAAGCCATTGCACAGTTCGTGCGCAGTTTTGTTTCGGCTGATGCCAAAATAGATCGCTATTTAAAGGGAGAAGTTCAGCTATCACAAAGCGAATTGAATGGCTTTATACTGTTCACCACCGAAGAAGGAGCCGATTGTTTTCACTGTCATGGTGGCTTTGGCAATCCGCTGTTTACCACACACCTCTTTTATAATAATGGCAAAGACACAATTTTCGACGATCCGCTTGATCGCTTTGCTATTACTAACGACCCCATGCATAAAGGAGCCTATAAAGCGCCAACATTACGAAACATCAGCCTGAGCGGGCCGTATATGCACGATGGCAGGTTCAGCACGCTGGATGAGGTTATCAATTTCTATTCGCATCACGTTAAACTTTCCGAACAAGTTGATCCGCTAATGCACCATGTTTTGCGCGGCGGCGTGCAGCTGACACCCTCAGAAAAAGCAGATTTAAAAGCTTTTATCGCCACCCTGCACGACGAGAATTTTCTCACGAACCCGGCCTACAGCAAACCGGAAAAATTTCCGGACGAGGACTGATTTCTCTATGCTGGATTACCGCATAATTTCAGCTCAATACAAATCAGGTTCTATATTGATCTCGCGGGGATTAGTATCCGTCAATACTTTTAGTAATTCTTTGGTTTGCACAGGTTTGTAAAGCACATCATCCATTCCTTGCAGTTTGTATTCGTCGCTACTTTTTTGCAATGCATCGGCAGTAAGCGCGATAATTCGGGGTTGTAATTCAGCCGGAACCCGCTGACGGATTAGTTTTGTGGCCTCTAAACCATTCATCACTGGCATTTGAATATCCATCAAAACGAGATCATAAGTTTTTATCAGGATGGATTCCAGTGCTTGCTTTCCGTTTTCAACCAATCTGGGGCTGTAGCCATAGCGGCTAAGAACGCCTAAAATGATTTTCTGATTGATGGCATTATCTTCAGCAACAAGTATTTCGATTGGGTGATATTCTGCCATATGTTCATCTGCCTGAGGAAGATGATCCCGGCGATTTAAAATATCTGCCTTGCTGTTAAGCACTGCATCTATGGTTTCAAAAAGCTCATCAACGAAAATCGGCTGGAGTAAAATTACCGTATCTTTCCTGATAACAATCAGTTGATCATTCACATTTTCACGATCTTTAACCAAAATGTGAGCAACTTCATGCTTGCTGCGAACGCTGTCAATGAGTTTCAGGTCGAGTTTTAAGTTCGATCTGAGATCAGTAATCAACAAGTCGTACGCTTCCAGTTCATTGCCAAACACAGGCATATCCTGTTCTTCGCGCTGTATTTTCAACGCTGCTCCCCAGAAAGTACAATATGCTTTCAACAGTTCGTCATGCAATTGGTTGTGCGTTATATAAAGAATTTTCTTGTCCTTAAACGCATTTAATTGCCTTGAAACCGGCTGTTTTTCAACCTGAATAAGTGGCAAAATCACCGTGAAAGTTGTTCCCTTCTCAAGCACCGACTCTACTTTAATCTGTCCTTTCATGCGCTTTACAAGGTGATCGCAGATCGACAAGCCAAGGCCAACGCCTTTTATCTGCGCTGCATCGTGCTCTTCACCCTTCACATAAGGTTTAAAAAGCTGTGGAATCACTTCTTCTTTTATGCCTTGCCCTGTATCTTCTACTTCAAAATGTATAACAGCGCCCTGCTCTGTTTCATCCTGAAAAACATACACTTTAACAAATCCGGTATCGGTAAATTTGATGGCATTTTCCACCAGGTTCATCATCACCTGTCGCAGGCGGAGATCGTCACCGGTAATTATTTTTGGGAGCTCCGGGCTGATATGGAGCAGCAGATTCAGCTTCTTTTCAAGGGCTTGTGGCAGTACCGATTCTATCACCTCCTGCATGCTTTGATGCAAAGAAAAAGGCCGGGCATGAATCTTAACTTTTCCCGATTCAATTTTTGAGAAATCGAGCAAATCATTGAACAGGCTAACAAGCATATTCCCACTTTCTTTGATCAGCTGCAGATAATAACGCTGTTTGCTGTTTAATTCCGAATCCCAAAGCATCTCTGTCATACCTATTACAGCATTCATCGGCGTTCTGATTTCATGACTCATTCTGGCCAACAAACGGCTACTATATTCTCGTGCCTCCGCTTCCTTATCGTGATAATTGAGCAGCTCAATCCTTAAATTTCTCCGCGTAACAGCAGTCAGTACACATTTCCGCAAACTATATGCATCCAACTTCTCTTTTACGAAATAATCCTGCACTCCCTTGCTTATAAAAGCAATTGCTTTGCTTTCCTGGTTTTTATCACAGGAGAGAATGATAGCAATTTTTGGAAAACGATCAATGAGCTGCAAAATAAAATCTTCCTTACCCCAATTTGCCTCACAAGCAGATAAAATCACAACATCCGGCAACTGCTCCGAAAGCTGTTGAATAATATCACCCGGCAGGTTTGGCGTTAATTGCTCGTAAGCAATATCCTCGTTGGCAGCATTTAGCTTTTTGTAATATTCTAAATCGTGAGGATTAGCAGAAACAGAAAGTACATGTATCATAAAACCCGATTTTGCAGCTAAATTACAATAAACTCTACAGGACTAAAAATTGAAGGCAGGGACTTTAGAATGATTTGTTACTTTTGTTAGCCCTTGTAACCGAAAAATCAGTATGCCAACAACAGTAAACAACAAGCAGGTATTTAGTTTGCTCGAAGTCACCGACAGCATTCGCAAAACGATAAATCAGCGTTACAACAGCCGCTATTGGGTAAAAGCGGAGATGAATAAGCTTAACCATTATCCCCGCTCGGGCCATTGTTATCCGGATCTGCTACAAAAGGAAGCGGGTAAAATTGTTGCACAGATACGCGGCACTTTATGGAAAGACACTTTTGCACAAATTAACCAGGCTTTTTTGCAAGTCATGCAGGAGTCACTACGCGATGGTATTGGCATATTAATGCTCGTGAGCATCAAATTTGACCCCAATTACGGCCTCACCCTGCAAATACATGATATTGATCCCACCTTCACACTGGGTGATCTGGAACGCGAAAAACAAGAAACAATCAGCAAACTTAAGGCCGAAGGAATTTTTGATCAAAATAAAAACACCAGCATCCCCTTATTACCTAAAAGACTGGCAATCATATCGGTATCAACAAGTAAAGGCTATGCCGATTTTCTTAAAATTACGGAAGCACGCATGAATGGTTTCGCCTTGGAACACTATCTTTTTCCTTCGCTGCTTCAAGGCGAACAGGCTGTGAGTCAAATGCTAAAACGCTTAGAAGAAATTAGAAAAGTGGTCTCACATTTCGATTTGGTTGCCATCATCCGCGGCGGCGGTGGCGAGGTAGGCCTCTCGTCCTTTAATCATTACACGCTGGCCAAAACCATCGCCACCTTCCCTATTCCGGTAATAACGGGCATCGGGCATGCAACCAATCAAACGGTTTGCGAAATGGTAGCTCATACCAATGCTGTTACACCATCGGATCTGGCCGATATAATTATGGATCGTTTTGAAGCGTTCAGGGATAAGCTGACTGAAAACAGCCGAAAAATTGGTTACACACTGCGTTTTATCGCTGAACAGCAGCGGACGATTGAGCAGACAGCCCAGAAAATTCCTGTTTTGACAAAACGGATTCTATCTGCCAACAACAACTTTTTAAAACTAAGCTCGGAGCAGCTGCGCAAAACAACAATGCACTTATGCGATCTGGAGAAAAACAAGCTTAAAAGTTACCAGTCTGACATTCAGATGATAAGCCGAACACTTTTCAAACAACAATGGGCTGCATTAAATCATGCAAACAGTCAGCTGAAGCAAAATGCCGTGGTATTGATCAACCAAAAAGCATCGCAGCTCGAACTTGCCGATAAAACCATTCAGCTGCTCGATCCACAACAAATCCTGAAAAGAGGTTTTAGCCTAAGTTTTCAGGATGGCAAGCTGCTGCAAAGTGCAGCGCAGGCAAATGCAGGCTCAACCCTGCAAACAGTGCTTAAAGACGGCACCCTTATCAGTACAATCACTTCAATAAAAAAAGCAAATGAACAAACCACAAAAACTTAATTACACAGCAGCTTACGAAGAGCTTCAACAGATTGTAAACGAACTGGAACAGGGCGAAATATCCGTTGATTTGCTTTCAGAAAAAGTAAAGCGGGCATCGGAATTGATTGGGATTTGCAAGCATAAACTCTATACTACCGAGCTGGATGTGAAGCAGGTGCTAAAAACCCTCGATAACAATAAAAATGAGGAGATTAACGGGAATAGTTAAGCTATGAAACCTGACATTTCTAAAAGAATAAACTGGCTATAAACTTGCTTAAAAAATGTATGCTAAGCTTGTGGCTGATCTTTGTTTTTAGCTGTCTTCATGGCTTTATAACTCCCCCCAAAGATATCGAAGCGTGCAAAACGACATTCGAGTGGCCCGTTAAATACGGTATATTTCTTTGAAGGCTTTAGACCAACCATTTTCAAAGCCCTTTGGTCACTACTGATTACCCAAGCCTGATAGCCTTTGAAGCCTTGTTTCAGGCTGTCGCCAATAAGCTTATACAATGCCGTAAGGTCTTCCTCTTCAAGCCGTTCGCCATAAGGCGGATTGATAAGTAATACGCCATTACCTTCGGGAGCGGTGAGCTCTTCCATCGGCTTTTTTATTAATTTTATGTCCTTATGCAAATGGGCATTGCGGATATTTTCGCGGGCAATATCTACAGCTTTTCCTGAACGGTCTGAGCCGATAATTTCTACTTCTATTTCACGGATCTGCTCATTGGCAGCGGCTTTCACTTCTTCCCACAACTTGCTGTCGAAATCGGGCCAGTTCATAAAAGCAAAATTCTCCCTAAAATAGGCCGGAGGGATATGCATGGCAAACATAGCTGCTTCGATAGGAATAGTTCCGGAGCCACACATGGCATCAACAAACGGACTGTCGCCCTGCCAACCTGTAATCTTTATCAGTCCGGCTGCAAGTACTTCATTGATCGGTGCTTTGTCAACAGCGGTGCGATAACCCCTTTTGTGTAAAGATTCGCCTGAGCTATCCAATAAAATACTCACCTGATCACCGGCAATATACACACTGATTCTTAGATCGGGCTGATTGATATCAACGGAAGGCCGTGCGCCAAAACGATCACGAAACTGATCTACAATGGCATCTTTTACGCGCAATGCGGCATACTGAGAATGATTAAAGTAGGCGCCGCTAACTACGGCATCAATGGCAAATGTTTGTTCCAGCTTAAAGATTTCATGCCAATGAATCTTACTAACACCGTCGTACAAGGCGCTTTCATTATTAGCAACAAACTGATGTACCGGCTTCAAAACACGTAAAGCTGTTCGCAGGCAATAATTTGCTTTATACATCAGGGCTTTATCGCCCTGAAAGCTAACAGCACGCGTACGCAGCTGAATATCTGTTGCACCAAGGCTTTCGAGCTCTTCGGCCAAGAGGTTTTCTAACCCACTTACCGTTTTGGCGATCATTGAAAATTGTTCAGAAATAGTATTCAAAATAAAGTTTTGTAGTTGCAAAAGTACGAAAGAAGTAGGAGCCGCCCGAAAAAATCAAAAATCTATTCTATTGATAACAATTGTTGCGGAATAATTATATTTTTACCATTTTGAATTTGAACCACAAAACCCAACTTATCTTATGACTATTAAAGAAGCTCAACAGCTTGTAGACGAATGGATTAACAAGGTTGGAGTACGCTATTTCAGTGAACTGACCAACACCGCCTTGCTGATGGAAGAAGTGGGCGAAGTGGCGCGTATCATGGCACGTCGGTATGGTGATCAGTCATTTAAAAAGTCAGATGAAGCTGTTGATCTGGCTGATGAGATGGCCGATGTGCTGTTTGTCTTAATTTGTCTGGCAAACCAAACAGGTATCGATCTGACAAGCGCGCTTGAAAAAAATATGTTAAAAAAAAACAGCCGCGACAGCCAGCGGCACCGCGATAATCCCAAGTTATACTAATTGTTCGTTAGCGAACGCAACTGTCCGAAAAATGTCACTTTCCAAAATATCCATTTCACCACTGATAACTTTAGTATTATGATAAAGAAAGGCTTATAAAAACAAGCATTATTTTTGTTTAACAATAAATACCAAACATAAAAAGCATGCTGATCAACTCATTTTTAAGTCACCAATTCAAGAAAGCCAGGCGTTCAAGTATCTGGCAAAAGAACATCGCACTCAATGTGCTTCTAATTTTTGTTGGCCTTGTTCTATTGGCAGAAGCCATCGGGCTCTCTATTTTGTTAGCTTTTAGCTGGCACGAGATAGTGTCTGAGGCAGAGGTGCTGTCAAGCTTTTTCAAAGTAAGCGCCTACTATTTTGTTGGATCTGCTGCCATCAGGTTTTTTATGCAGCAATTGCCGGCCATGGAAATCATTCATTATCAAACGCTCCCTATCAAAAAAAAGCATCTGATTCATTTTATCCTGGTTAAAGGCAAGTTTAATTTCTTTGTTTTACTGAGTTTTATTTTATTTACGCCTTTCGCTTTCAAGCAAGTAGCTTATTACGAAGGCACCACAACTGCCTGGATTTGGTTGATCGGCATGATATTGATCGATCTAATAATCAACTATTTTATTTTGTACATCAAAAAACAAATGGTGACGAATTTAAAAACGGTTACAATCATTTTAGTGTTTTTAGGTTTGCTGGTTGCAGGCGATATTTTAAAATGGTATAATTTCAGTGAGCTTTTTGCCCGGGCAGTAAGCGTCATGAATCATCAGCCCTTGCTTTGGACCATTCCCCTCGCAGTTTTTGCAGCTGTTTACCTGCTAAACTATAAGTTTTTGTACAATCGCTTGTATATAGAAGAAATCGGCAGCCAAAAAACAGATATTGCCAACGGAAGCCGTTTCGACTATCTGCGCAAATTTGGCCTTCTTGGCGAGGTTATTACACTGGACATCAAGCTTTTCACACGAAACAAACGGACCAAATCAATACTTTATCTTACGCCACTGTTTCTGGCTTATGGCCTGATATTTTATCCCAACGATGCCTACAGCAACGACAGTGGTTTTATGATTTTTATAGGTATTTTTATTACCGGTTTTCTGATGCTCAATTACCTTCAATACGCTTTTGCCTACGAAGGCAGTTATTTTGATTATTTAATCACTTCAGGCATCGATTTTCAGCAATATGTTAGAGCAAAAATGTTTTTAGCCACAACGGTTGTTGTTCTGGCCTACTTTTTGACAATCCCCTATTTGTATTTTGGAACCCAGATTTTATTCATCAATACAGCCACAGCACTGTTTAATTTAGGCGTAGTGATCCCAATGGCACTCTATTTTGCCACTTACAACAAAAAAGCCATGACATTGAGTCGGGGAAGCGCGTTCAACTACCAGGGTGTAAACGCAACACACTGGTTGATAATGTTGCCGGTATTTATTGTACCAACAATGATCTACCTGCCTTTCAAATGGCTTGGAAACCCTGATGGCGGTTTATTTGTACTGGGAGGAATAGGAATGATAGCATTGCCTTTCAGGCGATTTATCAGTAAAATGATCGTGAAAAACTTAAATGAAAAAAAATATATAATGGCCGCTGGCTTCAGAGAAAAAAACTAACATTATGATAAAGATTCAAGATATTCAGAAATCATACAACAGCACATTAGTGCTCGATATCAAGGAGTTAACCATTGAAAAAGGAATAAGTTTTGGCCTGGTAGGTAATAATGGCGCCGGAAAAACAACCTTATTCAGGCTGTTGCTCGACCTGATCAGGGCCAATAACGGCCAAATTAGTATTAATGGCGAAGATGTAGCCAAAACTGAAGCCTGGAAACAGATCACCGGCTCGTTTCTGGATCAGGGATTTCTGATCGATTTTTTAAGTCCGGAGGAATATTTCAGTTTTGTGGGCAAAGTAAGAGGTTTAAGCAAAGAAGATATTGAACTGTATTTGAATGAGTTGGAGGAATTTTTCAATGGAGAAATTCTCGGCAGGAAAAAGCTTATCCGTAACCTCTCCATGGGAAACCAGCAAAAAATAGGTATTGCAGCAGCCATGATGGGTAATCCGGAAATTGTGGTGCTTGATGAACCTTTTAACAGCCTCGATCCTACCACACAAATCAGATTGGTGAAACTGATCAGAAAAATGCAGCAAACACAGCGCATCACTTTTCTCATTTCCAGTCATGACCTAAACCATATTACCGAAGTTTGTGAACGTATTGTAGTGCTTCACGAAGGTCGCGTTGCTCAGGATATCGTTACATCGGCTGACACACTCGACAACTTGAAAGCCTATTTCGCGGTATGAGTGATACTATGAAAAACCAACACCTATCGCTATTGTTGTCTTTTTTCGTTGTTGCCTTACTGCTACTACCATCCAATACATTGAGGGCGCAGGTTTTTGAATTGCGCGGAACAGTATCCGATGCAAAAACCGGCGAATCGCTTGCTTTTGTGAATATTTTGGTAAACGACGGAACCTATGGTGGCACCACAGATATTGATGGAAAATTTCATATCAAATCAAAAGAAGCTATTCAAAGCCTTAAATTTAGTTTTATTGGCTATCAGCGCTATGAACACCGGCAGCTTAGTCCTTCAGCGCAATTACACATACTAATGCAACCCATTGATATTGAATTAGATGAGGTTGTTGTAAAGCCGGGTATCAATCCGGCACACCGCATTATCGACAGCGTATTATTTTACCGGGACAAAAACCATCCTGAAAAAATGCGTTCGTTTGCCTATACGGCATACGACAAAATGGTGCTCACCATTGATACACTGATGGGTGTGACTAAAAAAAGCGATACAGTTGTTGCCGATTCCGGTCAAAAAGCCAGGGATTTCTTAAATAAAAGAGACTTATTCCTGATGGAAACAGTTACGGAACGCAAGTTTTTAGCACCTGATCGCAGTCATGAAAAGGTTCTGGCTACCAAGATTTCAGGTTTTCAGGATCCCATTTTTATCTTTCTGATTTCCCAAACACAGAACAGCAATTTTTATGATGAAACCATTCAGATTGTTGACAAAAACTACATCAACCCCATCAGCAAAGGCAGTAAGCGTAAATACCTTTTTATCCTTGAAGAAAGCACGGCCGTTAACCTCACAGACAGTATTTTCAGCATTTCATTCAGGCCTTTGCTCAACACCAATTTTGACGGCATGCAAGGCGTGCTCACTATTCACTCTGATGGATGGGCTATTCAAAATGTTACTGCCGAGCCTTACCGCAAAGAGTCGGGTTTCAGCATAAGGATTCAGCAGATGTACCAAAAAATTAATGGTGAAAGGTGGTTTCCAGTTCAGCTCAACACCGATTTGTTGTTTAAAGGAGCCGTAATAGATGACGGGCAAAAACAATATCCAATGGTTGGTATCGGGAAAAGCTATTTTAGAGACATTGAGCTCAATCCTGAGTTGGTAAAACGCCAGTTCTCTAATATTGCCATTGAGGTGGAGCCGGATGCCACGGACAAAGACGCCTTTTACTGGCTGCAACACCGCATCGACAGCCTGAACGAGCGTACAATAGAAACCTATCGTTATATGGATTCGCTGGGACAGGCCAATAATTTCGATCGTATCGCCGGGAGTTTAGAAACCATGATGACCGGGCGCATTCCTTATAAATTCATTGACCTGAAAATTGATAAGTTCATGCGCTACAACGACTATGAAGGCTTATATCTTGGTATTGGCATGCAAACCAATAAAAAGTTTTCTAAAATGCTACAATTTGGGGGTTTTTGGGGATATGGATTTGGTGACAAAACAGCAAAATACGGCCTGGATATGCAGCTGCAAATCGACCGTTATAAAGCAATTAGTCTTGAGACGGGCTATTCATTTCAGGCACTTGAAACAGGCGGCTTCACAGATTTTGAAGAAAATGTGTTTACGCTAAATCAGGCCTATTATCGTAATTTTTTCATCAATCGCATGGATCTTGCCACCACTTTTAATGCCGGCATCAACTTCAGGGCTTTAAGACACTTCAATTGGAAAGCCTCGATCGAACTTCAGGAAAAAAGCAGTGGCAGTGGTTACGCTTATCTGGAAGCAGGTAAGGCACCAGAACATATTTTTAATTTCACAAAAATTCAGCTACAAACGCGTTTTTCCTTTAAGGAGAAATTTATGCAAACCCCACGCAGTATGATTTCTCTGGGCTCCGACTTTCCAACAATCTGGCTGGCCTACACCCAAAGCTTCGACGAACTGTTTGGCGGCAATTACAACTATACAAAATGGGAATTTAAATCCAGTTACAGCTGGTTTACACCTTATTTTGGAAAAACAAATATGGTGCTCATCGGTGGCATGGTTGATGGTAATGCACCTGGCACAGAGCTTTTTAACACATCGGGCACCTACCGTAGCTTTGGATTATATGCACCCGAAAGCTTTGGAACTATGCGAACCAACGAGTTTTTATCGGACAGGTTTGCAGCACTCTATCTAACCCATAGCTTTGGCAAACTTTTATTTAGGAAAGGAAAATTTGAGCCCGAACTGCTTTTGGCAACAAATATCGCTTTTGGCCAACTAAGCCATTCCGCGCAGCATGGTGGCATCACATTTAATACCCTGGAGCACGGCTTTTACGAAAGCGGCCTTGTGCTTAACAACCTTTTGAGCCTTCCTGCACTAAAATTTGGCCTGGGTACTTACTATAGATATGGTCCATACAGCTTTGATGAAATCCATAAAAACTTTGGCTGGAAATTTAGTCTGATATTTGGTATTGATGGATTTTGAGTTGCTGCTTTTCCCTGCATTCCATATGCAGGTCCGTTGATGTTTTGGGTAAAACATTGGTGCTAAAGTTGTTTTAAAGGAATTTGGCTCTAAAAACTTTTGCGTTGTTTTCCTGATGCAGACCTTATGTTTGCTTTCATAGCCGCTCCTCAAGTATAGACTTTGCCTAAAATTCCACCATTATTAATTAAAGACTTGAAATCAAACCACCTAATCACGAAATTCCTATTTTTGCTAAAACTAAACCAATAGCTCACGCAGGAATATAACCATGCAGGAACGCTCGCCTTTTTCCCGCTTTTTAATTTGGCGCATCAAACATGTGCCCGACAGCTATTTTGTGCTATTACTGAGTGTGATTATTGGGCTTGCTGCCGGCATGTCAGCTTTTTTACTCAAATCCTTTGTGTTTTATATTAAGGATTTGCTCACGGGCTTTTTCGACAAATCATCACAGAACCTCTGGTATATCCTCTATCCGGGAGTTGGCATCCTAATTTCACTGGTACTTGTCCACTATTTGCTAAAAGACAAGACCACACATGGAATTCCCCGTATTTTGTATGTCATCTCCCGCCTCGACGGCAAAATGAGATGGCACAAATATTTCTCTTCCATGCTTGGCAGCTCTTTCACGGCCGGTTTTGGCGGGTCAATTGGGCTGGAGTCGCCAATCATTTCTGCGGGCGCCTCCATTGCATCAGGAATCAGCCAGCAGCTGCGGCTTAATTACAAAAACACCGTATTATTAATAGGCTGTGGCGCTGCCGGGGCTATGGCTTCCATCTTTACCACACCCATCGCTGCGGTGGTTTTTGGCCTCGAAGTGCTCTTGCTTGATCTTACAACCGCATCCATCATTCCTTTACTAATTGCCTCCGTAACAGGAGCCATCACGGCAAAGCTGCTGCTCTCGGACGAGATACTGATTCATTTTGAGGTTACTCAGCCGTTTGAAATCCACGACATGCATTTTTATATACTACTTGGTGTAATAAGTGGCATGGTCTCGCTTTACTACAGCTGGATGCATCATAGCATCAGAAAACGGTTTCTGAGCTTTGGCAGTCGCAAAAAGCGCTTCATTTTTGGAAGCCTGGCATTAGGCCTGCTGATCTTTATATTTCCCCCACTTTATGGCGAGGGCTACGAAGCCATAAAACTGGTGATGACAGGCGAGTCTGATCAGCTACTTAACAACACCTTTTTGTTTGCCTACAAGGATGTGTGGTGGGTATTCATTCTTTTTATGGCTTCTCTTGTACTATTAAAGGTAATTGCAACATCCCTCACTGTAGAAGCCGGGGGTATTGGCGGTATTTTTGCCCCTGCTGCGGTAATGGGCGGTCTGACTGGGTTTGCGCTGTCAAAATTTATCAATCATCTGGGCTTTATGAATCCACTGCACGAAGGCAACTTTACGCTGGTGGGCATGGCCGCTGTGCTGGGAGGAGTGCTGCATGCGCCATTAACAGCCATCTTTCTTATTGCTGAAATGAGCAATGGCTATGAACTGATCGTTCCGCTGATGATGACAACAGCGATTGCATTTGTTACCGTGAAGATCGTTAGCCCCCACTCTATCTTTACCAAGCAGTTAGCCGAAAGCGGCGATTTGCTTACCCACGACAAAGACAAAACAGTGCTTACACTGCTTAATATCAAGCAGGTGATTGATAATGACCTGCTAACCATATCACCAGACGCCACACTGGGCGAGCTAACCAGGCTGATCATAAAATCGAAACGCAATATTTTTCCTGTGGTGGAGGCCGACAACACTTATGTTGGTGTAATTGATATGGATGATGTGCGTAAAGATATGTTTAACCAGAAAAAATACAATGAACCCATCAGCACATATATGATTCAGGCCAAAGAGCAGGTATCCACCAATGAACCGATGGAGCGCGTAATGGAAAAATTCCGGAAAACGGGATACTTCAATCTACCGGTGATCGACAATGGAAAGTATGTTGGGTTTGTATCGCGCGCTAATATTTTTAATGCCTACCGCCAGGTGCTAAAGGATGTAACCATAGAGTGATATTGAATTATTAACCAATAACTTATATATTCATCGATAGACCAATTGGTCTTTGTTCTGCTGGTCTTACTTCCATGGATAGTAATTTTCGTTATTTCAAAAATAAAAAAACGCCTTATCTTTATCAAAACTTTTCAACTGTTATGAATGCATTTTTTCGCTTTCTGAAACCGCTTACAGGTGTTATTCTGATCGTATTTATGGCTTGGTATTTCTCTGATATCTTTACCTATATTATCATTTCAGCGGTACTTTCCCTTATTGGGAGGCCTTTGGCAAGCAGGCTTCAACGCCTTCATATCTATAAAGTGAGGATTAACAAAGCAGTTGCAGCAGGCATCAGCTTAGTGAGTATGATGTTGGTTTTCAGCTTATTTATACTTTTCATCGTTCCGCTCATTACTAATCAGGCACGCATCATTTCACAAATTGATACCGAGGCTGTAAGTAATTATTTTTCGAAACCACTCAATGCCATTTATGGGTTTTTAGTTGATTATAATGTGCTTCAAGCCGATCAAAGCATCAACTTATTATTTGAAGAACAACTCGATCAAATACTTGATGTAGCGCACTTCACCAACTTCTTTGGTCATTTGGTAAGTGCTACTTCAAATATTTTCATGGGAACATTTATTGTGTTGTTTCTTACCTTCTTTTTTTTAAAAGATCCCAATTTATTACGTTCTATTATAATGGCGCTTACACCCGAGGACTACATTAACGATATTAAAATCGTTATGACTGATTCACGGATACTGCTTACACGCTATTTTCTGGGCATTATGCTGGAGCTTGTTTCTATGATGACAATAATTTCAATTACACTCAGCTTTTTTGGTGTACAAAACGCAATTATAATTGGTTTTTTAGGTGGTTTAATGAACATCATACCCTATCTCGGACCGGTTATCGGAGCTTCTATCGGCATTACGCTTGGCATTATCTCGGTCCTCAGCAGCGGACAGTTTGATGCCGTATTAATTACAACGGTAATTATAGCAGGGACATTTATTGCTGCAAATATAATGGACAATATTTTATTACAGCCGTTGATCTATTCCCAAAGTGTTAAAGCACACCCTATTGAAATCTTTCTGGTGATAATAATGGCTGGTAAAGTTGCCGGAATAGTAGGAATGATCATTGCTATCCCAACTTACACTATTTTAAGAGTTGTAGCGCGTCAGTTTTTAAGCCAGCTGAAGTTTATTAAAGTGCTGACAGAGAATATGGTAGTAAAACACAAACTGGATCACGAAGTCGAAAATCAGGAATAATTAGTATCAAAATCATTGGTTTTTTAAACAATTTATTGTATATTTGTAAAAATCAAATAAATATTTAATTATAAACCTTTAAAAACTAATACTATGAGTGATTCAGGATCTAAAACAATTTTAGCATTTGCATCAGGATTATTTATCGGAGCAGCAGTAGGAACTGTAGCAGGCATCTTATTTGCTCCTGATAAAGGAACTGAAACCAGACGTAAAATCGCCGAAAAAACAGGTGAATACAAAGATGAAATCTCTGAGAAAATTGATCAACTGAAAGGTGATATTGAAGAAAAAATTGCCGAAGTGATGCCCAAAGAAAAAAAAGTAACGAAATAATTGGTTGACGTAAAACTAATAAACAATCCGTATGGACGATTTCACGCGACCTATTTCGGCAATAAGCATTGAGTTTAAACGATACATCAATTTGCGGGTCAACCATCTTGGCCTGATTCTGAGCAAACGACTGGCTGACTTCATGTCCCAGTTTATAACTATGCTTCTATTGGCAGGCTTTTTCTCGTTGATCCTGTTGATGTTATCGTTTGCCTTTGTGTTTTGGTATGGAAGTGAAGCAGGTACCTATTACCATGGGTTCTTAATAGTTGCATTGGCATATATGCTCTTGGGCTTAGTTTTGTATTATTTCCGTGAGCCATTGCTTTTGAATCCATTGATAAAGAAACTTCATAAAAAGCAAAATGATGGAGAAGACCCATCAGAAACTGGATTGATTCCGATTACTTCCAAAGAAGATTTGGATAAATCCCTCGAAATTATGCAGCTTCAACTTGAACAAAGCGAATTGTTGATGACCAAGCATATGAATGATTTTGGCGATGCAATTACACCATCCAACATCCTCAATTCATTAATGAAGTATGCGCTTACCTCCTCAAACCTGATGATGAGCGGTACCTTATTGCTTTTAAGGTATTTGCGTAAAAGAAAGCATTGAACCAATCAAACGGTTAGAATATCTTTTTCTTTGAGATCAGTCAAATGATCAATCTTTTTGATAAATTCATCGGTGAGTACCTGAATTTGTTCAAGCATTCTTTTTACATCATCTTCAGGTAAGCCATCTTTTTCAAGCGTTTTGGACTCTTCGTTGGCTTGGCGTCGGGCATTCCTGATGCTAATTTTGGCATCTTCAGCTTCTGATTTAGCCATTTTTACAAGTGACTTTCGTCTCTCTTCGGTAAGCGGCGGCACATTGATACGGATCAGGTCGCCTTCGTTGCTAGGGTTAAATCCAAGATTTGCACCCATAATGGCTTTTTCTATGGCACCAATGCTCGACTTATCAAAAGGCTGAACAATAATCTGGCGGGGATCGGGCGTGTTGATATTGGCAGTTTGCTCAATAGGCACATGTGATCCATAATACTCAACAACAACGCCATTCAACATACTGGGACTAGCTTTCCCAGCACGAATTTTTGAAAATTCTTTTTCGAGATGCATAATAGAACTTTCCATTTGCTCCCGTGCCGAATCCAGCACAAATTGGGCTTCTTCTGTCATAAATTCCGTGTTTTCAATTACTGATCACAAATTTAAACTAAATTTTGAATTTTACTTCAAACAAAAGCAAACCTGTATTCTATTTTTCAAAAAACTGAGGGTTAAAATAAACTATATGGCTTCAACCAGTCCAAGAATAAACGGATGTTGGTCGCGCTTGTAATAAAAAACATCCACACAACTGAATGTTTCTCCGGCTTTATTCCAAATATATGCCTTGATAACAACTTCTTTGGGCTCAATTTTTAAGTTTGAAAAGCGAAAGCCTGACAGCAACAGCGTTTGCTCCGCTTTTTGCCAGGCATTTGAAACAGTTCCGGCTTGCCAAAAAAGTAAAGAATCAGTTTCCTTATCTTTAATCTCCAACACCAAACGCGCTTCAGTAACAGGCTTATCATGCAGAAGCAATGCCCCCAAGGCAAAAACTTTTACATCAGTGTCCCAAAATTCAGCATTCCAATTCCAGGCAGGACCATAGGTTTTGGACCCATCAAAATGAACGAATTCTTGCTTTAGATTTGTTGTCAGGTTTTGATCTTCGGTGACTGGTAAAGATTGAATAACACAGAAGTTCTCATCTTCAGTTCGCCTGGAACTTTCGAACCAGGCAGCATTAAACCAGGCCTTATGTACACTCCTATTGGGATAAAACCAAAAGGCCAGGAACTCCCATTCAACAGGGGCGTAATCGGTCCAGCCAAAACCCAGTTTATCAGTTTTTTGGTCGTTCAGCCAGTCTCCAAATTCCTGCAAAGTTTGGTGTTTCGAGAACCGCTTCACAGTGCCCGGCACCAGCTTATCCTGATAAAATGCAGCCATCGCAGGTGTTGCACTATACGAAGCCAATGAAACTTGATTGGGGTATTTTTTCTTCATTTGGTACATCTCCTGAGCAATCTGATCATAACCCTGTTCAGACATCAAAAGCGGATGCTGCCGCTCGTAAATCGTTGTAAATGAACTCACAAAAAGGATTACAAGTGTTAACAGCATTTTCTGATTAGCGCTAAAAGCTTTATCCTGAAAGAAGGAAAAGAAAACCATAACCAAAAATGGGAAACCAAAATACAAGGTACTGTATTGTAAAATGGGCGTACGCAGCAGAGAATAACTCCAGGCAACAGCTAAAGGAATAAAAAACCACATTAAAGCCACTACCCGGAAAGTATTTTTGGATGACAGCGTATGCTGACGGGTTAAAAATGGCAAAAGAAAAACTGCCAATAAAATAAAAACAAAAAACCAGGAATAATTAGTGGTGTAAAACAGAAAACTACCTAAAAAACCTGCTTCCGGTTTTCCAAGCCAGCCACCAATTCCTCCAGCGTTCAGTTGATGGACAAAAACGGGTAAATGAGGCAGATAAAACAGGATTGCAAGGACACCGGCAACCATATATTTTCTATGATGGCTGCGCTGAATCAGGAAAAAACCAGTTAAATAAATGAGTCCGGCTGATGCCAGCGAAAAAGCATGCATCAGCGCAGCCAGCCAGGAGGCAATGGCAAAGGCCAAAATCAAGGTCCAGGGTATTTTCTGATTAGCCTTTATCCAGCGATTTAAAAAGTGAACCATCAAAAGCACAAAAAACAAGCCGGCAGCATAGGGTCGGGCAATTTGACTGTAAAAAACAGCATATTGGATTCCGGCAAAAAAAGCGGCAGACAACAGCGCAGAAAGCGTTCCAAACCATTGTTTAGCAATGTTATATATCAGAAAAACGGAAGCAACACCCAAGATTACGAAAGGAAGTTTAATCCAAAATTCGTTGAATCCAAAAAGCTTTACCCAATAATATAAAAATACCTGTACACCAGCCGGATGTGAATCATTCTCCATCACACCGATTCTTATTAAATCACCAAAAGATTGATAATGCGTGCGGAATAATGCACTGAATTCATCGTGCATAAATGGAATTTCATGCAAGCCATAAAATCTCATCCCAGCCGCTACAATCAGCACCAGACTTATAGTCAGAGCTACTGATAAATTTTCATTATTTAAGCTCTTGCGGATACTCAACTTATTCTTTAACAATGGTTCCAATAACTTCTCCGCGCAAAACAGCCTGAAGATTTCCGGCTTTGTTCATATCAAAAACCAAAATAGGCAATTTGTTTTCACTGCACAATGTAAAAGCAGTTAAATCCATCACTTTTAACTGTTTAGTATAAGCCTCATCAAAACTTAATGTTTCATATTTTACCGCTTGGGGGTCTTTTTCAGGATCGGCTGTATAAATTCCATCTACGCGAGTTCCTTTGAGTAAAACATCAGCTTGTATCTCAACGGCACGTAAGGCTGCAGCAGTATCCGTCGTAAAGAAAGGGTTTCCTGTTCCGCCTCCGATAATAACAACATTTCCTTCATTAAGCAACTGAATGGCTTTGGGACCACTCATGGATTCAGCAACCCTGTCAATCAGCACACCCGACAATAAGGCAGCCTTTACGCCTATCGATTCAAGTGAAGATTGTAGTGCCATGCTGTTGATTACGGTAGCAAGCATACCCATATAATCACCTTTCACCCTATCCATACCCTGACTTGCGCCCTGTAAACCACGGAATATATTACCTCCCCCTATTACAACAGCTATTTGAACACCTGTTTCGGCTGCTTCTTTAACCGCTTCTGCATAGGACATCAGTCTATCAGGATCAATACCATATTGCTGATCTCCCATAAGCGCTTCGCCACTTAGCTTCAATAAAACACGTTTATATTTCATAATTGTAGATGTTGAAAATTGAAAATATTTTTTTACACTGCAAAAATAAGGCTGGTTTAAAAGCAATCAAAACCAATAACCTATATTGATAAAACTTAGCATTCCGCTGTTTTTGTTTGATCCCATCAGGCTAAGCTCTACAGGTCCAATAAAACTATCATAACCAAAAGCAATACCAAATCCTGAGTACAAATCAGGCCTTCGCATCATTTCATCAAAATCATCACCAATATACCCTAAATCCCATTTTAGGGTGATATAGAATTTCCGGTACACATTATACTGCCACGAAAAAGCGCCAACCAGTGTATAAAGCCCGGCTTCCTCAATAAAGCGTAGTCCATTAAACGGAATAAAGCCATCGAAATAATTATTCTGTGACTGCCCCCCAAGAATAAACCAATGTTGCGGTGGAGGCAAGTCATCCTTTATTGTAAAACCAGCATGAATAACTGATTGAAAGGCATTCCGGCGATTTATCGGTGTGCTTTTTGCAAACCGCATTTGAAACATTAGTGCATTGGAAAAAAAGTCCTCGTCCCAGTTTTTTACGACCGGAACGATATATTTGGCCTTCAAATTAAGTTGAATGCCTTTTGTGGGAAAACTAGATTTATCATAGGTATCGGCTAACCAATTGGCAAAAACAGTAAGGTATGAGTTATATTTGTCTGAGATTATGGGGTTGAGATTTGATCTTATCTTAATATATTCATATTCAAATCCGGTACGAAACTGCAATGTTTTACCTCTGCTAAGCTGCGTAAATAATTCAAGCTTATTTTGGTTGCTGCGAAAAACATCAACGATATTATTATTATCATAATCGTTAAAACTTAGCGAAAAGGTTGTAAACCGCAATCCAAAACCCGGTTTTTGTCCACGATCTATCAAATAAAACCCCGTAAAACGCGAATTTTCGCCAAGGTTCAAATCGATAAATAGTTTAGAGCCCTTATACAACACATTTTTAAAAGTACCATTAAGTAGCAGAGCCACTTTATAGTCAGAATCATAATGGATTCCGGCACCTAAAATACCCGAGCTGGCTTCTTTAACCTCAATAACCAAAACCACTCCTTCAATATCAGGCAGGAAATGAAAATTCACCGTTTCGAAAAAACCACTTCCATAGGCCCTCAGAATACCTTTAGTCAGCTCATTCATTTGAATCCACTCACGGGTATTTATCTGCAGGGCGCCTTCCAAAAAATCGCGTGACACATTTTTAAGCCCCCTATACTGCACCGAAGAGATAAAAACTGAATCCAAAGGTTTTGCATCCAACACCCGGAAATTACCTCTACCAAAAGCATTGAGAGAATCGGCCAGTTTTTTTAACTGCGGAAGGGCTTTTCTGGCTGCAGCTTCCCCAAGTTTTACTATGCTGTCATGATCGTTGAAACTCATTACATCATAAGTTCCCAAATCAGGTTTAATATATATGTCCGTGTTTTTACGTCCTTTTTCGTTGGCATCCATGCGGTAAAATGAGGTAACCTGATCCATGATTTTCACCAAAGAGCTAAGTTGATCCTGACGATGTAAACCTGATTGAACATCAACACCAACAATTATATCCGCGCCTAAATCCTTGACTTCCTGCACCGGATAGTTATTTACAACTCCCCCATCAACAAGGAAGGAGTCATCAATTTTTACCGGCGTAAAATAACTGGGAATAGACATGCTTGCCCGCAAAGCCCTGTGCAAAATACCCCGATCAAGTATCACAGATTCTCCGTTCTCAAGATCTGTCCCAATGCACAAAAACGGAGTAGGAAATTTATTAAATGTTTCATATTGATAAGACTGACTCGTATAATGAGCGAGCAGTAGCTCTATAAGTTGTCCATTATAAAGTCCTTGTCTCATCTGCAGCTTTCGCTTTCGTACCGGAAACGTTGTAATAAAGCGATCTACATTATACTTTTCTTCGATGGGAACAAACCTTCGTGGAATTTTATCAGACATGAGGTTGTTCCAGTTCTGGCTACCCACAATCTTCATCATCGTATCAGGATGGTAACCAATGGCATACAGCCCACCAATAATACTTCCCATGCTGGTTCCGCCTATGTAGTCGAACCTAAGGCCTGCTTCCTCGAATACTTTTATCGCTCCGATATGTGCAAAGCCTTTAGCTCCTCCTCCACTCAAAACCAAACCTAACTTTGGCCTTTCAGTTTTAAAATGTTCTCCCTGAGCTAAAGCTGATATGGAAAAAAAGAAATTAAGGCTTATTAAACAGATACTTATGAAAATAAATATCTTCTTTTGATGGTCAGAATTTGGGCTCGAAGTCTGCATAGGTTGTATCAAGCTTTGTAAAACCCACAAAAAAATTGTTGAATTCGCTGGTGTAAATATTGCTAACAATGAGTTCATAGGTTTTGTCCGATTTTAAACCCAAAGTGTCTATCAGTGTAATCGGGTGATTAACAGAATCGTTACCAATAAAAAAGCTGATACGTCCGTCACCTAATTTTTCTATTTCCCACACATTGTCATTTTCAAAACTAATCAAAGCAATCCGATCACCAACAATTGAGGTGTTGAAAACAACCAGAAACTCATCAGGTGGATTAGTAATAGGCTCGGTATAAGAGAATACGGGACGATCATCTCCACTGGTGCCATTCTTTTTGCATCCTGTTACTGCAAGAATTGGAAGCAAAAAAAACAGCGCAAATGCATAAACAGTTGTTTTCATAACAGCAATTTTTGTCAAACCACAGCTGATTATAAACCATCAGCCTTGAACAATCTACTTTGCAGTGCACTAACGAAATATCACAAGCATACACAAAGCAGCACAAATTTCAAATAATATGCCCGGCGATGCTTCCTCTATTGTCTGAAATCAGTTCGACAAAATACAAATGTTTGAAGTAAAAACAGTCGTCCTGATTTAATGCATCTTACAGAACAAATATAGACAATCAAACATTAGCGGACACTTTGCCGTGGCAATTTTTATATTTTTTTCCGCTACCACAAGGGCATGGTTCATTACGGCCAACTTTTTTCTCAGCCACAATAGGCTGTGTTACCTGCTGAGCCTGCGTATTGCTATGGGCCTGCGACAACAAATCAGAACGTTCTTCCTTCATTTTTGAGCGATCCAAACCTCTTGGCTGCCTTGCTTCTTTGACGTTATCGGCACTTTGAACCGGAATATCAGCACGCATCAGAAAAGAAATTACCTCGCGGTTGATCTTTTGAATCATCGATTTGAAAAGCTCGAAGGATTCAAACTTATAGATCAACAATGGATCTTTCTGTTCATAGGTTGCATTCTGAACAGACTGTTTCAAGTCGTCCAATTCACGTAGATGTTCCTTCCATGAATCATCAATTAATGCAAGAGAAATACTCTTCTCGATGGATAAACTAACTTCTCTCGGGCCATGTTCTACAGCCTTTTTAAGGTTCACAACAACCTGCATCCCTTTGCTACCATCGGTTATTGGAATAGCGATATTTTCATATTGTGTTTGTTTCTCAAACACATCCTGAATCACAGGCATGGTTTTCTCACCAATCCTTTTGTTTTTATCGCGGTACCTTGCAAATGCTTTGGCAAAGATTTCGTCAGCAAGCGTTTCCGTTTTAGCGGCAAAGAAAGTATCAGAATCAAAGGGAGGTTCAATACCCAGGTTGCTTATCAGTGCCATTCTAAGCGCCTCATAATCGCGTGCATCCTGATTCTCTGCGACCAGATTTTCAGCAAGGTCGTACATCATATTTGAGATATCAACCGAAAGCCTTTCACCAAAGAGTGCATGTTTTCTTTTCTTATAAATCACTTCCCTTTGGGCATTCATAACGTCATCGTATTCAAGGAGACGCTTACGAATACCGAAGTTGTTTTCTTCAACTTTTCGTTGTGCACGTTCGATAGATTTGGTAATCATGGAGTGCTGAATTACTTCACCCTCTTTCAAGCCTAATCTATCCATCAACCCGGCAATACGTCCTGAGCCAAACATGCGCATCAGGTCGTCTTCGAGCGAAACAAAAAACTGCGAACTACCGGGGTCTCCCTGTCGTCCGGCGCGACCTCTCAGCTGCCTGTCAACACGTCTTGATTCGTGGCGTTCGGTACCTATAATAGCCAGACCACCCGCTTCTTTTACCCCCTTGCCCAGTTTAATGTCGGTACCACGACCAGCCATATTCGTAGCAATGGTCACTGTTCCTGGCTGTCCGGCTTCTTTTACAATCTGTGCCTCCTTGGCATGAAGCTTGGCATTGAGCACATTGTGTGCTATCGATTTCCGTTGCAGCATACGCGCTAACAGCTCGGATGTTTCAACAGAAGTTGTACCCACCAAAACAGGCCGTCTTGCTTTTACAAGCGATTCTATTTCGTCAATTACGGCATTAAATTTTTCTCTTTTCGTTTTATACACCAAATCCTGACGGTCATCACGTGTAATTGGCTTATTGGTTGGGATTACAACCACATCAAGTTTGTAAATATCCCAAAGCTCCCCTGCTTCGGTTTCGGCAGTACCCGTCATACCGGCTAACTTGTTGTACATGCGGAAATAATTCTGCAGGGTAATGGTCGCATAAGTTTGCGTTGCAGCTTCAATTTTTACGTTTTCCTTGGCTTCAATGGCCTGATGCAGCCCATCAGAATAACGCCTGCCTTCCATGATACGGCCGGTTTGCTCATCAACAATTTTTACTTTGTTGTCGATAATGACATACTCATCATCCTTTTCAAAAAGCGTATACGCCTTAAGCAACTGATTAACTGTATGCAAGCGCTCGGATTTTACAGAATAATTGCGTATCATATCGGCTTTGCGTTCGATGAGTTCATCTTCGCTAAGCTCTAATTTTTGAAGATCAGCTATCTCACCACCAACATCTGGCAGAATAAAAAATTCCGGCTCATTATATGAAGCGGTAAGCAAATCAATTCCCTTATCGGTGAGGTCAACAGAATTGTGCTGTTCATCAATCACAAAGTACAATTCATCATCAATGATATGCATGTTTTTCATTTGCTCCTGCAAATAAAAACTTTCGGTTTTTTGCATGAGCGAACGCATTCCTTCCTCACTCAAAAACTTGATTAAGGCATGGTTTTTAGGTAATCCGCGATAAGCTCTGAAAAGCAAATCACCCCCGCGTTTCATATCTGCATCTTTGGCTCCGGACTGCAATATTTTCTTAGATTCTGCCAAAAGACTGCTCACCAGTGTTTTCTGCGCATTAAAAAGTTTAACAACATCCGGCTTCAAGGCATCAAACTCCTGATGATCTCCTCTTGGAGTTGGGCCACTAATAATTAATGGTGTTCGTGCATCGTCAATTAATACCGAATCCACCTCATCCACAATAGTATAATGATGCTTGCGTTGAACCAGCTCATCGGGATTCCCTGTCATATTATCACGCAGGTAATCAAAGCCAAATTCATTGTTCGTACCGTAGGTAATATCAGCAAGATACGCTTTTCTTCTCTCTGTTGAGTTGGGCTGATGCTTATCAATGCAATCGATCGTGAGCCCCAAAAACTCATAGATAACACCCATCCATTCGGAGTCGCGTTTGGCCAGATAATCATTCACGGTAACCAGATGCACGCCTTTGCCTGCCAAGGCATTGAGGTAAACAGGCAAGGTGGCAACAAGGGTTTTCCCTTCACCTGTAGCCATTTCGGCAATTTTCCCTTCGTGCAATACAATACCTCCAATAAGCTGCACATCATAATGCACCATATCCCAGGTGATTACGTTACCGCCAGCTACCCAGGAGTTTTTATAAACTGCTTTGTCGCCCCTGATTTCAACATGATCACGGGTGGCAGCCATCTGCTTGTCCATTTCAGTAGCCGTAACCTCAATGGTTTCATTTTCCTTGAACCTGCGGGCAGTTTCCTTCATCACAGAAAAGGCTTCAGGCAGTATTTCGGTAAGCAGCTCTTCTGTTTTATCGTATTGCAGCTTTTCAAGCCGGTCAATTTGATTGTAAAGTTTTTCTTTTTCGGCGGACTCCATGTCCGGAGAATCATTTGCTTGTTGGTGCAAAGCAGCAATTTCACTGGTCTCAGCAGAAATGTGTTCAGCAATTAATTGCTTAAACTCATTGGTTTTGGCTCTTAGGGCATCGTTATCCAGCTTTTTGATATCCTCATAAGCTGCAAGAGTTTTGTCCAAAAGTGGTTTGATGACTTTTAAATCACGCGTTGATTTATCGCCAAGCATTTTTTTTAATATTCCTAACATATGCTATTGGAGTGCTTATTTTTAAATTTTAGAAAGCAGGCAAACAACAATCGTTCCATGAAATGGGCAATAAAGCTTGTCGTGCCAACGCAGGCAAAGTTAAGCTATTTTTAAAGTTTGAAGCCAGTAAAATGGGAGATTAAAAGCTGAGGGGCTAAAAACAAAGACTTACAGCTATTTAGAGCCTGTATATAAACTCCAGTAACTGATTCATAATGATCGCGAGATCAAGCCTGTCTGGTCGGCAGGCAAGACGTGCAAGGTATGAATGTCAGGAATTTACTAAAGTAATTGACTGACATGAATGACACACATAACGAAGCCATCAGACTTTAATGACAAACACAATTTAGTTGCTTAGTAATCTGTTGATATGAAATAACAGGGCTGCTTCCTCTTGCGGAGCCGGTGCCATCCCAATTTTTGACTGGCGGTTGATTAAAATCAGCTCGGGATAGGTTTTAACATTGAACTCTTCGGGCAAGAGAATTTTTTCGCCAAGATTGAGCAATGGCCACTTGTAATCCCGCGAAGCAAACAGCCTTTGATAATGCGAATAGCTATCAGCAGTTGAAATTGTAATCAGTTGAATATCAGCTTCAATTAGATTTAACAATTCTTTCATTTGCTGCAGGCCGGCTTCACAAGTTGGACAATCTGCATTTACAAACTGAATGACCACCAAGGAGTTAGAAAAATCAGTGCCTTTTACTACTTTTCCATTTTGATCTATTAATTCAAAATGCGGTGCTCCAGTACCCGGAGCTAAAAACAGCAGCTTGTTGATTGTATTTTCAGCCATCTGCCGATGTTCGTCGAAAAGCGCATTTGACTTCAGGTATTCCAGGTAGTTTATTACGTCATTCCGGTTAAATCGGGTATCGCGGTAAAAATGTTTTAACGATGCCAAAACTATCAGCTCGGCAAGCCGGCTGTCTTTCTCAAGCAAAGGATCGTTGCGCAGATAATCCCGCCATTCCGGATAGGATTTCCAGTCCATTTCTCTTAAAGATTCCATGGCAAGAAACCGATTCGAAAAAAGATAGTCAGAGAATATCTCGCTAAAAAGTACCATATAAGGTTCATTGCGGTACAATACCTCTTTATCCTTATAATAATCATTGATTACTAAAGCTTTACCGTTTCTTTTCACGGCTAAAATAACCGCTGCAAACTTATATTGCGCATAAGCTTTGGTATAGGCTGATGCTCCGTTTCCGGTTGTTTGATCAATCATTTGCTGCAAACTGTCGAGTAAATGATAGCGCTGAAGCCGGTAAAGTGATTGAAAATTGTCGATTAAAAAGCTGTTAACCAGCATGTCAACAGCTTCAAGCCTTGCTTGCAAATCATCATCATTGGTTTGCTCGAAGATTAAGGCCGGAGGAACTTTATCAAAATAGGATAAGTTTCCTTGCTGGAGGTCTTTCCGGATAATCAACTTGTAGCTGGCTCCGGGTTTTAACACCAAATCAACCCGATCAAGGTCAAGAGCGATATGTGCAGGTTTAGAAACATCCAAATCAACGACAAAGCTTACCATACCCTGCGCATCAGTGTGCTCCTGAGCAAGTGTTTTTCCGTGCCAGTTCAACAGGTCATCATAGGTTATTAACCTCACTAAAGCCCCCGGTGTATTGGTTTTGATGCTTAAACTTGTCTGCTGTGCCTGCAACATATTTATGCTGCAAAACAACAGGATTGTATAGGAAAGAAAAAAGCGGGAAATCATAGGTTGCAAACGTTTTACGATGCGCTATATTGTAAGATCAACCTCCTTGGGAACAAACTGAGAAGCATCGCCATTGTTACGCACAACATCTCTGATTACACTTGACGTTATGGCAGTGAGTTCAGGCGTAGTGAGTAGAAACACCGTTTCTATTTCGGGATAGAGTTTTTTATTGACCTGCCCGATGCTGCGTTCAAACTCAAAGTCGGCAGCCGTGCGCAAACCACGCAGAATATAACGGGCATCAACATTTCTGCAAAAATCGACAGTAAGCCCGGTATATGTAGTGATCGTAATTTTTGGCTGGTTCGCAAAGACCTCTTCGATCCATTGTTTTCGCTTTTCAAGCGGGAAATAATAATCCTTCAATGCGTTGATACCCACTGCAATTATGATTTCATCAAACAAAGGAAGTGCGCGCAATACAAGAGATTCGTGCCCCAAAGTAAGGGGATCGAATGACCCGGGAAAAACAGCTATTTTTTTCATGCTTGAAGCAGTTTATTGAATTGGTAAAACTACAATTTTTGACTATTTAATCCGCTTAATCTACCGGAAAATATACAGTCTCAATCAAACCCCTTAGTTTTTCGGATGTTGCGCCATCAAATTTTTAATCGGGTATTCCAAAATTTCCCGGATAGAACGGTACGTTGAGGCAAAAAACTCATCAAGGTCTTTCTCCTGAATAAATTTTACGTCAGTAATTCCTTCTTCCTGCTGCGGCCTGATCTCAAAATCAGCTGTAGGCCTCATGCAAAACCAGGAAGTCTTTTTTATCACCCAAGTCGCGTCCAATTGATAACAATGAAAAGTATCAGGCAAAGCGGAAATAATTTTCACTGGCAGCAGCCCGGTTTCTTCGCTCACCTCTCTGATAGCAGCCTCTTCAACCGCTTCTCCGGGCTCAATATGGCCTTTGGGCAGATCAGGAATTCCGTTGCGCAGAATCATCAGCATTTGTTGCTTGTGCAAAACAACACCTCCAGCTGCATAACGCCATTCAAAAACCTGCCCTAAAAGAGATTCAAGATTCTTGAGGTCATCAAAAAAAATATCCATATCACCCCGGGCAGGGCTATTAAGCCAAAGCTGCACTTGCGCAACAATTTGATCTAAAGCGTTCCCAAAAATGCTATTAGCCGTCTTTTCTGCCTGTAAATCTGATGGTTTAAGAAAATTTAACCGGTCATTTTCACAGAAAACTTTATACATTTGCATCTACAATTTTACTTTGATTCTTTAGTTAATAATAAAAATCAATTTTGTGAAATTACTCATTCGACTATCATCTCTAAACTAATTGCAGCGGCAATTTCACTGACAAACTGACATAGAATTAATCACTTGATCCCTGATAGATTACGCAACAAACCAAGATTTTTTATGAAATATAAGCTTGAATCCGCAATGAACCTGGCAGGTTTTCTTTTGCAAATTAAAGCAATTAAACTCAATCCTGCCAGTCCTTTCACATGGGCATCAGGGCTGAAAAGCCCGATTTACTGCGATAACCGAATCACCCTTTCTTATCACAAGATTAGAACACATATCCGTCAGGAATTTGTGAATGCCCTTCTTGAAAAATATGATAAACCGGATTTAATTGCCGGGGTAGCAACAGGAGGAATCGCTCAGGGAGCATTAGTAGCCCAGGAATTAGGATTACCCTTTGCTTATATACGATCAGAAAAAAAATCGCATGGCCTTAATAATCAGATAGAAGGCCTTGTTGAAGAGGGACAATCTGTGGTGGTTATCGAAGACCTGGTTTCGACCGGAGGAAGCAGCCTGAAAGCAGTAGAGGCACTCAGAGCCAAGGGCGCTGTCGTTAAAGGAATGTTGGCTATTTTCACCTATGGACTAGCAATTGCTGAGGAAAACTTCGAAAAAGCAAATTGCGAACTAATTACGTTAACCGATTACGATACACTGCTCAAAAAAGCCAGTGAAGACGGTTTTGTTCAGGAGAAAGAGTTACAGTCTTTATTGAAATGGCGCATAGATCCCGAAAAATGGAGCAATAACTTTAACAGTAAATAAGTATAAAATGGATTTTAACAGCAAGTGGAAAGAAATTAATGCCAGTCCTAAAAGTGTTTTTCTATTCCTGAAAGACCTCAGAAATCTTGAAAACCTGATGCCTGAGCAAATTATAGATTTTAAAGCTGAAGAAAATCGTTGCTCATTTACCATCAAAGGCATGACAAGCTTGAGCCTGGTAATTGATGAAGCACTCGAATATCAGCGCATAAAACTCATTCCCGAAGGTAAAAGCCCTTTCGAATTTGAATTAATTGCACACATCAAGAGTTCCAATGATCAGGCGGCAGTTAAAATTAGCCTGAATGCAAGCCTCAACCCCATGCTCGCCATGATGGCCAAGCGGCCACTTCAAAATCTGGTTGAGATTATGGCAGAAAAACTGTCTCTGCAAAAATTTTAAAGTCACTAAAAAAGGAACTCAATTTCCTTCATGTCAAATTCATAGCGATTTCCCAAACCATCTTCGGTTTGCAAAAAACCAAATTCGCCAATCCCTGTTATCCGCAATTTCATTTTTTTTCCATCCACAGCGTACCAGCCAAACTGATTATAGCGATAAAGTATGGACAAGTATTGTGAAGCGATCTTTTGCTTATTCGCATCATGTTTTAATTGTTCTGCGAATGACAGATAATTCATTAATAGCTTTTCCATTAGCATTTCCAAATCCAAGTCCTTGTTTAGCAGTTGCTTTAGCGAAACAGGGCGTGGAATAGAATCCGGGAAATCAGTTTGATTTACATTGATCCCTAAACCGATGATACTTCGCTCAAGCTGCATTCCGTTTATCGTATTGGAAATAAGCATACCGCCCAATTTGCGATTCTCAAAATAAATATCATTGGGCCATTTCACCCTAAGTTTTTCTTTTTCAACATATTGTTGCAAAACCTGAAATACAGCGAGTGAAGCCATCTGACTTATAAGAAACTGCTGAGAAGCATGTAAAAAAGAAAAATTAAACCCCACGCTAAATAAAAGATTTTTACCCGCCACGCTGTGCCAGGTATGTTGTCCAAGTCCTTTTCCCGTCTCCTGAAAAGCTGATCTTACGCATAGTCCATCAATCTCCTTACCGGAATTCATCAAATCGCTCAAATATTTATTTGTTGAGTCAATTACAGGAAAGAAGTGGGTTTCAATTTTTTTCATTCAGGTAATTTCATTCTATTAGATTTCAAATCTACCATTTGCAGAGCATCCCATAAGCCACCGAAATTCAATCTGCTTCAAATTTTTTGGCATAAACTCCAATCCTGGTATTCAATATATTCCTGGTATCCATAGCTTTACGGTTTGTTGCACGAGCTGATAACAGCCTTCTCCATAAATCAGAATAAGCAGCAATGCGCACTCAAAACACCTGACTTATGCATGATTTTTATGACATTAAAATTCCGGTATGACACAGCAACAAATCTAAGCATATTGTCGAAAGCAATAAGCGCAATCCCCAATAAAATACGAGGCAGTCATTAAACTAAAAAAGCCTAATTTTGTTGTTTATTCTAAACAGAAAATTAATGAGAATCAGACACCAGTCAGATAATGCAGAAAACATCCTGCAAATAGCCGTCAACACTATGCAGGAAGGCAAAGGAAAAGATGTAATTTCGCTTAATTTGAGCAAAATCATGAGTGCGGTAACGGACTATTTTGTCATTTGCCATGGCAGCTCGCACACGCAAGTTGATGCAATAGCAGGAAAAATTGTTGAAAATGTAAAGAAAGAATGCGGAGCAATACCTTACAATAAAGAGGGTTTTGAAAATTCGGAATGGATTTTGATAGACTACGTGGACGTTGTTATACATGTCTTCCTGGATACCACAAGAAAATTTTATCATTTAGAAGATTTGTGGGCTGATGCAGAACTCGTTAGCTACACCGAGGAAGATTAAAAAAACCCTATTTCATTAAGTTAACATGAAAGAAACACAAAACGAAGATCAAAAAAAAAGCGGCAAGTCACCTGAGAATAAACCAAAATTTAATTTTTATTGGATTTATGGTTTACTAGCATTGGTATTTATTGGACTTCAGCTACTTAACTGGGACACTGGCGCAGAAGACCTGAATAAAGGTGAGCTTATTGAGATGCTAAAGGCAGAGGAAATAGAAAAAATTGATTTGGTAAATCGCGAGATTGCCGAGATATACCTGAAACCTGATGCACAACAAAAGTATTTTCCTGAAGGACAAGGTGGCGGAATTACTGACAATATTGGCAACGAAACACCGCATTACACCTATCGTATTGGTTCGATCGAAGGCTTTGAAGCTGATATAACCGAAGCACAAAAAAACTCCACAAATCCTGTTTACATCAATAATGTCAGCCGGCGCAACTGGGGTGGCGAAATCCTGGGATGGATTTTTCCGATTGCTTTATTAATAGGTGTCTGGTTTTTTATCATGAGAATGATGAGTCGCGGTGGCGGTGGTGCTGGCGGACAAATTTTCAATATTGGAAAATCGAAGGCGCAACTTTTCGACAAGAAAACCAACGTCAACGTTACTTTTAAAGATGTAGCCGGGCTTGAAGAAGCTAAAGTAGAAATCATGGAAATAGTTGATTTCCTGCGCAATCCAGACAAGTACACCCGTCTTGGCGGCAAAATTCCTAAAGGTGTTCTGCTTGTAGGCCCTCCCGGAACAGGAAAAACATTGCTGGCCAAGTCGGTAGCCGGTGAGGCTCATGTTCCATTTTTCAGCATATCAGGCTCTGATTTTGTCGAGATGTTTGTTGGTGTGGGCGCCTCGCGAGTGCGTGACTTGTTTAAGCAAGCCAAAGAGAAATCTCCTTGCATCATTTTCATCGATGAAATAGATGCTATTGGTCGTGCCCGCGGAAAAAACCCTGCTACAGGAGCCAATGATGAACGCGAAAACACGCTCAATCAATTGCTTACAGAAATGGATGGCTTTGGAACGAACTCCGGTGTCATCGTTTTGGCTGCAACAAACCGGGCAGATATTCTGGACAGGGCCTTGATGCGTGCAGGCCGTTTTGATCGACAGATATATGTTGAATTGCCTGATTTGGAAGGAAGAAATGAAATTTTTGAGGTGCATATGCGTCCGCTTAAGCTAAATAAAGATGTAGATATCGACTTTTTGGCGCGCCAAACTCCTGGTTTTTCGGGAGCAGATATTGCAAATGTATGTAATGAAGCTGCCCTGATTGCTGCCCGAAGAAGCGGGGATTCTATCGATAAACAATCGTTTATGGATGCCATTGACCGCATCATTGGTGGCCTCGAAAAGAAAAACAAAATCATTACCCCGTCAGAAAAAAAGGTCGTGGCATACCACGAAGCAGGACACGCTTCAGTAAGCTGGTTGCTCGAACATGCGCATCCGCTTGTGAAAGTTACCATCGTTCCGCGTGGCAAATCACTTGGTGCAGCCTGGTATCTGCCCGAAGAGCGTCAAATAACCACTACGGAGCAGATGTTTGATGAAATGACAGCCGCACTTGGTGGAAGAGCTGCTGAAGAAGTAATCTTTGGTAAGATTTCGACGGGAGCTTTAAACGATCTCGAAAAAGTAACCAAACAAGCCTATGCCATGGTTACTTATTATGGCCTGAGTAAAAAAATCGGGAATGTAAGTTTTTACGATTCAACCGGGCAGCAGGAATATGCTTTTAATAAGCCATTCAGTGAAAAAACCAGTGAAATTATTGACAATGAAATCAGTGATTTGGTTGAAAAAGCTTATAAAAATGCTCTGGAGATTTTAACAAAACATAAAGATGGTTTGGTGCAGTTGGCTGAACAGTTGCTTGAAAAAGAAGTTATTTTCGGTGATGATCTGGAGCATATTTTTGGGAAAAGACCCTGGATTAAAGAGGAAAGACCCATGCATAAAAAAATAGTAGCTACTGAACAAGACACTACTACACCTACCGAAACACCCCAGGAAACTGACGAAAGTCAAACTGAGACTAAGCCGGACAACAGCGATAAGACTGAGGAAACGGACGACAAAAAAAACGATGTTAAAGATAAAAGCCAGACAAAAAAGGATCGTAAATGATCCTGTAATTCCATTTGCTGTTTAACCTAATACGTCATGGAAGAAACAACTTCACGCGAGCAGATCTTAACGAAAATCAGAAATGCCCTGATAGACAAAACTGACATGCCGTATCCTGATGTGAATATGACAACAAATGTGATGCATCAGCCCAATAAAGAGGAGGGTCTTGAAGTTATTTTTGCACAAGAACTTATCAAAGCGAAAGGAAATTTCATTTACTGTGAAAACGAGATTCAGTTTATTGAATACCTGAAATCGTTGCTGATCGACAAAGAATGGCCAGGCATCTGGACAGTGAACCAGAAAGCTCAACAAGTGCTGAAAGCCGGCAATATTGCCTTTAGTTCGGAGCCCCTAAAGGAATTAAACCCCTTGGTGGGCTTGGTTAACAGCGAGAAACTTATTGCACAAACCGGCACAATCTTGCTTTCTGATCAGAGTGCCGGCAGCCGAAGTGCCATTGCGCTGCCTGATGTTCAGCTGGTTTTGGCTTATGCGTCTCAGGTTGTACTGAGCTTGAAAGATGCGCTTCACGAAATAAAACTTATCTACCCCGATCGCCTGCCTACACAGCTAAGCTTTGTAACCGGACCAAGCCGTACGGCTGATATTGAAAAAACACTGGTAATGGGAGCGCACGGACCAAAAGAACTTTATCTTTTTATGATAGATGATATCTGATCGCTTCAATGCTTCAAACACTCCAACCAATTAATAATTGTGCTCACAACTTTTTTTCGTATTTTTGCGTTTGGCTCAAAGCTGCAAACAGCACATTTAGAGGATGAAAGAACTTTTTAAACGTACGGTGTACGGAATTTTATTTGTTGTTTTGATCATTGGAAGCATCCTGATTTCTAAATATCTGTTTGCCCTCTTGCTATTGGTCGTTGTGCTAATAGGAACACAGGAGATGATTAATTTGCGCCTTAAATCTGGAATGCAGCTAATTGATAAAACCTTGATTCTTGTCAATAGCTTACTGTTTTTCACGCTGATTGGCGGGATTGCCTTGGATTTAATCCCACAAAAGCTGCTTAGCTTAGTGTTGTTTACACTGCTTTTTCCTTTTATTCATGCGTTGTTTAGTAAGACATACAGTTTCACCGAACTTGCTTCAATTCACTGGCCTTCCATTTTCTTGGTTTCTCTTCCAGCCGGACTTCTTGTCACATTTTTTAATCAAAAGTTTGTTGGGGAAATTGCCGGATCGCAATTGATTATCTCGATACTTACGCTGGTATGGATCAATGATATTTTTGCTTATCTGGTGGGCATCACCATTGGCAAACACCGGCTCTTTGAGCGCATTTCTCCCAAAAAAAGCTGGGAAGGAAGTATCGGAGGTTTAGTTTTTACGGTAGCTGCCACTGTTTTATATAGCCATTTAACGGGCTTTTTAAGCCTGCAGGCTGCCATCATAATGGCCACTATCGTAGTGGTTTTTGGTAGTTTGGGAGATTTAATAGAATCGATGATAAAAAGACAAGCCGGCGTTAAAGATTCCGGTAAAATTATACCCGGCCATGGTGGCATCCTCGACAGATTTGATGCCAGTTTTTATGCTGTGCCTTTTATATTTGTTTACTTAAGCTTGTTTAATTAATGCATATCCATCGCGAAGGTTATAAAATTATTTTCATCACACTGCTGATTATCGGTTTAATCGTAAGTGTAATCAACGTATTGGCTCCTGAACAGCAATGGTTTCACTACCTTTTCTATGTGCTTTTGCTGGGCTGGGCAGTCTGGACTTTTGCCTTTTTCAGGGTACCGCATCGCAAACTAAATATTGAGGATATAAACCAGGTGTTAGCCGCTGCTGATGGCACTGTGGTTGCGATAGAAGAAGTAGAAGAACCCGAGTATTTTAAGGATAAACGCATTCAGGTTTCAGTTTTTATGTCGCCTTTTAATGTGCATGTCAATTGGTATCCGATAGCCGGCGAGGTGAGTTATACAAAATACCATCCCGGAAAATTTCTGGTGGCTTATCATCCAAAATCATCTACCGAAAACGAGCGTAATACTGTTGTTGTGCGTGCTGAGGACGGGCAGGAAGTGCTCATAAGGCAGATTGCCGGTATGATGGCCCGAAGGATTATCAGTTATGCAGCCAAAGGCGATGATGCCGTTCCCGGAAAGGAATTTGGGATTATTCGTTTTGGCTCAAGGGTTGACTTTCTTCTTCCTGCCGATGCTACAGTTCATGTGAAAATAGGCCAAAAAGTGCGTGCCCTCAAAACCACTGTCGCCAGCCTTAAAAAGTTGAATGCCTGATCAGCGAAGCCTTCAGGGTGTCAAAGCAAAAGCTTCACGATTTCCTTCAGCTGCCTGATTTCATAGGTCGGCTTTTCGTTATGCGGCAAGGCTTCCGGATTGAAATAGAGCTGATCCATGCCAAAGCTTTGCGCTCCGAGAATATCTACTTCCAGATCGTCGCCTATCATCAGACTCTCCTTTTTATCAGCGCCTGTCTGCTGCAGGGCATATTCAAATATCTTCGGATCAGGTTTTTTTACGCCGGCAGCTTCCGAAGTAATCACCTTATCAAAGAAGGGCTCAAGGCCAGCCGACTGAATTTTGATATGCTGTACCTCTACAAACCCATTGGTGATCAGATGCAGCTCAAAATGAGGATGCAACTGCTTCACCACTTCCACGGCATCAGGAAACAGATGAACGGTACGCGGCGCATAATGCAAATACTCCTCTGACAAAGTTACCGTAAGTGCTTGATCTTCGATCCCAAAGCTCTCAAGTGTATTACTGAAACGCAGGTCGCGCAATATTTCTTTCTTCAAATCACCATTCCGGTAAGCATCCCAGAGCACATCATTGTGTTTGTTATAGGTATCGAAGAGCGTTTTCAGGTCAGGAATTCCCCGCGCTTTCAATCCGTGCCTTTCGTAGAGCAAGGCAAAGGTTTGCAGGGCGCTTTGATCAAAGTCCCACAAAGTGCGGTCGAGATCGAAAAAGAGGTGCTTATAGTTGCTTTTGTTCATCATTGATTTTTGTACTGAATTTATACTGCATCTGCCTGAGCCATTCAAAAAAGAGCACGGCAGCAGCATGGGTAACGTTGAGCGAACGGGTTAGCCCGGGCACAGGAATATAAACCACCTGATCGGCCTGAGCCAGCAAGGATTCACTCATACCAAAGCGCTCGTTGCCCACCACAAAAACCGGATTTTCTGGCAGCTCTAGTTCAAAAAGGCTTTTGGCTTCGTGTGCTGTTTCCAGCGCGATAATCGTTGCTGAAGGCGTAACCAATTTCCGGATTTCCGTTTCCCGGCTAAAAGCCCAGTTCAGGTTGCCGTGACTGCTGGCAGCAATTCTGCGAATCTTTGTCATCTGCTTAACGGGCTCCTCTCCCAGAAAAAACAAATCCTTCGCACCCAGATTATCCGAAAGCCTGATCAAAGCGCCAATATTTTGATAATCCGTGAGCTGTTCGCCAATCACAATCGGTCGCTCCGTGAAGCGGTAAAGCGCTTCCGGTTGAATGGATTCAAACAAATGATTTGATTTCAGGTATCCCATGCAGCCGGCAAAGTTACAGGAATTTGACTTGTTGACAGCCAAAAAAAAGACGGCTCCCGAATCGGAAGCCGTCTTTTTTTTACAATTATGAAAAACGTTTACTTTAGTGTTTTACGACGATTTTCTTGGTAATTGTCTTATCACCGTTAACCATCTGTACGAAGTAAAATCCTTCGGGCATATTGGCCGTACTGATACGGTGCTGTTTTGTAGCAGCATTAAGGCGTGTTTCCAACACTCTGTTGTTGAAACGATCAAAGATTGTTACATCAAAGATGCCATCAAGCTGCTCATCAAATTGTACATTGAAATATTGAGAAGCCGGATTGGGGAAGATAGCTGCCAAAACCTCTTCGGTGATAGTAAATTCATCACTATTGAACTCCATATTAGGATCAAGTGAGCTTACTATTTGAATATAGTAATCAACTCCTGTTGGAACTGTATTATTGGTAGGAACCAAATAATCGATCATACTGCCTTCAAAATCAGTATCAATTGGTATGTTTACCGTTCCAGCCACATTTTTCAGATAAATATCAAGTGGTTCCATGATATCATCTTCCCAGATAATCCAATAAGTTACGCCCTTATACCACACATCTCCTGCTGAAGGCTGGTTGAAATCTAAATCACCACCACCGGAGAGAACCAGATCAAATGTCCTGTAACTTATATCTTCAATGTCTCCTTTGAAAATTCGCACTTTGTGGCTTCCTGCCGGATATCCTGCAGTATTCCAAACATAAGTCGAACCTTCTACATCTGTTGCTATATCGGCTAAATAGGTGTGTATTTGGAGGTTGTTAAACCAATTTGCTCGGATAAGATTATTGCCATCATCCAATTGTCCTTTAGCATGAAAACTTATCGCATCAACTGGTGATGATATTGCAAAAATTTCTTCATAATCAGCTTCGCCTGCATCTCTTGCATTAGCTTTTACTTCGAATTCTCCAGATTCCAGGTATTCAAAAGTAAAATGCATTACGTTATTACCTAGATTATTAAAGACTGGCTCTGTGAGTCCTTGATGGGTGCGAAAAATTGTATTATTACCTGTTTCTATAAAAAATACTAATTCAGCAATTGTACCATCATTAGATCTTATATGAAAAGCTTTATGACCATTATTTCCATAAATCCCCCAATCAAACGATAGAGTACTTCCTACCTCAAGGTCAGAAAACTCTCTAACCACAATAACTTCATCATTTGGATTAGCTGGATTGCCAGGCGCTACTATTCCAAAAGAAGGGTTGTCCATGCCAGAAATGTTTCCATTAGCTGGGTCGTCAACTAATGTGATCCCATTTCCACTTATTCCAATACCCCATTCCTCAAAACCATCACCACCATTATCTCCATTATCTAGGCCATTATCATATTGACTATTACTTGCGTTGTCTGATGCAAGAATGATAGGATCTTCACTTATCAATTCAATATCAACCGGAGCATCTACGTTATCAGTCCATGAAATAAGATATTCATTTCCAATAACCCACTCAATACCACTTACGTTGGGTTGAATAATTGTGATCTCACCATCATACTCCACCAGTGTAAACGTTCTATAACTTACATCTTTAATACTATAATCAGGTGTTGTAATTAAAATTCTGTAATCATCACGTGGTTCCAAATTTGGATCAATATCCCAGGTGTAGGTAGTACCAGGAACACCAGCTTCGATTAAATCCCAAGTATCTGAATCATCCTCATCATACTCTTCATCATTCACCAGATAAATGTTCATATCTGAATCAATATTATCCAGCCAGGAGATCAAATGCTCTGATCCTAATACCCATGTAATGTTACTTACATTTGGTTGTTCTATTTGAATAAAACCACTATATTCTACAATACTGAAATTACGATAGCTAATTTTATAAATATCAGTTCCATGCGCCCTCACCATAACACGAAATCTACTACCTGGAAGAAGAGCCTCGAGTTCATTATCCTCAATATCCCAGCTATATGTTGTACCCTCAACATCTGTGTCAATTTCGATCAATTTATTCATATCGAATGGACTATTTGAGTTCCAATCATTATAATCCTTAATCAAATATAGATCAAATGTACCTGTTGTAGTTGCATTCCAACTGATAAGGTATTCATTACCGTAAATCCATTGGATGTTACTAACATTTGGTTGAATCATAGTAATTGTGCCACCACTTTCAACAATGCTAAAATTCCTGTAACTCAAATCCTTTACTTCACGGTTTTCATCCGTAATTAACACCTTGTAGTCAGATCGTAATGTAAGTGTATCCCAAATATCCCATGTAAATGTAGATCCTTCAACTGCCGTTTCAATTTCAATCCAATGTGTTTCATCTTCCGGATCAGCACTATACGTATCTGCAATAACAAGATAGATATCCAATGGATCTTCTATGTTGTCAGTCCATGAAATTAGGTATTCATTACCTCTAACCCAATTAATATTACTTACATTAGGCTGTTGAATATTGATGAAGGCATTACTTGCACTTGTAACCAAAGAGAAGTACCTGTAACTTTCATCATCAAAAGAACTATTAACTGAACTTTGAACCCGTACTTTATATTTTGAGCCTTCGCTAAAATCAGCCGGATCAATAAACCATTCGTAAGTAGAACCTTCTACACCATCATCGATTAGTTGTTCGGTGACATCATTTGAATCAGTGTAATCAACCAACCAAAGATCTACAGTGTTGATAAAGTTATCCGTCCAGGAAATGAGATAAGTTTCTCCAATAACCCATTCGATATTACTTACATTAGGTTGAATAATTGTAACTTCCGGATCCGGATTTTGAGCTAATGCTTGTTGTCCTATCAGGAACAATCCTGCTAAGAACAAGCTAATAGAGTAAATAGACTTTTTCATAATTGTAAAGTTTAAGTGATTATTTTCGATTTTTTATTCTCTGATTTATAAAGTTTTAATAAATTTATTCTTGAGTTGTTGCCCTCTGGTCTGCACATATAAAAGGTAAAGACCAGGCTCTAAATCTGCAACATTGATGTTAATTTCATTTCCAGCTTTATAAGCTTGTTTGATTTCAAGCACCATTTTACCAGCCAAATCATAAATGGCTACACTAGCGGCTTCGCCAAGGTTATCAATGTGAAGGTGAATAACATCTGAAACCGGATTTGGCCATAGCTTCAGGAGGTCATCCTGCGCAACCGCCGGAAGTTCTGCTTCACCAACTAAAACTGATCGGTAAGCTGCTTCCACAAGAAAACCATTAAATACTTGCTCTTCGAAGCCATAATTATAAGTCAATGCAATGGGTTCATCCTGAACAGATAACCATCCACCATCGACCCATTGGTAAATTTCGCCTTCAAGCGCATTGCCATTAGCATCAAAGCTGTAGTTATCGTAGGATGCATTTACCCATTGGCTTCCGTCCCACTCTTCTTCAATAATCGACTGGTATCTATTCCAATTATTATAGTAATAAGTCGATCTTGCATCGTTCAACCACTGATCATTTTCCCAACTTTTAATGATGCCAACATCAACTTGTCCGTTATTGTTATAGGTGTACTCAGCAAAAATATCATTTACCCAGGATCCTTCAACCCAAAAGCTTCCTGTAACGTTATCCAACCAATTCTGCGCATTAAATTCGTATGCTTCTACATAAAGGTTAACCCAACTGCCCTCTTCAAAGGTTTTGGTGTAAGATGAGTCGATCAATGTTTCACTCAAAAGTACATTCTGAATTTTAAAGGTGTTCTCCCAACCATCGACTTGCCAAACCTGAAACGTAATTTCTTCTATCGTACCCTGATCATTCCGAATAATGATCTGATTACTTTGATTCTCCCAATCAGTACCATCCCATGTTTCAACTAACCTGGCAGCCTCCATTCCATTAGGATACCTGGAATACGTTATTCGTGATTCGTTTTCCCAATCACCATCCCATACTTGTTCAACCTCTTCTGCCAACAAGTTTGACTCATCATAGGTAAAAGCAGTTCTTCCGCCGTTTTCATAAGTTGAACCATTCCAAAATTTGGATGTTGATAATACAGCTTGGTTAACATCATTATAATCAATACTTTCAAAGGCATTATTTACCCATTCTTGATTTACCATACGTTTCTGAAGAATAATTGTCATATTCAATTCTTCATCATAGGAATAAGTATATCTTTCGGGTTGGTTTTGGGTTGAATAAACCAGCGCAGTGTCTAACAAGTAAACATAATCCATGAAATCATCATTTTGCAAACCCAACGTGCTTACTTTAGTAGGATCAAGTCCAATTCTGAGCTGATGGAAATCGTTTGGAATTTGGCTTAGGAACAGCTCCAGTTTATTGAGGGCGTCATTCCTGTCTTTTTCTGAATTACCAGCAAAAACAAAATTGCCTGTAATCGTGACAAGTAAAAACGCAAAAATTACTTTTCTGTGTAAACTGCTAATCATGCTGCGATTCTTATGGTTGTGTTTTATTTAAGTGTATCTTGCTTTTAAGAACGGCTGATGAATAATGATGTTATTTATTATTCATGGTTGCTGAATATACTACAAAAATGAAAACGAACTGATTGTGTTGCTACATCTCATCAAAAATCACTCCAAAATCACCTCAAGAACACTATCTATTTGATTTTATGTTACTTATAAAATTTAAGTGTTTTTCCTTTTTCTTGCGTTTTACTATTTTGGGATTTTTTTTCCAAAATATGGAAATGATCTACGCAAAGGCGACTTAAAGATAGCTTACTCATTGATAATCATCAATATAGAATAAATACGAATTATTACAGAAAAGGGAATGTTTTTTTTAGCAGAATCAGATACGAAAAACAGAAATTTGGATAGGATCTTCCTGTAAAAAAAACAGCAAACGAAAGCAGCGCCTCCCTGATAAGGAAAGCGTTGCTTCAATGCTTTATAATCAGCTTTATAGGATGATTATCAAAAAGATCATTTATCTGTTAATCAACATCATATATTAATTCACTATTCCTATATCCGGCAAGATTTTCGTACCAATCCTCAAATAAGAGCCCTCCACTTTCAGCCCAATCACCAAAATTGAGATAAGCCGATGTAATCTCCACCTTTTCGATGGGATAATCAAACTTAGTGGGTAAATCGATTGCCCAGGGAAGATTGGTTTCTGACTGATAATACTTAGCAGTTGCAGGATTTGAATCATCAAACCACTGTCCAAACCATGCCGGGTCATACAAATTGGTCGGAACATTTCCGGGCAGATGCACCTCTCTGCCCCGCTCTTTGTTTACAATAAGGAAGGGATTAAAAGGTGCAAAGCCTGTAAGTTGCACGCTTACCGGATTATCAAACAACAAATACAGCTGATTCCATTGTGGCTCAGCATAGGGTGCCTCAGGGCTGGTATTTACACCAAATCCACTTGCAGGTGCGTCAATCATTGAAAAAGCGTTATCAAACAAAATAACAACAGCTTCCTGCTGGCCTGATTCTAAACCGTTGGCCATCAAATTAATATAGCTTTCTGTAAGCTGCTGACCGGAAATCATCGCAACATTATTTGGATCAGTGCCGGGAATCGCTATTCCAAAACCATTTTCCAGTTCTGCTCCAATTGCCCTTACACTATAATCTAAATAGAATTCAACCAAATGATTTGATCCATTCAGGACTTGCTTAAACTGATAATCCAAAACCAAGTCATTAAAATCGTAATCCCCTTTGCCAGGCCATAAATCTTCGAATGCCAATGTTCCATAATCTTCGCTGTTGGGATAAAAAACATTAAAAGCACGTTCAGGGTCATTGGGATAATCATCTAATTCATCATCTACGCCATCTCCATCCGAATCACTTACCGGACCTGTTACGACAACATTATCATAATCAATGGCTCCGCCATAAATATGATTCCACAACAACACCTGTACATGGGTGGTTCCAAAAGGCATGGTTGCTGCCAATGTTCTTGATCTCCAACTATTACTTTGTCCGCTGGTTTCTAAACTGTAGAAACCAATTGATTGACCTGAAGCGTTTCTGGCAATTAAAAAGAGCCAACTGATGTTGTTGTTATTTCCAGTAATTTTAATATCGCTTGATAAGGTTATCAGATCACCTGCACTCGCAGCAACTAATTGAGCAACACCACCATAACGATAAGGGCTGCGAGTAATCCTAAGAAAGGTTTCGCCTGCTTGTTGATGTTGTTTAGCATGGTTTGCCCCTAAAGTAGAGGTAATATACCATTTTCCATCAGCAGACATCGGTGAAGGCCAATCGTTGATTAATCCAAAATCATCCTGGGAAAAATCGCCATTTTCAATCAGGTTTACAATGATTCTATCGGATTGGGATTTGCTGTTCGAAACCTGATTAAAAGATGACTCTTCAATCCTGCTATTTTTCTCGTCAGCAGCAATTGATGGAGGGTCGAAACCCATATCATCATTAAAATCAATTTCTACACCACCCACTTTCTGACTGGATGCAGCAATATCAACCAAAAGTCTCCCGGCAAAAGTTTCCACATAAATGACTTTGCTCGACCTGGGTATTTTAAGTTTTAACAAAAGCTCGCCCGAAGCCGGATAAGCCGCTGCATAAAGGAGTTTGCCTCCATTTTCGGGCAAATCTGAATAAATACTCACACGTTGACCGCCCGATTCGAGCGCTACAGAAGTCGGTAAAATTATAGATACGGTTATCTCTTTTGTGCTTTCAAATAAAAAACCATCAGGTATCTGCAGATTTTCCAGTCCATCTTCTGAAACAGGGGAGGGATTATCCGTTTTTTTACAGGAAACAATAAAAAGCATTAAAAATGCTACACTTAATAAGTAAATTGATCTTTTCATGCGGATGGTTTTAGTGCGAATTTAATATTTTTTTATTAGTGAAAGTTATTATGTCAAAACTTGTGCCAAGATATATTCAAGCTCTTATTCGCTCTAATTGTAGAACTTAACACAAATACAAATTTATAGACATTTTCCAATTTTGGTGATTTGATCCAATTCTTGGAATGATATTATTTTTTTGGGTCATTTTTTATTTTCAAATATCTTTGTCATTCAAAACTAAAAAGCGGAAAATGGAAAATCTCACATTAGGAATAGGTTCACGGGTAAAGCATCCTTCATTCGGCGCCGGCGTTGTAATTCAGGTTTATGCAGATGCTTACGAAATTACTTTTATAGATTATGGCACAAAATCAATCCTAAAATCTTTTGAGGGTCTTGAGGTGCTTGATTATGTTGGCAGTTCTCCTGATCTGCTTAGTTTTAGTCAGGTTGAGAGGGTCTTTACCAGATTGTTGCGCAAATGGAGCGATCTTCAGGAAGTTGTAGCCTTGGGAAGTCGCTGGAAAGGTGGCACCATGATTTTAAAGCCCGGCGATTCGCAGTTGAAATCCAAAGAAGTGCCTATCGAAACTTTTTTTCACAAAATTGTGATGGTTCGCGATCGTTTGCGTGTTATGGAGCAACGGATCAACAGTTCCGATCTGGATGATGAGGAAAAGGTGAACTTGCAGCAATACATCACCAGAATTTACGGTAGTTTGACCACCTTTAATGTGTTGTTTGCCGACAAGGACGATTATTTTACGGGCGATGCAAAATAGGTCTATTTATTTCTCAGAAATTCAGCAGTATTAGCGAAATAAGCCCACAAAAACTTTCTGGATTCTTCATCCATTGTTACCTTTTTCATAGCAATCGACATACAGTTGAGCCATCGGTCACGGGCGTCGGTATCGATCGGAAAAACCTGGTGACGCATGCGGAGCCTGGGATGACCTCTGCGTTCGGAATAGGTAGCGGGGCCACCAAGATACTGCACCAAAAACATGAAAAGCCGGCGTTCGGCAGCCTCTAGATCTCCCGGATACATCGGGCGCAAGACACTGTCCTGCTTAATTTCTTCGTAGAAGTAGGCAACAAGGGCTTGTAGGTTTTCTGCTCCAATCCGCTGGTAGTAAGTTAATTCCATTCAGCAGCTATTTTTTCATATTATAACCGCGCTGTTTAGCGGCTTCTTCCAGGCGTTTCTGAAAAGCAGATTTCTTAACAGGCTTCTTCTTATTCTGCTCAATTTTAACACGAAGCTTTTCTTCATCGATGGTAAAACGGAACACATACATCTGCGCAAAAGTAAATATATTGGCCAGGAAATAGTAATAACTGAGACCTGAAGCATAATTGTTAAATAATCCCAAAAACATGATCGGCATCAAATACATCATTGTCTGCATTCCAGGAAGTTGGGTACTTTGAGAACCCATCATCTGATTGTTCATGCGGGTGTATAAGATAGTTGAAACTGTCATCAGCAGGGTAAACAGACTCACATGATCGCCATAAAAAGGAATTTCGAAGGGCAGGCTGGCAATACTGTCATAACTCGATAAATCTGTTGCCCACAGGAACGACTGCTGCCTGAGCTCGATACTCGACGGGAAAAAGCGGAACATCGCGATCAGAATAGGCATTTGCAACAGCATCGGGATACAGCCCGCCATGGGATTTGCTCCGGCCTTTTTGTAGAGTGTCATCACCGCCTGTTGCTTTTTCATGGCATCCTCCTTCTTGGGATACTTAGCCGAAATTTCGTCTATTTCAGGTTTTAGCACACGCATCTTGGCCGATGAACTGTAGGTTTTATAGGCAATCGGAAACAGTAACAGCTTGAGCAATACCGTTAGAATAAGTATAACAATACCATAATTCCAGCCATATGATCCCAGGAATGTAAATACAGGAATTACCATATAAATATTGATCCATGCAAGCAGGAAAAAGCCCCAGCCCAGCGGAATCTGACGCTCCAGGTCAAGCTTGTAAGCACGCATCTCATAATAACTGTTAGGCCCAAAATAGAAGGACATCGGGATGATTTGCGTTTGCCCCGAACTGTAAGGCACTTCCACAACACTGCTCATCGATTTGAGATAATGATCATGCGTGGGTCTTTCCTTGGTGTAGGTCTTCATTTCGGCATTCTCAAAGTGATCCTTTGCAATGAAGCTTGAAGTAAAAAATCGTTGTTTGTACGAAACCCATTTTACCCTTGTACGCACAACTTCCTCATCATCATCAGATTCGGAGAGATAATCGACATCATCATTCAAATGTTTGAAGTAAATCGTTGAGCCATTAAAGCGATCAACCGACCGCTCCTGCTGCAGCAAATCGGCTTGCCAGTTAAGGGTTAAAAAGCTCGCATTGGCAGCAATGATATCATCCATACCCACAATCCTGATATCGAACCCAAGCATATATTCATCGGGCTTGATAACATATTCATAGGCAATATATTTGTTGGGATCGGGCTGTCCCATACCATTATCGGCCAACAACCGCATACTGAAAACGAGACTGTCGTTGGTGTCTGTTTTTAGCGGACGGCTACCATCGTATGGATACCCGTTAAGGTAAGGCTCAAAATAGAATTCGTTGGTGTTGATATTTCGGTTGCGGGAGAAAAAAGAGAGGTTGAAATCATTATTGTCTGGATCAAAAATCACGAGAGGCAGCGAATCCCAGGTTTGATAGTCCTTCAACACAACTTTATTGATGGCTCCACCTTTAGCGTTGATGGAAATCTCAAAAACATCATTCTCAAGCACCCATGTTTTTTCCTCGCCACGTGCTGCCAGAGCAAATGCTCCGTATTTTTCTGTTAAGCGTTGTTGGGATTCTGAAGCGTCTTCACCAGCAAGATCAGCATTTACATCAGCGGCAGAACCCTGATTTATTTCATTTTCAAGGCGTTTCATTTCTGCTGCCATCCTCACCGAATCAAGCAATTGCTGCTGCTGACGGACCATGGCCAGTGAATCGATTTTTCGTTGGCGTGCTTCAATTTCCTCTTGTGAGGGTGTCATCCAAACGGAGTAGCCAATGAGAATTGCTGCTATAATTATAAAACCAAGTATGGAATCTCTATTCATTAGTTATGCTATTGTTAAGTTGCAAAATTAGCAGAATTTGTAAGAGTGCGGGCAAAGTAGTTCGTCACTGGATTAAGAAATTATAAAATGCCGGCTTCTTACCTGCCCTGATACTTTAATGCGGCCTGTATGAATCCGGTAAAAAGCGGATGAGGCCTTGCTACGGTGCTTTTATATTCGGGATGAAACTGAACTCCTATAAACCATGGATGATCTTGCAGCTCAATAATTTCAACTAGATCATTCTCAGGATTTATTCCAACTGTTTTCATGCCATTTTCGTTATACTCCTTTTTAAATAGGTTGTTAAACTCATAACGGTGTCGGTGTCGCTCGGATATCAGAATCTCACCATAAATATCAAAAACTTTGGAGTTTTTATCTATTTTGCAGTTATAAGCTCCAAGTCTCATGGTGCCCCCCATATTTTCTATTCCCTTTTGGGTAGGCATCAAATCAATCACGGGATATTTTGTCTTTGGATTCATCTCGCTCGAATGGGCATTTTTATATCCCAGAACATTTCTTCCAAACTCAATTACAGCACATTGCATCCCGAGGCAAATTCCAAAAAATGGGATTTTATGTTCACGGGCAAATCTGATGGTATTGATTTTTCCGTCAATACCACGTGGACCAAAGCCGGGCGCAACAAGAATTGCATCAACTCCGTTGAAAATATCTTCCAGTGGTTTTCCTTCGATATGTTCGCTGTGAATATGTTTAACCTTTACTTCACATTCATTGCTAACACCACCATGAATCAAGGACTCATAAATCGATTTATAGGCATCTTTCAACTCCACATATTTACCTACAAGGGCAACAGTAACTGTATGAGCCGGGTTTTTGAGTCGCGTTAAAAACCTGCGCCAGTTTTCGATATCAATTTTTTCGGGTATTGCCGTATTGGTTTTACGAAGCACCTCAACATCAAGTTTTTCTTCGAGCATAAGCAGCGGCACCTCATAAATAGATTTTGCGTCAATACTTTCGATCACCGAACTTAATTCAACATTACAAAACTGCGCTATTTTGCTGCGAACAGATTCATTGAGGTGATGTTCGCTGCGGCACACAATAATATCAGGCTGCACTCCTTGTTCCAGCATTGTTTTCACAGAATGCTGTGTTGGTTTTGTTTTGAGTTCGCCTGCCGCCGCCAGATAAGGCACCAGTGTAAGATGAATCACTGCGCAATCTTTGCCCATTTCCCAGCGCATCTGACGTATGGCCTCCACAAATGGGAACGACTCAATATCGCCAACCGTACCTCCTATCTCGGTGATTACAAAATCAAATTTTCCGGTTTCACCCAAGATCTGAATGCATCGCTTTATTTCGTCTGTAATATGTGGAATTACCTGCACTGTAGTTCCCAAATAGGCGCCTTTGCGCTCCTTCTCTATAACACTTTGATAAATGCGTCCGGTGGTTACATTATTGGCCTGAGAAGTTGGGGTGTTGGAGTAACGCTCGTAATGGCCCAGATCAAGATCTGTTTCAGCACCATCTTCTGTTACATAACATTCGCCATGTTCATAGGGATTGAGTGTTCCGGGATCGATATTGATGTAAGGATCAAGCTTTTGGATGGTTACAGAAAACCCACGACCCTGAAGCAATTTTGCCAGAGAAGCTGAAATGATTCCTTTTCCCAACGAAGAAGTAACACCTCCGGTAACAAAGATGTATTTGGATTTTTTCATGCTGAATTCAATTGCAGTTTTGATTAGAAAAAACGAAAAAATTAAAAGCTCTCCAAAAAGTCATCCGGGAGTTAACCAAAATGAACCTTAAACAGATTTGAAAACCTTCCTGATTCAGCGGGCAAATTTAACACTAATTTGTGCCAAAAAACAAGGCCGTGATAATAAATTCACCACAGCCTTATTCAAAATAAATCCCGATGTGTTTATCTAATTACCTGATTTTTAATAATAGCGATAGCTCTTGACTTTCCCAATATGACGGGCAAGCCTTACAACCTGACTGGTATAACCAAACTCGTTGTCGTACCACAAATAAACGATTACCGATTTACCATCGTCAGAAACTTTTGTTGCAGGGCTATCAAAAATGCATGCACAGGAATCGCCGATACCATCAGAAGAAACAAACTCTGTTGAGTTACTAAACCTGATTTGCTCAATCAAATGGCCCTTAAGTGTGGCATCCAAAAACAGTTTATTCACCTCTTCGGCGGATGTTGGCTTCTCCACTTCCAGTGTTAAAATTGCCAATGACACATTTGGTACAGGAACTCTCACTGCATTGCTGGTCAGTTTTCCTTTGAGCGATGGAATAGCTTTAGCTGCCGCTGACCCTGCCCCTGTTTCAGTAATTACCATATTTAGCGGAGCTGAGCGCCCACGTCTGGACTTTTTGTGGTAATTATCAAGCAAATTCTGGTCGTTGGTATAAGCGTGAATGGTTTCAATATGACCTTTGATAATTCCAAAAGCTTCTTCCATAATTTCCAGCCCCGGCACAATAGCATTGGTGGTGCAGGAGGCTGCCGAGAAAATCGTTTCACTATCGAGATCAAGATCACCCTGATTAACCCCATAAACGATATTCGGGATATCGCCTTTACCGGGAGCAGTAAGCAGTACCTTGGCAGCGCCTTTGGCTTTTAAATGACGACCCAATTCTTCGCGATCTCTGAAAACACCGGTATTATCTATTATCAGAGCATCCTGAATGCCCTCAGCCTCATAGTCGATGTCCTCGGGCTTATTGGCTGCCATAAATTTAATAATCTGTCCATTAACCACCATGGCCTTGTTGTCGAAATCTTCATTGGCAACACCGGCAAAAGTACCATGCACTGAATCCTTGCGAAAAAGAGAAACACGCTTTTTTATATCTTCTGTGCTGTTTGATCGGGTGACGATAGCCCTTAACCTCAGGTGTGAGCCATTGCCAGCAAACTGTGTGAGCTCACGGGCCAAAAGCCTTCCAATCCGACCAAAACCATAAAGCACCACATCCTGTGTTTTGTCGCTTCGGGGTGGTGCTTTCACAAAAGCCTGTAGTTTGTCCAAAACAAAGGCATTAACAGAGGGATATTTGCCTTGCTCTTCGGTCCATTCAGCATTCAGCCTGCCAATATCAATACGTGCCGGAGCAATTTCTTCTTCCAGGATAGCATTGGCAATAAGCAATGAATCCTGAACCCTGACAGGTTTCTTCAAAATAGTTTCAGCCCTGATGTGTTTGTTGAGAATCTTTCCTGATCCGCGGTTAACAAGCACCGATCGCAATAAAATTAGTTCTATCGATTTATCAAACCATAGTTTACTTACTACACCAATAAACTCAGTAGCAGCTTTTTCGTTGTCAATCCAGGATTTAAGGGAGGCATTAAATTTTTCCATGAAATTTAAATTTGGTTCACATTAATTGGTTAAAAGCCTGACAAAGGCTGTTTCTATTGAATCGCACAAATATACAAGATTATCCCGCAAACGATTGCACTAATCTCAAAAAAAAACCTGCATCTCAATGATGCAGGCTAATTTTCTCTATTATTGCCCCAGATAAGCCTTTAACAATCTGCTTCGTGCGGTATGTTTGAGCCTTCTGATAGCCTTTTCTTTAATTTGTCGCACCCTTTCGCGTGTGAGGTCGAATTTGGCACCAATTTCTTCGAGGGTGAACCCATGGCTCATGCCAATGCCATAATACATATTCAGCACCTCGCGCTCTTTCTCAGTGAGTGTTGCCAGCGATCGCTGTATCTCACGGCCAAGTGATTCCTGCATCAGGGGTTCATCGGTATCCATGGCATCTTCGGGCACATAAGAATCCAAAAACATCATGTCCTCATCTTCTTTGAGCGGCGCATCAGTAGAGATGTAACGCGTTGAGATTTTAAGCACTGAATCGATCTTATGTTGCGGAAGATCGAGTTTCTCAGCGATCTCATCCGATGAAGGCTGTCGCTCAAACTCCTGCTCCAGTCGCGAAGAGGTTTTTCTCACCTTATTTAATGAGCCAACCTGATTCAGCGGAAGCCGGATAATACGCGATTGCTCTGCAAGAGCCTGCAGGATGGATTGCCGAATCCACCATACCGCATAGGATATAAATTTAAATCCACGTGTTTCATCAAATCTGCGTGCAGCTTTGATAAGTCCCAAATTTCCTTCATTGATCAAATCCGGCAAGCTTAGTCCCTGATTCTGGTACTGTTTAGCAACAGAAACAACAAATCTGAGGTTGGCATTTACCATTCTTTCCAATGCCTTTTGATCACCGGCTTTAATCTTACGCGCCAGTTCCACTTCCTGATCAGCGGTGATCATATCCTCTTTTCCTATATCCTGGAGGTATTTGTCCAAAGAGGCGGTTTCACGATTTGTGATTGACTTAGTGATTTTTAATTGCCTCATGGTTTACTATTTATTTTTCTAGATTTATTAACAACAAACCGATCAATTAGTTCGGTCGTTACTCCAACTTTATTTTCTATTATAAGCCGGCCTGGGATTTGTAATGCATCAAAATCGCCTGCCCGTAAGCTTTTTTTGCCTTTGGGCAACTAATTTTTAGAAGATACGATACATTTTCCGAACGCAATTTATTTAAAATTATTCTAAATTAATCAAAAAACTCAAAACTTATTTTCATTCCGTTAGGATACATGCCTTCCACCCGGGTGGTATTCTGACGCTTATTGTTGAGGGCTGATTCAAGCGATGCCTTGTCATCAACGGGTTTGCCGTTGATACGTACAATCACAAAACCTTCGCTGATGCCTCCGCGCATTAAAATTCCTTCTTCCAGATTGGTTACCTTCAGTCCACCATTCAATCCCAGGTTATTGCGGTCGGAATTACTAATCCGAGCCAAGCTTACTCCCAGTGTTTCATTAAAAAACGCTTCTTCACGCTTTTTAACCTCCGTGGTTCCTTCCCGATTTTTCAACAGCACCTGAAAGTCATACTCTTTTCCATCACGTATTACACTCACTGTTACTTCGTCGCCCGGCCGGTGCTGTCCAACAACTTCAAGTAGTTGCGACAATGTATTTACAGCCACATCATCCACATATGTTATCACATCGCCGGCATCAATACCAGCTTCAGCAGCACCGCCGTTTTCCATCACTCCTGCAACAAAAACACCATTAATATCTTCACGGCCTATCTCTTTGGCCAGGTCAGCTGTCATTTCTCTGATTTCAATCCCGATAAAAGCACGCTGCGGTTCGCCATAAAGAATAAGGTCATCAACAACCTTACGCACAATATTGGCTGGAATAGCAAAAGAGTAACCTTCATATACACCTGTGTGAGATGCAATTGCAGCATTTATACCAATAAGCTCTCCGTTGTTATTAACCAAAGCTCCACCACTGTTTCCGCGATTGATAACGGCATCAGTTTGTATAAAAGACTCTATGGATGAGCGGTTGCCCAGGATATTGATATTTCTTGCCTTTGCACTCACAATACCGGCGGTAACAGTAGAGGTTAAGTTAAAAGGATTGCCTACAGCCAGCACCCATTCGCCAATTTGTACGTCATCAGAATTGCCAAATTCCAGAAAATGCAGCTCCTCTGCATCAACCTTTATCAGTGCCAAATCGGTGTTGGGATCTGTGCCAATAACGATCGCTTTACTCTTGCGTTTATCGTTAAAAGTAACTTCAATTTTATCGGCTCCTTCTACCACATGATTATTTGTAACAATATAGCCATCAGCCGATAACACTACGCCAGAACCAAAACCTACCAGGCTTCTCTGTGCCGGATTGTGATGAGGATTGCCGTATAAATATTCTCGCAGCGACCCGAAAAAATCATCATAGCTTGCGCCACGTCGCACCATTTCGGTGCGAATATGAACAACCGCATTCACTGTTTTTTCGGCTGCACTTACAAAATCAATATCCTGCGGAGCAGCAACAAATGATGCTGTTCTGGCATGCATTCTATCAGGCTGAACCTGCGTCCGAGGTGATTTATCCTGCAGAAAAATATGCTCACGCTTTCCATTGAAATTTAAAATTGAAATAATTCCTGCTGTTAATACAACACCGGCCAATAAGTAAGCCAGATTTCGTAGCACTTGGTTTTTATTTCTCTTCATATTGCTAAGTTTTAAAATTACTAAACGCTATCATCAGTTACGTAGCTAAAACGCACAGTGATCTTTAAAGTTTTAGAACCGCTGTTAATTGATGTTAACAAATGGTATAATTTATTCTTTATAAGATTTGGATTATATTAGCAACAAATTTCGCACCACCGTTAACAGGCTTAAGAATAATTAACAAACTCATTTTAAAATGTTTCCATCTGACCACTACCCTTTTAAAAAAATTCATGGAGCCGGAAATGATTTTATCATCATGCGGTCGCCGGCAAAAATTCCTGATCACAATTTAATAGCACAGCTGTGCGATCGGCATTTTGGCATAGGTGCTAATGGTTTGATTCTGCTGTCGGAAGCTTCGGGCATAGACTTTAAAATGCAGTATTTCAACGCAGATGGGCACGAAGGAACCCTCTGTGGCAATGGCGGAAGAGCCGCTGCCGTATTTGCCTATCTGGATTTGATCAGCCGGAAAAAAATGCGTTTTGAAGCTATCGATGGCATACACCATGCGGAAATACTGCAAAGCCATAAAGGCTTTTTCGATGTTGAGATAAGCATGAAGGATATCACACATTACGACCTCAACGACGATCGGCTTCTAATTGATACGGGTTCCCCGCATTATGTAAAACGCTGCGACAATTTGTCAGCAATTGATGTAATCAAAGAAGGAGCTGCCATTCGGCATGATAAAAACATCTCGCAAAATGGTGTCAATGTGAATTTTATGCAGCTCAAAAAAAATGAAATCCATCTGCGCACTTTTGAACGGGGCGTTGAAAATGAAACACTTTCGTGCGGAACTGGCGTAACTGCTGCCGCAATAGCTGCTGCTTTATGGTACGACAAATCAGCTGCTGTTGTAAATACCAAAGGAGGCCGACTCGAGGTTCGCTTCAGCCACAGCGCTGATAAGTTCACGAATATTTGGCTAAGGGGTCCCGTTCAGTTTGTATTTGAAGGCAGCATCAACCTGAACCAAAAACAAATTTATTCAGCCTTTTAAAAATTTCCATCACAGCACTTATTCAATATGACCTTCACTTTATTTTTTTACCACAAATACTATACTTCTATTCCCCTATTTTACTAACTTAGTGGCCTGAAAAAACATGTTTATACAATCAGAAAATATAAGCCTTCGGGCAACTGAACCCGCTGATGCACCAAGTATTTATCATTGGGAAAATGACCGATCTGTTTGGCAGGTGAGCGATACCATTATGCCATATTCTTTGTTTCAAATTGAGCAGTTTATCCTCAACAACACAGATTTGTTTAGTAGTAAACAAATCAGGCTCATGATCGATAGCAAGGTAAGCAAACAGACCATTGGATGTATTGATTTATACGATTTTGATCCTTTTCATGAACGCATTGGACTGGGCTTACTGATCGCAGAACCATTCAGAAATAAGGGATTTGCAGGCGAAGCCATTAGCCTGATCGAACAATACATCTTCGCCACACTGCAACTCAATCAAATTTATTGCTTAATAGGTGCAGACAACACCCACAGCATTAAACTTTTTGAAAAAGCCGGTTATGAGCGTTGTGGTGTGCGAAAAGTCTGGATAAAAACTCCAAAGGGGTTTATTGATCAGCTGGAATATCAAAAAATAAACCCCGATAGAATAATGAAATTAAAAGAATCATGAGTTACTACTATACCAAAAACAGCCGACGCGGCAAGCAAAAAAAGAGCAAATGGCGCAGGCTAATTTTCTCGGTTTTACTGATTTTAATCCTGATTGGATCAGGTGCAGGCTACCTGCTGTACACCATAATTTTAAAGCCGAATGTTTGGGTTCAAAAAGAGCAAACCTCCATATTTATTTCATCAGAAGCCAGTTATCAAATGGTTCTGGACACCTTATACAGTAAAGGTATTATCATTCATCGCAAAAATTTTGAATGGCTGGCTCAACATAAATCGTACCCCGAGCTCGTAAAACCAGGCCACTACATCATTCGGGCCGGGATGAATAATAACGAACTGATTAATCTGTTACGTGCTGGCTTGCAAAGTCCTGTAGATGTTACCTTTAACAATCTGCGCACAGTGGAGCAGCTTGCCGCTAATATTGCCAAGCAAATAGAGACCGACTCGCTCTCCATTATAACCCTATTGTATGATACGGCCTATATTGGTCAGCTGGGTTTTAATCGCCAAACAATTCCGGCACTTTTTATTCCCAATACCTATGAATTTTATTGGACAACAGATGCTACAACATTCATTTCCAGAATGTTTCAGGAATACAGGAGTTTTTGGAATCCCTCACGTTTAGATAAAGCCAAAGCCATTGGATTAGAACCTTATGAGGTTTCAACTTTGGCATCTATTATTGAGAAAGAAACCAATAAGCAAGACGAAAAAGCCACCATTGCCGGTGTTTATCTCAACCGCCTTAAAGCAAACTGGAGACTTCAGGCCGATCCAACACTTGTTTTTGCTTCGGGCGATTTTGGCATTCAGCGTGTATTGGATGTGCACAAGCTCATTGACTCACCCTATAACACCTATAGAAACAGTGGTTTGCCTCCGGGTCCCATCACCATTCCCGATCCCACATCCATTGATGCCGTTCTCAATTATGAAACACACCGCTATTATTTTTTCTGTGCCAAGGACGATTTATCCGGATATCATGCTTTTGCCGAAACCAATAGAGAACACGAACGTAATGCACGCGCTTACCGCAATGCATTGAACAAGCTTAATATTAAAAAATAGACCTTATGAAAGCCTTCAAAGCATATGATATCAGGGGAGAATGGGAAAAGGATTTGAATGCAGAAACTGCTTACCGTATTGGTTTTTTTTTACCGGAGGTGCTTCGTTCGGGTAATTTCCTGGTCGGGCGCGACTGCCGTTTATCATCCGACGAGCTCTTCGATGCCCTTGCCAAAGGACTAACCGATGCCGGGGCAACTGTCACGGATGCCGGGCTAACCTCTACACCGCTTATTTATTGGGCTACAGCACGGTTTGAATATGATGCATCGGTTATGATTACAGCCTCACACAATCCTGCAAATCATAACGGCTTAAAGGTTTCCGGGAAAAATGCACTCCCAATTGGTTACGACAATGGCCTTAATCGCTTAGAGGCTTTAGTAGAAAATGATGCAATAAATCCCGTAAAAGAGAAAGGACTCATTAAGAAAGTTGATTACAGAACTGTTTACCTCGACTTTCTAAAAACCTATATCAACGATTTTTCTATGCTAAGAATTGCTGTGGATTGCAGCAATGGCATGGCTTCACTCTATATCAAAGATTTGCTGGGCAACTCGGCTTTTTATATCAACGACAAAGCCGATGGAAACTTTCCGGGCCACAATCCTAATCCACTTGAGCCATCCAATCAGGAACAGATAAAAAGCATGGTCACCAACAGGCAATGCGATATCGGGCTGATTTTTGATGGGGATGCTGATCGGGTAATGTTTATTGACGAAAACGGAAAATTCATTTCTCCGGATCTGATTATTGCCTTGTTAGGGCACTATTTTTTCGAGCAAAAAGGATTGAAAGGCAAAGTGTTACAGGACATCAGAAGCTCAAAAGCTATTGGCGAGTATTTGGCTCAGTTTGGCGCAACGGTTGAAACATGGAGAGTTGGCCGCGCCTATGGGGCGGGAAAATTACGCGAGATTGACGGGCTCTATGGCGGTGAACTGGCCGGTCATTATTATTTCCGTGATTTTTATTATTCCGACAGTGCTTTATTAGCAGCATTATTGGTACTCGACCTGTTGGCAGGCTTCAAAAATGCCGGTTTTACCTTATCCAATCTGATAAAAAACATCTCCGGCTATCACAACTCGGGTGAAATCAATTTTAAAATTGAGCAAAAACAGCAAGCCATGGATGCTGTTTGCGCCCATTTTACAAAAACTGAAAAACCAACTCAAACACTTGATTTCGATGGCTACCGCCTCGACTTCGATGATTGGTGGTTCAATATTCGCCCCTCCAATACAGAACCCTATCTGCGTTTTATTGCAGAAGCTAAAAGCGCAGAAAAACTGGATCAGGTAGTGGAACAGCTTCACAAAATAATTGATTCACTTAACCAATAAAATGCGTGCTTTTCTAACACTCTTGCTCATTAGCGCTTTATTTGGACTGCAAGCTCAACAAATCAGCCTGAACGAGAATTATTCAGATAGCACATCTGATCGCAAAAGACTGAATCAGTTGAGTTATGCATTAGCCGGAGGATATGCCCTAAGCATGACAGGTTTGTACTTTTTATGGTACGACGGTTATCCGCAAAGCAATTTTCATTTTTTCAATGATAATAATGAATGGCTGCAAATGGATAAAGTTGGGCATGCTACCACAGCTTATCAGGTAGGGCGCTATGGATATGATGCCTTCCGCTGGGCCGGAATGCCCGAAAATAAAGCAGTCTGGATTGGTGGAACTGTTGGCTTTGCCTTTTTGATGACTGTAGAAATTTTCGATGGGTTCTCGGCCGAATGGGGGGCTTCTTCAGGCGATTTGATTGCTAACACAACGGGAACCGCTTTATTTATTGGCCAACAATTGCTTTGGAAAGAGCAACGTATCAGCCTCAAATATTCCTACCACAGCACCCAATACCGTCAATACCGCCCTGACTTGCTTGGAGCCAATTGGTTTCAGGCACTGCTGAAAGACTATAACGGACAAACCTACTGGCTGGCCGTAAATCCCAAATCATTCCTTCCCGAAAGCAGTAAATTCCCAAGTTGGCTCGATCTGGCTTTTGGCTATAGTGCTAGGGGCATGACGGGTGCAAGTGTCAATTCTTCAGATTATAACGGCACTCCAATTCCTGATTTTAACAGAAGAAGGGTATGGCTGTTTAGCCCCGACATCAATCTTCGTAAGATTCCCACGAACCGAAAGGGCTTGAAATTTTTATTTACAGCCCTTAGTTTTATTAAAGTACCATTACCAGCCATCGCTTTTGATAAACAAGAAAAAATACAGTTTCACTGGATTTACTTTTAATGAGATAATTGGCTTCAAAATCAAAAAAAAGTTGCCCCTTCCCTTGTTATAAAATAACTACAGTACGTTAGGAATGCCGAAGAGGTTTATATGCCTCAGATGCCGCCAAAAGGTATATCCTTTCCGATTTTTTAGCATAAAATCCGCTATCGTGTTTGCGCCAGCATGCCAATTGCAGGACTTTATCTGATCATGCATGCAATCGAAAATAGATCAAATGCAGCTCATTCCTACCGAAAATCCAACAATTTATATGTATTTTCGCAACAAAAATTACCTATGCAGAAACTTTGGTTGATGGCTATCATGCTACTTTTAATGAGTTCATGTGGCCCCGAGCCCCGCAAGGCTCAGCAAAAAATTGAAGAAGGAAAAATGTTTACAATACAGGCAAACTACAAAATGGCAATCGAGGCCTTTGATCAGGCGATTGAATATGATCCTTCATCCTACGAAGCCTATTTCCAGCGAGGTTCTGCTTATTTTAATACCAGAAATTACAAAAAAGCCGTTGAGGATTTTCTCAAAGCTGTTGAGTTAAATCCCGGCTATGCGGATGCCTGGTTTAATTTGGGGCAAATTATGGAGATAGAAATGGATCAGGAAATGGCCTGTTACTATTTCAAAAAAGCCCAGGAATATGGTCGGGCAAATATTGGAGACTATTTGCGCAAATGCCCTCAGTAAAAAGCTTAGATCAAATTGCCATTATCTGGGACTGGAACGGCACCCTGCTAAATGATGTTGACATTTGCGTGGAAGCCATGAACAGACTGCTGCTGGCACGCGAACTTCCACAAATTTCGGCGGCACACTACCGCGAGGTGTTTCGTTTTCCGGTTAAGGATTATTACTTCGACCTTGGTTTTGATTTTGTAAAAGAGCCCTTTGAAGTTCCGGCGCTGGAATTTATTCAACATTATCGCGATCTATTGCCCAATGCCAGGCTGTTTCCAGCAGTGCATCAAACCCTTGAGAGTTTCCAACAAGCTGGAATCAGGCAGTTTGTGCTGTCGGCCATGGAGCAGCAATTGCTTCACCAATTGCTCCAGGAGCATGAGCTTGTGCACTTTTTTGAGCATATACAAGGCATCGAAGATCATTTTGCCAATGGAAAGCTGGCGGCCGCCCAAAAGCTTGTTCAACTGTTCGATGTAATCAGCATTTCAGGAATCATGATTGGCGACACCCTGCATGATGCTTCCGTTAGCGAAGCCATTGGTATCAAGGCAATTCTTTTTTCCGGCGGACATTTTTCGGACAAGCGGCTACAAAATTCTACCTATCCGGTAATGCAAAATTTTAGCGAAATCAGGCAGTTTATCGAAAATGCTATTCGGTGATGCTTTTGAACCAATTCTATTCACCACCAAAATACTATCCAGCGGCCTGACCTAATTGCAAATCCAGGAATATATGCTTCAAAAAAGCATTACAATTTGTTTGCTAACATACTCAGCAACAAAACTTATTTGCAAACCTGCCTATTCCGGTAAAAACATTATTTAATCAACCAGTTCAAAGCCAAAATCACGTCCTTTGTCAATGGCTTTTATCCCTTTCTGCATCCATACCGGCTCAGGGGCACCCTTCAGAAAATGATCAAAAAACTGCTCCAGACGAATTGTAAGATCCTGCGTATCCGCAAAGCGACTCAAATTATGGGGCGCGTTGTTGTACACAAGCATCCACACCGGTTTGCCCAATCTGCGTAGCGCCGAAAAGTATTCAATTCCCTGATACCAAGGCACTGCACCATCTGCATCATTATGCATCATAAGAAGTGGTGTTTCTACCTGATCGGCAAAAAATAAGGGGGAGTTTTCGATATAATCATCCAGATTTGTCCACAAATCGCCACCAATCCTGCTTTGACCATCTTCATACTGAAAAGCCCGGCTTAATCCACTGCTCCATCGAATACCACCATAGGCGCTTGTCATATTACTCACTGGAGCACCTGCCATTGCTGCGTTGAACCTGTTGGTGCGGGTGATAAGCCAGGCCGTTTGATAACCGCCCCAGCTTTGCCCTTGCAGCCCCATACGATTGCTGTCGATTGCAGGATATGCTTCAAGAATAAAATCAACACCACTCATCACCGCATCATAGGCACTCTGGCCGGGTTTGGTTGTTTCGTAGGTGATATCCGGCACAAATACAGCGTAGCCTTTGCTTGTATAATCGCTGAAATTGATTACCGAACGCGATGGTTTGGGAGCATAATGCCGGTAAAGATCATCGCTGTAGCGTTCGTAAAAATAAACCAGCATGGGATAATCGCCTTCGGGCTGATAGCCTGCCGGCAGATACATCAACCCATCCAGCTGCTTGCCTTCGTATGTTGTCCACGAAACCAACTCAACAGTTCCCCAACAATAATTCTGCTGCTGCGGATTGGCGTAGGTAAGTCTTTCCGGCTTCTTCCAGCGCTTGTCGGTGGTGTACCAATCCGGAAAATCGCTAAAAGTCTCTTTCGTCCATAAAAAGCGCGAGGCCATTTTTGCCTTCTTCAAACGTGAAAATCGCGCAGCACCGTAGATCAGGTTTGTTATTTTACCGGAAGCCCGATCGAGTTTGGCATAACCGGATTTTTTTGACAGTTCATTAAAAACCGTTAGAAAAATTTCGTCGGGAACAAAAAACGACTCAAAATCGGTTTTAGCATACCTGTATTTTAATGGAATTTCAGCTTCCTGACTTGTAATCTTTCTGGCCAGTTTCGGATCTTCAGGATTAAGTTCCCAAATATCATATTTACTGTAAACCAAAGCATTACCCTCCGATGTCCATCCGATAAGTCCTAATGGCCCGGCTTCGTTTGGTACATCATTTTCATCATTATAAAACACATCCATTTCTTCGCTGGTGAGGCTTGTGATGCGCCGGCTATCAATTTCAAGACTTTTCCAAAGACTATCATTTCTGTCATAAAACAACAAATATTCGCCCGAGGGATTTAAACTTGCGGTAGAATTAGCCTTTGTTAGCAATCGGAGACTATCGCCTGTAAGCCTGTCGATTCTGTAATAGTCGGTATAACGCGTTTGCTCCCAGCTAAATAAATACTCATACGGTTTGGAAGAGCGTCCCAGCAAATATTTAGGATTCTGCTCCAGTTCAGTCCTTACGGATGGAATCATTTCATTTTCGAGCGGAACAAGGCTTCGGTTTTCCGGATACCAGGCCGCCAAATAATTTCTTTTTTTCTCCTCACTGAGCCGCTTTAGCTGCTGTGTTTGCAGTTGCTGGTCCTTCCAGTTCCAAATGTCGAGGCTCACCTTTTCATCATCCGTCAAACTGTCTTTGACAATAGGTAAAGGTTTAGGAGCCAGACCAACATACAAAGTTGAGCCGTCATCACTAAAAGCAATTTTTCCATGTTCACTCAAACTGTAATCAGCGGGCATACCTGCTGTTACAGTATCAATTGCGACATTTGTTTGCTGATTTGCTGTCCAATAAGCCAACTGATATATCTTGCGTTTGACGGTATCTGGCGTAAAGACTATTGCAAGCTGATTTCCATTTAGATCAGTGGCCAACGACTTGATCTGACCTTTTGTACTAAACAGCGCTTCAGCATTTTCCCAGTTTGTTCTATAGCGATACACAACCAATGAATCTATACTGTCAACAGCTTTGCTGGCAAAGAATAAGGTATTGGATTTTTCAGCCAGTTCATAATGACTCACATTTTTGAAATAGCGTTTCTCCCCGGTTTCGGGATTTCTTAGTCCAAGCCAGGCCGGGTCGTCCTTTTTGGCTTTCTTTTTGTTTTTCTTTTCAAGGCTGTCGGCCTGTTGAAACATTTCGGGAGTATAATCAGATTCATGCAGCCAAACCAATAAGTTACCTGCTTTAACTGGATAGCGAAATGATTTTACAGCGGGCAGCTTTTCTAATTTCCTTGTTGCCAAGTCAAAAATCCCAAGACTATCTTTAGGCAACTTGTCTTTTTTTATGCCATCAAGTTGAAGTTTTTTTACGCTATCGTAAGCGGGATATATCGTATAAGCCAGCCAATCGTTTTCGGCACTGAATTTTGCAGCCTTTGCCCTTTCAAGGGTATCCGCAAAGTTTTTGTCGAGATGCTGAATAATTAAATGGCCATCTCCGCGATAGGGATTGCGCTCATAAACAAACCAATGGCCGTCGTTAGAAATTTGCTCTCGCTGCAATGTAAACCAGTGTTGGTGTTGTGTATGATTCAGTTCAATACAATTTTGGGCTTTACTTTTTGGAACAAACAAAGTTGCCAGTAATACAATGAGTAAGTATTTTATCATGTTTATAGAATTTGGTTAAAAACTTGCAATCGTTTGCTAAGAAAATTGTTCATGCAAATTTAACAAAATTGCTGGCATTAATACTGAAAACTGTTGATTGTTCTGCCATTGCAGCAAAAACCTTTTTTACGTTTAGTTTTAAAAGTATGCAGAAAAAGGCTAATTTTGTCACAACGATACCAATCATGCAATACGGACATTACACCTTTTCAATATGAGCTATATTTCTTTTGAAAAAAGTCAACTCGTCAACCTTGAATTTGCTTTAAAACACGAGCTATTAAGGAGCAACAGATCTGGCGGCTATTCCAGCACCTCTATTGCCGGATGCAACACCCGTAAATACCATGGACTACTGGTTGTGCCACAGCCCTGGCTAGATCAGGACAACCATGTGCTGCTTTCGGCACTCGATGAAACCATTATTCAGCATGACGAAGCCTTCAATTTTGGAGTGCGGATGTATCCCAACGGTCATTTTGAACCGAGAGGACACAAGTATTTGCGCGAATTCACTGCAGAACCCATCCCCAAAATTACCTATCGCGTAGGGGGTGTTGTATTAAGCAAGGAAATGCTTTTTGCCGAAAACGAATCACGTGTACTTATTCGTTACACCCTGCTTGACGCCCACAGCAAAACAACTTTACGGCTTAAACCATTTTTGGCTTTCCGCAATGTTCATGAGCTTACCCGAGCCAATTATGATGCCAACACAAAATACACGCCACTTGCTAATGGGGCATGCTGGCAAATGTACAGCGGATACTCACCCTTACATTTTCAATTGTCGAAAAAAGCAGATTACATCCATGTACCGGATTGGTACTATAATGTTGAATATATTCGCGAAAAAGAGCGTGGATTTCCTTATCAGGAAGATCTTTTTGCGCCCGGTTTTTTTGACATTCAGTTAAAAAAAGGAGAGAGTATTCTGGTTTCGGCTGGCCTGGAAGAAAAAGATCCAACACAGTTTAAGCGGCAATTTAATGCTGAAATTAAGAAAAGGGTACCGCGTGACAATTTCGAGAATTGCCTGATCAATGCTGCCGAACAGTTTATTGTAAAATCAGCGAATAAGAATGCGCTCATGGCCGGATTTCCATGGTTTGGAACCTGGGGTCGTGATACATTTATTGCTTTGCCAGGAATCACACTCAGCCGCAATGATGAATCAGGCTTCAAGGCGGTTATCGATACCATGATTGCTGGTATGAATGGCCCGCTTTTCCCTAATTTTAATCGCCGAAATGAGGCAAAATATGCTGCCGCTGATGCTCCACTTTGGTTTTTCTGGACATTGCAACAATACATCTTGATGGCCGGCAAAGACAAAACCAGCATCTGGAAACTCTATAAAAAAACCCTTATTACGATCCTCGATGGTTATCGTGCAGGAACAGCTTATAACATACATATGCAGGATGACGGATTGATTTATGCCGGAGAAGCCGGCGTAGCGCTCACCTGGATGGATGTTGTTTCTGATGGCAAGCCTGTTAGCCCACGCACCGGATTGGCTATCGAAATAAACGCGCTGTGGTACAATGCTGTTTGTTTTGCACTCGAACTTGCTGAAGCTGCCGGTGATAGATCTTTTATAAAATCATGGAAATCAATTCCTGACACCATTAAAAATACTTTCGTAACAACATTCTGGGATGCAGAAAGGCAAAGTGCTGCCGATGTGGTGTTTGAAGACAAAAAAGATTTCACCGTACGCCCGAATATGTTGTTTGCTGTTTCACTGCCATATAGCCCCCTGGAAGATGAAGTAAAGGCGAAAATCCTAAAAACGGTTAAATCTGAATTACTTACAGAAAGAGGTTTGCGCTCCTTATCGCCCAAAAACCCAAATTACAAAGGCTTGCTTGTTGGCAATCAAAAAGACCGCGATATGGCCTACCATCAGGGCACTGTTTTTCCGTGGCTTATCGACCATTTTGCCGAAGCCTGGCTAAAAATCCATGGAAAAGGCGGATTAACATTGATTGAGGAAATCTATCACAACTTTGAAGCCGTAATGTTTGAAGCAGGAATAGGCGCTGTATCCGAGGTTTATGATGGTGACCCGCCACACGAAAGCAGGGGAGCCATTTCTCAGGCATGGAGTGTGGCTGCCATCCTTCGTCTTAAATTCCTGTTGAAACAATACGATCAAAATACCAAATAAAACACACCTATGAAAGTACTCATGTTCGGTTGGGAATTCCCCCCTCATATCACCGGCGGACTTGGAACTGCCTGTTTCGGGCTTACCAAAGGCCTCGTGAAGCACGACACCGACATTATTTTTGTTGTTCCCAAAGCCTATGGAGACGAAAACCAGGAGGCTGTAAGAATTGTTAATGCCAGTGATGTAACCATCGACCTTGAAATAGATGAAGAACGTGTGTATTGGGACAGGGTGCAATACATGGAAGTGGGCTCAAACATTATTCCTTATGTTGGACCGGAAGCTTTCAATAAAGTAACAGAAGAAGAAAAAAGAGCCAGCGAAAATTTCAAAAGCAAGGTGTTCTCCCAAAAATATGAGTTTTCAGGAAAATACGGGCTTAACCTTATGGAAGAGGTGGCGCGCTATGCCCTTGTTGGATCAGCTATTGCCACCAAACAGGATTTTGACGTGATACATGCACACGACTGGCTCACCTATTCTGCCGGAGTAGCAGCCAAGGAAACCAGCGGCAAGCCTTTGGTAGTTCATATGCACGCCACAGAGTTTGACCGATCAGGCGAAAACGTGAACACCGATGTTTATGCCATCGAAAAAAGAGGCATGGAAATGGCTGACCGTGTAATAACCGTGAGCAACCTCACCCGAAAAATTGTGATCGAACGCTATGGCATCGACCCTTCTAAAGTTGTAACAGTGCACAATGCCGTTGAACCCAAAGAGAAAAAGCTGCCGAAGGATGTCAACAAACCAATGAAAGAAAAAGTTGTGACCTTTTTAGGACGTATCACTTTCCAGAAAGGAACTGAATATTTTATTGAAGCAGCACGAAAAATTCTCAAGCGCGACCCTAACGTACGTTTCGTAATGGCTGGTACCGGCGACTTGCTGCATCGTATGGTGATGCGTGCAGCGCAGCTTCGTATTGGGCATAAGTTTCATTTTACAGGTTTCTTAAAAGGAGACGATGTGGATAATATGTTTGCTATGACCGATGTTTTTGTCATGCCTTCCATTTCCGAACCATTTGGCATTGTGCCGCTGGAGGCTATGCGCTCAAATGTTCCGGTAGTAATCTCAAAACAATCCGGTGTTTCAGAAATACTAAAACACGCCATAAAAGTCGACTTCTGGGATATTGACGGCCTTGCTGATGCCATTTACGGGCTTTGCCATTATGATGCACTGAGCAAGGATTTTATAAAATACGGCAAGCAGGAAGTGGAAAGCCTGAAGTGGGAAAATGCCGCAGGAAAAGTAAAAGAAGTCTATGTTTCTGCCTATCAATCTTATTTAAACCAAAGCACAAACAGCCAAAAAAATACGAATAATGAATAAGTCAATTTGCCTCTATTTTCAAGTACATCAGCCCTTTCGCCTGAGAACTTATCGCTTTTTTGATATTGGAAAAAATCATCATTATTTTGATGAATATTTCAATCGCATGATTTTAAGAAGAGTCGCCGAAAAAAGCTATCTTCCAATGAATGCGCTGTTGCTCAAAGCCATCAAAGAAAATGGTTCGGCTTTTAAAGTCAGTTTTTCTTTCTCAGGCATTGTATTGGAACAAATGGAAATGTATGCGCCTGAGGTGCTCGACAGCTTTCGAAAACTCATCAGTACCGGACAGGTCGAAGTATTGGCCGAAACCTATGCACACTCTTTAAGCTCGCTTCAAAATGCGGGCGAATTTGAGAGACAGGTGAAAGCGCACAGCGAAAAAATAGAACAGGTTTTTGGCATTAAACCAACAAGCTTTCGCAATACCGAACTAATTTACTCCGACGATATAGGAGCACGTGTAGCTGATATGGGTTTTAACATCATGCTTACTGAAGGTCCCAAACATGTACTTGGCTGGAAAAGTCCGAACTACTTGTACACCAATGCTATAAATCCTAAATTAAAGCTGATGTTGCGTAACTTTAGATTAAGCGACGACATTACTTTTCGCTTTTCGCAGCAGAGCTGGCCTGAGTGGCCCATCACAGCAGAAAAGTTTGTGGGATGGATCAATAATATGCCGGAGAAAGAAGAAGTAGTGAACGTTTTTATGGATTATGAAACTTTTGGAGAACACCAACCTGCATCAACAGGTATTTTTGAGTTTATGAAAGTTTTGCCGGCAATGATCCTGAAAAATACCGCTTTTAAATTCAGAACTCCCGCCGAAATTACGAAAATCCATCAACCAATATCAGCTATTCAAGTCCCCTACCCCATTTCTTGGGCTGATGAAGAACGAGACCTTTCCGCTTGGACTGGAAATAATTTGCAGGATGATGCTATGGAGAAGCTTTACAGTTTGGCAGATAAAATTAATGCTACAGATGATACTGCTCTAAAGCAGGATTGGAATTATTTGCAGTCGTCTGATCATTTTTTCTATATGTGTACAAAATGGCTGTCTGATGGTGATTTGCATAAGTATTTCAATCATTATCCTTCGCCCTATGAGGCCTATATTAATTATATGAATGTGTTGTCTGATTTCATCATCAGGGTTGACGAAAAGCTACCTGAAGCGAGCAAACTGATGAACGAGCTGATCGATAATACCGGCAAGCTCGGTCAGAAGATTGGCCAAATGGCATCCGAAAAAATACATGAGGCAGAGAAGTCAGTAAAGGATAAATTTACAGAAACAAAAAAACAGGCTAAACCAGTGTTTGATGACATCAAACATATGTCTGATGCCAAAGTAAAAAAGCTCATCAAAGAGCTGGACGCCGAACAGCTTGTGATTGCCATGAAAGATGCAGGCCACGAAATCAGGGAAAAGGTACTGCCAAATCTTACCAAAAAAACACGGCAACAATTTGAAAGCCTGCACGAAAAGCTTTCGGATGTTAACAAAAAAGATGTTCAGTCCATGCGAAAAAAAGTCGAAGAAAAGCTTAAAAAGTTTTTCTAAAAATCAATTACCTGAAACTACTATTATCTTTAATATCAGCTAAATAAATCTAAATATCAGGCTTTTCAACAGCCTGAACCGAATGTGAAATATCTATTTTGGAACTGCGGATTAATGCTCAAAAAAAATGATGCAATTATCAACATATCAGGCATTGAAGATTCGGAAATTTTAAAAAATGAAAAAAATGAAAAACACTGCTTATATCTTTGAAACCAGCTGGGAAGTGTGCAATATGGTAGGAGGAATTTATACTGTTTTGTCCACAAAATCCAGCCAGATGAAGGAGCTCTTCGGAGATCATTATATCACCATTGGACCCGACGTTTGGAAGGAAACAAGAGAAAATCCCTACTTTATCGAAGACACCAAACTTTTTGCCGGCTGGCGTAAAAAATTAGCTGCCAAAGGCATAAAAGTTAGAATAGGTCGCTGGTCGATTAAGAGCAAACCCATTGCCATACTTATTGATTTTACACCGCTTTTCGTAAAAAAAGACAGCATTTTTACCGAACTTTGGGAGACCTTTAAGCTTGATTCTATCCACGGACCCTGGGATTATATCGAACCCGCTATGTTTGGATATGCTGCAGGCCAGGTTATTGAAAGCTTTAACGAAACACATTTAACTTCTGAAAATAAGGCTATTGCACATTTTCACGAATGGATGACAGGTACCGGTGTACTCTATTTGAAGAAGCATAGCCCGCAAATAGCTACTGTATTTACAACCCATGCCACTTATATGGGGCGAGCTATTGCCGGCAATGGAATGCCTTTGTACAAAGACCTAAAAAACTACAACCCGGCCGTTATTGCCGACAGGTTAAACATCATTTCACAGCAATCGCTGGAACAATCAGCCAGCCAACAAGCTGACGCATTTACGACAGTTAGCGAGATCACAGCTGCAGAATGTGAGCAGTTTCTGGGACGCACACCTGACGCCATTACAATCAACGGATTTGATAAAGATTTTATGATTGACAGGGAGGCCTTGGCTGAGAAACGTCAATTATCCAGAAACAAAATACTTTCCATTGCTGAGGCTATGGTAGGTGGTGTTTTACCGGCTGATAGTCTAATGATAATCAACAGCGGACGCTATGAGTTCAAAAACAAAGGCATTGATGTATTTATTGATGCACTTGCCGCATTAAATAATAGCGAAAGTCTCGACCGTGAGGTAATCGCCTTTATTACAGTGCCAGCTAACATTTCGGGAGCCTCAAAAGAACTCAAGAAACGCTTGAGCGAACCCGAGATTGCAAAACATCCAACCGAGATTCCATCAACACATCATTTGTTCGATCCCGCGAATGATCAGGTCTTGAAAAAGATGAAAGCAGCAGGACTCAATAACCAGCCATCGGATAAAGTGAAGCTGATATTTGTGCCCTCCTACCTCAATGGTTCCGATGGGATTTTCGATATAAACTATTACGATTTTTTAACTGCCTTTGATTTGTCTGTTTTCCCTTCCTATTATGAGCCCTGGGGTTATACGCCACTCGAAAGCATCGCTTTTGCTATCCCGACGATCACAACGGATTTGGCAGGCTTTGGCAAATGGGCAATTCAGCAGGAATCAAATAGTGAAGCTGTTACTGTTGTAAGAAGAAATGAGGAAAACTACGATGAAATTGTGAAAGCCATTGCTGATCGGATGTTGAGCTTTTCGCAAAACAAAGAAGAAGAAATGCACGTGATAGGCACACAATCACTTGAGCTCGCCGGACATGCCCTATGGACTGATTTGATTTCCAATTATCAACAAGCATGGAAAATTGCGCTTGATAAACTTGAAGGAAGATCAGATCAAATTGAAATTAAACGTCATACGGAAACATTACGAAATTTCGATTTCCGTAAACAAGATCAACCCAATTGGAAAAAGGTGCTGATTCAGCCAGTTTACACCAAAGAGCTGCAAAAACTCAACGAGCTGGCCAGAAACCTATGGTGGTCGTGGAACTACGAGGCCATTTCGCTTTTTGAATCAATCGACCCTGAAGGCTGGAAAACGGCCGAACAAAACCCTATCCCACTTATGGAAGGCTTATCCAAAAAGCAGATGGAAGAGCTAGAAGGCGATAAGGAGTTTATTACTAAGCTAAACAAAGTTTACAAAAACTTTAAGGCTTATATGGCCGAAAAACCATCCAAAAACGACTTAATTGCCTATTTCAGTATGGAATACGGCCTGCATAAAAGCCTTAAAATCTATTCTGGAGGATTGGGAATTTTGGCCGGCGATTATCTCAAAGAGGCCTCAGATTCTGGTGCATATATGGTAGCAACAGGTTTGCTTTATCGCTATGGCTACTTCAGCCAGGGCATTTCACTTTTTGGAGATCAGCTTGCACAATATATTCCACAAAAATTTACGCACCTGCCGCTCGAACCTGTGCGCGATGACAATGGCGAATGGATTACCATAAGCATAGCTTTCCCAGGCAGAAATGTGGTTGCCAAAGCCTGGAAAGTGAATGTTGGCCGTGTTGAACTCTTTTTGCTTGATACCGATATTGAAGAAAATCAAATAGAAGATCGCAGCATTACCCATCAATTGTATGGCGGTGACAGCGAAATGCGCTTCAAACAGGAAATGGTTTTGGGCGTGGGCGGAATCCGGTTGCATGAAATATTAAAAATCAAACCTCAAATTTATCATTGCAACGAAGGCCATTCTGCTTTCATCGGTTTGGAACGACTCAGGATATTTATCGAAAAACATAACCTGAGTTTTGATGTAGCCAAAGAACTTGTGCGTTCATCCATGTTATTTACAACACATACACCTGTTCCGGCAGGCCACGACTCATTTGAAGAACATCTGTTGCGTACCTATATGCCGCATTATGCCAATAGGCTAAATATTGGCTGGGACGATTTCATGAACCTTGGAAAGTTTCGCCCAAACGACCCCATCGAAAAATTCTCGATGAGTGTGCTGGCGGCTAATCTTAGTCAGGAAATTAATGGCGTAAGTCAAATTCATGGGCGGGTTTCTAGAGAAATGTTCCAACCGCTGTATCCCGGATATTTTGAAAACGAACTTCATATTGGCTATGTAACAAATGGCGTGCATTTTCCTACCTGGACAGATTCGGCCTGGCAACAGCTCTATAGCAACTATTTTGGAGATGATTTCTTCCACGATCAGTCTAATCCATCATTCTGGTCGCATATAAAAGAGGTGCCTGATCAGGAGATCTGGAATATTCGGACCCAGCTCAAAGAAGAGCTGATTCATTACATAAAATATCGGGTCAAAAGCGATATGACTTTGCGTCAGGAGAGTCCGAAACTAATCCTAAGAACACTTGAAAACCTTAATAAAGACGCACTCATTATAGGTTTTGCCCGTCGATTTGCAACGTATAAACGTGCCCATTTGCTATTTGCCAACCTGGAAAGGCTATCACAAATAGTGAATAATCCTGAAAAGCCTGTTCTTTTCCTTTTTGCCGGCAAAGCACATCCCAACGATAAAGCCGGCCAGGATTTGATCAAACGAATCATGGAAATAGCGCGAATGCCAGAGTTTTCGGGCAAAGTACTTTTTATCGAAAATTACGATATGGAACTCGGCAAAATACTCACCAGCTCAGTAGATGTGTGGCTCAATACGCCAACGCGACCATTGGAAGCCTCAGGCACAAGCGGTGAAAAAGCTGTAATGAACGGCGTATTAAACTTCTCCGTACTCGATGGCTGGTGGGCAGAAGGTTATAAGCCAAATGCCGGATGGGCCATTCAGGAAGGCAGAACTTATCATAATCAGCAATATCAGGACGAGTTGGATGCCGAAACAATCTATAACCTGCTCGAAAACGACATTACAGTAAGCTATTTCAATCGTGGAAATGACGGAATACCGGCGCAGTGGATTAAGTTTATCAAGAATAATATTGCTGATATAGCACCTCATTTTACCATGAAACGGATGCTGGATGATTATTTCGAACGTTTTTACAATAAACTTACAGCACGCGCGAAGGCTATGCGCGCCAATCGCTATGAGTTAGCTTTCCAGATTGATGCGTGGAAATCAAAGATAAAAAGCAATTGGGACAAAGTTGATGTTAAAACCATAAAAGTGCCCGACCCAACGGTACGCCCCTTAGATTTTGGCGAGAATTTCATCGCTGAAATTACGCTGGAGACAGGTGAAATTGAAGCCGGTGACATTGCTATTGAATTGCTATTTGGCAGAAAGCTACACGATAAAATCGATGAAATTATTTTTGTAGAACCTATGGATCTTATTGAATCAGGAGAAAACTGGAGTACCTACAAAATTAATGTTCCCATTTATCGCGCAGGTGTTTATGATTATACGTTCAGGATTTATCCTACCAATAAATTTTTACCACACCGTCAGGATTTACCCCTGGTAAAATGGATCGGATAAACAAAAAAAAGCCCTGTTAAAAACATTAACAGGGCTTTTTTTTTACTTAGCCAATCAAAAACCAGCAGAAAAATGCGCTCTTCAAGGCTTACAAACAGGCTGGCTTAAGCAAGCTATTCTGTAGGAATCTTTTTCAAAACGTCCAATGTAAGTTTCCAGAATTTATCTACTGTTTCAATATTTAAGCGCTCATCGGGTGAGTGCGCTCCTTTGATGGTGGGGCCAAACGAAATCATATCCATGCCCGGGTATTTATCCCCGATCAATCCGCATTCAAGCCCGGCATGAATGGCTTTCACATCCGGTTCCTGATCAAATAAAGTTTTATAAGATTCAACCGTAATCGCTCTAATTTCCGACTTTGGATCAGGTGCCCAACCCGGATAGCCATTACTGTGCCTTACTTTGGCTCCAGTCATTGCAAAGCAGGAAGCCACCATATTGGCTATATCTTCCTTGGAAGACTCCACAGAGCTGCGCTGACTTGTTGTAATAAGGGCTTTACCACCCTCCATCCGCACAGCAGCCAGATTAGTGGAAGTCTCAACAAAATCAGGAATGCGCTGCGACCAGGCGATAACGCCATGCGGACAAGCATAAAGGCTGTTGAGCAATTTCTGTTGGTCATCTGCCACCATCAAGGTATCTTTTGGCGCTGAATCTGATAAAAGAATTGCCAAATTGGGCTCAGTTACTTCAAACTCATATGCCATTTCAACTTTCGATTTTTCGACGAAAGCAGCAAAAGCCTTTTGTTGATCTTTTGGAAGTCCGACAATTGCATGGCCTTCACGTGCAATGGCATTTCTCAGGTTACCACCTTCGAGATAGTTTAGCCTTAATCCAAAATCTTTGGTGCCCTGCCACAGTATCCTGGTAAGTAATTTGTTGGCATTAGCAAGTCCTTTATGGATATCATCTCCTGAATGTCCGCCTTTTAATCCTTTTATATCAAGACGGAAAAATGTGAGCCCAGCCTCGGCTTTTTCCATGGTATAGGGCAACTCAATTACGGTATCTTTTCCGCCGGCACAGCCAATAAACAGCTCCCCTTCGTCTTCTGAATCCAGATTTAAAAGAATTTTTCCTTCAAGAAAACCGGCTTTAAGGCCAAAAGCACCTGTAAGTCCTGTTTCTTCGTCAATCGTAAACAAACAGGATATCGGCCCGTGTTCAATATCTTTGGCAGCAAGTATGGCAAGCTGCGCGGCAATGCCTATGCCATCGTCAGCACCCAGTGTGGTGCCTCTGGCTTTTACCCATCCGTCTTCGATAAAAACTTCGATTGGGTCTTTTTCAAAATCATGTACTTTATCACTATTTTTTTCACAAACCATGTCAACATGACTCTGCAGTATGACCGTTTTGCGCTTTTCAAAACCTGGCGTTGCCTCCGCCATTATCAGAACATTGCCAACCTCATCCTGTTTATAATCAAGATGATGCTTTTTGGCAAAGTCAATAAGATAAGCGACAATTTTTTCCTCCTTCTTCGAAGGCCTTGGGATTTGTAGAATTTCAGCAAAATATTTCCAAATTGCTTCGGGCTGTAGTCCAATTAATACTTCATTCATAACTTTTGATATTAGGCTAACAAAAGTACAAATTTAAGCCATTTGAAGCGTAGATGAAATGCTAATCGCGGATGTATCTTGCAATCACGTCAAGCAATTCGCGTCTGCGGATAGGTTTTGCAATATAGTCGTTGCATCCGGCTGCCAGACATTGAATACGGTCAGAATGCAAGGCATAGGCTGTTTGGGCAATAATTTTGACATCCTTCGAGATTTCCCTGATCATTCTGGTAACAGAAAGGCCGCTGATATCGGGCAATCTGATATCCATGAGAATAATCTCTATATCTGGTTGCGTTTTAAATAAATTGAAAGCACTGGTTCCGTCTTCCTGATGCAGAATTGTTGCGCCTGTTGGCGTCAGGTAAGCAGAAAGCAATTGAAAATTGGAATAAATATCCTCAACAATCAATATTTTTTTTCCCTTAAGTGCATCCTTCAAATAATCATAGGATCCAATCTCCTTGTTTTCAGTGGAATAAAGCATTCTGCTGAAATTATTATCAGATTCATTAATAAAACTTTGTACTTTCATGATGATACGAGATCATTATTGTTTGATAGCAAAGTTATAGCTTAATCCACTGAAAAGCTAATTATTTTTTCAAGGCCTGAATTGTTGCAGTGGGGTTGGCCGATTTAAAAACGGCATTGCCTGCAACAAGCACATCCGCTCCGGCACTAAAAAGTGTACCGGCGTTGTCCGTGTTGACGCCTCCATCAACCTCAATTAAAACTTCAGGGGCGATTTTATCAATCATCAAGCGTAATTTTTCAATTTTTCGCATCGTCTGGGGAATAAATTCCTGGCCACCGAATCCCGGATTCACTGACATGATTAAAACCATATCTGCGTATGGCAGCACATCTTCGAGTAAGCTCACATTGGTATGCGGATTTAAAACAACTCCGGCTTTCATCCCGGCTTCCCTGATCTGCTGCAAACAGCGGTGAAGATGCGTGCAGGCTTCGTAATGCACAGATAAAATATGAGCACCTGCATCGCGAAATGGCAAGATATACCGATCCGGATTAACAATCATCAGGTGTACATCAAGCGGCTTCTCACTCTGCTTGCTAATGGCATGAACAACAGGCAGCCCGAAAGAAATATTAGGCACAAAAACGCCATCCATCACATCCAGATGCATCCAGTCGGCCTCGCTCTTATTAATCATTTCTATTTCCTTACCCAGATCCAGAAAATTAGCGGATAGTAATGAAGGTGCGATCATTTTTTTCATGAAATGAAGTGTTTGTTTACCTGACAAGTAAAAGTGCAAAAATAAAAAAAGCACCCGAAAGTGCTTTTTTTTAATTTATCCCAGATAACTTTTTAAAATCTTACTTCTGCTGGTGTGCTTAAGCCGTCGGATCGCTTTCTCTTTAATTTGTCGAACCCGCTCACGGGTGAGGTCAAATTTCTCACCAATTTCCTCCAGGGTCATCGGATGGCTTCCGTTTAGTCCAAAATAAAGCTTAACCACATCAGCCTCACGCTGGGTAAGTGTAGAAATTGCACGATCGATTTCTTTGCGGAGTGATTCGTATAAAAGCTCCGTTTCAGGTGTTGGTGCCTCATCACTTCTAAGCACGTCATACATATTGTTCTCTTCATCCTGAATCAGGGGCGCATCCATTGAAACATGCCGTCCGGCATTTTTCATAGACTCTTTCACCTCATTTTCAGTAACTTCAAGAACATCAGCAATTTCCTCTGCATTTGGCTCACGCTCGAACTCCTGTTCGAGGCGTGCATAAGCCTTATTGATTTTGTTGATGGACCCAATTTTATTCAGCGGCAGACGAACGATCCGTGATTGCTCGGCCAATGCCTGTAGAATCGACTGGCGAATCCACCAAACAGCGTAAGAAATAAATTTAAATCCACGGGTTTCATCAAATCGCTGCGCGGCTTTTATAAGCCCCAGATTTCCTTCATTGATAAGGTCGGGAAGGCTTAGCCCTTGGTTTTGGTATTGCTTTGAGACAGAAACAACAAAACGAAGATTGGCCTTAGTCAGTTTCTCTAGCGCAACACGATCGCCTTGCTTGATACGTTGAGCCAGCGAAACCTCTTCCTCTGCAGTGATGAGTTCAACCTTGCCAATTTCCTGAAGATACTTGTCAAGGGAAGCTGTTTCCCTGTTAGTAACCTGTTTGGTAATTTTTAGTTGCCTCATTTATTATAAACTTTATTTGGCATATTGTACGTTAAACTATGAGTTTTTGTTACGGTCACCATTACTTTCAGGGCGTGGAATTAAAACCTTACGCGAAAGTTTCATTTTATGGGTTTTTGCATCAATGCCTATCAGTTTCACTTTTATCTTATCGCCCACTTTTAAAACACTTTCAACAGTTTCAAGGCGACTCCATTCTATTTCGGAGATATGCAACAGGCCATCTTTTCCGGGCATTATTTCAACAAAAGCACCAAAAGGCGTAATCGTTTTCACTGTTCCCAAATAAACCTCGCCAACTTCAGGAACTGCCACAATGGCTCTGATACGGGCTTTAACCTCATCAATAGCCTCTTTGTTAGCTGATACAATATCAATCACACCGTATTCGCCTTTTTCTTCGATAACGATGGTTGTATTGGTTTCGCGCTGCATTTCCTGAATAATTTTTCCACCGGGGCCGATAATTGCTCCGATAAACTCTTTATCTACCACCATCTTTTCGATACGTGGTACATGCTCTTTATAGTCGGCACGAGGCGCTGTGATGGTCTTTTCCATTTCCTTCAGGATATGCAAACGACCTCTGCGTGCCTGCTCCAAAGCTTGTTCGAGCACCTCGTAAGGCAATCCGTCAACTTTAATATCCATTTGGCAGGCGGTGATACCGTCAACCGTTCCGGTAACTTTGAAGTCCATATCCCCAAGGTGATCTTCATCTCCAAGGATATCTGATAAGATTGCAAAATTCTCATTACCTGCTTTGGTGATCAGACCCATTGCTATTCCGGCCACAGGTTTAATAATTTTAACACCTGCATCCATCAGTGCCAATGTACCTCCACAAACGGACGCCATAGATGATGATCCGTTGGATTCAAGGATATCAGAAACTACACGGATAGTGTAGGGGTTGTCATCGCCGGCAGGAACCATTGGTTTGAGCGCTCTTTCGGCCAGATTTCCATGTCCGACTTCACGACGGCTTACGCCGCGGAACGGACGAACTTCGCCGGTTGAGAAACTGGGGAAATTATAGTGCAGCATAAAGTTTGATTTCCCTTCAAATACAGCACCATCAATCGTTTGTTCGTCCAGTTTTGTACCTAAAGTAATCGTAACCAGCGCTTGCGTTTCACCTCTGGTAAATATAGCAGAGCCGTGAGCTGATGGCAAATAATCCACTTCTGACCATATCGGTCTGATTTCATCTAATTTACGTCCATCCAAACGCATGCGTTCGTTTAATACGGCATCTCTAACAGCTTCCTTCTCCACATCATGGAAATAACGCTTAGCCAAAGGCAGTTTTTCTTCTCTTTCTTCTTCAGGAAGCGTCTCCATAAACTGCTCCAGAATAGCCTTAAAGCCATCCGTGCGGGCATGCTTGTCGGGATTTCCCTGAAGTGCCAGTTCATAGCAAGGTTTGTAAGCATGAGCGGTGATGGCTTCGCGTAAAGCAGCATCATTTGTCTCATGGTTATACTCGCGTTTTGTATGCGATTTCTCTACTTTCTTAGCTAGTTCAATTTGAGCCTGGCATTGAATCTTAATCGCTTCATGAGCGATTTTAAGGGCTTCTATCATCACTAATTCTGAAACTTCTTTCGACTCGCCCTCAACCATCATAATATTGTCGATAGAAGCAGCTACCATCAAATCCAAATCAGCTTCTTCTAAAGCGCTTATAGTAGGATTTACAACGAATTCGCCATTAATGCGTGCTACCCGTGCTTCCGAAATTGGTCCATTAAATGGAATGTCAGAAACGGTGAGAGCAGCAGAAGCAGCCAAGGCTGCAAGTGCGTCAGGAGCAACATCATTTTCACCTGAAATCAAGTTGATCAACACCTGTGTCTCAGCATGGTAATCTTCCGGGAAAAGGGGACGCAATGCCCTGTCGACCAATCTGCATATCAAAACTTCGTAATCGGACGGGCGTCCTTCACGCTTAAAGAAACCTCCGGGAAACTTTCCGGTGGCCGCGTATTTTTCCTTATAATCTACTGATAGGGGAAGAAAATCGACGGATTCACGCGCTTCTTTTGCAGAAACGACAGTTGCCAAAAGCATGGTCTTGCCAGTTTTGACAACAACAGCTCCGTCGGCTTGTTTGGCGAGCTTCCCGGTTTCGATCGTGATAATTCGGCCATCGGCCATTTCGATCGTTTGTGTAATACCTTGTGGGCTCATAAGTAAATATTAAATGTAAACTGTATTGTTGAGCCTGCCTTAAATACAAAAAAAGGCAATCAACATAATTGCCTTTTTTTGGACATTTGACAAGTTCAAATCTATTTTCTTAGACCAAGTTTCTTGATAATTTCCCGGTATCTTTCGATATCCTTTTTCTTTAGATAATCAAGTAACTTTCTTCTCTTCCCTACTAAGCGAACCAATGAACGCATGGTGGAAAGATCTTTTTTATTTTGTTTCAGGTGACCGGTGAGATGCTTGATACGAAAGGTAAACAATGCAATCTGACCTTCAGCTGAGCCGGTATCTGCAGCAGCATTACCGAACTCATTGAAAATTTCTGTCTTCTTTTCAGCAGTTAAATACATATCTGATTCTTTACAATTTTTTGGGCTGCAAAAATAAAACTATTTTTTAAACTAAACAAACCTATTGTGTTAATCTTTTTTCGCATCTTCATCTGAAGTCTTTTCATTAAAACTTTCATTAAAAGATTTCTCCTTTATAACACGATCTTTTTCTTCCCGAGCGGCTCTCCTACTCTGCTGATAGCGTTGTATTCTTTCCCGCATCCAAACGTTAAAATCAAGTGAATTGGTATAAAAGGCCTGTGTATTTTTTGATCTTTCCAGCAAAGGAATTAATACAGAGGTAAAAATAATGCTGAACAATATCACGGAAAAAACAATATTCTTGATCAATTCGCCACCTTCAATGCCCTGCTGCAAAGGTATAGTAGCCAAAACTGCTGCTGCCAATCCCTTGGGGATCATCGTGGACATATACATCAGGTCTGTTTTATCGTGAATATCTTTACTAATCGGCATTGAAACTCTTACAACAGGAATCCTCAACAAGAACAAAACAATGGTGATAGCAAAACCAATCAGCAAGGGAATCCATTCGCTAATTTGCACAGAAATACCAATGTAAACAAAAAAGAACGTTTTCAGCAGAAAAACAGCTTCACCAAATAATATCCGCTCTGTTTCATTCAATGAATCAGGCTTTTTCGTGAAATATTTACTCAAAGCAGTGCCCTTGATTAAATCTGTATTGGCAAGCCCGATTCCGAAAGCCAGTGCGCTTATTGCTCCGCTATATCCCAGCATCTCGCTCAGGCCATAAATGATGAAGACGAAAGCAGGTGTTGTGAAAATGGAATTTTTGATATTACGGATGCGGTGTAGGATTACCGACCAGAAAAATGCGCCAACAAGACCCATAATTGAAGCAAGAATAAAACTGGCTAAGATCTGTCCTATCGTAGTACCAACCTGTATTTGACCCAGTTGCATTGCCTCCATAAACGCAAGTGCGAAAATAATGCACAACACATCACTAAAGGCTGACTCTAGTATTAATATGGTGCGACTATTATTAGAAATTTTAAGCTGTCTGACCAAAGGAATTACAACAGCAGATGAAGTTCCCCCAACAATTGCACCCAGCATAAATGAGACCAATGGCGGAAAACCCAATATTAACCATCCAAGCAAACCTATTACGATCATGCTGGAGAAAAAATTAAGGTTTGTGAGGAGCGAGGTTCCCCTGAGTGAGTGTCGCAAAGAATCAAACCGAAGCTCTGTTCCGCCTTCAAATAAAATGGTAACCAAGGTAATGGTTGTAAAAACAGGCCCCACAAGCCCCAGATGCTCAGTATTTACTATGTTTAAAACCGGCCCGATAATTAAACCGATAATAATCAGCAACAACACATCAGGCACACGCTTTCTGCTGAAAACTTCGGCAAACACATGGGCTAAAAAAACCAAAAGACCAACACCAACTATCGCTACGGCTATATTCATGGGCAGTTTGACTTCACTAATTAATGTCTGTCTATAATGTCCGATATCTGCGTTGCACTAAAAATTTTAATTCCTCGAATACTTTGGTATACTACTGTTTAAAATTTTTATGCGCCCTGCCTGTCTGCTGCCACCTAGACCTGACCGCCAGGTTTATCTGCTGAAGGCAAGCAGACTTGATCTCGGGCATTACGAATCAGCCACTGGACTTTATAAATAGACTTTAACTATTCAGATTGATTGAAAATTATGGGAGCAAAAATAAATGAAAATTAATCATCAAGGCAAAAAATCGTATGCTGCATTAATCATAGTTTCAGTTTTTCGAGACATATTTTTACCTCATGGCAAAGTTTCTCGTCAACGCCAACACAATAACCTCGATACTGACAAACAAGCTTTTGATCGACATCGAAAAGCATCGCCCATGGAAATTCATTGATTCCAAGGTGCCTCGAAAGTTTTGCGTTTTCGTCCGTTAAACAGTTGATGTCAGAAGCATTCACCCTTGCATAATTGGCTGCCAAGGCATAATTTCCGCTTTTCGGAACGGCTACAGCAACAAAATTAATTGGATACCCCTGCAATGAATCAGCATAAACAATGGCCATATCCTGCAAAAGCTGACACGATTTACGATCATCAATATCCCAAAATACAAGGATCGATAATTGCCCCTTTTTTGTCAATTCAGCGACCGAAACCAACCTGTTGTTTTTGTCGCGCAACGATACATCAGGGAAATCAAAAATCTGCGCAAATCCTGTGGAGCATAATAGAACTGCTAAAACCACAGTAATGAGAGTCTGGCTTTTCATTGTTAAAATTTTAAGCAGGAAAGGACTGTATAGCAGGTTGATTGCATCAAAGATACATCATCCAAATTAAAAAAACAATAAAATAATTTTTATAAATTCGGTGAACATAAAAACAATATCTTTGTTTAATCAAGAGTTCGTTTTATTAAACAAACCATTAAAACACTCATGAAAAAAGTAATCGTAATTGGCGCTGGATTTTCCGGATTATCAACAGCAGCATTGTTAGCGAAAGCCGGTTTTGAAGTCGATGTGATCGAAAAGCACGAAATGTCAGGCGGTCGTGCCCGTAAATTTTCCGACAAAGGCTTCACCTTCGACATGGGCCCCAGCTGGTATTGGATGCCTGATGTTTTTGAGCGCTATTTTGAGCTTTTTGGTAAAAAGACTTCCGATTACTACAAACTCATCCGCCTTGACCCCTCTTATACAATCTATTTCGGCCCGGGCGACAAGATTGACCTTCCCGCAAACACGCAAGCCCTGTATAACTTATTCGACAGTATCGAGCCCGGAAGTGGAAACAAACTCAAGGTATTTCTCGAAGAAGCCGCTTTTAAATATGAGATCGGTATAAAAAATCTCGTGTTTAAGCCCAACAAAAGCGCCTTTGAATACCTGGATCTTAAAATTATGCGCTCAGCACTTAAGATGCACGTCATAAAGTCGTTTCATAGCTATATTCGTAAGTTTTTCACGCATCCCAAGCTGCTACGCATCCTGGAGTTTCCCATTTTATTTTTGGGTGCAACAGCCGAAAAAACACCGGCACTCTACAGTTTGATGAATTATGGCGATATGATACTGGGCACCTGGTATCCCGAAGGAGGCATGTTTAAAGTAGTAGAAGGCTTTCAAAAAGTTGCAGAAGAAATGGGAGCCAGGTTTCATTTCAATGAAGAAGTGAAAAAATTTGAATATACCAACAACAAAATTACTGCTGTGGTTACTTCAAAAGGCAGCTATGAAGCTGATTATGTTATTGCCAGCGCCGATTATCACCATGTTGAACAAAAGATCCTGCCGGAGCAATACCGCAACTATAAGCCAGCTTATTGGGATTCGCGCACCATGTCGCCCTCTTCTTTGATTTATTATTTGGGCATCGACAAAAAGCTCGATGGCATGCAGCACCACACACTGATCTTTAATAAGGATTTCGAGAAACATGCACAGCAGATTTATGAGACACCACAATGGCCCGAAAATCCATCAGTTTATCTAAGCTGTACTTCTCAAACAGATGCTACAACAGCTCCCAAAGGCAAGGAAAATCTTTTTATCCTCATTCCGGTTGCCCCGGGCTTAAATGATACCGATGAAATTCGTGAGCACTATTTTGACTTTTCAGTACAACGTATCGAGGAAACATTAAACATAAGCTTTAAAGATGATATTATCTTTAAGAGAAATTATTCGAATCGCGATTTTGCAAAAGACTATTATGCTTTCAAAGGAAACGCATACGGCCTGGCCAACACCTTAATGCAAACGGCAATTCTAAAACCCTCGATGTTCAATAAAAAACTACCTAATCTGCTGTACACCGGCCAGCTTACGATTCCCGGCCCGGGCGTTCCCCCTGCCATTATCTCAGGGCAGATTGCGGCCGATCAGATCATAAAAAAAGAGAAAAACTAAACCAAAAACTCCTTAAAAACTAACCCATGAAAACATTGTACGATCATGTCTCGGCAAAAGCCAGTAAGATAACTACGAGATCTTACAGCACTTCATTCTCTCTTGGTATCAGATTGTTTCATCATAAATACCATGATCCAATTTATGCGATTTATGGTTTTGTGCGACTTGCTGATGAGATTGTGGATACCTTTCACGAATTTGACAAAAAACAATTGCTCCAAGAATTTCGCGACGACACAATTCAGGCAATCGAAAGAGGCATTAGCCTCAACCCGATACTTCAAAGTTTTCAGGAAGCCGTGCGCACCTACAATATTGATTGGTGGCTAATCGATCGCTTTCTGAAAAGCATGGAAATGGATTTAGATGATCTGGAATACGACCAAAAGTTATTTGAAGAATACATACTGGGATCTGCCGAAGTAGTAGGACTCATGTGCCTTAAGGTGTTTACGCAAGGCGATGAAAAAAAATATAAAGAGCTGGAATATGGTGCCATGCGCCTGGGATCAGCATTCCAAAAAATCAACTTCTTACGTGACCTGCATGCCGATCATCTGCATTTGGGACGAACCTATTTTCCCAATCTCGATTTGAACAACTTCGATCAGTCCAGCAAAGAATTGATTGAAGCCGATATCGAGAAAGATTTTCGCGAGGGACTTTCGGGCATACGGAAACTTCCAACAGGTACACGATACGGCGTTTACGTAGCCTATGTGTATTATCACAATTTATTCAAAAAAATAAAACGTCTTCAGTCTGAAAAATTATTAGAGCATAAAAGAATTCGTGTGCCTAACCCTGCAAAATACGGCATGTTAGTAAGTTCTTACCTGCGCTACAGATTAAATCTGATGTAGAAACCATGTTACTTATTTGGTTATTTTTAGTAGTTTTACCCCCTAATGAACCTGAGTTGTTGAGACAATCCAGGGAGTTATTTTTCAATTTTAACCAGGAAAAATGCTCCGCTGAAAAGCTCTTTGATTTGCTGCAAAAATCACCCGATGACAACGCTGTTTTGATGGCATATAAAGGCACTGCCAGAGCCAGCTCGGCAGATTGTACCTTTTTGCCTCACAATAAACTACAGCGTTTTAACCAAGGCAAAAAACTGTTGAACAACGCGATCACGCTGGATAGTGCAAATGCCGAAATCAGATTTTTACGGCTGAGCGTTCAGGTAAACGCGCCGGGATTTTTAGCCTACAACAGTAATATCAATGAGGATAAGCAGCTTTTGCTTACAGCCTTATTTCAAAATCAAATGATTGGGAACGACACCCGTTTTACCCTACAGGTAATTGCATTTTTGCAGCAAAATCTAAATCTTGAAGCAAAAGAGTCTGAAATGTTAAAACAGCTCACTTTAAAGCTGAAAAATTAATGCAAGAACAAGTAATTTTAGTGGATGTGGACGATAATCCACAAGGACTTATGGAAAAAATGGAAGCCCATCAAAAAGGAGTATTGCACCGGGCATTCTCAATTTTTGTATTTAATAGCAAGCAGGAATTGATGCTGCAACAGCGTGCCTTTTCAAAATACCACACGCCCGGTTTATGGACAAACACCTGTTGCAGCCATCCACGCCATGGCGAAAGCCTTGAAGCAGCAACAAAAAGGAGGCTGAAGGAGGAAATGGGCATGCAATGCGATATCAAAAAAGCATTTTCATTTCTCTACAAAGCCGATGTAGGTCAGGGACTTACTGAACACGAGTTTGATCATGTATTTATCGGACACACAGATGAACTGCCCGACATAAATCCAGAGGAAGTCGCCGGCTGGAAATATGCAAGCATGGATGAGCTCAGTATTGATATCGCAAAGAATCCAGAGAATTACACGGTATGGTTTCGTATTGCTTTTGATGAAGTAAATGATTACTTAAAAACCCTTAAAACATAATAAAATGCACTGGACAATAGCAACGCTGCTCGTTTTGGCGGCTTTTTTATTTATGGAATTTATGGCATGGTTTACACATAAATATGTGATGCATGGTTTCTTGTGGGTTTTGCATAAAGACCACCATATTCGAGATGGCCGTAAATTTGAATGGAACGACCTTTTTGCTGTAATTTTTGCCATCCCCAGTTTCTTGTTCATCTATACCGGTATCGATGCAGGCTTCGACTGGAAATTTTATATTGGTGCTGGCATTGCACTTTACGGCTTGGCATATTTCATGTTTCATGATGTTTTTGTGCACGGCAGACTTCCACTACTACAAAAAATGAGTAACCGTTATTTGCGCGCGACCATCACCGCGCATCTCGATCACCATAAACCTATGGCCCAATATAATTACGGCTTTCTTCTGGCTCCAATAAAGTATTACAAAGAAGAATGGAAGAAAAATAAACAATAGATTCACTCCAACCCAAATATTTTTTTCACGCTTCTCAATTATTACGCTTTATGGCATTAACTTTGCTGTGAAAAGCACAGTGATTAAATGTTATCGTTTCAAATTAATTGTTAAGCCAAAACCCATGAAACCAAAACGAATTGTCTTATCTTTTTTATTGATTTTAAGTAGCTTACAACTTGTATTAGCACAGGACAAAATCATTCAAAGGAACGAAGAAGTGATCCAATGCAAGATTAAAGAGATTGGACTCGATGAAGTAAAATATGTACTACCTGAAATTTCTAACGATTTACTTTTTGCCATAGACAAAGACGACATTGAAAAAATCGTTTTTGAGAATGGCAAGGAGATGGCTTTTGAAAAAAGCCTGAAAAATCCTGCGAATTACCTCGACAACCGTAAAAATGCGCTCAAAATAGATTTCCTATCTCCGCTTTCTGGTAACACCACGATAAGTTATGAACGTAGTTTAAAACCGGGGCGAAGTATAGAGGGCGAGTTAGGTATTATTGGATTAGGAATTGATCCCGGCGATGAAAACCCGGGCGGTGTGTTTTTAAGATTTGGCTACAAATTCCTGAAAAGCCCCGACTTTTACCTGCGTGGGTTGCGTTATGCCCACCTGCTGAAAGGAAGTTACATCAAACCCGCCCTAACAATAGGATTGTTCAGTCGGCAGAATTATTACTATGATTATGTGAATGAATATGGTGATGATTACTATTACTATGGTGACAATCGAACTGAAACTACGGTTACCGGTGCTATTCAATTAGTACTTGGAAAACAATGGGTAATTGACAATGCTTTTCTTATTGACCTATACTGGGGGATTGGGTACGGTTTTTCGAGCAATTATAATGGCCCAAACTATTATTACAGTCATACTATTATGGATGAAACTTTCCCGATGAGTTTGTCTGCCGGCTTGAAAATGGGATTTTTATGGTAAAGAAAAATCAGCAACAGCCAGGCTGTTGCTGATTCATTAACTTAAGTCCGCTTAGAACTTCAGGGTAAGACCAGCATTAAGTAAGGCTAATCCATATCCTAGTTCGGCATACACGCCAAAGGTATCCCCAAAATGATAGCGGGCACCGGCAAATCCGGCATAGGCCAAACCTCCAGCCGAAGGAGATGTAGGAGCAGTGCCACTACCTTCATAGGTTACGCTTGCAACATTGTATCCCAACAAAACACCGGCATAAGTATCAAGCTGATCAACTAAATCAAAGTGATAAGCCCCGCGTGCACCCACAATGATATAGGTGTACTTCCAGGAATAATTAGCACCAAAACCCGAGAAATCTTCCTTTGAGGCTGAATAGCCAACGTATGCTCCCAGGCTCATCTTATCACTAAGACCAAAATCCAGTGCCAGTGAAACTGGTGGCATATCCAATGTTCCGGTTGCAAAAGTAGATCCCAGCCCGACACCAATATTGGCATCAACCTGACCACTTTCATACTGTGCCTGAGCACCATAGGTAAGCCCAACAAGGGCAATTGCTAAAACTAATACAAACTTTTTCATAATGAATTGGTTGTTAATAAATTGCCTACTCTTTTTGCTTTTCGGCTTCCGCAATAATTCACGTTGTGAAGCCAATAAATGAAAAACACAAGCAATCTAGTACATCCCCTTTTTAAGGCTGACCATGCGCATGATTTGTGAAGCGAAGTCTTGCAACTTTTCATTGTTAAAGGCTTTGATTAGGCAAAACTACAGGTAGAAAACCACGCTGGAACTAAGGGAAAATTCGTAAAACCATACGTAAAAATGCGTGTCGGGAGATTATTGCAAGTTATAAAGCACTCGCTGACGCATGTCAAGAAAAAAAACACGGTCAAAAAAATCAGTTGTCACACGGAAGTCTTCAAACCCATCAGGATAAATAATCAGGGCATCTCGTTGCATACTTCCGGCAGCAATTAGCAACCACAACGAAGTGTAGCGCATACGCTGATAAATTTCGGTCTTTTCCTCCTTCTGGGTAATTAGGTCTGTAAGCAAATGCTCATCAAAGCGTTTTAGTTGCTGCAAACCAGTATTATTATCTGCGGGAATACTATAGCGAACAATTTCCAGGCCGATCATTTTATGGCGGTTTATAAGGAGCTGGATATCAGGTGATTCGTGGCTTTTTATGCGCGCTTTGGGAAAATCAGTATAAAGATCCCTGAATTTTTCTACAATCTCCTTCTCCTGACGTTTATGCGCTGGATTAAGATTTATTTTTCGCTTCATCGAAGCAAATTTAATCCAAATCAGGGAATTAGAAACCTTGTAACCCTAAACTTAAGGCAGAGAGCTAAGGAATAAGCCTCCGTTTTGTCAGCAATAAGGTTTATCAAAGCTGAGCCCTCGAACTTTAAAGCTCAAGCACCGGATTTGTAGGCAGAATCTTTCAAAAGAATTTTTTAAATAAGACACTTTAATACAGCAAATTAGCGTATTGCAGCCTCTTATTTCAGGGTATGTCGCACATTGAGAAAGCCGGGATAGGCCAACTCACGGCCCCCAACCTTAATATAGGGCTTAACTTTTAATAAAATCTCTGAAGGATTACTCTGATCACCTGTTAGCTTAAAGGCCAAATTTACAAGTGCATCCTGGGTTTCATTATTGAGCACCTTAAACAAATCGAGCCTGATGGGCATAGGTAACTGCGCAGATGCATTAGGCCCAACATTTACGGGCTGATTCATCTGGCCGGTAAGGATCTCTTTATTGTCAATAAATAGCTCGTAATCCATGCGATTCATGGCAGCTGTTTTATTATTCGGATTGTCGATATCCAGCAATAAATTAAAGTCCACGATCATTTCTCTTCTGAAAACCGCAGCCGTCAGTTGCATGATTTGTGCTGCATTCAAGTCGTCGCGCTCCATATTTTCCCGTAATTCAATACCCGCGATGCTTACTTCGTTAACTCCGAGAACATTAAACTCGCATAAAGCAAGTTGTTGCACCTGATTTATCTGGTCAAGCATGGTGCATGAATTCAAAGTCAGCAATAGAAACAGCATGATTACCGGTGAAACAAATCTTTTGGATGTTTTCATAATGCTAAATTTAATAAGTTTTTCCAGCTCTTTTTCTTGCATTTTCGTCTAAAAAAATCTTCCTCAGACGAAGGCTTCTAGGGGTAACTTCCAAATATTCATCGTCACGGATATACTCCATAAACTCTTCAAGCGAAAAACGTATTGCCGGCACAATCATTACCTTATCATCTGTACCGGAAGCCCTGACATTGGTAAGTTTCTTTGTTTTGTTGATATTGATGACCATATCATCAGCGCGGTTATTTTCGCCTATCACCTGTCCCATATACACATCCTCTCCGGGAATCGTAAAAAACCTTCCCCTATCCTGCAATTTCCAGATAGCATAAGGAATAGCTTGTCCGGTATCCATAGAAATCAGTGCTCCATTGGTTTTGGCATTGATTTCTCCTTTCCATGGCTCAAAATCTTTAAAGCGGTGTGCAATAATAGCTTCGCCTTCTGTGGCGGTAAGCAAATTATTACGCAATCCAATAATACCGCGTGAAGGTATCAAAAATTCCAAATGCATGCGATCACCATGCGGGTTCATTTCAAGTAATTCTCCCTTACGCTGGGTGACCTGCTCAATAACTTTGCCCGAAAAATTTTCCGGAACCTGCACCATTAGGCTCTCAATAGGCTCATGCTTTACGTTATCAATTATTTTTATGATAACACGAGGCTGCCCCAGCTGAAACTCGTATCCTTCGCGTCGCATCGTTTCAATCAATATGCTGAGGTGCAAAATGCCTCTTCCAAATACCAGCAACGAATCCGGAGAATCGGTATCTTCAACACGTAAAGCCAGGTTTTTCTCAGTCTCTTTCATGAGGCGATCACGCAAGTGACGCGAAGTAACATATTTACCTTCCTTCCCATAAAAAGGAGAATTGTTAACGGTAAATAGCATACTCATGGTCGGCTCGTCAATCCTGATCGGTGGAAGGGCTTCCGGATTTTCCATATCTGCAACCGTATCACCTATTTCAAAGTCATCAATTCCCATGAGGGCGACAAGATCGCCGGCATAAACAGGCAACTTTGTGCGCTCTTTACCCAGTCCTTCAAAAGTATACAGCTCCTTAATGACAGATCTCGTCATTGTGCCATCGCGTTTTGCCAAACTCACTGTCATGCCTGCCTGCAATATTCCTCGCGAAATACGCCCCACAGCAATACGTCCCACATACGAACTGTAATCTAACGAAGTAATCAGCATTTGTGGTGTCCCCTCCACATACTGGGCGGGCGGAATAGTATCAATAATCACATCCAGCAGGTGTGAAACATCCTGGGTAACATTTTCCCAATGATCCGACATCCAACCGTTTTTGGAAGAGCCAAACACTGTTGGGAAGTTAAGTTGGTCCTCGGTTGCGCCAAGATTAAACATCAAATCGAAAACTGCTTCCTGAACTTCATCCGGGCGACAATTCGGTTTATCTACTTTATTGACCACAACAATAGGCTTGAGGCCCAAATCAATAGCTTTTTGCAGCACAAAACGGGTTTGTGGCATGGGGCCTTCAAAGGCATCCACCAATAAGATAACACCATCGGACATATTGAGCACACGCTCCACCTCGCCGCCAAAGTCGGCGTGACCAGGCGTGTCGATAATATTAATTTTTACGTCCTTATACCGTACAGAAACATTTTTCGAAAGAATAGTAATCCCTCTCTCGCGCTCCAGGTCGTTATTATCAAGGATTAAATCACCGGTTTCCTGATTATCTCTGAAAAGCTTCACCTGATGAAGCATACGGTCAACAAGGGTTGTTTTGCCATGATCAACGTGAGCGATTATGGCAATATTTCTGATATTGGGCATTTTATGTTATATCTTATTTATTGAAAATGAGGGTGCAAAATTAGTTGTTTATTCAGTAAGAAGGTGCGAAAAAGCATTAATTTTGTACTTCTTTTACCAACAATCCGTATAGCCCATGTTTTTTTTGGATAAAGCAAGTCGTGATCCCTGGTTTAATATTGCCCTTGAGGAGCATTTGCTTAGGAATGCCGAGGCAGATATTTTTATGCTTTGGGAAAACAGCCCAAGCCTGATTGTTGGCAAACACCAAAATCCTTTCCTGGAAATAAAGCCGGAATACCTGCTGACGGATACTATTCCGGTGATCCGCAGGATTAGCGGAGGCGGTACAGTTTTTCATGGCAGTGGCAACCTGAATTTCACTTTCATCACCAACAGCAAAACGGACGAATACAAGATAAATTTTAAGAAATTTACACAACCTATTTTGGACCTATTGAATAAAATGGGTGTTGCGGCAGAAATGACAGGAAAGAGCAACCTGACAGTTGATGGACTTAAATTCTCAGGAAACGCAGCTCATGTTTTCAAAAACCGGTCGATTCATCATGGAACCTTACTTTTTGATGCAGATCTCGCATTGATTAAACACTACTTGCGGCCAACAACTGACCACATCAACTCGCGTGCTGTGGCCTCCATCAGGGCACAGGTAACCAACCTGAAACCTTTGCTGCCTGAAAATATGGCGCTGAATACTTTTCAAAAGAAACTAAAACAAACCGTTTTAGCATTTTTTGGAAATGAAGGAACTTATCAACTTACTGAAATTGAAATAAATAAAATAAAAGATCTAAGCAACTCAAAATATAAAACCAACACATGGAATTTTGGCTATTCTCCGGATTACAGCCTCTCAAGAAGCATTGAAACGGCGGCTTTTGATGCGGATCTAAAGCTGCAAGTAAACAAAGGAGTGATCTCATCTGTTAAACTCTCCGGGTTGAAGCAAAAAAAATTGGCATGGGAAATTGAGTGCATCCTGGCAGGGAAGTTTCATCATCCAAAAGATCTTCAGCAAGCCCTTGAACCACTATTGAGTGCAAAAAACATTTCAAAAACGGAACAACAAAAATTAATAATTCAACTGTTTTAAAACCCATATTATGAGTAAAGCAAAAACAATCTTCGACCGACTCTGGGCTGACTATACCACCCAAAATCCTGCTGTTAAAAAAGTGTATGACCTATTTACAGAGAAAGGTGAAACTGTAGAAAACGATCATATTGCCTTCAGAACTTTTGATGATCCGCGTGTAAATATTGAAGTATTGTCGCGTGTATTTTTAGAGGCAGGCTATGTATTTAAAGGTGATTACCACTTTGAAGCCAAACATTTGTATGCCAAACATTTTGAGATGGAAGGCCAACCGAGGGTATTCATTTCGCAATTGAAATCTGCTGATTTTAGCCCTTATTTGCAGGAAACCGTAAAAAATCTGGTAGATCAGATTCCGTTAGATCTGCTGCAATCAGATGAACTAATCTATAGCGGAGCAAATTGGGGAAAGCCTTCATTTGAAGTTTACGAAAAACTACGCTCTGAATCAGAATATGCTGCATGGTTATATGTGAATGGTTTCTGCGCCAACCATTTCACCGTCAGCGTGAATGCCTTAAAACAATTCGATAGCCTGCAAGCAGTCAATCAACTGCTGAAAGACAATGGATTTCGTATAAACGACTCCGGTGGCGAAATCAAGGGAAACCCTGCTGAATTGCTTGAGCAATCAAGTATTCGGGCAGAAATGATTGCCGTGGATTTTGAAGAAGGTCAAAAGGAAATCCCAGGATGTTATTATGAATTTGCCCGACGCTATAAAGACCAAAGTGGAAAACTTTATTCCGGTTTCATTGCCAAATCTGCCGATAAGATTTTCGAAAGTACGGATAGGGTTTCTTAGCTTTTTTTGTTAAAATTTACCATCCTTTGAAGGTGTCGCTTTGCCGGCGACACTTTCAAAGTATTTTCAATCAGACCACTTCAATTTTTTCGGCATATCCTAAACTTTAGTTCTTGATACATTTTTCTTAGTTTATATACTAAACTTTAGTATATTTGCAGTGTTCTTTAGCGCATATACAATAAAAAGGCCATGGAAAACACAATCATACCGCGAAATCAATACATACACCGCATAAAACCATTTGTTGAGAAGCAGCTTATAAAGGTATTAACTGGTCAGAGACGTGTGGGCAAAAGCTATATTTTAAGGCAGTTGATACAGGAAACTAAAACAAGTACTCCCGAAATAAAAATCATCTACCTCAATAAAGAGGACATGCGCTTTGATAAAATCAAAACGGCTGAAGACCTCAATCAATATGTCAAGAATAACACCCAGGAAGGGGTTAGAAACCATATTTATATTGATGAAGTTCAAGAAATTGAAAATTTTGAATATGCCCTTAGAAGTTTGCTGCTAAATCCGATTTATGACATTTATTGCACCGGTAGTAATGCCAATATTCTTTCAGGTGAACTGGCCACTCACCTCAGCGGAAGGTTTATCGAATTTAAAATCAACAGCCTGTCATTCAAAGAATTTCTTGAGTTTCACAATTTGCAGAACACGCGAGACTCCATGATGCAATATATCCGATTTGGAGGTCTCCCCTACCTGAAACATCTGCAACTTGAGGATGAAATCATCTACAATTATCTGAAAGGAATTTACAACACAATCTTGTTTCGTGATGTAATTATGCGTTACGATGTCAGGAATTCTGCGTTCCTCGAAAATCTGGCCATTTTTTTGGGAGATAATATCGGACAACAATTTTCGGCCAACAAAATAAGTGCTTACCTCAAATCACAGCGCACTTCCATTGCCGCTTCCCAAGTGATTCAATACCTGAATCACCTTACGAATGCTTTTCTCGTGCACCGTGTACCCCGGTATGATATTGCCGGAAAACGTATTTTCGAAATTGGTGAGAAATTCTATTTCGAAGACATAGGAATTCGTAATGCGCTTACAAACTATAAGTTGGCAGATATTGGCAAAATAATGGAAAACGTAGTGTTTCACCATCTCATGTGCCATGAATTTGATATAAAGGTTGGCCAGACAGCTAACAACGAAATTGATTTTATTGCCAGTAAAAAAGGCGAACTAATCTATATACAGGTTTGTTATCTGTTACAAGATGAAAAAACAATAGCCCGTGAATTTGGGAATCTCGAGAAAATCCAGGACAATTACCGTAAAATTGTTGTCTCGATGGATGATTTTCAAGGCAACACACATCGGGGTATTCAACATTTCAATCTCTTAGATTTTTTAAACCTAGAGCTCTAAAAAAACCAATATGCGCGAATCAAAAATCTACGAAGCATTACAATCACTTGAAGTCACCTTCGAAGGCGATATCCACATTGATGACTCCACTCGCCTGATTTACGCCACAGATGCCTCAGCCTACCGCGAAAAACCCCTCGCCGTGGCCTTGCCCCGAAACAAAAACGACATCAAAAAATTGATAGATCTGGCGTTGAAAACCAAAACATCGCTGATTCCAAGAGCTGCGGGCACCTCATTGGCCGGACAAGTAGTTGGTAATGGAATTATTGTGGACATTTCACGTTATATGACCAAAATACTGGAGCTGAATGTGGCAGAAAAATGGGTAATAGTCGAGCCGGGTGTAATCCTAAGCGAATTGAATCAATACCTTGAGCCTCATGCTTTGTTTTTTGGCCCGGAAACTTCCACAGCAAACCGCTGTATGATGGGAGGTATGCTTGGCAACAATGCCTGTGGTGCTCACTCATTGGTTTATGGCAGCACACGCGATCATACGCTGGAGGTTGAAACCATCTTAAGTGATGGCACGGCAACAGTTTTTAATGAACTGACGCCTTCACAGTTTAACGAAAAGCTTGCGCTTGAAGGTCTTGAAGGTGAAATCTACAGAAACATCAATGAAATCCTAAGTAAGCCAGAAAACCAACAGCATATTCGCGCCGAATACCCCGACCCGTCTTTAAAACGACGCAATACTGGCTATGCTATTGATCTGCTGCTCGAAACCTCGCCTTTTACAGCAAATCAACCCGATTTTAATTTTGCCAGGCTATTGGCGGGTTCAGAGGGTACGCTGGCATTTACAACTGCCATCAAACTGAATCTCGTGCCGCTTCCTCCAATAGAGAAAGCCCTTGTTTGTGTTCATTTTGAAAGCATTAAAGAATCTCTGCAGGCCAATCTGATTGCCCTAAAATATCAGCCTGTTTCCGTTGAACTGATGGATAAAACGGTGATGGACCTCACCAAGGAAAACATTGAACAGAACAAGAACCGCATTTTTGTTCAGGGTGATCCGGGCGCCATTTTAATTGTTGAATTTGCTGAAGCGGACAAAGCTGTTTTAGACCGGAAAACCGCTGAAATGGAAGCTGCCATGAAGGCCGCAGGTTTGGGATATGCCTTTCCTATCGTATCGGGAGCGGATATGGACAAAGTCTGGAACCTGCGCAAAGCTGGCCTGGGTATTATCAACAACATGCCCGGCGATGCAAAACCTGTTCCTGTAATTGAAGACACTGCTGTGAATCCTGCGCTCTTGCCGCAATATATTGAAGAGTTTGATAAGCTACTCGATACGTACGGCAAAAAATGCGTTTACTATGCGCACATCGCGACAGGCGAATTGCATTTGCGACCAATCCTCAATCTGAAAGACCCTAAAGATGTGGAGCTCTTTTATGAAATTGCGTTGGAAACCGCCAAACTGGTAAAGAAATATAAAGGCTCGCTCAGCGGGGAACATGGCGATGGCCGTTTGCGTGGCGAGTTTATCCCCCTGATGATCGGGCAGCATAATTATGAATTGTTGCGTCAGATTAAAAAAACCTGGGATCCCAATAATATCTTCAACCCCAACAAAATCGTCGAAACGCCAAAGATGAACACCTCTTTACGGTATAAGGCCGGCGAGCCAATCAGGCAATTTGAAACCGTTTTCGATTGGTCCAAAGATATGGGAGTACTTCGCGCTACCGAAAAATGCAATGGTACTGCAGCCTGTCGCAAAACTGAAGTAACCGGCGGCACTATGTGTCCTTCGTATATGGCAACCCGCGATGAAAAACACAGCACCCGTGCACGCGCCAATATCCTGCGTGAGTTTCTGACCTCCTCCAACAAACAAAATCCTTTTGACCATCCTGAGATTTATGAGGTGATGGATCTTTGTCTTTCGTGTAAAGCTTGCAAATCGGAATGTCCGAGCAGTGTAGATGTTGCTAAACTTAAAGCGGAATTTTTGCAGCATTATTACGATGCCAATGGTGCTCCGCTGCGTGCAAAAATAATAGCTTATAATCCATTGGTGAATCGGCTGGGAAGCCTGTTGCCCGGTTTTACCAATCTGATGATGAACAATCCGGCCACCCAAAAACTGCTGATGCCCTTATTGGGTTTTTCGCCTCAAAGACGTCTCCCTTCGCTTTACAAAACAACGCTGGATCAATGGTTTAAGAAAAATAAACAGCCAATCGCAACTGGTAGAAAAATTTACCTCTTCAATGATGAGTTTACCCGTTTCAACGATACGCAAATCGGCATTTATACGATCTTATTGCTTACTAAATTGGGTTATGAGGTAGTACTGCCAAAGCATAGTGAAAGCGGCAGAACTTTTCTCAGCAAAGGCTTTTTGAGGAAGGCCAGAAAAATCGCTATACAAAATGTAAAGCAGCTGGCTCCGCTCATCAATTCCGAAAACCCATTGATAGGGATTGAGCCTTCTGCCATTTTAAGTTTCAGAGACGAATATCCTGAATTGGTAGGAGCCGATTTACTAGAGGATGCTGATAAATTGGCCAGAAACAGTTTCACGATCGAAGAATTTCTAAGTCGCGAATTTGAAGCAGGACACATCAGCCGCGATTTTTTTACCAAAGAAAAAGCCGAAATTCTTTATCATGGGCATTGTCAGCAAAAATCGATTGCCTCGACCAAAGACGCACTAAACATGTTACAGATTCCTGAAAACTATAGTGCATCCGAGATTAAATCAGGATGTTGCGGTATGGCTGGATCTTTTGGTTACGAAAAGGAGCATTACGATGTTTCGATGAAGGTGGGCGAGCTGGTGCTTTTCCCGGCAGTGCGAAAAGCCTCAGCAGCGACAATTCTCGCCGCATCCGGAACTTCGTGCCGGCATCAGATTCATGATGGTACGCAAAAAGATGCTTTGCATCCTGTTGAAATCCTTTATCAGGCCCTTCTTTAGGTTCAGTTTTTAAAGTTTGTTTGGCTGTTATTTGCTTAACAGTCTAATTTTTAGCATTTTATTAACAACTCAGCAATTTTGTTAGTATATATTTGTAATTAGCAAACAGTATTTGCTGCATTTAACTGAACGGAAACGCTAATCAACCTCCACATCCTATGAAAACAATTTACACCTTTCTGCTAATTACACTTGGCGTGGTATGGCAACCATCGCAAGGTCAGGAGATATTAAAAATTGGTCACGATTTATTTTCAGAACTGCCACGGGATGTAGCCTCGGCTGTTAGTCCAGACGGCACTGTTTACAGGGCAGAGTTGGCAAATCTGACAGAATCGTGGCATGATGATACCTTTGTTTTGGCCAGGCTCGATGAAAACCTGCAGGCTGAAGCTGAGTTGCTTGTTAGTGGTTATCCCCTCAACCTGGCGATTACAGCAGATAACGAAAACGTTTACGTCAATATTCAGTTTTTTGAAGTGAACAATTATCCAATCAGTCTGCCTGAAGTTGGCCTAATAGCAACGGACGACTACACCAACGGCACCTTAATCGTTGCCTTTACGCACGACATGCAACTGAACTGGTACGAATTTATCGGAACCAACAGCTATTCAGGCAGGTGGAAATGTGCTGCGCATCTTTCGCATGACAATATATTGGTTGTTAATGCACTCACCACTCATGAAAGTTCTCCTATACAATCTGAAATAAGAGCTTATCAGCCCGATGGCGAATTAGCCAATGTTTTAGAGCAAAATGTATTGGTGTACAGCATAAAAGATGATCTAAGCGGCAATATATACTTCACAGGAAGCTGTGCCGACAATAACCTGAATTTTAACGGAACCACAGTCAGCAACACTTATGATGACAATATTTTTGTTGCTAAATACAACCCCGAAGGTTCGCTCGATTGGGTGAACCTTGTTGAAACCTTCAATTGCACCTTTCCGGATATTGCAGTAAACAGCAGCTCAGAAATTTACCTGAGTGCGCAATTACTCGGAGGAATCTATTTTTTTGATGATTTAACACATCAGGTAAATGAATACCAACAGTTTGTCCTTGCCCGAATCAACCAGTCGGGGTATTTCGACCTGGTAAAACCCCTCACGATGAACGATGATGAGCTAGCCATCACCAGGCTCGAAAACAATGCCTATCTGGCCATCGACCAACAAGACAATTTATATTTGTCGGGTCTTGCTTTTGGTCCATTAACATGGAACAACGGCGAGCAATACAATGAATTTGGTCCTGCAGGCTTTGTCGCCAAACTTAATCCTGAGGCTATGGTGGAGTGGGTTATTCAAACCACTGAAAACACACAATCACCAGGCATTCAGCACCTTTCAGCAGTTTCAGGTAACACCATTTACCTTACTGGGAAAAGCACCAATTACCTTTCATTTGATGATACACTTGTTGTGAACCCCGGTGGATTTTTCAGCTGGATTGCGGAAGTGTCCCTTGAGGACACCCAAACAGCGCTCTTTTCCAAAAACAGTGAACAACCCCTGATTTATCCCAATCCGACAAACAACAAGCTTCATATCAGCTATCCTGAGAGTATGAGCGAGGTATTGCAGCTGAAATTGTATGATCTTTTGGGAAAAGTCCTTTACATGATAAGGCATCCGGAACAGCAATTAATAATAGACGTATCAAGCTGGCCAAAAGGCATTTATCTGCTGAATAGCCAAACTGAGCACGGATATTTCAACTATAAACTTGTTGTGACAGAATAATTAATTAGCCGGTTTCAAATCAAAAACTTCTTGTCATCCAAAGCCAGTTCTGTAGATTCAAAGCTTGTTTTGGCCTCATTGAGCAGGACTTCAAGGTCTTTGTAACGTGATGAAAAATGCCCGATAATCAGTTTTCCAACTTCAGCTCGACGCGCTATCTCAGCTGCCTGTATGGTAGTAGAATGAAAGGTTTGCTCCGCAAAATCATCCCTGTCTTTCCCAAAAGTGGCTTCGTGGTAGAGCAGGTTTACTTTATGAATTTGTTTTATCAATGGCTTATAATAAGCGGTGTCGGTGCAATAAGCATAGGATCGTGGCTGATGCGCCAGGTGTGTGATCGTTTTGTTGGATAATAGCTCTCCGGCTGCTGTCGTATAGTCTAATCCTGCCTGTATGTGTTGCAAATCCTCGTGCGAAGGGCTATAGGCTGCAATAAAATCCTTGTTGATTTTTCGTCCGACAATTTCATCGAACCTGAAACCCCAGGCAGGAATACGGTGCTTTACCGGGAAAGCGGTAATCTGCAGTTGATTATCCGACTCGAGCAGTTGGCTGTCAATGGCTTCTAACGCATGAAAATGTAACGGATACCGCAAATGCGTATCAGATGCTTTAAGCATCAGGTTTAGTATGTTGATCAGTTCGGGTGGTCCATATATTTTCAGTGGACGAGCCCTTCCATTCAAATGCATCGAATTGATTAAGCCAATCAAACCATAGTAATGATCGCCATGCAAATGACTGATCAATATGGTATCCAGCTTCATGGGGCTTATTTTCAAGGCCTGAAGCCGCAGTTGGGTTCCTTCGGCGCAATCAATCAAAATGTGTCTGCTGCCGTATTGTAAATGCTGGCTGCTGGCATGTCGCTCCAGCGAGGGCAGTGCCGATCCTGCGCCGATAATGGTCAATTCGAATGGATTCATGAACAAAAAACACTTAAAATAGAAAAATGTTGTGGGAGGCACTCCATTTGTTTCTTTTGAGAAAGCTTTGTGAATCTTGAAGTTTGATTTCAACTAACCACTAAGCACACGAAGAAGAAACTAAGCGCACTATGAAATAGCTCTTGCATATCCACAAATCCTTGGTGAACTTTGTGTAAACCTTGTGAACCTTGTGGTTATTTTCTTTACCACTAAGCACACGAAGCCGGCACTAAGCGCACTATGAAATAGTTCTTGTATATCCTCAAATCCCTTGGTGTCCTTTGTGTTACCCTTGTGACCCTTGTGGTTATTTTTTTACCAATAAGCACACGAAGAAGGCACTAAGCGCACTATGAAATAGTCCTTTCATGTCCACAAATCCTTGGTGAACTTTGTGTAAACCTTGTGAACCTTGTGGTTATTTTCTTTACCACTAAGCACTCGAAGCCGGTACTAAGCACACTATGAAATAGTCCTTTCATGTCCACAAATCCTTGGTGAACTTTGTGAAACCTTTGTGATCCTTGTGGTTATTTTCTTTACCACTAAGCACACGAAGCCGGCACTAAGCGCACTATGAAATAGTCCTTTCATGTCCACAAATCCTTGGTGTCCTTTGTGAAATCCTTTTGAACCTTGTGGTTTTGATTTCAGCCGTTAACAGACAAAAATACCAACAAAAAAAAGGCTGTCCACAATGCAGACAGCCTTCTCCTTTTTCAAAATAAGCGATGCTTACTTTTTCTTAGCGGACTTTTCTTCGTCTTCCAGGTCTTTTTTCAGGCCTGCTAAAACGTCGAGGTCGCCGAGCGTGGTACGCTCCAGATTTTCGTTGATAATCTTCACGGCACGTTTGGTCGATTTGACTTCTTTTCCTTTAGTTTCCTTTTCGGCACTACGCTGAACAAAAGCCTGATCTTCGTGAATACGTGAATGTGACAGGATGATTTTCTTGTTTTCTTTTGAAAACTCAATCACTTTAAAATCAATTGTCTCTTCAACTTTAGCATTGCTGCCATCTTCTTTTTTCAGATGACGGTTAGGCACAAATCCTTCAACGCCATAGGGTAAAGAAACAATAGCGCCTTTATCATTTGCTGTGATAATTGTACCTTGGTGTACAGATCCAACGGTGAAGATGCTCTCGAACACATCCCATGGATTTTCTTCCAACTGTTTGTGGCCTAAGCTCAAACGACGATTTTCTTCGTCAACATCTAACACAACCACCTCAATGCTCTCGCCTACTTTTGTAAACTCTGCAGGATGTTTGATTTTCTTCGACCAGCTAAGATCCGAAATATGAATCAATCCGTCAACGCCTTCTTCCAGCTCAACGAAAATACCAAAATTGGTAAAGTTGCGCACGGTAGCCGTATGTTTTGAATTGGCCGGATAGCGATCCTTGATATTTTCCCATGGATCAGGAATCAACTGTTTCATGCCCAACGACATTTTACGCTCTTCGCGATCGAGGGTCAAAACAACAGCCTCAATCTCGTCACCCACTTTAAGGAAGTCCTGAGCTGTGCGCAGATGCTGTGACCATGACATTTCTGAAACATGAATCAAGCCTTCAACGCCGGGTGCAATTTCGATAAAGGCACCATAATCAGCAATCACAACGACTTTTCCTTTGATGGTATCACCAATATTAAGGTTTTCGTCCAATGCATCCCATGGATGTGGTGTAAGCTGTTTCAAACCGAGGGCAATGCGTTTTTTGTTATCATCGAAGTCGAGGATAACCACTTTGATCTTCTGATCAAGCTCAACGATTTCTTCCGGGTGATTGATACGACCCCATGAAAGGTCGGTGATATGAATCAAACCATCTACGCCGCCGAGGTCGATAAATACACCATAAGAGGTAATATTTTTAACCGTTCCTTCGAGCACCTGACCTTTTTCGAGCTTGCTGATGATCTCAGCTTTCTGCTGCTCGAGTTCGTCTTCGATAAGTGCTTTGTGCGATACAACCACGTTTTTGTATTCCTGGTTAATTTTCACAACCTTGAATTCCATGGTTTTATCCACATAGATATCATAGTCACGGATCGGTTTCACATCAATTTGTGATCCCGGGAGGAAAGCTTCAATGCCAAATACATCGACAATTAAACCACCTTTTGTACGGCTTTTCACATAGCCATTGATAATTTCTTCCTTTTCAAATGCAGCATTGATGCGTTCCCATGAACGAAGAATACGTGCTTTTTTATGTGAAAGCATCAACTGACCATTAACGCCTTCCTGGTTTTCGACATAAACCTCAACAGTATCGCCAACTTTAAGGTTTGGGTTGTAACGAAATTCGTTAACCGGGATAACACCATCGGATTTGAATCCGATATTAACCACTACCTCGCGGCTGTTTTTGCTGACAACAAAGCCATCAATCACTTCGTGATCACCGATAGAGCTGAGGGTTTCATCGTACATTTGTTCCAGCTTTTCGCGATCGGCTTTGGAATAAATTTCACGCTTTTTGCCTACATTGTCCCAATCAAATTCTTCAGGAACTGTTGGCTTCACCCTTTCTTTGTAGGCAGTTTTCTCAACTTTTTCTTCTGCAGCTTCAACTTCTACAGGTGCTTCTTCAACTGCAGGCGCTTCTTCAGCTACAGGCTCAGCCACTGGTGCTTCTTCCTCTTTTACAGGCTCCTCAACTGGAGTTTCAGCAACTGGCTCTTCAGCAGGAGTTTCAGCAACTGGCTCTTCAACTGGAGTTTCTGCAACTGGTTCTTCAGCAGGAGTTTCAGCGGGAATTTCTTCAGGAGTTTTAACGGGAGTTTCTGCCTTTACTTGTTCGTCAGCGTTGGAGGTGGATTTTGGAGTTTCCTGTTCCATTTCTTCGTTGACGTTCTTTTCGTTTTCTGTCATTTAACAACAATTTGTACCTAATCCACTTTCCGGTTAAAGTTTCTCAGGGAGGTTTAACTTTTTTTCTTTTCATAAGGTCTTGAACAGCTTTAAGTTTGCTCAATTCCGGGAGACCTTAAAATGAGGGTGCAAAAGTATAAAATATCCTGAAAATAAAAAAATTACAATTAAATATTCGTGCATTAAGCCGCATTACAGCACAATTCGTACAGTTGATGACGAATAATCACCGCAATTTGCACAGCAATCTGAATAATCAGCGTAAATTTGCAGCCTCAAAAATAAAAGTAAAACATTTATTATGGCTCTTAATTGTGGTATCATAGGCCTTACAAATACTGGAAAAACGACTATTTTCAACTGCATGTCGAACACCAAGGCTGAGGCATCGAATTATGCTTTCAGTGCAACAAAATCCAATATTGGCATGGTTGAAGTGCCCGATCCGCGCCTTGATGCCATTGATGCGCTGATAAATTCAGAAAAAGTCGTTCCGGCTGTTGTCGAAATTGTTGATCTTCCTGGTTTGGCCAAAGGCTCCAGCCAGGGCGAAGGAGTAGGCAATAAGTTTTTGGCCGACATTCAGCAGATGGATGCCTTGATTCATGTGTTGCGCTGCTTTGACGATGACAACCTGCCCCATGTGGAAGGCTCCATCGATCCTGTGCGTGATAAAGATATTGTCGATTTTGAATTGCAGGTAAGAGACCTTGATCTGGTGATGCGAAAAATGCATCGGGTAGAAAAATTAATACGAGCCGGTGATAAAGAAGCAAAAAAGGTGCTTGAAATTCTGCACGTTTACAAATCACATCTTGAAAATTTCGGTAACGCACGCACTGTTGAGCTGCCCGAAGAAGACAAGAAACACCTGCAGGAACTGCAGCTTCTGACAGCGAAGCCAGTTATTTATGTTTGTAATGTGGACGAAGCCTCAGCCAATACCGGCAATAAATATACTGAAGCTGTTCAAACAGCCTTTGAGCATGACCAAGCAGAAATTCTTGTTATTGCCGGAGCGCTGGAAGCCGAAATTGCTGAGCTGGAAAACCCGGATGACCGCGCGGAATTTCTCTCTGATGCCGGCCTCAAAGAACCGGGAGTTGATAAATTAATCAGAGCAGCATACAGCATCCTTGATTTGCAGTCGTTTTTTACGGCCGGCCCTAAAGAGGTCAAAGCCTGGACAATACACAAAGGCATGACAGCGCCCCAGGCTTCAGGAGTGATTCACTCCGATCTGGAAAGGGGGTTTATCCGTGCCGAAGTGATGAAATACGACGATTTTATTCAGTACAAATCTGAACAAGGTGTTAAAGATGCCGGCAAATTCAAGGTTGAAGGGAAGCATTATATCGTTGCTGACGGAGATATTCTGCATATCCGATTTAATGTGTAGCGACAGCTTTCGTTTAGTCCATCTTCAAGATTTGCATAATTTCGTCCCTTTTGGATTCATCGAGCGATAAAGTCGTCAGACTTCTTAGGATGAGATCACTGTTTGCTTCATTATGAGAATACTCCACCAAGGCCTTTTTTGCCACCGGGCTTAACCTGAAATTCCAGTGAATCGCTGCTTCAATAAGATTTTGTGCCAACATCTCATCAAAGTAATCAAGCCTGACCAATGCTTCAATGGCATTGATTCGCGTACGAAATTCATAGCGAAAACTACTGTATTCAACAAGGGCGTCAAAGGCCTCCTGCCGACCCCGGCTTGCAGCAATTTCAAGCCAGGCAATGCGAAGCTGTAAACCTGGAAAACCCTCAAAATCCTTTGTTTGGGATAAATAATCATCAATATGTGTAGTATCCAATACGGCTAATTTTTGCAATGCCAGCCTTTGATTGGTGTAGGAAATATCGCTCAGGCAGCTTTGAATCGCTGGTAAAAGAGAAGCATGATGCTCCCTCAAATTTTCGAGCGCAGCTCTTCGCACATAAACATTGGTATCTATCAATGCCTGATCAAACAACCGCAAAATTCCAAAACTGGTGTCATTAGCCAATTGATTCATGATTTCGGTTTTGATCAGGTGATAATCTGCCAGATAAAAATGTGTCTGAAGCAACTCCCTTTTGTTTTCAATCGCAAAATCACGAAGTGCAAGTAATGCCTCATAACGATCGATCATCAGCGGAGCATCAGACAACTGATTCGCTAACATATTAAAACTCCTGTTAAAGGTTTGTTGCTTCAGCAGGTGATCTCCCGGGTCAAATAGCACAAAAGCCAAAGTTTTATCCGTTGGCAAACTTCTACTCAACTGCTGACTAACTGTATTATTTACAAGCTGAAAGCGATCCGTACTCCCATCATTAAAGTGCAAAGCGACTATGGGCTTGGTTTCAAATAACGGCCTTTTAGCCGAAATTTCCTGTATTTGATCAATTCTTATTCGGAGACTGTCATTTTCAACTTTTAGTGAGATTTCGTAATGTGGCTCACCACCTCTGTAAACCCATTGATCAAAAAACCAGTCCAAACTCTGGCCGGTCACCTGATAAATCGACTTTTGTAAATCCGGCGTCCAGGTTTCCGAGTAGGCAAATTCCTTTAGATAATAGGTAATTGTTCGCCTAAAATCAAGGTCACCCATTTCATCGCGCAGCATATCCAAAACCAGTGAACCCTTTTGATACCAGCGCGCCGGCTGACCCATGCTGCTGCCAAGCGCGAAATCATCAGCTAGTGCGGCATTCAGGACAATGGCTGTTTCTTTGGCACGCTCGTGCTGATAAAAATTTTCGCCATAAAGCTGGCGCTCAAACTGTTTGGCATAATAGGTCGCAAAACTCTCTGTAAGCCAAACATCTGCAGGCCGCAGGTGCGAAATATAATTCCCAAACCACTGATGAACAAGCTCGTGAATATTTACATTGACATAATTGCGTTCCCAAAAGGCATGCTCGTCGATATGCAGATAATCTCCAAAAATGGTCGATGTAGTTGTTTCCATCCCGGCAAAAAGGTAGTTTGCCACCGGAGCCTGTCGATATAACTCATAAGGATAACCAATGCCAAACTCATCCTCACAAAATGCAATCATCTGGTGCATATGCTGATAAGTTGGTTCAAGATGATCCTTTCTATCTGGATAATACCACAACTCAACCGGCAAACCCCGCACTGTTGAAGTGCTTTCGTAGCGGTATTTTCCGATGACTAAAGCCGTGGAAAAATAAGGATGCGATCGAAACATTTTATAATGCCAGCGCGACATACCATCTTCTAAGTGCGTTACCGATTCGCGCACGCCATTAGAAAAAACCTGGTAGCGACTATCGAAGGTGACAAACATATCCATTGTTAACCTGTCGTGGGCAAAAGGCAACCAATTGTAAGGGCGATGTGCCCATATCTGCCGGCGCATGGTATGTGTTGTATCGTTCCAGCCTACAAAAAAAAGTTCGGAAGCAGGCTGCACTTCATATTCCAGAAATAAGGAATGGGTTGCCCCTTTTTTAGTGCTTTCGGGCAGCATAACGATCAGGTTTTTTTCAGTTTGCCGATATTCTACAGCCTGCTTGTCGAGGCGAATTGTTGATATTTTAAATGCAGGAGCAAGCAAAACAAGGCTGTCGATATCTGTACGGATCTGCCGAAAAAGCAAAGTAGTCTTTGCAAACACTTTCTGATCAAAAGGATTAAACTGAATATCAGCAATCAAATGCTCATAATCAACCAGCTTTTCGGGCAAAAAACCATAAGGATCAACATCATAAATCGTTTCAGTTTCTTGTGCTGTAAGCCCTGAAACAGAGCCCAGAAAAACAAGCAAGAGGAAAAATCGCAGCATTAAAAGTTTCATTCATAATCTGTTTTAATGCTGCAATTTATGGCTTTTTGATCAGAGTGTTGCATTGTGGCCAAAATCAGGACACAAAAATTCATTCATTGGTAAATACCAATTTCCCATCCTCATAAGTAATATGTATCGGTTTTTCTCTATCGATAGAACCAGCAAGAATTATTTTTGAAAGCACATTGAGCACTTCCCGCTGCAACACCCTTTTTACAGGGCGCGCACCATACTGCGGATCATAACCCAATTCGGCCAAATAGCTCAGCGCCTCATCTGAAATGGTAAGCTGTAGGTCGTTCTTTGCCAGCATGATTTTCACCTGTTCAAACTGAAGCCCCACTACCTCAATAATTTCCTTCCTGCTCAGCGGTTTAAACATAATGACATCATCCACGCGATTTAAAAATTCGGGCCTCAACTGCGCCTTCAACACATTGAAAACAGCATTGCGCGTAGATTCAAACACCTCCTCTGAATTTTCAGCGTCGTTTACAGTGGCTAATTTTTCCTGAATGATGTGCGAACCAATATTAGAAGTCATGATGACGATGGTGTTCTTAAAATCGGCTGTTCGGCCTTTATTATCTGTCAAACGGCCATCATCAAGCACTTGCAGCAGGATATTGAACACATCAGGATGCGCTTTTTCAATTTCATCGAGTAAAATAACCGAATAAGGTTTTCGCCTGACAGCCTCAGTAAGCTGACCACTTTCATCGTATCCTACATACCCGGGAGGTGCCCCGATGAGACGCGACACGGCATGGCGCTCCTGATATTCCGACATATCAATGCGTACCATCGCATGCTCATTATCGAACAAAAACTCAGCAAGTGCTTTAGCCAGCTCAGTTTTTCCTACGCCTGTGGTTCCCAAAAAGATGAATGAGCCAATTGGACGTTTTGCATCCTGCAATCCCGCGCGACTTCGCCTGATGGCATCGGCCACTGCAATTATGGCTTCCTCCTGCCCTACTACACGTTTGTGCAATTGATCTTCGAGATGAAGCAACTTCTCACGCTCACTCTGCAGCATTTTCTTCACGGGAATTCCTGTCCAGCGCGAAACAATCTCAGCAATATCCTCTGCCTTCACTTCCTCATTAATCAAGGGCTGATCGCCCTGCAAATCCTTTAATTTTATTTTAGCTTTTTCTATTTCCGCTTCCGCCTCACCAATACGGCCATAGCGTAGCTCTGCTACCTTGCCAAAATCACCATCGCGTTCGGCTTGTTCCGCTTCCAGTTTAAACTTTTCGATCTGCTTTTTGTGTTGTTGTATCGCATCCACCAGTGCTTTTTCGGCCAGCCAGCGCGACAGAATCTGATTGCGTTCGTCAGATAGCTCGGCGATGGCTTTGCCAATAACATCAAGCTTGTCCCTGTCTTTTTCGCGTCGTATAGCTTCACGCTCAATCTCCAGCTGTCTGATGCGTCGTTCCACCTTCTCCAGGTTCTCGGGCAGCGAATTGATCTGCAACCGCAGGCGCGAAGCCGCCTCATCAATCAGGTCGATAGCCTTATCAGGCAAAAAACGATCACTGATATAACGCTGCGACAGCTCAACAGCAGCAATTATGGCTTCATCAAGAATTCGCACCTGATGATGACTCTCGTAGCGTTCTTTCAAACCGCGCAATATAGAAACAGCATCTTCGGTGTTCGGCTCATCCACTACAACAAGCTGAAACCTGCGCTCCAGTGCTTTATCCTGCTCAAAATATTTTTGATACTCCTTAAGTGTTGTGGCTCCGATGGCGCGCAACTCACCTCTGGCAAGCGCAGGCTTTAGTATGTTTGCAGCATCCATGGCACCTTCGCCTTTTCCGGCGCCAACGAGCGTATGTATCTCATCAATAAACAAAACAATTTCTCCCTCGCCGGCAATGACTTCGCGCACCACACTTTTCAGGCGTTCTTCAAACTCTCCTTTGTACATGGCACCGGCAACCAAAGCACCCAAATCAAGCGAAAAAATCTGTTTCGACTTCAGATTTTCCGGTACATCACCATTGATGATCCGATGTGCCAGTCCTTCGGCTATTGCCGTTTTTCCAACGCCGGGTTCACCAATAAGTATGGGGTTGTTTTTGGTCCTTCGTGAAAGGATTTGTAATACCCTCCGAATTTCTTCATCACGGCCAATCACGGGATCCAGCTTGCCTTCAGAGGCCATTTGATTGAGATTTCGGGCATAACGGTTGAGGGCATCATAGTTTTGTTCAGCATGTTGGCTATCCACTTTTTTACCCTGACGAAGCTGCATAATGGCCTCGTGCAAGTCGTTTCGTTGTATATTATTGTCTTTAAGCAATGCCGATGCCGTTGATTTTGTATCGAAAACTGCAAGCAATAGATGATCAACCGACACATAATCATCACCAAATTCCTTGATGAGTTGCTGAGCCTTTTGAAGTGCTTTGCTGGCTTCACTGGTAAAATACTGTTCGCCCTCTCCCTTCACCTTGGGCAAGGAAGCTACCGCACTATCCAAGGCTTTGTTGAACAATTCAACATCAACATTCAGCTTTTTGAGCAAAACAGGAATCAGGTGCTCATCTGTTTCAAGTATGGCCTTTAGCAGGTGTAAATTCTCAATGGCTTGTTGACTGTGGTCAGCAGCAATTTGTTGCGCTTTTTGAATCGCTTGTTGGGCTTTTATAGTAAACTGGTTCAAATTCATGACTTTAACTTTTTATAACACCGCATCAAAATGTTTACCATCTCCATTATTTTCCCAATTTCGGAATAATTGGCAGGTTCAGGAATGCTGCTGCTGGCAATTTGTCAAAATTTCAAGCAATTAGTTAGATGCAGCGCTTAAATTTAGCATTTCTCTTGCTAAAAAAAACAGCAGCTTAGGCTTTACAATTTGTCAGCATTGTAATCGTAAAAAAAACATCATCCAAAAGCCCGAAATTATACTAAAGCCTTGGTATTATCATCCGATTTATCCGTCAGCGGTAGGTTTGCTATTGATCAAGTCATTTCGCATTCGTTCCCGGATTTTTTTACCTTTTTATCGAATCTCGGATTTACGGCAAGAAACGCTACAAAGGCACAATTTTTTGAAAGCGGTTCAGCTATTGACCGGCTTGGAAACACAAAATTAGCTACTTTTACCCCCGCTTAGTGAAATAAAATCACTTAAATTATCTACTTATTTTACTAATTATCAACACTTAATCTAAATATATGCAACAAATCAGAACTGTTATTACCGGAACAGGAAGCTATATTCCCAACCGAATTATTAAAAACAGCGACTTTGTTAATCAAGTTTTTTTTGAAAAAGATCATTCTTTAATTGATAATCCCGGAGAAGAGATCATTCGTAAATTTATGGATATTACGGGTATCAGTGAGCGCAGATGGGCCGAAGCAGATCAAAACAATGCAGATATTGCTGCAATAGCCGCTGAGGCTGCTATCATTGATGCCGGCATTGATCGTGAAACCATTGATCAGATCATTGTTGCTCATAATTTTGGGAATGTAAAAAAAGACACCATTCAAACCGATATCGTTCCCAGCATTGCTGCCCGCGTGCGACATAGATTAGGCATAAAAAACACCCAATGTGTGCCTTACGACGTAATTTTTGGATGTCCGGGCTGGATTCAGGGTGTCATTCAGGCGGATGCTTTCATTCGTTCGGGATTAGCCAAACGCTGTCTGGTTATTGGCTCCGAAACCCTGTCGCGTGTAGTCGATATTTACGATCGTGATACCATGATTTTTTCCGATGGTGCAGGAGCTGCAATACTGGAAGCAAATAGCAACGGAACAGATTCTGGCATTATTTCAACAGCAAATATGTCGCACACCGACGAAGAGGTTGATTACCTGTATTATGGAAAATCAAATGCTCCCGAAAGCAATCCGGAACAAAAATATATTAAAATGCTTGGGCGCAAAATTTATGAATACTCATTAATGTACGTACCTGATGCTATGGGAATTGCACTCGAACGCTCCGGTGAATCAATTGAATCCGTGAAAAAAATACTGATCCATCAGGCCAATGAGAAAATGGATGCTGCCATCGTACAGCGTTTTTACCGCAAATTTGGTTTGCGTCCGAAAATTGATGAGGTGATGCCCATGAGTATTCGTGAACTTGGAAACAGTTCTGTGGCAACAATTCCGACCTTATACGATATGGTTTTGAAAAATCAGTTGCCCGAACACCAGATCAACCAGGGAGATATACTGTTGTTCGCTTCTGTTGGAGCAGGCATGAATATCAACGCATTTGTTTACAAACAGTAATATTTTAAGTCGGCTACGTTCATTCTTTTTACAGCTCAACACAATAAAAGCCGTAGAAACAGCATTATTATCCTGAGGTTAGCTTTTGGGCTAATTTTGAGCAAATCATGCTAAAAACCAGTATGCTGACTGATATAAATACTATGAAACAAAAGACAAAAAAGACATTAGTTGTCGGAGCTTCTGAGAATCCTGCGCGCTTTTCTTATAAAGCCGTTCGCATGCTTCAGGAATATGACCACGAAGTCTATGCTTTAGGTAACAGAACAGGCCAGATTTTTGGCATCAACATCAACACAGCATGGCCTGAATCGCATGATATTCATACTGTTAGCCTTTATGTTGGTCCTGCACGTCAAAACGATGAATTTATCAACAACATAATCAGGCTGAATCCGAAAAGAATCATTTTCAATCCGGGAACAGAAAATCCACACTTGAAACAACGCGCATCAGCAGCCGGCATCGAGGTGGTTCAGGATTGCACCCTGGTGATGTTGCAAAGTGGTCTTTTTTAAAGTCATGCCTGTTTCATTTTTACTATTTTTGCCATAAGCAATTCGCAACGTATGCATAACGCCATGATTAAACGGATTTTTAAAAGCATTTCTCCACGCCAACAGTTTAAGCCAATAATACTTTTAACTTTTTTGGGTATAATCGCCGTTTTGCCCGCAAAAGCTCAATTGGAATGTATTATTGAAGCTGATGCTGCCATGCCGCTATGCTACGGACAACTTGTAAAACTGCAGGTTACTGAAAACGAAAATTACCTGTATAGTTGGGAGCCCACAGGAGATACCACTTTCAGCATTGAGTTTAACGCCTATGAAACACAAGAGTTTACAGTAACCGTAACGGATACAACCAATGGCGAAAGCTGTATGAGTGCACCATTCACGGTTGAGGTAAGGCCTGCCTTTGAAATCGCCCTTGAGCAAATGCAGCTTACCTGCACCAACGGAGACAACGACAACGGCAATACAGCCATGGTGAGTGCTTTAGCTACCGGTATATCCGATTCCTATACGTATCGCTGGGATGTTCCGCCTATACAAATAGCTCCGGGAAACCCTGCGCTCGCTATCGGCCTGAAAGCACATCTCTGGTACTTTATTAATATTGAAGATCAATTTGGATGTATTCAACAAGATTCCATTTACACCAAGGCTTACAACAATCCATTGGTAGAAATCGAAGCAGATCCTGACACGGCCTATATTCAAAATCCCTATATTGATTTTTCTTTTACCAATCTCTCTGCCGACAGCATTGAAATCACCAATCATTTTTGGGAGTTTGGCGACGAGAGCCCCAGCTCCGACTTACTAACGCCGGAGCACCTGTACACCGAAGAAGGAGATTATAATGTAATCCTAACTGTGGTTAACCCACAAGGTTGCGATACTGTGTATTTGAAAGCGGTGAAAGTACTGCCCATTAAACTGAGCATCCCCAATGTGATCACACCTAATGGAGACAACATCAACGATCAGTTTATCATTACGGAAGCGCCTCCCGGAGAAGATGAAGAAGAAAATGGAGGACTAAAAATGGCAATGAACAACGCTTACAAACCGCTTAGTACCTACTATAAAAAGACAACCTTGGTTATTTTTAACCGTCAGGGAAGAAAAGTTTATGAATCCATCAACTACCAGAACGACTGGGATGGAGGCGGCCTAAAGGACGGAGCCTATTTTTATGTACTCCAATGTGAAGGTTTCAAAAGTAACGAAGTTTATAAAGGGTCACTTACGATTATTGGCAGCAACAATTAAGTGCTTTAAACTTCCATTTTAATTACCATGAAAATGATTACTTTTGCCGATATGTCAAATTTTATGAAATTCTTATCCCTCAAACACCTTGTCCTGCTTCTTTTACTGGGTTTTGCCAGCTATTCCTGTCAGAATAATAACAAAGGTGTATCTACTGATGTAGTGAATAATCCAAAAAGTGCAGATGAAAAAGGAGACAAGCAGGCAATGCCTCAGATTTCTTTTACCAAAACCGAGCATGATTTCGGCAAATTAATTCAGGGAGAGCAGCTTAGCGTAATCTTTAAATTTGAAAACACAGGAAATGCCCCCTTGCTGATCACTAAAGTTAGTGCCAGTTGCGGATGCACGGCCAGCAAATATCCCACTGAACCCATAGCGCCCGGAGAAGAAGGCCGGCTTGAAGTAACTTTCGACAGCAAAGGCCAGCGTGGTATGCAAAATAAAACTGTTACCGTATTAACCAATACGCAACCCAAATCAACAACATTGCGTTTAAGAGCGCAAGTTTCAACACCAGATTCTTATTAACATTATAACTATGAATATTTTAAGCATTTTACTTTTAGGAGGCACCGCCGAAGGACAAGAATCAGGCGGATTGATGTCATTTTTACCATTGGTATTGATCATGGTCGTATTTTACTTCTTTTTCATCCGCCCGCAGATGAAGAAAGCCAAAGATCAGCGTAAATACCGTGAAGCACTCAAAAAAGGTGATAAAATCATCACAATTGGTGGTATCCACGGAAAAATTATTGAAGTACGCGATGCTACTTTTATGGTAGAAGTAGAAGGCCAAAACAGATTAGAGATCGAGAAAAGTGCTGTTGTAATGGACAGCTCACAAATTGGTCAGGGTAAATAATTTAGAAGCCGGTTTTCCGACTTTTTTTGCTTTATGAATGCGATCAAAGCTTATGGAAAAACCCTTCAATCCGATGAAAAAAAACGGAAACAACTTATGGTGTTTCTGTTTTTTTTATTGCTATCATCGTTGTTCTGGCTGTTAATCAAGCTTTCGGACAAATATACCATTGTTCAAACTTTTGACTTGCGTTTTACTGACATCCCCGCCGAACAATGGATGCCAAAACAAGAATCGCAAGAAATCAGGTTATCCATCAGCACCACCGGCTTTAACATATTAAAGTTTAGGCTTTTAAAGTCAAGCAACCATGTCATCAGCCTTTCACTTTCTGAGGTGCCATACCGGCGCGAAAGTGGCAATATCTATACCATCAGCGCTGAAAATATGCGCGAAGAGCTATCGCTGAGCTTAGGGATAGATGCCGGGGATATACTCTTTAACGAAAACCAGATTTTTTTCAGGCTCGAAAAGCTGGAATCAAAAGCAATTGAAGTGAAGTTCAACAACGCGATGCAATTTCGCAATCAATTTGGATTGTATGAAGAGCCCAAAATTGAACCCCGGATGATTGAGGTTTTCGGGCCTAAGCAAGTGCTCGACAGCTTAGATTTTATCCAAACAGAAAAGCTTATACGTGAAGATGTTTTTGAGGGATTCTCAACAAACCTAAAGCTGGATATTCCTGATAAAAGCCTGAAGACAGCTATTCAGGAAGTGAGGATTGAAGTGGATGTGGCAAGCTTTACTGAGGCTTCGGCCAGAGTAGAAATTGCTAAACCGGAAAGCCCGCAACTGAGGCTCTTTCCTGCTGAAGTGCAAATTTTTTACAGCATTGCGCTACGCGACTATCAAAATATAAACGAGCGCGATTTTCGGGTTGAGTTAGACACAACAGAGCTCGCCTCACGTCCAACACTGCTTAAGGTAAACCTCAAAACAGCACCCGCTAAAGCTAAAATAAAACGCATTGTACCTGATCAGGTTGAATACCTGATTATGAAAAAATAAAGCATGATTAAGCTTGGTATCACCGGCAATATGGGCAGCGGCAAATCGCTGATTTGCAGTATTTTTAAAAAACTGGGAATCCCAGTTTTTGATGCCGACCAACAAACCAAACTGCTTTATACCGTAAACGACATCAGGCTAAAAATCCAAAAGCAGTTTGGCAAATCCACCTACCTTCCCGATGGCGAACTCAACAAAGCCAAACTGGCGCAGCTTATCTTCAACGATCCCCTTGCCATGCAGTTTATACGGGAACTGATGTACCCGCGACTACACGAAAGATTTGAGGAATGGGCATCAGAACAGCAAAACAAGCATTGTCCCTATGTGCTTTACGAGGCCGCCCTAATTTTCGAGAACGGTTTTCAATCACATTTTAATTTTACCATCCTCGTAACCGCCCCCGAAGCCATTCGTATTGCGCGTATCCGAGAAAGAGACAAACTTTCTGATTCCGAAATCCGGAAACGTATGAATCACCAATGGCCGGAAAGAAAAAAGCTGGAACTGGCAGATTTTGTGATTCAAAATGATGGCAAAACCATGCTTATCCCACAGGTATTGGAAATCCACAAAAAGTTACTTGTTTAGATTGAATCTAACTTAAATTTCCTGTTTGCTTTTTTTAATCTTTAGGCCTACTTTTGGGGGTTTCCTAAAAACAATCCAACAATGGAACACTTAAAAAAGAATCTTGAAATTGCAATTATTATCGGCTCTTTTTCATCACTAATTGGGTCTGCATTTTTCCTTGTGACGTTGTATAAGACCGACCATATGCTCACAGGAGATCAATTAACCAATGCATATGAAAATGTTGCAGCAATCATTCCTACAATCATTTTTTCAGTGATGTTTGGTGCAGTGTTGACGACAATAATATTAAGTACAATTCGATTGGTAGTGAAAGAAAGGAATCGAGGGAAAGTTATGCCAACTGAATCAACAACTAACACTTCACTTCCAACTTTCTTTTCAAACCTTAAATTGGTCACTATACTTGTGAGTGTTGGAATAATATCACTATCTATTTCAATTGCACTGTCTGTGGATTACGGTGGATTTTCTTCAGTTGTCATTTTTGGTGTAATGCTGGGAATGATTCTGTTTAGTTATTTATACATCTATTTGGTAATTAAACGCCGGAAAGCCAAAGCTAACGAAGCTGGAGGAAACGCATAAAACTAGTATTAAAGGGCTATGCACTAGTGATATACGCCATAGTAGCATCTTGTGTATCACCTCCGAATATAACCTGGGGAAGTCAGCATCAATAGCTCATAATCTCCGATAGTAGTTTCCCGACTTGCGATTATTTTAGAAAACCTCTCCGGGGTTGGTTTGTAGTCACCTTTCCATATATCCACATAAATGTGGGCGGTATGCACCGGGAAGTCCTACTTTATTTTTTTGGATGGCATTTTTTGACCCAAGGATTTTGGAAAACTTTTGAGGTTTAAAAAATATACAACACAAAAAAAGGGACTCCCAAACGGAAGTCCCTTTTTTATTTATTTCAATTAAGATTATTCAATCATAATTTTTTGGGTTGCAGTGCCATTAACCGTTTGAATGGTCAGGATGTACATGCCTGTTTCGAAAGCATCAGTAGCAATGCGGGTTTCGTTTTGACCAACAGTACCTTCATAAACCACCTGTCCGAGCGTATTGCTGAGGATGATGGAAGTAATTTCGGTATTGCCTTTCAGGAACAGCACATCATTAGCCGGATTAGGATAAACAGAAACATAAGTCTGCTCGCCATTTTCGTTCAGTCCAACCAATACGGTGATCCAAACACTGATATTAATCTGCTGGTTAGCAGGGTCATTACTTCTAACGTGCATTTTACCTTTGTAAATAGTCTGAGGTGTAAGACCTGTAGCATCCAAATCAATAGTGATGTCATCGGCTTCGCCTGGCTCAACATCACCACCATCAGGAGAAACGGTCAACCAAACAGAACCAGCTTCACCGGTAAGTTGTGCGCGGATATTCCAGTTAACATCAAAATCAGGACTATCATTAAGGTGTGACCACGCTGGACCAGTTCTCATCCAGTCGCCATTAGGATCACCTGGTCCTGCATCAACACCAGCAGGGAAAATACCAGCAGGTTGATCCATCCAATAACCTACCCAAAGGTCGCGTCCGCTAACATAAACGGGCTGTGTCAACACAACAGTTGTCCAGTCGCCGACATTTGGGAAGAAATCCTGTTCATAAAGCATTTCACCTGGACCGGGAGGGAATATTGAACCCATATCATAAATTTGAATTTTGTGAGCATCAGCTGGATCATTGATAAATACGTCAACAGCAGTAAGGTACATTCCGTTATAAGGCAATACCATATCAGCAGTAAATTTAGCTGCTGCAGTCCAGGTATTAGCTGCAGTTAGACCAACAGCACTTGCATTTTCACCGCTATAGGTAAGGGTTGCATCGCGGTTAGCAGGAGCTGCTGAGCCGCCGGTATAGTTAGGTGCTTCAACAGGCACACCCACTGATTTTCCAACAGGAGTTGCAGAAACCCATGGCGTTGCAGCGGTTTTTGAAGGCTCGTTAAAAGAAGTAACGATATCATAAACCAACAATGTTTCACCTGTGTTTCCTATTGTGCGTGTAATGGTTTCGGTATCACCTTCAGTGATAGTGGTTACAATCTGTGAATCGTCAATATCAATAGTAGCAGATTGTGCTGGAGGAACAAGTGCTACAAAAGCAACATCATCAAAATAAAACGTAGGAGTTTCATCACCATCAGCACCAGCATAAAAATCGATACTTCCCAATTGCAGTGCTCCTGCTGTGCCGTCAGATTGCAGACTAAATTGCCACTCATGAATTAATTCTTCATTAAAATAAATTTGTGCCAAATCGTTGTCAATATCAATTACATTATCTATTGCGAACCATTCACCTGTGGGATAAGTAAAGGTTGCAGTATTCTGTCCACCAGCGTGCATATAACCCGTTCCATCTTGTTTAAAATAAACTTCAACTGCAAATTCAGTTCCAGGGGGTGCTTCAAAATGCTGAATATTGTAATATCCACCAAAACCTTCGGGGACAAACATCATCCACTCAACAATATATTTACCGGATGCTTTGTCTCCAAGTTTGAGAATCACATCTGATAAGCCATCAATTTTAACTGCATTAGAGGGGCTATTTGCTTCCTCATCAAGAATTAAAGCGTCTTCCGTGCTACCTGGGTCATCATTCCAAGTTGACCACCACTCAGGGATAGTTTCAGCAATGTAATCTCCAACATTGTAACTATCAAAGTCGTCGGCATAAAGAAGCTGCTCAATGTCTGCATCGAACGATAAGTCATCAATATAAGCGAGTGGCGTTTCTCCGGAACCTGATACAACTCCAGCATAAAAATCTACGCTACCCAACTGTAGTGTTCCAGCCTCACCTTGAGCAGTCAAACTATATTGCCATTCGTAAATCAACACTCCATCGAAATAGACTTGAGCCCAATCATTGTTTAGGTCAATAAAGTTTTCAACAGTAAACCATGCATCTTGTGTGTAATTAAACGTTGCTGCATTATCACCACCTGCATTCATAAAACCGGTACCATCGGCCTGAAAGTAAATTTCAAAAGCAAATTCGGTGCCGGGAGGCGTTTCAAATTTCTGAAAATTGTAGTAACCACCAAAACCTTCTGGAATAAACATATTGAAATCGACCCAATACGCTCCATTCGTTTTGTTTCCAAGTTTAAGAATAACATCAGTAGTTCCTTCAATTATTACTGAATTAGTTCCTGACAAAGCTTCTGCGTCACTAATCAGTGCATCCTCATCAGTACCAGGAGTATCATTCCAGGTTTGCCACCAATCAGGATTTGTCTCGGCTAAATAATCGCCAACATTGTAGCTTTCGAAGTCGTCTTCATAAACAACTTCGCGGTTTTGCGCCTGCAAACTAAATGCAGTCAGCACAAAAGCCATTAATGTGATCATCGAAAAAGTAAATTTTCTCATAATAATGAATTTAGGTTAGTAATTTTTTTGATTAACACAAAATTAATTTAATTTATAGCAATAAGCAAGCTATCAATTGCAGCAGCCAAATTACAAAAATTATTCAATCAGCGAAAACTTTTTCCCTGAAATGAATTTCGTTCCTCCAACTTTTGCTCAATAAAGCCTAATACAGCATCATATCGCAGATTGTCAAATGGAGCAGATAATAGAAATCGGGGTGGAACTTCAGAAGCAAAACGTTCGATAACAATTTCAGGATTAAGTCGTTCAATAAAATCAATGATAAAATCGGTGTAAGTGCTTATATCAAACAATTCAAATGCCTCAGGATTTTTAAGAAATTCGGCGGCCATAGGGGTATTCTTAAAAATTTGCAGCTGATGAAACTTCACCGTTGTCAGCGGGAGCGCAGAAATTACTTCAGCAGCATCGAGCATCATTTGTCTGCTTTCGCCCGGCAATCCAAAAATAAAATGTGCGCCGCAGGGCAAACCGAATTCATGTGTCCTGAACACTGCATTTCGGGCTGTTTCAAAACTATGCGCCCTGTTTACCCTTTCCAGACTTTGATCATAAACACTTTCGATACCGTATTCAAGCATAATATAATAGGAGTGGCTGAGTTCGCTAAGAAACTCCAGCACTTCATCAGAAACAGCATCAGGGCGTGTACCAATCACCAGTCCTATAACACCCTCAACATCAAGCGCTTCCCTATACCTCATCTTGAGTGTTTCCAGATCGGCATAAGTATTTGAATAGGCCTGAAAATAAGCCAGGAATTTTTTTGCTCTGCGATAGCGTTTGAAATGGAACTCCTTTCCCTCCTCTAACTGTTGTGTTATCGATTTCGAGGGTTGACAATAGGATGGATTAAAGGCATCATTTGCACAAAATGTGCAGCCTCCTCTTCCCTTTGTTCCATCCCGATTGGGACAGGTAAAGCCTGCATCCAGACTAATTTTTTGCACCCTGCCGCCAAACTGGCGTTTAAAGTATGCCGTATAGCTGTTAAACCGTCGCGAATCGCCCCAGGGATAAATCATATGACAAAATTAGAAAATTAGGCATCAAAAAAGCCACCGAAAAGTATTCCGGCGGCTTTAAAGCATATAATTGATAAAAAAGTCTAGGAAACTTTTTCCAGTTTCTTCATAATGGAGAAAATAAAGATGGCTGCGATAAGTGACAATACAATAAAGATTGACCAAACCTGCCAGATAGCAACGCGCTCGTATAAATAACTTCCAACCCAGAGCATCTGATTACCCAAAGCCGTTGCACCAAGCCAACCACCCTGCATCAAACCCTGATACTTTGGAGGAGACACTTTTGATACAAATGAGATACCCATCGGACTGAGGAAGAGCTCAGCTACCGTTAAGGTTAAATAGGTTGAAATGAGATAATAGGAGCTTACACGTGGCGAATCGGGCATCAATTCTTTAAATGGATCAAGTCCGATAGACCCCACCAAAAGGATAACAAAGCCAATTGCAGTAATGATCATACCGATACCTATTTTGCGTGGTGCTGACGGCTCTATCTTTCTGCGGTTGAGCCAGGCAAACAAGCCAACAATAATAGGTGTAAGCAATACAATCATGGCCGGATTAAAATGCTGGAAAATCTCTGGCGAAATGGGGTTAGTAGCAGCATTGTTAGTGTAGAAATAATATACCCCGATTGCAGCCAGAAAAGCTACAGCAGCGCCTATTAATTTTGATTTGGCACTTGATTTTCTGTTTAGTAATGCACTCAAACCAAATATACCTATAATGATGGACAACAACGACCAGATATTAAAGATGAGATAAGTTCCGGGGCCAACAGCAGTTTCTGTGTAGTCACGGGCAAAGAAATTCATGGTTAAGCCATTTTGATGGAAAGCCATCCAGAAGAAAATAACCACACCAAATACCAGGAACAAGGCCGTAAGCCGTTGTTTGGTTTCAGCAGCGCTCATTTCGATAATTTTCTCGCCTTCTTTGGCAATTTTCTTCTTCACATCAGGAAGCTTGTTTTTAAACAAAACAAACACAACAAATGAAATAATCATTGTTAGGGCTGCTGCACCAAATGCATAGTTGAAACCGGCACTATAGGCCGCGAGATAATTTTCGGAAAATGCCGGCAGCTGATCAAGGCTAACACTAGCTCCCGAAACCTCTGAAGCCAATACCTGCAAGGGGGTAGTATCTCCCAGGATGCCATCCTGATATTTATGAATAAGACCAGGCAATTCGTTATTGCGCAGATATCCTTCAGATTTGATAAACCAGTTGATGATACCGGCTGCCACACTTGGAGCAAATAATGCACCTATGTTGATCCCCATATAGAAAACACTAAATGCGGAGTCGCGTAAGTGCGCATATTTAGGATCATCATACATTTGGCCAACAACAGCCTGCAGGTTTCCTTTGAAAAGTCCGTTTCCAAAGGCAATAACAAACAAAGCCACCAAAGTGAAAACCAACCCAAAACCAGGTATGGTCATCAGCACATAGCCTGCCAGCATGGTAATCAAACCGACATAAATTGTCCCTTTGTAGTTCATGGTACGGTCGGCAACGATACCGCCAACGAGCGCTAATCCATAAATTAAGGCATAGAAAACACTGTAAACCACTCCGGCGTTTGACTCTGTAAGGCCATATTTGGCCGTAAGATAAAACACCAGAATACCCATCATGGTATAAAAGCCGAATCGCTCTCCCATGTTTGCGAAAAACGCAATGATCAATCCTTTAGGATGTCCTTTAAACATAGTAAGTTAGGTTTTAATTATACATTTTAAAATAAGTTTCTGTGCTCGCAATTTTCAATAAAAGGACAAAAATAGAGAAAAAAGTATGCAAAACAACAATTTTAAGTCTGCTATTTAGGTATCAAGAAAGTTTCTAAATTGCAGGGGAATAATCAATATATTTGAACAAAAGAAATGAAAAAGTAAGCTATTCATAAAACTGTAATGCCAAATAAATCAAGGCTGCAGGGATATTTTTGTTAGCGCTTGTAATAAAATACAGCCTGAATCGTCTATTCAATCAGAAACCTTTATATGACAGCAGAAGAATTTCAAGACACTGTTTTTGGCTTTAAAAACAAACTTTATCGTTTGAGCCTAAGGCTACTCTCGGACACCGATGAAGCTGCTGATGCTGTTCAGGAGGTTTATTTAAAACTGTGGAAAATGCGCGAAAAACTACATCAGTATAAGAGTAAAGAAGCCCTGGCCATGACCCTGACAAAAAACTTATGCCTTGATGAGATCAAATCGAAAAAAAGACAGCATGTGAGATTACAGGAGCATGATCAGCTCTCCTACAGCCAGACACCTGAAAGCATTACCGAATTGCATGATGCAGTTGCCAAAGTGAATCAATTGATTGATAAACTTCCTCCGCAACAAAAAATTGTTATCCAGTTACGCGATATTGAACAGTATGATTTTGAAGAGATTGCAGCAATTACGTCCATGAGTTTGAACGCTGTTAGGGCAAATTTATCACGCGCCCGCAAACAAATACGCGAACAATTGATCCAACACAACAACTATGAGTACGAAACCTATTAAAGAACTAATCAGGCTGTATTTTGAAGGACAAACCAGCCTGGAACAAGAGCAACAGCTGCGTGCTTATTTTGAGCAGGAAGAGCTGCCAGACGAACTGAAAGCACTTAAACCCCTGTTTAGTTTATCAGCTAAAAAGACCGAAGCCCTGCAGGACAAGTTCGATCAAAGCATGATGCAGCACATAGCCCAGTCAGAAACTGAAGAGAAAACGAACACAAACCGATTCCTCTATTGGCCACTGGCTGCCGCATCTGTTGCACTTATCCTTTTTGTTAGCAGTCTTTTTAATTTGACCAACAACAACCAGTTTGAAGAAACCTACAACGACCCGGCTGTTGCTTATGCGCAAGCGAGCAACGCATTACAATTTGTCGGGTTAAAGCTTTCAAGCGGGCTTCAGCCTGTGCAAACAGCCGGAAATAAGCTTGAAAAAGGCATCGATCAGGTTGATAAGATGCAGGTTCTTTATACAGGAATGGAAGAAACAAAAAAACTTGGCCTCATTGACCAAACAAGAAATTACCTTACAAATCAATAATTATTCAAAATCCTATTAATTCAAATGCTATGAAAAAAATTCAGATTATTATCGCCCTTTTCGTGCTGATTCCACTTTTCAGCATGGCACAAATCAGCTCGATCGACAAACTCTATGAAAAATATGCCGGTAAGGAATATTTTACTTCCATAAATATCTCAGCCGAAATGTTCAAGTTGGCAGCCGGATTGAGTCAGAACCTTGAAGATGAAGATGCCAAAGAGCTCAATAACATGGTAAACCAAATCAACGGCATGAAAATCCTGATCTTTGAAGACTCGCTAAAGCAGAGTAAAATAAACTTTATGGACGAGTTAAGTAAATCCGTAGATTTTAAGGATTTTGCAGAGCTGATGCGCGTAGAAGAAAAAGATGGTACCGTGCGCTTCCTTACCAAAAAAGAAAATGGTGGCAAAATCAGTGAAATGCTGATGATAGCAGAAGATGATGGTGAAGTTGTTGTGATGAGTTTTACCGGCTCTATCGAATTAGAAACCATTGGCAAGATGGCTAAATCGATGAATATGAAAGGCATGGAGAAACTGGAAGTACTTGATAAATAAAGTACTTTGGCTAAAATAAGGAGCATCGGCAGCGTTTGCCCATGCTCCTTTTTTCGTTTCATCCAAAGCTTTCATAACACCTTAATAAGTATGTATTTTTTAAGAATTCGGGATGAAGAAAATCTTAAAAAGCCTTTAACCTGAGCACATTCAAACTAATATGCTCTGGCAAAATAAACCCTTTGCTCAGAGGGATTGCCCGAATAAATACATTTTCCGCTTTCTTTTTGTCCTTCAATAGGGATTAAGCGAATTGTAGCTTTCGTTTCCTCTTTGATTTTTTGTTCCGTTTCAGAAGTGCCATCCCAGTGCGCCATCACAAAGCCGCCTTTTTCGATACGTTCTTTAAAACTTTCCCAGGTATCCACTTTGTAGGTGCTTTCATTTCTAAAATCCAAGGCTTTCTGGTAGAGGTTCTTTTGGATTTGCTCCAGAAGATTAACCACTTTCTGTTCAATACTTTGAAGATAAAGTGTTTCTTTTTCCAGGGTATCGCGTCGTGCCACCTCAACCGTATTGCTTTCCAGATCGCGTGGTCCTATCGCCAGTCGCAACGGAACACCTTTAAGTTCCCATTCGGCAAATTTAAAGCCTGGTTTATGTGTTTTTCTGTTGTCAAATTTTACCCTGACCCCAACATTCTCCAAACTTTGTTTTATTTCAGCAGCCTTATTGGCGATTTGATCAAACTGTTCGTCATTGCGATAGATAGGCACGATTACAACCTGTATTGGAGCCAGTTTCGGGGGCAACACCAATCCATTGTCATCGGAATGAGCCATCACCAAAGCACCCATCAGGCGGGTTGAAACACCCCATGATGTAGCCCAAACATATTCCTGTTTATTTTCTTTGCTTAAAAATTTAACATCAAAAGCTTTGGCAAAGTTTTGTCCCAGAAAATGCGAAGTACCGGCCTGAAGTGCCTTGCCGTCCTGCATCAGGGCTTCAATACAATAGGTTTCGACAGCACCGGCAAAACGCTCGTTAGGCGACTTCACGCCGCGCAAAACGGGAACAGCCATCCATTCCTCAGCAAAAGTTGCATACACACGCAACATTTGTTCTGCCTCGGCAATGGCCTCTGCTTTGGTTTCGTGCGCTGTATGGCCTTCCTGCCACAGAAACTCAGCGGTTCGTAAAAACAAACGCGTACGCATTTCCCAGCGTACCACATTGGCCCACTGATTGATGAGCAGCGGCAGATCGCGATAACTTTGAATCCAGGTGCGATAAGTATCCCAAATAATAGTCTCAGATGTTGGCCTTACGATAAGCTCTTCCTCCAGTTTTGCATCTTCATCAACAATAATTCCTTTTCCGTTGGGATCATTCTTGAGTCTGTAATGCGTAACAACTGCACATTCTTTTGCGAAACCTTCAACATGGCTTGCCTCCTTACTAAAAAAAGATTTGGGGATAAAGAGTGGAAAATAAGCATTTTCGTGCCCCGTATCCTTAAACATCTTATCTAAAGCCTGTTGCATACGTTCCCATATTCCATATCCGTATGGTTTGATGACCATACAGCCTCTAACAGCCGAGTTTTCTGCCAGATCGGCTTTAGTTACCAGGTCGTTGTACCATTGAGAATAGTTATCTTCGCGTGTGGTTAATTCTTTTGCCATGAATTTTTGGTATAGTATTTGTATTTTTTCCGATGAAAATGCAAAATTAATAAAATCCCTCGGGGGATGGAACATAAAAGTCAGGAGGAATCCAAAATGAAAAAGTTAAATTTGATTTTAATCGCAATCACACTCGGAATTGCAGCTTGTTCCACAAGCGGTACAGTGTACGATGATGTGTATTATTCGCGTAGCAGCGCTAACGAAACAGCGCCGGCAACTAATCATAATCTTGCTACCGCAGCCCCTGAACAGACCTATACAGCTGCTACAGTTAAAAGTAGTAATGATTACGATTACGAATCCTATTATCAAGATGATGCAGCACAAACAGTTAAAAGTAGCGAAATTGAACCTGTTTACGAAACTTCTGAAACAGTTACGGAAACTGATGGCACTACCTACACTACCACAGAAACTTATTACGACAGCGATTACGCCAGTCGTGTAAGACGCTTTGGTTCAGGAGCTTCATCCAGTTTCGGTTATTACGATGACTACAATACCGGTTGTTACAGTTGTGGCGGATCGAACATCTATATAGGTGCAGGCTATCCTTACGGCTGGTCATCTGGCTTCAGTTATGGATGGCCCTATTACAGCAGACCTTATTATGGTTCTTATTACCGCCCTTATTATGGTTACGGCGGGTATTATGACCCATTCTTTTATGACCCATGGTATGCCTGGGGTCCAAGTTGGGGCTGGGGCGGATCATACTGGAGTGGCTACAACCACGGTTATTATAATGGTTACAACGACGGCTACTATGGTGGCGGAAGCGGCTGGGGCTATCCTAATGATGGCAGATCAAATCGCTATTATGGCCATCGCAGCAGCTTAGCTGGTGGATCTCCAAACTTATCGGGCAGCGCCAGAGGCGTTCGCAGCGGAGGCGATGACAAGAAAGAAACCTATGTCAGCGGAAGAGGTACACGCCCGGGAACATCATCAGGAAGCGGTGTTGCAACCGACAAAACTACCTCAGCAAGAGGCAGCAGTGTTGGCAATCGCCCCACAACCAAACAAAGCCAGACAACTGAGCGTTCAGCAAGGCCAAGCCGAGATAATAGCAGTCGTATTGAGAGACCCAACACGACCGAACGCGGTACTTCGGGCACAAATAATAAACGCGATAGCAGACCTGATGCTTCTGAAAAAGTGAATGAGTATCGTCAACGCTACGACCGTCCTGCAGCCAGAACAGAAAGCTCAGCTAGTGAACGTAAATATGAGCGTCCTAAAACTTATAGCTCACCAAGCAATCGTCAGCCCCGCTCAAGCTCTGAATATGTTAGACCACAGCGTGAAACAGGAAGAACAGCAAGTCCTGCAAAATCAAGCAGATCAAATAGTCAGGCACGCCCTTCCACAACACGCTCTACACCAACATACAGTAGTCCAACAAGAAGTACGAGCACACCCTCGACACCTACCAGAACTTACAGCTCGCCTACCAGAAGTTCGTCTTCGGGAAACAGCTCTAGCAGGTCATCAAGCTCAGGTAGCAGAGGCAGCAGCTCATCTTCAAGCAGTTCGCGGGGTGGAAGAAGGTAAATATTGACCTTAATTTAAAATGTTAAACTTGTGAGAAACCCACATCTATAAAAATTAAAAAACAATGTGGGTTTTTCATTCAAAAGATATTGTTATGAAAAAAATAATGATTTTTGGATTGTTCATGGCTATGAGTGGGATATTGACCGCTCAAAATGAAGTTGATGCCCTTCGCTATTCACAGGTTTATTATCAGGGAACAGCAAGAAGTATGGCAATGGGAGGCGCATTTGGTGCATTGGGAGCAGATTTTTCGGCCCTGAGTACCAACCCGGCAGGCATGGGACTATACCGCAGCTCCGAATTTACTTTTACCCCGGAAATTTCTACCGGGAAAACCTTCTCCAGCTATAATGGCATGACAGGAGAAGACTCCCGCACCAATCTGGCTATTAGCAATCTTGGCTTTGTTTTTACCAATCCTGTGCCCGAAGGCAGCACAAATACCCCCTGGAAATATTATCAGTTTGCTTTTGGCATGAACCGCAGCAACTCATTCAACAACCGTGCTTTTGTGCGGGGCGACAATCCTGACCACTCGCTCGTTGATGTGTATCTGGACGAAGTTTGGAATGTAAATCCGCAGGATATCGAAAGTAATTTCCCTTTCGATATTTATCCGGCCTGGTATGTTTATGTGCTCGATACCATTAGAGATGTTAATGGCGACCTGATTTATACCAGTCCCGTGCCCCAAGGTGGAATCAGACAACAGGAACTCTTCAAAAGCTGGGGTTCAACAAGCGAATGGTTGTTTTCGGGAAGTGCCAACATGAACGATCGTTTATTCTTTGGCGCAACACTTGGCTTACCTTATGTACGCTATTTCGAAGAAACACGCTATTCTGAAATTGATATCGCAGATACCATCCCTTTTTTCGATAACTGGAATTACAGCGAAACCTTAGAAACAAGAGGATGGGGTATAAACCTGAAACTTGGTATTATTGCCTGGCCTGTGGACTGGTTACGCGTTGGCGCAGCCTTTCATACACCAACTTATTATTATGGCCTCAAAGATATTTGGTACACCAGCACCGATGCTCAACTTGGACCCGATTACAACCGCAAAGATTCTCCAACAGGCGAATACGAATATGAATTATCCACCCCTTTAAAAGCTATCGGAAGTGTTGCCCTAATCATTGGAAAATACGGGTCGCTGAGTGCAGACTACGAATTTGTAGATTATAGCAATATGAAGCTTCGTGCGCTGGATTATAATTTTACCGACGAGAATGATGCAATCAATGCGCTTTATGGCTCTACGAGTAATCTTCGATTTGGAACCGAATGGCGTTACAGCAATTTCAGCTTTAGGGGAGGATATGCCATTTACGGGAGTCCTTATGCACAGGGTGAAAATGACGAGTACCAAACCTACTCATTTGGTATCGGATATTCAGAACGCGATTTCAGTCTTGACCTAGCTTATGTTCATGGTGAGCGCAGCCGGGATTATTACCTCTATAGCTCAGCTAATTACACAACAAACGCCGCAAGACAAACTTACACAAGCGACCATTTTGCCCTTACCGCGCGTTTTAGGTTTTAGAAAAAACGAACAGAACCCAACTTAAAGAATTGAGGCAGGATCAAATGATCTTGCCTCCTTATTTTTTTAACCGGTTTAATCCTGCTTTAGCCTTCTGATGAATACTGTCGCGATAGCTATCAGGCTTTAGTTCCAGGCATTGCTTGTAATATGCAACAGCCATATCCGGATTACCGGCATGCTCATAGATTTCGGCACTTTTCAGTGCTGCATTTGCAGCATAATAATAGGGACTTTCAGCACCCAGCTCAATCGTTTGGCTGTAATAATTTAAAGCCAGCTCAATATTATTTTGGGCATCAGCAATACGTCCCAAACGGTAGGTATATTCAAGTTGATCATGGAAATCCAGCTTTTCCCGGCTTATTTGCTTCATTAGCAGCCGAGCTGAATCATAATACCCGCCATCAAAAAGCAAGCGGGCCTTGAGTATTTCTGGGTGATATATCCTGGCTGATTCAGCTTCTAAAATAGCCTGCTTATCCGCATCAACATCGCCAGCAGGCTCATTTAATACATATTGCATTTGTTTGAGGTAAGCAGCCGTATCTGCCTGGATAAGATAGAGCCAGCCGATTTTCCGGGCAGCATCAGCGCGGTAATTTGTTCCTTTGAAATTCTCCAGAAAAATAGTGTACTGCTTAACAGCATCGAACGACAGCTTCCGGATACGTGTTTCAGCTTCAAGATAATTCAGGTAGTAAAATGGATAAACCGCACGGCTTCGGTCGCGTTGTGATAAGAGAAGTGCAGCCTGATCATTCATTCCAAGTTTCATAAGCATATTTACATGAGCATAAATCAATAAATTGCTTTTGGTTTCAAGCGAGTCAAAATGCAGCAATAATTGCTTGGCAGATTCTGAATCAGCAACTAAATTTAGCTCGACAAAACTGAGATAAAACAAGATTTCATTCTGCCAGATATTCAGTGAAGGCTGTTTTTTTGAAGCTTCGAGCAATTCATAAAGCTGCATCCTGCCTTTGTTGATTGAACCTTCCATCGAAACAAGTTTTAAACCCCATTCGTATTTGGGTGGGACAGCTCCAATCAAAACGTTAAAAATACCATTGCCCAGTAAATTTGGTTTGAAATCAGGAAAAAGCAAGCTGTTTTCTTTCATTAAAAAGTATGCCCGGCGCAATTCAATCGCAGCCGTAAAATATTCTCCAAATTTCAATCTCGCAAATGCCCATTGCAGATTAACAACTGCCAGACTAATGTTTTTAAACGGCTCATCGTCCTGAATCGTTTCAATACGCGATAAACGCTGTTTGCGCAATGGTTCGCGGCTCAGGAATAAATCCTTGTCTTCGCTGATAAAAATTTCCAAAAAATCACGGTAGTTTTCAAGTAAGTCCACACAAACATTCTCAGGCTGCAGGGCCTTCTCCCGCATTAAAATCACATGAGCTGCATCGAAGCGAAGCGCCAAAGTTTCTTTGTAAGCCAGCTGACAATTCGCATTAAAATCCCATTCGGCGGCCTGTAACGATCCTAAACCAAAGAGGAAGAAGAATAAGATTACGAATTGTTTCATGAATCAGCAATTTATCAGGATTATTGTTGCCTAATCAGCGGTAAAAATAAAGAAAAAGGGAACAACCTTTCGGATGCTCCCTAATCATTAAAATTCGATTTTAGCTTATGCAGAGTAATGCTCGGCTATTTCATGGTCAACAAGAATTCGTCCGCAGTATTCGCAAACAATAATTTTTTTGTGCATGCGGATATCCAACTGATGTTGGGGCGGTATTTTATTGAAGCAACCGCCACAGGCATCGCGTTCAATTTGTACTACTGCCAGGCCATTGCGCGCGTTTGTACGAATTCGTTTATAAGCAACCAGCAGCCTGTCTTCGATAAATTTTTCATTGCTTTTTGATTTATTCAGCAAGGCATCTTCGTCTTTTTCTGTTTCTTCGATAATAGACTGAAGTTCTGATTTTTTCACGTCTAAATCAGCCGAACGTTCTTTCAAGCGCTCTTTTGCACCCTTTATTTGCTCGCTAAGCTCCTCAAGGTTTTCAGAAAATTCCCGAATTCTTTTTTCAGCCAATTGGATTTCAAGCGTTTGGAATTCTATTTCTTTCGACAATGAGTCGTACTCTCTGTTGTTACGCACATTCTGCTGCTGTTCTTCGTAACGTTTTATAAGCCCTTCACTCTCTTTCATGGCTTGCTTTTTCTCAGCAATAGCATTGTTGAGGTCTTTGGCTTCCTTATCCAGATTATCAACACGTGTTTCAAGTCCAACAATCTCATCTTCAAGATCCTGAACCTCCAGAGGCAATTCTCCTCTGATAATTCTGATGCGGTCGATTTGCGAATCAATTTGCTGTAGGGTGTAGAGTGCAACCAATTTTTGTTCAACACTTACATCCACCAATTCTTCGCTTTGTTCATGCTTGCCGGTTTTCTGCTTTTCAACTGCCATATTAAGTGGTATTTATTTGTTTTGGAAATAGCTGACTGCATTGGTGTTTACCTCCGAAATCAGGGCTGCAAATTTAGGGATTTTTTTTCGAATGATATCAGCCATCAAATCTTTCGTAAATTGTTCTGTTTCAAAATGGCCTGCATCCACCATGAGCAGTTGTCCGTCAGCTTCAAAAAAGTCGTGATACTTCATATCAGCAGTCACAAAAGCATCAACACCATGTGCCCTGGCATGAGGCAGTAAGAAAACCCCTGAACCTCCGCAAATGGCAATTTTATGAACTACTTTCCCTGTAAAGGCAGTATGACGCAGCACCTGCGTTCCCAATTTTTTCTGAATCATGGCCAAAAAATCCTTTTCGCTAAGCGGATTTTCGAGCAAGCCAAACATGCCTGAGCCGGCTCCGCTAAAAGTATTCTCAAGTAAAAAAATATCGTAGGCTACTTCTTCGTAAGGATGTGCCGACAGCATAGCCTCGACAACCCTGTTTAATTTATAGGCAGGAACTACCATTTCAATTTTCATCTCGGGCTCCTGATGCAGTTCCCCTGCCTTTCCAACGAAAGGATTTGTGTTTTCATTTCCTTTAAAAGTTCCGGTTCCGTTGGTGTTAAAGCTACAGCTGTCGTAAGCACCTATATGCCCGGCTCCCGCCGAAAACATAGCTTGTCGCACCTTTTCAGCGTGCGTCTGTGGCACAAAAACAACCAATTTCCGCAACTTATCCTTTACAGGATTAAGTATAGCGGGATTTTTAATTCCCAAAACCTCGGCCAATTTTGCATTCACACCAAATTGGTAATTGTCCAGGTTGGTATGCATGGCAGCGATAGCAATATCATTTTTTATGGCTTTTATCGCAATACGTTCAACCGGATTCCTGGGATTGAGACGTTTCAGGCCTTTAAAAATTAAAGGATGATGTGCAATAATCAATCCGCAACCCAATCTAATTGCCTCATCAACAACGTCTTCTGTAGCATCAACAGCAAGTAATACGCTACTTACCTCAGTCGTTTCATCGCCAATTAACAAACCAGAGTTGTCATAGGACTCTTGTAACGAAAGTGCAGCCTTATCGGTTATTAATGTTAATAAATCACTAATTTTCATAGTCATATCATTTTATGCCAACAAATATTCTGTCTATTCAATTATTTATCAGCTATTTAAGTTAAATACTACGATGCAATAATTTCTAACTCCTGAAGTAACTGTTTGATAATCGGTAAAATTATGTAATTTTGAAGAACTGTTTATTTGGTGCGGCATTTTAATTTGGGGCTTTCAAGGAATCACAACAAAGTTAATAAACCTGCAATACGTATGCGATTATTTCTACTTCCGCTATCATGGCTTTATCAACTTATCCTGGGAGTTCGGCATTTTATTTACGACAAAAAAATTATTAAACCCGCCACATTTGACCTTCCCGTAATATGCGTTGGCAATCTTTCATTTGGTGGAACGGGAAAAACTCCGCATATTGAATACCTCGTGCGATTACTTTCCAATGATTTCAAAACAGCTGTTCTGAGCCGCGGCTATGGCCGTTTGAGCAAAGGATTTATAATTGCCAAACCGGGAATGACTTACCGTGATATTGGAGATGAATCCATGCAATATTTTCAAAAATTTAAGCATATAACAGTAGCTGTTGACGAGAAACGAGCCAGAGGAATTAAACAATTGATCGCAACAGCGGAAAATCCCGAATTGATTTTGCTGGATGATGCCTTTCAGCACAGGAGGGTAAAGGCCGGCTTAAACATTCTGCTTACTGATTTTCATAACCTTTACCCCAATGACTTTCTTTTTCCGGCAGGACGATTGCGCGATATAACTTCAGCAGCCGATCGCGCTGATATTATTATTGTCACAAAAACTCCCAAGGTATTTTCACCATTTACACGAAGAAGACTGACCGAAATAATCAAACCCAAAGCCCATCAAAGCCTTTATTTCTCGTATATCAAATATGACAGTTTAACGCCCTTAGCTGATCATACAAATTTGGCAATACCTCGCAAAACTACAACTATCATGCTTTTCTGCGGCATAGCAAATCCTTATCCGTTGCAGGATTTTCTACAAAAAAAATGCACTGACCTCATCACCATAGATTTTCCTGACCATCATATTTTTTCCAAAAAAGATATGCATCGCGTTGTAAATGAATTCAAAAACATTCTTGGAAAAAATAAGATTATGGTTACAACCGAAAAAGATGCCATGCGTTTGGTCGATTCTCCGTACTTTAGCCTGTTCAAAAATATACCGCTGTTTTACGTTCCTATTGAAGTCAAATTTCATGAATCAGAGCAGCTTAATTACAATTCACAGGTTATAGATTATGTTAGAAAAGTTACAACAAACGATTAATTACATTCATTCGGTCATAGATTTTGAACCCGAAATTGGTGTTATTTTAGGCACTGGTTTAGGTGGTTTAGTCGATGAAATTCAAATTAAAACCGTAATTCCTTACGAAGACATCCCCCATTTTCCGGTCTCAACAGTTCATGGTCATCAGGGAAGACTTATTTTTGGCGAATTAAGTGGGCGAAAATTGGTTGCTATGCAAGGTCGTTTTCATTATTATGAAGGCTATTCGCCCGAAGAATTGACATTTCCAGTTAGGGTAATGAAACTTCTGGGCGTACAATTATTGATTGTTTCCAATGCAAGTGGAGGGTTAAATGCTGATTTTGCGGTTGGCGATCTGATGTTTATTACTGATCATATCAACTTGATGCCCAACCCTTTAATCGGTAAAAATGATGAAAGACTCGGCACGCGTTTCCCTGACATGAGTGTGGCTTACGACAAAACGATACTCAAAAAAGCACTTGGTGTGGCTGATACACTTAAAATCAAGGTACATCAGGGCGTTTATGCAGCAGTGAGTGGTCCCACTTTTGAAACACCTGCCGAATATTATTATATACGAACCATTGGCGCTGATGCCGTTGGCATGTCAACAGTGCCCGAAGTAATTGTAGCGAGGCATATGAAGCTTCCAGTATTTGCCGTTTCGGTGATTTCAGATCTGGGAGTAAAAGGAAAAATCACTGAAATTTCGCATGAAGAGGTTGTGGATGCAGCAGCCACAGCACAACCGCGTATGACAAAAATCATCAAAGCATTACTTGCCGAAGATATTATCCAATAGCCCATGCCCGAAAATGGCAAACATATCTATTTTGCATCAGACTTTCACCTGGGTGTTCCTGATCACGATCGCAGCTTGCAGCGTGAGCGAAAGCTCGTAAACTGGCTCGATAGTATTAAAGATCAGGCAGCTGAAATATTTCTAATGGGCGATGTGTTCGATTTTTGGTTCGAGTATAAAACTGTTGTCCCCAAAGGTTTCGTGCGCCTGCTGGGAAAGCTGGCTGAAATTACTGACCAGGGAATCCCTGTGCATGTTTTTAGAGGGAATCATGACATCTGGGCCTTCGATTACCTTGAAAAAGAAGTTGGCGTGCAGTTACACCGGCTGCCCGCTACCAGAACCTTTAACGGGAAAAAATTCTATTTAGCGCATGGCGACGGATTGGGACCCGGCGATAACGGCTATAAATTCCTGAAAAAAGTTTTTGAAAACAAGTTTAACCAGTGGCTGTTCCGGTGGTTTCATCCTGATTTAGGAACAAGAATGGGACTATATTTTTCGCATAAAAGCCGGATAGCCAACGTAGCACGCGAACAGAAAAATAATTTCAAGGTAGTTGCTGAAGACGAAATGCTCTACCATTATTGTCAAAGCCTTATCCAATCGGGCGAGCAGCACGATTTCTATATTTTTGGACATCGGCATGTTCCACTCGATTACGCTTTGAACGAGCGTTCGAGGATGATCATTTTGGGCGATTGGGTCACAAATTTCACCTATGCTGTTTTTGATGGAGAAAAGCTGGAATTGAAACATATCGATGCTTGATAAAATCAAGGATTATTTGGAATCGCGTAATAACCCTTTTTATTCTTCCTCCTCAGGGTGATTATGATGGCAAAAACTTTTATTTTAGATCAATTCCGTCCTTAGCGGACGGTAAATTCGCAATATCTCATTCGATTACCTCTTCACAAATCTTTGTAAATCAACCTCCTCATCCAATGGCTTTTGATAGCGTAAAAGCTCCAAAAGCTGCTGCCCCAGCCAAGGTGCAATCATCACGCCACGGGCACCCAATCCATTAAAAATTGCCAGCTGAGGGTGCTCCGGATGAAGTCCGGCAACAGGACGACGATCGGCAACAGCAGGCCGCACACCGGCTTGATGATCAATTACTTCGATCTTGGCTGGCAAAAACGAAGCGAGCTTTTCGAGCAGGTATTCCCTTGCCTGAGCAGTGGTGTTGATACTCAAATCATCCCAATCGTAGGTTGAACCCAACCGGAAAAGATGCTCTCCAAGCGGTAAAAGAAACACCTCTTTATTCAGCAAATATTTGCTTTCCAGATTATCAATCTTTAATGTAAGCAATTCCCCTTTTACCGGCCTGAAAGGAACAAAATCAAAAAACGAGTTTTTTACAGCTTCCCAGCCTTCGCAAAAGATCAGTTTATCAGCAAGACAACGCTTATCATAGCTTACTTTGTCCGGCTCAATATTTAATCGCTTCAATTCAAATCGCTCATTAAAGCTGACTATTTTATCGGACAAATAATGTTCCATTCCCCGTAAAAAAACGCCTGTATCCAGCCAATAGCCGTTTACAAAGCCCACCCCATGTGGTTGAATAAGCACTTCATTATCGGGCACTGCACCAATGCCATTAATCCAGGGGGCAATCTCAGGTAGTTGCATTTTGCGTTGCCATAGCGCGGCATCCTGATCTCCAAATACTTTCGCAATGTTAATCTCGTGCAGGCATTGCTGGCCAAGTTCTTTCTCAAGCTTCTTATAAAAGTTGATCGCTTCCGGCAAAAGAGTTTGAACCTTCCAAACCGGCGTCAGGTATCTGAATACCAAAGGATTGATTAAGCCCGCCGCGACCATTGTTGAACTTCGTTCAAGCCCCGCCTTGATCCAGCAAACGCGCTGTCCTGCCTTTGTTAACTGGTAAACCAACACAGTTCCAGCCAATCCGCCACCCACTACAATCTGATCAAAGCGATCCAAAGCTTCAGGCAAATTTGGCGATCAGTTCGACCAGCCTGCTGGCATAGCCCATCTCGTTATCATACCAGGCAACCACTTTCACCAACTTGTTTTTATCGCCCAAAACTGCAGTAAGACCGGCATCAAACACCGCTGAATGGGTATTCCCAATGACATCAGCAGAAACAATAGGATCTTCTGTATATTGCAGAATACCTTTCATTTCGCCCTCCGCTGCTGCCTTAAAAACAGCATTGATAGCCTCCACACTTGTTGATTTATCGAGCGTACAGGTAAGATCTGTCAGCGAGCCATCCGGCACGGGAACACGAATTCCGGCACCACCCAGGTTATTTTTCAGATGCGGGAAAATGCGTGTAGCAGCCTTCGCAGCGCCGGTTGTGGTGGGCACAATGGAATAGGCTGCTGCCCTGCCCCGACGCCAGTCTTTGTGTGGTCCGTCGACAAGGTTTTGGTCCTTAGTATATGAATGCACCGTGGTGATGAAGCCCTTTTGAACTCCCCAATTATCATTCAGCAATTTAATCAGTGGTGCAACATTATTGGTAGTGCAGGAGGCGTTAGAAATTACCAGATCGTTTTTATCAATCAAATGATCGTTTACACCTAAAACGATATAGGGCACGTCTTCTCGGATATCCTTAGCAGGAGCCGAAATGATCACTTTTCTGGCACCCGATTTTTCAACATGCAAAAGTGCTAGTTCAGGTGTTATAAAAAAACCAGTGGATTCGATAACTACATCAATCTTAAGCTTTTTCCAGGGAAGTTTTGCTGGATCCGGTTCATTAAAAACACTTATTTGTTGACCATTAACGATCATTTTATCGCCTTCACAGCTAACCGTTCCGTCAAAACCACGCTGCACCGAATCATACTTCAGCAAGTGTGCAAGATTGGCACATTCAGCCAAATCATTAATCGCTACAACTTGCATATCAGGACGAAGCATAATTCTGCGTAAAGTAATACGACCAATCCGGCCAAATCCATTAATGGCAATTCTTACAGGCTTCATAATTTTATTGATTAAATCGCAAAGTTATGGCTTTGGACGGCAGGGGCAAAATAAAAAAATGAACGGCAGGAAGAGACTCAATTGAAAAGACTGTCATCAAATTAAAGGAAGTTAAAAATCCTTTAAAAAACACTATTTCACCATTATAAATCATAAAAATGACGGCTAAAATATTCAAAATCCTTATTTTTGAAAAAATTTTATACCTAATCACAAATAATCCATGGAAAAAATTAAAACTTACATTGATTCGAACAAAGACAGATTTTTAGATGAACTGTTCGGGCTGATTCGTATTCCATCAATCAGTTCGCTTAACGCGCATAAACCAGACATGCAAAAGGCCGCCGAGTATTGGCGCGACCATATCCTCAAAGCAGGTGCTGACAAGGCCGAAGTGCTCCCTTCGGAAGGTAACCCGGTGGTTTATGGCGAAAAAATAATTGACCCTGCTTTGCCAACCGTTTTGGTTTATGGCCACTATGATGTGATGCCTGTTGACCCCATCGAACTATGGAACAGCCCGCCATTTGAACCTGAAATCAGGGATGGAAAAATCTGGGCGCGTGGCGCCGATGACGACAAAGGCCAGGCTTTTATGCATGCCAAAGCTTTTGAAACTTTGGTGGCTACAGATAGTTTGCCTTGCAATGTAAAATTCATGATTGAAGGCGAAGAAGAGATTGGCTCTCCCAGTTTAGGTAAATGGTGCGAACAACACAAAGACATGCTTAAAGCTGATGTGATTTTGGTTTCCGATACCAGCATGATCGGCCCTGATGTGCCTTCAATCACAACAGGATTGCGTGGTTTGGCTTACTGGCAGGTTGAAGTTACGGGCCCCAACCGCGATTTACACTCCGGATTGTTTGGTGGCGCAGTAGCTAATCCAATTAATGTATTGGCTGATTTGATCTCCTCCATGACCGATAAAGATAACCGCATCACCATCCCGGGTTTTTATGATGATATATTGGAAGCTACAGTTGCTGAGCGCGAATTGCTAAACAAGGCGCCTTTCAGTGCCGATGTTTACAAAAAAGCAATTGATGTGGAAGAGCTAAGTGGAGAAAAAGGATACACCACCATCGAGCATACCGGAATCCGGCCTACTTTCGATGTGTGCGGTATTTGGGGCGGCTATACCGGCGAAGGTGCCAAAACAGTATTGCCTTCAAAGGCCTATGCCAAGATTTCGAGCCGTTTGGTTCCTAATCAGCACCATAAAAAGATAGAAGTACTTTTCAAAGAACATTTTGAGAAGATCGCTCCAAAATCGGTAAAAGTTAAGGTTGAATATCTGCATGGTGGACAGGCTTATGTGTGCCCGATCAACTTACCAGCATACAAAGCAGCAGAAAAAGCCTATATGGATGTTTATGGCAAACAACCAATCCCAATGCGCAGCGGTGGCAGTATCCCGATTATTTCAACCTTTGAAGAAATCCTCGGACTGAAATCCGTATTGATGGGCTTTGGCCTCGAATCGGATGCGATCCACTCCCCCAACGAAAACTATCCTTTGGATAATTTCTACAAAGGCATCGAAACAATTGCAGCTTTCTACGGACATTTTGCTAAGATGTAATCTGAAAATCAACGTATACACAAAAGCTTGTCTTCCCCATAACCCATGTATTTATCCGGCGGTTATGGGGAAGTTTTTTTTGGTTGATAAGATTAGGAATCCGTTTATAATTAAACTTGTAAATATCCGTTTTATGGCACAAAAGTTGGTTTGTTTTTCAAGGACGTCCAATTATAATAGTGTCTTATTAATTCATCTAATTTTACAAAAATGAAAAAATCATTGCTAATTGTATTGTGTCTTTCTATGTCTTATTTTTTAACGGCACAAGAGAAAGAAAAAGTAAAACAAAAAGAAATTGGATTGGTTTTTAGTAATCTTGATAATTTCGGGTTAACTTATAAAACTGGAACCGAAAAATCCTTGTGGAGATTCAATACCATGGTTATTTCAGGCGATAACATCGAAGAGACTGAGGATAGCCTTTTTAGTACGCAGAATCAATTGGGATTTGGTGTTAAAATAGGTAAAGAATATCGGAAAAATATTGCGGAGAATTTAGAACTAAGATTTGGTGCTGACCTATCATTTTCATATTCTCATTCAAAAATTGAGTTAGACGACAAGACCGTCAATGATTTTGATAGATTAAGGGAACAAAGCATCTACAGGCCGGGCGTTAATTTAGTCTTTGGATTTAATTACGAATTAAGCGATAATTTTGTGATTGGAGCAGAATTATTACCCAATTTCACCTATACCACTGGGTCACGAACAGAAACAAATTATTATACATATCAAAATGATGAAGTAAAAACTGATATTTCAGGATTCAGCTATGGATTATCAAACTCTTCGGCTTTATTGTCATTGGTGTACAGGTTTCATTAATAAATTACTGCAAATCACATTCAGTGCATTTGTTTGACAGTGCCTATATCGAGAATAATTCATCTATTAAAGTTTTTGATATTTCGATAGGTAACACACATTTCAAGAAAGCCGGGCGATTTTCGTTCGGCTTTTTTGATTTCACACACTAAAAAAACGGTAATTATTTATCTTTACCAAGTCATTTATAGTATTGAAACCCAAAAAAATCCAGCTTATGTATTATCGATTTCTTTTATCCATTTCTTTCTCAATGCTGTTGCTCGTTTCCTGCAAAAGCGATCCAAAAGCCGACACTTCCGAAAATGGCAGCAGTGATCCCTTAATGGAACACTTCAAAATTGAGATCTATGATTCAGTTGCGCTCGCTTTAATCGATTCAACTGCCACTTTTGAAATCCTGGCCGAAGGATTTTACTGGAGCGAAGGCCCGCTATGGGTTGATGAATTGGAGGCAGTATTATTTTCTGATGTCCCTGCAAATAAAATATACAAGTGGAATGAAAACGATAGCCTGAGTATTTTTCTTGAATCTGCAGGCCATTCGGGTGAAGCAAATAAAAATTCTGACAAAGGCCCGAATGGGCTAATTCTTGACACTGAAAACAACTTGTTGATTTGTCAGCATGGCGACAGGCGCATCGCCCGCTTAGATGCTGATTTAAAAAACCCTCAAGTGCAATTTGTCACTCTGGCTGACACTTATGACGGTAAAAAATTTAACAGCCCCAATGATATGGTGATGGATCGTGCTGGTAATATTTATTTTACCGATCCTCCCTATGGCCAAACGGGAAATAAAACAGGAGAAATTGGAATAAACGGAGTCTATAAAGTTAGCGCCAATAAGGAAGTCAGTTTACTTATTGACAGCCTGAGCTGGCCAAACGGAATTGGATTATCCCTTGATCAGAAAACCTTGTATATCAATCATTCTGATCCACAAAAACCGGTTTTATATCGTTATGATCTTGCTGAGGATGGAACACTTAAAAATGGCAAAATATTATTTGACTTTACAACGCTTGCGAAAAATTCCAAAGGATTACCCGATGGTTTAAAAATTCACAAAAGCGGCAATATTTTTGCGACAGGTCCTGGCGGTGTGCATATTATAAGTCCGGAGGGAAAACACCTGGCAGCTATTAAAACCGGTAAAGCAACAGCCAATTGTGCTTTTGACACCGATCAAAAATATTTGTACACCACAACAACTGACTTATTGATGAGAGTTAGACTGAAATAAGCTTATTTTAAAAAAAAATACCATTGTACTTTTAGAATTAAAGACACGCTTGAACCAAGATAATGCAAACAATGTATAATTGATGCATTTTTTCGGATGTTATAAACCCATCAAAACAAAGACGAATGACAAAAATTGTAAAAATAGCAGTACTAATTATATTGTTTATTTCGGCCTCTTGCGAAAAAGATCCTCGAGGATATAATTATGAACAGGGCAGTCTTCCCGAAACGCCCGTAAATCTAACTGACTTTAATACCGAGTACGATGACTACAACTCCACTGCACCAAGTTTAGGGCGATTAATTCCCTTTTGTTTTTCTACGAACAGGAATAGCCAGGGAAATGATTTTGACGTCATTTTTGAACCTATGAATATTAACTTTGATAAAACAACAGGGATTTTAAAAGTAACAAATGAATACGCAAACTGGGGTGTGTATATGGATGATTATAATATAATTAGGACAGGGTTAAATAAAATAAAAACTTCCGGAAATGAATTTGGGCCAAACCTTTTGACTGCTTACAATTCAAATGAAATTAATTTCACTTTGCTATATTCAACAGATATTACAGGAAATTCGCAGATAAATTTCACTTCGAATAGTAGTGATGAAAACTTCTCAGAAACCAAAGAAGTTGCGTTTTTGAATTCTGCATTTGAAGATTTGTATCCAAGCTTTAATTCCGATAACTCTAAGCTCTATTTCTGCTCCAATAGAAATGTGGCGCGTTTTGATATCTATTTTGTCAATACGAATCCTGAAACGGAAATTGAATTATTACTCTCTGACACTACAAATTATGAAGTGTTGAGGGACAATACTTTATCAAGCACTTCTGATGATAAATGTCCTTTCATTTTTGGGGATAAAATGGTTTTTGCATCGAACAGAGCAGGAGGCTTTGGGGGATATGATTTGTATTACAGCATCCTTAAAAATGGCATATGGCAAGAGCCCGTAAATTTTGGTGAACAGATCAACACTACATTCGATGAATACAGACCTATTTTAATCAACGAAGGCGTTTCCTGGACGCAAACAATGATGGTGTTTTCATCCAATAGAACAGGCGGCCTTGGGGGATTTGATTTGTATTTTGTTGGAATTGAAAATGAATGAATTAACTTGGCTTGCTGAAAAACTCGAAATCGACAATCCCTGTCAATATTACCCCCGCATTATGCGGGGGTAATATCTGGTGCAAGGTTTTTTATTGCAGACTTGCAAATACCTTGCAGAAACCTGCGATGAGAATTCTATTTATTGTCACAATACCAATCAGTTAAAAGTTTTTCACCAGACCCTAGCTACTCCTGCAACTGATAAATATTGCGGTTGTTCCGGCATCCTCAAGTGTGGGCAGTTGATGAAAAACAAAAAAGCTGGATAGTTTTTCTACATCCGACTTTTTTGTTATTTACAATAGATTAGTCTTATTCAGGAATAGTAAATACAGTTTGTCCTTTTTTATAGTTCACCACACCCTGTTTCAGAAACTCAACAAATTCATCCACATCCAAATCATAAGCCCGGGGTTGGGATACCACATTGTTTTCATGCCCCATCAACACATAATAAGGTTGGGCATTCACTCCGAACTTAGTAACCTGAAAATCAGCATATTTTCGTCCGATCGTCTTTTTCCATTTGCCATCATAATCAGATAGCACCCATTCCTCTTCGGGAAGCATGGTTTTGTCATCCACATAAAGCGCAGCAATAATATACTCATCCCGAAGCAGCGCCAATACTCTGGGATCGGCCCATACATTGGCTTCCATTTCGCGACAGTTGACACAGCCATGACCAGTGAAATCGATAAAGATTGGCTTATCCAGGGCTTTGGCACATAAAAGCGCCTGCTCGTAATCAAAATAGCCCTGCAAACCATGCGGCAGGTGCAACTTTTCGTGGAACTTAGGCGTTTCGCACAGTGCATTATCCGTTAGCTGCATCACGGCAGTATTGCCTCCTCCTCCGCTGTTTTTTCTGATGATATCATTCAAATCAAAATCATGGGTATGCATGGGAGGAACATAACCCGACAAAGCCTTGAGGGGCGCGCCAAACATACCGGGAATAAGGTAAACAACAAAAGAAAAAGTAATGATCGAGAAAACCAGGCGCGGAACACTCAGATACTTCACTTCGGAATCGTGCGCAAACTTTATTTTCCCCATCAGGTATAAGCCCATCAGGAAGAAAATAACGATCCATAGCGCTAAGTAAATCTCTCTGTCGAGCAAGCCCCAATGGTAGGTTTGATCAGCGATACTGAGGAATTTCAATCCAAGCGCCAATTCCAGAAATCCCAGCACTACTTTCACAGAATTAAGCCAGCCACCCGATTTTGGCAAGTTATTTAACCATGAAGGGAAAAAGGCAAACAAGGTGAATGGGAGTGCAAAAGCCAAAGAAAAACCTAACATCCCGATGATTGGTTTCAACACCATACCACCAGCTGACTCAACGAGAATCGTCCCAACGATAGGCCCTGTGCAGCTAAACGAAACCAACACCAGTGTAAGTGCCATAAAAATAGATCCCACAAATCCACCACTATCTGCTTTGGCATCTGACTTATTCACAAGCCAATGCGGCATGGTAATTTCAAACATCCCGAAGAAAGAAGCTGCAAAAATGACAAAGATCAGGAAGAACAGGATATTGGGCAGCCAGTGTGTGCTTAACCAATTTGCGATATCGGGCCCCGCCACTACAGCAAGAATAGAGCCTATAAGTGTATAGATTGCAATAATTGCCAAACCATAAACGATTGCCTGCAGCCTGCCTTTCAGCTTGTCTTCCTCTTTATCCTTCATAAAGAACGACACTGTCATAGGTATCATCGGGAACACGCAAGGTGTTAAAATGGCGGCAAGACCGCCCAAAAATGCCAGAAAGAAGAAGCCCCAAAGCGAAGCATTTCCGCCTGTGATATCAGCTTTAGCCTGCCTCGGTGTTTCCTTTTGTGCAACGGGCTGTTGGGCTTCGACCGACTGAATGGTTTTGCCGTCGTAAATCAGGTCAAAATCGTGGTAGAGCGCCACACAACCCACATCATTACACACCATATAAGCGATTTCACCGGTTATTTTAATTGGCGTGTCGACTGTTAACTCCAAAATTTGACGAAACTCCGCTTGCTCCTCAAAGGATTTGATGTCCATCTCAAAAATTTCATCGTATTTCACCTCTCCTTCAAGGGTTTCCGTGGTAGCGTCTATTTGTTTGTATTGCTCCGATTCCGGAAAGCTAAACTCTGTTGGCAGCGGTCCATTTTCAGGAATATCAACGGAATACAGGTGATAGCCTTCATCTATTTTCGCTTTAAAAATAAGCTCGATCTGATTACTGCCAGCTGTTTTGACATCATAAGACCACTTTACAGGATCGAGCACCTGACTTTGCGGCGCAGCGCCAATATCGTTGTTGAAAATTGTTGCGGCGACTTCGCCCTTTAGCCGAAAAGAAAAATCAACTTCAGAAGGTGGTAGGCAGCGCATATCATCGCAACTCATAAACTCAAGCACGCCATCAATTTTTACCGTTTCAGCACTTAGCAACCTGACTTCCTGCTTAAAAACTGCCTGTCCCGAAAAAAACCGCAATACCATATCAAAGTTGGGGTCGTACTGCTCCACCGACTCTGTTTCTGATACTTTTCCAATGAATTCAACAGCTTCATTAGGTGTAAAGCTAAAAGTTGTTGCAGGTGGCGACATGGGAATATTCTGCGAATAAAGGTGCCACTTAGGCTCAATATCCGCTGTAAAAACAAGGTTATAACGGTCGTCACTAATTTTCTCGGTAGTAAAATTCCAACTTACCGGCTCAAGTATCTGCGCCTTCAATAAATTGGGCATTAGCAGAATAATAACCGAAACCAGACTTATAATTTTGTGCTTCATACCTGTTTTTTAAAAGGAGTGCAAAATTACTAAATGCCCGCAAGATTAGCCGTCAGCAAATTACACTTTATATATTTTTAAGTTTTCATAAGACAACGGTTGAACTATTCCGGTTGCTCAACATGTGTATTTAGAATCAATTCTATATAAGCCTCCATGCTTTGCACAAAATTTTTAGATCAGAACAAGCACTATCCTAACACCATGAGCTGCCTTTAAGTTCATTGGCAGTTAAAAAAAGAAAGCTGGCAAATATTAACGTTTCAATGCCAGCACGATTTCCAGTTCGACAGGTTGATCCATTTTTTCCTCAATCTGAGCTTTAACAGCATCGATTTGATCACCATTGAGTGGCTCATCAGCAACAAGTTTCAGGGATATCTTTAAAGGTTTAATATGCATCACGCGCACATCTGTTATACGGGCGATATCCGTTTCATAACCTGTCAACTCCTTTGTAACTGTATGGATTTGAAGCATTCTTCCAAAACTAAAGGCCAGTGGGATACTCAATACAACTACAACAACCAAAGAAATAAGCATTCCTTTTGTTGCCAGTTTAAACGGACTAAATCCAAGCAGCAAAAAAGTAAAAGAAGCGGCCAAAACAATCCCTGCCAGGTTGGTTACCAACAACAATAAAGCGCCAAAAAAGATCTCGAAATTAAGCCAGCCAAGGCCAATTGCAGCTACAGCCAAAGGAGGGACCAAAGCCACAGCAATAGCGACCCCAGCAAGGGTTTTTGCAATTTCGTCCCGGGCATGCGCATAGGCTCCTGCAACGCCTGATATTACTGCAATGCCCAAATCAAGCAGGTTTGGTCGCGTGCGCGAAAGGATCTCCTCGCTGGGAGATGACAAGGGTGTGAACCAGGTGAGTAAAACAGCAAAAAAGAGCGCGATTCCCAGCCCTGCTAAAATGGTAGTGGAGCTGTTTAGGATGAGTCGTTTGTCCTGGCGTAAAGCACCCATACTAAGCGATATAATTGGACTCATCAATGGTGCAAGTATCATCGCACCAATAACGACAGGACTTGAATTGGCAAACAATCCAAAAGTTGCCAGCAAGGTAGAGAGCACCATAAGTACCAAATACGAACTTTTTATGCGCGCATTGTCCCTTAAAACCTGAAACAAGTCCTTAAACTCTTCTGTTGAAGCATGTTTGATTAATGGCAGCTTTTTGCCAGCGATTTCTTTTGCCGTTGCCTGATCAGGAAGTGCAGCAATTTTAAAAATCTCTTCTGATCCGGTTGATTTACCGGGAAGTTCCAGATAACTTCCCGGAATGATATGTATGGGTTTCTCTCCGATTCCCAGGCTTAACTTGTCTGCCTTAAATGGTTTTCCATCAACAACATAAACCCTGTCGCCATCAGGAAAGGAAAGTGTGGCGGATGCGGTTTTTATATGGGCAGCAAATGGAGGCAACTTCGACTTTGATTTCATTGAGCCAACAGTATAGCGGATCATTTCCATGATACTTCTGGGGCTGATCAAAAAAATATGCATTTTTTTATCACTCACAGACGAATCTTCCATCACCATCCGCGACAGCAGGGAGCTTTTGCGATGTTCGGAAACAGAAATACCAGCGGCGGCTGTTTTTAAAACTTTACTATCAGTTAGGCTGATGTCCAGCAAAAAAGGCTCAATTGTCAAAAGTCTTTTCAATTGCCGAAGTTTCAAACTAAAAACCTTGCCAACAGTAGGAAGTTTTGCATTGGTAACAAAATTTTCACCAACCGTAACATAATTCAAAACGATTTTTTCGTTGCAATACAGCACATCCGTTTTCAAACGTTCCGGCTCATTTTTAAGATGACTCACTGCCTTATCAAGCTGGCGTGAGACCCCAAAGCCAGTGCAAGAATCAACTGAATCGGGATGCGGGAGCACGGCAATCGTCATTTCTTTTTCAATTAGCGCTGGCAATATTGTTTTTAGCTGCTGATCCGAAATAAACAACAACAGTTGCTGGCCGGCTTTGCATTGATTTATGATTTCCGGCTCAAAAACCACTGCCTCCTCAATAATCTCCTCAACCAATGGCATGAGTTTATTATCCACCAGCTCCTGTTCTGACGCATCAAAGATTAAACGGTATTTCATTGAAATAAATTAATTTCCATTCTAAAAAGCAAGCAAGAGTAGCATTTCAGTAGCCTGTTTCAAAAGAATAAAATTACAATTTTTTGATTACAATTTGCTTAGGCTAGATAGTTTGATTTTCTGAACCCCTGCTGCTTCACATAATTTCCTAATTTTGCGCCCTTAAACGACATCAGAAACGAATCTATTTATGGAAATCAGCAGCAAATACAATCCTGCCACAACAGAAGAAAAATGGTACAAACACTGGATGGATAAAGTCTACTTTCATTCAGAACCTGATAAACGCGAGCCTTATACCATCGTCATCCCGCCTCCAAATGTTACCGGAGTATTGCACATGGGACACATGCTCAACAACACCATTCAGGATGTGCTGATCCGACGCGCCCGCATGATGGGCAAAAATGCGCTTTGGGTGCCCGGCACTGATCACGCCTCCATAGCAACAGAAGCAAAAGTGGTTAGTAAGCTGAAAGAACAAGGCATACTGAAAGCAGATTTAAGTCGTGAGAAGTTTTTGGAACACGCTTGGGAGTGGACTCACAAACATGGAGGAATTATTCTGGAGCAGCTCAAAAAATTGGGCGCCAGCTGCGACTGGGATCGCACCAAATTTACCATGGACGAGGATATGTCGGAATCCGTGTTGCAGGTTTTTGTCGATTTGTACAATAAAGGGCTTATTTACCGTGGTTTCCGTATGGTAAACTGGGATCCGGAAGCCAAAACTACCGTTTCGGATGAAGAGGTTATCTACAAAGAATCACAAGGCAAGCTCTATACCCTGCGCTATCAAATTGAAGGTGAAGATGACTTTGTAAGCATTGCTACCACACGTCCCGAAACCATTTTGGGCGACACGGCAATATGTTACAATCCATCTGATGAGCGTTTTCAACATCTTAAAGGGAAAAGAGCCATTGTTCCTATTGCCAACCGCAGCATTCCGCTCATAGCAGATGATTATGTAGACATGGAATTTGGAACAGGCTGTTTGAAAATTACACCGGCACACGACCCCAACGACAAAACAATTGGCGATAAATACAAGTTGGAATTTATAGATATTTTCAATGACGATGGCAGTTTGAATGATCACGGATTACATTACAAAGGAATGGATCGCTTTGTTTGCCGGCGCGAAATTTTAAAAGAGCTGGAGCAGACCGGAAGCCTGGTAAAAACCGAAGATTATCAAAATAAGATAGGAACCTCCGAACGCACAGGAGCTGTAATTGAGCCAAAACTTTCGTATCAGTGGTTTTTAGCCATGGAAAAACTGGCATCGCCCGCACTTAAAGCAGTGATGGAAGACGAAGTCAAACTCGTTCCCGAAAAATTCAAAAACACCTATCGTCACTGGATGGAAAATGTGCGCGACTGGAATATTTCGCGCCAGCTTTGGTGGGGACACCGAATTCCGGCTTGGTTTTATGGCGAAGGCATGGAAGATTTTGTAGTGGCCATGAATCAAAATGAAGCACTCGAAAATGCCCGAAAAAAAACAGGTAATCCAGCTTTAACGCTTACTGACCTTAAACAAGACGATGATGTTCTCGATACCTGGTTTTCGAGTTGGCTTTGGCCCATCTCCGTTTTCGATGGTATCCGTAACCCCGAAAATCCGGAAATAAAATACTATTACCCTACCAATGATTTGGTTACTGCGCCGGAAATATTGTTTTTCTGGGTGGCACGCATGATTATTGCCGGCTACGAATGGCAAAACGAAAAGCCTTTTCGATCAGTTTATCTTACCGGGATTGTGCGTGACAAGCTGGGACGTAAAATGTCGAAAAGCCTCGGCAATTCACCTGATCCAATTGAACTCATGAATAAATACGGTGCTGATGGGGTGCGTGTTGGCATGCTTTTAACTTCACCTGCAGGCAACGATTTGCCTTTTGATGAAGCACTTTGCGAACAAGGTCGAAACTTCAGCAATAAAATCTGGAACGCTTTGCGGCTGGTCAAAGGATGGCAGGTAGATCAAAATGCCACACAGGATGCAAATGCTGCCCTGGCTGTAGCATGGTTCAGGGCCAGATTCAATCAGTCGTTAGGTCAGATGGAGGATCATTTCAGCAAATACAGGCTCTCTGATGCGCTTATGGCAGCTTATAAACTTACCTGGGATGATTTTTGTTCCTGGTATCTTGAAATGATAAAACCCCCTATGAATCAGCCTATTGATAGTAAAACCTATCAGGAAACCCTTCGATTTTTTGAAGACCTGATGAAGATTTTACATCCGTTTATGCCATTTATCTCAGAAGAAATTTGGCATTTGTTAGCTGACAGAAAAGAGGGTGACGATCTGATTATTGCCAGCATGCCAAAAGCAGAAGCTGCCGACATTTCGCTACTTGAAGGATTTGATTTTGCAGCCGAGATGATTAATGGCATTAGAAAGGTGAGGGCCGAAAAAAATATTCCCTATCGCGACCCGCTGGAAGTGTTGATTATTGATAACAACAAAGATTTCAATCCAAGGTTTGAGGGCCTTATAGCCAGGTTGTGTAACCTCAAAACTATCGCACAAACAGCGCAAGTTGCAGAAGGCACTTTTGGTTTTAGGGTAAAAGCTACAGAAGTGTATATTCCTCTAAACGAATCCATTGACGTGGAGGCAGAGCTCAAAAAACTAAAAGAAGAACTTCATTATACCCGTGGATTTTTAGTTGCCGTGGATAAAAAGCTTAAAAATGAGCGCTTTATGAGCGGTGCTCCGGAACAGGTGGTGGAACGCGAGCAAAAGAAAAAATCAGATGCTGAATCAAGAATTCAGCTTATTGAGCAGCAAATTAAGGCCTTATCATAACCCGTTTGCCCAAAAGCAAAGTATTCAAAGTATAAAAAGTGTTAAAGCACTGATTTTACTGAACATAATCCGTTACAGCTGGTTTAATCTTTGTTTAACAAAAGCATGAGACAGGTGCAGTTTATAATTTTTTTTAGTATCGTCCTGACCATCTACGGACTGGTCAATTTCTACATTTTTAGCCGTGGCTTAAAAACTTTTGAGCCGGGCACTTCACTTCGAAGCGCCTATATTTGGGCATTCTGGCTTTTGGCAGCTTCCTACATTATTGGCCGTGTGCTCGAAAAAGTTTATCTATCGCATTTGAGTGATTTCTTTACCTGGGCCGGTTCGTTCTGGTTAGCCGCTATGGTGTATCTGCTCATTGCAGTGCTTGCCATTGATTTGCTCCGGGTGATCAATTATTTTGTGCCCTTCATCCATAAAGTCATCCCAGATGGCATCCTCATGAGACCCTATTTCCTGACAACAGGCATTGCAACAGCCGTGTTTTTACTTGTTTTTGCCGGCCATCTGAATGCACTCCTGCCCAGAACAAATCAAGTGAATATTTCATTGGCCAAAAGCATTACTACAACAGATAAATTGCGTATTGCCATGGTGTCAGACATCCATCTTGGCACAGTAATTTCGACAAACCGTCTCCATAAAATAATCGATCACCTCAACTCCGTAGAGCCTGATATAATTCTAATTCCAGGCGATATTGTCGATGAAGACCTTGCGCCTGTCATTCAGCAAAATCTGGGAGCAATGTTCAAAAAGCTGAATGCACCTTTGGGAGTTTATGCCACTACCGGAAACCATGAGTACATTGGCGGAGCTGATATTGCTGTTAATTACCTGCGTCAACATGGAATAACCGTATTACGCGACACCGCCGTAGAAGTTTTGCCACACCTCTGGATCGTCGGACGCGATGATATTGAAAGTAACCGTTTTGCAGGAGAAACACGCAAAGCGTTACAAGAAATTATGTCGGCAATTCCTGAAAATGATGTAAGTATCGTGCTCGATCATCAGCCCAGAGCTTATAATGAAGCCATCGCACAACATGTTGATCTTATTCTGAGCGGACATACCCATCACGGACAACTATGGCCTTTCAATTATATCACACAAGCTATGTTTCCGTTAAGCTGGGGGTATAAAAAATTTGAACAAACACACGCCTACGTCTCAAGTGGCATAGGAACCTGGGGGCCTCCTGTCCGTATTGGAAACCGCCCCGAGGTTGTAGTGTTAAGCCTGCGTTTTGAACAACAAATAGATTAACATGTAAGGCTTTTCATAGTTTTAGTTTGATATAAAAGCCAATGATCTTGCAAAGTATTTTCTACTCCAACCATGGGACGATCACCAATAATCAAACAAATCAACGTGTTTTTAGCTTGGTAACCAGCTTTTTCTCGTAAACAAACAGATGTTCGCCATCGGAAGTAAGCGAAAAACCTGAGCCGGTTTTAGCCTTGAACTCTTTGTATTTTCCGGTATCCACATCAAAAGCGGCTACATCAGATTTTTCTGTTTGCATGATAACCAAATCATCAAAACGCTGGTATAAGGTTGAAGTTTTGTATTTGCCGCTGGTTAACAACTCACCATTATCGGCATTAAAACTTGAAACACCTTTTTCGCCAACAACGATCACGATGTTTTCTTTGTAAGGCATAATCAGGCTGGCCTGCCCCACCCCGCCTTTCGAAACAGGCACTTCAAATTTATCTGCACCTGTGTTAATGTCCAGATTATAGAGTGATTTTCCGCTTGAAACGATATAATCGTTACCAATTAAAATGGCGTTAGTAATTCCTTTCCTAAACTTTTCCGACTCCCAGGCCAGCGTTCCGTCCTTGGTGTTAAGTGCTTCTACACCAAAAGGTTTCACCTCAGGGAATGTTACACCAGCTTCTGTTACCCAGTCATCTCCCGACCGATAACGTCTGTAAAACTGCGTTTCGACCCTGCCGCCGATCTGAAGCGCAATTTTATCGCCCACCACATTCATTCCCGGAATTACACGAGCACCTTTTATTTCGTAGGAAGTCCAAAGCAGACGGCCTGTCTGGAGGTCGTATTTTTTTACATACTGGTTTTTCTTGTTCGACATGTCCAATACGTACACATCGTTTCCAACAACAACTGGTTCAGCCACTGTGCCATAGGCACCGAATTTTTTGGTTCCGCTTGGTGCTTTCACCACATCTGCCGTAAAGTCGAAGGCAGCCGACCAAAGCGATGCGCCGGTATTATAGTCGTACACCTGAATACCATTGATACGCAAAAACACCTTGTCTGCTACTAAACTGAGATCAAAAATAAATTCGCCGGTGAGCACTTTTTTCTCAGCACGGCCGATGTAATTGTTTTCCCAAAGGATTTCGCCATTAATCATATTAACACGCGCAATTTGATTCTTAAATCCTGTGAATAGCGCCATTAAACCGCTTGGCATAAAATTGACCATCACCATGGTACGATCACTGCGATTGTAAACATATTGCCCTACTGTTCCGCTAAACTTTGATGTATTCCACACTTCTTCGCCGGTACGCGCTTTGATAAAAACCAATTGCTTTTTTAAGGTGATCGCAAAGCCATCCTCTTCAGGTATGTAAACTACCGCATCTTCCATCACTTCCTGGTATTTATCGGTAGCCCAGAGCAGATCACCGGTTTCCATATCAATGCAAGCAATTTGATCTTTTCCCATCTTACGATCGAAAAGGAATATTGTATTCGATTTCCAGAAAGCCATCAACTCATCCACTTTACGCAAACGAGGAGCCATATCTTTGTAGGCCTTATTCCAGACCGTGCTACCATCTGAATTATTAAATACAGTAATTTTCTTATCATCAGCTGCAAAGCTGTAGGAATCAGGGCGATCAGAAAGGTCTGTGCCATAATAATCAATTTTATGATTCAGTTTGGTTTCCCACACTGTGGTCATATCATCCTGTGCCACAACGAAATGTGCTGCAAGGATTAGCATAAATGATAATAATAGAGTTTTCATGTTGTTGACTTTTTGAGGTTAATTGAAATTGAATGTATAGTTGAACTTATAATCGTTTCCCTTGGGCATTTTAAAGTTGAATTTCTGCTTCATCAGGTAATCTTTGAACATGTTTTGAGATTTTATGCTGCCGCCTTCATTTTTTTCAACGAAAACTGTTGCTACTTTTCCCTTTTCATGAATTGTCAGTTTGATTTCAAAACTTCCCGTTATTTGATACTTTTGAGCAAACAAATACAAATTTCCATCAGGCGCTTTCATGGCTTCATCAAGTTCGGCTTTGGCTGCTTCGATAACTTTTTGAGTGTCTTCGATCAGGATTTTTTTCTGTGCATAAAGTCCGCTAAATAGGAGAATTAGCAGCATACTTAAGGTTAGTTTTTTCATTGTTCTATTTATTAAGTTGAGGTTTCCAATACACCAGATGATTGCCCATAATCATCACTACAGTTTCGTTGTCGGGCAAAAAGTCGAATGCCGTGCGGCCATCAGGAGGCAAAATACTTTCGCCGGCATTTTTTTCATATAACCGATAAGCCTGTTCGAAGCGATCCAGCATTCGGCCTGTTTCAAAATCATAGATTTGTACTTCGGGAAAACGGTTTGTAAATGATACTACCCCAAAATAGCGGCCATCGTGGCTCAATTTATAGGTTGGCTCGGCATTGGTGCGCGACATAAAACCTCTTCGCGATGCCTCTCCTGTAGCAGCGTAAGCCATCGACACATAAGCTTCACGAAAGGAAGGGGCTGATTGAGCCTTGAGGTGTGGGATATGCTGCACAAAAATCCATTGGCCATCCTTACTGAAATCGAGTTTATAGACGACATGATACAGATCGTTTACGGTAAATTTCAATTCAAAATTCTCGGTATCGAATACACTCACCCGCTCTTTGTACTTGGAATCAATTTTCAGTGATTTTTTATTCTTTTTGTAACGAGGATCACGTTTAAGCTTATCGGCATCCGGTTTGTGCGACACTGCAATCCATTTTCCGTCGGGCGAAACGGCAATGGCATTGGAAGCGTCGTTCACCCTGAAAGCCTTGCTGCGTTTGCCGGATGGCAAGCTCCAGAATACAACTTCTTCACCCGAAACAGTCACTGCATATTGTTCATCATCTGTAATGATTACCTGATGATATTCGTTGAAATGCTTGATCAGCTTGCCTGTTTTGGTATCAATTATTTCAAATTCTACCTCACGATCCTGATTAAGTTTGAGATCTAAATAAAACAACTGTCGCAATAAGATATAGGTGTCGTTTGCGCTGTATTGCACCTCAGATCCGGCGTACCAATTGCCCACATCATATTCTGCTGTAACTTTCCTGCTTTCGAGGTCGAATAAATAAAAGGGATGACCCTGGGTGCTACTAATGGCGAGGGTTTTGTGATTATTGGCGACATTCAGCCCCGACAAAAGATAGCTGTCTTTTTTAAGCACAATGCGCTCAAAATCAGTATTGGAGTTTTGTGCATTGGCAGTAGTTGTAATCAAAACAAGTGAAATCACAACAAGATTAAGTATCCCTGAAATTTTCATTTTGTGGCGTTTTAATAAAATCACAGCACTTCCGGCCTGCATAATTGTTGAAACCTCAAAAAATAAGGGTGCAAGCAGAAGTAGCTGTGAAAATAATTTTAAGCCTTACTATTTCTTGATTTGGGTTTCAACAATTATAAGCCAAAAGTAAGCCCGCTGAACAGCACTGAGGCTCAGGTATTAGCCGTAATCTGTATCCGCTATTTACCGTAGTTAGGAAAAATAACTAAGGCGGCACAAGGTGTTTATCCGGACGTTTATAAATAGCCAGATTGTCAGGAAATGACGAAGTAGCCTTTCTATCCCATCCTGGCCATCCTGAAAGCAATCCGCACGCTAACTAACTTCTATTTATAAGCCCGGTTCACAATCCCCAAACTCCCACCAGCAAAACCAAGCGTGAGAACACTCTTTTTCAAGTTTGATCCGGGAATCAAATTTTCGCAAATGTGGTAGCGCAAGCCAGCGATAAATTTAAAAAGTGTTAAATTTCCGATCTGCGTTGTTCGATTTGTAAAATCAATCTTTTTATAATTCCTCAAGAAGTAATACAAACTTTTGTGTAATGCGAATCCATTTATATTTTTTTGGGTTTCAAACGGTTAAATTCGTTCAATACTCAATTCAACCAATTTATTTTCCTGAAAACAAACAACCAATTCTATTTATTTTCCGGCAAATAACCAAAGACTCAAAAGCAGCTTACAACTTACAAAGTCTCACAAAAAGCCCTGATTCCTGCTGCCATATACGGTTCATATCCAACAAATAATTTATTATCTAATTGATTTTATGCATTTTACATCCGGCGCAAGCCGTTCATCAATCAACAAAGCAGTTAAAGTAAGCTGTGAAGCATTCAGCTGTTACTTTAGGGTCTAAGAAGCAGCATATAAATGCCGTTAATTCGTGAATTTTAATACATTTGCACCACTAATATAATCCGCATACCATGTCGTTTGATCCAGAAAAATTCGTCGTTGAAGGTCTCACCTACGATGATGTGCTGTTATTACCTGCCTACAGTGAGGTTTTGCCCCGTCAAACCGATCTGAGTACACAGTTTTCAAGAAATATACAATTGCGTATTCCTATCGTTTCAGCCGCGATGGATACAGTAACCGAATCAATTATGGCCATCGCAATGGCTCAGGAAGGAGGCATCGGTGTACTGCACAAAAACATGACCATTGAGAAACAAGCTGCCGAAGTGCGCAAAGTTAAACGGGCCGAAAATGGGATGATCATTGATCCAATCACCATGCGTGATGATGCAACGGTTCTGGATGCCCTTAAAATTATGGATGAGTTTCATATCGGCGGTATCCCTGTTGTTGACAGCGACAACCGGCTGGCAGGCATCGTAACAAACAGGGATCTTCGGTTCGAAAGGCGTATCAACCGCCCTATTTATGAGGTGATGACACGCGAAAATATCATCACTACTACCGAATTTACTGATTTCGAAAAGGCTGCTGATATTTTGCATGAGCACCGTATCGAGAAGTTGCCTGTGATCGACAAAGACAACAGGCTCATCGGTTTAATTACCTACAAGGATATTATAAAAATCAAGGCGCGACCCAATGCCTGCAAAGATGAACGTGGAAGGCTTCGCGTTGCTGCGGCGGTTGGTATTGCTGCCAATACAATGGATAGAGTAGCAGCTTTGGTTGCCGAAGGCGTAGATGCTATCGTTGTTGACACCGCCCATGGTCACTCGAAGGGCGTAATGGAAATGGCCAAAAACATCAAGAAGAAATACAACAATATCGATCTGGTAATAGGCAATGTTGCCACTGCTGAAGCTGCAACTGATCTTTTGGCAGCGGGTGCTGATGGCGTTAAAGTTGGCATTGGACCAGGATCAATTTGTACCACACGTGTAATAGCAGGTGTTGGCGTTCCACAGCTCACGGCTGTGTACGATGTAGCAAAAGCACTTAGAGGTACTAACGTGCCGGTGATTGCCGATGGCGGCATACGTTATACAGGAGACATCGCAAAGGCATTGGCTGCAGGAGCTGCAAGCATAATGGCAGGTTCGTTGTTTGCCGGAGTTGACGAATCGCCGGGCGAAACCATTATCTTTGAAGGAAGAAAATATAAAACTTACCGGGGTATGGGCTCTATTGAGGCCATGCAGATGGGATCAAAAGACCGCTATTTTCAGGATACGGAAGATGATATTAATAAACTTGTTCCTGAAGGTATCGTTGGCCGTGTTCCATTTAAAGGAACGCTGTCCGAAGTAATTCATCAGCTGGTAGGAGGTCTTCGTGCCGGAATGGGTTATACCGGATCGGCAACTATCGAGGACCTCAAAAAAGCACGTTTTGTTAAAATCACTGCTGCCGGAGTGTTCGAAAGCCATCCACACGATATCACCATAACACGTGAAGCTCCAAACTACAGCCGGAAAAACTAAATTTTAGAATAATAATAATTGTAAATGTTATAATTTATTGCCTTAACAAGCGTTATAAATCATATGCAAAAATTTAATAATCAACACAGTACAATGATTAAGATGAGAACAATACGAACTTTACTTTTGTCGCTTTTTATAGGTGCAATGATGCTTGTTCAAGCACAAAACAAGCTTGACAAGAAAGTGTTAATGACTATTGCGGATGAAAAAGTAACCGTAAAAGAGTTTATCGATGTTTACAGCAAAAACAATGTAAACGATGAAGTCATCGACAAAAAATCGCTGGAAGAATATCTTGATCTCTACATCAATTTCAAGCTAAAAGTTAAGGAAGCCGAAAATTTGAAGATGGACACTGCCGCAGCCTTCAAAAAAGAACTTGAAGGATACCGCAAGCAGCTGGCCAAGCCCTATTTTACGAATGATGAAGTAAGTGAGGCTCTTCTTGAAGAGGCCTATCAGCGCAAACTAATGGATGTACGCGCCAGCCATATCTTGCTGCGACTGGAGAAAGATGCTGCTCCAAGTGATACCCTGGCTGTCTATAACCGCGCTTTGGAGTTGCGCAAACGGATTAAGGCCGGAGAAGATTTTGCTGCTGTAGCTGTTGAGGCATCCGAAGATCCATCGGCACGCGATCGGGAAGAAATTGTTGGAAAGCAATCTTTCCGTCCGGGCAACAAAGGCGATCTGGGCTATTTTTCAGTATTTGATATGGTTTATCCATTCGAAAATGGCGCCTATACTACTCCCGTTGGCGAAGTCTCGATGCCCATCAGAAGCGATTTTGGCTATCACCTGATCAAGGTGCAGGATCGCAGCCCCGCTATCGGAACAATGGAAGTAGCCCATATCTACCTTAGTTTGCCTCCGCAGGCGACTGATTCATTGACAACGGCAAAAGCAGAAAAAATTCAGCGCATCTACACCGAAATCGAGCAAGGCACACCGTTTGAAGAAGCTGTTAAAGCCTATTCAGAAGATCGGGGCTCGGCGCAGCGCGATGGCAAATTGAGCAAATTTACCGCCAACAGAATCGTGCCTGAGTTTGTTGAGACAATAAAAACCATGGAAGTTGGAGATATCTCAGAACCAGTGAAAACGCTCTACGGATTTCACATTATAAAACTCATCGGCCTGGAAAAACCAGCTGATTTTGAAGCGGAAAAAACCAAACTTAGTGAGCGTCTTGCTAAAGATAGCCGCGCTCAAAAAAGCGAAGAAGCTGTGATCACCCAAATTCAAAAAGATGCCGGATTTAAGACCTACGACAAAAATTTACAGTCGTTTATAGCATCCCTCGACAGCAGTTTCAATACGGGAAACTGGCAGGCAACTGATGCCACCGACAACAGTTTAGTGTTGTTTAAATTAGGTAAGAAAACATTTAATACTGCTGATTTTATTGCATACATCATGCAAAAACAGAACAAACAGGAGTACAACGATCCCGCCAGATATGCTTACAAATTATACAATGAATTTGTGAAACAAAGCAGTTTGGATTACGAGGATAGCATGCTGGAGGAAAAATATCCTGAATTTGCCATGCTGATGGAAGAGTACCATGATGGTATTTTATTGTTCGATCTGATGGACAAAGAGGTGTGGTCCAAAGCCATAAAAGATTCTGTCGGTCTCGAAAAATTCTACGATCAAAACAAACAAAATTATCTCTGGAATAACCGTGTTTCAGCTACTATTTATACGATAAACAAGGAAGAAGATGTTGATAAGGTAGCTCAAATACTCAGAAATACAGAAGTAAATGAAGCTGTACTGGCAGCTTTGGAACAAGATAGCATCCGTTCAGTGAGAATCAAAAAAGGCAAATACGAAAAGGGCGACAACAATTACGTTGATATGATCAACTGGGAAGTCGGACTGTCAGATGCCTTGAAATCAAATGTGGATAAGACCACTGTTTTCGTGCGTATTCACGAATTGCTACCTCCTCAGCCTAAAGAACTTGATGAAGCACGGGGCATTATCACTTCAGACTATCAAACAGCCCTCGAACGGCAATGGGTCGAAAGTCTGAGAGCAAAATATCCTGTCACCATCGACAGTGCTGTCTTCGAAAAAGTTAAAGCAAATTACTAAACATTAAAATCCAATGTGGCGGTATCTTTTACTGTTGTTTCTGGGCGTAATTTCCTGCACCAATTCGGCCGATCTTTCCAAAGGGGAAGTGATTGCTAAAGTGTATGGAAATTACCTTTATGAAGCAGATATCAAAGGGATAGTTGGCCCGGAAATATCAAAACAGGATAGTTTGATGCTCGTGAACAGCTTCATCGACAATTGGATACGTAAACAACTGCTTATCCGACAGGCTGAAAAAAATCTTACGGCTGCTCAAATGAATTTTAAACAAAATCTTGAGGATTACCGTAACTCCTTATTAATCTACAATTACGAATCTCAGCTTATTAAAGAAAAACTGGACACCATCATCTCTGAAAGTGAAATAGCGGACTATTACGAGAATAACAAGCAAAATTTCGAGCTTCGTCATAATCTTGTTAAGGCCATTTATGCCGTCCTCCCACTGGAATCGGAGCACAAAGATGATTTTAGGGCTTTGATGCAAAATACAGATACGCTCGAACTCAATGCACTTGATGAGCTGGCAGGAAATTATGCAATTTCCTATTACAACGATACCTCCAGCTGGATACGCTTCGATGATTTGCTGATGCAAATACCTATTGAAACCTATAATCAGGAATTGTTTCTAAATAATATCACTTTCGTAGAAGTTGATAACGAACGCTATACTTATATGGTTTACTTTAGCAATTTCCTGAATAATGAAGGAGTGTCACCTCTTGAAATAGAACATGACAACATCAAAAATATTATTTTAAATCAACGCAAACAATCCCTTTTACGAGAAACCCATCAGGGACTGTATGACAAAGCGTTACGAGAAAAAGTAATAGAAATTTATTAAAGAAATAAATAGAACGCTTCTTCTTTAAATGAAGCAATAAAAATGTAACTGCTGGTTCAATTGCCTAACAATAAGCTTTGCAAAGCAGTGTTATTAAAAAGAAAATACCAAAATGACCCAAAAAAATATCATTTTTTCGATATTGGCAATCCTGTTGATAGGACTTCAGCCCATTACTGCCCAGCAGAAACAAGTAATTGATCAGGTAGCTGCTGTTGTAGGCAAGCATGTGATTCTTCAATCCGACATTGAAAATCAATACATTCAGTACCGTCTGCAACGTGGCATTAGTGGCAGTGCCGAGTCCATTCGCTGCCAGATACTGGAGGATCTTTTATTTCAAAAATTGATGCTGAATCAGGCAGAAATCGACAGTATAACCGTAACCGACGAACAAATAAATCAGGAGATGGAGCGAAGGCTTCGCTATTTTATTGATGAACTGGGATCGCAGGAAAAGCTGGAAGCCTATTACAATAAATCCATCAACGACATTAAAAATGAGCTGAGACGACTTGTTAAGGATCAGATGCTTGTGCAGGAAGTACAAAACAACATCATGATGAATGTTGAAGTTACCCCTTCGGAAATACGATCATTTTATCGTTCAATACCTACTGACAGCATTCCAATGATCAATACCGAATATGAAATAGCCCAAATTGTAAAAAATCCACCAATCAGCATCGACGAAAAACTGCAGGTCAAAGAACGGTTATATACCTTGCGGAAACGTATTCTCGATGGAGAACGTTTTTCTACTTTGGCAGTTTTATACTCCGAAGACCCCGGTTCTGCGCGCAAAGGCGGAGAGCTTGGCTATTATGGAAGAGGTGAATTATATCCTGAATTTGAAGCCGTTGCCTTTAGTCTGAAAGATGGTGAAATCTCGGAAATAGTTGAAACAGAAGCCGGATTTCATATTATTCAAATGATAGGCAGACGCGGCGAATACGTCAATGTGCGCCATATTTTGCTGATGGCAAAAGTTTCGCTTGAATCGCTCGAAAAAGCAAAAAACGAACTGGACACCATTGCCGCACTTATTAGAAATGACAGTATCACTTTTGAGCAAGCCGTTGAAAAATATAGCCAGGCTCCTAACAAAAGCAAGGGCGGTCTTTTGTTAAACCCTTACACCGGAAGCACACTTTTCGAAGCCGATGATTTAGACCCACAGGTTTCATTTGTGATCGACAAGCTTAAAGTAGGTGAAATTAGTGATCCGGTGCCCATGAAAACAGAGGATGGAAAAGATGCCTACCGTATCGTGATGCTTAAGAAAAAAACCACACCCCATCAAGCCAATCTGAAAGACGACTACAACCGGCTACAAATGATGGCCCTGCAACAAAAAAAACAAGCCAGTATTGAAAAGTGGATTCGCAATAAATCGAATTCAGCCTATGTTCGCATCAGCGAAAATTTCGGAGATTGCAACTTCACAAACAACTGGATGAATGAGTAAACTTGAGGACAAGAAATAATTTTTTATGTTTAAAACAGATACTGAAGCCGCTCAGGCTTTACGCGATAAATACAAAATTCTAAAAGCAGAAATTGGGAAAGTAATTATCGGGCAAGACGATATAATTCATCAAACCCTGTTGGCGATTTTCAGTCAGGGACATGTATTACTTGTTGGTGTGCCCGGATTAGCTAAAACATTACTGGTTAACACGATAGGGCAAGTATTGGGGTTGAGTTTTAACCGCATACAGTTCACACCCGACCTGATGCCTTCAGACATCATAGGCACAGAAATTCTTGATGAAACACGCCATTTCAAATTTATCAAAGGACCGGTATTCTCCAATGTTATACTCGCTGATGAAATTAACCGTACGCCGCCTAAAACACAGGCAGCCCTGCTCGAAGCTATGCAAGAAAAACGCATAACCGTTGCCGGACAAACGCACAAACTTAGTGAGCCATTCTTTGTTTTGGCCACACAAAACCCAATCGAACAGGAAGGCACCTACCCCCTTCCCGAAGCACAGCTCGACCGGTTTATGTTTAACCTCTGGCTCGACTATCCTTCCTTTGATGAAGAAATAACCGTGGTAAAAAACACCACCAGTGGACAAAAAAATACCGTTGAGGCCCTGATGAATGCGGAAGAAATCAGTTATTTTCAGCAGTTGGTAAGGCGCGTTCCAGTGGCCGATAATGTATATGAATATGCCGTAAAACTGGTTGCTAAAACCAGGCCGAAAACAGTTGATGCACACGAATGGACCAATAAGTTTATCAGCTGGGGAGCTGGCCCGCGTGCCTCCCAATATTTGATTCTCGGTGCAAAAGCCAACGCACTTTTCAACGGCAAATATTCTCCTGATATTGAGGATGTAAAAGCAGTTGCCCTACCTATCCTAAGGCATCGTCTGGTGCGCAATTATACTGCCGAAGCAGAAGGTATTAGCATGGCAGATATCATCCAAAAACTTGTTTAATTGATGAAAAGCTGTATTAAAAATTAACAATAGCAGGCTTATGAAATCTAGAGTAAAAATTTATATCAGCTTAGGCGTAATACTGGCGCTCATTCTGATAACCTGGTATGCTACCCGAACAGATACCGACAGCAGTTTAATTATAACTGCGCCGGTTAAAAAGGGTAATTTTGTGATCAGTGTTTCCACAACGGGTGAGCTGGAAGCCAAAAGCTCAGAAAAAATCTATGGCCCCTCCCCTTCCAGTTTGCGCGAAGCACGCCTGTGGCAGCTAAAAATTGAAGATATCATTGCCGATGGGTCTATTGTTGACTCAGGCGATTATGTCGCCCGTTTGGATCGAGCTGAACTGACCAATAAAATAAAAGATCAGGAGATTGACATCGAAACCTTTCAAAATAATTACACCAAAACGCAGCTCGATACTACCATGGATTTACGCGCTGCACGCAATGAATTGGTAAACCTTCGTTATGCCATGGAAGAAGCGCAAATTGCCGTGGATCAGTCGATTTATGAGCCACCGGCAACACAGCGTCAGGTGCAGATTGAGCTCGACAGAGCCGAACGTTCACTCGATCAGGCCATACGCAATTACTCCCTGAAGTATGAAAAAGCGGTTGCCAATATGAGTGAAGTTGCCAATGCGCTGCGCAAAAAGGAAGGAGAGTACGAGAAGCTGGTTGCGCTGAACAGAGAATTTACCATTACAGCACCAAAAGCAGGGATGGTAGTTTATCAGCGCGACTGGGACGGCAAAAAAAGAGGTGTGGGCTCAACAATCAGCGCCTGGGAAAATGTAGTAGCCACCTTGCCAAACCTACGCGAAATGATTACCAAAACTTATGTCAATGAGATTGATATTTCAAAAGTTAAAACCGGACAACGGGTTGAAATTGGCGTAGATGCCTTCCCTGAAAAGAATTATACCGGCCAGGTTATCGAAGTTGCCAATATTGGCGAACAGATGCGCAACAGCAATGCCAAGGTTTTTGAAGTAAAAATCGAAGTCAATGAGTTTGACTCCATTCTTCGGCCTGCTATGACAACAAAAAACGTGATCATCACCAATGAAATAGAAGACGTTGTTTTTATTCCTCTGGAAGGAATTTTTAACCTCGACACTATTCAATTTGTTTACACTTCCGGGCGAAGGCAACAAGTAATTGCCGGAAAATCCAATGACAACGAAATTGTTATAAAAGAGGGCTTGAAAGAAGGCGATGTCATTCGACTTAGCCAGCCCGAGAAACCGGAAAGTTACAAGATTAATTACCTTGATCCTGAAATAGTTGACCGCTATAAGGAAAAAGAAAAAATCGAAACGACGCCTAAGCCGGAGGAGAAACCGGCACCTAAGCGCGAAGCTGACGTAAAACAAGGCCAAAGAGGACAAAAAGGAACCGGAAAACGCCCTAACTGATCAAATTATGGAACGGTATTGGGAAATATTACAAGTGGCGCTTGAAGCCGTATTCGCCAATCGCTCACGCTCCATTTTAACTGCATTGGGGATAATTTTTGGTGTGGCAGCAGTTATTGCAATGATGGCTATCGGAAAAGGAGCCCAGCAAGAAATCCTTGACCAGATTAAGTTGGTGGGCGTAAATAATATCATTGTACAAGCGCGCTTTGATGTCACCGGTCAAAACCAGAATAGCAGCGAAGAAGATGGGCAACAGCAGCAAAAACAATACTCTCCGGGTCTCACTTTGCTCGATGCTTTAAGTATTGGTGAGATTATTCCAACAGTTACTAAAGTTAGCCCCGAAGTAAGTTACGAAACAAGCATCATCAAAGATGGAAAACGCCAACAGGCTAAACTAAACGGCATCACACCTGATTTTTTTGAGGTTTTTAACCTCAATCTCGCCAGCGGAACCATGTTCTCTGAAAGCCAGCTCGAAGCCGGAAGCCCCATTTGTATTATCGGCCCAGCCATCAAAACAAAATTCTTTCCGCTGCAAAATCCTATTGGCCAACAGATAAAATGCGGAAATATTTGGCTAAGAATTGTTGGCGTGCTCGAAAACAAAACCGGAAATATTGATGCCGTTAAAGATATCGGCATAAGCGATTTTAACAACCATATTTACGCACCTATTCAAACCGTTTTGCTGCGTTTCAAAGACCGGGCGCGCATCAACGAAGGCTCCTTAAATAACGGAGGAAACGAAACAGTGGTTTTCTCCGGAAATAGCATGATGTCATTTTCAAGTAGTTCGAGTGGCTCAGATGATGCCAATTATCACCAACTTGACCGTATTGTGGTGCAAGTAGAAGATAGCGAACTGTTGAACTCAACCACTAAAATTCTTCAAAGAATGCTAAAGCGGAAACACTTCGGTGTGGAAGACTTTGAAATAACAGTACCCGAGCTGCTGCTTAAACAAGAACAACGAACCAAGGACATCTTTAATATCGTTCTGGGTGCAATTGCAGGGATTTCGCTTTTGGTGGGCGGAATTGGCATTATGAACATTATGTTGGCTTCGGTGATGGAGCGTATCCGCGAAATTGGAGTACGCCGATCTATTGGAGCTACCAAACGTGATATTATCTTTCAGTTTTTGTCCGAAGCAACACTTATCAGTATCAGCGGCGGGCTTTTTGGCATCTTACTTGGTGTAATTATGGCAAAAATAATTACTGAAACAACCGAAATACTAACGATTGTTTCGCCCTGGAGTATTGTCATTTCATTTGGTGTTGCTGCCTCAGTAGGAATAGTTTTTGGCTACCTGCCGGCAAGAAAAGCAGCACAGCAAGATCCGGTGACATCACTCCGACATGATTAAAATATAAATTTCTAATACTTTAAGCAATGGAACACGACCTCGTCGAAATCTATTCAGGCAATGAAATTCAGGCCATGGCTCTTAAATATGAGCTCGAACGCTCAGGTATTGAATGTATGATCAGGAATGATCAGGAAGCAGGAAATTTAATTGGTATTGGATCAATTCAGTTTGCGGTACGGGTGCTTATCGATCAAAAAAACCTTAAGCAGGCAAATCTCATTCTGGATGACTTCCTGAAGCGTAATCAGGCATAAGTTTATTCACAGCCATAATGAATTTATCAGGTATTGGGCTTTAATATCTAACCGTTAAAACCATCGAAATGATTATAAAAAAGATTAATTTTTTGATCTTAAAATATTGTTTTACAGGCATTTTAGTTGTGATTTTTGGAATAAAATCTATTACGGCACAACGAGTTGAAAGCACCGAAAACATTTTATTGTCGCTTAACGAAACAATCGAATTAGCGCTGGAACGCTCACCGGATGCATTGATCAATATTCATCGTTTTCGCCGCAGCTATTGGGAATACAGAAGTTTCAGAGCCGGTTATTTGCCAAATATGACAATGAATGCTACCCTTCCGAATTTTACGCGCTCCATCGATGCCATTACGCAGTCGGATGGAAGCGAGAGTTACCGCGACAGAACGCTGTCAAGGTATTCGGCTGACATTTCACTAACGCAGAAAATCGGCTTAACGGGTGGAGAAGTTTTTTTGCAATCAGGATTGCAGCGTTTGGATAATTATTTTGTGGATACCACGACCAATCAATTTTTATCAACGCCTATCAGCATTGGATTCAGGCAACCCATCTTTGGCTACAATGACTACAAATGGGACAAGCAAATAGAACCCATGCGCTATAAAGAAGCTAAAAGAACCTATCTCGAAAGCCGCGAACAAGTTGCTATCACTGCCATAAATCACTTTTTTAATCTGTTAATGGCACAGGTGGAGCGAAAAATCGCTTTAAAAAATCAATCCAACTACGATACGCTTTTCAATATTGCAAAAGGCAGGTACGTATTAGGTAAAATTGCTGAAAATGAGCTTCTCCAGCTCGAACTCAATTTACTAAGAGCAGATGCTGCCGTTGAAAATGCCGATCTGGATTATCAGGACATGCTTTTTAAGTTTAAATCTTACCTGCGTTTAACCTCAAACCAATCGATTGTACTAGTGCCACCCTCAACAACACCGCACTTTTCCATCCAGGTCGAAGAAGCTATTAATGAGGCGCATACCAACACATCTTCAGGATTAGCTTTCGATCGACGCATGCTGGAGGCCGAAAGCGAGGTGAGTATGGCCAGATTGCAAGGTCGCTTTGATGCGGAATTATTTGCTTCTTATGGCTTAACACAAACCGCCAACACAATTGGTGATGCCTATAAAAACCCGCTTGATGAAGAACGTGTCAGTTTGGGACTTACCATTCCTATTCTGGATTGGGGACAGGCCAGGGGTCGTATTCGTATGGCCGAATCAAGTTATGATCTGATTCAAACTTCCATTGACCAGGAAAGATTGGATTTTGACCAAAATATTTTCCTTAAAGTGATGCAGTTCAGTATGCAGCAAAACCAGTTGATGATTGCTGCCAAAGCTGATACCGTGGCACAAAAACGTTTCGACGTTACGCAAAAACGATATATGATTGGAAAAGTGAATGATGTGCTGGAACTCAATAATGCACAAATCGACAACGATAATGCCAAAAAAGGGTATTATAGCGCCTTAAAAAATTATTGGAACAACTATTTTGAAATCAGAAGAATAACCCTTTTCGATTTCAGAAACAATCAAAAAATTAGTTTTGATACGGATGATCTTATTGAAAAGTAAAAACATTTCTCATCAAGCCATTTAGGTCATTGACCACTGATTGAATTTTAAAGAATTGTTAAGTGGTTGGTTTTCTTTCAGCATAATTCATACTTTTGTAAAAAATAAAATTGCTCATTAAAATAATAACATGTCAGTATTAGTAGGAAAAAAAGCACCACTTTTTGAAGCAGATGCCGTTTTGAATGGTGCTGAATTCACAGAAAAGTTTTCATTAGAACAGTACATTGGTAAAAAACACGTCGTTTTTTTCTTTTATCCCATGGATTTCACTTTTGTTTGCCCAACAGAAATCCTTGCCTTTCAGGAAAAAATTGAAGCCTTCGAACAACGTAATGTAGCCGTTGTTGGATGCTCGGTCGATTCAAAATTTTCGCATCTGGCGTGGCTAAACATGCCAAAAGAACAAGGTGGAATTGCCGGAGTGACTTACCCGCTGGTATCGGATTTTGGCAAAACAATCTCAGCAAATTTTGATGTATTAGCCGGAGAATATGACTATAACGAAGATGGCGAAATGGAATTTGACGGAGAGCCGGTAGCCTATCGTGGCTTGTTTCTTATTGACAAGCAAGGAGTTGTGCGTCATCAGGTGGTAAACGACCTGCCTTTGGGACGCAGCATAGACGAAACAATCCGAATGATTGATGCTTTACAGTTTTTTGAAGAAAATGGTGAAGTTTGCCCTGCCAACTGGAAATCGGGTGATGATGCAATACAGCCCAATCAGGAAGGTATAAATTCGTACCTAAGCAAGCACTAAAAGCTTTTATAACAATTAAAACCGTTGCAAATTGCAACGGTTTTTTTTTACAAGTTAACTACCAGTCCCATCGAATTGAAACCAATTCGTGGTTCAATGTTCCATGTTGTTTTCGAGACGCGCTGCTTTTTATGATAATGTAGAACCCCTCTTCCAATAAAATAACCCAAAAGCGCTCCAGCCAGTACATCAGAGGGCCAGTGCTCTCCACTAAGCAGCCTGCCCGAAGCTGTTAAGGCAGCAAGGCTATAGGCACTTAGACCCACCCAAAGTTTTTCGGGATAATAGCCCGAAATTACAGCTGCTAAGGCAAATGCCCGTGTAGTATGGCCTGAAGGAAACGCAGCTTTACCATTAAATGGCCCATGCCATTCATGCGGATTAGTTGTAGAAAAAGGTCTCGGGCGACCACTCAACGACTTCAGGATATATGCCGCTCCTGCGCTCAACAAAAATGCCTGTAAGCCTGCCAACGCTGCTTGCTGAATTTGGCAATCCTCCTTTGCGTGACCAACCAGGTACATTCCGCCTAAAAGAGGCAGTGAAATTAAGCCGCTGCCAAAAGCATCGCTATAACGACTAAAGTGTTTTGCCTGGTTTACATTCAGCTGACGATCGAAAAAATCAAATCCCTCCCGATCATAATTGTACACCAGTGCAACACTGGCTACTGCACCTCCTGTAATAAGCCAATCTGTTGTATTATAATGTAATGGTTGCTTCAGCGTTTCCAAACCTGCATACCAATAGCTTACTAAATAATCGCTATCCGGCCTGGGACTGCATTCGTTTTGTGCATGAGTATTCGCCAGACTCAGACAGCTCATCAATAAAATTGCAATACCCTGTTTCAGATAGCTTTTCATACTGACTATTCAAGTTTTTTTGCTTCATTCCAAAGCGCATCCATTTCGTCAAGCTTCATACCGTGCAGCTTTTTTTGTTGCGCCTCAGCCCTTTCTTCGATATAGGTGAATCGTCTTTTGAACTTACGGTTGGTACGTTCCAATGCATCTTCGGGATTAACGCCAACATAACGCGCATAATTAACGAGTGCAAACAACAAATCCCCAAACTCATCCTCAATACGCTCTTTAGCAGCCGATTGGTTCACTTCGTGCTGCATTTCTTGCAGTTCCTCCAAAACTTTTGCCCATACCTGCTCCTTACGCTCCCATTCGAAACCAACACCACCGGCTTTCTCCTGCATACGGTAAGCTTTCAACAGCGCCGGCAAACTATTTGGCACGCCCTCAAGCACCGACTTTTTGCCTTCTTTGAGCTTGATACGTTCCCAATTATCCTTTACTTCATTTGCGTCGTTAACTTTAACATCACCATATATATGCGGATGTCGTACGATGAGTTTTTCAGCAATCCCATCCAAAACACCTTTCATATCAAAGGCGCCTTGCTCCTCTCCTATCTTGGCATAAAAAACCAAATGCAACATCAAATCGCCCAGCTCTTTACGCACTTCATCAAGGTCATTTTCCAAAATCGCATCACTCAATTCATAAGTCTCTTCGATGGTAAGATGTCGCAGGCTTTCAAGCGTTTGCTCCCTGTCCCACGGGCAGTCTTTACGCAAATCATCCATTATCGTTAGCAGCCTTTCAAAGGCCTCAAGCTTTTCCTTCATTGTTAACTATTTGCCGCAAAAGTAAGGCTTTCAAAATCAATCGCTGCCCTTAATACGAATAAAATTGCATGACAAGATGGTGCACTTTAGCCTGCTATTTGGCTATCTTTGCAAATCAAAATCCAGAAGCAGAATTCAATGAGGAAATTTTTTACGGCTTTTTTGCTGACTTTTTGCTTCTGGCAATTTGGCTATTCTCAAGGCGGCCCTCCCGCTCCTCCTCACAATTTTCAGCTTGAAACCCGCATGCATGGAGGAATATTTCTTCAGCATCATTTCGAAATGAAACGTTTCAATGCGCATTTCCCAATTTTTGAGATCAGTTTGCAACGCGCAACTTTTGGCAAAAAACAGTGGGAAGCAATTTATCGCTATCCCATGATAGGCCTTACCTATCTATATACTGATTTAGGTCAAAACGAGGCCTTGGGCCATGCACATGCCATCTATCCCTTTATCAATTTTCCGCTAAATACCGATATTGACAATAGTCTGAACTTCAAGTTAGGCTTAGGATTGGCGTATCTTACCAACAATTTTCATCCAACAGAAAACTATCAAAATTTCGCAATTGGATCACATCTCAATGCCGCTGTAAGCCTATATTTGGATTATAGAAAAAAAATAAACCGCCGCAGTAATCTAATTCTTTCAGCAGGGCTGACTCATTTTTCGAATGGCTCAATGAAAACCCCAAATTTTGGCCTCAACATGCTCACTGTTTCTGCCGGCTATTCCTATTTTTTGCACAAACCAAACCCCTACCTCGATCGCAAACTGTTACCTGAGCTATACAAATTTGAATTCGATGGCAAAAAATGGTTTTCAATAGAGGGTCAGTTTACGGCTGGCATCAAGGATATGAGCCAGGAAACAGGCAAGACACATTTTGTATATAATGCTGCCATCAATGTACTGAAACAAGTTTCGATGAAAAGCAAAGTAGGATTTGGTTTCGACCTGACACAAGACGGCTCTGACAAAGATATTCTCCATAAGAAAGGATTAAGCTTTGAAAATGAATGGGATTTGATGAAACCGGGAGCCAATCTGGCATATGAAATGTTGCTCGATCGCACTTCATTTCTATTTAATGTTGGCGTTCATCTTTCAGGAGCCGAAAGAAGCGAAGGCGATATTTATCAGAAACTGGCGCTCAAACATCTTTTTACTGATCAGCTTTTTGGAACGATCGCATTAACAGTGCATTTTGGGAAAGCCGACTTTATCGGATTTGGATTGGGTTATCGCCTTGACTTTAAATATTATTGAACTCATGAAATCAATCACCTATATCGCAAGCGTTTTGTTTTTTGTGCTCCTGATTACAGCCTGCAGCAAAAGTCCGGGTGATTGCTTCACCCAAACCGGTAAGCTTATTACAACTGAACGTGCCCTTGAAAATTTTTCAGGCATTTTGATGCAGGACAATGTAGATGTTGAATTAATTAGCGGAGAAACACCACGGGTGGAAGTTACTGCGGGTGAATATATCTTAGATAAGATCATCACGGAAGTTATTGATGGTGAGCTTCAAATAAAAAATGAGAATAGCTGCAATTTTGTAAGAAGCTTCGACAAGACAATACAGGTTAAAGTATTCTTTCAGCAGATTGACAGCATTGAGTACCGCTCTATTGGCAACCTCCTCTGCACAAGCCCTATCAACAATGCAGATAGTTTTAAAATTGACATCTTTGAAGGAGCCGGACGCATTGAATTAGAACTCAATACTGCTGTTTCACATTTGAACTTCCATTATGGAACGGCTGAATTGATCGTAAGTGGTTTTTCACAGGTCAATTATATTTACCAGGCCAGTTACGGGCCTGTTGATGCAAGAGCATTGGCAACCAGTTTTAACTACCTGGAAAACAACAGCACCAACAGCTGTTTTGTGCGAGCCGCAATACAATTGGGGGTTACAATTAGCAACATTGGTGATGTATATTATTGGGGTGATCCGGAGATCAGTTTGCAAGGCGATGGCAGCGGGAAATTATTAAGAGGAAACTAATTTGTTGATCTACAGCATTTCAACACGATAAACATGTTGTGTGTTATTAGAAATTTTAAACCGATTATCCAAACGATAGCCTATCAACCAGATAATCTGATTATCCGCATCAAGCAGTAAAAACGTATTTCGTTTTTGGCTTTCAGTGAATTTTTCATCTGTAAAAAAATCGCTAAGCAGTTTTGTCCCTGTCATACCCAACGGAAAGAAACGATCACCCTGTCGCCATTTCCTTATTTTTAGCGGAAACTTCAGGCGATCAAAATCAAGAATTGCCAGCTTGCGACTTTTCTCAAGCACAAAGTTTTCATCAACTAACACGCTTTGAAACTTTAGCTTTACCGGAAAATCGAGCCTATTGGCCTGCTCACCGATCTGCCATTCGGATAGTTCATTGAGCCCCTCTGCTTTTTTTATCAATTCCAGGTATTCACGCCCAACAAAAAGTTCGTAGCCATCACCCAGGAAATGTTTCCCGGATGGCCTATCAATACACAGCTTTATCTCATCTACCTGCGCAGCATTAAAGCCGTAATCCTTTAATAATCTGTGCAGCAAAACCTGAAAATCTGGTAATTTTTGCAGCATTTTCTTGTCAATAAGTTTCCCATTATCCGTGGTAGTAACCAACTTTTCGAGCTGTTGTTCCAGCAAAAAACGAAACAAGGTCTCTTCCTCTCCCAGCATGGCAGATGAAGCAGCAATCTTGTCCAAATATTGCTCATCTATCTGATTCAATGCGGGCAAAAGGGTATGCCGAATATGATTGCGTAAATATTTATGCTCGTTGTTGGATTTATCTTCGCGCCAGGTTAATTTCCGTTCCAACGCAAACGCAAGGATCTGCGCTCTTCCGGCAAAAAGGAGAGGGCGGCCAAGAAATCCATTTGTTGGCCGCATTGCCTTAAGCCCTGATATTCCGGAACCTCTCAACAGATTAATAAAGAAAGTCTCCACCTGATCATCGCGGTGGTGCGCCAACAAGATTTTCTGAAAATTGTGCTCAGCTTGCAATTGAGCAAACCAGTCGTAGCGCAGCTCGCGGGCAGCCATCTGTATTGAGCATTTATTATTTTGGGCATATTCAGCTGTTTCAAAGCTTCTTACAAACAGTTCCAGTTGGTATTTGCCGGCAAGATCACGCACCAGTAATTCATCGGCCATTGAATCTGCTTCCCGAAGTTGAAAGTTGCAATGCGCCAATGCGGGTTTAATACCGGTTTCCAGTAAAATATGCAGCAGGCATACAGAATCAAGCCCTCCACTAATGGCAAGAACCATTTTATCTGTTTCATGAAAAATCCGGTGAGTCTTAACGTATGAGTTAAACTTATCAAGCATACACAAAGTTATAACTCTTTATGCAACAAAAATAAAAGTGCATAAAAAATCCCGCCTTTAAAGGCAGGATTTTATGTAGCATTAACTTTCTATTATTCAACCGTCCAGGTATTTCCGCTATTGAGCAAGTCGTCCACGGATTTAATTTTTGAATTTTCAATTTCATGCTTAATGGTGTCTTCCATCGATTGATCGAAAGTATCAGCCTTTACAGACCTAATAACGCCAAGTGCAACCGGAAACTCTGGTGGCATCATGCGCGCAATCATCATATGGATACCCGTATCTTCTTCATACTGATCATGAACCAGCAAATCACTTTCTTTCACGCCATTTTCGCCAATCGTAACCACTTCCAATCGCGTTCCTTTGAGCACAATACCGAACTCTCCATTTTTGCCATATTTGAGTGGCTTACCCTGTTCGAGCCAAAGCTGATACTGATCTCTGGTTTCGCGGCTGGTAATTAATTCATGTGCTTTATTTGAAAAAATTACGCAATTCTGAAGGATCTCAACTATTGATGTGCCCTTATGCTTTGCCGCTTCAATAAAAATAGAGGTCATGGCTTTAGGATTGATATCGATAACGCGGGCAAAAAAGTTCCCCTGCGCACCAATCACTAATTCTCCGGGGTTAAAAGGGCGTTCAAATGTTCCCTGGGGGCTTGTTTTGGTTTTACTGCCCTGAGGTGTTGTGGGGGAATACTGACCTTTTGTAAGCCCGTAAATTTTATTGTTAAACAACAAAACATTGATATCGATATTGCGGCGAATGGTATGGATAAAATGATTTCCACCAATAGCCATGCTGTCTCCATCGCCGGTAATCATCCAAACACTCAGCTTGGGATTGGCCAGTTTAACTCCGGTTGCAAGTGGTGCCGCTCGTCCATGGATACTATGAAATCCATAGGTATTCATATAATAAGGAAATCGGGAAGAACAGCCAATTCCGGAAACCACCACGAAATCTTCTTTCTTAACCCCCAAATTAGGAAATACGTTTTCAACAGCACGCAAAATGGCATGATCGCCACATCCCGGACACCATTTTACCATTTGGTCACTTGAAAAATCTTCTTTGGTCAACTGCATTACATCAGTTTCTATTATTTGGTTTTCCATGGATTAATCCTTTAAAAGTTCATTAAATTTTTCTTCCAGCTCTGCTACCATAAAGGGCAAACCCTGAATCTTATTGTATTGGTGATATTTAAACTGCGGGAAATTCATTCTCAGGTATTTCACAAATTGCCCGTTGTTTATTTCGCACACAATAATTTTCTTGTAACGTGCAAAAATTTCTTCTGTGTTTTTAGGCAAAGGCATCAGGTTACGAAAATGCGCATGAGCCACTGATTGTCCTGCCTGAATCATTTTTTCAACCACCGTTAGAACTACCCCGTAGGTCCCGCCCCAGCTAACTACCAGCAAATCTGCATCTTTATCACCAAAAACCTCTTGTTCAGGAATATAATTAGCAACACGCATCACTTTCTCTTCGCGCAGCCAGGTCATTCTTTCATGGTTCAGCGGATCGTGTGATACATTACCAATAACATCCTGTTTTTCAAGACCACCAATACGATGCCTGAGGCCTGGTGTTCCGGGCACTGCCCATTGACGATTCAAGCGTTCGGCATCCCGTTTGTAAGGTTTGTATTCGGCATCATCAGCCTCAACGACAGGTGGCACAATAGCTGGAAGATTGGCAACAGTAGGAATTTTAAAAACTTCTGAGCCATTGGCCAAAGAGCCATCAGTGAGTAAAATGACTGGTGTCATATGCTCCATCGCCAATTTTGAAGCTTCATAGGCACTGTAAAAACAATCGACAGAGCTACGTGCAGCAATAACAATTACGGGAGCTTCACCGTTGCGGCCATAAAGCGCCTGCATTAAATCGCTCTGCTCAGATTTAGTTGGAAGACCTGTTGACGGTCCCCCGCGCTGCACATCAACAATCACAATCGGTAATTCTGTCATTACAGCAAGTCCGATGGCTTCACTTTTTAGTGATAAACCGGGGCCACTTGTTGTGGTAATGGCTAAGGAACCGGTAAAACTTGCACCAATAGTTGAAACAATTCCGGCAATTTCATCTTCAGCCTGGAAAGCCTTTATAGAAAGATTTTTATGCTTTGTAAGTTCCTGTAGGATTTCTGTTGCAGGTGTTATTGGGTATGAACCCAAAAACAGATTTCGTCCCGAACGCTCAGAGGCTGCCATAAATCCCCAGGCTGTGGCAATATTTCCCGTAATATTTCTGTACCGGCCTTTTTCAAGCGCAGCAGGTTCAACCTTAAAAGTATTGGTTAACAGCTCAATGGTATCGGCAAAACTAAAACCTGCAGCCAAAACTGCCTTGTTAGCTTCAACAATCAGCGGATTAGATTTAAACTTTTGTTCAAAGTAATTATTTACCAGGGTAATATCTCTATTGAATAAGTACATCACAATACCCAAAGCAAACATGTTCTTTGTTTTGAGTGTTGATTTCATATCCAAGTTAAGATGCTTAACGGCTTCTTTGGTTAACGAGGAGATGGGAGCTTTGATCAATTTATAAGCATCAAGCGAGCCATCAAGGGTTGGATCTGTTAAGTAACCAGCCTTTTCTATTCCTTTTTCAATAAAAGCATCTTCATCAACAATAATAATGGATCCCGCTTTTATCCAGCGCATATTAGCCTTAAGTGAGGCAGGATTCATTGCAATAAGAACATCGGCCAAATCACCGGATGTGTGGACTGTTTTTTGTCCAAAATGTATTTGAAAGCCTGAGACTCCTGAAACCGTACCCTGAGGAGCACGTATCTCTGATGGATAGTCGGGAAATGTTGCAAAATCATTCCCGGCAAAAGCCGTAGAATCGGAAAATAAAGAACCGGTAAGCTGCATCCCGTCACCAGAATCACCGGCAAAGCGTATTACGACTTGATCGAGTTCAACAACCTTGCTGTTTTTGCTTGTCATATCTATGGGTTTAAAATTGCTACAAAGGTAAAAGTTTTCGCCTTGACCACCCGCAAAAGTACATTTTTAGCTTGGTTCTACATCGTTTGCGAAAAACCTCAAAAACTTTACTATTCAACTGATTTATAATTAGATATAAGCCATTACCCAACAACAACAATTTATACACCGGGGCTTATATATAATGAGTCTAAATTCTAAATTATATAATCCAGTTGTTTATAGCTAAATACCGGTATCAGCAACAGTAAAGCATACTCATCTTTTTGAATAAAAAATACATCTTCAGGCTTCCACTATTTTCTCCTCTCTTTCAATTTAGATTAGCTATAAATTGACAATTTTCACGATTTATATTCATCATACTGTTATATTTGCAGCACAAACTCAATGTTAAATTTTAATACTTAATTGTTATGGCTTACAAAATCACTGAAGATTGCACAGCATGCGGCACTTGTATCGATGAATGCCCGGTTGATGCTATTTCTGAAGGCGACATCTATGTAATTGATCCTGATGTTTGTACTGACTGCGGTTCATGCGCTGATGTTTGTCCTGTTGAAGCAATCTTCCCCGAATAAAATCACAATTGAACTTCAAAACGGACAATAGCAGAAGTTATCGCTAAAGTCTGTTCAACTGAATCCAGAATCAGGATTCATGTTTCAAAACATCAAAGCCTGTTTTTACAGGCTTTTTTTGTGGTTTAATGCAGCTTTAGATAGAATGATTCTTAATAAAATACTTAACTTTGCAAGCACTATTTAAGCAACTTCTTCATGGATAATTACGCCTTTCTGAATGCTAACGACCCTGCTGTTATTGATGCACTTTATCAACAGTTTAAAGAAGACCCTTCGCAGCTGGATCCTGAGTTGAAACGCTTTTTCGAAGGATTCGATTTTGCTTCAAAATCATACAAAAAGCAACCATCTGACGCACAACCAGTTACGAGTAAGGAATTTAAGGTTTTAGGACTTATTGACGACTACCGAAAGCGCGGTCACTTATTTACAGCAACAAACCCTGTACGTAAGCGCAGAACCTATAAACCTTCGTTGGAAATTGAAAATTTTGGACTCACCAAAGCAGATTTAGATACCATTTTTCAAGCTGGGAATGAAGTTGGAATAGGTGCTGCATCTTTGCGTGATATCATCGAAATGTTGGAGCAAACCTACTGCAAATCGGTGGGTGTTGAATATGTCTATGTGCGCAATACAGAGTTGGTGAAATGGTTGCGCGAAAAAATGGAGCGCATCAGAAACACCCCACAATATCCTGTTTCAGATAAAAAATATATCCTTCAAAAACTCTATAGGGCGGTTAACTTCGAAGGTTTCCTTCACAAAAAATTTCCAGGGCAGAAAAGATTCTCACTGGAGGGTGCTGAATCGCTCATACCCGCTTTAGAAGCCATAATGGAAAAGGGCTCTGAGCTGGGCGTTAAAGAATTTGTGATAGGAATGGCCCACCGCGGAAGGCTCAATGTGCTTGCCAATGTGATGCGCAAACCCTATGCTGATATTTTTAGCGAATTTGAAGGAAAAGTTTATGAAGATGAAACCTTGCTGGGAGATGTGAAATACCATCTTGGATATACTGCCGAACGTAAAACTACCCGCAACAAAATAGTAAAGCTAACTTTAGCCCCAAATCCATCGCATTTGGAAGCTGTTGATCCGGTGGTGCAAGGAATAGCACGCGCTAAAATTGACCTACTTTATCAAGGCGATTACAATAAAGTAACACCTATTCTAATCCACGGTGATGCATCAGTGTCAGGACAGGGTATCATCTACGAAATTGCGCAAATGTCGGAATTGAACGGTTATCGCACCGGGGGAACCGTGCATCTGGTCATCAATAATCAAATTGGATTTACCACTGATTATCTTGATGGACGCTCCAGCACTTATTCTACCGATGTAGCAAAAGTAACTCAATCTCCCGTATTTCATGTAAATGGAGACGATCCGGAAGCGGTTGTTTACGCCATACAGCTTGCTATGGAGTTTCGCGAAAAATACCACAAAGACATTTATATCGACCTGCTATGCTACCGCAAATATGGTCATAATGAAGGCGATGAGCCCCGTTTTACGCAGCCAATACTTTACAAAGCCATTGAAAAACATCCTAATCCTAAAATTATTTATGAGCAAAAACTCATTTCGGAGGGTATCTTAACTGCGGAGCAAATAAAGGAAATGGAGGATCACAACTTTGTTCGTCTTGAAGAGAGTTTAACAGGTTCCAAATCACGTGAAAAATCATTTATTAATAACTTTCTGGCCGATACCTGGCAAGGAATAACAAAAGCAAAAAGCGAAGATTTTGAGAAGAGTCCGGCAACAGGTATCTCCAAGCAATCACTAGTTCATATTGCAAAACGCCTTACAGACCTCCCGGAGGATAAACAGTTTTTCAGAAAAACTATTCGCCTTCAAAAACAAAGGGCTGAAATGGTTTTCGAAACAGGCCAACTTGATTGGGCTATGGGAGAACTGCTGGCCTACGGCAGCTTAGTTTCCGAAAATCTTCCTGTTCGCTTAAGTGGCCAGGATGTTGAGCGCGGCACCTTTTCGCATCGGCATGCGGTGCTCAGAGTTGAAGATTCGGAAGAAAAATATGTTCCCCTCAATGCCATTGCTGATGATCAGGCAACTTTTGATGTTTACAATTCACTGCTATCTGAATATGGTGTTTTAGGTTTTGATTATGGTTATGCGCTTGCATCTCCGAATACCTTAACCATTTGGGAGGCACAGTTTGGTGATTTCAATAATGGAGCTCAGATAATTTTCGACCAGTTTTTAAGCAGTGCCGAAGATAAGTGGAACGTAATGAACGACTTAGTGGTTTTATTACCGCATGGATATGAGGGTCAGGGTCCGGAGCATAGTTCGGCACGCATTGAACGGTTTTTAAGTTTATGTGCCGAAAATAATATTCAGGTTGCCAATTGCACCACACCAGCTAACTTTTTTCATATTCTTCGGCGTCAACTGAAAAGGCCTTTTAGAAAACCTTTGGTCATCTTCACGCCGAAAAGTTTACTGAGGCATCCTAAATGCGTATCACCGCTCGAAGATTTTTATACAAAAACCAGCTTCAAAGAAGTCATTGATGACCCAATAGCAGATCCTGACCGAATAGAAAAGGTAATTTTCTGCTCGGGTAAAGTCTATTATGATCTGGAAGAAGCCAAGGCAGAAAAAAATAAGGACAGCATTGCAATCGTTCGATTGGAACAACTTTATCCACTTCCTCGTAAACAAATGATGGCAATCATCAATCGCTACCACAATGCAAAAACACATCTTTGGGTGCAGGAAGAACCTATAAATATGGGGCCATGGAAGTATATTCATCACGAATTCAAAGAGATACCACTCCGACTCATTGCCAGGCCCCCAAGTGGAAGTCCGGCAACAGGATCTCCCAAATTCCATGCAATCCGCCAGCAAAAAATTATCGACAAAGCACTGGAAGTATGCGACTGTCCTTATGTAAATAAAGAATGTGGCATGCTGTGTATTGGCAACAAATGGCGCTCCTTTGAAAAAGAGCTGGATGATTTAAATGTAGATCAAATCGACAGCAAGTTTCACAATGCAACAAAAAAACTTGAATAACAAACCCTTACCATTATGGCAATCGAAGTAAAAGTACCCAGTCCGGGCGAATCGATCAACGAGGTGCAATTAGCCAATTGGCTGGTTGAAGAAGGAGCTTATGTTGAAAAAGATCAGGAAATTGCAGAAATCGATTCTGATAAAGCCACTTTAAGTATTTCGGCGGAGGAAGCAGGCACAATAAGCTTTAAAGCTGCTGAGGGCGATACAATTGAAGTAGGCACTGTGATTGCCCTGATTGAACCCTCTGAAGCTCCAACTAAAAAAAAAGAAACTAAAGCCAAAACATCAGAAGAAAAACCAAAAGCTGAAAAACCTCAAGAGCAGAAAACTGAATCAGAGGAAAAGGAAGAACCAAAGCAAGAAAAAGCCCAAAGCCCTGAAAAAGTTGAGGACTCGAACCTAAAACTATCCCCGCTTGCCAGAAAAATAATGCAATCGGAAGGCATCAGCGAAAAAGAATTTATCGAATTTTTCAAACACCTCAGGGTCGAAGCTAAAGATGTAGCTTTTTATAAAGAAAATAAGGACCGCAGCGGCGCCTCAGAAAGCCTCGCATCAGGCACTCCTCAATGGGGCGGAGCACGTGATGTGGAAAGAAAAAAAATGAGCATGCTGCGCAAAAAACTTGCTCAGCGCCTGGTTTCTGTAAAAAACGAAACTGCCATGCTCACTACTTTTAACGAAGTGAATATGACACCAATCATGGACATTCGCAAAAAGTACAAGGAAACTTTCAAAAACCAGCATGATGTCAACCTCGGCTTTATGTCCTTCTTCACCAAAGCAGTAACGGAAGCTCTTCACCAATTTCCACAGGTGAATGCTCAAATTGACGGTGATGAAATCATTTATTACGATTATGCCGATATCAGTATAGCCGTTTCAGGACCCAAAGGGCTGGTTGTTCCTGTTGTGCGTAATGCCGAGATCATGAATCTTGCAGAGATAGAAAAAAAGATCAAAGAACTGGCAACAAAAGCACGCGACAACAAGCTCAGCCTCGAGGAAATGACCGGCGGCACTTTTACGATAACCAATGGCGGCGTGTTTGGCTCAATGCTTTCGACCCCCATCATCAACCCGCCACAATCGGCCATTCTTGGCATGCACAATATTGTTGAGCGTCCGGTTGCTGTGAATGGGAAAGTTGAAATACACCCTATTATGTATATTGCCCTTAGTTATGATCACCGCATCATTGACGGGCGCGAATCTGTAAGCTTTCTAGTAAAGGTAAAAGAGATGCTTGAAGATCCGGCTCGCATGTTGTTCGCATCAAAAGAACCTATCGAAGTACTTTTGGGATTATAAGTATATGAAAAAAAAAGTTGATTTTCTGGTTTTAGGCTCTGGAATTGCCGGTTTAAGTTATGCATTAAAAGTAGCCTCAAAAGGCAAAGTGCTTATTGTGACAAAAAATGAGGCCAACAATACGGCAACCTGGTATGCTCAAGGCGGTATTGCAGCAGTAATGTACACCCCGGATTCTTACGAAAAACATATTCAAGACACTTTAAATGCAGGCAGCTACCTGAATGACGAAAAAATCGTAAGGATCACGATCACGGAGTCAACAGAAAGGGTCAAAGAACTTATTGAATGGGGAACGCATTTCGATATGTTGTCAAAGGATAAGTACGATCTCGCCCGCGAAGGAGGGCATTCCGAAAAACGGGTGCTGCACTTTCAGGATAAAACCGGCGCAGAGATACAACGCGCACTCATCGAAAAGGTGAGACAACACCCCAATATTGAACTGCTCGAGAATCATTTTGGAATTGACCTCATAACTCAGCATCATCAGGGAAAAATTGTCCGCAGAGCCCATGGTGATATACAATGTTTTGGAGCTTATATTTTGAACCAGGATAACGGAGAAATCTCAACAATTCTGGCTAAAACAACGCTGATTGCTACAGGTGGTTCCGGCAATGTTTATCAAACAACAACAAATCCGAGGATAGCCACCGGTGATGGAATTGCCATGTTTTACAGGGCAAAAGGAATTGTTGACAATATGGAATTTATTCAGTTTCACCCAACCTCACTCTATAATCCGAGGGAGAATCCCTCTTTTCTCATCACCGAAGCCTTGCGGGGCGCAGGAGCTGTTTTAAAAGACATTAACGGTCAGTCGTTTATGCACAAATACGATGAACGCGAATCACTTGCTCCCAGAGATATCGTTGCACGTGCAATAGACAATGAAATGAAACTATCCGGCAGTGATCATGTCTATCTCGATGCCCGACATATTTCTGAAGAGGTAATTATGCATCACTTCCCATCAATATACGCCAAATGCCTGAGTATTGGGATTCATATCTCGAAAGACATGATACCGGTGGTTCCTGCTGCACATTACATTTGCGGAGGCATCAAGACAAATGAACATGGTGCTACCAGCATTTTAAACCTTTATGCAGCCGGCGAGGTAAGTTCAACAGGTTTGCACGGAGCTAACCGACTGGCTTCAAACTCGCTGCTGGAATCAGTTGTGTTCTCACACAGAGCAAGCATTGATGCCAGCGAACAAGTAACTAAAACAACTATTCCGGAAGACATTCCTGATTGGAATGCAGAAGGAACTGTTATGAACGAAGAAATGATTTTAGTAACACAGTCACGCAAAGAACTTCAGGCTGTAATGAGTAGCTATGTGGGCATTGTCCGTTCAGAGTTACGTTTAAAAAGAGCACTCGACCGGCTGGAACTGCTAAATAGAGAAACCGAGAAACTCTATGAAAAATCGGTACTTACAGCCCCCATCTGCGAACTGCGAAATATGATTAATGTAGCCTACCTGATTACCAAATTTGCTTTTCAGCGAAAACAAAGTATTGGCTTGCATTACCTGGTGGACTACTCAAAAAACGATCAATAATGGCACTTATCAAAGCGATAAAAAAATTAGAACCCCGATTTGGGAAAAACTGCTTTTTAGCCGAAAACGCAACAATCATAGGCGATGTTGTTATGGGCGACAACTGCAGTGTTTGGTATAATACCGTTGTACGGGGCGATGTTCACTACATCAAAATTGGACATAATGTCAACATTCAGGATGGTGTTGTCATACATTGCACCTATAAAAAAGCGCCCGTAAATATCGGCAATAATGTTTCCATTGCGCACAATGCCATTGTTCATGGTTGCACCATTCACGATAATGTTTTGGTTGGGATGGGAGCAATTATCATGGATGGCGCAATAATTGAGTCGAACTCAATAGTTGCTGCCGGAGCCCTTATCGGAAAAGGTGTTCATGTTGAATCGGGCAGCATCTATGCTGGTGTTCCTGCTAAGAAACTAAAATCAATCGACCAGCAACTCCTCGAAGGCGAAGTGCATCGTATAGCGAAATCATACAGCATGTATGCAAGCTGGCACGATGATTCAATCGTACCACTCGAAAAGCTCGATTAAGGCATCAAATGCGCGGTATTCCATCAAAATAAGTTTCACTGTAAGTGTCGCTCATCTTGTTAAAACAAGGTTAAATCCTATCCAATAGCAATATTGGCAGGGTATTTGGTACTCTACTAAACAATACAATTTAAAAATGTGAATATGGTAATTTGGATCATTTTTGGATTTTTTATGTTATTAAGCTGGATTGTAAGCAATCAGCTTAAAAGCAAATTTTCTGCTTACAGTAAAATCCCTGTTAGCAATGGGATGAGCGGAAGTGAAATAGCAAATAAAATGCTCATAGACAATAGAATATCAGGTGTTAAAGTGCTAACCACAGCAGGAAGCTTATCTGATCATTACAATCCGGTAAATAAAACGATAAATCTTAGCCGGGATGTTTTTGAGGGCAGGAATATTGCTGCTGCTGCAGTTGCCGCCCACGAATGCGGACATGCCATTCAACATGCAACGGCATATCATTGGCTTCAAATGCGAAGCGCACTTGTTCCTATTGTCAGTTTCAGTTCTAAATGGGTTCAATGGGTTCTTCTGGCCGGCATTTTATTTCTGCAATCTTTTCCGCAATTACTATTGGCGGGAATTGTATTGTTTGCACTAACCACTTTATTCAGTCTGATAACTTTACCTGTTGAAATTGATGCCAGTAACAGGGCATTGACATGGCTTGAAACCAGTGAGATTACCAGCAGCAGATCACACACTCTGGCGCAGGAGGCCTTAAGATGGGCAGCCTACACTTATGTGGTTGCTGCGCTCGCTTCATTGGCAACACTTATCTATTATATCGCCATCTTTATTGGTGGCAGAAGAGATTAATTATCAACAAATTCATTAACAAATTAAATTTACTTATTATGAGAAAAAATCACGTAACACTTCTAATTTTATTCATGGCTATTGCCACAGCATTTAGTTCATGCAAGAAAGATGACGACATCCTAAATCCTGAACCAAGCATCGACTTCAAAGGTGGTGGTGAATATACGTCAACTGACGTCACTATTAATACCAATGAGCAAATTTTGGTTGGCTTCAATGCCGCATTCAATCAGGAAACAAACGAAGATCTTCAGAACTTTAAGTTAACGCTTACTTCAAATAACGTAGCTCAAACACTTATTGATTCAACCTTAAATACTGAAGTTTTCACTACCGACATTACAATTACATTTCCTGAGCCGGTATCGGCACGCCTTGATGCGGTAATCACAGACAAAGCCGGAAGAACAGCTTCTGTTTCTTTCAACATCACTGTTGAAGAAGCTGGTGTTAAAGTTGTTAAGCATACAGATGTTGAGTTAGGCTCATGGAATGATGAAATCGGGAGTTTCTACAATGCAGAAGGAAACCTTATTTTGAACGTTAATGAAGCTTTCGCAAACCAGGCTAAAGTTGACCTTGTATTTTACAAAGGCGTTACAAATTTTAACACAATCGCTGCTCCTGCTGATGCTTCATTAAATACCATTCAAACTTTCAATATGGACAGCTGGACTACCAGAAATGCTACCCTTTTCATCAAAACTGATATGACCGCTGAAGAATTTGATGCTATTGGTGAGTATCACCTGTTCCCTGAATTTAATGAAAGCGCAGCCGACACCAAAGCTGTTGATTTGTTAAACGGCGAAGTGCTTCTCTTCAAAACTGAAGCCAATGCGATGGGATACATCAAAGTTGTTGATTTCTACTCACGTGGCGATCTAGGCAAATTTGATATGATCATCATGGAATAAGCTAAATAAAATACCATTTAAAAAAGCTCTGATTTACTCAGGGCTTTTTTTTTATCTGCAAATAGCTAAACGATTCAGCTGGATTAGTAAATTCATATTACTTAGGGCTTGCTGAAAAACTTTTATCAGATTGGCTTTGTGATTATTAGAAGAATTTCTAATAAATATTAACGGTGCTACGCACCTTAATATAAGCCACAGCGTGGCGATAACCTTTATAAAAATAAAAGTGTATCAAGATCCTTAGGTGCAGCCCCGCACTATGCGGGGATAATTAATATTGGCTATTGGCCAGAATTGTCAATTTTGGGTTTTCAGCATGTCCATCTTAGCTTAGTGCGATCTAAAAATTTTGTGCGCCTTGATCCAGAACTTACTGAAGCAACTGATAGCATTTATTGACAAATTCGCTTTCGCGCATTTCAACAGATAAAAAAAAGCCGCTCGAATAAACGAACGGCTTTTTTTAAAAATACTTTAAGCTTTAACTTACATACCCAGTTTTGCTTTTACTTTGGCAGTTACATTCTCAGCATTTGTGCCAATGTGTAATAACACGCCGGTTGCTGAATCAAGGATATAAGTATAATTGTTTTCGGCGCCAACATCCTCAATAGCCTTTTTCACTTTGTCGATTAAAGGAGTAAGCAATTCGTTTCTTTTCTCACCATATTCCATATCGGCATTTTGCTGAAAATCCTGAATACGTGTTTGTAAATCAGTTAATTCCTTTTCTTTCGACTGGCGAATTAAGTTCGACATGGTTGAAAGATTATTTTGGTAATCAGAAAGCTTTTTCTGGTATTCAGTGGCCATTGTACGAAGCTCTGTTTCCAGTTGTTGTTCAAACAGAACGAGTTTATTTTCAATGGTATCGCGTTCTGGCATCACACCCATAATTTCATTTGAATCAATGTAACCGATTTTGAGGTTTTGAGCAGTTGCCATGCTACTGATACTCACGAAAGCAACTAATAATAATACTTTTGTTAAAATTTTCATTTTCTAATTTCTGGAGATTAATACTTCTATTTTGAGAGGCAAATGTAGAAAAATTATTCGATTCAACACCAAAAAAACTATGGTCATGAATTGATTAACATGCTTTAACGTTTATTAGCGACGATCTTCGCGCCTTACGGTCTGCATCACATTACCAATTTCGTCGAGCACTTCGTCGCTAATATCGAATTTATCGCTGGCATAGAGCATTGTAGCCCCGGAAGCTTTGTCGAAAATAAACGCGTAATTGCGCGTTTCGGCAATCTCCTGAATGGCATTAAACACCTTTTCCTGAATGGGTTCAACAAGCTCACTGCGTTTAATAAACAAGTCACCTTCCGGTCCAAAATATTTCATTTGGAGGTCTTTTGCTTCCTGCTCTTTTTTCACGATCTCGTCTTCTCGTTTGCGTTTCATATCTTCGGGAAGCAGCACCGATTCAGTTTGGTAGTCGCGGTACAATTTTTCTACCTGCTCATACCTTGCCTTGATCTCTTTTTCCCATTTAGTTGAAAGCACATTGAGCTCATCCTGAGCATCTTTATATTCAGGAATATTCTCAAGAATATATTCCGTGTCCACATATCCAAAACGCTGATTTTGAGCCTGAGCCGAAAGCATGCCCATAAAAAGCAGTGCTAATACAGCAACAATTGTTAGTTTTGTTTTCATCATTATAAAATTTAATTATGCATTTATTTTGGTTTCTATTCCAAAAAGCCTGCCAAAATTTTTAATCAAGCGATTGATTGATTGAAAAATGAAACTGACTTCCATTAGCATCCGGAATTCCCGGAATCTCGTCGAAGCCATAGCCCCAATCGAGACCAAGTATTCCAAACATGGGTAAAAACACACGAATACCAGCACCGGCAGAACGTTTCACATCGAAAGGATTGAAATTATCAAAGCCTAGCCACGAATTTCCTGCTTCAACAAAGGTGAGTGCATAAATTGTAGCACTTGGATTGAGCGAAAGCGGGTAACGTAATTCAAGGGTATATTTGCTGTAAATATTGCCACCAATATTTCTGTCCTTATAATAAAACGGTGTAATCGTTTCATTGCCATAACCGCGCATCCCAATTATCTCGCGGCCATCAAGGTTGTTATAGCCCGAAAGTCCATCGCCACCTAAATAAAACCGCTGAAATGGCGTAATACCAATATCGGAATTATAATCACCCAAGAAGCCAAATTTCAAGCGTGTGGCCAAAACCAGTTTGGGTATTGTCTCAATATAAAGAGACGTATTCAACTTCCATTTATGGTATTCAACCCATTTATACTTTTCATTTTCATCGAGTGTGGTGTAGTCTTTACCACTAAATGCAGAATAGGGTGGCGTGAGTTCGAGCGAAATATTTACATCCGATCCTGATCTTGGATAAATAGGCTGACTGATCGAATTGCGACCGAATACAATATTGTAGCTAAACACGTTAAAGAAACCTGTTCCTGTTCCCACACTAAAAATCTGGGAATAGTTCTTCAGGTCATAGCGCATAAGGTTTGCAGCCTGATAGAGTGTAAAAAAGTCATCGGGCCATCTCAGACGCTTCCCAATTCCAACAGTAAGGCCATTGATTGTAAATGAAGCCCTGTTGGTGTCGGATCTGGCAAGGCCGTTAGAATAGAGCGAATGGAAATAAGATACCGTTAGGGATGTAGGTTTGCGACCTCCAAGCCAGGGCTCTGTGAATGAGGCGCTATAGCTAAGATAGCCTTTGCCGTAAGTTTGCAATCGTACTGAAAGCTTCTGGCCATCACCAGAAGGAATTGGTCTCCAGGCACTCTTTTTAAATATATTTCTAAGCGAAAAATTATTAAATGACAAGCCCAGGGTACCAATAATACGACCATAACCCCAGCCTCCGCTGAGTTCAATCTGGTCGGCTGAAGTTTCTTCAACTGCATAAATAATATCAACCGATCCATCAGCAGGGTTAGGCTGTACATCCGGGGCAATTGTTTCAGGATTGAAATACCTAAGATTTGCCAGTTCGCGCGTTGTACGGATGATGTCTGCACGACTGAAAAGCATTCCGGGTCGTGTGCGCAGCTCACGAATCACAACGTGATCGTTCGTTTTTGTGTTGCCTTTAACACTCACATTGCTTATGCGGGCCTGTTTGCCTTCACGAATTCTGATTTCTAAATCAATGGAATCTTTTTCAACGAGCACTTCCACAGGGTCGGCCTGGAAAAACAAATAGCCATCGTCCATGTATAACGAGCTAACATCCAAGCCATTTGGATTGTATGTTAAGTTTGTCGTTAATAACTCTTTGTTATAAACATCTCCGGATCGAATTCCAAGTACAGATGACAAAAACTCCGTATTATATTTTGTATTTCCCACCCAGTCGATATTTCTAAAGTAGTAACGGTCTCCTTCATTTATCTTGAGTTTAATCCCTAAAGTACTATCGTTTAGGCGGTAAAGGCTATCCGACAATACAATGGCATCACGGTATCCCTTCTGGTTGTATTTTTCGACAATTTTTATTTTATCGGCCTCAAAATTCTCCTCAATAAATTTTGAGGTTTTAAAGATGCGCATCTTGTAATTATCAGTAAAATAAGCTTCTATCCCCTGAAGAGCACGCAGTGGTTTAAGGTTAACCAAATCCCAGCTGGTATTCAGAAAGAGCGGACCCAACGGTGTTAGCGGATCAAAATACCCTCTTTGTTTGGTTTCTTTCATTGCAGCTTTCACCTGATCGTCGGTAAAATCCTTGTTACCTTCTATTGAAATCTCGCCAATTTTAACCTTAGACTTTTTGTCGACTTTAATAAACATATCAACATAATTCTCGCGGGTTTCATCAGGTCGTTGCTCAATTGTGACTTCGGTGTCGAGATAACCTTTCTCAAAGAAATGATCTTTAATAATATCCTTGGTTCTTAAATAAAGGTGATCCGTAGCAACATCGCCGCGTGTAAGATTAATTTTGGAACGAATATCATCCGCCTCCCCTTTTCTAACACCTTCAAAAGAGAATTTGGAAACACGAGGTCTCTCCTTCAGTTGAATTTCCAGAAATATTTTATTGCCGGCAATTTCTGTCGCAAATATTCCAACATCTTCAAAAAGGCCCTGATCCCATAATTTGCGTATAGCATCTGTAATATTATCACCCGGAACTTTAATTTTTTGGCCTACCGTAAGTCCTGATAACATAATCAAAACATTGTTATCCAAATACTTGATCCCTTCAACCGTTATTCCTCCAATTTCATATTCCTTTGGTTTGCTGTAGTCAAAAGCAGACAAATCAGAGCCAATCTGAATTTGAGCAATCAAAGGTTGCATGCCTGTAAAAGTTACAGCCAACAGTAAGAATAATGTCAGCATCCATTTAGAAAATGGCAATTCACTTCTCCTCATTCCTTATTATTTCTTCTTTGTTAATTGTTCACTGGTTTTTCCAAAACGCCGCTCACGACATTGGTAATCCAAAATGGCTTCATAAAGGTCTTCTTTCCTAAAGTCCGGCCAAAATTTCTGACTAAAATACAATTCTGCGTAGGCAATTTGCCAGAGCATAAAATTACTTATACGGCTTTCACCGCTTGTTCTGATGAGTAGTTCAGGATCGGGCATACCTTTTGTTGTTAATAGACCCTCAAAACATGCCTGATCCACATCTTTGGCTTTGCAGCTGCCATTTTCAACCAGTTCAGCCAGTTTGCGCGCTGCCTGCACGATTTCCCATCTGCTGGAATAACTCAAAGCAAGTGTCAGCGTCATCCTGTCATTCTTGCTGGTTTCATCCATTGCCCTGAGTAATCGTTCACGATTCAATTTAGGTAAGCTTTCTAAATCACCGATTGCATTGAGGCGGATGTTATTTTTATTTAAGGTAACAACCTCATCATTGATCGTTTGCAGCAGCAAACGCATGAGTGCCGTAACCTCAAAACGGGGACGATTCCAGTTCTCTGTCGAAAAAGCATACAGTGTGAGGTAGGGTATTCCCAGCTCGGCAGCAGACTCAGCGGCTTCTCTCACAGAGGTAACCCCACTCTGATGACCGAAAACACGCGGCTTACCCTTTGATTTGGCCCACCTCCCATTTCCATCCATGATGATAGCAACATGTTTTGGAAGCCTTTCCAAATCAATTTTTTCCTTTAAACTGATCGTATTGTCTGCATCCATTTGCTTACCTCTGATTCGTTTGATTAAAATCGTCACACTGTTGCTTACCTAATAAACTGAACTTGTAAGTGAGTGTAATTCCTGCAAAACTATACCAATCATTTGTTTCTTTATCACCTCGCTGCATTCCTGCTTCAAAACTTCCTGTGGGATCTGCATACGGACTCACTGTTGCAGCAACTTCAGCATAATCGGTACTTATATCATCAATATAATCTGTAAATGCTTTATGCATGCGCCATTCAACGGCAATTCCTACCCGCTTTCCCAGACTGTATTTTACACCAACACCAAAAGGAATAGCAAATGAAAATTTGTTATATGGTTCAGGGCCAATACGTTCTCCCGTTACGGGATCATTGGTAAATTGGCCTTCGGTTCCTAAAGATTGTAAATCAGTGCCATCTAGTGCCTGCGGTGAAAATTGTAAAAGGGAGATGCCACCAAAAATATAGGGAGAAAAATAGTCGCGTTTACTTCCGGTGAAATAGTCGAAAAAGTTAAATTCAGCAATCAGCCCGAAATCATTAATACGTGATTTAAAAGCCAAACCTCTTGCTTCATTAAACTTTACATTAGCATCCGCTGCGGTTATTTCGGCTGTAGTTGCGCTAAAACGAAAAGTCCACCTGGTATTGGCATTGTAGCGTGCAATCGCTCCAAAAGCAGGATTTGCTTCATTAAATTGCTTACCCGGGTTAATATCTCCCAGGTAATATGCGGCTCCACCGAATAAACCCACTTCCAAATCCTGGGCATTCGACTGCGGCATGAAAAACCACAATAAGCTAAATATCAATGTTGTATTACGTAATGAAATCAAATTTCTCATAAGCTTTGGAAAACATTGCATGTTTAAACTATTGAATCAGAATCTTTTAAACCCATTGACTTACAGGAATTTAAACATACATATCCGATTTGCAAAATTATCATTTTTTTTCAACTTTAGCTATTGAATTAATTTCTGATGTCAAGCCCCCAGAGTAATTTATCGCGAATGGTGCCAAAAAAATCTTTGCCTTCCATTAAAACCATATTAAGTGTAAAAGGCGCTTTACTGATTAAAACATCAACAGATTCATCCATCTCCACCATACGCGAATCCATACTTAAGGTATAAGTTGTGTGCCGTCCCACAACCCGAAGCTTAACCGCACTATTGTCGGGTATAACGATAGGTCGAACGCTTAAATTGTGTGTTGCAATCGGTGTAATCACAAAATTAGCCGAATGTGGGGTTAAAATAGGACCACCTGCACTTAAAGAATAAGCTGTAGATCCTGTAGGTGTTGCAATTATTAGTCCATCAGCCCAATAGGCATTCACAAAGCTCTCATTTACATATACCTGCACCACAATAAGAGAGGTTGTTTCTTTGCGAAAAATTGTAAGTTCGTTGAGTGCATAGTTAACAACCGGAAAAAGATTGGGAGGGTTATCGAGTTGAATCAAGCTACGCTGCTCAAGTGTGTAATTGCCAGCAATAACTTGGTTTACGGCCTGATCAATCTCCTGTTTAGAAATACTCGACAAAAAACCCAAACGGCCCATATTAATTCCTAGTACAGGAATATTGCTATCGCGTATCAAAGGCAGAGTATCCAATAAAGTGCCATCTCCTCCGATAGAAAATACCATATCCGCAAAAGCAATTAACTCGTGATGGGTTTCGAATAGCAAAACCTCTTCATTATTGACAAAAACAGATGGTCTAATTAATTGATAAAAAGGTTTGTAAACAGCAAGCTGAACGCCATTTTGAAGCAGACCATCAACCAATTGACGCAAAAATGGTGTTCGGTCACCAGAAAAACTTTTACCGAAAAGTGCAATATTCATTTGCTTACAAAATTGGATTTAGGCTTTAAGTGGCAAGGTTACGAATTTTAATGCATTTGAAGCTGCATTTAACAAAATTTACAGTTTCCAAACCAACTATAAGCCACAAAACTTGTGCATTTGGGATCAGAAAAAAAAACCTGAGCGCAACACATGGCAAGCCATCAACTATATTGGGGCCATAAAATGAACAAAGAAGCCATATTCGTTCATTTTATTCCTGGAATATTCAAGCCTGAAAACCATGTCATAGTAGGTAACAAAATCAAGTCCAACACCTGTTCCAACAAGCAAATCATTGGAAAGTGGATTTACAAAATCATTAAAACCCTGATCGGCGTATCCCAAATCAAGAAAAACATTTACGTAGAGGGCAAAGTGAATCTTACTGAATTTCTCTGTTGGAATTAACGGAATAGTCCTTATTTTCGGTTTGACCAGGTTGAATTTCAGGTTATTTTTTAACAACCCAAAATCATTTCCATCAATTACATAAAGCTCGTAAGACCTTACAAAATCATTTTGAAATCCCAATCCTTTTCGCAGGTAATAGGGTTGTTTTCCACCTCCCGAAAATTCTCCCGTTACGCTTGTGGCCCAAAACCACCTTTTTGATAAAGGCTTATACCAATCAAAAGTTGCTTTGGCGTAAAAGAAATCAGGCGCTTTTTCGAGCAGACCGAAGCCATATTTTCCAAACTCAAAATCAAAATAATGACCTTCGAGCGGATAAGGTTTACTATCGCGAAAATCAAGTTTGTAAATGTAAAGCAAAGAAAAAAAGTTTGATTTACTATCCTTATTCTCGCCCATAAACTGCTGATTTAACAGCAAAATAGAATCAGCAAAATTAAAACTCTCATAACCTAGATATAACTGATGCAACCTGCGGTATCCTATACGATAACTGGTCAGCAGTTTTAGCACAAAAGCCTCTTTGGCGTATTCTTCCTCGTTTTTATAGAATAGTTGTTTGTTATCAACAGTTTGATAGCTAATCTCACGGCTACGCGAAAACCCGGCTTGTATGCCTATCCCGATATTTTGTGCTTTAGTAAGGTAGGGTATTTCATACAGTAATGAATATTTCTGGTCGTAGCCGGCTCGCAGCAATAGTTTGAGCTGCTCCATGCGGCCTCTGAAATTGTTGTGTGTTATAAATACCCCATAATTAACACGACTAAAATCCCGACTATCCCACCAGGCATTAAAATTCCGGTCGGCAAGTTCAAAAATCGGCAAAGGCCACACATACCAGCGCTCAATCATGCGAACCTTTAAATCAACAACATCAGTAACCTGATTATCAATAAGATCAATATAAACAAAATTAAAGAGTGAGCGATTCAATAAATTTTCCTTACTTAGTTTTGAAAGCCGGCATAACTCCTTATAGGGTAAAGTGTCTCCAGTAGCAAACTCCATTTCACGGTACACAATTTTGTCACGCGTAACATCATTGCCTTCAAGTATAATAGATCCAACAACAACTAATCTATCCGCTTGCTCGCTGCAATTCTCATCGCTGATGTCCTCAACCTGAGCCAACAAAATAATTGGTAACAGAAAAAAATGCAGTAGCAGTAAAGATAACTTCATATATTCAGGTAATTCATCAGTGAATCAAAACGATCACGTAAGTCGTCCTGATCTGTTCGCTCACTAAAGGAGGCAACAATATTGTATTGAAACCGATTAAATGTTTGAAGGATAGGCTCAATATCAATTCGGTTTAACTTGAGCGACAATTGGAGCTGAGATGAATTTGCATCGGTTTGGGTGAACATGCTAAGAATTTTCGCATCATTGGATTCCACAATTCGTGCAATCTCCGATAAAACAAAATCACGTGCACTCACTTCCATAACAATAACACCACCCGGCTCGGCAACAGCAAAAGAAGATGCAAAATGCTCAAGTAACGATTGTAATGTGATGCAGCCTAAATAGTTATGATGTTCGTCGAGAACCGGTATCAATGACAGTTTATAGGCATGCATCACCTTCAAGGCATCAAATATGTGCTGATCATCAAAAATATAAGGAGCATTTAATGATAGCTCAATATTGCCAAGAGGTTCATCAAAATCTTTGTAATCGTACACATCAAATTCGGAAACCAATCCCAGAAAACTTGTTTCATTCACTATTGGCACATGCATCACACGCAAATCCTCCATCCAACTTAGCGCAGTTCGGGCACTATCGCTGGTTTTTAGCGGTATAACTCCATCCGTAATCATGTGTTTTGCAATCATAATCAGTTTCTTTTAGTACAACTCATTATCAGTCATCATATTAAGATAATTTTTATAGCGGAAAGCCGCAATAGCGCCACTTTCAACAGCGGCTTTTACGGCACATCCCGGCTCGTGCCTGTGCGTGCAATTGGCAAATCGGCACGCTGCCATTATTTGTCGCATCTCAGGAAAACGCTGAGCCAGTGTTTCTTTTTCCAAATCATACAACCCAAATTCTTTGATGCCCGGTGTGTCAATAATCCATCCTCCAAACGAAAGTTGATGCATTTCGGCAAAAGTAGTGGTGTGTTTTCCCTTTTGATGAGCTGAAGAAATATCACCAATTCTAACATTGAGCTGAGCATCGAGTGCATTTACCAGAGCAGATTTTCCTACTCCTGAATGTCCTGAAAACAAACTCACTTTATCCTTCATAATAGCCTTTAATTCATCTAAATGATAGGCCGTATGTGCAGACACGGCAAGCACTTTGTAGCCAATTTTTGAATAGACTTCCTGAAGTACCTCCAGCTCTTTGATTTGTGCGGAAGAATAAAGGTCAAATTTATTGAAAATCAGGACAGCCTGCAAATGGTAGGCCTCAGTTGTAGCTAAAAAACGATCGATAAAACCAGTTGAAGTGCGCGGCTGATCGATGGTCGCCACCAGCAATGCCTGATCCATATTGGATGCAATGATATGTGCAGCTTTTGAGAGCTTCGTCGATTTTCTGATTATAACATTGGTTCTTTCAAAAATACTTTCAATTACTGCGGTTTCCTTTCCATCCTCAATTTTAAAACGCACCAAATCACCAACCGCCACAGGGTTTGTGGTTCGCACTCCTTGCAAACGATACTTCCCTCTCAGTCGACAGTCGCGCACCACATTGTCGTCGCCTATAACCGAATACCAGCTTCCTGTTGATCTGATTACGCGTCCTTTATTGAGTTGCTCTGATTTTTTTTCTTCAGACACCTATTTGAATTTTTAACATAACTAACTGACAAAAATAGAATTATTCGCATTGGCATGGTTCACAAAATTATATTGTTTGCCAGAAACATGGTTTATTTTGACTTTAGAAAAAAAATATTGGGCTATTATTCAATTAATTGTATTTTTGATGATTAAAATCTAAAAAACAACCCTTTCATATGACAATCGCTACCGTTTTAAGCTTTGCCCAAGCCCCAATTCTTGCATTACTCGTTCTAATGTATTTGAAGCAAAAATTCAAAATTCAAACCTTGAAATACCTGATTCAGGCATTTGGCCTGGGTTTGCTTTCTGTTTTAATATTTGTTCTCATCGATTTGGCAGTAGGCTATTTCGGATATGATACCCTGAAAAGTTTAAAAAGAAGCGTTTTTTATTCTTTTGTTGTTATTGGGTTTGGCTCACAGCTGGGTATTTTTATAATGCTACGATTTGTTTTTCTTAAAATGAAACGGTTTACAGGACCAATTGACGGTATTTTGTATGGAATCATGATTTCATTGGGATTCAGCACACTAGCAGTTCCATTATTTACTATTGGCATGTTTTCCAATGTTCCCGTTAGCTTATATCTTTACACCTTACCGGTTGCAGCTTTGTTATTTAGTATCATTATGGGATTTTTTACCGGAATGGGTAAATACCGTAAAAATCGACTTATTGATTCCATGACAGGTTTGGGTGCTTCCAGCTTCTTTATGGGCTTTTATTATTTTGCTTTCCTCACTAAAGAAGACACCATTTTGATTCTTTACAGCATCGGTATTTTTATAATTTCTATGCTCTTGCTGGTAAAAGCAGGTAATGTGAAACCCGAAATAAAACAGAGGTAAGATCAGTTTGCTTTTTGGTATCTCTTTCCGGGCAAGGCCACTAAAATTCCTTCAAATTCAAGACCCAGCAATACTCCTGCAAGTTTTGAGGCCGTGAGATTGGATTGAATCAACAGCTGATCTAAATCACAAAGATTTTCGCCATTAAAAGCATCCATCACTTTTTGCTCTTCCTCCGAGAATTCTCTGAAAAGCTGGGTCTGCATGGGTGTTTTTTTCTTGTTATCTGATTGCCAGCCCATCATATATTTCAGGTTTACGGAGCTTTCAATCATTGCTGCTTTGTTGGTTCTGATTAAAAAGTTACAGCCTTCGCTATAAGTATCGCCTACCCTACCCGGAAAAGCAAATACATCACGATTATAAGAATTGGCAATATCTGCAGTGATTAAGGCACCTCCTTTTTTTGCCGATTCTACAACGATAAGCGCATCTACCATTCCTGCCACTATCCTGTTACGCTTCGGAAAATTTTCTCTGTCGGGAATTGTTTGGCTCATAAATTCAGTGAGTAACCCGCCATTTTCTTGCATGCGGGAAGCCACACTTTTATGCGTAAATGGATAAATCCTGTCCAAACCATGACCAAGAACACCAACAGTTGGCAGCCCCACCTTCAACGCAGCCCGATGTGCACAAATATCAATACCGTAGGCCAATCCACTAACGACCAGCATATTTTCACTTTTTAGGTCGTCTAAAAGTTGATCGCACTGCCGCTTGCCGTATTCCGAAGCATTGCGCGTACCGACTACTCCAATTACTTTTTGTTCGTTGAGGGAAGCTTTGCCGCTATAGTACAACAACATCGGGCTGTCAGCGCAATGCTGAAGCCTTTTTGGATAGTCTCTGTCGAGATAAAACAATGCCTGGATATTGTTTTTTTGAATAAATTCAATTTCTTCTTCTGCCCTACTCAGCACTTTTTGGCTCAAAATACTTCTTAAGGTAGTCATTCCGATACCGGGAATTTTCTCCAAGCCTGCTCTTCTTTCTTCAAAAACCGCTTTCGGACCCCCGCAATAAGCCACAAGTTTCTTCCCTAGCACATCACCAATGCCGGGTATAAGGGTCAAACCAATCTGATATAAAAGCTGTTCTGACATGGGAGGCCAAAAATACTAGAAAATGCGGGATTTATTTTCGTAAAAATGAAAAATAAATTCACAGAAAAACGTAAACAACAGATTTCAGCGCGTTCAAATCCAATCAAAAAATAGGTACTTTTGCTCAAAAAGCAGCTTTGACCAATATTAGAAAAACCATCTTAGTTTGTCCGCTTGACTGGGGTTTGGGGCATGCCAGCCGGCTGGTTCCCATCATCAAACACCTGCAAAAAAACGGACATCGGGTGATCATAGCTGCCGACAGAGCTGCCTTGTCTTTTTTGAAGCACAGCTTTCCAAAACTTGAATTCATCCGGTTTCCCGGTTTTGTTCCAAGCTATAGCGCTGGCAATTCTCAGGTTTTGCACATGCTGGGCATGCTTCCAAAAGCGCTCTGGCATTTCAACAGGGATCACCAATTTGTTGAAAAGCTTATTAAAGAAAAAAAAATTGACGGACTCCTATCAGACAACCGCTTTGGCGCCTGGACAAAACAAGTTCCTTCAGTGTTTATAACGCATCAGTTGCATATCCGAATGCCGAAAGTCTTGAAATTTATGCAACCCCTTGTTGATCAGTTTAATTTACACTTTATCAAGCGTTTTAACGCTTGCTGGATTCCGGATAATTTAGAACAACCCAAGCTGGCAGGAGATTTATCTTTTCCTGAATTTCCTTCAGTAAATACTACTTACATAGGTCCTTTAAGTCGTTTTTCTGTACCTGCAACACCCACAAAAAACAAAGATTTTGATGTGCTGTTTCTGCTTTCAGGACCTGAGCCACAGCGCAGTTTACTGGAACAGAAAATTTTTGCGCAGAGTGCAGAATCAGCGGCTAAGCTGTGTATGCTGAGAGGACTTCCGCATGAAAGCGACAAAGCGTTTTGGAAAAATAAAAACCTGTTCGTTTACAATCATGCCAGCGACGATGTTTTCATTGATCTGGTAAGCAGATCAAAAATCATTGTAGCTCGGGCAGGTTATTCCAGCATCATGGATTTGATCGCCCTCGAAAAATCAGCCTGGCTTATTCCTACTCCCGGTCAAACCGAACAGCTGTATCTTGCACACTATTTAAGCCAAAAAAAATGGTTTAAAAGCATCCAACAGGACAACTTCAACCTCGATATAATACTGAATACCAATGATTCACCTAATTCCAACTGCTCTGGTATTTATGATAAATCAGGATTTCATTTTTTGGATAAATGGACCGATTCGTTGTAAATTGGCTACTTTTGTAAAATGATTCTAAATAGTGTTTATTTATACTATCCGATTTCTTGGCTTAGAAAGTTCGAAAAATTTGAATTACTTGAGGAAAACTACGCTTTTAAATAAAATTGACCCTTAAGAAAATACCGTCATATGCGCATTAATAAAGACATGAAAATGGCTGAAGTCATTCACCTGAATCACCATTTACTACCCGTATTAAACCGATTCGATATTCATCTGGGTTTTGGCGAAAGATCCGTTGAAACTGTTTGCTTGGATAATAAGGTTAATGTGGATTTTTTTCTGGAAATAGTGAACACATTTCACGATGCCTCTTACTTTCCGGTTCGTCACCTGCAAAGTTTTAAAGCCAGTATGCTCATTGAGTATTTACAAAAAACCCATGCTTACTATTTAGAGTTTAAAATTCCTGAAATTGGCAAATATATTCATCAGATTACGCATGATGAGAACATGCAATCAACGCATAAAAAGCTGCTCAACGATTTCTTCGATAATTACCAGCAAGAGCTCACAACCCATATCAATAAAGAAGAACAGCGTGTGTACCCTTATGTAATTAAGCTCGAAAACACCCTCAATAATGTTAATGCCAGCCTTGAAGAACTAAAGGCACTGAAAAAATATTCCATTCATGAATATGAGGAAGACCACGATGATGTTGAGGCAAAACTTTTCGACCTGAAAAACATCATTATAAAGTACCTGCCTCCTTCGCAAAACAACCGATTGCTGCACGTAATTCTTCATGATATCTTTGAGCTGGAACGCGACCTGAATAATCATGGACATATTGAGGATTTGATTTTGGTTCCCATTGTCGAAAACATGGAAAAGTTGCTTTCTGAACGTCTTAATAAATTATCGTACAATGCGTAACCGATTGTGTATTTTACTTATCGAACCTTCATTTTTAATCCGTGAAGGCATCAAGACCTTGCTTAGCAACCTGGGACATCCCTACCGCATGGAAGAGATAGACGCTCCTGTTAATGATCTGGAAAAACTGATCAATAAAATTCATCCCTCTCTTGTGATTTTAAACCCAATGCTGACCCCAAAACTCATCACGCTGCCAAGGGATCCTGAAAACAATTTCGATCCTTATTATTTAGGCTTAATTGTGAACAGCACCTCTGCACAAGTGCAAAGCAAATTTGACAGCTTGCTTTCTGTTGATGCCGAAAAACATGAACTGCTCAAAAACATGGAAAAAGTATTGCAACAGATCGGCACAACTCAAAACGAAACTGAAAGTAACACCTTGAGCGAAAGGGAATTGGGAATTTTAAAACTGGTGGCTTTGGGTAACACTAATAATGAAATTGCAGAACGACTCTTTATCAGCACTCATACCGTAATGACGCATCGGAAAAATATCACCAGGAAACTTGGTATAAAAACTGTTTCCGGACTCACCGTTTATGCCATTTTAAATCAACATATTAAAATGGAACAAATACAAGGCACCGAATAGTTTGAACCAAACAATCTTGATTTTTTTAGTCTGCTACAGTTTTATTCTATTCAAGCCCTCGCACTGCAAAGGTTTGCAATTCGTTCAGGCTCTTGGGTGAAACCTTTTTCGTTTGTAATTGTTAAACTATACAGTAAATTTGCAGCAAATTAATATTTAATCTTAATAACAATAGGCGTTTTTTTTAAACGCTCCAAGCTAAGCACAAAAAAAGACTTTAATCAATAAAATAATTATGAAACCAGTTGGCATATTTTACGGATCTACCTCAGGTTCAACAGAATCAATCGCTAAAAAAATCCAAAAAGCACTTGGAAAAGATGCTCATCTGCATGATATAAGCAAATCGGATGTAGCTACCATTCAACAGTATGAAAATTTGATTTTTGGAACTTCAGCATGGGGAATTGGCGACATGCAGGATGATTGGGAAGATTTTATTGACAGCCTCAATGAAGTAAATTACGAAGGAAAAAAAATAGCGCTCTTCGGATTGGGCGATCAGGAAGAATATCCTGAGAGCTTCGTGGATGGCTTAGGAACCTTATATTGCCGCTTGCCTGAGAAATCCATTGTCGTAGGCGAATGGCCAAAAGATGGCTATGATTATTATTTTTCACTAGCCGAAAAAGAAGGTAAGTTAGTTGGATTGGCTATTGATGAGCACCATCAGTCGGATAAATCAGAAGCCAGAATTAAAAAGTGGACCGATCAGTTAAAAAAGAGTTTTAATTAATGCTTGCCTTTTCCTGTTTTCTTAGGAAATAAATAATTGATCTTGATCAATTGCATTGGCTAATCATATCAAATATAAGCGCTGTTTTTAATAACAAATTGCCCAAAGTAAGACCGTAATTATAGCTACTTTTGCGTTTGATTCTTTAATTGAAAATAATGACACAGAAAAAGTTTTCCAAATTTATCAAGCTTTTGATGGCATTCGCTATCTTCTGGATGGTAATTGGAGATTTGATCACTTACCATCAGCAAGTGATTTTTGGTGTCAACTTTTTCGATACCCACAATCCATTTACAAAGCCAAAATCTAAAGATGACGGCTCAACAATTAGTTTTAAGCCACATAAACCTGCCGACAAGCAGGACAGAGGCCTTGACTTTATTCAGGATGGCATAATACAGCAAGCAGCACATAAACATTTACTTGTTTCGCAGCGCTTATTGCCGCTCCATCTGATAACGCAGTACAAAGCACTTCGCTTAAACCTTTCCTGTTCGCTGCGGGCGCCACCTTTGCAGGGTTAAAAATTTTTCAATACAATTTTTCTTTTCCATTGTTCATAAATACCTCAATTTGTGAGCACTATCTTTGGCTATGTCAAATGAATTACCAAAGATTGGAAATATCAACAATTTCTCAATTCAAATAAAATTATATACCATGAAATTAAATTTATTTTTCTTACTCGCATTAATGTTCTCCTCAACGCTTGCAATCAGTAATCCTGTAACTGACAGCACGACTATGGGAGGTGGCTATGCCAGCGATGTTTTCTATAGTTTTGAAAATGGCGTGATTGCAACATCTGAGCGGAATACCTGGGACATCGCATTTTATGCCAATCGATGGAGCGCTGGCATCATCACTAACGGAGGCATTGGCACACAATTAGTTACTTACGAAAATGGTGACACTTCAAGTTGGAATGCAATCGATACCACAGGAATGGCAGACTGGAAAAGGCTTTACAATTCAGACTCTATCTGGGAAGATGGCGCATTTAACCGCAATGCAATGGGTCATCCCGATTATGGCTGGGGCATGTACAATATGGTTTCGCACGATGTAGTTGGAGACTCCATTTATATCATTACGCTGGCCAATGGTGCTAAGAAAAAGCTTTGGATTGAAAGCAAAAATTCGGTAAACAACACTTATACATTCACTTATGCCAATCTTGATGGCACAAATGAATACACTGAAGTACTGGATGCTACACCTTATGAAGACAAATTGTTTGTTTACTATAATTTATCAATCAGTTCAATTATTGACCGCGAGCCATTAAAAAACAGCTGGGATATTATTTTCACGCGTTATGTTACAACCGTATTCGACAACGAAGGCAATCCTTCGCCCTATACGGTAGTTGGGGTGCTAAATAATGTTGGCGTTGCTGCTAACAAAAACTATCCTGTTGATGAAAGCTTTACAGACTGGACAGCAAAACCAATGGATGATGCTAAAACAGTGATTGGCCACAACTGGAAATACTTTGATATGAATTCTTTTTCTTACGTTATTGAAGATTCCACGGTCTTTTTTGTACAAGCATTATCCGGCAATGTCTATAAATTTGTGCCCACCTATTTCAGCGGACAAAGTGAAGGAAAGACAATATTTACGAAAGAGCTGATTTCATTGGTTTCCGTTGACGAGAATTCAACCATTGACAATTCGATCGCAGTTTTTCCAAACCCTGCAAAAGATCATGTCCGTATTACATTGAACAATCAAATATCTGCTATGGCAGAGCTGCAATTGTTCGACCTCTCAGGCCGGATAGTATATCAAACACAACAGCCGGTAGCAAACGGGATGTTGGATATTCGCTTTGATAACTTGCAAAGCGGGCTCTACCTGATTCGCATACAAACCGAAGGTCAAACATTTACAGATAAGTTAATGATTCGATAATTGATGATCAAAAGCTTAACAAATCTTTTCACTTTTGCCTTACTTTTTGGCTGTTTCCTCCAGGGATACAGCCAAAAAGCAGGCATTAGTATTGTGGACAGCCGCAATGGTGAGGCAATCGCTTTTGCACATGTTTTGTTCGAGCCACTTAGTGGGCGGCAGTCAGTTTCAGGCATCAGCAGTATTGATGGATTTGTAGAAAACCCTTTGAATGAGCAAGGGATTTTTAGAATAAGTTATGTAGGTTATCAAGTTTACGCTGACACTATTTTGCCCGGAAAATCAGTTAAGGTGCAACTAAAACCACTAACCTATAACATTGACGAAGTGGTTGTTACAGGTCAATTTACACCGCAGGCGGTTGATAAATCAATTTTTCGCGTAAAAGTTATTGGTGCCAAACAAATTGATCAGCGCGCTTCAAACAATTTGAGCGAACTGATGGCAGGCGAACTCAACATCCGCTCATCAAATGATGGGGCTCTTGGATCAAAAATAACCTTGCAGGGTCTCGGAGGCGAGCATATCAAATTTTTAGTGGATGGTGTTCCTGTGATTGGTCGTATGAATGGCAATATCGATCTGGATCAGCTCAACCTATATAATGTGGCTCATATTGAAATAATCGAGGGTCCCATGTCTGTCATTTATGGCAGCAATGCCTTGGCCGGTGTAATTAATATCATTACCAAAGAACATAATTACACCACTTACCAAACCAATGCCACTGCCTATGTGGAATCGGTTGGCGTGTATAATTTCAGTGCCGATGCTTCTGCTAAAAAGGGAAGATGGAGTGGTTCTGTTGCAGCTGCACGAAACTTTTTTGGCGGCTACAGCACAATCGATAGCAGCCGATCAAAACGATGGAAACCCAAAAGGCAATACAATGCCGATGCCAGCATGCAGTATGCACATAAAGAGCTAAAGGCAAGGCTTTCAGCATCCTATTTTAATGAAATGTTGATCGACAAAGGCAATCTGTTGCCTACCTATTACGAGACAGCTTTTGATAACCATTTCATCACAAATCGTTTAACAACAAAAACTGACATCAACACAAGACTTTTCAAAGATCGTTACCTGAAGGTGCTTGCTTCCTATGCCTATTACAACCGAATTAAGAATAACTATTTCATTGATTTAACCACCCTCGACAAACAACTAACGCTTGATTCTGATGATCAGGACACCTCAAAGTTTCAGCAATACCTGCTCAGGGCCGAATTCAGTAAAAGCACCGAAAACAGCCCTTTCAACTATCAGCTGGGTATCGACCTGAACCACGAAAGTGGCAGTGGTAAGCGTATTCTGAATCAAGAACAAAACCTGGGAGATTATGCAGCTTTTTTGAGTGTTAAGCTGAAACCTTCAGTAAGATTGATGCTGCAACCCGGCCTGCGTTATAGCTACAACACAAAATATAAAGCTCCTTTGGTTTATTCGCTGAATGTTAAATATGATCTCGGCACTGAAACAAGTTTTCGGGCATCCTATGCCAAAGGATTTCGGGCACCTTCACTAAAAGAACTTTACCTCGAATTTGTTGACGTAAATCACAACATCCGTGGAAACGAAAATCTGAAAGCCGAGCATTCACAAAATATTAACCTGTCATTACGCTATCATCACGAAAAAGACAGCTACGATTATGGCGCCGAGCTCAATGTTTTCTACAACAATATCGACAACAGTATCAGCCTTGCAGCGCTTGATACGGAGTCTTCATTATACACCTATATCAATGTGGACAACACAATTACTCAGGGTTATCAGCTCAATTTCAACAACAGGGTTTATCCCTGGCTGGAAATAAAACTTGGAGTGGGTCAAACAGGCAGAAAACAGGTTTTCAGTCAGTTGGATGATAATGAGATGATCTATTCAACCGATGTCATCACTCAGCTTAACTACCTTTGGCAGCGCACTGATTTACGCTTTAATTTGTACTATAAATACAATGGTGCTTACCCCGAAGTCTTTATAGGCGAGCAGGATCAGATCTTTAAAACCATCGTTTCAGGCTATCACACTATGGATCTCAGCATAAGCAAGCAGTTTTGGAAAAACAGACTGACGATGCAAATTGGAGCTAAAAACATTTTTGACAACACAAATATTAATGTTACAGGAGATACCGGAAATGGTGGAATTCATAGCGGAGGCGGTGTTTCCAGTCCTGTTGGCTGGGGTCGCACCTATTTTGTGAGAATGAATATTTCACTCAAAAAATTCTAGTCAATGCAAAAAATCAAACTGCTGCTTGTGTTATTGTCAATTTCTGTGCTGCTCACAGGATGTTTTAAAGATGATGAACGCGTAACACCTTACGACCGGGGCGAGCGTATTACTGACACCATTGCGATGTCCAAAATCACTGAAAATGGAGCTGTACAACTTTATGTAAATCAAGTATATTACGACTTAAATACGGCTGCAACAGTAAGTTTCAATGATAAAAAAAGCTTTGACCTGGCTTTCGACGCCTCAGAAGATGGCTCACGTATTTGGCTAAATACCGCTAATTTTATGTTGGCAGGGAAATCTGATGAAACAAATTTTGAAGCAGTAAATTCAACTGCAGGACTCGATATGCAATATGATCCTTCGAGCGGAAATCCTGACTCAACAGCAGTTGGAAATTGGTTTGAAATTCAGGGAGCAGATACCCTTTATACCAATTTGGTGTATGTGATCGACAGAGGCTATGATGAGGCAGGAAATGTGCTTGGCTTCAAAAAAATTACCTTCGACAGTTTATTTGCAGGCACCTATTACATCAGTTATTCCAATTTGAATAGCAGTGATATCAAGCAGGCGCGTATTGAGAAAAAAGCCGGCTTCAATAAAGTTTATTTTTCATTTCAGGACGAAGGAACTCAGATACAGCCTGAACCAGCCCAAAGCGCTTATGATTTGCTGTTTACCCAATATACGACCTTACTTTTTACAAATACCGGCGAACCTTATCCTTACCTTGTCACAGGAGTTTTACTTAACCCAAATGAAACCAAAGTAGCATTTGACAACAGCATGAGTTTTGAGGAAATTGATTTGGTAAGCGCAACAAACATGAGCTATACAACACAGGTCGATCGTATTGGCTACAACTGGAAAGATGTGGTGGGTGATGTGGAAAGTGGTGTAGTAAATTATGTAGTAAAGCCCGAAAACAATTACATCATTCAAAATAATTTGAATCAGTATTTCAAATTACGTTTTGTTGGATTTTATAACCGGCAAGGGGTTAAAGGCTTCCCAATCATCGAATTTCAGCGCCTGTAATATTTCTTTCAATAGCCTAATCGCTTGCCCCTTTTATAGCCCAAACAATTGCAAAGGTGTTGATTTGAGGAAATCCCTACTTTTGTAAAAAAAATCAGATGATCTTACAATTCATTGTTTGGGATGTTTCCCCCGAGATATTTAGTTTTCCGGATTGGATTCCATTGTTGGGCGAACGCGGTGTTCGATGGTATGGCGCTCTCTTTGCTGCCTCTTTTGTAGTGGGATACTACATTATGGAAAAGGTGTTGAAACGCGAAAACATTGGCATTAAAGTGCTCGACGAGCTTTCAACTTATATGATTGTTGCTACCGTTGTAGGCGCACGACTTGGGCATTGTCTGTTTTACGAACCCGATTATTACCTGGCCAATCCGCTCGATATTCTAAAGGTTTGGGAAGGCGGACTTGCCAGCCACGGAGCTGCTGTTGGGATCATCATCGCGCTTTACTTTTTCTCGCGCAAAAACCAAAAAACAATTATTTGGACACTCGACAGGGTTGTCATTGTAGTGGCGCTTGCAGGTTTTTTTATTCGCATGGGAAATCTCATGAATTCTGAGATTTTTGGCCATATCACTGATTTACCCTGGGGGTTTCAGTTTGTGCGTTCAGCTGATCCTGCTTTACGTGCCGATCCCCGTCACCCGACTCAAATCTATGAAGGGCTGGTTTATCTGGCTACATTCTTCTTCCTTCTCCGTAGTTTTTTCAAATATGATATGGGAATCAAACAGCCCGGTTATATCTTCGGAATTTTCCTGATAGCTATTTTTGGTTCACGCTTCTTTATCGAGTTTCTTAAGGAACCTCAAGTTGGGTTTGAAGCCTCAATGGCACTCAATATGGGACAAATCTTGAGTATCCCCTTTGTCATTGGCGGCATTTATATTTGGTATAACGGATGGAAGAAGCGCCAGAAATAGCGCGTCTCGCAAGGAGCTTGCTCAATTATTGCATCCCAAATTAATGATAAAAAAACCTGTCAGCGTGCTAAACTGACAGGTTTTTTTTATAAATCAGGAATCTCTATCTAAATCCCATCAATTGCATTTGTTGCATTAATACCTCATCCAATTCGCCTGCAAGCTCGTCCTCGCCATATTCCGAAGCCATTTGCGATAGCCTTTGTAGTACGGCTAAAGCTTCCTGACTCGACTGATCGTAGCGGGAAGCAAAATGATCCGACAATCCTGCATAATATGCCAAGTCTTCCAGATAACGTTCCGAAAGCATGCGAACTGTTGTGATGGCTTTTTCTCTTGCTCCTGCCTCGAAATAAATTTCGGCCCAGGGTAGCATATAGTAATCGAAAACAAATTTTTCATTCGGAAAGAACTCAAGACTTTTGTCGAGCACCATCACCGCTGAGTCAGCCTTTCCTTCGTTGAGTAATGCCTGTGCCAGACGCATATAACTTTGTTTGGCCATGCTCGAGTTCCGATAACTTTCGCGATCAACCGTAACATCAGGATCATTCAAATTGCCCCATTTTGCCTTGTTAACCAATAAATCATAAGAACCTTCGGTATAAACTCCTCCCAAATTTCTGTAATATTCTGTAGCTTTTACTGGCATAAAGCGATAAACCACGCCTTCCATATGGCAGTATTCATCAACATTAAACACTTTGCTAACACTGTTAGGATTGGCAAAATAAATGGGCCGTTCCCAGTTATTCGTAGCGATAAAATCGAGTAACATCAGGTCATTTTTATACAATGCACTTTGGCTGATGTCCCAAGTTATTTCGTCCACGATAAGGTGGTGCATGCTTTCAGGAACTGTTCCACTTTTTATTACTGCCTCTTTATCAATTGTGAGTCTGAGCTTTCTGGTAGGAACATAGTTTATGCGGTCGCCGGATTGCAATGGCAATTGGGTTTGCGTGCTTTCATTGGCGATAAAATCAATGACTTCCTTCAGTTCTCTTCTTCCCTGAACCCGTTCTACAACTGGTACATAATCATTCACGCCTTTGTTATACTGATCGGGTTTTAAAGTAAGCGGCAATTTCTCAGATTCATAAACTTTTTTTCCCAATTGATGCACATACCAGTCGCCCGAGGACAACATATAATTGACCACCCGCATATCTGTTCTAAAGCCCTCAACTTCCTGCACATACCAAAGTGGGAAGGTGTCGTTATCGCCATTGGTAAACAACACCGAATTAGGTTGGCATTGGGCCATATAATTCATCGCAAAATCACGGGCCGGAGTTTTTCCTGAACGATCGTGACCTTCCCAGCCTTCTTTGGCCATGATGGCAGGAACTAACAACAATGAAACCAGGCTCACGATAATGGCAGCCATTTTTTTATTCTTGATAAAAGAGGTAAAGAGTTCATATAAAAAGAGCACCCCAAGGCCTATCCATATTGCGAAAGCGTAAAACGAGCCGGCATAAGCATAATCTCGTTCACGCGGTTGATAGGGCGTTTGATTAAGGTAAACAATAATAGCAAATCCCGTCATAACAAACAGTAAAAAAACGACCCAGCTATCATGCGGATGCTTGCTCACATGGTATAGTAATCCCACTAAACCCAAAAGTAAAGGCAGGAAATAAAATCTTGCGCGTGCAGGATTTTCCATGCTTTTTGGCAAATCAGACTGATCACCCAACCTTATCGCATCGATAAAATTAATGCCACTAATCCAGTTTCCATGCTCTATTTCTCCCTGACTCTCAATATCATTTTGTCGTCCGACAAAGTTCCAGAAGAAATAACGCAGGTACATATGAGAAATCTGATAATCTAAAAAGAATTTCAGGTTTTGTCCAAAAGTGGGTCTATAGAGCACTTCGGCTGTTCCATCAGGTTTGGTAACCCTGATTGGAATTGCTCCCCTGCCTGCCACTTGCTGGTAAGCGCTGATATGGCTGGGTTTTTGATTGCTCCACATACGTGGGAACAGGGTTGTAAAGCGTTCATCAAAAACTGGTTGGGTACCACTCCGTTTATCGGTAACAACATATTCCCCTTTACTTTCATCTTTGATATATATGGGTTTGCCATCGCCATAATCTACCACGGGCGCATTGTAATACTGACCATAAAGTATCGGCCAGTCGCCATATTGCTCCCTGTTCAGGTATGACAACATTGTAATGGCATTATCAGGATTATTCTCGTTGATTGGTGTATTGGCATTTGCCCTGATCACCAGCAAAAAGAAAGAGGAATATCCAATAAGAATAAACATCAATGATAGTATGGCCGTATTGAGCACCACCTTGCCTTTTTTGCCGGAATAATAAAGCCCGAAAACAATTCCTCCGATCAGTAATAAAAAGTAAATCAAGGTTCCGGAGGAGAAAGGCAGTCCAATTCCATTTACAAATAACAACTCAAAATTACCGGCCAATTGCACGATAAGCGGGATAATGATACTCATTATAAAACCAAGAATAAACAAGGAAATTAGTCCGGCAATGACAAAACCCTTGGCATTAGGTTTGTAATTTTTAAAATAAAACACATAAATAATTGCCGGAATCGCCAGCAGATTGAGCATGTGCACGCCAATCGAGAGACCGATAAGGTAGGCAATAAATAGCAGCCAACGGTAATTGTGCGGTTCATCGGCTACGCGTTCCCACTTCAGAATAGCCCAAAACGTAACCGCTGTAAAGAAAGAAGACATGGCATACACCTCACCTTCAACAGCTGAAAACCAAAATGAATCGCTAAAGGTATAAGCAAGCGCTCCAACGGCTGCTGCACCTAATACAGCGTATTGGTTGGCTTTTGAAGAAGCAGCATCACCTTGCATCATCATTTTGCGGGCCAGCATGCTGATGGTCCAAAATAGAAATAAAATGGTGAAACTACTAGAAAGTGCCGACATGGCATTCATCATAAGCGCGACGCGGGTTTCATCGCCAAAAGCAAACAAGGTAAAAAACCTGCCAATCATTTGAAAGAGCGGAGCCCCCGGAGGATGCCCAACCTGAAGCTTATAGGCCGTTGCTATGTATTCGCCACAATCCCACCAACTTGCAGTCGGCTCAAGGGTAAGAAAATAAACCACAGTAGCGATCAGAAATACCAACCAGCCTACAAGGTTGTTCAACTTATTAAAATTCATTGTTTTTGGAATTTTTTGAGGTTACCATTTTTCACCAAGCGAAAGTACATAATTACAGCAATATTCGCTGTAGAAAAAAAGCATGTTTAGTTTTTTTAACAGCTTTTACTGCATTTCGTCAGCACAAAATCCTCAAAACGCAGTAACTTAGAATAGCTATCAGAAATGTTATTATCGCCTGAAACAGGGCTTCATCATTTATTAATGCGTACAAAAAAACTAAAATTCCAATCATTTTTTTTGAACAATCCAAAATTTTTCTACTTTTGCAGTCCGTTTTGCACGGTATTGTCCGATGGTGTAATGGTAGCACTACAGATTTTGGTTCTGTTAGTCAAGGTTCGAATCCTTGTCGGACAACACGTTCAGGAAAGCCTGCTACTTTTTAGTAACAGGTTTTTTTGTTGGCTCTGAAAAAACTTAAAACTAAAAGTAAAGTATTCAGCCTCAGGAATTCTACAACTGAAAATATATTTTTTTAACTTCAGTTGAGAAGCAAGAAAAAACTACTTTTGTAGTGGATTTGAGATAGGGAAAGAATTTGTGAGGGGGCGCATGTCCCCTCTTTTTATAGTAAAACGAAATAATGATACGTAAAGAAGAAATTATTCAGTTGGCTGAAGATTTACTCGAGGGTACGGATCGTTTTGTGGTTGATGTGCTTGTTAAGCCCGACAACCGCATTATGATTTTTATGGATGCTGACTCGGCCGTTACAATTGATCATTGCGTGGAGTTGAGCCGCTATATCGAACAAAACCTGGACAGGGACGAAGAAGATTTTGAATTACGGGTTTCTTCTGCCGGACTCGATCAGCCTTTGCAATTGCTACGGCAATACAAAAAGGCCATAGGACGCAAGGTAAGTGTTAAAACTGCTGAGGACGAAATAAAAAAAGGAGTACTGATTGCCGCAGACGAAAAAGAAATTCAAATTGAAGAACGTATTGTAAAACAATACAATAAGCTCAAAAAAGAGGTAAAAGGTGATACCTTTACGATTCCATTAGATCAAATAGAAGAAATAAAAGAAGTCATTGATTTTCATTAACAAATTCATCAACATATAGATTACAATACCATGGACAATATCAATCTGGTAGAAAGTTTTTCAGAGTTTAAAGAGTTTAAAAACATCGACCGCGAAATGATGATGCGCATTTTGGAAGATGTTTTCCGGTCTATGCTCATCAAAAAGTATGGTTCTGACGAAAATTTTGATGTCATTGTCAATATTGACAAAGGTGACTTAGAGATATGGCATAACAGAGAAATCGTTGAAGATGATGACGTTGAAGATCCATCCACCCAAATTGCGCTTTCACAGGCTGTAAAAATAGAACCCGATTTTGAAGTGGGCGAAGAAGTTTCGGAACCCATTAAAATAATGGATTTTGGTCGTCGCGAAATTCTTTCGATAAGGCAAAATCTTGTCTCCAAGATATTGGAATATGAAAAAGATAACGTCTATCAGAAATACAAAGAAAAAGTTGGCGAAATCATCACTGGTGAAGTTTACCAGGCCTGGAGGAGAGAGATCTTGGTTCTTGATGATGAAGGCATTGAATTAATTTTGCCCAAGGGAGAAATGATTTCGACCGATTTTTACAAAAAAGGTGACACTTTGCGTGCCGTAGTTTTAAAAGTTGAAATGCGCAACGGTACACCTTATATTATCCTTTCGCGCACTTCTGAAATTTTCCTTCAGCGTTTGTTTGAAGGCGAAGTTCCTGAGGTTTATGATGGACTTATCACCATTCGGCGCATCGTTCGTGAGCCAGGTCAACGTGCAAAAATTGCTGTGGAATCTTATGATGACCGTATCGATCCCGTTGGCGCCTGCGTAGGCATGAAGGGTTCGCGTATTCACGGTATCGTACGCGAATTGCGCAACGAAAATATCGACGTAATCAATTACACCACTAACCCGACACTCTTTATCAGTCGTTCGCTTAGCCCGGCAAAAATCACTTCCATACAGCTTGATGAAACCAACAAGCGTGCTGAAGTTTTTATGAAACCCGATCAGGTAAGCCTCGCAATTGGTAAAGGTGGTTTTAATATTAAACTGGCGGGCCGGCTTACTGGCTACGAAATAGACGTTTACCGCGACTCTGATGTTGATTCGGAAGATGTTGACTTGCTCGAATTCGCTGACGAAATCGAAAAATGGGTCATCGACCAACTGCATGATATCGGCTGCGACACCGCCAAAAGTGTTCTTGCACTGAGTCCGGAAGAAATTGCTTCCAGAGCAGATCTGGAAATGGAAACAGTACAAGAGGTAGTGCGCATTCTTAAAGCAGAGTTCGAATAAAATCCCTACTTTTGCAAATTCAATAAATCACTCAAAATCCGAAAGCTTGAATATGTCCGAAGGTTCCAAATCATCTGTACGTCTGAGCAAAGCAGCCCGGGAATTTAACGTGGGAACATCTACTATTGTAGAATTCCTGTCGAAAAAAGGACACCAGGTTGATCCTAACCCGAATACCAAACTCAGTCCCGAGATGTATGATCTCCTTATCAAAGAGTATCAATCCGAGAAACAAGTCAAGGAGGTCTCCAAAAAGCTGGGCATCGAATACTCGGGTCGTAAAACCATTACTGCCAGCGAAGTAGTGAATGATCAATACGAAGAAGACGAGGAAGACGAGTTTGATACCGAGGAATTGATTATCAAAAATGTTTCCGGAGGCTTCAAGGAAACCATTCAGAACAAACCTCCGAAAGAGAAAGAAAAGCCTGAGCCTGCTGCTCCTAAGGAAACGGTGAAACCAGCAGAAAAGCCGGAAACAGTTAAAAAGACCGAGGAGCCCAAAAAAGAAGTGCCTCAGAAAGAGGAACCCAAACAAATAGAAGAAGTAGAAGCAGTTGAGCCTCCGCAGGCTCAAACGCCGGCGCCTCCAGCAGAACAAAAACCCGAAGAACAAGCAAAAGCTACACAGGAAGTTCCGGAAGAGAAAAAGCCTGATGTACCCAAAGAGAAGCCCAAAGAGCAGCCCAAAGAGAAGCCAGAAGTGAAACCTGAGGAGCAAACTGAGGAGCAAACTGAGGAACAGCCCGAAGAGTTACCCGAAACAAAACCCACACAGAAAGATGCTGAAGTACCTGAGGAGGAGGTTGTTAACAAGGATGTTCCAGAGCAACAGGATGACACTGAAGAAGAAGAAACAGGTGCAGAGCAACCGACTACTCGTGAAGCTCCATTGCAACCCAAAGATGGTGAGCTAAAGATTTTAGGAAAGATAGATCTTTCATCCATGAATATGCGAACCAAACCGGATCGCAAAACAAAGGCGCAAAAGAAAAAAGAAGCCGACGATAAACGTCTGAAAGAAAAAGGGACACGTACAGAGAAAAAGCCTGCTGCAGCTGCTCCTCCAAAAGAGCAAAAACCAGTAAAAGCTGCTGATGAGCTTCCTACAAAAAGTCAGGAAGCAGAAGAGGTTGCCCCTGAACAAGTTTCAAAACCGGCTGAACAGCTAAGGCCAAGTAATTTTATGCCCACAGAAGTTCGCAGACTTGAAGGGCCTAAAATTCTGGATAAAATCGAACTGCCTCAAGCCCGCAAACCAAAGCCAAAACCTGTTGCTTCTTCCTCCGAAGATAAACTTTCGGCCAGTCAGAAGAAAAAGAAACGCAAAAGAATTAAGCCAAAACCTGCTGAAGGTGTTGGCGGAGAAGGACGTCCGAATATTAAACCAACGCTTAAGGGAAAAGATCAGGCCAAAAAAGGAGGCAAACCTGTAAGAAGAGATGAGAAAAAAGAGCTGACAGATGAAGAAATCCAGCGTCAGATCAAAGAAACGCTTGCCCGCCTAACCCCCACGGGGAAATCGAAAGCCTCAAAACATCGCAGGCAAAAGCGCGATCAGGTGTCTTCTTCTCATTTAGAAGAAATGGCACAACAGGAAAAGGATAAGTCCACCCTCAAAGTTACAGAGTTTGTTACAGCCAACGAGCTTGCAACCATGATGAATATTCCTGTAACACAGGTAATTGCCACCTGTATGAGCCTAGGTATGTTTGTTTCCATCAACCAAAGGCTTGATGCTGAAACATTAACACTTGTGGCCGAGGAATTCGGCTATCAGCTTGAGTTTATCAGTGCTGACGTTCAGGAAGCATTGGCAGAATCTGAAGACATCGACAATCCTGAAGACCTGATCGAAAGGGCTCCAATTGTTACTGTAATGGGTCACGTAGATCATGGTAAAACTTTGTTGCTCGACTTTATCCGTAAAGCCAATGTAATATCAGGAGAAGCAGGCGGAATTACGCAGCATATCGGTGCATACGAAGTTTTTACTGAAAGTGGCAGAAAAGTTACTTTCCTCGATACGCCTGGTCACGAAGCCTTTACAGCAATGCGTGCGCGTGGAGCAAAAATAACAGATGTCGCCATTGTAGTTATTGCTGCTGATGACAGTGTGATGCCTCAAACTATAGAAGCTATCAATCATGCACAGGCTGCCGGCGTTCCTATTGTATTTGCTTTTAATAAAATGGACAGGCCTACCGCCAATGCTGATAAGCTGCGTGAACAGCTTGCCAATATGAATGTTTTGGTTGAAGAATGGGGAGGGAAGTTTCAAACTCAGGAAATTTCGGCTAAAACCGGACAGGGAATTGAGTCCTTATTGGAAAAAGTTCTCCTCGAATCAGAGATTCTTGAGTTGAAAGGTAATCCTGTTAAACACGCTAAAGGAACAATTATTGAGTCGTCACTGGATAAAGGCCGGGGTTATGTTGCCAAGGTGTTGGTTCAGGATGGCACAATGCGCGTTGGAGATATTGTATTGGCCGGAGCTACTTATGGAAAAGTAAAAGCCATGTTCAATGAGCGAAATCAGTCAAGCAAAGAAGCTGGCCCTTCGACTCCCCTTTTGCTCTTGGGATTGAATGGTGCACCTCAGGCAGGCGACACTTTTAATGTGATGCAGGATGAACGTGAAGCAAAAAATATTGCTTTAAAACGTCAGCAGCTGCAACGCGAACAAGGCTTGCGTACTCAAAAGCATATCACACTCGACGAAATTGGACGTCGTATTGCAATTGGAGACTTTAAAGAATTGAACCTAATCGTTAAAGGTGATGTGGATGGTTCTGTTGAAGCTTTGTCGGATTCAATGCTGAAATTATCAACAGAAGAAGTTCAGGTGAATGTTATACACAAATCCGTTGGCGCCATCAGCGAGTCGGATATTATGCTTGCTTCTGCTTCCAATGCTATTGTCATTGGATTCCAGGTTCGTCCTACATTGCAGGCACGCAAACTTGCCGAAAATGAAGAGATTGATATCAGATTGTACTCCATCATCTATCAGGCGATTGAGGAAATTAAGGCCGCTATCGAAGGTATGTTAGCTCCTGATATTGAAGAGGTAATTACAAGTAATATTGAAATCAGAGAAGTCTTTAAGATCACTAAAGTTGGAACCATTGCAGGCTGTATGGTGCTCGATGGAAAAATCACCAGAAACTCAAAAATCAGAATTATTCGTGATGGTATTGTAATTTATACCGGCACACTTGGATCTCTGAAACGCTTCAAGGATGATGTGAAAGAGGTTTCGGCTGGCTATGAGTGCGGATTAAATATTGACAACTTTAATGATATTAAAGTAGGTGATATCATTGAAGGATATACTGAAAAAGAAGTTTCCAGAAAACTTTAAAAATTTTCCTGCTTTAAAATGATTAATTGTGCGCTCTCGAACAGGAAGTTTAGCACAGAAAAAAAAGGAAAGCCATTCAGTTGACTTTCCTTTTTTTTATGTAAATGTATTAATACTACACGCTCCTATTGATCAATTGAATGCGATCGGGACCCGTTGAAACAATTCGGACAGGAACCTGCACATAGTCTTCGATAAAGCTGATATAATCAATGAGCGCTGCTGGCATATCTTCCTCGGCACGGATTTGCTCAATGGACGTATTCCAGCCTTTTAATTCATGAAACACAGGCTCCAGGTTTTGTGTGCTTGCATCAAAAGGCAGATGCGTAATTTCTTCACCTTTATAGCGATAAGCTGTCGCAACTTTTATCGTTTTGAAAGTATCCATCACATCGGCTTTCATCATGATTAGTTCCGACACGCCGTTTAGCATTACGGCATAGCGCAAAGCTGGAAGATCGAGCCATCCGCAACGGCGCGGTCTGCCTGTTGTAGAGCCAAACTCGTTACCTTGCTTGCGCATCAATTCACCCTCCTGATCAAAGAGCTCGGTAGTGAAGGGACCGCTTCCAACACGCGTGCAGTAAGCCTTGAAAATTCCATATACCTTGCCTATTGCGCCGGGAGCTACACCCAAACCCGAGCAAACACCGGCAGCCGTTGTATTAGAAGATGTTACAAAAGGATAGCTTCCAAAATCAACATCCAATAAAGTTCCCTGAGCACCTTCTGCTAAAATTCGTTTGCCGGCGACTAGCTGTTCATTAATAAAATATTCGCTGTCAACCAATTGGAGCTTTTTAATGCCTTCGAGAGCCTCAAACCATTCTGTTTCATAAGCAGCAAAATCACGACCATCGATAGCATAGTCAGTATAATCAAAGCCAAGACTGCTCACGAGTTTCAGGTGTCGTTCGCGCTGGGTCTGGTATCGCTTCTGGAAGTCGTCCAAACAGCTATCACCAATACGTATTCCATTTCGTGCCGACTTATCAGTATAAGTGGGGCCAATTCCTTTTAAGGTTGATCCGATTTTTTCAGCACCCTTAGCTGCTTCCTGAGCGGCATCTACCAAGCGATGCGTGGGTAAAATAAGATGTGCTTTACGGGAAATAAAAAGATTTTTGGTAATATCAATGCCACTATGATTGAGTTTTTTAATCTCGCTTTGCAAAATCAATGGGTCAATAATCACCCCATTGCCAATCAGGTTTAAACATCCCGGATTAAAAACACCGGAAGGTATGGTGTGCAGCACAAATTTCTTACCATCAAATTCTATGGTATGGCCTGCATTTGGTCCGCCCTGAAAACGGGCAACAACATCATACTTCGGGCTTAGCACATCAACGATTTTCCCTTTTCCTTCATCGCCCCATTGGAGCCCCAATAGCACATCAATTTTCATTACTGGTAATATTTATTAAAAGAAATACTTTTTTGACAGAGCCTCATCAAAGTAAAAAATATACAACATGCCAACTGAAGCTCAGAACCAGTGGACAAAGTTAAGGTATATTTAAGTAAAAACTATGGATAAGACTGAATAAACTGCCCACCGTTTTCGAATGTTACAAATGGCTTGGTGTTGGCAATTTAGCAGGGAAATTGTTAGGCGTCCTGATTTTTTTCCTGCTTGTTTTTTATTTTTCCAAAAAAAGTAAGCGAATGATGGGTAATTTCAACACCTAGCAATTCCTCTACTGACTTTTGGATTTCCTGCAAGCGTGGGTCGCAATATTCGAGCACAGTTCCGTCAGCTACATCAACGAAGTGATCATGCTGTCTGAACTTGAACGACCTTTCAAATTGTGCACAATTATTCCCGAACTGGTGCTTAGTAACCAAGTTACAGTCAAGCAGCAATTCAATGGTATTATAAAGTGTAGCTCTGCTTACACGGTACTTATTATTTTTCATTCTGATATACAGCGTTTCTATATCAAAATGACCTTCAGTTGCATAAATCTCTTTAAGAATCGTGTAACGCTCAGGGGTTTTTCGATGCCCCCTTTGCTCAAGATAATCTGTGAAAATCTTTTTTACGGTCTCAAAGGTATCGTTCATATTTTCTTTCATTACCATAAGAATACTGTGTAAGCCGTGTTTAAAGCGTAAAATTACAATAATTTTATATTCTAATTAGAATGAATTTAAATAAAAACTTAAGGGATGAGTATATAACCCTGATATAATGCTAGTTAGGCTTTAAGATCATCGATTCTATCAAGACGGGTTACTTTTTTTATCTCCTTCACTTTTTTAAGCTTCTCTATCAGATCTTTCAAATTTTGTGCATTATGCACATAAATGGTAACTGTAGCTTCAACCACCCCTTTACTGCTTTCGAGCTGCAGGGAACGAATATTTAGGTTAAGCTGACTGGAGACAACCTCTGTGAAACGCTGAATAAAACCAACGCTGTCTATTCCTATAATTCGAAGCCCTGCCAGAAAAGCAATATCTTCCTTCTGCTTCCATTTTGCTTTTACGATATTATTGCCAAATTGAGACATCAGATTCTTGGCTTTCGGGCAATTTATGCGATGAATATGCATGGGTTCATTAGGAAAAACCAGCGCCACCACTTCATCGCCGGGAATAGGATTACAACAACGTGATACGGTATAACTAAATTCGCTGGTTTGGTCTTTTATCAACGGAGGCATTAATTTTACAGCGCTTTTTGAATCATCTGTTTCAGCGCTTGTTGCTTTGGACCAGCTAAATGGATTGGCCAGGTATCGCATGATACCACCTGTTGCTTTTTCTTTAAAAACTGCCTTTATGCGCTGGAAATTGATTTTATCGGTAGCAATATAGTAGTATAAATCGACCAAACCACTCAGTTCTTCATGTTCAATTATCCTGCTGATATTAGCTTTAATAGGTTCCAGCTTTAATTGCTTAAAATAATTATCCAGCTTTTCGCGACCTTGATCTCTGAAACCTTTTCGGTATTCGCGAATTCCTTCTTTAAGGCGTGATTTGGCACGTGCTGTCACCACAAAGTCAAACCACTCTTCCTTGGGAAGCTGCACACGTGAAGTAATAATTTCAACCTGATCGCCGGTTTTTAGCGGGTGATCAAGTTGTACAAGCTTGTGGTTTACATTAGCGCCAATACAATGATTACCCAATTCAGTATGAATGTTATAAGCAAAATCAAGTGCGGTTGAACCCGTTGGCATCGAGATCATTTCGCCTTTAGGTGTAAACACAAATATTTCATCTGAAAACAAGTTCAGCTTAAAGTTATTAATAAAATCCAGTGCCGAGGCATCTTCTGTTGTAATCAACTCTCTAACTTTGGTCAACCATTCATCCAAACCACTTTCCGAAACCTCTGAGCCTTTGTATTTCCAATAAGCCGCATAGCCCTTTTCAGCAATTTCATCCATCCTTTCGGTGCGAATCTGCACCTCAATCCACTTACCTGTTTTACTCATAACAGTGGCATGGAGCGATTCATAACCATTCGCTTTAGGCAAGGAAATCCAGTCGCGTAGTCTATCATTATTTGGCCTGTAAAATCCTGTTATTGTAGCATATACGCGCCAACATTCAACTTTTTCCAATTCAACAGGGCAATCCACTACAAAGCGAACAACATAGGTGTCATAGACTTCCTCGAACGGAATTTCCTTTTCCTTCATGCGCTGCCATATAGAAGAGGCCGATTTTTCTGCAATCAGCGTTTTGAATTTCAACCCCATCTTTCCCAGTGCCTCATTTACTGGCTCCAGAAACTCTTCAACATTTTTGTTACGCTTTTCACGTCCCTGCTCCAATTTACGATGAATCGCCTGATAAACGCCGGGTTCTGTATATTTTAAAGCAAGATCTTCGAGTTCACTTTTGATGGCATACAAGCCTAAACGATAAGCCAGCGGAGCAAAAAGATAGGAAGTTTCAGAAGCAATTTTCCACTGTTTCACTGCCGGCATAGCATCCAGGGTGCGCATATTGTGCAGGCGATCGGCCAGTTTTATTAATATCACACGCACATCATAAGACAGGGTTAGCAGCACTTTACGGAAATTTTCGGCCTGCATACTTTCCACGTCAGTGCCCTCAACCATATCATCAATTTTTGTGAGGCCATCGATGATACGCGATACCTGCTCACCAAACATCCCTTGTATATCGGAAAGTTTATATTCCGTATCTTCTACTACATCATGCAGCAAAGCACATATAATTGAGGTTCGCCCAAGGCCAATCTCTCCGGCAGCGATAGTAGCCACATCCAGCGGGTGGTAAATATACGGCTCGCCGGTTTTACGACGCATATCCTTGTGCGCATCTGCTGCCAAACGAAAGGCTTTACGCACCATCCACCGATCGGAGGTCCCTTTTCGGGTATGCCATACCTCTATCAGATTGCGATAGCGTCGCAATATTTCGGTTCGTTCGGTGGCTGAATAGGTTTCTAACATAATTCGTTTAGCATTGGCAGAATGCCCACAAAATTAAACAATTCAGACGTCTTTTAGTGCGACAGTCAATTAATTTATTTGACGGAAAGCAAATCTCACTATGCAAAAAGATAAAAATGAGGTTTGCTACAAAAGCTAAAATTGTCGCAAACACATTCGATTAACTTTTTTACAAACCAGTTCAATATATTTCTTAAAAAAAAACCTTATTGGCTTCCCTTATCAGAAATAACCATACTTGTGCCAGAATAAGCTCATTCTATATTCATGAGTTTGTGGACAATTTTGCATAAAAAAATTCATGTACATTTGCATGTAACAAAGCGAACCATCATTTTCATACCCATGCTAAAACGATTGGGATTTTTTTTATTGATTGTCATTCTGGGCTTAACAGAGGTTTTAGCAACGCATCAGCGTGCAGCTGAAATCACTTATAAATGGCTTGGCGGCTTCACTTATGAGGTTACAATCACCATGTACACCTACACACCCAGTCCTGCTGATGACGACAGGGTATATTTGCCAATCAGCTGGGGCGACAACACAATTGATGATATTCCACGTATCGTTTTCAGAAACCTGCCTGAGAATTACACCTTGAATATATACCGCATGAACCACACTTTTCCGGCGGCAGGCAGTTACACCATTTCCGTTGAAGATCCGAACCGTAATTTCGGGGTGGTGAATATCCCCAATTCTGTAAATGTGCCGATTTATGTTGAAAGTGAATTGATTATCAATCCTTTTCTCGGCAACAACAACTCGGTTCAACTGCTCAACCCACCTATCGACCAGGGCTGCGTAGGTAAATTATACCTGCATAATCCATCGGCTTACGACCCTGATGGCGATAGTTTAAGTTTCAGACTCGTAAATTGCAGAGGTGCCGGCGGCCTCGACATTCCAGGCTATACAGAACCCCAAGCAAGCGTTAGTTTTAGTATTGATGCCTTTACCGGGGAGTTGCGTTGGGAAACACCTGTATTGCAAGGAGAGTATAACGTGGCCTTTATCGTTGAAGAATGGCGTCAAGGTGTTAAAGTTGGCTCTGTGATCAGGGATATGCAAATTTTAATTGGCGCCTGCGACAACAATCCCCCGGAGATTATCACCATCGAGGACACCTGCGTAATTGCCGGCACCACCCTCACCTTCGATGCTACTGCCATCGATCCTGATGGCAACGCACTTAGCCTCACAGCCTCTGGCGCTCCATTCGAATTGCCCGAAAATCCTGCCGTAATTATACCCGATTCTGCAGTTGGTATGCCCGAGGCAGAAACCAGCTTTTTTTGGGAAGTCAGCTGCAGCCATGTTCGCTTAAACAGTTATCAGGTGCTCTTCCGAGCGCGCGATGTACATCCGGAAGTAAGCCTGACAAATTTTAAAACTGTAAACATTCGCGTAATTGCTCCACCCATCGAGAACCTGACTGCAGAGGCTCTTGGAAATGGAATCGACTTAAACTGGGATTTCCCGCTTTGCGATAATGCCTTGGGATACCGCATATACCGCCGTAATGGTTCATCAGGTTTTGAGCCGGATTACTGCGAAACAGGAGTGCCTGCCTATACCGGTTATCAGCTTTTAACAAGCCTGGGTAATACGGACTTGATTAGTTATAGGGATGATAACAACGGCAATGGTTTAGTGCCAGGAATCGCTTATTGCTATTTGATTACAACTGTTTTTCAGGATGGCTCGGAAAGTATTGCCAGCAACGAAGCCTGCGCAAGCCTTAAGCGCGACTTGCCCGTAATTACGCACGTCAGCAACGACAGTCTAAATCTGGAAGGTGGTCAAGTATTGGTTGGGTGGAGTCCACCAACTGAGCTCGACAGTCTGCAATACCCGCCTCCATACCGCTATAAACTTCACCGTTTTCTTGGAAATGAAACCTCGCTTGTGTTCACCGGAACAGATTTACAGGACACCCTTTACACAGATAACACGCTTAATATCAACGAAATTAATATCCAACTGGCTTATGCGGTGGAACTCGAAAATGACGCTAGCGGTTCAATCGGCAGTAGCCCGAAAGCCAACGCAATTGAACTTGAAATTATACCTACTGACGAAGCCCTGCTGCTAAGCTGGGTTACCGCTGTTCCCTGGATGAATGACAGCTTTGATGTTTATCGGCAAAGTCCCGGAAATATTGAATTCGAGTTTTTTAAACGTGTTAATGAACCTTTCTATCAAGATGATAGCCTCATTAACGAACAACAGTATTGCTATTATATCAAATCCTATGGAGGCTATTCTTCGCCGGGAATTATTCATCCTATCATAAATTATTCGCCAATTGTCTGCCAAACCCCGGAAGATAATGTGCCACCATGCGCTCCCATTTTAAGCGTTGAAACCAATTGCGAAACAATTGAAAACAGCTTGCATTGGCAGTATCCGCAAATTGATAGTTGCAAAAATGACGTAGCTGTTTACCTTATTTATTTCACGCCACAAGCCACTCAAACTTTTTACCTGATCGACTCTGTAGGTTATCCGCCCGATAGCAGCTGGATTCATCAAAACATGGATGTTGTTGTTGGATGTTATATTGTGAAAGCCAAAGATGAAAATGGTAATGTTTCAGAAGCTTCAAATATCGTTTGCGTTGATTTTGATACCTGTCCTGTTTACGAGCTCCCCAATGTTTTCACTCCCAATGGCGACCAATTCAATGATTTATGGCAGCCCATGAATTATCCCGAAAGCAATCCCAAAGCCACAGTTGAAAGCATTAATCTGACAGTTTTTAATCGCTGGGGGAATACTGTTTTTGAGACAACAAATCCGCAAATTGACTGGGATGGAAAAAATCAAAACAATGGGAAAGATTGCGCTGAGGCAGCTTATTTTTATGTGTGCGAAGTGTACTTCAAAAGCTTTGATGGCCAATTAAAACAAACACTTCAGGGATCGGTCACCATTATTCGTTGAATTCTCCTGTTGTTCAATTAATGTGCTCCTTACGAATATAACTTATGAATTGATTTGATACCAAAAAAGGCTGCCTTTGATCAGGCAGCCTTTCGGTTCGTTAGCAGCGCATTCAGTAATAATATTCGCTTATAAATTAAACTTATCAACAAGGTCAACCACACGGCAACTGTATCCCCATTCGTTGTCGTACCAGGAAAGCACTTTTATCGTTTTTCCCATCGACATGGTGCTTTTAGCATCAAAAATAGAGGAGTGTGAATTGTGTACGATATCAATTGAAACAATCTCATCTTCAGTGTATTCCAAAATACCTTTCATCGGACCTTCTGCGGCTTCTTTCATGGCAGCATTAATTTCCTCTTTGGTGGCTTCTGTTTTTAGATTTACAACCAAATCAACCAGCGAGCCTGTTGGTGTTGGGATACGTACAGCCATACCATCAAATTTTCCATCCAATTCGGGGATAACAAGCCCGATGGCTTTGGCAGCTCCTGTAGTGGTCGGAATTTGTGATAAGGCAGCAGAGCGTGCACGGCGTAAATCGCTGTGAGGACCATCTAAAATTACCTGATCATTGGTGTAGGCATGAATAGTCGTCATATAGGCATTCTCAACACCAAAACGATCGTTTAAAACCTTGGCAATAGGAGCCAGACAGTTGGTAGTACATGAAGCATTTGAAACACATTGATCACTGTCTTTCAAGTCGTTATCATTTACTCCCAATACAATAGTTGCATCAATCTGGTCTTTGGAAGGCACGCAAAGAATTACCTTTTTGGCACCATTTTTCAAGTGATCACCATAGCCACCTTTGCTACTTTCCTTTGACCTGAAAACCCCTGTTGATTCAACAACAACATCGGGCGTAACGGCCCATTTGATGTCAATCGGGTTGCGTTCAGCAGTTACAACAACCCGTTTGCCGTTTACGATAATTGCCGAATCGTCATAAGTTACTGTGCCGTTAAATTTTCCCTGGGTTGAATCATACTTCAGCAGATGAGCAAGCACCTTGGTATCCGTAAGGTCATTAATACCTACAAGTTCCATATTTTCACGTTCCAGGGCAATTTTGAACACATTGCGTCCAATTCGTCCAAAACCATTGATTCCAATCTTAATTTTTGTCATAATAATTTATATTTAAGCGTTTAACAAGTTATGTTAACAAATAGTTCTATCCATTTTTTGTTTTCCTGACTTTATTCTTCAAATTTACGATAATTTAGTATCTTCGAATACTCAATCCATAATTTCATGGCTACACAATTTACCTCAAAAGCACTCGAAGCAAATCTTGCAGAAACCAGATACAGAGATATTTACATCCCTGAAGAGCATCAGCAATTTATCCTGCTTTCCGAAGGATATTTTGGCATTAAAAAACGCGCAACCGATTGCATTACAGAGTTTCATCACCCTTTATCGAATCGCAAATTCGTGATAGAAGAATTGCGCGAAATCCTTATCACTGATTTTTGGTTCTATTCCAAAGCAGAAATGCCCCCCGAAGCCCTGAAAATTCCATTGGAAATGATGCAGGAATTGTTATCAAAACAAACTTCATGCGAGCTGCGAATCCTCATTATCCGTAGCCTACTCGAGCTCATCAGCCTGATCCTCAAACAGCGTCCGGCAATCGAAGCCATGGCCATGAAATCACTTGCCATTCTTGAAAACGGTTTTGAGGAAAACAAGGATTGCTTTATCATGAGCGGTAGTCATTTTAGTAAGCATCTTACTGCAATCGGCGGTAAAACCAGAATGCAGGAAAAGGCATTCATACTATTAAAAAATATAAAATCAGAAACATACAAATACTGGCAGTCCAGCTCACAAATCGAAAAATGGACCAAACAAGAGCAGGATTTACTAAGCAAGCAGGAGGCCGATGAGATGCATCAGCAGCTCGGGAAACCTTATTTTAAAAAGTTGGAGCTTGCCTTAGCAAAAGCAACAAAATGGGATGAGCTAACCCAATTTCACGGTTATGATGACATTGCAGACCTCTTTAGAAATGCTGATCAAATCCTGAATAGCTTTTTAAAGAAATTTCAATACGTATTTTATTTGTTGCATTTGCCCGGCATGGACAGACAGCAGGAGCGATTAATTTGGAGCCTCGACAAGATGATCCGGCAGGCAGTGGACGAATTGGATAAAAATGAGGTGATCCCATTTATCGATCATATTTTTGAGGTTGCAGAAGATTTGCGACAAGCTCACAGAAGTGCTGTACTCGACTTTCAGCTGACTGTCGGACTCAAGGTGATCGACATCGACCAAAGCGAGCACAAAGAAATTATCAATCATTTTGAGAAAAAACTCATCGCTTTTGGCTTTGTTTCGCCAGGAATGGTATTCGTTGACGAAGACTGGCAGCTAAGCGTAAACGAAAACCACATTAAAAACATCCGCATCTGGCTTCAACTTATTGAATATTCGCAATCGTTGATGGAAAAATTACTCTCAGCCTTGATTGTAAATCTGCGCCTAGGCGGTATTTTCATCAGCGATACAGATCTTTTCCAGCGTGAAATCACCAAAATTCTCAATTCAAATATTGCTCCCTATTATAAAAAAGTTAAGCAATTAACGCGCATATTTCCCGTCTATTTCAATGAAATTGGAGCCGAAGGCGAGATAAGAAAAGTAACCACCACGATGGATGAGATATGCGGAAGAAACGATAAACTTATTCATTTTCTTCGAAAACAAGTGCATACCGAAAGCAACAATACATTGATCGAACTCACCCGCCGAATATTTCAGTTTTGGCACGACGGCGACCTCAAAAAATTACGCAACGCCCTGCCCGACAATGTGTACCAGCATATTGATACTGAGAGTGAGTATTTTGTTACGGTGAATCAGCTCAGCCTGCAAATGGCTAAAGAAAATAAAACAGAATCCGATGGATTGCTTGCATGCAGCCTGGATCATTTTGAGAAGCTGCTAGACAAAGCCGGCAAGCAACTCGATGCTCCGGCCGATCTTATACAGCGCGATAGCGAACGGCTGCACGACATTAAAGCCTTATACGATCATTTAAGAGAAAAATATTCCTTTGAAACGGTTAATATAATAACGCTACTAAGGCGCTATCCATTTATTCCTGATGAAGAAATAAATCAGCTTCAGCAAGCATTGAATCAGACAGATTTTGAGCAATCTCTAAAGCTCATCTACGCTTTTATGGATCGGCTGAAAAAGATTATTTTCAATCCGGAGGAAAGTGAAAGCTGGGAGAACATTTACCACAAAAGGCATATCGCCATTGGAATCCCGTCGATGTATGGGGTATATCGCGAAAATAAATTTGAAGCCCTGGGCTTAACTTTCAGGCTCGAAAAAGTGGCCACGCGCCTTATGGAGAAAGTTGTTTCCAATATCAACCTGGATTATATCTCGGCACGCACATTAGAAGAAATCAATGCTATCCTGGATTATTTTCGCGAAGGTCTTGAGCTGGATGGCATTACCAACCAAAGCTTCGATTCCAACCTGCAAATGTTGCGCTATAGCCTCACTTCAAGGAGTTTTTCGTTCGATCAATACATCAATATTTTTCAGTTCCTGGCCGAAGATGTTAAACGCATTATCATCAAATATTTTCTGCGATCATACGAATACCCGCTCAAGCAGATCATCCCACAACTTTTCGATCCGGAGAATAAATGCTCCGAAAAAGAATTGCAGCAAACCATCAGCAAAAAGTCCGAAGAGTTTCACCGCGATGTAATTGCTGAAGCGTTTTTGGTACAGCCCCTGGACAGTTTTATCAGCCGTATTCTGCAATCCTTGCGCAGCATGGCCGACAGGCTCGATACCAGCCTTATCAGCGATATTATGTCGTACAACTCAGAATTAGTAATTAGTGCACTCAACGAACAAACACCAAAAACCGATAATCAGGTATTTCTTGGAAGTAAAGCCTACCATCTTAAGAAGCTCTATCTGGCAAAAATGCCCGTGCCACCAGGTTTTGTAATCACTACAGAAGTATTTCGGCGTCATCATACCATTCTTACGCTCAAAGAGTTGAAGAAAGAATTGCATGATATGATATTTAAGAATCTGAAACAACTCGAAAAATTAAGTGGCAAAAAGTTTGGAGCACACAAAAACCCCTTATTGCTATCTGTACGTTCAGGAACAGCTATTTCCATGCCCGGAGCCATGGACACCTTCCTCAATGTAGGTCTTAACGACAGTTTGGTTGAAGCCATCAGCGAAAACCCAGAGATGAGTTGGTCTATTTGGGATTCATACCGCCGGCTGATTCAAAGCTGGGGTATGGCACATGGCATTGATCGTGATGTATTTGACTCCGTAATGCTTAGCTTTAAGCAAAAATATAAAGTACGTCAAAAGCTTGAATTTGATCCGGCAGATATGCGTATGATTGCGTTGGCATACAAAGAAGTGCTCAGCAAATATAATATACGGTTTGAAGAAGATCTTTTTGAACAACTCATTCAAACCATCAATATGGTTTTTGCTTCCTGGTCATCCGAAAGGGCTTTTGTTTACAGAAGGCACCTTCAAATTTCGGACAATTGGGGAACTGCGGTTATCGTGCAACAAATGATCTACGGAAACCTACGCGACACTTCAGGAACCGGCGTGGTATTTACTCAAAATCCGCACCGCGAAAGACCCGGCGTGCATCTTTACGGCGATTTCTCCTTGCGTTCGCAAGGTGAAGATATTGTTGCAGGATTGGTAAAACCGGCTCCCGTTGGCGAAACACAACGCAAACAGGCCAATATTTCCGAAGCCTCACTGCAAACTAAATTTCCGGCTATTTATAAGCGCATTTATGATCTGGCTACTGACCTGACAGAAAACCTGGGATACAGCCCGCAAGAAATTGAGTTCACATTTGAATCGGACAAGGCTGAAGACTTATACATCCTCCAAACACGTGATCAGGACTTGAGAATGGAAGCCGAAACCAATGCCTTCGTAAGTACACCTGAAGAGATGAAAATTCTTGGCAGAGGAATTGGCATTGGTGGCGGAGCCCTTAACGGATTAGCAGCTTTTGACGAAAATGATCTTTCTGCATTACGTATTAAATTTCCTGAAACTGCCCTGATATTGATTCGTCCTGATACCGCACCAGACGATATTGGCATGATATTCAACTGTGACGGACTCGTTACAGCGCGGGGTGGAGCAACTTCACATGCAGCTGTTACAGCTGTGCGCCTGGGAAAAACCTGCGTCGTAAATTGTAACAGCCTCAATGTGAACGAAAACGATAAGCTCTTTGAATTGAATGGCTACACCATCCATTCAGGAGATAAAATTGCTATTGATGCCAATCTTGGCAATATCTACCTTGATCACTATCCAATCGAAAAAACAACCTACGCCATGGGCTATAATTATTGATTGCAGTGATTTTACTCTCGGAATACTTTTGAGCTTGCCAGGGTTACACCATCAGTTATCAAAAGATTATAAATACCACTTGGTAAATTTGACATATTAATCGAGTTATTACCAGTTTTAAGCATTTCAAACATAACCCGCTGGCTTGAAGCATCGTAAACATCAACAGTTAAATCAGCTGATTCTTAAATAATTTCCAGTCCGCTGATGTAGATCTGTTGAAATATACCAAAGCATCTATATTAAACGACCTAAACTGGCAGAAAAACACCGTATGAACTTTTTTATCAGGCAATTTCGTTGGATATGCTTTATATCGTAATTTTGCACACAATGAAAAATACGCGTAACTTTTGTATCATAGCACATATCGACCATGGGAAAAGCACCTTGGCCGACAGACTTTTACAACTCACTGACACTGTTTCTGAAAGAGATCGCAAAGAGCAGGTGCTCGACAGCATGGATTTGGAGAGGGAACGTGGCATAACCATTAAGAGTCATGCCATCCAGATGAAATATATACACGATGGTCAGGAGCATATTCTAAACCTGATTGACACGCCCGGACATGTTGACTTCTCCTATGAAGTATCCCGCTCTATTGCGGCATGCGAAGGGGCACTGCTTATTGTTGATGCCACACAAGGCATACAGGCACAAACTATTTCTAACCTTTATCTGGCATTGGATCACGACTTGGAAATAATTCCGGTGTTAAATAAAATTGACATGGAAAGTGCCATGCCCGACGAAGTAGAAGATCAGATTATTGAACTTATTGGTTGCCAGCGCAGCGATATATTACGTGCCAGTGCCAAAACCGGACAAGGTGTAGCCGAAATACTTGAGGCCATCGTGCTGCGCGTTCCACCACCAACCGGTGATCCTGAAGCGCCCCTTCAAGCATTGATCTTTGATTCTGTTTTTAATTCTTTCAGGGGTATTATCGCCTATTTCCGCATTATGAATGGCACCATTGTAAAAGGTGATCTCGTAAAGTTTGCAGCAACAGGCAAAGACTATCACGCTGACGAAATTGGTGTTTTGCAACTTAAACAAATACCAAAGCAAAAAATGAGTGCTGGTGATGTTGGCTATATTATTTCCGGCATCAAATCGTCCAAAGAGGTAAAAGTTGGCGATACCATCACACATATTGCGCGTCCCTGCGAAAAAGCAATCGATGGCTTTGAAAATGTGAAACCCATGGTTTTTGCCGGTATCTATCCCGTTGATGCTGATGACTATGAAGAACTTCGTGCCTCAATCGAAAAACTTCAGTTAAATGATGCTTCCCTGGTTTTTGAACCGGAGTCGTCGGCTGCACTGGGTTTTGGATTTCGCTGTGGATTTTTAGGCCTCTTGCATATGGAAATTGTGCAAGAACGTCTCGATCGGGAATTTGACATGGATGTAATTACTACCGTTCCCAACGTTAGCTTTAAAGCTTACCTAACTACAGGAGATATGGTTGAAGTGCACAATCCAAGCGGCTTGCCCGACCCCAATAAGTTAGATTATATTGAAGAGCCTTATATTGTTGCTCAGATTATTTCTAAAACGGAATACCTGGGAAGCATCATGACGCTGGCAATTGAAAAGCGCGGTGTGTTAAAAAATCAGGTTTACCTTACTTCCGACAGGGTAGAGTTGAGTTTTGAGATGCCACTCAGCGAAATCGTTTTTGATTTCTACGACAAGTTAAAATCCATTTCAAGAGGATATGCCTCCTTCGATTACCATATCGAAGGCTATCAGCGTGCCAATCTGGTAAAATTGGATATTTTGCTCAACGGCGAATCTGTAGATGCACTTTCAACACTGATTCATCGCGATCATGCTTATAGTTTTGGCCGCAGAATGTGCGAAAAACTTAAGGAACTCATCCCCCGTCAGCAATACGATATAGCTATTCAGGCGGCAATCAGTTCAAAAATCATTGCGCGCGAAACCATTAAGGCCATGCGCAAAGACGTAACTGCCAAGTGTTACGGAGGCGACATTACGCGTAAACGCAAACTGCTCGAAAAACAGAAAAAAGGAAAAAAACGTATGCGACAGGTAGGTAATGTTGAGGTGCCTCAATCGGCTTTTCTGGCAGTACTAAAACTGGATTAACAGCATGCTCATTGATCTGTTTTTGACTTTTTGCTAAAAACACTTCAACTTTAGTGAAAATTTTTCGCAGAAGCTGTAACTTTAGCGTTCGTTGTCCGTTTCACCTTTATGAAACCCAAGCTAGCGAATGACCCGAAAGGATTTTAATCATTGTGTAGATCAGTTTGCTGATGGACTCTTCCGTTTTCTCATCAAGAATATCCGGGATGAAGAAAAGGCCAGAGATATCATACAGGAAACCTATGCCAAAGTGTGGCAAAAAGTTGATGATATACCTTTTGAAAAAGGGAAATCCTATCTTTTTACCACGGCCTATCACACCATGATTGATGAAATCCGTAAAAGCGAAAAAATGCAGCGCATGGAATTGCATCATACACCTATTCAAACCAGCCAAAACGGCTATTCCGACTTGAAAGAAGTGTTGGATGAGGCATTAAAAACCCTTTCAGAAATACAGCGATCGGTTGTTCTTTTGCGCGATTATGAAGGCTATTCATATGCAGAGATTGGACAAATCACCGGGCTTAGCGAACCACAGGTTAAGGTGTATATTTTTAGAGCAAGAATGAACCTGAAAAAATATTTACAAAAAATAGAAAACGTACTAGAAATACCCGCATAATGACCATCAGCAGTTTAACATATGAGGCTTATTTACTCGATTTGGCAGAAGGAAACCTTGCCGACGAGGAGGCTATGCTGCTTGAGAAATTCATCAGAGAACATCCTGAACTGGGAGACTGGGAAGAGCTTACGGAAGATTTGCCGTTGCTGCAAGCCAGCGAACAGAAATTTGAGCCGAAAGTACTGCTTAAAGCTATTGCTGATGAGAGCGAGAACCAACCAATCCTTAATAAGGAGCATTTTGATTGGTATGCCATCTCCTTTCTCGAAAATGAACTAAATCATTCCAATAAAAAAAAATTTAGGGCTTTCCTAGCGTCTAACCCTGCACTGCAGATTGATTTTGCTCTTTTACAAAAAACCATGCTCAAAGCGGACGAAAGTATATGCTTTGAAAATAAAAATGAACTGAAAGTTTCAGCAAGCATAAAACCAGTGCTTTCCTGGCAATATTTTTCGGCCATTGCTGCCAGCTTGCTGCTCATGCTAAGCATAAGCTGGTGGTTTATTAACGACAACACAACAACACCAGTTTACACTGAACCGCTCATCGCAATGAAAAGTCGTCCAGCAAAAACAATTTTTACAGCAAACAGTGTAGAAATCAATGCAGTTGCTGGGAAAGCGAACAACACAGAACCCAACAAATTGATTCCGCAACGCTATCAAAGAAGCAACACTGTTGCCACGATGCCTTCACTTGCGATGACAAAAGCCGAAACGATTTCATGGACGCCTTTGGCCGGATTGTTCTACGCGGATGAAAACAGAACGCTTTACTATTTCTATGATGAATCAGCTGTTTTCGCAAAAATCAATGATAATTCGTCATCTGAAAGTAAGTCGCTTGCAGGTTTAATTATTGCCAATGCAGCAGGCAAAATAAAACAAGTTTTTACTGGAAAAGACATTGCAGAACCACAAGCAGAAACGCAACTGGCTAGTACAAAATCGTCTAAAATCAACTCAATCATTAAGCTGGCCGAATCGGGCATAAAAACTTATAATATTCTGACAGATAATGAAGTGGCTTTGGAAAAGACACTGAATAATAATGGTGAAATTCATTCGGTTCGCTTTAAATCAGAATCAATCTCTTTCAGCAAACAACTTGAAAAGCCCAAGCAACCCTAACACGTATTCTTGTTAATTTTCAACTAACTCATTGAGACTTCTTGTTTCAAAGCGTAAATTATGCTGGCTAATTTCTCCGGATGGATAAAAATTTATCCGTATTGACTCACCCGGGGGCAAGTCAAAATAATTTGTCTCCCAGCTGCCATTCACATCATTGGAGGACAACATCAGGTTTTTTAAAAACACAGGGGATTGAAGCACAATCTCAATCCGATCATTTTTTGGCAACAGATGCATCAACACTTCATGGCGCGGCAATACCAGAAGTTTTGGCACTGCAAAAAAATGAAATTTCTCAGCCAATACTTTGCTTTCGCTGATAAACCTGACACGTAACCAAACTTTCCCGGGATCAATATTTTGCATCACTTCATCTGAAAATCCGGCATTTAAGCTTTTTATTTCATTAGGTTGAATAACCAAAGGCAAAGAACTGGCCTGCAAGATGTTGCCATTAAATTCAAGCAAGTCAAAAGTTACTCTGCCACTCAGTGGTTTGCCAGTTTCATTAAGAAAGTTTCCAAATACCTTAGCATCAGCCTCATTCACGGTAATTATCAAAGGATTATAAAGCCTTTGCAAATGATAATAAGCCGCTTTAGGCCTGCCATAATAATCGATAACAGACCATGAAATTGCCGGCCAAGCGTCATTTAACTGCCAGAATAGCGTTCCCATGCTATGAGGCTTTGATAAGCGCTGAGCTTCAATAGCCACTTCTAATCCGTATGCCTGAAGCAGCTGGCTCACATAAGTATAATCAGCTATTTCTTCAGGCACAGGAAAATACTTTTGCATATACGAATTGATGAGCGCTGTTCCCCTCGGATGTTTCTGGAAATGTTCGAGTTGCGGCGAACCCGGCCAAAGCAAATCTTTTTTGACCATGGTTTCTAATGTCGCCATGTCGGGCATTGCCTGAAAACCAAACTCACTGTTAAACCTCCCGATTTTGTTTTTATAGGTTTCAAAATCCTGCTCGCCCCACCAAACGCCCCAGTAGTGTACATCTCCACTTTTATAGCTGGAATCACGACCCCAACCACCCGAAGCCGAGCTTGGCCAATAAGCCGTATAGGGATCATATAAACTAACCCATTCATCTATCTTCGTTTCGAAAAGTTGCTCGTATTGTTTCCAGAGGCTATCAGCTTGTTTAGTGCTCCAATCGAACTGATCCTGCCAGCCCCAATTATGAAAACCTTCGTCAATTTCATTATTGCCACACCACAATGCCAGTGAAGTGCGGCCACGCAAACGTTTTATTTGTTCTGTAATTTCATATTCAACATTAGTTGCAAAAGCAGAATCGAGTGGATACAAGGTATTGGCAAACATAAAATCCTGCCAAACAAGCAATCCAAGACTATCGCAAATAGCATAGAAGTAGTCGGACGGATAAAGTCCTCCCCCCCAAACCCTGATCATATTCATTCCTACCGAAGCCGCGTCAATCAATAGTTTGCGAGTTTTGGTGCGATTCATTCTTGTTGGAAAAACATCCTCCGGAACATAATTAGCACCCTTAGCATACAGGGGGCGGCCATTGATCTCAAAGAAAAAACTTTTCCCAATGCTATCTGCCTCCTGAATCAATCTGATATTGCGCAATCCAACATTGAGCTGCTCCGCCTTCACGATATGGTTACCATCAAGTAATTTGATCTCGAACCTGGTAAATTCCTGAGACCCCATTCCATTGGGCCACCAGAGTTTTGGGTTTTCAAGCTTAAAGGGAATTTCCAAATCGTTTATACCTTTATTTACATGCACCAGCTCGTCCAGCAGCTTCCTTCCTTTGCTAAAAACCTGAAGCTTATAAGTTCGTACTTGCGTTGAATTTAAAGCAAGGCTAAGTTTCAGACGGGCTCTTTCAACAGTAACTTCTTCCTGCAAAACAGCTACCCGATCTACTTTTATTTGGCTCCATGATTCCAGGGCGATTGTTTTCCAAAGGCCAATAGTCCGGATTTCGGGAGACCAATCCCAGCCCATCTGAAAGGCAGCTTTTCGAATAAACGCACGCTTATCAGGCAGGCTAACTGAACCATTTGCCGCTAAACTATCAATCAAAACGGTTGAAGGCCGGAAAACAAGTTTTAGATGATTTGATCCTGAAACAAGCTTTCCCTTAACATCTATGCGCCACTCCCTGAACATATTGTCAGCAACAAAAAGCAGTTCCTCGTTGAGAAAAACTGTGGCATAAGTATCAATACCGCTAAAGACTAATTCTATTTGGCTGTTGTTTAACACTTGCTTATCGGGCACAAAACTGCTTTCCCAAACCCATTGCTGTCGGGCAACCCATTGCAAATCCTTTTCAACGCCAGCACCAAAAGGATCAGCAATATATCCGGCATCAAACAAAGCCAAATGAACCTCGGCGGGAATCTTAACCTGTTCAATTTCTATAGAATCAGAACTAATGCTCCAAAGATCATCAAGTGTTTGCACTTGCTCAATAGCCGGTTGCCTGCATGATATCAACAGTAAAACGGAAAACAAGATAAGTCCGCTAAAAACGACTAAGCTTTTAAAGTTCAACCGCATGTTAAAAACTGAAACCATTGCATGCATACAGCAATTGTTGTTTTCATTAAAATGAGTTGCGAAAATATTGAATTCTAAGCTTACTGATTCATCTGCTTAGTTTTTTTTATTAAAAATCAGCTAACAAAAAGATCAATGTATCACTGTCAATAAAAAAACTGAGTATCTTGCCGCAGATTTCAATAATTAGCAAACCACGAATCATCAGCAGAATTTTAGCACTACCAAAACACCATTTTATGAAGACAAGATTCCTTATAGTAAGTATATTGCTTGTATGCCTTAGTACTTTTTTGGGTGCTCAGGAAAAATTCAAACTCAGCATCTATGACATCAATATACAACAGCTGAACGAAAAAACATCCCCAAATCTAGCCATCGAAAAGGAAATCGTTGATGGAATCCCGCTCAAAGTGCAGTTTTATGAAAAGGATGGCATAAAAGCCGGCGCTGAATTTACGGCCGTTTTTAAAGGAAGAAGAATGAAACTAAAAAGAACACTTTTTGTTGAAACCCCCGATGGGAAAGTCGTTAGATCAAAACAAAAGAAAGCGGTTCAACTGCTTAAAGTATCTGTGTCAGGAAGCATGAAAGGCAGAGATGCAGTAGAAATACTTTATGACCGCAAAAAGAGAAAATCACTTTTTATCAAATACAATTATGAATTAATCTACTAAAATCTTCAATAATGAAAAAACAAATCCTTATTATCTCATTGGCACTGATTGCCTTAAGCAGCTTGCTTTATAGTTTTAGCACACCAACTCCTGACGCGACCCAGGTAAAATGGCTGCAAATTACCGTGATTGAATCTGTTGTGCCGGGTGGCGCGGGCCGCTCACGCATGATTACCATTGATGAAAACGGAAAAACCGATGAAGTTAAAATCAACAACTTCTTTAGCATAGCTGGAATTAACTTTGGAAATATTCGCGAAAACGATCAAACCGTGACCAATGAAATACAAGAATTAACCAATCAGGGATGGACACTGGAGCATATTTCCTCGGGCGTTTTTTCGGGAAATCAAAACAATTCTAACGGAATCTTTCTGACCCGCTACTTATTAAAGAAAACCGAATAGGGCTTGTTTATGCTGTGGATCGTTAATGCTTCAATTTGACACCGCAGCAATAATAGCCTCAACATTATTAAAATCAGTGCTATAAAAAGACATATCTGCCTGGGTAGCATCAACGCCTTGCGGAAAGACGTGAGCCATTTGTTGTTTGGCTTTTGCGCTAAAGTGAAGACTTTTTAAGCCTGTCTCTGAAAGGATTAAAACAGCATTCTGTGCATTAACGCCGCCTCCGGCCATAATTTCAATCTGTTTTCCAAATTTTTCATTCATTTGTTTTAACAATGGAATACCGCTGCAAGCATCCGATTCGGCACCTGAACTTAGTACTGTTTTGAAGCCAAAATCAACCAAAGTTGCCAAACAGTTCATGGGATCCCGGGCAGCATCAATCGCCCGGTGAAATGTGAGATGCATTCCTTGCGCTGCTTCTGTAATTCGTTGGAGTAAATCCAAATCGGGCTCACGCTTTTTATTCAGCACACCCACTACAACTCCTTCAAATCCAAGCTCTTTTACCATCAAAATGTCCTCAATAATTTGATCTGCCTCCAAATCAGAGTATATATAGTGTCCACCGCGAGGCCTGATCAGCACGTGTACCGGAATTGTTTTTAGTGAAGCGGCAAGTTTCAAACATCCATAAGATGGCGTGAGGCCACCCAATTCAATCGCCTCACAAAGTTCAACACGCGTAGCACCAGCTCTTTGGGCAGTTAAAAGAGATTGGATTCCGTTTGCGCAAACTTCAAAAATGAAATGTTTATCAGATATCATCATGGCGCAAATATCGCTCGAATTGAAGAATTTTCAACATCAAATTTATAATTCAATTTTTTCGCAGTATAGCTGTTTACATCGATTGCAAAAAATAAAGTCCAAAACATTTCTAATCCAATTTCACAGAATAAACAATTAGCCTTATATTTGGAATCAAATCACACGAAATGATTAACATCTACCAACTCTTCCCCCGCTTGTTTGGAAACACAGTAAATACACAAATTCCTTTTGGGACAATTGAAGAAAACGGCTGTGGCAAGCTGAACGAAATCAATAGAGCGGCGATCATTTCATTAAAAAAATTAGGCATCACACATATTTGGCTTACGGGGATTTTACGTCATGCCTGCCTCACAGATTACAGCCAATATGACATCCCGACATCTCATCCTCAAACAGTAAAAGGACGCGCAGGATCGCCCTATGCGATCAATGATTATTATGATATTGACCCTGATTTAGCTACTGATCCGGCCAGGCGATTTGATGAATTTCACGCGCTTACAGATAGAATTCACGATCAGGGATTAAAAGTGCTCATTGATTTCGTTCCAAACCATGTTGCGCGGCAATATCAGTCGGTAGCAAAGCCAAATACGGCATCAGATTTTGGTAATCAAGATATTACACATCAGTCGTTTAATCCTGCAAACAATTTTTACTACCTGCCCGATCAAGTCCTAAAACTTCCAATTGACCAAAATGCTCCATTTAAGTTCGAAAAGCCCTATGAGGAGTTTCCGGCAAAAGTAACCGGAAACGATTGTTTCAGTGCTACTCCAGGTATCACAGACTGGTATGAAACCGTAAAACTGAACTACGGAAAAAACTACGATAACCATACTTTGCATCAGGATCCCATACCGGATACCTGGAACAAGATGTACGAAATACTCCATTTTTGGGCATCAAAAGGTGTTGACGGATTCAGAGTGGATATGGCAGCCATGGTTCCTCTTCCATTTTGGGATTGGGTTATCCGTAAAATCAAGGCACAGTATCCTGCCATTTTATTCATCGCTGAAATTTACGAAGCACATCTTTATCAGCAGTTTATCGCTGCTGGTTTTGATTTTCTGTATGATAAAGTTGGCTTATACAATCGGCTTGAAGATATCATCAGGCACGGCCATCCTGCTGAATCCATTGGCATTTGCTGGAAGATGCTCAATGGTCTGGATGATTATATGTTGCGTTTTATGGAAAACCATGACGAGCCGAGGCTGGCATCTGCAAACTTTGTAGGAGATCCTTTCAAAGCACTTCCTGCCGTTGCTGCAAGTGCTTTGATGCACAAGGGGCCATTCCTGATATATAACGGACAAGAATCGGGAGAAGAAGCCTCCGGATCTGCCGGTTTTAGTGGCGATGATGGAAGAAGCAGCTTGTTTGATTACAGTCACATGCCCCAACATCAAAATTGGATGAACAACGGCAGCTTTAATGAATACAGCCTCACCCCTGCTCAAAAAGAGTTACGTGATTTCTATCATCAAATACTCAATTTGCGGCTCGAAAACAAAGCTGTCTCACAAGGATCTTTCTATGATTTGATGTGGGCAAACCCCTGGTACACCAATTTCGATCCAAAACATATTTATGCCTTTTTACGCTATTTTGAAGATGAAATTTTGCTTGTCATTTTAAATTTTCATACCTCAGAAAGCCGCAATTTGAACTTGAATATCCCTGAAGATGCTCAAAAACTCGCTTCCATTATCAGCACAACAACAAGAAAATGCTGGATTGCCGAGAACCTTTTCGACCGGGCTGATAAACAAACCTTTTATCCCGAAAAATTAACCACAGAAGGCATTTGGCTGCATCTTGAACCATCGCAATGTGCCATCTACAAATTACAACCTATCCCCAAGAATTATGACCATGCAAACACTGAAAATTGTTGAAAAAGATCCTTGGTTGAAGCCAGTTAACACAGCTGTTACCGAACGTTTTCTGCGATTTAAAAACCGCCTGCACCAGCTCGAAAGTCAGTATGGAAACCTGAAAGCTTTTGCATCAGCTGATAAATTATTTGGCTTTAATTACGACAAAATCAGAAAAGGCTGGTGGTTTAGGGAATGGGCGCCGGCAGCTTCGGGGCTTTTTATACTGGGAGATTTTAATGATTGGGATAAATACAGTCACCCGCTAATTAATAATGGCCATGGCATATGGGAAATTTTCTTTGATGATAAAACCTATGCCACCAAGCTAACACACAAAAGCCTGTTTAAACTTATTGTGCAATCTCAAATAGGTGAAAACGAACGCATTCCGGTGTATGCCAAAAGAGTGATTCAGGATGATAACACCAAAGATTACAGCAGCCAATTCTGGCATCCCGAAAAACCTTATGCATTTAAAAACAAAGCTGTCAAACTAAAGAAAGATGAGCCACTGCTAATCTATGAAACTCATGTTGGCATGGCTCAGGAAAACGAAGGCGTCGGGACTTATAAAGAATTCGCCGAAAAGATTATCCCAAAAATCGTAAAAGCCGGTTACAATACCATTCAGTTGATGGCAATAGCCGAGCATCCTTACTATGGCTCATTTGGCTATCATGTATCAAATTTTTTCGCCCCAAGTTCCCGCTTTGGCACTCCCGAAGAATTGAAATCACTGATCGACAAAGCGCACGGAGCAGGCTTGCTTGTCATTATGGATATCGTTCATTCGCATACCGTAAAAAACACGCGCGAAGGTCTAAATCTCTTTGATGGCACCGATTATCAATACACCCATCATGGCGATCGGGGCAATCATCCTCAATGGGATTCCAAGCTCTTTAATTACGGCAAAGATGAGGTGTTGCAGCTGCTTTTATCAAACCTGAGATACTGGCTCGAAGAGTTTCATTTTGATGGATTCCGCTTTGATGGCGTAACCTCTATGCTATATTTTCATCATGGAATGGGAGTTACATTCGACAAACCAGAAAATTTCTTTACCGAGGGCGTTGAATTTGATGCCATCATCTATTTGCAACTGGCCAATAAACTGATGCATGAAATCAACGCAAAAGCCATTTCCATTGCGGAAGACGTAAGTGGTATGCCGGGGCTTTGCAACCCGATAGAAGACGGCGGAATAGGCTTCGACTACCGTCTTGGCATGGGCTTGCCGGATTTTTGGATCAAACTGCTAAAAGATCAGTCGGACGAGCAATGGAACATTCATGAAATGTACCACACCATGACCAATCGCCATTTCGACATCAAAACCATTGCTTATGCCGAATCGCACGATCAGGCGCTGGTAGGCGACAAAACAATAGCTTTCAGGCTAATGGATAAGGATATGTATTTCCATATGGCCAAATCCGAACAAAGCCTGATTATTGATCGGGGCATAGCACTGCATAAAATGATCCGACTGTTCACCATTTCGTTAGGTGGTGAATCCTGGCTCAATTTTATGGGCAATGAATTTGGCCACCCAGAGTGGATTGATTTTCCGCGCGAAGGCAATAACTGGAGCTATAAACATGCGCGCCGACAGTGGTCGCTTATTGAAAAAGACTACCTGAAATACCATTGGCTTTCTGACTTCGACAAGGAAATGATCGCGCTGGTTAAGCAAAATAAAATCATGCAAGCATCGCCTCCCTGGTTGCTATTAGCTGATGAAGCCCATAAAACAGTCGTTTTTGAACGCAATCATCTGATTTTTGTTTTCAACTGGCACCCAAGCGATTCTACCCCTGATTTCGAAATCCCGCTCAAAGAAACCGGAGATTACGAAATACTGCTTTCTACAGACGAAAGTAGGTTTGGAGGTTTTGACAGGATGAATATTAAGCAACATTATCCGAGCTATTTACGGGATAATAATGCCTTTATGAAAATTTACAACACCAATCGGACAGCAATGGTGTTAAGGCCGGTAAAAATATAAGTCGCTGCGCTATTCTTCGGGCAAAAGCTTGATTAGTTGGCCTGGACCTTCGGTAAGCACATACAAAAAGCCATCAGGTCCCTGACGGACATCACGAAAGCGTGCATAAGCCTGAAAAAGTTTTTCTGTTTCCACAACCTGATTGCCTTCGAAAACAAGCCGCTGAATATGTTGACCAGCCAGGGCTGTTACAAGTAAATTATTGTTCCAGTGCGGATAACGCGCACTGGTAACAAAACTCATTCCGCAAGGAGCAATCGAGGGCACCCAATAATGGATTGGATTGGTGATGCCCGGTGCTGCGGTATCATTGGTAATGATCGTTCCATCGTAGTTTATCCCAAAACTCACCACTGGCCAGCCATAATTGGCGCCAGCCTGCTCAATATTTATCTCATCACCACCTTTAGGGCCATGCTCGTGTGTCCAAATTTCGGCTGTAACAGGATGAACTGCCATCCCTTGAATATTTCGATGCCCGTAATTGTAAATTTCGGGCAGCGCATCTTGTCTGCCGACAAAAGGATTATCTGCAGGAATACGTCCATCGTCATGAATCCGCATAACTTTGCCATTGTGAGAATTCAATTTCTGGGCATTTTGCATTTCACCGCGATCCCCAATTGAAAAATACAGTCGGTTTTGCTCATCAAAAACAATACGACATCCAAAGTGATAGCTAAGCGTTGTCAAAGGTTTTCCCTGAAAAATCTGCTCAAAATCAACGAGTTTATCCCCATCCAGCCGGGCACGTCCAATAGCGGTATTCCCTTGCTGACCATCAGGCGATGAGGCATAAGCAAGATAAATCCAGCCATTTTCTTCAAACTCGGGATGCAAAGCCACTTCGAGCAAGCCCCCCTGGCCATTAACCCACACTGGAGGTACTCCAGCCAATGGAGCTCCTAAAACACCATCCGCATAAATCCGCAAATTTCCGGGTCGTTCGGTTAGTAAAATCCTGCCATCAGGCAAGAAAGCCATACTCCAGGGATTAATCAGTCCCTCAGCAAGAATTTCCATCTTTAAATGATGGGTTTGTCCTTTAATAATTTCGGGATCACCCTCATTAGAAGCTGTGCACCCTGAATTAACAAATAAGAAAGCTGTCAGAAAAAATGCTGTAAACTTCATGAGATAAGTCTTAATGTTTAGGAAGTGAAATTACAAAAAAAAGGCCTGATATTTCAGACCTTGAGGATAAAATAGCTAAAAAATGCGCTTTCGGTTAGGCTAATAACTTATCTAATTCTTTATATACCAATGCACTAGCCCCAACAATTGCAGCATCGCCAGCTTTTAGTTGAGAGGGTAAAACTTTTACCTTGTTTTTGAATATGGGTAATAAATTATGCTCCATACTTTCTATTGTTGGCCGAAAAATATAATTTCCGGCTGCAGTTGGACCACCAAACAAAAAGATTGCTTCCGGGCTTGTATGATGCACGGTATTGGCCAATCCGATGCCAAGCCATTTGCCGGTAAGCTCAAATACTTCCAGCGCCACCATATCCCCTTTCTCTGCAGCATCAAAAATCATTTTTGAATCCAATTCAAGAAAGGTTTTTTCCGCTAAGGGGCTATTGACGGCATTATATTTCGCTAGCAATTCAAATGCTGTTCGCTTCATGCCCGGAGCAGAACAATAAGCCTCCAGATGACCTTTGCCGCCACAGCCGCAAAGGCGCCCGTCTGGCACGATATAAGTATGGCCACATTCTCCGGCAAAACCGTCGTGACCGTAAACCAAATCACCATTCACAACAATGCCACTACCAACGCCAGTACCAAGCGTGTAAATCACAAAGTTTTTCATTCCCCTTGCTCCCCCATAAATCATTTCGCCAATAGCTGCTGCATTGGCGTCGTTGGTAATGGCAATAGCTTTTAGATCAGGGAAATTGGCTTCCAGCAGCTTTACCATTGGAACAACGCCTTTAAAAGAAAGATTGGGGGCATGCTCAATATTCCCGGTGTAGTAGTTAGCGTTGGGCGCTCCTATGCCCAATCCTAAAATCTCTATCTTTGGATTCAAAGCGGAAACAGCACTAACCAGCTCTCTTACAGCATTTGTAATATCATCAATAAAAAGACTGATGTTACCATGTGTTGGTGTTTTGATGGAATCTTTTACAAGAACTTTCCCTTCTCTGTCAACCACACCAATGGCAGTATTTGTGCCGCCAATATCTATACCGATTGAAACTTTTTTCATGCACTTAGTTTTTTCTTGTAATTATTTGTAAATAAAGCCATTCCACGCTCCCAAAAAACAGAATCGCTTCAATCTAGTATTAAGCTGGCTACTCTATAACATCAGCAAGTTTTCGTCTGATTTTAGAACCGCTTACCGCATAATAAAATATAAATAAATAGCTAACTGCCGGCACAAGGAAGGCGTAAGTATAGCCTGCTGTGTCTGCAATTGCACCCATAAGCGGGGGCAAAATAGCGCCACCCAAAATAAGGGCGTTGATAAGGCCGGAGGCTCCGCTAAGCTCTGCATTATCTAAATCTTTTACAGCAAGTGAAAAGATATTGGGAAACATGATAGAATTGAATAATCCTATCGAGATAATTGTCCACAATGCAACTGATCCTGTTGTGAAAGTTGTGGCAATATCCAGTATGGCAGCCACCAGTGCAAAAGTTGCCAGTGTTCTTGCTGCTTTACCCCTGCCAAACTGCATGATCAGGAAGTTAGCTGCAGCAACAATCATGAAAATAAATCCGATATTCCAACTCCAGTCGGTAACAAAGGCACCGCTAACCAAAGCTAAAAGCAGGACGGGTAAAGCCAAAGTAAATTTGCGGGCGCTTGTCAAATCGGAAAACATGAACGAACCAAAAAACCTGCCCACCATGGCGCCACCCCAATAAATAGCAGCATAGGTTGAGGCCATTTCGGCTTCCATACCCAAACTGCGTTTTAGATAATTGACAATCAATCCGGCGTTGCCCACTTCGGCTCCAACGTACATGAATATGGCAAGTCCTCCCAATACAACATGTGGATATTTAAAAATGCTTTTTTTCTCTTTCTTTTCTGATTTTAAAGTGGGTAGCTTTATCGCAAAAATAGCGATGGCCACCAACAAAACGATGGCTCCCATAAAAATAAAAGGCATCGGAACTCTTTCTGCTGCAACAGCAGCATCAGCCGGGAACTGAAGTCCTTTGAAAATCGCAATGGAAATCAACCAGGGCGCTATCATAGTAGCAATAGAATTGAGCGCCTGCGTAAAATTAAGCCGGCTCGAAGCTGTATTTGGTGATCCAATGGCTGTTACATAAGGATTAGCTGCAACCTGCAAAAAGACTACGCCTGTGGCCAATACAAATGTTGCTGCCAAAAATATGGGAAACGAAGGAATACGGGCAGCCGGCACATAAATAAAACTGCCTAACGACATTAAAAGCAATCCTGCCACTACCGTCCATTTATAACCAATACGATCGATTAATCGACCTGTAGGTATCGACATTAAAGGATAAGCAATAAAAAAAGCAGAGGATAAAAGCTGGGCTTCAAACTCCGAAAGGCTGAAAATTTCTTTTACCGGCGCACTCAGGGTAACAATAAAAGTGGTGGCAAATCCAAAGATAAAAAAAATGGCTCCAAATACCGAAATGCCCAGAAAAACTTGATTGGAAGACTGCTTCTCCATATGAGTAATATTAAGTTTAACAATGCTGGTAAATTGCCAACACAAAATTTGTGTTGGAGTAAGGTGAACAAAAGTAGGAAATTAGTTCAATTGACGAAAAAAAAGTCGGTAAACAGATAGCAAAAAGGATTTTTATTAATTTCGGCAAAATTCTGATAAGCTTCAGAATAGTATTAACCACCGGTGTCAGCACAAATAGGTTGTTGCCTATTTATGTTTGGCATTTCATTTAAGTAATTGATTTATAATCAGCAATGCCAAGCAGGAGAAAATTTCTAGTTCAAACATTTATTGGCGGATTAGCAGCAGGTCTGGGGTGCAGGTATGCCTACGCCAACACGATGCTATCCGGTCAAATTATCCACAACACCTTAGCACCCTCGTTGCCAATAGTAATTTCGACTTGGTCGCACGGAATCGCTGCCAATGAGATGGCTATGAAAGTTTTAAAAAATAAGGGAAAGTCACTCGATGCTGTTGAGCAAGGTGTTCGTGTTTCGGAGGCAGATCCATTAGTTGAAAGCGTTGGATACGGCGGTTTTCCTGATGCCTCCGGTGAGGTAACACTTGACGCCTGCATAATGGCTCCCGACGGCAATGCCGGTTCTGTAAGCTGCCTCAAGCATATCATGCATCCCGTTTCTGTTGCACGCAGGGTAATGGAAAAAACCCCGCATGTTATGCTCACCGGCGAAGGCGCCTATAAGTTTGCCCTCGATCAGGGCTTTGAACCAACAAATCTGCTGACTCCCAAAATGGAAAAAGCTTTTCAGAAATGGAAAAATAGTGGACTGCGCTATGCACCCAATGCAAATTGGGAAAACCATGACACTATCGGGCTTTTGGCGATCGACGAGCAAGGCGATATTGCAGGCGCATGCACTACCAGCGGGATGGCCTTTAAGCACCCCGGACGTGTTGGTGATTCGCCAATTATTGGCGCCGGATTATTTGTGGATAACGAAGTAGGCGCAGCTACCGCTACAGGAGAAGGTGAAGCCGTGATGAAAACTCTGGGCAGCTTTTTGATTGTGGAACTGATGCGACAGGGTTACTCGCCCCAACAAGCCTGTGAACAAGCCGTGCATCGGATCGCTATAAAACTAAAACCTCATCCCAACTTTCAAATTGGATATATCGCCATGAATAAAGCTGGTGAAACCGGTGCTTATGCCTACGCACCAGGATTTCAATACGCACATTACCAAGGAGATAAAAACGAACTTTACAATTCCGGTTCAATGCAAAACCATTGATATGAAAAATCCTGTTTACCCATTAGTTTTATTGGTTACAACATTATTTCTACTTGCTTCCTGCAAGGAAAACACCTTTCAGCAGCTGAATATTATCCCAAAACCACACTCAGCTTATGCGACGCACAAAAACATTACCCTTGATAAAAACAGCCGCATTATTTACGAAGACCCAAACCCGGCTTTGCGACTTATGGGAGAGGAATTAGCTGCCTTTATTCATTCAAAAAGCGATTTTCGTCCCGAAGTGGTGCCCTACAGTTTGATACAATCGCTCGAAAATGATATTTTTTTGGCAACCAACCTCAACGATAGCAGTTTCGGCAACGATGGCTACCGCATAAGCAATTCGGGAGGCAAAATCATCAGCATACAAGCCAATGGCGGACAGGGAGTTTTTTATGGAATTCAGAGTTTTTATCAGCTTTTTCCGATCGAATTTTACCAAGCTACCGAAAGCAAATCCTCCTGGGAAGTCCCGATTGTAAACATCAGCGACAAATCCCGTTTTGCCTATCGCGGGATGCATCTTGATGTTGGGCGGCATCTTTTTCCGGTCGAATTTATTAAGCAATATATTGATTTGATGGCCCTGTATAAATACAATTATTTTCATTGGCATCTCACTGAGGATCAGGGATGGCGTATTGAAATAAAGGCCTATCCCAATTTAACAAAAACTGGCGCCTGGCGCAGCGAGACCATTATGGGACACCAATCGGAAAGACCCAAAAAATTTGACGGTAAGCCATACGGCGGCTTTTATACACAGGACGAAGTGCGCGAAATAGTTGACTATGCAGCCTCCAGATATATCACTGTAATTCCGGAAATTGAAATGCCCGGACACTCCTCAGCAGCTTTGGCGGCATATCCCGAGTTAGGTTGTAGTGGTGGTCCTTATCAGGTGCAAACTCAATGGGGTGTTTTTGATGAGATCTACTGCACCAAAGAATCCACTTTTACATTTTTAGAAGCAGTGCTCACAGAAGTGATGGCACTTTTTCCGGGAAAATACATCCACATTGGTGGCGATGAAGCGCCAAAAAAGAGCTGGAAGAATTGTCCTCATTGTCAAGAAACAATACGGGAAGAAGGCCTGGAAAACGAAGCTGAGTTACAAAGCTGGTTTATCACGCGCATAGCTGATTTCTTGCAAAAAAACGATCGGCAACTGATCGGCTGGGACGAGATTTTGGAGGGAGGACTGCCTTCTGATGCCACAGTAATGTCGTGGCGGGGCACAGAAGGCGGTATCGCAGCAGCGCAAATGGGTCATGATGTAATTATGACTCCAGGAAGTCATTGCTATTTCGATCATTATCAAGGAAATTCAGAAACTGAGCCCCTGGCAATTGGAGGCTATACACCGGTATCAAAAGTTTATGCCTATGAAGCCATTCCTGCCGAGTTAAACCAACAAGAAGCCAGGCATATACTGGGAGCTCAGGCTAATGTGTGGACAGAATATCTTCGAAATCCGGATGCCGTAACGTATATGATTCTGCCGCGAATGGCTGCCCTGTCAGAAGCACTTTGGTCACCACCGGAGAAAAAAGACTGGAAAAGTTTTTATGATAGGTTACCGGCCCATTTCAGCAGATACGAAGCTCTAGGATTGAAATATAGCCGCGCTGTTGATCAGGCCAAAATACAAATTACTCAATCAGAAACCGGGGAGAAAATCCTGGAAATAAGTTCTGAAATCCCGGAAGTTAGCATCTATTACACCTTAAATCCTTCAATCCCGGGTCAAAGCAGCCAACTTTACCAGCAAGCTTTTGATCCGAAAAAGGCTGAAAGTATAAGTATTCAGCTATTCAAGAACGAAAAGCCTGTTGGCGATCCGCAAATACATAGCCTGAATTACTAACCGACAAACAGGTCGAACACATTGGCTAAGTTATTGCTTCCTACCCTGTAAAATTCTGTATAAGTGCAGTTTGAGCAGGTAACTGAGCTGAATTTTTTATTCTGTACATCAAATATTTTAGCCAACAAGCTTCCTGTAACACGAATTTCGCCAACCTCATACTGCCGGCTACCACATTTTGGGCAATGGTATTTTAATGTTCTCATCTATCTTCACTCCTCTTTATTTGGTTCAACTGATTTTGCTTTTTTCTGACGTCCTGCTTCACGAAGGGCCCTGTCAATTATCCATTCGAGCTGCCCGTTAGTGCTACGAAATTCATCCGAAGCCCATTTCTCGACAGCCGCCAGTTTTTCTTCATCAATGCGTAAAGCAAATGCCTTTTTGTTCGCCATAAATTTTTATTGATACAAAGTTCCTGTATTCACTACAGGAGACGCTTCCTTATCACCACATAAAACAACCATGAGATTGCTTACCATGGTTGCTCTTTTGTCATCATCTAATTCAACAATTTTCTTCTCGGCAAGCTGTTCAAGAGCCATATCTACCATGCTAACAGCACCTTCCACAATCTTAAATCGTGCAGCAACAATAGCAGTTGCCTGTTGACGCTTGAGCATAGCCTGTGCTATTTCCTGTGCATAGGCAATATAATTAATTCGCGCCTCAATCACCTCAATGCCAGCAATATCCAAACGTTCTACAACCTCACGTTCCAGTTCAAGATTTACTTCTTCGCCTCCCGAACGCAGCGTAATCTCTGCATCATGATCTTCAAAGTTATCATACGGATAGATACCGGCTAACTTTCTTAAAGCAGCTTCGCTTTGTACTACAACAAAATGCTGAAATTCATCTACAGCAAAAGAAGCTTTATAGGTATTAGAGACCTTCCAGACCAATACCAACCCAATCATAATAGGATTTCCAATTTTATCGTTTACCTTAATTGGTTCGCTGTCGAAATTTCGGGCACGAAGCGATATACTGCGCCTTACAAAAAATGGATTGACCCAGAAAAACCCATTATCCTTAATCGTACCGCTATACTTTCCAAACAAAACCAATACGACCGCTTTGTTAGGATTTACAACTGTAAAACCTATTGACAGAAAAATTGCCAGAAGTAAAAGCAACACAAATAATGGTGACTTAAAAGCAATCAAGCCGGCAATACCAGCAACCAAAAGCAGAAATACAACGAGCACCATTAAATAACCCGATGCAGCAACTTTAACTTTTTCCATGATGAATAAATTTAATTTGATACTATTTTGATATCACAAAGATATATATTTTTGTTTAAATCCCTTCAATAACAAAAAAAAATCTTTCATGCTATGAAACAATTAATTTTACAAAATAAGGCAGGGGTTTTACAACCCTTCTTTCAAATCAGCTGTCTATCTATTTTGTCAACCATAATTGGGCCTCTATGAAACCTCTCTATTTTCTTGTTTTTGTTATTGCCATTTTTTTAAGCTCATGTGAGCAAAAACCGCAATCACCTGTCGATGCTGTTGATCCATTTATCGGAACCGGAGGTCACGGGCACACATTTCCGGGAGCAACAATGCCTTTTGGCATGGTACAGCTCAGTCCCGACACGCGAAAAGACTCCTGGGACGGTTGTTCTGGTTATCATTATTCCGACAGCACCATTATGGGCTTCAGCCATACCCATTTGAGCGGCACCGGTGTTGGAGATTATGGTGATATCAGGCTGATGCCAACAACAGGGAAGCTGCATCTTGAGCCCGGAACAGAAGAAAACACCCAATCAGGCTATCGTTCGCATTTCAGCCATAGCAGCGAATCAGCAACTCCCGGATACTACAAGGTTTTATTAGAGGATTATCAAATTCAGGCCGAACTTACAACCAGCGAACGCGTTGGCTTTCACAAATACCATTTCCCACAAACAGACAGTGCGCATATTATCATCGATCTTTTTGAAGGCGTTACTTCCGATCAAGTTCTTGACGCGTTTATACAGATTGAGAACGACAGCACAATAAGTGGCTACAGGCGCACAAAAGGCTGGGCAAACGATCAGCACCTCTATTTCTATGCCAGCTTTTCATCACCTTTTAAACATTTTGGCATCCAACACAACAATCAAAATCAAGCCATGAAAACCTATGCCCAGGGTGGTAAAATTGTTGCCTGGGTTGACTATAAAACAGCGAAAAACACACCAATATTGGTAAAGGTTGGCATTTCGGCCGTAGATGTTGCTGGCGCAAAAAACAATCTGAAAGCAGAAATCCCGCATTGGGATTTTGAACTTCAGCGTGGTAATGCTAAAAACAGCTGGAACAAAGCCCTGAATAAAATAAAGATAGGTAAGAGCCATAATAAAGAAGACCGCTCAATATTCTATACCGCACTTTATCACACCATGATCGCGCCAAATTTATACAATGACGCTGATGGAAGATACCGCGGACATGATATGGAAATTCACAAAACAGACAGCGGAAAACATTACACCGTATTTTCGCTTTGGGATACTTTCAGGGCGCTTCATCCCCTTTTCACGATCATTGAGCGAAATCGCACGGCAGAAATGGTCCGAAGCATGTTGGATATGCAAAGCAAAGGCGGATTACTACCTGTTTGGGAATTGGCAGCCAACGAAACACAATGTATGATTGGCTACCATGCTGTACCCGTTATTGCTGATGCCTGGATCAACGGTATTCGTGACTTTGACGAAGAAAAAGCACTACAGGCCATGATAAAAAGTGCTAATCAAGATCTCCATGGGCTAAAATGGCAAAAATCTCTTGGCTATATTCCAGCCGACAAAGAAAGCGAATCAGTATCTAAAACACTGGAATATGCTTATGATGATTGGTGCATTGCCCGTATGGCTGAAAATTTGGGCAATCAGCAATTAGCTGATAGTTTTTATCAACGCGCACAAAATTATAAAAACCTGTACGACAACGAAACCAAGTTTTTCAGAGGAAGACAGAATGGTGGATTTATAACGCCCTTTGATCCGGCACAAGTTAATTTTATGCTTACCGAAGCCAACAGCTGGCAGTACAATTTCTTCGTTCCACAAGATATCGGTGGTCATATTGATTTAATGGGCGGTGACGAGGCCTATGCTACCATGCTCGACTCACTTTTTACAGGTAAAACAGCAATCACCGGACGAAAGCAAGCTGACATCACGGGTTTGATCGGACAATATGCTCACGGCAACGAACCCAGCCACCATATGGCTTACTTGTACAATTATGTTGGTGAAGCCTATAAAACACAAGCACTTATTCATCAAATAATGAATGAGCTTTATCATGCCGCTCCTAATGGCCTTAGCGGAAACGAAGATTGCGGCCAAATGTCGGCCTGGTATGTGTTTAGCGCACTGGGTTTTTATCCTGTTACGCCCGCATCAGGTCAGTATATTATAGGTGTGCCCTGTTTTGACAATGCTACTATTGAACTGGAAAACGGCAATACATTCACCGTTGAAGCCACTAATTTTAGTCCCGATAATAAATACATTCAGCAGCTTACACTTAATGGAGCACCTTATCCCTACAGTTTTATTGACCATGAAACGATTCAGCATGGCGGCATACTGCGTTTTGTAATGGGTCCTCAGCCTGATAAAAGCTGGGCAAGTGAAAAAAAACACAGGCCTCAACGTAAAATTACTGGTGATCAGCTGGTTGCAACACCCTCTATAAAAGCAGACTCTAAAACTTTTACAGATAGCATTCAAATAAGGTTGCAGCATCCAAAAGCCGGTGCTCAAATTTTTTATAGCCTTGATGGCAGTCTGCCAACAGCAAAAAGTCAGGTTTACTCAGATGCCATAAGTTTAACAGCAAGTACCCAAATCAGGGTTATGGCGAAAATTGAAAACAAGCAAAGCTCAGCTATCACTGGAAATTTTTATAAAATTCCGGCAGGAAGAACTATTGACTTAGCATCCAGCTACAGCCCACAATATCCCGCAGGAGGCGATATAGCTTTGATCGACAGGCAGCATGGCAATACAGATTTCCGAACTGGCTCATGGCAGGGTTATCAGGGTGTTGATTTAGAAGCAACGGTTGATTTAGGTAAAAGGCAAAAAATTAAGTCTATTTCGATAGGTTTTCTGCAAGATCAACGTTCCTGGATATTTATGCCGGAGCGTGTTCATTTTAGCCTTTCTGTTGATGGACGAAATTTTACAGAAATAGGTGTGATCCAAAACACTATCCCGGCAACATTGGATGGCAGCATCATCAAGCATTTTGAGATGGATATCGTCGCCCGCAAAGCTCGCTTTGTAAGAGTAATTGCCACCAACAGAAAAGTTTGTCCTCCTAATCATCTCGGAGGAGGCGAACCAGCCTGGATTTTTGCCGACGAAATTAGTATACATTAATTGCCCTATGTGAAACAATTTTGCCTGTTGAACCAGATAAATTGTCTCGCTCGACAGCTTTAAGCTGCTGAAACTGCTAAATTTGCAGCAAATACCTGCTGATCATGTTATTTTTAATAGCTACCACGCTTTTTTCTACCGCTATTTTTATCCTGTTTAAATTATTTAAACAGCACCATATTGATAATTTGCAGGCAATCATCGCTAATTACATCGTTGCCTCCAGTATTGGTTATTTTGCCTATGAATCCCAGTTTACACCTATCGATATAATACAAGCGCCCTGGTTTAAGCTCTCTATTTTAATTGGAGCAGCATTTATCGGCGTATTCTTTCTTTTTGCACTCTCGAGTCAGAAAGCCGGGATAGCGATTACTGCCGTTTCAAGCAAAATGTCGGTCGTGATTCCAACAGCAGCAGGATTTTTACTATTTAATGAATTGTTGAACCCGCAAAAGATCATCGGGATAATTTTAGCATTAATCGCCTTATACCTGGCACTTTACAAGAAATCAATTGATAAATTACCGTTTAACATCAGAATCATAATCTTACCCTTACTCATTTTCGTTGGAACAGGAGTTAATGACTTGTTGATGAAAATTGCAGATTATTATTACCTACAAAATGATGTATTGTTATTGGTCTCCACCATCTTCGCAATTGCTTTAATTATTGGTTTATCAATATTGATTTTCAACTTATTAAGAGGAAAAACAAAATTAAGTGGGAGAAATTTTATTGCGGGCGCATTGCTGGGCTTAGTTAACTTTGGCTCCACTTACTTTCTTTTCAGAAGTTTGGAAATTTTTGACAGCTCCTACCTATTCCCGATAAGAAATACCGGAGTTGTAGGCTTGTCTGCTCTCACAGCTTTTCTTATTTTTGGCGAAAAGCTTGAGAAAATAAACTGGCTTGGTATAATACTGGCAATTATTGCCATTGTAACAATTACAACAGGATGAGTATTGAAGACACCTACACCATTATTACCGAAACCGGAGAAGGATATTATAAGGAAAAGGGGAGCAAATTTATTGCCCACGCTTTCCCGGCAACAAGCGAAGAAGAAGCCAAAAATGGCATAGAGGATATCAAAAAAAAATATCATGATGCCCGTCATCATTGTTATGCTTATATGGTCGGAGCTGATAAATCATGCTTTCGATCCAATGATGATGGTGAACCATCCGGCACTGCCGGCAAACCCATTCTGAATCAAATAATTTCTAAAGACCTCACCAATGTTTGCCTAGTAGTAGTGCGCTATTTTGGAGGTACTAAACTAGGTGTCAGCGGTTTAATAAGAGCTTATAAAACAGCTGCAAGAGAAGCGCTGGATCAGGCAACAATTGAAGAACGCACCATTAACGAAATTTACGCGCTTCAATTTGAGTATCCGCTGATGAATGAAGTGATGCGAATTATGAAAGAGGAAAATCTTGAACAACATAATCCGCGTTTTGAATTGAACTGTTATTTTGAAATTAATATTCGCAAAAATGATGCTGACAGAATAGTAAAAAAATTTAAACAGTTGTACGAATTGAAAGTTGACTATCTCGAAACCAAATGATAATGGGAAATTCAACAATTCAACTCTCCATTTTCGGATACTGATACCCCATTTATGACAAAAAAAATAAAATTTCAAGTTAAATTTTGTTTTTTTCTTAACTTTTTTCCATTGATATTTGTTGAAAAATAAGCAGCTCCTCAAACAATAACTAAAGCCAACAAAATCAGCAAATTACTGATTTAAGGCGAATGTGCAGTTGTTAATTTTATATTAACTGGTTGATTATCAATTAAATGAAAAAAAGACACATCGAAGTTTGGGAAAATTGTTTAAATGTAATCAAAGACAATGTCCACAGTCAGAGCTTCAAAACATGGTTCGAACCAATTAAACCTATCAAACTTGATAGTAATGTATTAACGATTCAAGTGCCCAGTCAGTTTTTTTATGAATGGCTTGAAGAGCACTACATCAGTTTGCTAAAGAAAACGGTTAGAAAAGAATTAGGAATCGAAGGACGATTGGAATACAGCATCATCATGGACAATTATGATGTGGGAAGTCCTTACGCGATAAAATTTCCGACCAGCAACAAAAAAGACACTAAAAACCCGATGGTATCCATGCCACTTGATTTAAATCGGGGCACTTCAAACGACATCCCAAACCCATTTATCATTCCCGGATTAAAGAAAATCAAGGTAGAGTCGCAATTGGTTGACAGCTATTCGTTTGATAATTTTATCGAAGGAGATTGTAACCGTTTAGCAAGATCTGCCGGCTATGCCGTTGCTGAAAATCCCGGGAAAACAGCCTTTAATCCGTTGCTCGTCTTTAGCGGAACCGGCTTAGGCAAAACTCACTTGGTGCATGCCATCGGTCTTCAGGTTAAAAATAATTACCCCGACAAAACAGTTTTATACATTCAAACAGAACAATTTATAAGTCAATTTATACAATCCACCCGTAACAATAACCAAAATGATTTTGTGCATTTCTATCAGATGATAGATGTGCTCATTATCGACGACATCCAGTTTTTGGCCGGAAAAGAAAAAACCCAGGATGTGTTTTTTCATATTTTCAACCACCTGCATCAAAGTAACAAACAACTTATCATTACCAGTGATAAACCGCCTGTTGAACTTAAAGGCCTGGAGCCACGGCTGCTTTCTCGCTTTAAATGGGGACTTTCGGCTGATTTGCAGGTTCCGGATCTTGAAACAAGAATTGCTATACTGAAACGTAAATTATACAACGACGGAATTGAAATTCCTCAAGATGTGATTGATTATCTGGCCTATAACATCACCACAAACATACGTGAAATGGAGGGAGCCCTCATTTCGCTCGTAGCGCAGTCCTCACTCAACAAAAAAGCAATCACGATCGATCTGGCCAGGCAAATGATCGATAAGTTCGTAAAAAATACTACCCGAGAAATCTCTATTGATCTGATTCAGAAAGTGGTATGCGACTTTTTTGGGCTACCTGTTGACCAAATCAATACCAAAACCCGCAAACGCGAAATTGTACAAGCCCGTCAACTTGCCATGTATTTTTCAAAAAAACATACCAAGTCATCGTTGGCAACCATCGGGCTTCACTGTGGAAATAAAGACCATGCGACTGTGTTACATGCCTGTAAAACAGTGAGCAATCTCATTGAAACAGACAAGCGTTTTCAGACTTATGTGAAGGAAATTGATAAAAAAATTCAAACTTAGGACAAATTTTTACTATATTCGTGCTGGCATAATCGACTAAGAAGCTGTTGGTTATATCCTGATTATTGCGCAAAGGATTAAAAGGCTTAGCCCGGATAGTGCCGAAAAACGTTGTTCACTAAAAACCCTGAAGCATGAATGTCTTATTTATTTGTTTGGGAAATATCTGCCGTTCTCCTATGGCAGAAGGTATTCTAAAAAAAATGTATCACGATTTTGGAATTAAGGCTACAGTTGAATCAGCCGGATTTGAATCTTTCCATATCAATGATAATCCTGATCCAAGGGCAATTCAAGTTGCTGCAAAACACAATATTGATTTGAGTGAGAAAAAAGCACGACTTTTCTTAAAGTCTGATTTTGACCGCTTTGACCATATCTATGTAATGGATACACAAAACATGGGCGATGTTACCGATCTTGTTCGCAGCGATTCAGACTTAAAAAAAGTTGACTACCTCATGAATGTTATTGAGCCGGGATCAAATAAAGTTATTTCAGACCCCTTTTTAAGTGGTATTGAGGACTGCGAAAAAGTTTTTAATACACTTTGGAAAGCCTGCCAGCAAATTGCAAAAAATGCGAAGCAAAATCTATGAACAGCTTCAGTACTTATCCTTCAGCCGATGTTATTGCTGAAGCTCACAATAGAATTTCACCCTACATTAACCGCACCGAAGTGCTGACTTCCTCCTTTTTTAATCAGCAAAGTGCAGCTTCTTTGTTTTTCAAATGTGAAAACTTTCAAAAGGCAGGTGCATTCAAATCAAGAGGAGCCATGAATGCCGCTTTAAGCCTTAGCAAAGAAGAACTTAGTGCCGGGCTTGCCACGCATTCCAGTGGCAATCATGCCCAAGCACTCGCAAGAGCTGCACAAATTTTAGGCACGAAAGCATTCATCATCATGCCACGTACCGCTCCTGCCATCAAAGTTGCTGCCGTTAAATCCTATGGGGGTATCATCCATTTTTGCGAACCCACATTAGCAGCCCGTGAAAAAAAATTAGAAGAAATCGTTTCAGAAACCGGCGCTACTTTTATACATCCTTACAATGATTATCGCATTATCGCAGGACAAGCCACAGCCTGCAAAGAATTACTGGAACAAGTGACTGATGAACCCGATTACATTTTTTGTCCTGTCGGAGGCGGTGGATTATTAAGCGGCACAGCGCTTTCGGCTGCCTACTGGTCGCCAAAAACCAAAGTTATCGGTTGCGAGCCAAAAGGCGCAGACGATGCCTTTCGTTCATTTCGATCCGGAAAGTTTGTTCCAAGCACGATGCCAAAAACTGTTGCAGACGGCTTGCTCACATCCCTCGGAGACCTCACTTTTCCTATTATTCTGGAAAAAGTGCATGATATCCTTTGCGCTGATGAACAGGACATTATCAACGCGATGCGATTGGTGTGGGAACGTATGAAAATTATTATCGAGCCGAGTGCAGCCGTTCCATTAGCTATTGCGCTTTCGGGGCAAATCAACCTAAAAGATAAGAGCGCTGTCATCATTTTTTCCGGAGGCAATGTGGATCTAAACAATCTTTTGTGGGCATGAAAAAAGGGAAACTTTACCTGATCCCCACCTTGTTGGGAGAAACAACAGCAGATAGTGTTTTGCCTAAGGCAACACTTGACATCATTTTCGGGCTTGATCATTTTATTGTGGAAAACTTACGATCTGCCCGTCGTTTTTTAAGTAAAACAGGTAATTCCAAACTGATTGATGAAATACATTTTGAGCTGCACGACAAGCATTATCAAGCCAGTGACTTGAATGAACTTTTAAAACCACTTCTTCAAGGAATTGATATGGGATTAATGTCGGAAGCAGGAACACCTTGTGTAGCAGATCCGGGAGGCGCTGTAGTTGCTTTGGCTCATCAAATGGGCATTCAGGTCGTTCCGCTTACCGGCCCCAATGCCATATTGCTGGCGTTGATGGCGTCGGGATTTAACGGACAAGCATTTAGTTTCCACGGATATCTGCCAATTCAGTCAAAAGACAGGATTAACAGCCTGAAAATGCTTGAAAAACGTACGCTATCAGCTGGTGAAACACAAATTTTTATAGAAACGCCTTTTAGGAATAATGCGCTGATTGAAAGCATCTTGCAGCACTGTCTTCCCGAAACTTTACTTTGTGTTGCCGCCGAAATAAGCACCAAACACGAAAAAATCATCAGCAAGCGGGTCAAAGACTGGCAATCCATATCTTACGATTACCACAAAAAACCCTGTGTCTTTTTGCTGTGGCATGAGAGCGATTTATCAACACAAAAAAAACAAGCCCGGAAACATTCCAGGCTTGTTTAAAAAAAGAAAATGTTTTAAGATTTAGTGTTGGGCACCATGCGGTCCATGCACATGTCCATGATCCAACTCTTCTTTGGTAGCTTCTCTTACCTCAAGAATATTTCCTGAGAAATGCAAATCCATTCCGGCGAGTGGATGGTTGAAATCCATTTTAACCTTATCATCGCCGATTTCCAAAACTACCCCATCAAGCGGATTTCCATTTTGATCCTGCATGGTGATTTGATTACCAATTTGAAGCAATTCGTCATCAATTTTACCTTCTACTTCAAATATTTTCTTGTCGAGATCAATGATAGCCTCGGCGTTGTGTTCGCCATAACCGTCTTTGGAGTTTAGCTCAAAACTAAATTTATCACCGGCTTCGAGATCATTCAAACTTTCCTCAAATTTGGGGAGTAAGCCTCCAACACCAAAAAGATAAACGAACGGACGATCGCTATCAACTTTTTGAATTAATTCGCCCTGAGCATCTTTCTGACGCAGTTCATAAGTTAGTGAGACAACTTTCTGATTTCCTACTTTCATGCAAAAAAATTTTGTTATTGTTCAAAAAATAAAGATTTTCAAAAAAACCCTAAACGCTTATTATTCGTTCACTATTCGGCGCTTTTTATTGAAAATCAATGAATATTTGCTGCAAAAATACACATTATTCAGGAAACCAAAATCCAGCCTTAAAATCCTCACAAAAAGTTATCATCCTTTTGTAATAAATTTCAATTATATTCGTCACTAACTTTGTATATACCAAACATGTGAAAAATATGGTCAGTGAAACCATTTTATCAGTTCAGGCTCTGAGCAAAAATTTCGGCAAAATCAAAGCCGTAGATAAATTGAGTCTGGAAATTAAAAGAGGTCAGGTTTTTGGAATTTTAGGACCAAATGGAAGCGGAAAAACAACTACCCTGGGCATTGTTCTGGGATTAATTAAACCACAAAGCGGTGATTTTAAATGGTTTGGAAAACCCATAAGTTCAACCCTGCTGCGAAATATCGGCTCAATACTCGAAACTCCGCTTTTCTATCCTTATCTAAGTGCGACAGACAACTTAAAAATTATTGCTGACATTAAGCAGGTTGATTATCAAGGCATCGATGAAAAACTTAAACTTGTTGGCCTCTACGACCGTCGAAATCATGCTTTCAAAACCTATTCTTTAGGTATGAAACAGCGTTTGGCTATTGCTGCAGCATTGCTGGGAAACCCCGAAGTGTTAATTTTGGACGAACCAACCAACGGCCTTGATCCGCAAGGTATTGCTGAAATCAGAGATTTAATAAAAGCCATCGCTCTACAGGGGAAAACCATTATTTTGGCCAGTCATTTGCTTGATGAAGTTCAAAAAGTTTGCACAGATGTAGCTGTGCTCCAGAATGGACAATGCCTCTTCACCGGAAAGGTGGAAACCATTACAAGTCAGGGTCTTGCTGTTGAAGCAATGGCAGAACATGACGAACTATTAAAACAGGCCATCGAAAGTTGTGCATGGGCAAAAATCATCGATCAGCAGCAAAAAGTATTTCACATACAATTAGATTCCGGCCATTTGGCCAGCGATTTGAATCGCTATCTATTGGAACATGAGGTGGCTTTAAGTCATTTGACCACCATTAAAAAAACCCTGGAGCGTCATTTTCTGGAACTTTTGAAAAATTAAGCATGAAATATCTTTACCGAATTACAGGACGGAAACTATTCAAAAGCAGGATATTTTGGATGATGATTCTCCTTTATGTCATTAGTATAACCAGCCTACTATTTGGCATTGAAGCTTTTATAAATAAGGTAGCAAGCAATGCCAATAAAAATTCCCCTGTCCCTATTCCTGAGTTTTCATTGTACACTTTCCCCTACATCTGGCAAAATCTCAGTTTCTTGTCCGGTTTTTTAAAATTACTACCCGCACTCATCCTCATCGTCTTTGTATCTGCCGAATACAGCTATAAAACGATGCGTCAACATATGATGAACGGCTTGAGTCGATTAGACTATTTTTTCTCTCAGTTCATTTTCCTCTTTGGCATGGCCTTATTTTCAACGCTGGTATTATTGATCATCACGCTTATATTAGGATTTCAGCATACTGAAACGATCACTTTTGCAAATTTTTTCAACAATAGTTTTTATTTATTGGCCTATTTTCTTGAGTTACTGGCATTTTTTAGCATCGCTTTTTTTGTTACAAGCTTACTCAGGCGAAGCGGCCTGAGTATTCTAACCTTTTCGCTGTTGTATGTTGTAATTGAACCCATTTCACGGTTCTATCTGCCTGAAGCAATTGCCCAAAACATGCCTTTTAAGCGCATAGGTAATTTGATTGATGTACCAAATACAAGTTTGATGAAACTTTTTGGCGTTAATTTTCGCACCTATATTGACCATTTTGATATTATTCTAAGTTTAGCGTATAGCCTGCTCTTCCTATTCCTCAGCTACCAACTGATTAAAAAAAGAGATCTTTAGAAGTGTTATTTCAATGCTCCAACGTTTGTCCTCAACACCAAATCAAGGCTGGATAAAATAACTTGAGACAAAGTGAATAATAGCACACAAAATGGCTTATTGAAAAATGATTTATTTCAATATATGGATTTATTAATCCTATTTTTCTATTTTTGTGCATTAATCAACCGGATCTAAAAAGACAGTTTACCTATAAGTGTTTGATTTAGTGTTTGTTATAGCACTTTTTGATAGAACGACATAAAGCAATCAATGAAAAAAATCTTACCTCCCGATAGAGAGACTTTTGAGCGTTACCGAATTGGAAGGGGTAAAAGGCTTTTCGACATTGTTTTTGCTTCAATTGGCATTTTGATCACCTCGCCCATCATGCTCTTGATAGCAATTCTTATTAAGCTTGAATCCAGAGGGCCGGTAATATATGTTTCGGAACGTGTAGGAACAGGATACGACATCTTCAATTTCTTAAAGTTTAGATCGATGAGGCAAAATGCAGAGGAAGAACTTACAGCCTTATCCGAGTTAAATCTGTATCTTATAAATAAAAGGCATCAGGATAGTTCTGAATCTGAAAATTGCCCGGAATGCGAAAGGCTAGGGCACAGTTGCTCACCAATGCTTTATATAGATGGCACAGAAATTTGCGAAAATTGGTATTTAGAACTTAAAAGAAGAAAGAATAAAAACGCTGCATTTTTTAAAGTAAAAGATGATCCTAGAGTTACCAGATTTGGCCGCATAATAAGAAGATTTAACCTGGATGAATTGCCACAGTTTTTTAACGTTTTGCGCGGTGACATGTCCGTTGTAGGTAATCGGCCGCTTCCTTTGTATGAAGCCGAAAAACTAACTACCGATCAGTGGGCATACCGTTTTATGGCTCCTGCCGGAATTACCGGAATGTGGCAAATTCATGCAGATCGTTTTCGCTCAGAAGAAAAAAGAATCAATCTCGATAATCAATATGCGATGATTGCCTCACCAAAAAAAGACCTTGAAATTATACTTAAATCATTCCCCACTTTTTTCCGCAAGAATAACTATTGATTTTTCAGCTAAGGCCTTTGCTGGCTCATACTAAAACCGGGCAAGCTATCGCAAACCTATCCTATGCTTTCAGGTATTTTATCCTTTCGGCCAAACCCGGATGCGAATAATAAAAAACAACATAAGCAGGATGTGGCGTCAGGTTGTCGAGGTTTTCTGCTGCAAGCTTCCTGATCGCTGAAACAAGCTCATCAGCCAGTCCCGCACGTTTAGCGCCCAGGTCTGCCTGTCGCTCAAAATATCTGCTAATTGAATTCAGTAGTGCATTAATGAAGAGTGCTAAGGGAGAAAACAAAAGCACAAAAACAAGCAACCCCAGGTGCATTGAATTGGGCAACTCGCCAAAAGCCTGCTGCAAAAAAACCTGACTCAGCGAAAACCACAACAGCAGCAATAGCAGACCCAACTGAAGTAAATTACTGAACAGCAACTCAGGCAAATGATTTCTCTTTTTGTGTGTAACTTCGTGGGCAATAACAGCCATAACCTCTTTGATATCAAGAAGTTTAATCGCAGATTCACTTAAAATTACCCGGAAACCACTTCCCCATCCAACAATTGAAGCCGGCTGAATATCCTGGGATAAGGTGTTTTTTCTGACGATGATAGCTGTAGCAGAAATACCATATTTTTTCAAGCGAAGTAATATTTCATCGCGCAATTCTCCCAGTAAGGGTTCATAGTTTCTGTTAAATATATTCGCAATAATACGCTGATTTATAAAGTTATAGAGCAAATAAACCCCACCAAATAACACCCAGCTCGCAATCCAAAACTGTGCGCCAAGCCAGTTAAAGCTAAACATCAAAAACCAATAGGCCAGGCTACCGAAAAAAAGCGCAAGGAGGCCCTTAACGAAAAACTCTTTCAGCACCTGAACGCCAGTTTTATTGAAGCCAAATCGTTTGTTAATCACCAGCTGCTGATACATTTCAAAAACGAAACGCACCAACTGAAATAAAAAACCGATCACGATAAAAAAAGCTACTCCTAATACATATTCCGATGCGAAAAAGCTTCTGAAAAACTGATCCACACCTTGAATAACACCGCCGTATATCATAACCATGACAAGGACAAAAACAGCAAGCTGGTAAATCAATAAAAGCTGCAAAGTACTGTGCTGATATTCTTGGGAATTTCGGTAAGCCTCGTAGGAATAGACTCCTGTCAATTCTTCAGGCATTGGCTTTTTCAACCAGCTGATATTGAGATATATCAAGAATGTCCTCAATACAATATCTATCGATAAAACAGCGGTTATTCCAATTAAAGCAGTATTCATTGCTCGCTTTTCACCTGATTAATAATCGCCAAAAATCTTACGAAGTAACCACTCCACACTCAATAAGACAAGCAAGATGGCTAATATAAATTCCAGATTGATCAGTGGATCAAATCGCTTCTCCTGATGGCTGACAGTAACTAATCTTTCATCATTTTGCAGATCTGAAAGCAGCATATTAAGTGCAGATAAGTCGTAAGTTTTTCCTCCGGTAAGTGCTGCCAGTTGTCGCATCCTGTTGACCTCGGCCACCAATTGCCGACCTTCGAGTACTGAACGTTTCACCGAAAATCTGCCAGTTTCCTTCAACAGTTCTCCTGCATAGCTGGCAGTAGCTTCGTAGGTATAAATCCCTTCCTCCAGGCTTCCGGCATTAAGCTGATAGTCATTTTTACGCCGGACGAACTCGTAATTATAATTAAGCCCTTGCTGTTCGTTAAAAAGCCGTATTGCCAGTTGAGGTTCAACAATAAGTTCACCGCTTTTATTACGCATTTCAGCACTAATTTTCACCGGGCTACCTGCCGCATACTCTTCATCGGCAAATATCTTGAGTAAACTGTTATCATAGCGTAAAGTAGCGTATTGTATAATTTTGCTGATGAGTGCATCAAAGTTTTGATGCGAAGCTGTTTTACTGAACTGAAACAACCTCCACCTCCAAATTCCCGTACCTGCCACCACACCTATTTTTCGCTGACCTGAATTCCCAAACGCAATCAACGGACGCTTAGTTTCAACCCCTCTGAGTTGCTGTTCAAACAGCACTTCTGCACTTGTATTCATTTGGTAATCACCAAACAGTACTGATAAAGGAGGCAAATCCTTAATTTGAGTAGCATCAAACTGATCCGTTGTGAATGCTGAAAAATTAGGATTGAGTAAAGGCGAGGCATCTACTACAGCAGCTGATTGGTCAGAAAAAATAGAGATGACATCCTGAAGTTCATTAAAACGCTCAGCAGCGGTACTTTGACCATTAATCCATAACACCGGCAAAGCTGGCTGAGCAGCAAGAAGTGCCGCTATCTGCTGCTCTGAAGCTATTCCGTCAGGCAATTGATGCAAAATCAACAAATCAGCATCTGTTTCATTCTCTGAAGGCATATCGTTGCCAAATCTGTATTCCAGCTCATAATGATTGCCTAAGGCCGCTTTAATTGCAGCAAGATCAGGATGAGGCGCATGCGCCAAAACGACAATTTTCTGTTGCTGTTCCATCACATCAACAAAAAACATTTGATCATTGTTAGTGGCATTTACCTCACCATCAACATATGCAATATTTATCTTTAAATTTTTCAAACCCGGGGAATCCGCTTCTACAAGAAAATTTAATGTAGCGGAAAACTGATTTGAACTCACTGCTACTGTTTTGGTTTCCAAAGGTTCGCCATCAATCAGTAAATTTATTTTCATGTTTTCGCCGAATGCCTGCTGCGCTCTTACGGTAACTTCAACAGGAAAAACAGTATTCACCAGCGCTTTTCTGTTGTATCTAACGTCATATACCGAAAGATCAGGATAAACTGCTGTATCGCCTAAAACAACGGAATGAACGACAAAAGGAAAACCTGAAGCAGCCATTTCAGGTTGAAAACCCGCATTATAAATACCATCAGAAAGCAGAATTACAGCTCCCAAATTTCGCTTATAATAAATCTGATTGAGTGCATCAAACATAGCAGAGAAATCAGTTTGAGCATCCGCGAAATCAGGATTTTTTCCGGCACTAAACACTGAACCAAACAAATAAGTATCTGTTTGAAACGATTTGGACAACTGATTCAAAAGGCTGTCATACTTTAAAAGGTAACCAGTGCCATAGAGGGCAGAATCATTGGACATGGTGATTGAGGCAGAATTATCATGAACTACTGCTACAACAGGCGGTTCCTTCAAAGTAGTTTGTTGCATCATATAGGGCTTGAGCAATAATAGCCCAATAATTACCAGGCTAAAAAAACGCATAGCAAAAAGCAGGTATTTAAGCCATTGCGGATAAGTGGATTTTGCTTTAAAATAAAGCAAGGCTGCAATTGCCGCGGCCATAGCAACGACTAAAATTACCAACCAAACAGATTGCTCAAAAATAAGAGGGCTATTCATGATGAACCACTTTTTTCAAAGTTGTGAAGCAGAGGCTGTTTTAAACGTATTAAAGCAGCATCAGTTCAACTGCGACTACATGCTCATTCCGCCGCACACGCTAATGACCTGCCCTGTAACATAAGCTGACAGCTCCGAAGCCAGAAATACAGCAACATCTGCAACGTCCTCAGGCTTTCCGCTCCTTCTTAATGGAATCGTTGAAACCCATTGTGTACGAACATCATCCGGCAGTTTATGTGTCATCTCTGTTTCAATAAATCCTGGTGCGATCGCATTGCAGCGAACATTTCGGCTACCCAGTTCGGCAGCCATCGATTTAGTAAACCCAATCATACCGGCCTTAGAAGCCGAATAATTGGATTGACCAGCATTGCCATTTACGCCAACAACAGAACTCATGTTAATAATCGATCCGGTTCTTTGCTTGATCATCGTACGCTGCACAGCTTTGGTAAGATTAAAAACAGACTTCAGGTTAACAGTTAGTACCATATCCCAATCCTGCTCTGTCATGCGCATCAGCAAATTATCGCGTGTAATTCCGGCATTATTGATGAGGATATCAATCCTTCCAAAATCATTTACAACATCTCCTGCCAGTTTCTCACTATCCTGAAGCGATGCGGCATTGGAGCCATAACCTTTGGCTTTAGCTCCCATTTTTATCAATTCATTCTCAGTAGCTTCCATCTGTTCATCACGATTTAGATCAGAAAAAGCCACTGCGGCTCCTTCGGCGGCAAAACGAACTGCCAAAGCTTTACCAATACCTCGTGAACCACCTGTTATCAAGGCGACTTTGCCTTCCAGTAATTTCATATTCAAAATTTTAAGTTGCTGTAAATCATTTACTACCTACAAAATACCACATCAAAGTCAGCGTATTTTGTGACGGCGAAGATACAAAAAGAAAGTTTTCTGCTTTGATGGCGTATTATTGTGCGGCGAATTACAATAAGCTGCTCCTTATAATACAGTTTGAGCAACAATCTGCATTAGTCGTTAAAACACAAACTCACACATGCCCCTCCATGCGTATTGTTGAGTAATTTAACAGTTCCATTATGGGCGTTCATTATGAGCTTAACAGCTGCAATAGGCAGCCCCACATCTTCTTCAACCACAAAAGTTTCCTGCTGCATAAAATTTGAGAAACGACTCAAAACATGCTCTGAAAACCCTTCGCCATTATCCCTTACATCAATAGCTATTCCATGATCCAGTTTGCTGATTCCCAGTTCAATTTTTCCTCCTGAGGGTATTTCCAAAATGAATTTTTCGACCAAGATGCACAAGCTTTTCCGCAATAGATCAGCATCAGCACGCACCAACAAATTATAGTCATCGGTATTGATGACCACTTCAATATTTTTTTCCTGAATCAAGTCGCTCAATTCATCGATCACCATCTCAAAAAGCATTTTTATAGAAATCTCGAACAATTCCACTTTCTGATTATTGGATTGCAAAGAAGTTATTAATAGCGCCATTTCGGAGAAACGGAGCAATCTTTTGGATGCTTCGCTCAGATAACCTAAATAATCATGTTGTTCAACATCTTTGATAGACTGTTGTAAAAGGCTTGTAATACCAATGATACCGTTGAGCGGGCTGCGTAACTCATGGCTGATAATCCCAAGAAAGTCGCTTTTTGCTTTTTCCAGATTCGAAAGCTGTTTGTTAGCTATTTCAAGCTCTATGGTGCGTTCAGCAACTTTTTCCTCCAGATTATGGCTGTAGGCCACAAGCTGCTTTTTGCTTCTCACAAGTTCGAGATGGGTATTGATGCGGGCGGTAAGCTCAGCGGCATTAAATGGTTTCGTGATATAGTCGCGGGCACCCAGCTGAAATCCCTGCACAATATGTTCTGTTTCCGTTTTTGCCGTTAAAAATATAATAGGAATGTCAGCAGTCTTCTCATCATTCATCAGCACTTTACAAACTTCAAAACCATCCATTTCCGGCATCATGATATCGAGCAATATCAGGTCAAAATTGTTTTTCTTCAACAAGGTCAACGCTTCTTTTCCGGATAAGGCATAAGCAACCTCTCTGTTTTCACGAGATAACAACTTTCCTAAAATCTGAATATTTTTCGGGACGTCATCTACAATTAAAATCCGTTCAACTGATGTAATATTTTTCACGTTTAAGAATTAATTTCTCTTTTTAATAATTACCGCAGGCATTAGTCAAGCTGCTCGTTCTTGTTTTTAATACCCTGAAAATGTCTCAGGAGCATCCTTGTTTGTTCTATATCAAAGCCATCAACAGCATTTTTCAAACGCTCGGCATATTGCGCTAAAACAGTCCATTCGTATTTTTTCGAAATCACCAAACCCATTTCTGCAAAGCGCTGGGCATCGACCATAAAATTACTACTTTGGGCTTTCTCCCACAAAGAATTCAATACTTTCAAATCATCCTTTTGTTGGATATTCAAGGCCTCAGGCAGCACCACCTGTCTTGAACCACCGGGATGAAAATCAAAGTTTCTGTTTGCCAGATTTTCTAAAAAGCGCTGGAGCAGCTCTTGTTGTGCAGGCAACTCAAACAACAAATCATGCTTAATCTGCAGGGCTGACATTAAATTGCTGTTTCCTATTAAGACCGTTTGCAATCCTTTTTTCTGCATTATTCCGACCAGCCAGGTCTTGTCCTTTGGAACGACACAATCCAAATCAACTAAAACACAGGCCGTGGCTTGCTGAGTAAAATTTTTAAATAATTTAAAGCTTGAGGCTACAACTTCAAATCTTAAACCGTGAACCAAAGCCATTTCCTTAACCAATTGAATATAAAATATATTGTCAGAAACCAAGAACACAACAGGCAATTAATTTATCTTTTCTGATCTCAGCTCTTCAGGGGTTTGTTCCGCTGTTTCAACTTCTTTTATCACCAACACATCATTAAATGTAATCTTAAATGTTGTGCCCTTGTTGAGCGTCGAATCAACGGTAATAGTCCCATGCATTGCGTTTACCAAGCGTTGCGTAATAGCCAAACCCAGTCCGGTTCCCCTGTACCTCGACGAGTCGGCATGGTGCTGATAAAAGGCTTCAAATATTTTATCAACCCCCTCAGGATCAATTCCTATTCCAGAATCTTTAACTGCCAGTTGAATATTTATGGCCATGGGTTTTTTGCTTTCCAAAACAAGCAGCCGCAGTTGGATACCCCCTTGGGGAGTGAATTTAATAGCATTCCCAACCAAATTAAAAAGTATTTGCCGCATACTGGTCTCACTTAGAAAGACCAATTTTGGCAATGTTTCATCAACATAAACATCAAAACTCAAAAATTTTTCGTCAAGCTGAAGCGAAAAAAGTTGCTTGATTTCCTGCATCAGCACTCTTAAATCAAGTGGGGTATTTTCAATTTTTAGTTTGTCAGCTTCAATTTTTGATAAATCAAGAATATCATTGATTAACAACAGCAGGTTTCTCCCCGAGCTCCTGATAGATTCGAGGTAGCTGCGCTTTTGGGGGTCATCAATTACGTTTTCTAAAATGTCAGTAAACCCAATAATAGAATTCATTGGAGTTCTGATTTCGTGACTCATATTGGCCAAAAACTGACTCTTAAGCCGATTGTGCTTTTCAGCCTCTTCTTTTGCCAGCAATAGCTTTTCTGCATAAAGACTCAATTCCTGTTGTGCTTTTTCAATTTCATCATTCTGACTTTGAAGCTGCGCATTAGAGTGATTTTTTAAACGGATTACATAAAGCCCGACCAGCAGGGAGATCATTAAAATGATCAAAGCAGACATACCAATCCAGTTGATAAGTTTCTGATCTTTCATCTGCAATTCGGCCAGCTCTTTTTGATGTCTGAGCAATGCGATCTGACTTTCACTTCTTTCGCGGTCAAAAAGCGTTTGCATTTGAATCACTGTTCTGCTGATAGTATTGTTTAAAATACTGTCATTGATCGCACTTGCTCTCTCAAAAAATTCAAGTGCCGTGGCATAATCACCTCGTTCTTTGTTGATTATGTACATCAGATCGTATGCCTGGCCCAATAATGCCAGCGCACTAGTTTGTTCTGCTGTGGCAATTCCTCTTTCCAGGTAATTTAAAGCCTGATCAAAATTCTTCTCAAGAATATACAATTCTGCTACATTAATATAACTTATTGCGAGGTAGTACTTCTCCCCTATTGACTCATTCAATTCAAGGCTCAGCAAGTAATAATTTCGGGCTTTGGGATACTCTTTTCTATACTTATAAACATTGCCAAGGTCGTTGTAGCAAATCGCAACACCACGCTCAGAACCAGCTTCACGATTTACCTCAAGCGAGAGCAAATAATACTCTAAGGCTTTTGTTACCTCTCCCTTTTTGAAAAATACATTTCCTATGTTATTCAAATTGATTGCGACACCTAGTAAATCATTTTGTTGCTGTTCAAATTTTAAGCATTCGCGAAAACGGCGGAGCGCTTCTTCATAATTACCCAAAATATATTGAATATTACCCAAGCCATTGGCAGCAATCACGTAGGCCTTTTCATCATTTATCTCGCTGGCTATAGCCAATGCCGATAAATGATAGTCATTTGCCTGCCGATAGTTATCTATTCTGCGATGTACCACACCCAAATTATTGAATGCCCGCATTTTATCATTAATAAAACCTAGTGAATCCGCAATTTTTAGCTGTTTTTGATGCCAATAGATCGAAAGTGAATATTGTGCCTGATTGCGTTCATTTATACCATTAGCGTTTAGCATGCCTAACAGCTGCTTTTCCCATCCATTGGCAAGAGCAATAAAAAGGGCTTCCCTGATGGTTGAATCCACTGTATTCCTCTTTTCAAGGAAAATATCCGGCTGGGCATAGATTCTTGCCGCTTCCAATAATTGATAAAATCGCAAACTATCCGGCACGTTATGCTGCCTTGCCTCACTAAGCAAACTATCAGCAGCAAACACTTCTCTTGCCTGAACACTAAAACTAAAAGTAAAAAATAACAAAACTACACCACACAGCTTAGATAAAATGTGCAGGTGAAACGAGTTCGCAAAATTATTGTTGGGTGATTGTTTCATAAAGTATTTGGTGCAATGCAACCATTAAATCACGGAAAATTCTTGTATTTGGTTATTGCTTACTCACAGACAAATGTACATGATTTTTTCAATTTTTTCTATTTCACCAGGCTTATTAATGCTTTATTGCAGCAAAGAAGGTTTTTCCCATTTCCTGATCAGCATCATTCACCAGCCCAACCAATAAAAAAAGGCTGCTACATGCAAAGAATTGAGCAATAAGGTTAATTTTGCACGGCAATCTTGCACTATGATTCAAAAAATTCTCTTAATCCAGACAGCCTCATTGGGTGATGTCGTATTGGCCACTTCACTGCTCGAAAAGCTGCACACCCATTTTCCTGAAGCAGAAATTGATTTGCTGATTAAAAAAGGGTATGAAGGCTTGTTTACGGAGCATCCTTTTTTAAATGAGTTGTGGATTTGGGACAAGACAGAAGCTAAATACCAAAACCTTTTCCGGCTGATAAAACAGCTGAGAAAAAACGCATTTGATACAGTCATAAATTTACAGCGTTTTGCTGCTACCGGATTAATTACTAACCTAATAGAAGCCAAAACTCGCATTGGATTCAGCAAAAATCCTTTGAGTCTTTTTTATACCAGACGCATCAGGCATTTTATAGGCGAACAAGGACAATCGCCTCACGAAACAGTTCGTAATCATGCACTTATTGTCCATCTAACGAATGAACAGGTAGCCAAACCAAGGCTTTATCCTTCTAAAAACGATAGTGCCAAGGTTTCGCAATACAAAACCAAAACCTATATCTGCATTGCCCCAGCATCTTTGTGGTTTACCAAACAATATCCGGAAGATAAATGGGTCGAATTAATGCAAAATATATCCCCACATTTTCACATTTATCTGCTTGGGTCAAAAGCTGATTTTGACTTGTGCAATCGTATTATCGAAAAATCACATTTTCAAAACAGCATAAATTTATCCGGAAAGCTGAGTTTACTGGAGTCGGCTGCTTTGATGCGCGATGCCCACATGAATTTCGTAAACGACTCAGCACCAATGCACTTGTGTAGCGCCGTGAATGCACCAGTAACGGCAATTTATTGTTCCACTGTTCCGGAATTTGGCTTTGGGCCACTTTCAGCAGATTCAGCAATCGTTCAAACTGATGAACAACTTGAATGCCGTCCATGTGGCTTGCATGGCTGGCAGGAATGTCCAAAAAAACATTTTCGCTGTGCAACCAGCATTTCAACACAAAAATTACTCGCACGTATATGATGACCTACGAAGAAGAAATAGAAGCTGCCGTTAAGATTCTAAAGGAAGGCAAGGTGATGCTCTATCCAACAGACACCATCTGGGGACTTGGCTGTGACGCCACCAATCCAAAAGCTGTTGAAAAAATATATAAAATCAAACGCCGATCAGAAAACAAAAGCCTGATTGCCCTAATTGATAGCGAAGAGCGTTTGACACAGTATGTAAAAGTGGTGCCAGCGATTGCCTACGACCTCATTCATAATGCTGCCAATCCGATAAGTATTGTATATCCGGGCGCACAAAATCTCGCTAAAAACGCTATCGGATCTGACAAAACAGTTTGCATCAGGATCACCACACATGAATTTTGCAAAGAAGTAGTTAAGCGATTTGGCAAAGCCATTGCTTCCACTTCTGCTAATCTTTCAGGGCAGCCCACACCCTTGATTTTTAATCAGATCTCCGATGAAATCAAACAAGCTGTTGACCATATTGTAGGCTTATACCAGGATGAGTTAAAACTTCCCAAAGCATCAACAATTATTAAGCTTGAAACAGATGGCAGCTTTGAAATACTAAGGCATTGAGGATTCGCGACGTTCAATTGTCCAAAATATTTACCCAATCAAATTGAACAGTACTTAATCTAATTTTGTTTCAAGTGTAAGGCTTAATCACAAAGACGAAAAAATAAATTCAGCAATCGTTTGCATTGATTCTATTGACATTGGTTATTTAGACTTGATAAAAATTACGCAAAATTTGTACTTTTGCATCAGCATTCAATCACAGCTTCAAAAGCTTAAAACAGTTGATAATGACACAAAAAAGAAAATTTACCTTAGACAATACGGACAAAGAAACCCTAAAAAAATGGTACAGCCTGTTAACCATTGGGCGCCAGCTTGACGAAAAAGCACCTAATTATCTCAAGCAGGCATTGGGATGGTCGTATCATGCGCCCTATGCCGGCCACGATGGAATTCAACTTGCAATTGGACAAGTATTTAATCGTGAAACCGACTTTCTTTTCCCTTATTATCGTGACATGCTAACGGCTATTTCTGCCGGGCTAACAGCAGAAGAAATTATTCTAAACGGACTCTCCAAAGCCGATGATCTTGCCAGTGGCGGGCGTCATATGTCAAACCATTTTGCAAAACCCGAATGGAACATCCAAAATGTTTCGTCTGCAACCGGAAATCACACCTTACATGCTGTGGGAACCGCCAGAGGGATAAAGCAATATGGATCCAAAGGTGTTGCCATCAGTTCACAAGGCGAATCCTCCACCTCCGAAGGTTATGTTTTTGAAGCCATTAACGGCGCCTCGAACGAAAAACTACCTGTAATATTTGTGTTTCAGGATAATCAGTTTGGCATTTCAGTGCCACAAAAAGATCAATCGGCCAACCGTCGTGCTGCTGAGAACTATTCAGGTATGAAAAACCTGAAAATTATATATTGCGATGGCAAAAGTATTTTTAACGCTATGAATGCCATGTTTGAAGCACGCGAACATATTGAAAAACATGGAGAACCAGTAATTGTGCACGCCAATTGCGTTCGTATTCATTCGCACTCCAATTCGGACCGGCATGAGCTCTATCGCGATGATAATGAGCGTCATTGTGTAACAATGAGTGATCCGCTAACACGTTTTAGAGTGCAGTTGATCCACTCAGGAAAATTTACCGATGAAGAGCTTGACGCACTGGATGCTGAAGCAAAGAAGACCATTTCGGCGGCTCATAAAAAAGTGATTAAAGCTGCTGATCCAAGTCCGGATAGTATTTTCGACTTTGTATTGCCAGAACCCTATGCAGCCGAAAAATATCCCGAAGGCATTCACGACGGCACCAAAGGGAAATCGTTAAAGTTTATACAGGCGCTGAATGAAACGCTTAAGGATGAGTTCCGCAAAAATCCCGACACTTATATTTGGGGGCAGGATGTCGCCAACAAAGACAAGGGCGGTATATTTAATGTAACCAAAGGTATGCAGCAGGAATTCGGCAAAAATCGCGTGTTTAATGCGCCTATTGCCGAAGACTATATCATGGGTACGGCTAATGGCATGAGCCGTTTCGATAAGAAAATCCGTATTGTTGTTGAGGGAGCTGAATTCGCAGATTATTTTTGGCCTGCGATGGAGCAATTGGTCGAAACTTCGCACGATTACTGGCGCAGCAATGGCGCTTTTTCGCCAAACATTACAATCAGGTTGGCCTCAGGCGGTTATATTGGTGGCGGACTTTATCACTCCCAAACTATTGAAGGCGCCCTGGCAACTTTTCCGGGTTTGAGGATTGTTTACCCGTCTTATGCCGACGATGCTGCCGGTTTGTTACGTACAGCCATGCGCAGTGAGGGTCCTACTGTATTTCTGGAGCCCAAGGCCTTGTACAACGACCCACTTGCTGAAACAGTCGTTCCCGACGATTTTGAAGTGCCATTTGGCAAAGCCAGGATTCGCAGAAGCGGTAGTGATCTGAGTATCATCACCTACGGAAATACCACACATATGGCCGTTGAGGTAGCTGATCGCATCAGTGACGAAACCGGCAAGGAAATTGAAGTGTTGGATATCCGCAGTTTGATTCCGCTCGACAAAGCAGCAATCATTGAATCGATAAAAAAGACCTCACGCGTGCTTGTTGTCCACGAAGATAAAGTTTTTGCAGGATTTGGAGGCGAGCTGGCTGCTATTGTTGCAGAAGAAGCTTTTGAATATTTGGATGCGCCAGTGAAACGTATTGGATCTACCTTTACACCCGTTGGGTTCAATCGTATCCTGGAAAAAGCAATACTGCCCAATGCGGATAAAATTTATACCGCAGCCAAAGAAATACTGGATTTTTAACCGGCACATCAACAAATATGAAAGCGCTTTGGTGATAACCGGAGCGCTTTTTTTTGTCTTGAAAACTTAGAGAATTAAAACTCAAAAAACAAGCTTTCTATAATAGCTCAGGACTGATGCACTGATTAAAAATAAATCTGTCGCTTGCTTGAACTTTTATTTCCAAATCCTTATTGCTTAACAATCTTTAACGCCGCAAACGACATGTAAAAACAAGTTCTTGCAATAATTGTTTACTTTTGAAAGTTAGCAATTCATCGTCTATCTTTGTCTGGCATAATGCCTGTAACAAGCAATAAAAGTTCATAAAATATTTGATAATGAAACATTTTGCATTATTAATTGCCTTTTCGTTTTTAAGTTTTTCAGTAATGTCGCAGAAAGCTGTTAAGACTGATCCTAAAGAAACCAGTCAGAAATTTGCAGCAGCACTATTTTATATCGACAATTTCTACGTTGACAGCACCGACACGCCCAAACTGGTTGAGGATGCTATTGTTACGATGTTAAAAGATCTTGACCCACATTCATCTTATTATTCTAAGGATGACATCGCTGCTGCCAACGAACCTTTGGAAGGCAGTTTTGAAGGAATCGGTGTTACCTTTCAACTACTCAGAGATACTATTTTAGTGGTTTCACCCGTTCCCGGCGGCCCTTCGGAAGAGTTGGGCATCCTTGCGGGCGATCGCATTCTAAAGATTAATGGAGAAGAAGCTTTTGGGAAAAAAGTGACCAATAAATTTGTAATGGATCGTTTACGTGGCAAAAAAGGCACCAAGGTTGATGTCAGCATTTTACGCAATTACAATCCTGATTTGATTGACTACACCATTATTCGCGACAAAATCCCAATCCATAGTATAGATGCCACCTATATGCTTGACAAAGATATCGGATATATCAAGCTTAACCGTTTTTCAAAAACCTCCATGGAGGAGTATTACCAATCCATGGAAGAACTAAAAAAAGGCGGCATGGAGCATTTGATACTCGATTTGAGAGGCAACTCAGGAGGTTTTCTGAATGTAGCCGTTGAGCTTTCGGATGAATTTCTGGACGAAGGCAAACTGATCGTTTATACCGAAGGTCTCAAGAGTCCCCGCCAGGATTTTTCAGCAACATCTAAAGGCAGTTTTGAAAAAGGTAAACTAGTTGTTTTAATCAACGAAGGCTCTGCTTCTGCCAGTGAGATCGTATCTGGTGCTGTTCAGGACTGGGATCGCGCTGTTGTTATCGGGCGTCGGTCCTTTGGCAAGGGCCTTGTCCAGCGTCCTTTTCAGCTGCCCGACGGTTCTGTTATTCGTTTAACTGCTGCCCGTTACTACACACCCAGCGGAAGAAGCATTCAACGACCTTATGACGAAGGCAGCGAGACCTATTTCAAAGATCTTTATACACGTCAGTTGAATGGTGAACTTGTAAATGCCGACAGCATTCACTTTCCTGACTCACTAAAATATTCTACAGCAGCTAATCGCACCGTTTTTGGCGGAGGAGGCATCATGCCCGATATTTTTGTGCCAGTGGACACATTTCATCTGACCAAATACTATTCCGACCTCATTCGCAAAGGTGTTTTCAATCGTTACACCATCGATTTTTCTAATGAAAACAGAGATCAATTCAAAAAAACCTTTAAAAACATCGATAAATATATCAGTGATTTCGATGTCAGTCAGGCTATGATGGACGATTTTCTGGCGCTGGCCGAAAAAGAGGAGGTGGTTTTTGATGAAGCCTTATTTGATCGATCGGAAGATTATATCAAATTACAAATCAAAGCCTTGATTGCCCGTAATATCTGGGATATGGAGAGCTACTATCAGGTAGTAAGCAGCAGTGATGAAACCTTGCAACAAGCCATCGAAATCATTAAAAAGAAAAATATGTTTTCGGAAGTGATTCATCCTTCAGAAAAATAAACGCTGAGATTTTAGTTGTTGGTGTGTGAACTCCCAAGTCGCACAGATTTGGTAGGTTGCGATTTGCTAATCTAAAAAACGCGGCGAAAGGTAAGTTCCGCTTCTTCTGGCAAAGTTAAACTGCAAGCTGATTTCGTGTGTGCCACTGTTGTAATTAGCAATTTTTGAAATCCCAAAATCATAGGCATAATTCATTCTGATACTTGCAGATAAAGCAATCCCCGCTTTTAGAATCAGCGCATCCTGATTGCGGTAAGCCAGGCCGGCCTCCCACTGCCCGAAATTAAACTGCACATCAAGTTGAAACCTATTAATGCTTCCCTGCTGATGCCATGAAATACCCGAAAAAAGCTGTATTTCATTTTCCAGGATGAACCGATGCATCAGGTAGAAATGGTTGTGAATGGGAATTTTGAAAATGGTAGCTTTACGATGAGGTGTCGTCACATGATTAGCCGCCATTCCCAATGTGAAATCTTTCCAGTAAAGCTCGAAGCCAAAGGAAAAATCCGGTTTCAGGACTGATTCATCCGGTTTAATAAGAGGCTCGTTGCCTTCCTCAAAAATGAGTTCCGAAAAACGGACTTGCCGTTGATAAAAGCCTGCACTTAGTCCAAACTGTGCTGACAAAACCTGGGAAAACCTGACCTGATAGGCGTATGAGACCCCTAATTGGCGGGTTATTTCCTTGCCTGCAATTTGGTTCAGGAATCCAAATTTCAACCCCATAGGCTGTTGCTCCATAAACAAATCAGCTCCCACATATTGCACCGAAGGCGCATCCGGGAAGCCGATCCACTGTTGCCTGCCCATCAGTTCCATATTCAACATGCCATTATCTATTATCGCAGCAGGATTGAATACCCTTTGGTTCATCCCATGCTGACTGAATAGCAGATCCGTTTGAGCAAAAACGGGCACCGAGAGCGCGAGCCCAAGTAACAACAAGCTGATATTTCTGAGTTTACTCATCATTTTTCCAAAGTTTTAGCCTGTTGCATACTTATACGAATCCCGGCATGATAGGGCACAATAAAGCAATCGGAAAAACCTGCAGCCACAATTTGATTTTTTAGGGATTCAGCATCAGAAAGGGTATAACGATCTCCTGCTTCGTAACGATACAAGCCATTAGATTCCGTGGCCTGAAAGCGAATTCCTGGAATTATTGTTTTCAGAACGGCAAAATAATCCTCTGGCGAATAGTAAGTTGAAGAAGCCATTAACTGAATTCGATACACTAAATCTGTCACTTTTTGGCTTTCGGGAGTTCGTGATACGAAAGGTTTAAAATCAGTTCCTGTCACTGTAAAGGTGGTGCGCCTGTTGGTTTGATGCTCGTTTTCTGTTGTTGCATTCGCAATCACAAGGTTACGCTTACCAAATCCGCGGGATACCAGCCGGGCAGGATCAATACCATGCCTGATTAAATAATTTACAACCGATGCCGCGCGTTCCTCAGATAGCTTGTCGTTGTAGCTGTTACTGCCACGTGCGTCGGTATGCGCATTGATTTGAACAATTACCTGTGGCGTTTCGCGAAGCATGGAAACAAGTTTGTTAAGTTCAATTTTAGAACTTTCGCGCAAGCTGGCCTTGTCGAAATCGTAGTAAATATTATTGATTAATACCTCTTTCTTCTCCTGGATTGGAGTGAGTTCGAAATCCATATCCACGCCATTTTGCTTGTTAAGCAACTGCGGCTTTTTGGCATCAGGAATGCGACAAACCCGCGACTCATTAAAGTAACCTTGTTTGCTAACCTTTACGGTATAAATATGATTTGGCTTAAGCGAATCGAAGCGATACAAACCCTGCAGATCGGTATAAGTTTCCAGGAGAAAACCTCCCGGACCGCTTACTACAACTTTTTCTAAAGGCATTGGTTTCTTAGTTTCACGGTCGCTAACGAACCCACTGATAGCCGCCGGATAGCTTAGCAATGAAAGTCTGAAATCCTGACGCACTACAACTTGCGTCGTATCTGCAATTTGCAGCACACGTTTCTCGGTAAAATAACCGGCTTTTTCGGCCGTTACTAGCAGTTTACTTCCCACCGGAACAGAAGTCTGGTACGAACCCGTGCTATCTGTTAAAAAAGTAAGTTCCTCAGATCCGACTCCCGAAACTGAAACTGCAACATCCACCAAAAGCTTTTCTGAATTGTCCTCGCGCACCTCTCCTTTCAGCAAAATACGCAGTGGAAAAGCTTCAAAATAAAATAAGTCGTCATTGTTTTCTACTTCCCTATTTGAACTTAAAAATCCCTGAACAGTATTTTTTTTCAGGTTAAGATAAAAGTCATCTGACTGACTATTAAATGGATACCCTAACAAAACAGGGCGTGAAGCTGATTCATCAAAAAGTCGGCTCGCAAAAATATCAAGACCACCATAGCCTGTAAAACGTTCCGCCGAAAACAACAATATACTATCTCCTATGCTGGTAGGGAAAAGTTCATCCGCACCAGAGTTGACCTTTGGCCCCATGTTGAGAGCTACTCCAAATCCGCCATCATCACGCAGGCTGATGCGATAAATATCTTTTCCGCCATAACCACCCGGCAAATCGGAGACAAAATAAAGCATGCGTCCGTCCTCCCTAATAAACGGATGCCCATAATGAATTTTCTTCTGCGTAAAATCTGCCCGCTTTGCTTTGCCAAAACTATTGCTTTCTGCATCATAATCAGCCATCATTAAAGCACACTTCCTGATGCGATTTCTACATTGTGTAAAAAATACCCGCTTATGTTCGTGATCAAAAACAAGGGTGCCAATATTTTTGTTCGGCCTGATATTGAGTGGGATAAGCGCTTCAAAATCGCCAAAAGCATTGATGCTGCTTTCAAAAACAGCAGAAAAATACTCCGAAGTGCGATTATCTTGTTTGTCACGTTGATTTATGGGTCGGGCGCTTGAGACCAGCATTCGATCATCTTGCCACAAAGCAGCGTAATCACTCCAGGGGGAATTGAGCTGATGCGCCGGTTCAAATGGAAAATCAGGAGTAGATTTCTGCGCTTCCCATCTTTTTATCAACGCAAGTAAATCGACCAATTGCCGCGAATAGGGCTGTTTTTCAAGGGCTTGCCTAACAGTGCTCTCAGCCTGATCAAGCTGATTCAGTTTTAAATGAACCGATGCTTTCAGAATAAACCATTCAACAGGTGTTTCATTTCCACTGGTAGCGTCAATTAGCCAGGGTACTGATTTCGGAAGTTGGTTCATTTGCACATATGCTTCACCAATTTTGTAGGACAACTCAAGTCGCGCATCACTTTCGGCGGATCGGTCAAAGGCTTTTTTCCAGACTGATATTGCACCGGTAAAATCGTTTTTACTATAGCGCTTTTCTGCCTGTTTCAATAAGCGGGGCGATTGCGCCTCAACTGACTTGAAAGCAAAAGAAACCAGCAGAAATAAGACTATTAACGCGCTATTTTTCATTCTATTACAAGTGTTACTGACCCTTTTTCTGTGCGGACTATCTCGCCGTTTCCGTCGCGTATTTCATGCAAATAATAATAAGTTCCCGCACTTACCATCTTACCATTGTAGCGTCCATCCCAGCCTTGATCGCCGGTAAATATTTCAACGCCCCAGCGGCTGAAAACGCGGATAAAATCACCTTTGCGGAACACGTCATTGATTCCATCGCCGTTTGGCGTAAAAGCATTGGAAACATTAAACGGTTCAATGTATACCGATGCCTTCGATAAACAGCTTTCACCGGTTATTGCTGTCACATGGACAGAATCATCCGGCAAATCCAATCCGGCATAAACAAATTGATTGGAGCTTCCCGATTGTAGGATTTCATTGTCGGAATAGAAATCATACTGAACAAAGGTGTTCGGTTCAACAGCAATCAATTTTAAATCAGGGTTTATTTCCAGCTCAATAGGCGGATTGGGATTTACAGACAATGAAATATCGACAGAATCGCTGCAACCCAGACTATTAATCCCAATAAGCACTATAGCGGTATCCTTTTCTGCTGGAAAACTTATTTCATTTGCAGTGATAAGCGGATCCAGAAGCCATTGGTAGCTGTCGGCACCAGAAGCCTTCAAACTGAAGAAATCGCCTTCACAGGCCGAAGTTTCGCCTGCAACATCGATTTGTGGAGCTGGGTCAATAATCAGGTTGACCGCGCCCCTCATCTGCTGCGAACAGCTTTCGCTTAAGGCATTGGCTTCCACTGTATAAACTCCTGTTTCGAACTGTGATTCAAAAGCAATGGCCTGTCCATCGCCATAGACAACTTCCTGTGGCACAACACCATTTTTAAGAAGCGTATAGTTCACGCCTATCTGTGAACCAGAAAGATATAATCCGTTTCCTGCTTCATTTTCGCACCATCGACCTCCACCTAATAAATTGAAAACAATTGGTTTTGCTGTCTGATTCACTTCAACAAGCCCATTCATCAATTGCACACAATTTTCGTTACTCACTGCAATGGCGTGATAATTTCCCTGCGAATACTGCGGACCAAAATTCACACTGTTTCCTGTACCAGTTTTTGAAAGCCCCGTAAAGCTGCCGTTATTAAATAATTTATAAACCATTCCTGTTTCACTGTCATTTAAAGTGATTTCCGGTGGTGTTTGATTTTCGCAATATAAACCACCTCCCGATAAATTATACACTTCGGGCAATCCGTGGATTCCCACTAAAACAGAGTCTTTTACCGATTCTTCACCTGCAATTACAGTTGCAGTGTACCAGGTGTCGGTAACAGGAAAGGCAGTGATTATATTATTTGCTGCATTAAGTGGTTGCCCGTTAGCCGTCCAGTGCCAGCGGTAATTCCCGCTGCCGCCCGAGGGCAAAGCCATGATTTGAACAGACTGGCCAGGACAAACAAAGTCAGCATCCGCGCTTACTTCCAGGCCAAGCAATCCACCCGTTACGAAAACATTAACCTGATCTTCGGATGAACATAAAGTTTGATTGTCACGGACTATTCCCTTAAACTGAACACTTTGTTGTAATGCTAATGTGTTTGTAATCAAACTATTCGGGTTTTGCACTAAGTTTTCAGGCTGCCATTGAAAAGCATTATCCCCCGAGCCACCACTTATTGATGCCTGAAGCGTAGCAAAATTCCCCTGCGTTATATACTGATCGTTGCCGGCTGCAACAACCGGTGCATTATGCTTTATCACAACGGCAGAACCTGCCATAGGCTCGAAACAAGGAAATCCAGGCCGAAAAGCTTCCACGGTGTAAATACCGGGAACATTATACTGTCCGAAATTTATTGATTGACCTTGTCCTACAACTGTTACAAGCGATTGTGCTCCTCTTTTTAAGGTATAGTTCAAGCCAGCTTCAGAGCCAGATAATCCTATTGAGACCATTTCGTTACTCTGGCAAAAACTCCCGCCTCCGGTTACCATAAATTGTTGAATTTCTTGAGCAACCGAAACAAAAATGGAATCTGTAACTACTGATTCTCCGTCATCAAGCTCCAGATATATCCAGGAGCTCTCCTGCATTTCAGTAATCAATTTCATTGAATCACTTAATATTTCACCTGTTTCGTTCGTCCACTGATAGTTGTAAACACCTGATCCACCATTTGGTAATGCAAGCGCAACAAATTTCTGACCAGTACAAAGTTGTGTTTGCTCTGCGAGAATGCGAGCAGACAAGCTCCCTCCAACAACAACTACAATGAGTGTATCCTGGGCAGATTCGCACAGACTTTGGGTGTCTGTTACAGCAAGATAAAACAAGGTAGTTTGATCCAGCGGTGCGGTTTCCGTAATTGCCTGATCAGGTGACTCCACCAACCATTCCGGAAACCAGGCAAAGCTATAATCTCCGCTTCCGCCGATAGCATCACCAGTTAAAGCAGCTGTTTCACCAGCAGTAATTGTTTGGTCGGAGCCCGCAAAAACTTCAGGGACATCGTAGGTTATCAGCGAAGCCGTGCCACTCATTAGCCTGTCACAATCCGATTGTGATGCTTGGGCAAATACCTGATAATTACCTTCTCCAAAAATCATCTCGAACGACAACGCAAAACCAGTTCCAAGCTGAACCATTTCCGTTTCCAGTCCATTATGCCAGAGTGTATATTCTACTTGAATTTCAGATCCAGACAAAACCAGATCAGGAATTGCTTCGCCTGCACAATAATTACCTCCTCCTGACAGCTCAAAAAGTTGAGGTTGAACGCGTGGCGTGATCAAAACAGAATCAGTAACTGTTTGTGATCCTTCGCTAAGCACCAATATATACCAGGTTGGAATCTCAGGATAAACCACAGGATTCAGGATACTCGACTCAAAACCAGCAGGATTGGATGTCCACTGATAGCTATAGCTTCCGGAGCCGCCTCCGGGCAAAGCAAATAAACTCACTTCGCTCCCCGGACAAGCTGCCGGAGTATTAAAAATTTCAAGGGATAATTCACCTCCACCAACAAACACAGCAGCATAATCCATCGAACTGCCACATCCCGGGTTGTAGGCTTCCAGACTGAATAATGTAGTTTGCTCCAAAAATGTTGTTGTAGGTTGCAAGACTTCAGGATTCAGCAATTGAACAGCAGGATTCCAATTGAACTGGGCATTTTCATCACCCTCAATACTACCCTCAAGTGTGACCTGTCCGCTTTGGGTAAGCCATTTATCAGGGCCGGCATGGGCAAGCGGCACACTACCCTGCTCAATCGTGGCTTCAGCTGCCATAGGAATTGAACAAATACCATTTGCAGAGATTGCTGTAACAGTATAGTTTCCGGGTTGGTCAAATCCGCCAAACTGAAGGGGCTGCCCACTTCCCCACAGTTCTGATAGCAATATTTCGTTATAAAACAATTGATACTTTATGCCCGTCTGACTGCCATCAAGCGTTATATTTTGACTTTGACCTGCTTCGCATAATATGCCACCGCCTCCAACCATAAATTCCTGAGGTGGCTCTGCAACAGCCACGAAAACACTGTCGAAAGCAGTTTGCTGGCCATCGTAAACTGTAAGATAGTACATGGTAGATACAACCGGACTGGCTGTTGGCTGGGTCTCACCGGAGAAAAAGCCTGCCGGAGAGGAGGTCCAGCTATAATAATAATTTGCTGTGCCACCTGTTGCTAATGCAGTTAACGTTACACTTTCGCCCCGGCAAAGCTGAGTCGGGCTCGCTGTTGCCTGAAGTTGCAATTCTCCGCCCTGAACGAAAATCTGTACCTGATCCGAATTGGCTTGACAGCTTGTCAGATTATCAACAACATCGAGCGTAAAGATTGTGCTTTGATTTAAGGGCGTTGTAAGCGTTTGCTGTGCATTGGGATTTGAAACCCTATCGGCCGGCGACCAATTAAAGCTATAATTTCCTGAGCCTGAAGTTACTTGCGCATTCAGATTGGTGATGGTTCCCTGCTGGATAGTTCGGTCATACCCTGCAAATATTTCAGGGAGTAATTGAAGTTCAATATTCACGCTTCCTGGCATTAGCACTCCACAAAGCTGTTGCTGTGAAAAAGCTTCTACCTGATAAGTTCCTTCTAATTGCTGATTTTGAAAAACAATTGCTGACTCGTTTCCTATGCGGATCTGTCCTGTATTTTGGCCATTTCTAAACAGGCTGTAAAACACCGCAGATTCCGAACCTTCAAGAACTATATCAGGGCCATCAGCCCCTGAACAATACGCCCCGCCCCCACTCAGGTTAAAGGCTTGTGGTTGAGGCCTTACTGTCACAAAAACAGAATCCGTAATCACCGAGAAACCATCTGTTACGGTGAGCACATATTGCGTAGAAACCGATGGCGCGTCTATCGGGTTTGCTATAGTAGCACTAAAGCCGGAAGGAATCGACTGCCATTGAAATACATAATTGCCAGAGCCTCCACTTGGCAAAGCCAGCAGCTGGACAGGCTCTCCAGGACAAATACTGTATTGATCGGCTTGAATTTGAAGGCTAAGATCGCCTCCGGTAACAAAAACTACTGTTTGATCGGGATTACTCTCACAACCGGTTTGGATATCTGTGGCAACAACCTCAAACAAGCTTGTTTCAAAAAGTGCCAAAGTTGCCGCATTAGCGGTATTAGGATTGATAAGTTTCTCCACTGGCGTCCAATTAAATTGAAAATTACCTGAACCTCCACTTGCCGTTGCATACAGTGTGGTTTGGGTTCCAGTTTCAATGTATTGATTGGAACCAGCAGCAACAACGGGTAAGGTGCTACTGTTTACAACGAGCTCTCCCTGCATTTCAATGAGGCAATTTTGTTGCGAAAACTGAGCCGTTGCCGTATAAATTCCGGGCAATGGAAAATCGCCAAAAATAAGCTCCTGTCCCGTTCCAGTTTTTTCGGAAAGAGGCTCTCCATTTTTGAGTAGTTTATAAATTACACCATTTTCAGAACCACTGAGTCCTATTTCCACACCATCTTCTCCTGCGCAATAATTTCCTTCGCCGGTAATGCTATATACAGATGGCAGCGGATTTAATTGAATGCTTACAGACTTCTGCTGTATATTTTCACCATCATTCAGCGTCACGAAATAGGTTGTTGAAACTTCCGGATAAACCAGTACTTGCGATGCCTGAGATGAAAAACCTTCGGGCAATGAAGTCCATTGGTAGCTATAATTTCCAGTGCCACCTCCGGCAATAGCCGAAAGTTGTGCCGATTCTCCGGGACAAAGTTGGGTTTGGCTGGCTATCAATTCTAAATCGAGTGAACCATCTTCAACATAAACCAATAGGGTATCAGGCGATGCCGCACAGCCGGTTTGCTGATCAACAGCTGAGATTATGAACTGCCGCGACTGAAAGAGTGGTATTGTTTGTGTTGATGCCAAATCGGGCTGCTGCACATAAGCCTGCGGCATCCATCCAAATGTATAACTTGAGGAACCACCAGTTGCAGTGGCATTTAGGCTGGCAACTTCACCTCTGCTTATTAGTTGATTACTTCCTGCAAAGACAGCCGGTTTGTTGTATTGTGACACCTGAACCATAGTCTCAAGCTGAATACTACATCCAGTGATCACGTTTACAGCCATTACACTATATAAGCCCGGATCAGCAAACCGGCCGAAAGACGCAACAAAACCATTTCCAAAAATTTCATTGCCTGTAAAAACTCCATTCAAAAACAACTGATACGTGACCCCTGTTTCTGTTCCGGCCAAATATATCTCCGGTACTTCTTCTCCCGGACAAAAGGCGCCACCTCCCAAAAGCTGCTGCTGCTGAGGCAATGGACTGACAGCGACTTCGGCCTGTCCGTCCATTGCAATATTGCAGGAAGTAAAGCCATTGATAGCCAACACCGTATAAACTCCTTCCTGCGTGAACATGCCAAAAGAGAGGGGCTCGTTATTTCCACTAATCACAATTCCAGTTGCATTATTGTTGCGAAACAACTGATAACTGATTCCTGTTTCTGAATCTGCCAACCCTATTTCCACGCCACTACCCCCGCTACAATAGCTACCTCCACCTGTTATTTGCTGCACAATTGGCGTTGGATCAACGAAAAGTTTTGCATTAATCGTTGTATCCGGGCAACTTACATTAGTTATAACACATCTGTAACTAAAGCCATTCATTCCTGTTGTGGTAAAGACTTCGAGCACATCAGAATCCGTTCCCTGGTAAAAGGCATTATCTTCCAGATACACCCAACCCTGACCTATGTTTTCCTGCCAGGCAAAACTTGTTCCGCCTAAAACATTTACAGAAAATAATGCCGTTTCATTTTTACATACACGGATATCAGCTGGCTGCACAGTAATGATAGGAGGCTCATAGACCCCGAGTAGGGCTCCTTCGGAAATATCCTGAGCGCCTTCCGCATCAAAAACCACACAGCGATACTGATAACCATTTAGTCCCAAATTTGCATCAGATATGGTAAGCAGTGGGGTATTAAATCCAGAAGCGTATTCTACAGCGCTGGTGATATTATACCAGCCTACCCCGTCGTTTTCCTGCCATTGATAGGCAGCGGTATTCACAGCAATTACCCTGAAAGAAGCACTCGCATCTACGCATATTGCCGTATCAGACGGGTTGCCAACCACTACAGGTTGTGCTTTTGACAACTGCACAAACCACAATAACGCAATACATACTAATAATAGCCTGACCAATGGTGGTTGCATAAGGTTGTTGTTTAACCGTCTTTTTGTGTTGACAGTCATTAGTTTGACAATCAACATCCAAAAAGCGATGAAAACCAATTCGATAATATGTTGTTTACAGAGAGCTTTAAAGGGTCAAAAATACTCAATTGACATCACTAACTGTAAAGAATAAACTATTTTTGTAAACAAATTTTTGTTAAAAACAGCTTAGATCTAAAAGCTTGAAAAAATATCTTTTCATTTCCGTTTTTATACTTTTGACTTCGATGCATGTGCTGGCTCAATCAACAACTGTTCGGGTTGCAACTCCGGAAAATACTCCTGAAGACGCACCGATTTTTATGGCGGGCACTTTTAACGATTGGCAGCCACAAGATGAGCAATACCAATTACTTATTGATGAAGATGGTTATTATGTAATTGTTTTTGAAACAGTTGGACATCATTCTTTTAAGTTTACACGAGGCGGATGGGACAAAGTTGAAACCAACGCTTCGGGACAAGCGATTGCAAACAGACAGTTTTTGTTTGGAAGTCAGGACACTTTAACGCTCGAAATAGCTGGCTGGGAAGACCTCCTTAATGGAGGAGGAACCTCAACGGCAAGTGAAAATGTCAGTATTTTATCTGACAATTTTATCATGCCTCCACTCAACAGAAGCCGCCGCATCTGGGTTTATCTTCCTCCGGATTACGATAATTCCATAAAGCGGTATTCAGTTTTATATATGCATGATGGCCAAAATTTATTTGACAGAGCGACTGCTTTTGCCGGTGAATGGGCTGTTGATGAAAGCTTGAACGAACTTTTTACTCAGGGATTTGAGGTTCCTATCGTAATAGGAATCGATAATGGCTCAGCACATCGTATTGACGAATATTGCCCGTGGACAAATTCGCAATATGGCGGTGGCGAAGGGTTGGAGTACATCAATTTCATTAAGGATTTTCTCAAGCCTTATGTCGATTCAGCTTATCGTTCTCGTCCCGATGCCCGGCATACCTCAATTATGGGCAGCTCGCTGGGCGCCTTGGTTTCGCATTTTGCTGCCCTTACCTACCCTGAAGTTTTTGGAAATGTCGGACTTTTTTCTCCCGCGTTTTGGATTAATCCACAGATTTTCGAAACAAGTAATTATCAGCATTTAAGTGCCAGTCAAAGATTTTACTTTATGGCTGGCGACAAGGAAAGCGGACGCATGATTACCGATATGGAAAATGCATATCGTATCTTGCTTGAGCATGCAATTCCAGACGAAAACATACACCTGAAGATTGTTCTCAATGGTGAACATAACGAATTTCTCTGGCGCACACAATTCAAAGAAGCGATTAAATGGTTGTTTGCGGAAACCAACGACAACAACGAAACAATAACACAATCTGAGATGTATCCTGTCCCAAGTGCCGGAAATCTGTTTTTCAGATCAGTGAATGAAAAATTTCCCAACAAAATTGAAATTATAACCCTTTCCGGACAGTTAGTGATGCAGATAGAAGGAATTGAAACAAAGCAGCTTGACGTCTCACAACTCCAAAAAAGTGTTTATATCGTGCGCATCAGCTATGAAGATCAGATACTGCTTCGTCGTTTGGCGATTCAGTGATATGCCTTTGATCTGAAACCGATTATTGATTTGAATAAACATGCTGTCGTGTTGGTTTTTGATGTATTGATCAATAAAGAATGTTGAATTTTGTTTTTGAAATCTCATAAAACCAAGAATTTATCGACCGGTAACTTAATTTTCAAATCAAGCACAATTTGATAAAATTCGTCAAAGAAGTCCAATGGTCTAATTTAGAATGAATTTGAATAGATTGTTTCTTAGCTTTGCATCACTATTTAATCAGTTATGCTGGTGCATTTGCTTTTAAAAACTTTAGAATTAACGGAGGAAATATGGTAAACCTGGCCACAACTTATATGGGATTAAAGCTCAAGAACCCGATTATCGTCGGTAGTTCCGGCTTAACAAATTCTGTTGAAAACATCAAAGAAGCAGCTGCCAACGGTGCAGCAGCAGTTGTTTTGAAATCGCTTTTTGAAGAGCAGATTACGCATGGTGCAAGTCACACCCTAAAACAGGATGAATACAGCAATCACTATCCTGAGGCTGAAGATTATGTGCGCAACTACACCCGGCACAATGATGTGGACAAGTACCTTAAGCTTATCAGGGATAGCAAGCAAGCCGTTGACATTCCCATCATCGCCAGCATCAACTGTACTTCGTCGCATGAATGGATTGAGTTTGCCAAAAAAATTGAAGAAGCTGGAGCGGATGCCCTTGAATTAAATGTTTTCGTTTTACCTTCGGATCCGCACCATAGCGCTGAAGACAATGAAAAAGTGTATTTCGAGCTCGTCGAAAAAATCACCAAGACCATTAAAATCCCTATCTCACTCAAAATAAGCTATTATTTTTCGAGCCTCGCAAAAATGGCTTTAAAGCTTTCATGGACAGGCATTTCCGGACTGGTATTCTTCAATCGATTTTTCTCGCCGGATATTGACATTGATAAATTTGAAATTAAGGCCTCAAATGTATTCAGCCAGCCCGAAGAGCTCGCCATTTCGCTGCGCTGGGTGGCCATGATGTCAACTAAGGTGCATTGCGATATTGCGGCTTCAACAGGCATTCACGACAGCAAAGCCTTAATAAAGCAGCTACTTGCCGGGGCTAAAGCAACTCAAATTGCTTCGGTGCTTTACAAAAAAGGATTTCAGGAAATTGGTGTGATGCTCAAAGAGCTGGAAACCTGGATGCAGAAGCATAATTTCAAAACTACAGACGAATTTATCGGGAAAATGAGCGTAAAAGAAGCGGCTAATCCCGCTGCCTATGAACGGGTTCAGTTTATGAAGCATTTTAGCGGAATTGAATAACAGACCAAAAAAAAACAGTATCAAGCCGGATCATTCGTCCGGCTTTTTTTTTGTGAATCAACTTGATTCAAAATATACAAATACCACAGCATGCTAAAAGAACCTATTGCACTAAAAAAGTGCCATAAAAAATGTGTTCCCTGAGGTAAAAAATCAAACTGATGTATGTCTAATTGCCTAAACAACAATGCTATACTAAATGACAGCAAAACTAACACTACTGCTACAATTCCTACATAAGCTGTTTTTATCAACAAAATTGCAAGAGGCACAATCACCAGTAATCCGGAGAAGGCATAGGACAAATTAATTGCCAAATGATCACTTAATTGGTTGAAAAGAAAAATCCTAATGACAAAAACCGGGACAAGAATCAATAAAACATACCACCATTTGGGCAGAATTTTGAGCCAAAAATAAATTGCCAATGCAAGTGTAAGCAGGGCAGAGGGCAAAACATCCAAAAGCAAAAAAACCGAACTCATTCTAAAAGCATGAAATAAAGTGCTCCCAAGGCCTCCCAGAAACACCATCGCGATGGCGAAATATAAAAACCCATTGCTGCTCTGATTGTTACTATTTTTCACAAACCAATAGATCGCCGGAAGCATCATGGCGACCGAGCTTAATGCATTCCAGGGCTCAACAATCAGTTGTTCAGGATGATACTCGGCATAACGGGGTCCGCCATCAGCAAGTCGCTGATTGACCCATTCCTGTGCCACACTCAAAAAATCTATGCCCGAAATCATAACTGATTGCTTCTGCCGTAAAACGGATAATCGGTGTAACCCCGGGAATCTCCTCCATAAAAGGTTTCTGTATCATAGGCATTCAGCGGTTTCTGACGCTCGTAACGATACACCAAATCAGGATTAGAAATAAAATCGCGACCAAAAGCGATCATATCGGCATCACCATTTTTTATGGCCTCATCAGCCGTTGCGAATGTGTACCCGGCGCCAGAAATTAAAACCGTTTGAATCATCGGCCTGAAATAAGATGTCGGTTTGGGAAGATACTGAGGCAAGCCCTCGATCAAATGCGCAAAAGGTTCGATCAAATGAATATAGGCAAGATTAAAAGTATTTAACCGCTCGATGAGCTGTGTAAAAGTTGCTACCGGATCGCTGTTTCGCACACCAAAATTCGTTCCCGAAGGACTCAACCGAATACCAACTTTATCTGGGCCAATCTCACGAACAACAGCAGCAGTAACTTCTAAAGCGAACCGTATTTTGTTTGCAATGGAACCACCATATTCATCAGTTCGTAAGTTACTGTTATCATTTAAAAACTGTTCTATCAGGTAGCCATTCGCTCCATGAATTTCAACGCCATCGAAACCTGCATCAATGGCATTGCGCGCTGCCTTGCTGTAATCAGCTATGATTTGTTCTATTTCTGTTTTCGAGAGCGGATGGGGAACCACCGGATCCATTTTCCCTTTTAAAGTAGTAACGTGTCCTACTTCGGCAACAGCAGAAGGGGCAACAGGCAAGCCACCATCTTCCTGCAAAAGCGGATGAGAGTGACGGCCTACATGCCAGAGCTGACAAAAAATCTTCCCCTCACGAGCATGTACTGCTTCGGTAACCAGTTTCCATCCTTCAACCTGCTTTTGACTGTAAATCCCAGGCGTATTTGGATAGCCCATTCCCCTGGGTGAAATCTGAGAAGCTTCGCTGATAATAAGCCCGGCGGTAGCCCTTTGCGCATAATATTCAGCATGAAGCAAAGTGGTTACCAATCCCGCTGCGGCACGCTGCCGGGTTAGCGGTGCCATGGCAAATCTGTTGGATAAATCAAGCTCGCCAAGTTTAATTGGTTTTAGCATTGGTTTCTCCATTTTTAACGTTTCATTTAACATAAATACTGATCTTAAGAACTAACATTAAACAATTTTAGTTGTAGATTTGTTCTTATTAAATCCAAATCTTAATTAAATGCCATATTATCTAAGCAGAGGACAATTTCCGCACAAAAGACACACCGTTTATCGTAAACCTAACGGCGATCTGTATGCAGAAGAACTGGTATCAACAGAAGGATTTTCTGATGTATATTCACTAATTTATCATGCTTATCCACCTACATTTGTTAAAGAAATAGGCAGAGCTATTGCCGTGAAGCCAGAGATTGCGCTGGAACACAATATGCAACACCGCAGTTTTCAGGGATTCAAGGTTAATCCTAAAAATGATTACCTGGAAAGCCGTGTTCCTGTTTTGGTGAATAACGATGTGTATATCAGCCTTGCAGCGCCAAGGGAATCCATGAAAGACTACTTTTACAAAAATTCCCAGGCCGACGAAATGATTTTTATCCACGAAGGAAGTGGTAAGTTGCACACCATTTTTGGCAGCATCGAATTTGTTTATGGCGACCATCTGGTTATCCCAAGAGGAATTACCTATCAAATGGAGTTTGACACGCCTAAGAATAGGCTTTTCATTGTAGAATCGTTCCAGCCACTTAGGTTTCCAAAACGTTACGTGAATAAACATGGTCAGCTTTTGGAGCATGCTCCCTTTTATGAGCGCGACCTAAAAGTTCCTCAAAATTTAGTAACACACGATGTGAAGGGCGATTTTCTGGTAAAAATCAAGCGTGACGATTTGCTTTTTCCCTACACATATGGTTCACATCCATTCGATGCTATTGGCTGGGATGGCTATCATTATCCTTTTGGCCTGTCCATTCACGACTTCGAGCCCATAACAGGCCGCATCCACCAGCCGCCACCGGTTCACCAAACCTTCGAAACACCTGCATTTGTTACCTGTGCCTTTGTTCCACGCCTTTACGACTATCATCCCGAATCGATTCCTGCACCCTATAATCATAGCAATGTGGATTCTGATGAGGTTTTGTATTATGTTGACGGCGACTTTATGAGCAGAAATCATATTGAGCGCGGGATGATTACTTTGCATCCGATCGGAATTCCTCACGGCCCGCATCCGGGCGCCGCCGAAAGAAGCATTGGCAAAGAAAAAACCGATGAACTTGCCGTGATGGTGGATACATTCAAGCCGTTGAAACTAACAAAACAGGCGTTGGGCATCGAAGATCCGGATTATTATAAAAGTTGGAAAATATAAAATTAACATACAATTATGAGCAATACTGATTTTTTACCGCTAAAAGGAACCGACTATGTGGAGTTTTATGTTGGCAATGCCAAACAGGCTGCACACTATTATCAAACAGCTTTCGGTTTTCAGCCACTGGCTTATGCCGGACTTGAAACCGGGCTTAAAGATCGTGCGAGCTATGCATTGCGACAGGATAAAATAACCTTTGTATTTACCACAGCACTCACCCCCGAATCGCCCATTGCAGAACACCAAAAAATTCATGGAGATGGCGTAAAAGTAATTGCGCTTTGGGTAGATGACGCCCGACAGGCCTGGAAAGAGACCACCAAAAGAGGCGCTCGTTCCTATATGGAACCTAAAGTAGACATAGACGAAAACGGCGAAGTTGTAATGAGCGGCATTTACACCTATGGCGAAACTGTGCACATCTTTGTAGAGCGCAAAAATTACTTTGGCCCATTTCTGCCGGGATTTAAAAAATGGGAACCTAGCTACCGCCCAACAGAGGTGGGATTAAAATATGTTGATCATATTGTTGGCAATGTCAATTGGGGCGAAATGAATAAATGGGTCAAGTTTTATGGTTCAGTAATGGGATTTGAGCAGCTGATTTCATTCGACGATAAAGATATCTCAACAGATTACACAGCGCTGATGAGCAAGGTGATGGCTAACGACAATATGCGCATCAAATTCCCGATCAACGAACCTGCTGAAGGCAAGAAAAAATCACAGATTGAAGAATATATTGACTTTTATCGCGGGTCAGGAGCTCAGCATGTTGCGATGGCCACTGACGATATTGTTAAAACAATTGATCAGTTGAGGGCCAGAGGCGTAGAATTTCTGCACGTCCCGGATACGTATTATGATACTGTAATGGATCGGGTAAAAGAAATCGACGAAGATTTGGAAACACTAAAAAAACTCCGCATCCTTATCGATCGCGATGAAGAAGGCTATCTATTGCAACTTTTTACAAAACCCGTTGAAGATCGTCCAACAGTATTCTTTGAAATTATACAACGAAAAGGTGCTAAATCATTCGGAAAAGGCAACTTCAAAGCTTTATTTGAAGCCATAGAACTAGAGCAGGAAAGCAGAGGAACACTTTAGTCGATAAGTTGTTTATTGGATTCTGATATTTTTTGAATATAAAATAACCCTATCATGCTAAAATCAAATAATCCGGAGCTCACTTCCTGGATTGAGACCAACAAAGAAAGTGATTTCCCAATTCAAAACCTGCCCTATGGCATAGCTGCAACAGGCGATCTGATTTTTGCCGCAACAAGAATTGGTGATACAGTAATTGACCTTTCTGTACTTGCTGATTTTGGTTTTTTCGACAGACTTTTTATTCCGGATCTGAGTGTCTTTTATCAAAAAACGCTCAATGATATTGCTGCATTGCCGAAAAACAGCCGTGTAGCCATTCGTGAAAGATTGTCAGAAATCTTCTGCTCAGAAAATAATGAGTTAAAGGAAAATGAAGAAGTCCGTAAGTTAGCCTTGCATCAAAGCGACGCCGTAACCATGCTGATGCCAGTGAAAGTTGGGGACTACACCGACTTCTATTCCAGCAAAGAACATGCAACAAATGTTGGGATTATGTTTCGTGATCCTGAAAAAGCCTTACTGCCAAACTGGAAACATTTGCCGGTGGGCTATCATGGTCGTGCATCCTCTATTGTAGTCTCAGGAACTTCCATCCACAGGCCAAAAGGACAAACACGTCCGGACGACAGCAAACCTCCTGTTTTCGGCCCTTCAAGTCAACTGGATTTTGAACTTGAAATGGCATTTATCACGTCGGCAAAAACCGAACCCGGCGACAGTATTCCGGCAAATAAGGCAGAAGATGCCATCTTTGGTCTTGTGCTATTTAATGACCTTTCGGCCCGTGACATTCAAAAGTGGGAATATGTGCCCCTTGGGCCATTTCTTTCGAAGAGTTTTGGTTCGGTTATTTCTCCCTGGATTGTCACACTCGAAGCACTGGCGCCATTCAGAACACAAGGACCTGAGCAAGATCCGGAAGTATTGCCTTACCTTAAAACCACCGGAGCTCGCAATTTTGATATCGACCTGCAAGTAGAGCTAAAAACTGCTGCGGGCGACTCCAATTTAGTTTGTCAGTCGAATTTTAAATATTTATACTGGAATATGGCACAACAGCTTGCACATCAAACAGTTGCAGGCTGTAATATTAATCCGGGTGATATGTATGCTTCCGGAACGATCAGCGGCCCAACACCGGAAGCTTTTGGCTCAATGCTTGAACTCAGCTGGAGAGGAACTAAACCGCTCAAAATGAAAGACGGTTCAGAAAGAAAATTTATTCTGGATTATGACACCATAATTATGCGCGGTCAAGCCAAAAATCAACAACTGCGTATCGGTTTTGGTGATTGTGTTACCACCATTTTACCAGCAAAATAAGACTTATGATGACCATAAACCCTGAAACCTTTGATCAGCGGAAACTGCATCGACTCATGTTAGGCAGTATTGCCCCCCGGCCAATTGCATTTGCGAGCACTATTGATAAGGCAGGAAACCCAAACCTTTCTCCTTTTAGCTTTTTCAATGCTTTTGGGGTAAATCCAACTACCTTAATTTTTTCGCCATCACGGAGGGGACGCGACAACACCACAAAGGACACCTTTGAAAACCTGAAAGAAGTGCCTGAGGTTGTGATCAATATGGTAAGTTTCAAGATGGTTCAGCAAATGAGTCTGGCCAGCTCCGAATACCCAAAAGGCGTTAATGAATTTATAAAATCGGGTTTAACTGCTTTAGCTTCGGAAACCATTAGGCCTTTCAGGGTCAAAGAATCACCTGTTCAGTTTGAATGCACTGTAAGACAAATTATTGAAACCGGTGATGGTCCCGGAGCAGGCAACCTGATTATTTGCGAGATCAAACGCATGCACATCATGGAGTATGTATTGGATGAACAGGGCGAAATTGATGTCAATAAAATTGATCTGGTGGGCAGGCACGGCGGCGATTACTATGTTAGAACTTCGGGCGATGCTAATTTTATTGTGCCTAAGCCACTGGCTAAGCCCGGCATTGGCATAGATGCCTTGCCGCAAAAAATAAAACATCATAAATTACTATCAGGCAACGACTTGGGCAGATTGGGCAATCTATCCAGCTTGCCATTGGCTGAACAATTGGATGAGCTGAATCCCGAAGATCGACAAGCTTTTTCAGAAGAAAAGCATATCTCGGCAGCAAAAGCGCTTCTGCAAAACAACCAACCCGAAAAGGCACTGGCCTACCTGATGAAGTGGCTTTAAAAAACCACTAAAAAATTGTGCAAATACTGTTAAATAACTCTGTATGGGTCAGCCATATTAAAACATCATGGTATGTTTTAAAAATCTGATTACATGATATTTACTAATCATTTGGTGCTTATTTAGAATCATGTTAATTAAGCGCAAAACAGGCTACTTATTTAATTTTTCCGTTAAATTTGTCAGCGATTGCTTAAATTAACGAAATCATCAACACTTAATTGATTAAATGTTAACCCAAATGAAAAAATTTTATTCCTTATTTGCCATTGGCAAAATCTTTTTAATTGCAGGTATTGTTGCTACAACAAGCCTGCTTTTTAGTTCCCAACTCAATGCACAAAGTTTGTCCATTGATTTTGGAAAGACCTCAACCGGAACACAAGTAATTGAGGACAATATGCAGCTTTTAAGCGCCAGTTTTTCCTATCCCGGAATTAACACCTTCGCTGTTGAAACTTCAAAAGGAAAATTCAATGAAATTGCAATTCCTAATGCCTTTTCTATTGGAAGTATCGGAACACCAAAACTTCCTGCCACCAAAGAACTCATCGAAATTCCATTTGGTGCCGAGGTTTCGGTAAACGTAATTAATTACACTGTAAGTGAATACAAATTAAGTGATTACGGTATTGAGCATTTGATTATGCCCGTTCAGCCTTCATTACGCAAAGATCAGGCGATTGATGAAGTAACTTTTGAATATGACACAAAAACTTATCAGAAAGATGCTTTTATCACACCCGAACTTGCTTCTGTTGAAGTGCTCGGTGTTATGCGTAACTACAGAATTGCACGCCTAACAATTGCCCCCGTAAGTTACAATCCCGTTCAGGGAATTATCAGAGTTTATAACGATATCGAAGTTCAGATAACTTATAGCAATGTTGACGAAAGCTTAACTGAATATGTTAAAGCATCAACTTATTCACCCTATTTTTCATCTATGCAACAAGCATTTCTGAATAATCCTACCAACAGAGAATATCCTGATCATCCGGATTTGACAACTTATCCTGTTAAATATCTCATCGTATCAGATCCGATGTTTGAAGCTGATTTGGCTCCATTTATCGAATGGAAAACCAAAAAAGGTTTTGAAGTTGTTGTAGCCTATACTGATGAAATTGGAACCAGCTACAGCCAAATTCAAACTTATGTTCACGATCAATACAATGCAGGCTCACCAGACGACCCTGCTCCAAGCTTTGTGCTTTTTGTTGGTGACACTCCACAAATTCCTGCCACTCAGGGTTCTTCTTCAGGTAAGATGACCGACCTGTATTATGCCAGTGTTGATGGCGACTATTTCCCTGAAATGTATTACGGACGTTTTTCAGCCACCAATAGCGCACAACTGGCACCTTATATCGAGAAGACATTGTATTACGAACAGTATGAGTTTTCGGATGCCAGCTATCTTGACGATGTTACACTCATTGCCGGGGGCGACGGCACTTGGAATCCACGCGTTGGTCAGCCAACTGTAGAATACGGTACCGAAAACTATTTCAATTCAGCACATGGCTACGTAAATGTAAACGATTATCTTACAAATCCTTACACAGGATGTTACGATCCAGCTCGTATTGCTGTGAGCATGATTAATTATACAGCTCACTGTAGCGAAACTTCTTGGGGAGATCCTAACCTTTCACAATCAGCAGTTAATAATTTTGTTAATCAGGATAAATATCCATTGGCCATTGGAAACTGTTGTTTAGCAGCTGATTTTGGATATCCCGAGTGCATGGGCGAAACCTGGATGCGCGCTGCTAATAAAGGTGCTGTAGCTTATATTGGTTCGTCACCAAGTTCGTATTGGTTCGAGGATTTCTATTGGTCAGTAGGTGCTTTCCCTATTCAGGGAACTAATGACGGTTATGTGCCAACCTATGAAGAAACAACCTGGGGTGCTTACGACGGACCTTTTGTAAGTGATTATGTAACTACAGGTGCTATTGTATTTATTGGAAACCTCGCCGTTACAGAAGTACACGTACAAGGCTATCCAAGTCACTCAAGCCCTACTTATTACTGGCAAGCATATAATGTATTGGGAGATCCTTCTCTTGTAATCTATAACACCCAGGGTGAAGATAATACTGTGTCACATATGCCCATTTTGCCTATTGGCCTCGAAACCTATGAAGTTACTGCTGATGCGGGTTCTTATGTTGGCATCTCAAAAGATGGTGTTTTACATGGTGCTGCACTTGTTGGAGAAACTGGCGTTGTTGAAGTAGAAATTGACCCCATATTATCTTCAGGCATGGTGGATATTGTCGTTACCAAACCACAGTATATTCCTTATATGGTTCAGGTTCCTGCAGCCGCGCTCGAAGGCCCTTATGTAGTTCTTGATGAATATATCATCAATGATGAAAACGAAAACGGACAGGCCGATTACACCGAAGCCTTTACAACCGATATTACCCTTAAAAATGTTGGAGCAGATCCTTCAACAGCTATTACCGCTACTATCGTTGGAGAAGATGATTATTTGACTTTGACTGGAGCTGCATCTGTTGATTTCGGATCAATCGTTGACGGCGAAACAGCTACAGTTGCTGATGCATTCAGTTTTCAGGTAGCTGACTTTGTTCCCAACGAACATATTGCTGCTTTTGTTATCGAGGCCACCGACGGCACCGAAGTTTGGGAAAGCAATATGATGATCACGCTGTACGCACCTGTTCTTGAAATTGATGAAGAAATTACTGTTGACGATGCTTCCGGAAACGGCGATGGTATCCTTGATCCAGGCGAGACCGCAGACCTTATCGTAACGGTATCCAATACAGGCGGAAGTGATGCCTTTGACCTGGCAACGACAATTGTATCCTCAGATCCAATGCTTGTAGTAAATACTGCAACCGTTGATCAGGATGCACTTGCGGCAGGCGAATCTGTTGAATTGGCATTTAACGTATCAGCAAGCAGTGATTCCCCGATTGGATATCCTGTTAATATCAGTATGGCAGCTAATGCTGGTCCTTCCGGCTTATATACTGCCACGCAAAATGGCATGGTGGTTATTGGCCTGATTCCTGATTATTTAATGGCCAATGGAACTGTGGAAACCTGCGTAGGTAATTTTTACGATACAGGCGGAATAGGCGGAGAATACAGCAATAGCGAAAACCTGACGATGACTTTTATGCCATCGATGACAGGTGGAGTGGTCAAAGCCGACTTTATCGCCTTTGAAACGGAAAGTGGCTACGACTACTTACACATTTATGATGGTGATAATGCTATGGCTCCTCAGATACCCGGAAGCCCGTTCAATGGAACAACCGGCCCCGGAATGGTGCAGGCCACCAATGACTTAGGCGCATTGACCTTCAAATTTACCTCTGATGGTTCTGTTACAAAGAGCGGCTGGCATGCAGAAATCAGTTGCTTTATTGATCAGGATTTGGCTGCTAACATCACTTCTACACCAGCAGAAATTTGTGAAGGTGGTTCAGCTGTATTAAACGCACATGCCGTTGGCGGAACAGGCAACTATACCTGCACCTGGAGTCCTGCCTCTTCACTAAACGACCCAAATGCTATGATGCCTATTGCATCACCCGAAGAAACAACAACCTACACCGTTGTTGTTGACGACGGAGAAACAACTGTTGAAGCAGACTACACCCTTGTGGTGCATGATATGCCAGAACTGGAGCTTGGTAGCGACACTATTGTTTGTGCCTATGACGAAATCACACTAGATGCCACCATTTTAAACGGTTTTGCCTATGTGTGGAGCCCGGGCGGCGAAACAACAGCAACTATCACAGTTGATTCAACAGGAGTTGGATTGGGTTCGCAAACCTATTCGGTAATTGCAACTGATGAGAATGGCTGTGTTGTTGAAGACGAGATCACCGTAACCTATGATGTGTGCAGTGGTTTAGACGAACAAAAACTCAATGTTTCCATTTATCCAAACCCCGCTAACAAAGTAGTTAATTTGGCTCTTCGCGGAAATGCCAGCAAGCTTGAATATACACTGCTCAATTATCAGGGCAAGGAAGTTTACTCAAAAGATTTTGGCAGCTTTAGTGGTTCAGAAATCCAACAGATTAACCTAAGCGCTTATGCCCGGGGCATTTATTACCTCCGATTGAATACCGGCGATTCGGTTACAATTCATAAAATAGTTATTCAATAACAATTACACAAAAACGTACCGTAGGCCAAGCACTGCGGTACGTTTTTGCCTAAAATCAAAACACACACTATGAGAAATTTATTCATTAGCCTTTTGCTGCTGGTTTTTGCAAGCGCTGGTTTTGCGCAGCAGTGGCATCCCATCGATCAGCAACATCCTTCGAAGATACAGCAGGAGCTTATCCAATCAGATGAAAATCAGATTGTGGTTTCCTTTAAATTACCCGGATTCTTTTCGACCACTGTGGAAACACCCCGTGGAAAAGAAGCCATCATTAGCGTGCCAAAAATGGTTTCAATGCTCGAAACCGGCGCACCGGATCTGCCTCTTTATGCCGTTTCTGCTATCATTGGCGATAATGCTTTAATGGAGGTTGAAATTGTAAATGCTACTTATACCGATTTCGAAAACTTTGAGATCGCACCTTCCAAAGGGAACTTCAGTCGCGATATCGATCCGGCTACCGTTCCTTATACCTATGGTTCGATGTATGACGAAAACAGCTTTTATCCTGCAAACAGGTCTTCACTGCAAGAACCTTATATCCTGAGAGATTACAGGGGTCAGGTAATGAGCATTTATCCCTTTGCTTACAACGCGCAAACCAAAACCCTGCGCGTATTTCATAATTTAACCGTTAAGATGATCAAAACCGGTGAAGGCGGAGCTAACCAACTCACCAGAAAAAGTCCTCAAATCACAACAGACAAGGAATTTGAACATCTTTACGCCAATCATTTTATCAACTATGGTGAAGCCCAAAACCGTTATCCGGTAGTCGCTGAAGAGGGTAATATGATCGTGATCAGCCATGGCCCCTTCATGGAAGCTATGGAGCCCTTTGTAGCCTGGAAAAAAAGAATCGGGCGACCAATCGAAATGTTTGATGTAGCCACTATCGGGACAACTCCTACAGCAATCAAAGATTTTGTATCTGCTTATTACACTGATAACGGACTAACGCATATCCTTTTAGTAGGTGACCACCAGCATGTTCCAAGTTACAACAACAGCAGTTCCGGCGGCTATTCAGATAACTACTATGGTTATCTGGAAGGAACCGACTCTTATAATGAAGCTTTTGTGGGTCGTTTCTCAGCCGAAACAACTACACATGTAGAAACAATGGTTCAGCGTATTCTAGCCTTTGAACGCGATCTGGACGAAACTGCCGACTGGGTGAATATTGGCATGGGTATAGCACGCAACGAAGGCGCCGGTGGCGGACATAACGGCGGCGAAGCAGATTATGTGCATATGAATTACATTCGCGACAGTCTCTTAAATTACACTTATGCCACTGTGCATCAGGAATATGATGGAAATGTCCCGGGTATGACAAATACTACAGCTGCCGATATTTCTGAAAATATCAACAACGGAACCAGTATAATCAATTATTGTAACCACGGCTCACAAAACAGCTGGAGCGTTGGCGGTTACAATAGCGGAAATGTGGATGCACTCACCAATACCGATCGCTGGCCTGTGATATGGGCTGTAGCTTGCGACAATGGTAAATTCACCAATGGAAGCTGTTTTGCCGAAGTCTGGACTAGAGCAACCCACAACGGAGAGCCTGCGGGAGCTATAGGCACCATGATGTCGTGGATTTCACAACCCTGGCAGCCTCCAATGACCGGACAGGACGAAATGGTTACCATTTTGGTCGAAGGTTACGAAAACAATATCAAACGTACTTTGGGTGGAAATTCCATCAATGGAAGTATGAAAATGGTTGACCTGCATGGAAGCTCTGGCAGATCAACCCATGATACCTGGATTCTTTTCGGAGATCCTTCGATGACCATGCGTACGGATGTTCCGGCACAAATGACTGTTTCGCACCCCACAACCCTATTTCTGGGCATGCAGGAACTTACCGTTAATGCCGATGCCGAAGATGCCATCGTAACCCTCACCTGGGAAGGCGAAATTTTAGCATCAGCTTATGTTGAAGGCGGACAAGCCATTCTCACTTTCCCTGCTTTAGCAGAAGTTGGCATGTTAGATATTACGGTTTTTGGTTACAATAAGGTGACCTATATGTCAGAGATCGAAGTGATTCCTGCCGAAGGACCTTTTATTGGCTTTGTAGGCTATGAAATTAATGATGAAACAGGCAATAACAACGGACTGATCGATTATAACGAAAATATCAGCCTTGGATTAACACTGGAAAATCTTGGTGTTGAAACTGCTAATGATTTGATCGCAACTTTATCTACCGAAAGCCCTTATGTTAGTTTCAGTGATGACACAGAATCGTATGGTGCTATTGCTGCCGGCGAAGAAATGTCGATTGCCAATGCCTTCAGTTTTGAAGTTTCTGACGACATCCCTGACATGACAAGTATTGCTTTTGATTTAGTGATAACTGGAACTGATGATAGCTGGGAAGCCAGTTTCTCAATTAATGCCCATGCACCTTTGCTTAGTATTGGTAGTTACAGCATTGCTGACAATTCAGGAAACGGCAACGGTCGACTCGATCCGGGTGAAACTGCCGATATGTTCATCAGTTTTTCCAATGAAGGAAGCAGCAAAGCCTTTGATATTGTGTCATCCTTAATTGCTACAGATCCGCTTATCACAATCAACGAAGCTACTTTTGACCTGGCAGAGCTGGATGCAGCAACCTCAGCTGAAGCCGTCTTTAACCTGAGTGTAAGTGCCAGTGCCCCAATTGGCACAGCGATTGAACTGTTCAACCAGTTAGAAGCAGGTGCTTACAATGCCGAAAAAACTTTTGTCACAAAAGTCGGCCTGGTGCTTGAAGACTTCGAAACAGGAGATTTTACTGCATTCGAGTGGGTTTCGGGCGGAAATATGCCTTGGACTATCACTGAATCTGATACTTACGAAGGAACTTACGCTGCAGAATCTGGCGGCATTTCCGATAGTCAATCAACCCAAATGATCTTGGAATATGAAGTTAGCGTTGATGATAGTATTTCGTTCTTCCGCAAAGTCTCTTCCGAGTCGGGCTATGACTATATGCGTTTCTATATCGACAACACCAAAGTTGGCGAGTGGTCGGGAAATGAAGGCTGGAGCAAGGTTGCCTATCCTGTTAATGCAGGGACGCGAACTTTCAAATGGGAATATATGAAAGACGGCTCTGTTTCTAATGGCGACGACAATGCCATGGTAGATTATATCGTTTTCCCTGCCAGCATATCAACTACCGGCTGGGCCGGAAACGATGCAACAATCTGCCAGGGCGACACCTATCAACTGGAAGGTTCGGCTAATCATTATTCAACTGTTGAATGGACAACTTCAGGAACAGGAACATTTGATGATGCTACTATTTTAAATCCGGTTTATACCCCAGGTGATGAGGATATTACCACCGGAAGTGTGGAACTCACACTAATTGTTACAGGCGAATCTACTGTTGTTGAATCCAGCCTAACACTTGCAATCAGTGCTATGCCTGAAGCCAGCGCCGGCGAAGCAGGATTCATTTGTCAGGGCGAAAGTTTCGACATTGTGGATGCTACAGCCCTGAACTATACTGATATTCTCTGGGAAACAAGCGGAACAGGAAGTTTTGACGATGCCACTTTACTTAATCCCGTTTATACGCCAAGTGAAGAAGATTACAATACCGGAATGATTACCCTTAGCCTTACTGCAGTTGGTGCAGGTAGCTGTGGTGATGCAATAAGTGCAACCGAACTCAGTTTCCATAGCCTGCCAACAGCTATGCTCGAAGGTGATCAAACCATCTGCGAAGGTGAACAGGCTCAGCTAACGTTTACCCTGACAGGTGAAGCTCCATGGACAGTTATCATGGCGGATGACATGGGATCTGTTGAAATCTATGATACACCTTATACCATGATGATGACACCCGATGCACCTATGACGATGAGTCTGCTCACTGTAATGGATGGCAACGGATGTACCAACGCTGGTGAAGGATCAGCTACCATCGAAATGATGTACGCTCCATTGGCGCCCCTGGCTCCCACAGCACCAGATAGCGTTGACTACGCCGAAACTACTGTTTCTACTATAACCATTGAAGCAGTTGAAGGCGCTACCGCTTACGAATGGGCTGTAGAACCTGCCGAATCCGGTACTTTCGAAGGTGAAGGGCTGGAAGTTAGTATCAATTGGAATACTGCTTACATTGGAGAAGCTCAGCTAATGGCTAAAGCTCAAAATGATTGTGGCTGGAGCGAATGGTCGCCGGTTACTACTGTTGTGCTGGAAAGCACAGTAGGTTTTGCTGAAAATACTTCTCACGACTTTATGGTTTATCCAAATCCAAGTGATGGCAACATCAGGCTCGATTTTGGAAAAGAAGTAGCAGGAACTCTAAAGATCAGCCTGACAAATGCAGTAGGAAAAGTTGTTTATAAGGAAGAAATTGAAGCTAATTCTATAAATGGAAAACATCAATTAGAATTACAACACCTTGACAACGGCATCTACCTGTTGCATGTTACTGCGGCAAATTATAGTGCAGTGAAGCAAATTGTTGTAAACAAATAGTTTTAATCTAACCTAAAAAAGCCGGCTGCCTGAAAAAGTAGCCGGCTTTTTTTATTTAAGACTTGCTGAAAAACCCGAAATAGACAATTCTGGTCAATATTAATTATCGGTGCAAGGATTTTTATTATAGACTTACAAATACCATGCAGAAACCTGCGATGAGAATTCTCCTAATTATCACAAAGCCAATCTGATAAAAGTTTTTCTGCAAGCCCTATTTAAGAAAATACGACTAGCTGATCAGCTTTAAACCTCTTTTAATAAGATTTTTAAGCATAGGTTTTTGCTCAAGCCCACTTAGGTAAACCCTTAGTTCTGCCTCAAATTCCGACTGCGAAACATCCCCCGAAATGATCTCAAGCATTTCGAGAGGCAAGAGCCAATCTTCATATTTTGCCATTTGCAGAAATTGCCACACCTGTTTCAAAACCGACTGAGGCTGTTTACCTTCCCGCACTTCCCTGACAAGGCCATATTGCTTGTGTAATTGCTTTTGGCTTTCTGTATATTGGATTTTATGGGTTTTCTCTTTCGGCACGGCATATTCAAGCCCAAATGCATCGGGATCGGCAGGTCCACTGTAAGCGGAAACCACAGATTCTCCGATCGCCATATCATACTGCCCCCAGGAAGGATCAAAAAGCAGCTGATCCTGATAAGTCACCCGGCAATCAGAAAAACTCAGCAGCAATAAGTTGCCTTCTCTGCGCACAGTTTTCTGCAAAACACCCTTTAGCTTGATACCTGATTCGAACTCAAATGCACAGGCTTTGCCTGCAACAATTCCCAATTCGGCCAAATCCTGATCTGTGAGGAATCGTGGCGGCTTGATGGCATCCTTGATTCGACCTATTGGCGAGCCAAAACCATCGCTTTGCGTATCTTTACCATGGCCGTCTAGTTCCTTTCCTTTGTATGACAAGCTGGTTCCGCCCTGCGACTTCACATACACCGCCTGATTTTGATGCATCAGATAGTCGGTAAAAGTGCCCGAAACCTGCAAGCCTGAGCTATAAACCAGGGTTGCTGTATTACCGGATTCTATCGCTTTGAAAATACCTTCGATGCCTCCTTTTCTCAGCGCCATACGACTTGCAAACTCATCGAGCACCTTTGTGAGGTGAGCAAAATCAGGTGTAACAAACAATTGAGGCTGCGGCTTGGTGATGTCGAAATTGTAATAAACGGCATCAATGTTATAAGGCAATTTTTTCACCTTATCGCTCATGGCACCGGCACTCTCACCGATAGAAGAAAGCAGTCCTGCACCATAAATTTTTGGATCATCCAGCGAACCCACAAGACCATATTCAACCGTCCACCAGTGTAAGTTACGTATCAAAGCCATTTCGGAAGGCAAACCGAGTTCGGCTTCTTTCTGTTCCAGATCGCGCTCGGCAGCTTCTATATCAGCAAGTGGCGTGTGCGGATCAGCTTTCAAAATGGAGAGGTAACGAATAGATTCGTAAAGGGCAAAATCAGCCGCAGAAGAAAAAGCTTTCGAGCCAATCTCGCCAAAATACCTGAGGTATTCAGCATATTCAGGATCGCTGATGATGGGCGCATGTCCGGCTGCCTCGTGTATGATATCCGGAGCAGGCGTATATTCAATCTGATCAAAGGGACGGATATCGGCAGCAATCACCAGAACATTGTATGCCTGAAACTCCATAAATGCAGCGGGAGGAATAAAACCATCCACTGTTACGGCAGCCCAGCCTATCTTTGCCAGGATTTGATTCATGGTGTCAATATCCGGTATTTGCTCAATGCTGATGCCTGTTTTGCGTAAACCTTCCAAATAGGCCTGATGAGCCTTATCCTTTAAAAAATCCACATTTTGACGCATCACAAACCGCCATACAGCATGATCCTGCCAGGTATATTGGTTATAGGGCTGTTCGATGATGAGCTGATACAAATGTTTTGGGAGTTTTTCTAAAACGGGATTGTTTACCATAGACTTCTAATTTAGAATGAATTTAGATAGCCAAAAATAAACAAAAGCTACAGATTAATCGCAATCGTTTTAAAATTGATGAATAAGAAAAAAATTAGTTCATTTAATCATTGCCAATTTTATCCAATAATGGAACAAAACGAAAGGCGCCATGGGCTTCCCTTTCAAGTTTTCCATCAGCTGTTTTAATAAGTCTTAACATGCTTTGCGTATCTCCGAAGCCCAGCGGAATTACCATTATTCCGCCAACCTTAAGCTGATCAATTAATGCCTCCGGTATTTCAGGAGCCGCAGCGGTAATAAGAATACGGTCGAAGGGTGCATAACCGGGAAGCCCTTCGTTTCCATCGGCCAAATAAAGGTTGAGTTTGTATGGCATGCTTTGTTCTACAAACGTCTTTGTTTTCAGATACAGCTTACGTTGCCTCTCGATGGAAAAAACCTTGGCTCCCATTTCGGCCAGCACACAGGCCTGATAAGCTGAACCGGTACCTATTTCGAGCACTTTGAGCCCTTTGCTTACGCGTAATAATTCGGTTTGAAACGCTACAGTATAAGGCTGAGAAATCGTTTGACCGCTTCCAATCGGGAAAGGTTTGTCCTGATAAGCAAACTCCAGAAAGGAGGAATCGAGAAAAAAATGACGCGGAATTTTCTCCATGGCATGCAGCACACGTTCATCACTGATATTTTTTTGTCTTAAGGTTTCTATTAACTGTTTGCGCAATCCCTTGTGTCTGTAGGTATCCTGCATATTCCTTTATGATTATTCCGGTATTTAATAATTTAGATTTATTCTAAAATTGGGATGAGCTAAATTAGCAATAAGCCTTTGACAAAAAAAACTACTTTTGCACAAAAGTATCGTATATGTTAAAAATTGGAGTATTAGGAGCAGGTCATCTAGGTAAAATACACCTAAAATGTATTCAACAGATTTCTGATTATGAACTTGTTGGATTTTATGATATGGATCCTGAAAATGCAAAAAAAGTTGCAGCAGACTTTGGGATTAAAAGTTTTAATTCAATTGACGAATTAATCGAAGCTACAGAGGTTGTTGATATTGTGACCCCAACCATTGCACATTTTAGCTGTGCTGCAAAATCGCTCCAACAATCACGACATGTTTTCATTGAAAAACCAATTGTTGCTACTCCTGAAGAGGCCAGCGAATTAATTGAAATTGCCTCAAAAGCAAATGTAAAAGTACAGGTTGGTCATGTCGAACGATTCAATCCTGCATTTTTAGCAATTCAGGACAAATTGAACAATCCGATGTTTATTGAGTCGCACCGGCTTGCTCAATTTAATCCGCGCGGAACAGATGTGCCTGTAATCCTCGATTTAATGGTTCATGATATTGATATTGTGCTCAGTGCTATCAAATCGAAAGTAAAAAATATTCATGCCAGTGGCGTGGCAATTGTTAGCGATACTGCCGACATCACCAATGCACGTATAGAATTTGAGAACGGTGCTGTTGCCAATCTCACAGCAAGCCGTATTTCGCTGAAGAATATGCGTAAAGCCAGGTTTTTTCAAAAAGATGCTTATATCAGTGTCGACTTTCTCGAAAAACAGTCAGAAATCGTTAGCATTAACAGTGTTGATGGCGAGCCCGATGATCCAATGGCTATGCTTATTGATTTGGGAGAAGGCAAAGGATCAAAACAGATTTCGTTCGAGAAACCTGTTGTTGAACCAGTTAACGCTATAAAAATGGAACTTGAGAAGTTTTATGAAGCCATCGTCAACGATCAGCTTCCACCGGTTACCATCAAAGATGGCGTGGAAGTATTAAAACTCGCCTACCAGATTTTAGATGAAGTAAATAATAATCTCAAAAAGCTGCAATAATTATTGCAACCGTGTGCAATAAGGCTTCATTGCCCATCGTTAAGCATGCAGAATCTGGTGAACCCATTTTATATGCCAAAATATCTACCTTTAAAAGCAGTAGTCGCTTTATTCTTGTTTCTCGCATTGGTTTCCTGCAATAAATTTGAAGGCGATCAAACTGTTCCGGCATATATCCGCATTGACACAATCAGTGTAAATACCGACTATTTTTCTCAGGGCAGTAATACCCATCGGATTACAGATGCCTGGGTGTATGTTAATGACCAGTTGATTGGCGCTTTTGAGTTGCCGGCTACTATTCCTGTTTTGGCAAGAGGCCGTCAAAAACTGGAAATCCGACCCGGCATCAAACTTAACGGAATTGGAGGCACACGTGTCCCCTACCCCTTTTACGAGCCCTATATTGTTACCGATTATAATTTTATCGAGGACAGCATCAGAAGCATACTTCCTGTTACTTCTTATTACAATACCGTTACTTTTGCCTGGCTGGAAGATTTTGAAGGAAGTAGCATTTCAATAGAAAAAACCTCCCAAAGTGATACAAATATTTATCAAACCTCACCAATAAATAATCCCGAAGCTTACCTGTCCGATTTTTCATCCTATTCGGGAATAGTTAATTTAACAACTGAAAAAAATTCTTTCAAGCTTTCAAGTTTTAACGCCTTCATACTACCTGGCTTAGGCAGTCCTGTAATGCTGGAGGTGGATTACAAATGCACACAATCATTTGGCGTAGGCATGTTTGCTGAAATAAACGGCACAATCGTCGATATCCCTTTAATTGTCGTGAACAAAAGCGAAAAATGGAACAAAATATATATTAACCTGGGACCGAATGTTAGCACTTATACCAGTGCTTCTAATTTCAAGATATATTTTGAATCCAGTATGACTGGTGAAGATGATGCCCAATATTATTTTGATAATATTAAACTAATCTATCGTTCAAATAACTGATGAATAGAAATTTACAAGTTACAAAGTATGTAATTCTGGATTGGCTGGCGGCTTTATTGTCGTGGGCGTTATTCTATTTTTTCAGGAAGCAGGCAGAAGACCCAAGCTTCCATGAGTATTTTGAACTGATCTTTGATGACCCTAATTTTTGGTATGGCATCATTTTCATTCCGCTGGGCTGGCTACTTTTATACACCGTTATGGGCACCTACAGGCGGATATTTCGCAAGGCTCGTTTAAAAGAATTGGGACAAACTTTTATCATTACATTAATTGGTGTTACGATCATCTTCTTTGTGGCCATTCTGGATGATGTTATCATAACCTATAAGTCTTATTATCAATCATTTTCAACTCTTTTTGTCTTACATTTCGTACTCACCTATGCCGGACGCCTGGCACTTACCTCAGTAACAGTAAGAAAAATTCACAGAAAAGAAATTGGCTTTAACACCGTTATTGTCGGCAGCAATGGTAACGCACTTGCTATTTACAAAGAAATTGAAGATCAGGAACTTTCTGCAGGAAATATTTTTATTGGATTTGCAAGCGTTTACGACAAAGACGATTACAAAATCGGAGAACATTTGCCACATCTGGGATCCTATAAGGACATAAAACAGATTGTCGAAAAACATAAAGTTGAAGAGGTTATCATTGCTATTGAACGCTCCGAAACAGGAACTATCGACAATATTATCGCACTTCTGGAAGACACTCCTGCTGTAATAAAGATTATCCCGATCATGCAGGATATTTTATTTGGATCGGTAAAACTTTCAGGCATCTGGCATGCGCCGCTTATTCAGATTTCACCAGATTTGATGCCAGCCTGGCAGCAATCAGCCAAGCGAATAATTGATGTTGTGGTATCCATAATAGCGATGATTTTATTAATTCCGCTTTATGTTTTTACTGCTCTGGGAGTAGTGCTATCGTCCAGAGGGCCAATATTGTATTCCCAGAAGCGTGTCGGACTTCGTGGCCGCCCATTCCGCATGCACAAGTTCAGAAGTATGTATTCGGATGCTGAAAAAGCCGGGCCACAGCTTTCCAGCGAAGACGATCCGCGGATTACCCCCTTTGGAAAATTTATCCGCAAGGTACGCCTTGACGAAATACCGCAATTTTATACGGTGCTGAAAGGAGATATGTCATTGGTGGGTCCTCGTCCCGAGCGCCAGTTCTATATTGACCAAATAGTAAAAAGAGCTCCGCATTACCGGCTGTTACTCAAAGTGAAGCCTGGAATCACCAGTTGGGGCCAAGTAAAATATGGCTACGCCTCTAATGTAGATGAAATGATTGAGCGGCTCAAATACGATATCCTCTATATTGAGAATATGAGCCTGGCAATGGATATTAAAATATTGATTTACACAGTTTTGATTGTGCTTCAGGGCAGGGGCAAATAACCCCTATAACTGGCCTTTCTCGATGAGAACGACAATTGTTTCAATGAGCTCATCCTCCCCTTTTGGATCATATTCATCTTTGAGGTTATATCCCCAAATACGGGCAAATCCCTGATAGAAAAAAGCAGTGAATCCCCCACGCAGTCCTTTCACCAAGTCATAAGAGGTATTCTCAGTTTCACGGTCTATCAATTTTAGTAAAATTTTACCTTGCGTGAATGTCAGATCTTTGAGATCACCACCAAATTGTTCATTGAGCTCTTTCTCAGCGCGACGCATAATTTTACGTCGCTCGCGATCGTTTTTAGCTGCAAGCAGTATTTCATCATATTCCCTCAGTTTGATACCTGCTAACTTTGCAAAAGGATAGGCTTTTTTCACATGATAAATCAAGCGCTGCACTTTACGTATGTCGTGCTTATTATCAAAAAACCGCATAGCAAATACGTTGACTTCCGGGAGTTGCATAGTCAGGGTAGTGTCGCCGTTTTCTACTATAGCTAACATCACCAAGGTATCAGTAACACCAACTGTATCAACTTGTTGCTGAGCAACAGCATCATAATTGGTGAATAACATTAAAAAGACTACAATTGTAACGATCCGAGTCATGTGAGGGTAATGAGCAAGATCTATGCCAAAATGAATAAGGATCAGGCCACTTTCAATTTGGAAAGCCCTGCCTTATTGAATTTTTTCTCGGCGTACTCGCGCGAAACCACAAGGGTTTTAATTGATTTTTTTGAAGGAAGTTCAAACATATCATCGGTAAGAATTGCCTCCAAAATTGACCGCAGACCCCTGGCACCCAATTTAAAATCCAAGGTTTTCTCTACCACAAAATCAAGTACTTCTTCTTCGATTTTAAGTTTAATGCCATCCATTTCAAAAAGCTTCGTAAACTGTTTGAGCAGTGCATTTTTAGGATCGGTGAGAATCTGTTTTAGAATTTCGGGAGTAAGCGGATTAAGATAAGTGATGATGGGAAGTCTTCCAACAATTTCAGGAATCAGCCCAAATTTTTTCAAATCGGCCGGTGAAATGTATTGCAACAAGTTGTTCTTATCGGCTATCGTTTCTTTTTCGCTTCCATAACCAATTACATTGGTGCGGGTTCGCGCTGCAATGATACGTTCAACACCATCGAAAGCGCCTCCTGCAATGAAGAGAATATTTCGGGTATCCACCTGAATCATTTTTTGCTCAGGATGTTTGCGGCCTCCCTGAGGGGGAACATTTACTGCTGTGCCTTCGAGTAATTTCAGCAAAGCCTGTTGCACGCCCTCGCCCGAGACATCGCGCGTAATGCTTGGGTTATCGCTTTTACGGGCTATTTTGTCCAGTTCATCAATAAATACAATGCCTCTTTCGGCTGCTTTTACGTCAAAATCAGCAGCTTGCAGCAAGCGCGATAAAATACTTTCAACATCTTCGCCTACGTAACCTGCCTCAGTAAGTACAGTAGCATCAGCAATTGCAAAAGGCACATGCAACATACGGGCGATGGTGCGGGCAAGCAGTGTCTTTCCTGTTCCGGTTTCGCCCACCAAAATCATATTCGACTTTTCTATTTCAACATCATCATTCGTTACAGGCTGATTAATACGTTTGTAATGGTTATAAACAGCAACTGCCAAAACCCGTTTTGCAGTATCCTGGCCAATTACATATTGGTCCAAAAATTCTTTGATTTCCAGCGGCTTCAGTAATTTAAAATCAGGCACACCCGCTTCGCTTCCGTGATGCATGTTTTCTTCATTCAGGATAAGCTGTGCTTGTTGTACACAACTATCACAAATGTGCGCATCCAAGCCTGAAATAAGCAGCGCGGTATCTTTACGTGGCTTGCCGCAGAAAGAACAATGATCTGTTTTTTTTGCCATTCAAATTAAGCTTTGTTTCTTAGAAGCACCTCATCGATCATTCCATAACTTTTTGCCTCTTCTGCTGTCATCCAGTAGTCACGATCGGAATCGCGCCAGATTTTTTTATAGGTCTGACCGCTATGCTTTGCGATAATTTCGTAAAGTTCTTTTTTTAGCTTTTGGATTTCTCGTGCAGTTATTTCAATATCAGAAGCTTGCCCCTGCGCACCTCCCATAGGCTGATGAATAAGAACACGTGAATGCTTTAGCGCTGTTCGCTTTCCGGGAGCACCTGCACATAGCAATACGGCACCCATCGACGCTGCCATTCCCGTGCATATGGTCGCTACATCAGGGTTGATGTACTGCATCGTATCGTATATCCCTAATCCTGCATAAACAGAGCCACCTGGTGTGTTCAGGTAAATCTGTATGTCACGTTTTGAATCAACCGACTCTAAAAACAGCAACTGTGCCTGAATGATATTGGCAACATAATCATCAACCGGAACTCCCAGAAAAATAATTCTGTCCATCATCAGGCGTGAAAAAACATCCATCGTTGCGATGTTCATCTGTCGTTCCTCAATGATGGTAGGGGAAATATAGTTTTGTACAGTTGATGTATATTTTTCAAGCGCCAGGCTGTTTAAGCCCAGGTGACGCGTAGCATATTTGTGAAATTCACTATTCATGGCTGTGTTCTTTGTGTTCTTCATTTACTTTAGCAACAAACTCCTCATACGACATGGATTCCTTTTGCTTTGGCATCTTCTCAAGGAAAAAATCTGTAAGCTTGGTTTCAACTAACTGATCATTGATGCGTTGTGTTTCTTGCTTATTTTGAAGCATCGTATCAACAATACCGTCCATTCGCTTACTCATTTCCTCGTCCTGAGCATCGAGCCCCATCGATCCAAAGAAATATGACTTGATTTGCGCTCTGATCTCCTCCTCCTTAACAGTCAACTCAGGGTTTTGTTTTACAAGCTCGGCCTCTATCATTTGCCAGCGAATGCTCTTGGCATATTTACTGTCAAAATTAGCATTTACCTCTTCCTCAGAAAGTTTGCCTTCGGAGGTTTCAACAAGCCAACGTTTCAGAAATTCTTCGGGCAATGGCATTGCTACCTTTTCAATCAACTGATCTACAGCTTTGCCGAAGAAATACCTTTTGTGCTCCTGAGCAAACTGATTTTCAATATCTTCTTTCAATTGTTCCCTGAAAGCGGCCTCATCGTTGATCTCCTTTCCCGGAAAAATCTTATTGAAAAGTTCTTCATCCAAAGCCGGCTTTTCTTCCAGCTGAATATCCCTGATAATCATATTAAAGTCAGCAGACGCAAGCTCCTTTTTGTTGTCATCAAGCTTAAGTAACTTCTCGGCAGCCTCTTCAGATTCCAGGGCTTTTGCCAGATTAAAAATAAACTCAGCACCAGCTTCCTTATTTAGGAGCAATTCTATGGATTCCTGATTCTTGACCTGATCCATATGAAAAGAAATTTCTTCCTTGAATCCGTTATCAATTTCTTCGCCGGCTTCATTCACTTCGATAAGCTGTACTTCAACACGGGCGTTTTCAGTAACATGCTCCACTGAAGTGACTACAGGATTACTGTCGACAATATTATCTATGGTCTTTTGAATATCTTTTTCTGTTGCCTTGATTTCAACGAATGGCACTTCAATCGTACTAAGGTCAATGTTGATCTCTGGAGAGAAACCGACTTCGAAAGAAAGCGTAAACTCTTCGGCTTGACTCAGTGCTGAAGCATCAGTTTCTTCCTGCATTGGAAGCGGGTATCCAATCACCGGCAGCTTTTCATCAATGATGTATTTATTAAGCGCATCAGAGACTATCTGATTGATTTTTTCGCCCATGACCGATTGTCCGTACATTTTTTTTACCAAGCCAAAAGGCACTTTCCCTGGTCTAAAACCTGGCATTGAGGCTTGGCGCTGGTAGGTTTTAAGGGCGTCATTCACCTCTTTTTCGTAATCATCTTTTGACAACTTGATCTGTATTTTCGCTGACAGATCGCTCAGAGGTTCTTGTGTAATATTCATAACTAAATAATAATTAAGTCTTTAGTTTAAAGGACTTCCCAAAGAAATAAGATCATTCGTAATCTGACACGATCTCCATTAAAAATACACAAATCCGATTTCGCATGCTAGCAAATCGTGATTTGTGTATTTTTATCTTTGGTGTTGTGCGGATGAAGGGACTCGAACCCCCACGCCTCTCGGCACCAGATCCTAAGTCTGGCGCGGCTACCAATTACGCCACATCCGCATTTTTTTCAAGGATCGCCCCTTGCTTTTGCGGCTGCAAATATACGATCTTTTTTATGTTGTCCTTGTTTAATCAGAAAGAAAATGGTGTAAAACACCTAATTTTATTTAAAAATATAGCGATAACCAGGCATATCTTATGCTAATCTAAAACCAACCTAAACTAAAAGATGTATTTTTGCGTTTGCTTAAAGATTAACATTGCTTTTCATGTCTGTAATCCAAAAGGGATATACCTTAATAATTATCTTATTTTTCACCACCCTGATTCCCCAATGGCTATTCAGTCAGGAGTCGCCGGGCATAACACAGGGAAATTTTTCCGGTTCAGCAACTGCTCGAATAAACCCGGCTACTATGCTGCAAAGCAAGTTGTATTTTGACGTACATCTGATTAGCGTAGGAGCATTCGGTCAAAATAATTTTGCATATATCCCGGGTTCCGACTTTAATCTGATGCCATTAATTCAAAATTCGGAGCAACTGCCAACCTATGATCAAACAGAAAGCAACTACCTGTATTACACCAATGATAAGATAAAATCAGGGGCAGCCGTAAGTAATAATTATGCTTTGAGTGCATTTTTACAAACCGGCGATCATGCTTTCGCGTTTCATACCGCAGCACGTTCATACAACACTTTTAATCAGATTCCCTATGAAATACCCATTTTAGGTGTTGAGTCGCTGGGTTACGAGCCCCTTCAGCATATCCTTTTTGAGGATAAGCATATTGATGTGGCGGCTCTGGCATGGGGCGAAATCGGCTTGAGCTATGCCTATGCTTTTCATAAAGTAGCTAACCAACACTGGGCTGCAGGCATCACCCTAAAATATTTAATGGGATATGGCGGCATGTTCGCAAAAGTTGAAAACGTGGATTATATGGTGCTGGATCGTAAAACCATCAATTTCACAGCTATGAATGCTGATTTTGGGTTTGCATTACCCATAGACTATGGTGTTGACAGCGATTTTCCGGATGACGGACCACTATTTAAAGGCAGTGGCATTGGCGCAGATCTGGGCATTACTTATACCGTCAAAAAAGAAGGATACCAGGATTATAACAGGCAACGTATTTGCGAACAACCTTACAAAGACTATTTCTGGCGGTTCGGAATTTCTATTCTCGATTTAGGAAGTATTAACTTCAAAAACAATGCGCAAAAGCATGAATTCAGGGATGTAAATACGGTATGGGAAAATCTTGATGATGTGCAGTTCGAGGGATTAAATTCGTTGATGGGTGAAGTTAGTGATCAATTGATGGGCTCGCCGGACGCTTCCTATGCTGCTGACAATTTCAAGATTGGCTTACCTACCGCTTTAAGTATGCAGTTTGACTATCATTACGATAAAAACTGGTACTTGAATGCTACGCTGGTTCATCCATTGCAAATCTCACAATACAGCGTGCGCAGGCCCGCCCAGCTCGCCCTTACGCCACGGTATGAAACCGACTGGTTTGAAGCCATGCTTCCCGTTAGCTTATATGAATATCAGATTCCACGCATTGGCGCAGCAGTTAGGTTAGGCTTTTTAACCATTGGCACCGACAGGCTTGGTACACTTCTGGGAATCTCGGATATCAATGGCATGGACATTTACGCTTCGGTAAAAATTAATTTCAGAAAAGGTGTTTGTTTGGGTAATAGGGATACCGGCGCTTGCTATAATGCCGACAATTATAAGCCCCGAAAATCAAAGCGTTTCTTAGGAATTTTTTAGGCTGCTGATCAAACTTTTTTCACATCCAGTGCATCACGTAAGGCATTACCTATCAGCATAAAAGCCAGCACCAGTATCATAATCGCTACTCCGGGCAGCAGCGCAAGATAGGCTGCATCTAAGATAATAAAGGCATAATTTTCCTTTATCATGCTTCCCCAGGAAGGTGTTGGAGGTTGCACACCAAGACCAAGAAAACTTAATCCCGCCTCTATTAAAATGGCTGAAGCGAAATTGGCAGCCGAAATAACGATAACGGGGCTCATAATGTTTGGAAGGATATGGCGCACAATAATTCTAAAATCAAAATAACCAAGCGCCCTTGCTGCCTCTACAAAATAGGCTTCGCGTAAACTTAGAATTTGACCACGAACCACTCGTGCCACTTCTACCCACATGGTTAGTCCAACTGCAACAAATATCTGCCAGAAACCTTTTCCAAGTGCAAAAGTTATGGCAATCACCATTAATAAGGTAGGCACAGACCAAACAACATTGATTAACCAAACCACAATATCATCGGTTCGGCCCCTGAAAAAACCACCTAAACTTCCCAGTGTTATCCCCACAACCAAACTAATCAGTACTGCTATAAAGCCCACAGCAAGGCTAACCCTGGCACCCAAAACCATCCTGCTCAGCAAATCGCGTCCAAATTGATCAGTCCCCAACCAAAAAACCTGCTCATGCAGGAAGTTATCCCTGATTTCCATTTCTATTTCGGAGCCTGTTTTCGCTGTTTCATCAAAATGCCACAGATCATAGGATAATTCTTTCCACTCATCAGTGTAATCGGCATCAGGATTAAAAATCCTGACAGACAAATAGTCACGTTTAAATTGTATGGAGTCAACAGGGAAATAGTTGTATTGATCTTCCTGACCAAAAAATAAAGTCTCGTAGCGCGACCCTTTAGCTGTTTGGTTCTCTTTAGGAATCATCAGCATCTCCACCTTAAATCCAGGCTTCTGCGTGCTAATTTCAAGTATTTGACGGTTGGCATCAGGACTTTTATCGGGGATGATTACATAGGCAAAAACTGCAAGAAGAGCGACTAACAGGATCAACATAAAAGCCGCCACTCCCAGTGAGTTTTTCTTAAAACGCTTTAAAGTTACTGCAAACGGACTGGTATTTTTATGTGTATGTTTTATCGGGCTCATCGGTATTTGGCTCGGGCTTGCAAATGTAGCGGATTATTTGGCAGTACCACGATTGACTGGATCAATTTTTTTCATTTGGTGTCTTTGCATTTGCAAAATGATTGTATATTTGCACCCTCAAAACGGTGGTTGTAGCTCAGTAGGTTAGAGCATCAGATTGTGGTTCTGAGGGTCGCGGGTTCGAATCCCGTCTTCCACCCATCACCAAAAAAGTGATAATCAAAAGATTATCACTTTTTTGTTTTAGCAGCCTTTCATATTTATGCTAATGCACCAATCAAATGCTAAAAAAGTCTAATTCTTATTGATTATCAAAGCCCCGATCACTCCCGGAACCCAACCGGCCAGTGTTAGCAGAACAACAATCACAACAGATCCACAACCTTTGTCAATTACAGCTAAAGGGGGAAAAAGGATACACAATAAAACTCTCCAGATCGACATATTATTAAGGTTTAAACAACAACATCAAACTCACGCAAGGCATCATTTAAAGAGGTTTTGCGATCAGTAGAGGCTTTTCGCTTCCCAATAATCAGCGCACAAGGCACCTGATATGTGCCAGCCGGAAAAACCTTGGGCAAGCTACCCGGAATCACGACTGAACGCTCGGGAATATACCCCTTAAACTCTTTGGGTTCAGCACCGCTCACATCGATGATTCGTGTCGATTTGGTGAGAACAACATTTGCACCAAGCACAGCCTCACGACAAATGCGCACCCCTTCGACTACGATTGCCCGAGAGCCAATAAAACAATCATCTTCAATAATTACCGGTGATGCCTGAACAGGCTCCAAAACACCACCAATGCCAACACCTCCGCTTAAATGAACATTTGATCCTATTTGAGCGCAAGAACCTACTGTGGCCCAGGTATCAACCATAGTGCCCGAGCCCACCCATGCCCCGATATTTACATAAGAAGGCATCAGAATTACCCCCCTGTCCAAGAAAGATCCAAAACGCGCAACAGCATGAGGCACAACCCTTACACCCAATTTGGCATAATTTTTTTTCAGCGGAATCTTATCGTGAAATTCGAGCATGCCCACTTCCAGCGTCTCCATTTTGCGGGTAGGGAAATAGAGTATTACCGCCTTTTTTACCCATTCATTAACTTTCCAACCCGCTTCAACAGGCTCTGCAACGCGCAATTCTCCAATATCCAGAAGTGCAATTACCGCTTCAATACGCTTGATTGTTTGTGTCTCGAGCAATAGTGAACGGTCATTCCATGCTGCTTCAATCTGAGCTTTTAACTGATCCATGGTGTTTAGTTTAAGTGAGTGCGAAAGTACAAAAAAGCAGCATGATCTATAATTACATACCTTCTCGCTGGTCGAAAATGTTTTTGTAATTTTGCACACACAAATTCAAAAAACAGATGGGACGTATCATGGCAATTGATTTCGGGCAAAAACGTTGTGGCATAGCTGTTACAGATCCGATGCAAATGATAGCCAACGGCCTCAAGACGATAAGAAGTCACGAAGCATTCGATTTTATAAAAATGTACCTTACTCAGGAAGAAGTAACTACAATTGTAATCGGGGAGCCACGTGATCTGCAAAATAAACCATCAGATGCCACAAAGTTTATTGAGCCATTCGTAAACAGGCTTCGCAAGGCCTATCCGGATCTTGATATTCGGCGTTACGACGAGCGATTTACCTCCTCAATGGCCTTTCAAACAATGATAGATGCTGGCCTGAGCAAAAAAAAACGACAAGACAAAGCTATGGTCGATACCATTAGTGCAACCTTGATTTTACAATCCTTTATGGGAGCTTTAGAACAAAAAAAACGATGATTTTACCTATAGTAGCATACGGACATCCAACTTTAAAAAAAGTAGGCGTTGATATTGAAGCCGACTACCCCGAGCTCCAAACTTTGATTGAGAACATGTGGGAAACCATGTATGCAGCAGCCGGAGTGGGCTTAGCCGCACCACAAGTCAACAAGTCAATACGCTTGTTTGTAATTGATGCTTCACCATTTGCAGAAGAACACCCTGTTACAAAAGACTTTAAAAAAGTTTTTATCAATGCCCATATTGTCGAAGAACAAGGAGAAGCATGGACGATGGGAGAAGGCTGCCTCAGTTTGCCGGGCATGAACGAGGAGGTAACTCGCAAACCAAGCATTACCATTCGATACCTTGATGAAGACTTTGAGCCTTATGAGGAAACCTTTGACGGCATCCTGGCACGAATCATTCAGCATGAGTATGACCATATTAATGGCATTCTATACGTTGATCGGCTTCCCAGCCTGAAAAGGGTTTTGCTAAAAGGTAAACTTCGCGATATCAGTGAAGGAAAGGTAGATGTGGATTACCGTATGACATTCCCAAGAACACGTAAAAAAGTAAGGTAATTAAAACGCTTTAAAATGATAAAATATTTGCTTATCCTGTCCCTGATTGTCAGCAGTTTGTTTTTGACATCCTGCAACTCAGCCAAAAAAAATGAATCAAGTAACGTGCTTCAGCAAAAAATTAGAATAACAGAAGGTCATGTTTTATTGCAGGATGGAACGCTTTTGCCTGATTCGGCACATAAACTGATTAAGTTATACGGCACTTATGCTGACTCTTATCCTGATGACAGCCTTGCACCAGACTATCTTTTCAAGGCCATCGATATTTCAATTAATTTACCGCAACCACAAAAAAGCCTGCAACTCATCGATCAATTCAGGGAACTATTTCCGAATGATCCAAAATCCGGCACAGCTTTATTTCTCAAAGCATTTTTATATGACCAACAGCTTGCTGATAACGTAAATGCAAAGAAATATTATGAGGCATTCCTGCTGTCCTACCCCGATCATGATTTCACAGATGATGCAGCAGCAGCATTGAAACACATAGGGAAATCACCTGAAGAGCTAATTCTCGAATTCGAGAAAAATCAATAGCACAAAAAAAAGCGTTACTCACTAAAGAATAACGCTTTTATGCTGTCGATAGCTTTTTGCTACAAAATGTAGCTCAATCCTATTCTTCCGCCTGAAGCAGCATTGCCACCTCCAAATTCGAGATTAATACCCCAGCGATCGCTCCAATAGTAACGTCCGCCAATCTGCGCATCAAAGCCTAAACCTGATGCATTGGATCCTCCATATCCGGAATCAGCATTCCAAATATAATAACCCAGGCTCAATCCGGCATAAAAATCCCATTGACTCGGAATTTCTAAAATCCTGTTGAAATGGTAATTTCCATTGGCAAACAAGCCAATAATCGAATGGTTGTACTTGTTTGATCCCCAATTTTCGTTATAGTTACGAAAGGAAGCATTAAACCCAACGGTGATATCGGGGTGTACACCAAAATCCATTCCTATATAAAGCGGGATACCATAAGAGGAAAAACCGGTACCAAAATTAAGCTGCTTACCACCTTTTCCGATAGGACTTTGAGCAAACAAAGTCAGTGAAGCAAAGGCAAGCACAAAAGCAAAAATTGTTTTTTTCATAATTAAAATTTTAGGTTTTTATTTAGCATAACTCACGGCACGCGTTTCACGTATCACCGTAATTTTTATCTGACCGGGATAAGTCATTTCTGTTTGTATTTTTCTGGAAAGATCATAGGCGATTTTATCAGCGTCATTATCTGTAACTTTATCAGCACCAACAATAACCCTCAATTCACGTCCTGCCTGAATGGCGTAAGTTTTTACTACTCCAGGATAGGTCAAAGCCATTTCCTCGAGTTTTTTCAAGCGTTGAATATAGGCTTCCACTACTTCGCGACGTGCACCCGGACGAGCACCAGAAATAGCATCACAAACCTGAACAATTGGGGCAATAAGGGTTTCCATTTCTATTTCATCGTGATGGGCACCAATTGCGTTACACACATCCGGTTTCTCTTTATATTTCTCAGCTATCTTCATTCCCAGGATAGCATGCGGTAATTCTTCAGCATTTTCGGCAATCTTGCCAATATCATGCAATAATCCTGCTCGCTTAGCTACTTTTGCATTCAGTCCAAGTTCTGACGCCATAGTAGCACAGAGTCTGGCAACTTCCATGGAATGTTGCAGTAAATTTTGGCCGTAGGACGAACGGTATTTCATGCGACCGATCATCTTAATCAACTCGCCATGAAGGTTATGAACCCCCAAATCAATAACAGTACGCTTTCCTGTTTCAAGAATTTCCTGTTCAATCTGCTTTTCTGTCTTTTTTACCACCTCTTCTATCCGGGCAGGATGGATACGGCCATCGGTCACCAGCTTTTGCAGCGAGAGCCGGGCTATTTCGCGCCGAACCGGATCAAATCCCGACAGTAAAATGGCATCAGGGCTATCATCAATAATAATTTCAATACCGGTAAGCGCTTCAAGTGCGCGGATATTACGTCCTTCCCGTCCAATAATACGTCCTTTTATCTCGTCGCTCTCGATATTAAACACCGTTACGGTATTTTCAATAGCATGCTCAGCAGCTGTACGTTGTATGGTTTCGACTACAATTTTTTTAGCTGCCATATTGGCTGTGAGCTTGGCTTCTTCGGTAATGTCTTTTACCAATATCATTGCTTCGGTAGTTGCTTCATCACGCATCAGCTCAATAAGTTCTTGTTTGGCCTCGTGAGCTGAAAGACCTGATACTCTTTCGAGAAGTTTTGCCTGTTCTCCTTGTACTTTATCCAACTCTTCCTGACGCTTATTCAGGATTTCGAGTTGGTTGCTTAAATTCTGTCGTAAGATATTCAGCTCTTTTTGTTTACGCTGAAAATCATCTATTTTTTGAGTAAACTGTTGTTCCCTGCTTTGCAGCCTGCTTTCTGTCCGCTGAATCTCTCTGTTTTTCTCTGAGATCATTTTTTCATGGTCAGATTTAAGCTGAATAAATTTCTCTTTGGCTTGAAGAATCTTTTCTTTCTTGATCACTTCAGCTTTTTCCTTCGCTTCTTCAAGCAACAGTTCGCTCTTTTTGGTAACTGCTTTTCGCAGGATGGTGGCTGTAATCAGCCCCCCTGCTGCACTACCGGCAATAACCAGCAGTAGATAAATAATAATCTCTTCCATAGTTTGATAGCTTTTTTAAAAAAGCCCGAAAAGAGGAAATAAAAAAATGCCCGCATTAATTCAAAGGAGTTAGTAAACCCCAAATAAACACGTTTAGGGCAGCCTATATGCTCAAACTTCCACTGTTCTGCCGAAGCAAAACTCCCGTAGGAGTGAGGCCTGTCTTTGCATATAATGAGCAAACCCTTATGAAAGTAATGTTGAGTTTACAATCACGGTTTGAACTAAGCGGGCACTATTTCTTCAAAGAACGCTAAGTTGCTTTATGCATTCAAATGGTTTGATAACAGCATATCCAATTGTTGAAGCTTTTGATCCAATTCCTGATTTTTAAACTTCAACTCTGCTTCAAGATTTGCTTCCGATGTCGCCAGTTGCAAGGCTGTCATCGCTAACAGATCTTGATGATCTTTGTAAGCATAGGCCTGTGAATAGGCCTTAATACGATCATTGATGATATTAGCAGCCTTTCGAACGCGCTCCTCGCCTTCTGTATCAACTTTAAGTTTATAGGTTCGTTCTGCTATCATTATATTAATCGTAATTTCATTCATCTTTGCTATCTGCAGTTTTATCCATTATTCAATAAAGCAACGCATTGATCTATCTCCCGCACAAGTGCTTTGATAAGCTTTCTTCCTTCTTCTAATTCCATCTCGCTTTCGAGCGCGTTAACAATAACTTTTTTATTTAATTGATCTGTTAATTGAGCATGCGATTTCTGAAGTTCTATAAGCTCGGCCTGTATCGCTTCATTCTCGCTTTCAAGATCTTCAACTTTCCGTTTTAGCTGGCTATTCAGTGAAATCAGCTTCTGAACCTTATATTCAATACCTGAAATGATAACACTGGTTTCAGCCATGACTTTCGGTTAAGTTTTATATCTTTCAACAAAAGTACAATTTTTCGTAATGCAAGCGCAAGTGTTTGCAATACAATTTCAACATATGCATGAGGTGCTGTTAACTATAGAATTGAAATACTGCAAATTAGTGTCTGGTCGATAAGGTTTAGGTTGCGTGTCTGTTGATTTTGCTGATTAAACATCGTTCGCTCCGATAGCCAATTGTGTGCCTTACGAAATGACCCAAGCTGATATGCCTCAGGAAAGCGATCGAAAAAAAATAATTGGTCAATTTCATTATTAAAGCAAGGCCAAAAGCTGACAAACTATAACAATCCAAAAAATGCATTTCCGTCAATTTCAAAATAAGACGATAAGCTCAGCGCCAAAAAAAAGACAACGCATCAGTGGAAACAATTCGTATCTTGCAGGCTCATGCAATAGCCACCAATGCGGTTTCTTTCTCTTTATTGACTTTTTAATTTGTATGTATGAGAGCTAAGTACATGACAAAAATTTACAACAATTTCTAAATTCATCTAAATCATTTGAAAACAACACCTTAGCAAGATAAGTCAACCCATACTTGAATAAGCTTTTGGCTCTTCGCCCGTGCTTTTTAATCTTGATTGGTCGTA
>JAHJTC010000004.1 GCA_018830105.1 Bacteroidota bacterium
AAAGAACGCTAAAAACGTACCTCTTAAAAAATATCCAAAACAGTCGATAAGTACATAGAACATTTTTTCAGTAATTGTCAGGATGTAGTTCAACACCGACTCCTCGCTGGGTCTTGCAGACCGCTCAGAGTCCTATTTATTAGCATACGTTTTTTCTATTATCATTTTAGTCAGTAAGCCAATATTATTCAGTTTATCAAAGTTGTTAATGTCTCGGTTTACTGCCATTTCAATATAAAATGTAGTTTGTCTCAGTATACCAGATATCATCATGATTTTCTCTTGGAGAATTATTGTCTGAATTTTTTTGTCATTAAATAACGACTTTACAAACTCTTCATTTTTACTTTTTAGCAAATAGTTCCGGTTAAGTTCATCCGAATTTGTTGTTACTTTTTTACTTGAAAAAAAGGACAATGCTTTATCCATAAAATCGCTTTCTGATAGAAGAAATTTGGAGTCGCATTTGGAGTTTGGTAATTCAATTTCAACTCTTAATGGTTTTGTGTCAGTTTCAATAAACACAATCGAAGCACCTTGAAATTCAAAAGTTAATTGAAGTCTCTCGAATTCTTTTGATTTTGTTTTAATTACTTTCAAGTTTCCAGAATACAATTTTGCAAAATCATTCCAGATTTCCTTCTTTTTTGAAACATCATGTATTCCTACTGGTCCTATTTGCATTTTGTCTACTTTAAATTCTGACTAACGTCAAATTTTATCATTAATAATCAATTAGTTATAAAACGACAAATTTATAAAAAAACCTCATATCACCCCAACTTTTATTGACGTTAGCCGAATTAGTCAGTTAAGTTTTTATATGGAGGATTGTGACTAACGTCAAATTTAGTAAATTCATATTCCCCTCAAAATCTGATCGTTAGCATCGGAAATTAATTAGATGCTCTGATGTGGGGAATGTATGCTAACGGATGGCAATATGCGGAGGCCGGGATTTCGAAGCTCCAACTTGTCAAACCGTTACAATTTTTAATAAATGTACAAAAGTTTAAAACACCTACATCCCCCGGCTTACGTATATTGCGTGTTACCAACTGGCCTTTATTCATTTTCAAACAATTAGCTATCAAATTTGCAGTGCCACGTGCGTTTGAACAGACACACTCTTTGACAAGTTTTGGTCGTGCAGTTGGCTTTTTGAGTGACTTGACAATGTGTGTGGCTGTGAAGCGTTGGCTATTTAATTGCATATTTTCTCTCTCGTTGTTTAAAAGCATCTTCGCCACCTTCTAATATTTCACATACATGTTCACGAATTCCTTTTGATTTAAGAACAAATTTTATGCTTTTATCTTCAGGTTTTGAAAATTCTAATGCCCCTGATACATATTGAAATTTAATATTAGCTTCGTTTGGAGAGTCCTTACCATCTTGATTAGCAACAATAATTTGTTCTGCGTCTGCACTTACAACAACATTTGGATTATGCGTTACTAATATAATCTGACGTTCTTTCTTTTTATCTTTTAAGTACTTAACTAACTCGTTATATATAGCTCTATTATCTAAACTATCTTCTGGCTGGTCAATAAGAATAGGGCAACTTTTATTACTAAATTCTAGCAATAACTTTAATATAACAAATGCTTGTTTTCCTTGCGACATATCAATAAATATATCATTTTGATAAGTGAGGTCATATGTTAATCCAAACCAGTTAGTTGATAATAGTTCGGATGTTACATTATTATTAATATGCCCTCCTTTATACTCAATCTCATTTCGTAAAGCGCGATTTAGAAAGTCAGAAATATATGATTTTACATTTGAACTATACTTATCAATAAAATCAGCAATATACCTTTGTCTTTCACCACTCCTTTGATTTAATCTAGTATCAAAAAATTCTTTTAAATTCTTATCCAGAATATAAAAATTAGCTCTAATTTCTATACCGTTATAACTTAATGTTAATTGAGTTATGAGTTCCTTAACTTTTGTATAATATTGAAAATGGAGATTAACAATTACTTCCTTTAGTTTATTTAATTGTTCTTGAACTTTTGAAATGTTTTTTTCAATCTCTGTTATAATATTTAACTTTTTTCGCTCTTCTTCAAGTTTCTCTTTATATTCTTGATACTGCTTATTATTTATCAGATTTTTTTCACCTTTTTGATAGATATCTGATTCTTTAGCGGTTTTAATTTCTGAATTCCAAATAGAAATTTGTTTAAGTAAAGCATCATTTTTAGATGTTAATTGATTTACCCATTTTATATCTGTTTCAATTTGTAAGCGCTCAAATATTTTTTTAACAGCTTCTCTTGTGGTATCAGACAAACCGTTAAATTCATATTCTAGAGATGTGTTAAAAACAGTGTATACTTGAAGTTTTTTGATAATAGCAAGGTCTTCGTTCGCAAGTATAATAGATTGTTCCTTCTGAGAAATTAATTTAATGAGTTCTTCATAAGCTGTTAATTCTTCTTTAGATATTGCACTTCCAGAATTAATAGCTTTTATTTTATCTTCTAATGACTTAATTTCTTTCGATATACCAGATTTATCACCTTTTTCTTTTAATTCATTTTTATAATTATCAATCTTAGTTTGCAACTGAAACAGATTATTTATTTTATTAATAATTTCAGTACGATTTGAACTATTGAAACTATCATACTTTGAAAGGTTCTTGTCTGTATCGTTTTCTTTAATAATTGTTTCAATAATTTCATTAGTTTTTGCTACACTCGTTGCTATCTCATACATATAGCTTTGAGGAAAAAACTGGATATCTCTATTCAAGTTTGATTCTCCATCTTTCCATTTAAGACTAATACCATTAATGTGATTATTAATAAAAGTTTCTTCTTTTTCTGTTAGTAGTTTTATTGATGGATCGATTTTTTTTGCAATACATTTTAAAAGAGTCGATTTACCTGTTGAACGACCTCCAATTATTGTATTAAGGTTTGGGTTAAGAAATATTTCATTCTTCCAAAATTCACCTTCATTAATAGAAACAGAATCAATAACATGATATCCTGTTTTTTCTTCTGGTTTTGCAGCTTGAAGTTTAACTCGTTCAGTTGGTTCAAAAGTAATCTGTTTCAAACCTTCAAATGTAGGGTCTGCTTTTATCCAAAGATTTTCTTTTAAATTATAAGAATTAATATTGTGATTATCGCTACAAATAATCATTGGAAGTATAAATCCTATACTTTTAAATACAATTTCTCGATAGTCATTTTCATCAATCACTTTTCCTAATTCAAGAATATCAATGCTCTCAGAAAGAATCCTTCTTTTTTGTTGCATTTTATTCAGGATAGTGTTTTTGATACTTTCTACAGTATTAGTTTTAGTTCCAGCATGTACAGAAGTAATTCCTCCAAGTTTATGAATCAAATCACAAGTCTCAATTAAATCACACTGAATATTGTCAAAACCTCCTTTGGATTCAATATCTTGTTTAGTTAAACCAACTGTACCTTGAATCGTTGTCCAAATGCTTTCGATATCAGATTTTTCAGGAAAAATACCAATAAAATGAATTGATTCACTACCACCTAATTCGGAACAAAATTCAATGCCTGGCAAAACAGTTATCTCATCACCGCCAATTGCTTGTAAATCTCTAATCCTTTCAGCATCAATTACGTGATGGTCAGTAATTGCAACAACTGAAATATTATTTGAATTTAAACCATCTATAATCTCTTGATTAGTTATACTCTTATTTTCATAATCATGAGATGAAGGAGTATGAAAATGTAAATCCCATTTACGCCATTCCGAACCTCTATTGTATTTGCTATATTCTAACATATTACTCGAAATCTATATAATCAATTCATGTTATAATCTACTATTACAAATAACAGCAAATGTATCAATCTATCACCAGTGCGCTCGCAAAAAAACAGCTCTTTTGCAAGCTGAAGCATCGGCTTGTGTCTCGGAGCTTGCAAATGTGCTGTTTTGTGTGGTGGCTGTTTCATTTTTTTTGTTTCACAGTATAATTACCACTGTCGCTTCTTAGGCTTGTTGGTAACGGATGGGGCTATGAGCCGTTGCATCCCGAAGGGTGCTATGGCTTATGAGCCCGTGTTGTGCTTTCGTGCTTTTTTTATTTAGTTGAAAACATTTCAATGGAATTTGATTTTCCGTCTTTACCAAATATGATTTTCAAAAAAGTCATTTCTTTTGGATCAATATCTCCCCAACTATAAAATTCTTGGACCGCAAAGTATTTTATTGAGTCTATTTCTTGTCCATGAAGTCTAGAAGGATAACCAATCATTTTTAGTATTTCAGCTTCAGTTTTATTTAATAAAATTTCTCTTTCTATTAAATCATTCACCATTGTTGATCTTGTATCTAGAGTAATGTTTTCTCCACCTGCTTTTTTCCATTCTTCACTATTAAATTTCACATCTCGATTGCATGAAAAGAGAAATATTATTGTAAGAAATAAAAATCCAAATCTATAATTCATTTTCAAGTCTATTCTTTTAGCATGAAGCACAACGGTCACGTATATGAAACGTTTGGCATTTCGAAGCACTTTCCTGTCAAGTTACAAGTGCCTATAATACGAGCTGAAATGCTTAATAACGCACTGACTGCCAAATGTTTTATATACGATGTTGGCAACTGGTGTTCATTCATATCTGTCTGTATGTCATTTGTTTAGCTTTATTTTCTTGTCATTATCAATCTGCACCAACCTATCAACGAAGCACAAATTTATTTTGTTTTTTTGAGCGTGGACAATCCTAAAACCGTCCTGAAAGGCGGTTGCTTGGGCTGGAGAGGCGGAAGCTCTTTTGCAAGCCTTTGGTTGGAGCGTTGGCTCGTGCGGGGTTGCAAATGTGCTTACGGCAGTGTGTAGGGCATATTTGATTTAACATTAAAAACTATATTTCAATTTTAACATAAACATATTGTAATCCTTCAGATTCGAAAACAAATTATCTCCTTTGCCATCAAAAATTGTGGTTGCTAAAGTGATTTCTGAATTAATAGTGGCTTGGTAAGCAATCTCAGGCATATACACAAGGGCATAATTATCTTTTATATTATTCCAGTCTGTAACTATGAAACCACCACCAATAGGAGCTACTTTTAACTTTTCATTGAAAAATTTCTTTTCGTACCGTAAAAAGAAATAGTCATTCAGGTTTTCGGCTCCTCGTTCGTGAATAAACCCGTGCATGTATTGAAGATTAAGATACGAACCATCCGCAAAATTGTAATCGCCACCAACAACAAATTTAATGTAAGGCTTTGTTTTGTCTAAAATTAATGAATCCTGAGTTACTGGAACGGGTGACAGCGGATAAAAAGCAGACAAATCATTGGTCATGATTACGTCTTCATCGGGAATAAATGCTGCTGCCTCGGCCCAAAAACCAATACCTGCAATGCTTGTAGCCAAATCTGCACCAATAATATGTGTTCTTGCAAATGAAAGCTGAGAATTGATAGTTATTCCGCCAAACGCATCAACAGGGATAAAAGTATTTCTTGTGGAGAAAGGTAATCCGTCATATCCCCAAACATAGCTCAGGGAAAAATCAACACCTTTTGCAAAACCTTTGAATTTTAAACCCGCTGTTGAACTTTCTCCCAAATTATAGCGCGGCATCATTAAAGTATCAGATAAACCTTTTAAGACCATGCCTTGTGGTAATTCTAAATTAGGGGAGAGTGCGTTTGCAAAAATACCAACAGGCATATTCGCAGGTTGGAAAAAAGGAATAAAAATCCCTTGAAGCGAGAAGTCACTGTTTATGTAGTAATTTAGGTTAATAGCATCAGAACCACGACGACGACCAAAATCTAAAATGTCTTCCAAATCTAATGGATTAAGGTTGTCTGTTGGATTTAATTTATCGGCAGTTCCCCAAACAATGCGTTGACGACCAATGGTAACATCTAAATTTTCAGTAAGAAAACCGTATAACTGAACATACGCTTCCCTGATTTCAAGATTATAAGGGTCAATAATCCCTTTATTATAAAGGTCAGATGATGAATTAATACCGGGCAGGCCAATATTACGCAACCAGACTTCGCTGTAAAATTTTGAATTATCGGTAATTCTTTTGTCAAGTTTTAAAGTCAGACGGTTTTCGTTCCAAGCCCAATCGTTGGGTGATTTAAGTAAAAAACGTTGGTCGGTTAAAAGTTCACCTGACAGTTTAAGGCTGTTATCTTCCTGTGCATTAGTTACGCTTGAAACGGAAACAAGCAGAAGCATAGAAAAAAATAAAATTCTTGTTTTCATAAATCTATATTTTTTTTGATTTGATTTCTAACGATTTTTGTTAACAAATTAAAGCTGTTAAACGCCGCTAATGCAATTTGATGCCCCTCCATAACAAATTCTTTAACGGCTTGCGATTGTGAGGTTTTATCAAATTTGGTTGGATGTTTTAGTCCTTCGAGCATCACATATTTAACTTTTTTTCGTGTGCCATATAGTAAAGATTAATCAGGGTTTCTACCCCAAATTTTGATGCTTTCATATCTTGCAAAATTGACAGTACATCCTTCTTTAACAGTGCCCTTTCGCCAGTGAACGATTTGAACGGGTTGATTTTATAGTTAATCAGGGGCTCTGTTGCCTGGCCTAATACCATATCTGCCTCGTTGTTAAAAATGGGACTGATTAGCTGCTCAAAATGCTCCTCTTTTAGGTTAGACAAATCGGCATCAATGAAAACAATAATTTCTCCTGTTGAATTTTCTACCCCGGTTGCCATTGCATAACCTTTCCCTTTATTCTCAGGAAGTGCAATATATTTAAGTGAGGAGAAATTCAAAAGTTCACCTAAAATTTTGGCCGTACCGTCTGTTGACCCATCGTTTACAACAATTACCTCATCAAAAAAGTAATCGCACACGGCTGTTACTACTTCTTTGATTGTTTTCTCCTCGTTATACGCACAAATTATTGCTGAAATTTTACTCATTGTTTCACTCTTTTAGAAATTTGCTTTTCTACAGATTTTAGCAAAAGCTCATAATTTTTAAAGGCTGTATAGGCAATTTCAAAACCTTCGTTAATATAGCCTGTTGTTGCCTTAAACGCAGACATTTTCTTGTACTTATCCTTATGTGCCATCCCTTTCAACCTGATAAACTTTATGGATTTGCCAATAGATATGTAATAAAAATACAATAGGGTTTCTACACCAAAACGTGATTCCTTCATTTTATCAAGAATTGGTATAATATCTTCTTTGTATAAAGCTCTTTCGCCTGTCAATATTTTTAAAGGGTTTATATCCTGATTTAAAATATTTACAGTAGAATAGCCTAAAACCATGTCCGATTCTTCTTTTAATAAAGGATTGGTTAATTGATTAATGTATCCCTGAACAATGTTCGACTGGTCGGCATCAACAAATAGCATAATATCAAAGATTGAATTTTCAACACCCACCGCCATAGCGTAGCCTTTCCCTTTGTTTTCTGCTAAATGGATTGCTGTTATCTCAATCTCTTTCTGCAGCTCCTCAATTATTTTCTTAGTACTATCTGAAGACCCATCGTTAACTACAATAATCTCACTAACAATTAAAGATTCTGAAACTGAAAGAATGACATCTTTTAGCGTTTTCTCTTCGTTATATGCACATATTATTGCTGACACCTTTTTCATATTGCGTTTTTTAAGTTATACACCTGTTTTTTTACAAATTGTGCCCAATCGTGGTGCGACCTTGACATATCGAAGGTGTTGTATGAAATGGGCTTGCCTATTTTAACCCTTATGGTTTTATTTCGTTTGTTAAATAGTTCATGAGGCAATAGAACTAATTCTAAGGTTTTACTTATTCCAAAAGTTTTTCGGGCGATATATATAAAATAAAAAAGAAGTGAATTTCGCCCGTAGAAATAAAACGGAACAACGTTACGCTGATACGCAACCGCTTTAATAAACCCTTTTTGCCAATCACTATCCTCAACTTTTCCCTTTTGAATCCTCGAAACAAGACCAGCGGGGAAATGAGTGATAGGGATATCAGAATTAAATACTCTCTCCAGCTCTATAACATAATCCCTTGGATTCGCTCCAAAAACATTTACCGCAGCAATATTCCCTTTTAAATGGGGTATAAGCATAAACACGTTGTTGCCGATAGCCTTAAAATCACCGTATTTGTTAGCAACTGTGCTTGTTAGAATTAGGCCATCAACAAATCCAAAAGGATGATTTGCCACAAAAAAGCATTTACCGTTTTCGGGCAAATTCTCAATTCCTTCAATTTCAACTTTTATATTTAGCTCCTTAATTATTTTGGATAAAAAATCAACTCCTTCGAAATTTGCGTAAACAGATAGAATTCGATTTATCTCATTTTGCCTGATAATTAGTTTAATCAGGTAAATTATAAAGTTAGGTAAGCGTTTCAGTAGCTTTGAATCGCTTGCTTTTATAAGCCTGTGAATATTGATATATTCTTTTGATAAATCCATTCCCTTATAGGTTTTTATAATAATAATTTATTGCCTCTTTTGCTGCATTTTTCCCCAACTCTATCAATTCTTTTGTCCTGTAAAAATCAAAGGTATTTGCCGAATCGTATGGTATATTAATTATCATATCGGGTTTATGTTTCTCGATGCTCATTTTTGCAATCCTATGTATCATTGCCGATGTAGTACCGCTTAGAAGTGAGTAGTACCCTGCACTGTGCTTGTCACCGGTTATAATTAAGGTCGATATGGTGTTCATCAACCTGTTTAAGAATCCATTGTTATTATTTGATTCTTTCGGAATATCAGTTTTTTTGTCACCGTACAAATTCACTACTATCAGCAAATCTCCATTCTTACGAGACACGTATTCAACAGGAATTGGATTCAGAACGCCACCATCAACAAGAATGGTATCAGTGTATTTTACCGGCGTAAAAACTGCCGGGATTGCAACGGATGCACGGGCAGCCTCATAAAAACTTCCTTTGGTAAAAACTACTTCTTTTTCGTGGAGTATATCAGTAGCAACGGCAGCAAAGGGGATGGGCATATCTTCAATATTCATATCGGGGATAAATGTCTTCATTTTATCAAAAACCCGCTCACCCTTTAATAAACCATTAGAGGCAATTGTAAAATCCATAAAGCCCCAGATATCCCTTTTGTTAAAGGAGCTTACCCACTTGGTATATTCCTGTATTTTTCCCATGGCGTAAAGCCCTCCCATAACCGCTCCTATGGAAGAGCCTGAAACGGATGTAATGGTAAACCCGTGTTTTTCCAGTTCTGAGATAACCCCGATATGGGCAAGACCTCTTGAGCCCCCGCTTGATAATACCAATGCTACATTCTGTTTCATATACTCTATACTTTTAATTCAAGTGAAAAATTTTCAGGATATTTTGCGGTAACATCTTTATACATAAGGTTTATTTGTTGCATTACGGTTTCAATATTTTCAATATCATCAATTACTCCCTTTATACCAATTTCTTTTTTCTGATAATCCAGATAACTTACTACAATAGGAACTTTCGCTTTAAATGCAATATAATAGAAGCCCTTATTCCACTTGATAACTTTTTTTCTTGTCCCTTCCGGCGAAATAATTGCATGTACGGATTGAGATTCTTGAATTATTTTAGAAATCTTGCAAATAGTATTTTCACCTTTTACACTGCGAACTGCAACAGAACCATACCATTTCATTAAGATATTCATCGGAAAAAAGAAAAGTTCTTTTTTTGATAAAATGATATGGTTAATGCTTATCTCATTTAGAAATAATTTGCCATACAAAGAATCGTAATAACTAGTATGCGGTGCAAAAATGATAACACATTTATTAAGGGTTGGAAAATCACCGACAATTTTCCAACCCAAAACTTTTGTCAAAATGTACCCTGAAATGGTTTTCATTCTCAACAACCAATTATTGTTTTAGCTTCCTAACAGTAAAATCATCGTCTGTCAACCCCGTGTCGTATTTCACATCCGACATCTGCATTTTGGTTTTGTGGTTTTTCTTTAAATCAGTCATTTCAATTTCAGCGGCATTCCAATAATTGCCAATCTTTTTGAAAGTGTATTTTGCTTCTTTTATTTTGGTGTTTCCCTTGTCGTAATATTCCATTGATACGGGATAATAATCTGTTTTATTTACCTGTACCATTACTTTTGAATAATCCGATTTACCACCGATAGGAGTTAATTCCAATACATATACATTGCCTTCAGTTTTTACTAATTTTGGGGTGTACTTTATCGAGAATAGCACAGACTCCATATCGTCATAAGAAAAATCGGTACCTGCAAAGTTTTGATTTTTAGCGCTGGTTGCAATTCTCCTTTCTTTTCCAAAGGCAGGTAAATACAAATACATCACATCATCGGGCAATGATAAAACGGAGATTCCGGCTTGTGAGGCAGGGGAAGTAAAACGAAATATACGCTTGTCGTTACCTTTCTGTTGTACAGTGGCTTCACGGATTTCCTCTTTCCCATTTTTGTCAATCAGAATAATTTTATTTTTCCCTGTCATGTCTTTGGGAGAGTACATCACATCGTCCATTTTTTTAAGGATTGTACTTGCGTCTTGCGCATTGGCAGAAAAAATACCTCCTGCTACGATAATAGCGGTCATTACCGCTGTTTTAATTCTTGATTTCATACTTTTTATTTTTAATTGTTAATGATTATTTGCTATTATTTTACGTTTCCTGTTCACAAGGATTAAAATAACCGGTAATAGCGTTAAAGCCCCAAACCCGGAGCCAAACATGCTTATGGCAACCAGTAAGCCGAAATTTTGCAAGGGCACGATTTGCGAAAACAGAAGCACTAAAAATCCGGCTGATACCGATATGACATTGATAATTACAGCCTTCCCACTTAGCAATATGGTTTCTTCTATGGCTTTTTCAGCATCCCCGTGGCTTATCAAATGCTTATTGAAACCGGTTATAACATGAATGGAATAATCGATGCCTATACCCAAGGCAATGCTGGCCACAAGTACAGTTGCAATATCGAGGGGGATACCTGTGATACCCATGAACCCGAATAATACAATAATAGTGGCAACAACGGGTATGGCGGCAAAAATCCCTTTTGAAGCGGAGCGCAATATCAAGCCCACAATAAGTACAACCATAATAATGGCTATCAACAAACTGTTATACTGGCTATTTATCAAACTACTGTTGAGCTTAACATACACAGAAGGCATCCCGGTCAATTCAATTTTACAATGTTCGTTTGGGTTATCCTCGATGAACCGGTTCATTTTTGCAGTAAACACCTCAAGTTCTTTACTGTCAACCGATGCAAATTTCGATTGGATAATTCCTTTGGTTAGGTCATTGTTCACTAGTTGGGGCATAACCTCCTGCCCATCGAGCAGAAACCATAATTGTTCAATTTTTGCCTTGTCATCGGGAATTTTTTTACCCTCGCCCATGGCATCGTTCATTTGTTCAATCAAGTCTGCTACCGACTGTGTTATTTCAATATTCGGGTCCTCCTTCATGAAATGTTCGGTACTAATCATCATCTTCAGCACCTCTGGACTTTGCATATCTCCTTCAAAAACAACAAATACCGGTAACGAGCCGCCAAATTTTTTCTGCATAACATCCTCTGCAATCCTTGTTGGATTATCTTTCTTAAAATAGTCGGCCATGTTAACGCTGGTTTTTATCAACATTAGGCCACCAATGCATAACATTAGCAGAACTCCCCAACCTGTAAGTGTATATTTGGGATGTTTAAACAGAAATTTTACCAAGGGCAGTAGAATTTTGTGAGTTAATATGGTTTGCTTTTCTTCGGATTCAATAGCTGTTTTTTTGCCATACATTGAAAGTCCAGAGATAAGTGCGGGAACAAAAAATAGGGATAGTATTAAAGCGATTAATGTACCAACCGCAGTAAATATTCCGAAGTCTTTAATCATGGTGAGGTATGCCCCAAAAACAAATGATACAAATCCAATGGCAGTGGTTACTGCTGCCAGTATTACAGGAATCAGAATATATCTAAGTGCTTGAACTAATGCCTGTTTTCTGTCTGCAAGTTTATTGTGGTTAATACTATTGAGCACATGAATTGTATAAGCACTTCCTACAGCAAGCAGCACAACCGGAATTATATTTGAGATAATTGTCAACTCATACCCGGTTACTGCCATTAAGCCCATTGTCCAAATAACGGCCAAACCTGCTATGAGCAACGGCAACAATACCCCTCTAAAAGATTTAAAACTCAACAATAAAATAATGGCTATTACGAGGAAAACGATGGGAACAAGCCATACAATATCCGAAACAATCAAATCGTTAATGTCGTTCATCATCATGGGGAGACCGCCAAAATAAGTTGTCTCGGGCAAATCCAATGCTTCAATTTTATCCTTAATTTCTTTTGCAACAGCCTGTTTATCTCCCTCGGGGAGAAGTGTAAACATTATTGCGGTTGCCGTTCCATCCTCTGAAACAATAGCTCCCCTGTACATCTCTTTGGAGAAAACATAGTTTTTCAGGCTGTCTAACTGCGATTGCTCAACGGGCAAATCATACTCATCAACCAGCTTGCCGATTTCAATACCCCATTCAGAGCTTTTGATATCGAGAATATTGGTTAAGCTTGTAACGGTTGAAACCCCACTGGTATATTTTATGCTATCGGTAATTTGCTTTATATGCTGAATGACTTCTGCTTTAAAAACATCATTTGTTTCCAACACAATCATTCCCATATCATTTCCGCCAAACTGTGTTCCTATCTCCTTGTACAACCGGGCAACAGGGTCATCATCGGGCAAAGAGCTTATTATATCAGCGTTTATATGCAAGTCTTTTGCCTGATAACTAAAGAATACGGTTAAACCTACAACGGCTATAATTATAAGCCATTTAAATTTCACTATGCCATCTGCGAATCTGTTCATATTTTGTTGTTTTAAAATTAATTATACTTAAATCGTTTTATAGTCAGTTTTAGTGCAAAAAAAATTATCGAGATAAACCTTTTGTGAGTATTCCAATTAAACCTTCAAAATGAGGAGCGTATTTCACATATTTGTTCTGTAGAAAAAAGGGTATCTCAAGCCCTTTTATAACCATAATGAATACGTCTAACAAAACATCAATATCTCCAATAATAGCAAATTCACCCCTCTCAACACCTTGAAGGATTAACTTTTTCAGGTTTTCTTTTTCCCATGCATCTAATTCAGTCCGTAAATCATCAATGAAATGAAAATGTTCAAAAAAATCAGCTTTTAGCGTTTCATGATAATTTGCAGCAGAATTTAGAATCTCCATTCTTTTAACGAGATATTTTTTTACCTTTTCCGTAGAAGTCAAATCAGGATTATTAACAATAAAAGACAGCTGATTTTTCAGGTTTATCATTTCAATTGATACTACCTCCCTAAATAAATCCTCCTTGCTTGCAAAATGATAATATAAGGAACCTTTGGCTTTCCTCGCAATTTTAGCGATTTCATCCATTGAAGTTTTATGGAACCCAAAGCGACTGAATAGCTTATTCGCAACGCTTAAAATTGATTCTTTGGTATTATCAATGCTCATATCAAATTTGTACTAAAATTGTTTTACGGTACAAAGATTGATATATTTTTCTATAATCCAATCTTTTTTTTGCATAAATTAACGAATGTTTTATCGTAGCAGTAGTGTGGTGGGAAGATTGCACTCTTTTGCAAATTTTGGTTTACGTGCGGCTGGTGCGATTTGCAAATGTGTGCAATGTGGGTTGGGGTTTCATTTCATTTTCTTTTGAGCGTCGGAAAAAAACAAAATAAATTCCATCAAATTAGCACTGTCCTGTCAAAAAGCTAAATCCTTTCTTATTTCAATTTTGTCGTTATCGTAACTAGCTGTCGGGTTGTCTTTTTTTACACTTGTTGCCAACGGTTGGCGGTATGAAACGTTGGGGATTGCGGGCTACTATCCTGTCGAGTTACAACGAACTTGATGCGGGGTAGGACGCTCGCATAACCACCTAAGCCCCAATGTTTTATACCGCTTGTTACCGCCTGGTGTTTTTCCAATTTAACTGTTTTCCATTTTTTCTTTTGTAAATTTGTTCAAATCAAAATTTAATTGAGTTACAAAGTCAGTGGTTCTTTCCTTACAATCTGCTCTTTTACAATACTTACAGTATTTCTTAAAACATTCATCTGTGTGCAAATTAAAAACAATGTCTTCTTGGAAATTTGAAACTAATAAGTTCTTTAATTTTTCTCCTTCTTCATGAGCATCTGATAAATACAAATTCCAAGGTAAAACCAAATCACAATTTATATGATATACATTACCGTATTTAATAAGTTTAAAATTGTGGATATCAATCCATTCATCAGGCTTGTTGCTTTCAATTATTTTCCCGAATTGCTCAATCAATTTAAAATCTGCTTCGTCCATTAGATGCGAAGAGGTTTCTTTAAGTATTTTCAAGCCAGTTATTACTATAATAGTCCCGAAAATCAAGGCTATCAAACTGTCTAACCATGCTAATTTTGTATAGTACAGTAAAACTAATCCAATCACTAATCCAATTGATGAATAAGTATCGGAGTGTAAGTGTTTTCCACCTGATATTAAAGCAATTGAATTGTTTTTTTTGCCAATTTTTATACTGTACCAACCAATTAAATAATTTAACAAACCTGCAATGGCAACAATAATAATTCCTATATCCAATTGCGAAACTTCCGCTGGGATAAAAAGTCGTTTAATTGCTTCAAAAATGATTATTATTCCAGCAATAATAATTAAAAAACCTTCGACTGATGCAGATAAAAACTCGGCTTTACCATGTCCGAACGGATGGTCTTCGTCTTTAGGTTTTAATGAAACATAAACAGCGTACAGAGTAATAAATCCAGTTGTCACATTTACTGTACTTTCAAGAGCATCTGTTAATATACCTACTGAATTGGTCAAAAAGTAGGCAATTAATTTTCCAATAAATATTAGAACTGATGAAATTGCAATAATTCGTTGAACCTTGAATTTTAAATTCTTTTGAGATTTTTCAAGTACTATCATTCAATCAAAATTTTATCGAAATTGTTTACACTTTTTTTTTCGTTTTCATCTTCTTATTCAGATAAAGAGTAAAATAAAGCAAATTAATACAATTACTTGATAATATAATTTCATAATTGTTGTGTCTTTTTTATTTAATCATCATCATGTTCTTTGTATTCATCTTGTTTTTCCTCATACTGGATTTTCTTTTTTTCACTTCTGTTTTCTGTTGGTAAGCTCATGCCAAAATAAAAAGCAAAAAATGGGACAATTAACCAAAGTGTTGAAAATGTAAATTGAAATATATTTTCTTTTAAGCTTTTCTTTTCAGCCAATTTGTTGACTTTTAATATTGATAGTAATATTTTCGTTTTTGCAAGAAAAATAATATCATAAATAATACCAACTACATGAATGCCAATCAATATTAAAAACAAGTTAGCCAGAATTTCATGTGCTTCTTCAACAAAGTTTTCACTTAAGTTTAGGTTGATAAGTGAATTGCTCTCTATCGAATACAAGATAAAACCCGATAAACTACAAAGTAAGCCAACTATCAATATGCAAAGCATCACAATAGAAGCTAACGGATTACTAATGTATTTGGCTTTCCCCTTTTTAAATAAGTTTACAAGAGAGGCTGTTTGATTTTTAATACCTATCAAAAAAACCTTGTAACTGGCCCATTTCGGACCAACAAAACCATAAATAATACGAAACATAATCAATGCGCCCACAAAAAGCCCAAAGGCATAATGCACATTTTCGTTTCTATCAAAGTCTTCAGAAATATAAGCTGCGGTAAATCCTATGGCTAAAAACCAATGGAAGATACTTTTTATGGATAAAGTAGAAATTTTTGTATTCATAAATTTAGTATTTTTTTGTTTGCATTTAAACGAGTTTCGCTTTCAAGTTTATATTTATTACAAATATTCAATTTGTCACTTATGTATAGGCGGAGCATCTAATTTATGTTTGCTCTGCCTTGCCAATAATAGCAAAGTCAATCCAACTTGAAGCGAATTTGTGTTAGTTATTAAAGCTTTATCGGAATAGCCCAAATTTTAGTCCTATACACCCAGTCAGTCCTGAAATATCAGATTGATTGAAGTTCCTGTAATTCATTTGGCTGACAATACGGTAGCCTACTCCAACATTAAATCGAACATACTTATGCAAGTTGACCTCTAATAATGCCGCAGGTTCAATTTCTAAGAAATTAGCTTCTCCAAGTCCAGTAAAACCGCTTTCATTGTCCATTTCTACCTCACCATAACCAATATATAAAGGAAATGTTACATGTATTACCTTTTTGGAAAGTAACGTGTATTCGGTAAAGCCACCCACAGTCCAGTAGTCCATATATAAATTTGGGACTGTTTCACTTTGTGGTCTGATATCATTCATAGAAGTTTTGAAGTAGCCACCTATTAAAAACTTGTCATTAATACTTAACCCACCGCGAAGATTAAGAAGCAAGCTATTAAAACCGTCCATTTGAGTTATACCAACAGCAGGTGAAACAAAAAAACCGAATTCTTTTGGATTATTACCAAATAAAGTTTTGGTCTCTATATTACTTTGAGCTGTTAGTTTGCTTTGTAAAAACACAAAGCAAATTAATAAAAGGATTGAAGTTATATTCTTATTCATTTTATATTTTTTTATTGTTATTAAAATTAAACCACAACAGTTCTACAATCAAAACTGATGTTATTAGTTTGATGTCTATTTTAAAAATAGAAATGTGGGAGAATTTAAATAATAGGAGGCGCCCGTAATCCAACTAAATTATTTAGAATTTGTTCAGGAAAAAATATAAAAGGAGGGATTGGACTTATGTCATATGCGGTGACAAATGAAGCAAATTTGATATTATCAAAAATATGAAAGAAAATGAGGCTTTCATCTTCAGAATCTGGAGGTTTAATAGACTGTCTGGAGGTTTTTGATGAAATAAAAACAGCCTTAGTCAATAAACAATTTTCAAAGTCACTTTCACGCTTTATGGTGTGTTCATTAGAATGCTTCTGAGTATCGTTATTCTTTTGATAAAGTATGTTTGATTTGCATACTATACCATTATGATAGTGATGAGGCACTATGACATGAGCCAACAAAAAAATGTTAGCTGAAAAAATAAAGAATAATGCCACTCTTTTTTTAAGCATAAAAATATTTTTAATAAAAAACGAAATTTTCATTCAATTATTACATCGAGTTAAAAAAATAATTGAATCAATTTGAATATCCGTTATCCGAATTTGTGAATAATTTTGTTTTTCTGTCCTTACGCAATGGTTTACTTTTCAATTTTACTATGTCGCTGTCTGACTCACACTTGGCGGTAACGGTTACGTGTATGGTGTCGTTTGGCGATTCGAAGCACAAACCTGTCGAACCGCTACACCGTTTATTAGATGTAACGCCCTTGAAATTAGCACTATCCGACAAATGCACTATACACGATGTTACCGCCTGGTGTTCTTTGTATTCCGTCATTTTTCTTTCAATTTGCTACTACTTTCCTGTCTGCCGTGCGTTGGGGTAGGCAAGCTCTTTGGCTGGTTTTGGTCGTGAGGTTGGCTTTTTTGAGCGACCAGCCAATGTGCTTGACTACGAAGCGAGGGCTGTTCTTATGATTTTATAAATTTCAAATTAATTATTGTTTCATATTATTAAAGTGCAATGAATCGTTTTTTTCAATTAATTTCATCATAAATTTTGCAGCTTGGTGAATTTCTTGAGGATTCTTTGAGCCATTGATAGAATGAGATAAAATATTACAGACTTTTAGTAATAAACCAAGGCTTGTCTTTTCTTTGTTTTCAGTAATTTTCAAATCACTTGTCAAACGGTCTTGTTGTGCACTGGTTAAATTTAAATCTTTACCAATTTTGAAACTATACCATTCCTCAAAAACCCTCCGCATTACATTTGGATAATGATATATCTGACATTCCGTTTTTAATTCTTCTTCTCGTTTTTGGGAAAAATCAAATATTTCTTTGAATAAGTATTTATACGGTTTTTCAATCTTATTTAATTTTGACAGTTCACTTTTTCCATTATTCTTTCTTGTGTCAAAAGTTGCGTATTTTGAATTGTTTTCCCAAGCTTTTTTGCCGTATGATAAATTACAAAAATCTTCCCAAGAATGAGTTAAAACAAAAACTTGTTGATTAGATAATTCTAAAAGGTTTTTCATTAATTCCAAAATGTAAAACTTATTAGAATCATCCATACTTGAAATTGGGTCATCAACAATTATAACTTCAATTTCTGTTTTTATTTGTTTCTGCTTATTGTCGCTAAAAAGTTCGTAATAGAAAAACAATAACGCTAAAAGATTCTTTTCTCCTTCGCTAATATCCTTTATGGCTAATACCACATCTTCGTTTGTGCATTTAATGATATAATTTCGATTGTCTGTGTCAAGTGTGACTTTCAAAGAGATATTTATATCTTTTAAAATTTGAGAAACAAAATCAGCAAAATCTTTGGTAAGGCTTTTTTGCTGTTTAAGATTTTGAATTTCTTGTTCTTTGGTTTTATTGCTATCCCGCTTAACTTTTAATTCACCCTCCTTGACTTTAATTTCATTTAACTGCTCTTTAATGATATTAGATTTGGTTATCTCCAAACCGATAGCACCTTTTACTAAGGAAGTTAAATTATTTTGTTTTTTTCTTAACTCACTTAATTGTTCATTTTTGAGCTTATTTATTTTAGTAATGGAGCTTTCAATAACTTCTGAAATATTGGCTAATTTTTTAAAATCAAAATCAACTATGCTTTCAATTTTATCAATTTTTGACTGGGAAGAATTTATTAGGATTTCGACTTCATTCTGCTTTGAGGTAATAGCATTAAAATATTGTTCAACAGCCTTACCTACATTTGTTTTATAGATTTTTGATTCTTTTTCAAATTGCTCTACATTAGCTAATTGATTTTTAAGTTGCTCATTGAATTGTTTTAATTTCTCAGTTGCCTTGTGTCTTTTGTTTTCTTTGTATTGATTGATTTTTAGTTTAACATCTGAATAATCTAACTTCCCACTACAAAATTTACAATTATCTCCCTCTTTGTGAATTCTTAAACCAGATTCAATCCACTGTACAATTTCATATTCAGGTATTAAAATGTCATTACCAAATGTTTCATTGAAGATTCTTTTTATTTCTTCAATAAAACTTGTTGGAATTTTTGAAAAAGTGAGTGGTTTTAAATTTTCATATTGTGAAATTTGTTTTTCGATAGAATTGTCACCATTTATCTTGATTAATTGTTCGTCATCTGTCTCAATCTTTTTTGCATCAGCATAGTCTTTTTTGTATAGATCTATAACCCTTTCAACAGATTCTTCTTTCGGCTTCCTTTGGATATTGGCTTCCCCTTTTCGTCTATCGTGAATTGAATCAATTTCCTTTCTTACTACTTTCCGTAATTTATCAATATTTGAATCAATATTTTCAATTTCCTCTTTGCTAACTATTTGTTTTTCTAAATCCTTAATTTTATTTTCAATATCAACACTCCCTTTACCAAAACTAGCCTCAACACCTTTAATTTTTCCTTCGCTATTTTCAAGTAATAATGAATTTGAAATATAATCCCTATCGAATAATCTATAATTTTCTGTTTTCTTTGTTGTGTCTTTTAAAAATTCTTCTTTTATGCCAATAGCTAAAGAACTCTTCCCTTTTCCATTATAACCAAAGAAAATATTTTTCTCACGAAACAGTAAGTCACTTGGACTTGTGTATTCTACAAAAGATTTGTGAGTGAAATTGTTTAGTTTAGTTATCATACAGTCAATTCTTTTATTAAAACACAATTTTCACTTCTTCTTTGTAATTCTGTAATGTTCCGTTCAAACTTGCTGTCCATCCGTCAATAAATACTTTGCCGTTTTTAATAGCGTTTGTATAATCATCACTGGTAATTTTTTCGCTATTGGTTATGTAATAATGGTTGCCGATTTTGTAAATGGAATCTTTTACCACTTCTTCGGGAACTTGTGTTGGTTCGTCTAAACCAACGGTGAAAATCATATTGTAAATGCGACTTAAAGCGTCTGTTTCATTTTCAGTAAATGAAATTTGTCCTTTGTCGTCAACTTTCAATTTTGGTGCTTCAACGCTGTCAAACACTTTGAAACCAATATCAGGAACTTGCTTTTTGTGTTCCTCAAACATTCCTGTTTTGCTGTTTTCCGCTTCAATTTCTTTAGCAATTTTTTCTCCTGCTCTTTTAATTCGTTCTATTGTTATACTTGAAATAACTGGTGGCAAATTATTTTCAATACAAAACTTGTAAGCAGGTTTATCTTCTTTGATTGGCTCGTCTATTTGGCACAAAATGAATTTTCGGTTTCCGCCATCTTCTGCATTCAGTTGCATTACTGCGTGGCCTGTTGTGCCTGAACCTGCAAAGAAGTCGAGGATAGTATCGTTTGGATTACAAATTAAACTCACACATCTTTTTACTAATTCAAGCGGTTTCTGTCCATTTTTAAAAAATGCAGGCATCCCAGCCATTTCTTTGTTCAGATTTATTGTGGATATATCAGTCCATAAGTCACACAAACTTTCTTCTGTATAATCAGAAAGGAATAACATTTGTTTGCCTTCCCACCAAATATATTCAAGCCCTGTTGCAGAAATAACTTTTGCAGTTTTAGTTTCAAAAGTCAAATCAGATAATGCAGAATTATTTGTTCGATAAATAATTCTATCAGAGTTTTCTAACTTAAATTTCAGAATATCCTCATCACTATTAGTATTCAGGCCATTGTCTTTCATGTATTCATTGACTGTAATAATATTCCAATTTTCAGGATTCTCCTCTTTATTTGTAATTATCTTCGAGTAGTATTTTGCGTAATTACTAAATTTTTCTGCATCATCAGTTTTACTTACTTTGATAGCATTGAAGAATACATCGTTTTTACTGTAAACCAATAGATATTCTTTAATTTTGGGTAGTTTATCTTTCGTATGAGACATTTTCACACCAGAAGTTTCGCTTGATTTAACAGCTATTTGATTTACAAAATTCTCCTCACCAAAAACATCATCACAAAGTAGTTTCAAGTTCGCTTGCTCATTATCATCAATGCTAATAAAAATTACTCCGTCTTTACTTAATAAGTCTCTTGCCAATAAAAGACGAGGATAGATAAAAGCCAACCAACCGTTGTGACTTTTTTTGGATTTAAAACTAAAGTCCATTCTTGCAAAATCGCTCTCACTCAAATTTGCCAAGCCTAAAACTTCCGCTTCTTCTTTGTCGAATTTGTCGGGATATACAAACTCATCGCTTGTAGTATTGTATGGTGGGTCAATGTAGATACATTTTATTTTTCCGCTGTAATGATTTTTCAGGATTTTCAGGCTGTCGAGGTTGTCGCCTTTCAACACTAAGTTTTCTGTTGTATCAATATTCTTGCTCAACGTGTTATTCAGGCGTAATTCCTTTTCTGTCTTTTGAGCATATTTAGCTCTGGCAAAGTTTCTGCCTACAAAGTTTAATCCGTAACCGTTTACCTTTTCGTCAATAGGCAAACCTAAAACGGTTTTTAATTCTTCTAAATTTATCTCGGTGTCTCGGATTACATTGGGGTAGTTCTCTTTCAGAAAACGCAGCAATTTGTTTTCGTTGTTTTCTGTGCCAACAACCGTAAATCCTGCTTTTATAAAATCTTGTTCTGCCATTGTCTTATGCGTTGTTAATCAGTGCCGCTAATTGCGTTTTATTGATACGTTCTTTAAATGAAATTTTAATGTTTTGGTCTTTGTAGTGTTCGCCTAATGCCTCAAAATATTTTTTGGCAAAATCAATCTTTCCTTTTTCATCTACTGGAATTGCTGTTGACGATTTATAGCCTTTGGCTTCTACTACAAGGAATATTTTGTTGCCTTCGGTGCTTTTGATAGCATAGCAAAAATCGGGGTTGTAATCTCCCAATGGTGTTTTGATTTTCAGGCGTGGTAGTTTGCCAAAAATTTCAATGCTGTCAATGTCGGGGTCTTGCTCCACAATTTCCAATTCAAAATCACTGTCATATTCAATCACTTCTTCAAATACCCATTTGGTTTTTAAACTGAAATCGCCTGTAATGTCTTTTTGAAATTTGCCAACGCTTCCTGTATCTAAATAGGTTTTCCCTTTTTCGGTCTTGAATACGTTGGGCAAACTTGTTCCGTTAATTCCGTCATACTTAATGTTAGCTTTGAGCATTGCAATTAAGTTCTTGTTGATTATTTCGGAAATTTCTCTTTGTGCTTGTTCAGGATTATTGCAGAGCATTTTGGTTTTGAAATCATCACTCAAAGCATTGAAAATCTTTACAACAAATGAAATAGGGGTTTTGGTATTGTTTGATAAAGTGCGAACCAATTCTAAATAGTCAACTTTGCTTTTGTATGAAACAGTGTCGGTTAGCCTTTCTGTAATTCCTCCTTGTTCGCCAATTTTGTTCACGTTTAGTTCTGCACGAATGGTTTGCAATAGAATCTCTTCAATGTTTACGGCTTCAATTTGTGTTTTTATGTTTTGTATCAGTTGACTTTCCTGCTCTGCGGTCAAAGTTTCTAAAACATAGAAAGCATTTTTATTGATAGCGTTCCAAAGATTTTGAAACTCTTGCAAGTGCGTTGCCTTAATGAAAACTTTCTTTTTCTCTTTTTTCTTATCAGCTTTCTGAACATAAGTGTTTGTGTCGGTAGCAAACAGGCTTTCAATGGCTTTCACTTGTTCTTCGGGCAAATTTTGTTCTTTTAGAATAGCTGAAAATTCAGGCGATTTTTCGTAAATCTTTTGTCCGTCAACAATTGCCTTGCGAACAATCATTTTCTTATCTTTCAAAATATCATCAACCAAAGTAACTACCGTATCATCATCAAAGCCCGATTTCTCTTTGAGTGTTTTAATGAGTTCTTGTTCGGTGAATGTTTCAGAAATGAGGAATGAATTACTTAAAATTTCGTTTTGAATTGCCTCAACAAAGCCGTGTTCTTTGCTTGATACAACTACATCAAGGTTGTTGATTTTCCAAAATGCTTCTTGGTCGTCATTTAGATTTTTAAGCGTGTTACGCTGTAAGTTTTGATTTACACAAATGCGTAAACCTCTACCAATTTGTTGCAATTTTGATATTTCGCTTCCTTGATTGGAAAGTTTACAGATTGTGAAAACATTCGGGTTGTCCCAACCTTCCTGTAATGCCCATATTGAAAAAATGAAACGAGTAGGACTTTCAAATGAAAGTAATTTCTTTTTGTCTTTCAGAATTTCGTCAACTCCTGCTTTTACTTTTTCGTCTGCGTTTCCTTTATCGCCTGAAAAATAACCTTTGTGAACCTGCAAAGTATTATCATTGTCATAATCGTTTTGCAAGAATTTGTAATAATCGCTTGTTTGGTCAAGTTTGCTAATTAGCTCGGAGTATTGCTTTTTGTATTCTTCTTCAAAAATGGTTTTGACTTTTGGATTATCACCACGAAATAAACTTGTATCACTTTCCATAAAAAACAACGTGAGTGATTTCACATCTTGCTCAAACAATGCTTTTTCCTTTTCAAAATGTATTTTGATAGTTTCTTTAATCATTGCCCGTAATGATTCGTCCGATAAAGAATAATCAACTTTCTCAATAGTGTCGTCCGCTAAAACTACAGTGTCTTTTAGAATTTTTTTAATGCTTTTGCCGTTAAATACGCCACCAACACTTAATTGTCGTCTTGCTATAATTCCGTTGGTTAAAGTACTTACGTGGGCGATATTTTTTGAGCCTACTTTTTCTATTCCAATAAGTGTATCTGTATTTTCAATGACGTCTTGTGTGTAAACCACAATTTTCTTTACCAAGTTTTGTCGGAAAGAAGAAATACTGTCTAAAATATAAGCTACGTTAGAAAGAGCTAAGCTGTTTTTCTTTTTGGGGAATGTCGCCCCAAATCGCAAAAAGTAATTTTCAAATCCATCAAAATATGTTTTAAAGGCGTTTCCTTCAAAACGGTGAGGTTCGTCCATTATCACAATTGGATTTATGCGTTTCAAACATTCCAAATAAGATTTTGGCGGTTCCTGATTGGTTACAAATAATTCAGGCGTGTTAATGTCTTTTTCTAATGGGCGGTTAAGAATATTGTCTTTGTGGCTGAATGAGCTTGGTGTCATTACCAAAACCGATAAATGCGAGGTGCCTATAAATTGTCTAACGGCAGAAATATTTCCGCCTTCGTAAACAAAAGTTTCAATTTCTTTTTCTTTCTCGTTGGCATAAAGGCTCTTAAAGTAATCTCTTGTGTCCTCTAAGTTTGTTTTTGTTCCCTCCCGGATTGGAACTGTTGGAATAAGAACGATAAATTTTTTGTACCCAAAATTTTTATTCAGTTCAAAAATGGTTTTTATAAACGTGAACGTTTTTCCCGTTCCCGTTTCCATCATTATGTCAATGTTTTTAGTGTCTTGAACTGGAAAATTGTATTTATTCTTTTTATGGTGTTCCGTCAGAACCTCACCAAAATTTTGTTTTTGGCGAAGGCTTTCAAAAAGACTGATAATGTTATTTACACAGTCCTCTTGATAGGTTTGTATTTCATATTGAAACTGTCTTGTTTCTGTTTTTGTCGTCATTTAATTTCTCAAAAATTTAAGTCGCTAAAATACCAATTTGTCTTCGTTTATCATTCCTTTTATTTCAATACTTGTCAACGAGTTTTCAAGGGTGGTGGGTGGGTTTGGGTGCGTCGGCAAGAAAACAACTCTTTTGCAAGCTGAAGTATCGGCTTGTGTGCTGGGGCTTGCAAATGTGTTGTTTTGTGCGTTGGCATTTTCATTTTTTAATTCTTTCTTTTAGTAGCAAATTGTCTGTTCGTTTCGGTCTTTTACACTTGGCGGTAACTTCTTATATGTTCACTTTTTGTAATTATATCCAACATCATACCGCGGATATGTACACCTTTTGTTGTTTTTATTCCAAATATATTCATGCAATTCCTCCAAACTGATCCAACGGATTCTTTACGTTTTTTAGGTTTTTCATGCTCACATGGGTGTAAATCTCAGTAGTCCTGGAACTCTTGTGCCCTAGCAACTCTTGTATGATCCGCAAATCTACTCCCATATCCAGTAAATGTGTTGCATAACTGTGTCGTAAACAGTGAAGTGTAAATGTATTATCTTTAAGTACGCTGTCCAAATTTTTCTTAAAAATATTTTCCAGGCTAGTGGCCGAATAGGGTGTTGCCGGTTTTTGTCCTTCGATGAGCCAAATTTTGGGATTAACCTTCGTAAGATACGACACAATCAATTGCTTTAGACTACCCGGCAATGGCAAATCCCTGTCTTTCTTCCCTTTTGAATTAAGGATTGCAACAACATCCCTGTCAAAATTGATGTGGTGTAATTTCAAATTAAGCAATTCGCTGCGACGGAGCCCTAATGCATAAATTGTAGTGAGTGCGGTTTTATGTTTAATATTGGCTATTCCTGACAGCATCTTCTGTACTGTTTCTATGGATAAAACTTTTGGTAGTTTCTGCCCTTCAATCGGTCGTTCAATATTGGCAAGCTCATAATTGATGCCCTTCATTTTGATGTAAAATGTTTTGATGGCGCTAATGTACTGGTTCTGGGTTTTGGGCGAATACTTGTTCTTGATGATAAAATCGAAATTGAACTTTTCGATGTCTTTGATGCCTATCTCAGCTATTTGCTTATCAGAATAAAAACGAAAGAAAACAGTGAGGCAGGCAATGTAAATTTTAACTGTATTGTCAGCATATCGCTTTTGGATCATCCACTTTTTAAATGATTCGATGGCGGCTTGATGCACTTCGGTCAATGCTGCTAAATATTTATCTTTATTTCTACCGGATTTTGGTGCTTTTGTGTACTTAGCTTTTTCCAAAAAATCAACGCTGTATTCGGCTTTAAGGCCTTCTTGCAATAAAATCTCATTGAGTTGATCCCGATTTTCTTCAGTATCCAGTGCCGACCATCGCTTCTTTTTGCCATGCCACCAGGCTCCTTCCAGTTTTTTGAATTGTTCTTTTAATGCAAAGGGCAACGACAGATAGAAGGTTTTCTCCTTTTCGTCGCAGATAATTTCAATGGGTTTGCCTGTGTGCTTTTCTGCTTCAGGAGCATTTTTGTGATAGATTGTTTCTGCACCGATTTGAGTTGCGTTTGTTTCGGCATCCTCTTTTAAAGCAGAATAATCAAGATAAGCCACCGATTTCAGTGCCGCAAAAACAGGTGCCAGCACAAATTCCTTTTCCGGGATATACCAGCAGCGCATCGCCACGCTCCACTGCGCACCGGCTTGTCGTTTTACGGCTTCCTTAAGCTGAAAGTCATACGGAAAAAGCAACTGAATGACGGATAGGCCATCCTGCTCTCCCTTTTGTAGCTTTATTGTTGGCTTCTGATTCAATTTTCAGGTCGTTTTTACCTTGCTAAAGTAATAAAAAATAATTTTGAGTAAGCAGATTAGTAATCAATTCCGCAACAACTGCGGTTTTTCAGCTGTTTACCATGTAATTTGAAAACTCCTGTCGAAGCGGTTCAAATCCTTTGCACAAACCGATCGAATAGTGTTGAAGCCGCAGACAACTGTTGGCCCTGCTTTTTCCGTTCCCGAACAAACTTTTTCCGTTTCCACGGCAACTTTTACTGTTCCCATACAAACTTTTACTGTTTCCACACTAACTTTTACTGTTCCCGTACAAACTTTTACTGTTTCCACACTAACTTTTACTGTTCCCGAACAAACTTTTTCCGTTTCCGCACTAACTTTTACTGTTCCCGTACAAGCTTTTTCCGTTTCCACACTAACTTTTTCCGTTCTCGTACAAACTTTTACTGTTTCCACAGCAACTTTCACTGTTTCCACGCAAGCTTTTTCCGTTCTCACACTAACTTTTAGGGTTCCCACATCAGCAAACAGCTCTAAGTCAGCACCCAATAAAAACCACCCTCAAAATGTAACGCTTACAGCCCGTAATAAAACCTCGTCCTGAGATGCCCTGCGATGCCTGAGCCTATCTGCTGCCAGGTTTATCTGCTGAAGGCAGGCAAGGCTTGTCGTGGAGGAGTTCTGGCTAAAGAAAGTCTGCCGAATGGAACGCGTGTGAAAATTTCGAGGAGAAGGCCCTTTTCTAACTTAACCCAATACTAAAAAAGAATCACCAACGGGCAAGCTCTCGCCTTGTCAGTCACATGGCTTTCTGCACCCAATACTCCTTAACTTATTGATTAATTGGCAAATGCGGTCGGCTTGGCTAACGAAAGTGTAAATTTAGAAAAAAACCAACATGCACCCACATCAATTGATGAAAAATAATGTTTTTTGATCCAGTCCATCACAGCAATTCTCCATCCAGCATACGGTGCTCTCAACTACGCTCGATCACCTTCGTTCAAACTTCAAAACCAGTAAACGCTTGAATGCTTGAATCTTTGAATTCGGAATCTTTGAATCATCATAACCAGCAACTGACTTTGACCGTCAGACCTGCGACAATTTTTAATTGTTCATTCTTCATTGTTCTCTGTTCATTCTTCATTCTTCATTCTTCATTCTTCATTCTTCTCTTTTCAATAAATCCCTTAACGGTTTTAAAAACAAAAAGGCCCGCCAAATCGGCAGGCCTTTTCTGTTCCCAAAGCAAGGTCAGAACGGAGAACACTCAATGGGGGAGAAGTTGCGTGTGTTCACATTCTTGATAATATCCGTTTGCTTAAAGAACTTCAGGTTGTCAAATTCAAGTATCAGGCTGATCTCATGCGATGGGCCTGCAAAATTATTGTTGGTACTTATCGCCATATCATGCGAGTAAACCAGCTTCATGCGTGAGCCTTCGCCAAAACCCACATTAATGCCTGCAAGAAAAATCATACTGGACTGTTCCGTGTATTCTAGCACATCATTGCGAAACCAAAGCCCCAGGTAGATATGCGACATATACAGGTTTAATCCAATATTGAAATTGCTCAAGCCTGCTTGTTGCTGATAGAGCACCCCTGGATTCAGTTTAAAGCCTTTTCGCCTGTTGTAGTAGCCTTCATATTCTGATACATCAATAATCAAATCGAAATGACCAACATATTTACGGGGCAATGGCGCATCCAGGTTAAAGAAAGTTTGATTGGGCTCCATCAGGTGGTGCGCGGCAGCACCAAGCGTTCCCACTACGTTATTGCCTTCGAACTGGAATACTGTCCCAAATGAAAAATCAGGGTAAACCACTTTGTTGGCTGCCGGCGTTGCAAAGCTTGAGGGGCCAATATATCCCCAACGGGGATCTAACTGATCAGCAAAAATTAAATTTCCGTCCCAGTTCACTTCTTTGGTAACAAAAGCTGCCATAGCACCAACCTGTATCACCGCACTTTGCGATAAAGGAATACGTACTGCCGGCAAAAAACCTGTGGTAGTGGTTTTTATAGTTCCTAAACCTTCACTGGTTTGATTAAACAGCACACCAATACCACCGGCACCGGGAATATTTCTATCGGCAATGTCCATGCTAAAATTGGTGAGGTAGTTTTCGCCCGGCAAATCCATCCACATCTTGCGGGCATGCATTCTCACCTTAAGACCCAGCGATAATCCTGTATAGGCCGGATTGTAGTAAGTGGGATTGTTAAAGTACTGCGAAAAATGCGGATCCTGCGCCGAAGCAGTTTTGGTAAAACTGAAAGCCAGGAATAAACCAAGGATCAGGATTAAGGCTGTGGGTTTCATAAGGAATTGATTTGCTTTTCCGTTAATCAAAATTTTAGCTGTCTTTTTCATCATATCCTCCTTTCTGTTAACGGATTAAGTTAATGATACCATAGGGCTTAAGATTGCCATCTCCATTGTCCGACCCTTCCCATATTGTGCCGTCCTTAAAGGTGGCTGAGGCTTTCCAGATGTAGGAGCCGGTGGGCAGATCCTGATTGTTGTAGGTGCCATCCCAGGCTTCAAGCGGTTTGCCGTCTTCCAGCGCCGTACTTGTCCACACCAGCTGACCCCATGAGGTATACACTTCAAGGAGGTACGTTTCCAGGTTTTCACCCAGCCCTTTAAAGTTATTCACTTCCGGATCGTCACTGTTTGGAACAAAAGTATTGGGGAAATACAGTCCTGTGAAAATGATCTCGTATTGATTGATGGCCGTATCAGGGCACAAATGGCTGTTGTAAGCAACCAGCATCACGTCGTAGAGTCCGTCTTCTTCAAACTGATATACAGGATTTTCCTCATCGGAGAAGTCGCCTGTCATGAAATCCCAGAAGAAGCTTGAAGCTGTTGCATCACTGGTGTTTTCAAAAGCCACCTGGCCTTGCTTACCTTCATAGCGGTCTTCGTAAATAAAACTGGCAGTGGGTATGGGGTGCACAGGCAGGCTGTGGCGTACCGTATCGCGACAGCTGTTGTCGTCTTCAATAACCAAGGTGGTAAAATAGGTGCCGGCCTGATTGTAGATATGCTCGGCCCAACGATCTGTTGAGGTAGAGTCTGTCCATGGATTTCCATCAGTATCAGAGCTGACAGGATCGCCAAAATGCCAGAAATAACTAGCTATTGGAGCGCCTCCTTCTGCACTCAGGTCGTTGAAATAAGTGATATAGGTGGCACAGCTGTCCACGGCGATAAAGTCGGCTGTGGGTGGCTGATAGATTTCTATTTCGCTGACCAAAGTATCCGTACAATCATATTGGTTGGCAACAACCAATTGCACATCAAACAATCCATAATCCGGATAGCGGTAGGACGGGTTTTGTTGCGATGAGGTGTCATTCAGCGTGCTCAGGTCACCAAAATCCCAAAGCCAGGAGGTTATCGGCAGGCCATTGCTGATGGAGTTGTCCTGGAACAGCGCAGCGGTATTCTGACAGACCGGCTGCGGAATAAATCGCGCTGTAGGCTTGGGATAAATGGTTATCGTATCCGTGAAGGTGTCAGTAAACGGACTTCCGTTAACGGTAGCTTCTATGGTCAGGCTCACGATAAATTCGCCGCCTTCAACAGCAGCGAAGGTGTGACAAACCGGATTTTCCTCACTTGTGTAAACATAATCCGGCGTATTGTCGCCAAAGTTCCATGTCCAGCTAACGATGTTACCATTGTCGGCTGCGATATAGGAATTTTCGGTGAAACAGATGGTCGAATCAGCACACAATGTCACATTCGGTGAGATAAAGGAAGCCTGAATGCAGGGATCCTGATTCACCTCTTTGGCAATGGAATCGGTGCAGCCGTTGAAGTTGGTCACGATGAGTTTTACCTGATAGCTGCCACCCTGATCACTGTATAAATGCGAAGGATTCTGAAGCGTTGAAGTGTTATCAGGTCCCGAATCAGGATCGCCAAAGTCCCAGAACCAGCTTTGTACCAATGCACCGTTGCCGTCTGAAAGATCGGTATATTGTGCCGGTGTCTCGCACAGGCCGGGCAGGTATTCAAAGTCGGGTAGGGGCAGGCCATTTACAGTAACTTCATGGTAAATTGTATGCTGACAGCCATTAATATTGGTAGCGGTAAGCTCTACAAAATAATTTCCTGCCACCGCAAAGGTATGACTCGTCGTATCTCTGTAGGTGAGGAAAATATCAGAGCCATCGCTGAAATTCCAGGCATAGCTCACAATGGAATCATCCACAGGCAGGTAGCTGGCTTCAAAAAAGGTGGGCTCGCCCTGACAGACTTCCGTTGCTGTAAAATCAACGCTTAGCGGTTCCCAAATACAGATTGTATCAGTTACAGTCGAATCACAGCCAAAGGCATCGGTAACCGTAAGACTTACCACATAGCAGGTGTCAGTTTCCGGGAAGATATGGTTCGGATTAATCTCGTTGGAGAAATAGCCGTCATGGAAATTCCATTCATATTCAATTATCGGACTGCCATTGCTGCTGCTTTCAGATTCGTTGAAGAAGAACACCTTGCCTGAAGGATCACACACCTGATTGGAACTAAAGGCTGCTATTGGTTTTTCATAAATGGAAACCCAACGGCTGATGGTCTCAAAACAGCCGAAATTGTCTGTTACTGTTAGCGTAACCAAATAGTCATCTGCCATGGCATAAAAATGTGCCGGGTTTTGCAAATCTGAGGTGTTCCCATCGCCAAAGTCCCAGGCCCATTCTTCGATAAAGCCATTCAAACTTACCGTTTCGTCCACAAAGTAAGTGGTGTCGCCCAGGCAACCGTTGTTCAAACTGAAATCAGCAATAGGAGCATCGTTTACAAAGATCGGATAACTGATGCTGTTCTGGCACTGATCAATAGCCGTAACGGTAAGGGTAACATCATACTGGCCGGGCTCGGCATACATATACGAAGGACTTTGCTGGATGGACGTTCCGCCATCACCGAATTCCCAGAACCAGGTATTGATATTTTCGCCAATACCGGTAAATTGTGCCGCAGTGTTCAAACAGATTGAATCATTGTCTATGGTGAAGTCAACCGTGGGCAGTTCGCTCACGATAAGCTCTTTTACAATGGTGTCGGTGCAGCCAATGGTGTTGGTCACAATCAGTGTAACATCAAAGGTGTCGGCAACCGTAAACAGATGCGAAGGATTTTGCAGTGTGGAGGTGTTGTTGATGCCTGAATTGGGGTCACCAAAATACCATTCCCAGCCAAAGAGATCCGATCCACCATTGGTGGAAGTAAGGTCGGTAAAGAGTACCGGACTGCCCAAACAGCTTTCGTTATAGCTGAAATCGGCAATGGGACTGGCTTCTACCTGCACCAAACGACTGCTGGTGTTTTCGCAACCGGAATTGTCAATCACCGTCAGGCTGACTTCAAAAGTGCCCGGGTTAGCAAACTGATAGGCGATATTCGGGTCATCGGGTGCATCGATAGTGATTAAAGTGCCGTCATCCATATCCCAAATCCAGGTCTGTATAAAGCCATTTGGCGTGGTCGACTGATTGGTGAAATACACACTATCCGTAGAACAAATTGGGCTGGTGCTGGTGAAAAGCGAAACAGGATTTGGCATCACAACAACATCCAGGGTATCGGTATTGCTGCAGCCATCAGGTGTTTCAGCTGTCAGCGTTACCATAAAGTTGCCGGTTTGGGTGTAGGTGTGTTCCGGATTTTGTTGGGTCGAGCTGTTGCCATCACCAAAGTTCCAATTCCAGATTACAGCTCCTGCTGCGGTACCGGTGAAAGTGACCGGACTGCCCAAACAAAGCGTATCGCTGTCGGCAGTAATTTCTACCAATAGCGCCTCATCAACCGTAATGGAATTCATCACAGTATCACTACACCCATTGATATTGGTAATGATCAATGTAACATCATAAGCTCCCGGAGCACTGAAACTATGCTCAGGATTTTGCAATAAAGAGGTATTGCTTGTGCCTGAAGCCAAATCACCGAAGTCCCACTGCCAGCTAACAATTTCGCCTCCACCATTTTCCTGTGATAAGTCAGTAAAGACTACCGGGCTTTCAGCACAAGTGCCGGCATAGTCAAATGCACCAATTGGTCCAGGTGCAACAATTACTTCATGGCTGATGGTATTTGAGCAACCATTGCTGTTTGTTACCGTAAGGCTGGCGTTATAGGTGCCATCACTGGCGTAAAGGTGATTTACGTCAGGATTATCGGGGAAGGCAACAACTACATCTGCGCTGCCATCGCCAAAGCTCCAGATCCATTCCGTGATATGACCGGTAGGGGAGCTGGAGGCATTGAAGAATTGCGTCGGTGCTCCGCTGCAGCTTGGGCTGTCGGTGGAGAAAGCCGCCAATGGCTCTTCGTTGATCACCACATCATGCTCCACATAGCCCTCACAGCCGTCAATTGCTGTAACAGTAAGCGAAACGGTATAAGTTCCGGGGTTAGTATAGATGTATTGCGGAGTCTGCTGAATAGAAGTGCCGCCATCACCAAATTCCCAGAAGTAGGAAACAATATCTGTTCCGGTGGGGGTGAAGTCGATGGGTTCATTGGGGCAGAATGCAGGTGCATCAGTAGCAAAATCAATATCAACAGTTTCGGTTACGGTAACATCGGCTTCAAAAGTATTGGAACAACCTTGCGTATTGGTTACCGTAAGGCTCACCGTGTAAAGGCCGGGGGCAGTAAACAGGTGCGATGGATTTTGCAGTGTCGAGCTGTTATTGACACCAGAAAGTGGATCACCAAAATCCCAAGCCCAGCTAAAGAGGTCAGAACCTCCGTTGGGTGATGAAAGATCGGTAAACAAAACGGGCTCGCCGAAACATGTTTGCTCAAACGTAAAGTTGGCAAGCGGGCCGTTTTCTGTCACCACCTGTCGGGTAAAGCTGTCTTCGCAGCCTGTTACATCCGTTACGGTTAGCGTCACATTGTAAGTGCCGGCATTGGTATAGATGTGTGATACATCGGGATCGTTGGGCGCGTCAATGCTAACAGTATTGCCATCACCAAAGTCCCACAGCCAGTTTGAGATTCCGCCATTGGGCGAAATGGATAGATCTGTAAAATAAATAGACTCATCCGGGCAGCCTGGAGCCGTATTGTTGAAGTTGGCTGTTGGAAGCTCATTCACGCTGATGTTTTCAGTTGCCGTAGCCGTGCAACCATTGGCATCCAAAATATCCAGGGTAACGGTGTAGTTGCCGGCAAACTGATAAAGGTGGGTGGGGTTGGCCTGTGATGAAGTATTGCCATCACCGAAGTTCCAGAACCAGCTGACGATATTGCCGCCTGTGGCACTGAATACAAGCGGAGTGCCCAGACAAACTGTGCCTGATGGAACAGTAATTGCTACCACTGGCTCAGGATCAACGCTAATGCTATTTACTACGGTGTCGCTGCATCCGTTGGAGGCGGTAATGATCAATTGCACATCGAAATTACCAGCCGAACTAAACTGATGCGTTGGATTTTGCAGTCCGGAGAAGTTATCTACGCCCGTAAGCGGATCGCCGAAATCCCACTGCCATTGCACAATCGTTCCGGCACCATTGGTTTGCGAAAGGTCACTGAACTGTACATCATTGTTGGCACAGCTTGCTGTATAGTCGAAGGCGGCTACTGGCGCCGGTTCCACTTCAATGGTGTTGATCACAGCCGAGGTGCAGCCGTTATCAGTGGTAATAAGGAGACTTACGTCATAAATTCCACTGGAAGCATAAACATGGGTAGCATTTGGATTATCAGGGAAATCAATGATAATGCTGTTACCATCGCCGAAATCCCATTCCCAGCTCGTAATAAATCCGGCTGTTGTAGATGAGTTGTTGAAGAACTGAACTTCCTGACTGCCACAAACGGGGTTTTCATAGCTGAATAAGGCTACTGGCAACGGATCGATGGTCACCACTTTGGTTACGGTATTGGAATAACCGCCTGTATTCACAATCATCAGTGAAACATTGTAATTGCCCGGAGCAGCGAATTGGTGCTGGGGATCCATCAGGTTGGAGGTAGTGCCATCACCAAAGTTCCAGTTAAAGCTTACCACATCAGTGATATCAGTTATTGTTTGATCTACCGTAAACTGAATTGGCATATTAGCACAGCTGATATCCCAGGTAAAGTCAACAGGAGGATGATCCGTTACCGTAAGGATCATATAATCCGATACAGTCTCCGTATCGCAAGGCATATTGCCGGTAGCTGTTAGCGTAAGCTGCACACTGCCCATAGCGAAGTCTTGATTGCTTGGCGTATAGGTTGGATTTAGGATGCTGGCATCATCAAAAGTACCGGTACCGCTGGTTGACCAGCTAATCGACTGGTAATTGGAAGCAGCAGATCCCACGATGGTGAAGCTGGTGTTGATATCCACGGTTGCATCGGGGCCGGCATCTGCCAAAGGAAGCGTGCCAAAGCTGAGAATCATCTGATCGGCATCACTGGCGCAGGGTGGATTAAGCGCTTCCAAAGTTAGCGTAACAGCACCTGCAGCGATGTCTGCTGCACTTGGGATATAGGTAGTTAACACATCGCCGGGGTTGATAAAGGTTCCGCTTCCGGATGTTGTCCAGCTTGCAGCTGTTGCATTCTGAATGGATGCAGCTGCCGGTGTATAGCTTTCTGTTTCACAAATCAGGGCATCGGGGCCTGCATCAGCAATAGGAGTATCTGTTATGCTCAAAACCAGTGCATCAACGAAGTCGCCGGTACAAGGTGCAGCAGCTGATGCGGTGAGTTGTAGCGTGATTTGTGTTCCTATCTCAGAAGCATCAGGGGTGTAAGTAGGGGTGAGCGAGTTGATATTACTCAGCGTACCAGCGCCGTTATGGGTCCAGACCAGGGTGCTGTAGTTAAACTGCACACTGGCATCCTGTACCGTATAATTGCCCAACACACACACCGCAGCATCGGCTCCGGCATCAACAACCGGGAACCGGTTGATGGTGAGGGTCATATTATCCTGCACATTGTCGCAGGAGGCATTGGAGGCGGTGAGGGTTAAAGTTGCAAAACCCAGGTTGATATCTGCTGTTCCCGGGATATAAGTAGGATCGATGATTGTGGGATCACTAAAGATACCATCACCTGATGAGCTCCAAAGCAAATCGGTTGAATTGCTTACAGCGGCATCAACAATGGTGTAGTTATCTGTTTGGCAGATGGTGGCATTGGAACCGGCATCAACTGTGATATTATCCGAAACATCAACAAAGATAGTGCTCACGCTGGCGGGTAAAGCTCCGCAAGCTGCCGAAGGATTGGCAGTGAGCGTAAAACTGATCGGACTATTGGCTACATCAGCAGCCGTAGCCTGATACAGTGGCGTAAGGGTATTGGCGTTAGTTAACGTGCCACTTCCTGTTGTGGTCCATTGCAGACTGCTGTAATGATCAGCAAAGGCATCTTCGATCGGATTAAGCCCGATACACATCTGCGAGGTGGTGCCGGCATCGGCGATGGGCGCCTGATCGAAACTCAAGGTGAGCTGATCCGAAACATCCGGACATTGTCCGCTGGAAAAGGCTGTGAGTGTTAAGGTGACAACTCCGGCATTGATGTCGTTGGCAGATGGGATATAGGTTGTGTTCAATACATTATCAGCAGTAAACGTACCACTTCCTGAGCTTACCCAGAGCAGGCTGCTGTAGTTGCTTGCTGTGGCATCGGTATTGGTGTAGTTTTCTGTTTCGCATATTGTTGTATTGGTGCCGGCATCCACTTGCGGGCCTTCCACATAAGTGATTGTCATCTGGCTGCTGGCCGGATTGGCGCATGGACTCACCGGATTGGCCTCAAGGGTGAGGAAAACAGTTCCCAGGCTTATATCCAAGGCGCTTGGTATATAAGTGGGACTTAGGCTGTTACTGTTTACTATACTGCCTGTTCCTGAACTGGTCCAGTTAAGGCTGCTGTAACTGGATGCTGAGGCATCCGTTACGATATAACTTGCACCATCGCATAAAGTAACATCTGACCCGGCATCGGCCTGTGGCAGCGATTCAATCGAAAGACTCATCACATCCGTTGTTTGTCCCGAGCAGGGTGCCTGAGCAAAACCAATAAGGGTGAGCTGCACTGTTCCTGCCTGTAAATCATTTGGACCGGGAACATAAGTTGCATTAAGTAGGTTAGGGTTGTCGAAGAATCCATCACCTCCTTGCCAGAGCAAACCGGCGGTATTGAGCGAGGTGGCATTGGCCAGGGTGTAAGTGCCATTTTCGCAAACCACATCATCTGTTCCGGCATTCACTGCCGGATTGCCCTGAATAGTAAGGGTTAGTTGGTCGCTTACATCGCTGCAAACCGTATTGGAAGCAGTAAGTGTAAGTACGGCATTTCCATTAAGGATATCATTAGTTCCGGGCGTATAATCGGGATTGAGGATGGTGTTGTCAGAGAATACACCGTCGCCACTGCTGCTCCAAAGTAAGCTGGTGAAATTGCTGGCACTTGCATTCAGGCTGTGGATGCTGCCTTCGCAAAGGGTAGCGTCCGAACCTGCATCTACAGTCATATCGCCTTCAAAACTGAGCACAAGGGCATCAGTGGCATTGCCAGAGCATGGTGCTATCGGGCTCGCTGTAAGGGTCAGAAGCACAGAGCCATTCAATACGTCTGCTGCTGATGGTGTATAAGTAGCGTTCAACAGATTGGGGTCGTCAAAGGTTCCGCTTCCACTACTTGTCCAGCTGACTAAAGTATAATCAGCGGCAGTTGCATCAGCCAGCATATAGGGACTAACATCGCATGAGGTGATGTCGTTCCCGGCAAAGACTGCCGGAAGGGCAATCACATCTAGTTGCATAATCGACTGCTCCGTTACTGCACTGCAGGTGCCAGTTCCATCTCCTGATAGTGTGAAAGTGATGGTATTGCCAGCATCGGCAGGGGCAGGGGTGTAGGTGGGGTTCAATGCCGAGTTGTTGCTCAGGCTGCCTGAGCCATTGTGTGTCCAGCTTACAGCTGAAGTGTTTGTTGCTGTGGCATCGCCAAAAACAATGGATTGATCCGTACAAGTGGTTTTATCGGTACCGGCATAAACTGCCGGGCTTTCTTCGATCGTCAGTGCTGCTGTAGCAACAACGGTTTCTGTGTTGCATGCTGCATTACCTGTTACAGTTAGTGTCAGCGTAATCAGGCTGCCCGGATCTCCGGCGCCGGGAAGGTAGGTAGGATTTATAATGCTTGAATTGCTGAACGAACCTGTGCCATTGTGTGTCCAAAGCAAAGTAGAGCCATTGGTAAAGCTGGCATCGTTGATCATTACAGCATTTGTTGAACAGCTTGTTTTGTCAGCACCGGCATAGGCTGTAGGTGATGCACTAAAGGTGACTACAGCCTCATCAGAATCTGTATCACCGGTGCAATTACCCATGCCCTCAACGGTTAAGGTGAAGGTTACGGCATTTCCGGCATCAGCAGCTGCAGGGCTGTACAAGGGGTTCAATGTATTGGTATTGCTAAGGCTGCCTGCTCCGTTATGTGTCCATGTGGGATTGATTGCATCTGTCATCGAAGCTGCTGCCAGACTGTAATCTGACAAAACACAGACAGTAGCGTTAGGGCCCGCATTGGCTTGCGGAGCTGGATCTACAATGATATCCACCTGATCACTGGTCGGATTACCGGCACAGCCGTTGATACCATCAACAGTTAAAGTTAGTGTTACCGTATTTCCGGCATCGGCTACAGATGGAGTGTAAATGGGGTCAATGATGCTGTTATTATTCAGGGTGCCATTGCCATTATGCGTCCATATCATTGTTCCCACACCGGTTACTGCAGCATTGGTGATTTGCACAGCCTGATTCTGGCATGTTGCAACATTGGTGCCTGCAAATACTGTTGGAAGGGCATGAACAGTAAGCACCAATTCATCAACTGCAGCCGGACATCCCCATGTGCAGGTTGCTGTGAGCGTGAGTGTTACGCTTCCTGTGCTGATATCATTAATGCCCGGAGTATAAACAGGATTCAATATTGTTTGGTCAGTAAAGGATCCATCGCCTGATGTGGTCCAGAAAAGTGTGTTGTAATCTGTGGCCGTGGCATCGGCTAAAGTATAGGACTGATTTTCGCATAGCTCGTCATCTACACCTGCATAAGCAGTAGGCTCAGGAAGAAGTTGCAGAACAAGGTTATCTGAGGCTATGGGACAGTTTGTGCCATTGGTAGCTTCCAGACTCAGTGTTACCAATCCGTTGATTAGGTCATTCGGTCCTGGTGTATAAGTGGGGTTGAGCAGGCTGTTGTCGTTAAATGTTCCATCGCCACTTGTGGTCCAGCTTAATGAATTATAGTTGCTTGCGGTGGCGTCGGCAATGGTATAGTTGTCGCCTTGGGCAATTGTAGCATCAGCTCCAGCAAAAGCAGCAGGTGGATTACTGAAAATAAGCATGAAATTGTCAGTAGTAGCTGCCGAACAAGGTGCCAACGGTGATGCGGTGAGTGTTAACATTACGCTTCCACTGCTAAAATCAGCTGCAGAAGGAGTATAAACAGGGTTCAAAATAGTAGCATCATCAAAGCTTCCTGTTCCGCTAGTGACCCAATTTAATGCACTGTAATAATTGGCGGTAGCGCTGTTGATATTATAGGGATTGGCATCACACAGCTGTTGATCGGCCGGTGCACTGGCTTCTGGTCCAGGCAGGATCGTAAGGGTTATATTGTCGCTGTCCTGTTCCGTAATGCAGCCATCTATGCCACTTACTGTCAGCGTTAGGATTACGCTTCCTGCTGAGTTATCAGCAACAGAAGGCGTATAAATGGGATTTAAGGCATTGGGATTGGAGAAAAATCCTGTACCTGTGCTTGTCCAGATAAAACTACCGGCCTGGCTTGCTGTTGCAGTGGTAATATCATAGGTTTGATTGCCACAAATTGTAGCATCAATCCCGGCATCAGCTGTTGGTGGTTCATTGATGATTACTACTAGATTATCGCTGGCGTTGCCGGTGCATGGTGGTATTGAACTCACGCTTACTGTGAGTGTGGCACTGCCGTTGGTAATATCCGCGGCGCCGGGTGTGTAATTTGGGTTGAGGGCAGTAGGGTTGTCAAAACTGCCATCACCACTGCTTACCCAGCTCACCGCGAAGTAGTCCGAAGCGGTTACACCGCTCAGGCTGATGGTATTGGAACCGCAGACTTCAAGGTTTGCTCCTGCCTGCACGCTTGCCGACTGCAATACGTTTAGTACCATCTGATCTGTATCTGAAGTGCCTGCGCAACTTCCCGAACCGGTAGCCGATAGGCTTAAAGTAACAGAACCGGCTATGATATCGGCTCCACTGGGTGTATAGGTGGGGTTAAGGATCGTGGAATTATCGAAAATGCCTGTGCCTGAAGTCTCCCAAATCAGTGAGGAATAGGAACCTGCAGTAGCATCGTTGATGGTATAGCTGCCACCATCGCAAACAACACCGTTTTGACCTGCATAAACACTTACCCCGTTGGTAAAGGTGACTAGGCTGAAATCGGAGACTGTGCCTGCACCCGAACAGCCGGCCATGGGCTCTGCCGATAGTGTTAAAGTAACTTGTCCTGAGGCAATATCAGCTGCCGAAGGGACATAAGTCGCGTTTACCAGGGCAGGGTTGATAAAGTATCCGGTTCCGTTAGTTTGCCATAAAATACTGTTGTAGCTGGAGGCTGTGGCTTCTCCCATAAAAATATTTCCTCCCGCGCATTCTTCACGATCAGGTCCGGCAGATACGAGTGGTGGATTTGTGAAACTGATTGTCATCTGATCCTGAATGGGATTGAAGCAAGGTGCAACAGGATTACCTGTAAGTGTAAGAACAACACTGCCATTGGTGATGTCGGCAGCACTGGGCTGATAGGTAGGGGTGAGGGTATTTCCATTGGTCAGCGTACCAGTACCTGTGCTTGTCCAAACCACTGAAGAGGTGTTTGCAACACTTGCTGTAGTAACAGTATAGCTTGATGTAGAACAAATTGCTGCATCATTTCCTGCATCAACTGTGGGGCTGTTTTCAATAGTTAGGGTCAATTGATCAGTCGCCGGTTGATTACAAGGTGCTGCACCCTGAACAGTAAGGTTAAGGTTAACTGTTCCCAAAGCAATGTCCTGAGCGCTGGGATAATAGGTTGGAGTAAGCGTATTTTGCTGGAAGAACGTTCCGGTGCCTGAGCTTGTCCACTGTATTGTTGAGGCATTGGTGGCTGTAGCAGAGGTTACTACAAAATCAACTGTCTCACATATGGAGGCATTTGGTCCTGCATTTGCAGTCGCCGGCTGTCCAAAACTAAGAACAAAAGAATCAGAACTATTTGCACAACCAAGGTTGGATGTGGCAGTGAGCATAAGGGTTACACTTCCAATGTTTATATCTGTTGCCGAAGGATAATAAGTAGGATTCAATGCATTTACATTACTGAATGATCCGGTTCCGGAGCCCGACCAGCTTAATGTTTGGAAGTTTTGTGCCGTAGCTCCTGTAATAGCAAAACCTGCTGAAGAACAGCTGGTTTGATCATTGCCTGCAAATACCGTTGGATTGGGCAGTATGGATAAAGTCATCTGATCAGCTACAGTATTGGTACAGGGCAGGCTGCTTACTGCACTAAGCGTTAGTACAACACTGCCATTGGCAATATCATTTGTTCCGGGGGTGTAAGTGGGGATCAATGTTGTTGCATCAGTGAAAATTCCGTCGCCGCTACTGCTCCATTTCAATGAAGCATAGGCTGTGGCATTGGCTGTAGTTATGGTCAATGCATCGCCTGAACAAATAGTTTCGTTATTTCCGGCATTTACTGTTGCTCCTTCAACGAAGGTGAGGGTTTTGGTATCGGTTAGGGTATTGTTACAATTTGCAGCACCTGTCACAGTCAGTGTCAACACCACATTTCCGTTGGCTATATCAGCAGGACTAGGCACATAGGTCGGGCTAAGTGCATTGGCATTGGAAATTGTTCCGGTACCGTTTGAAGTCCATAAAAGTTGACTGTAGTTTTGTGCAGTAGCATCATTCACGGTATAGGATGCTGCACATACAGTAGCATCTGTTCCGGCATAAGCAGTGGGTACTGGATCGAATGAGAGCGTTAGCAGGTCGGTCACTACATTATTGCACGGATTAATGCCTGTTGCCTGAAGCGAGAGTACCACATTGCCATTGGCGATATCGGCATTGCTTGGCGTATAGCTGGGGTTCAAAGCGCCGGAATTACTAAAAGTACCTGTTCCACTGCTGGTCCAGAGCAGGCTGCTGTAGTTGGTGGCTGTGGCTTCAAGCAGTTGATAGGAGTCATCAGCACAGATTGCTGCGTCAGTACCGGCAAAAGCAGAAACCGCTTCGTATAGCGAGAGTGTAAGGGCATCGGAGACAATTGCGGTGCACGGGGCTTCCGAATTTGCCTGTAAGGTAATTGTTACATTGCCTGCAGCGAAATCACCAGCTGAAGGCACATATGTGGGGCTTAAAGTGTTAGGATTTAAAAAAGTACCGGAACCATTGGTGGTCCAACTGAATACTGTGGCATTGCTGAGGCTGGCATCGGGAATGGTATAAGAACTTCCGTCACAAAGTTGTGCATCACTGCCGGCATAAACATCGGGCTGGCTTTGAATACTCAGGTTCATCTCATCGGTGTCGCCAAGATTACAGGGCGGGGCACCTTCCAGATGGAGTGTTAATGTTACACTTCCTGCTGTAATGTCTGCAGCACTTGGTGTATAAGTGGGGCTTAGCGTGTTGCTTCCGGCAATGGCTCCGCTTCCTGAGCTTGTCCAATAGAGATTGTTATAGCCTGTTGCTGTTGCACCGGAAATGGTATAGCTGCTTTGTTCACAGATGCTGGCATCAGCACCGGCATTGGCCAAAGGAGCTGCCTGCAAACTCAGGATCATGCTGCTGGATGCGGTTTCTGCGCATTGTCCGCTGCCATTTACGGTAAGTGTCAACGTAACTGATCCACTTAGGTAATCGGCGGCACTAGGTGCATAGGTAGGTGTGAGGCTGGTGCCATTGGTGAATGTTCCGGTTCCGCTGCTGGTCCACGAAATTGTTGAATAATTCGTGGCTGTTGCATCCGTTATCGTGTAGTTTCCTGGCTGACAAACTGTTGCATTAGCACCGGCAAAAGCCGTTGGTGCAGGGTTGATCGTAAGATTCATGCTTGAAACTGCTGGCACAGCGCATGGAGCATCAGGCAAGGCTTGAAGGCTAAGTGTAACGGAACCGCTGATGATATCAGCCGCTGAAGGATTATAGGAGGGTGTTAATGAATTGGCTCCGCTTAGTGTTCCTGTTCCACTGGCCGACCAACTGAGTGTAGCATAATTAGTGGCTGATGCAGTTGAAATGGTCAGTGTTTCGCCAGCACAAATTGTTTCGTCATTACCGGCATCTGCTTCGGGAGACGCGATAATGCTGAGCACCATTTGATCAACGGCGTCAGCACAATTAGCTTCACCTGAAACAGTTAATGTCAAGCTTACTGATCCAAGCGAAATGTCGTTGGCACTTGGAGTGTAGGTTGGGTTTAGCGTGTTACTGTTTGTAAGTACACCTGTCCCTGACGAAGTCCAGTTGTAGGCTGTTGCGTTAGTTGCTGTTGCGGTGTTAATGGTGAGGTTACTGCCTTCGCAGATTTCCACATCTACGCCGGCACTGGCAGTTGGGGCGTCTGCAAAACTAAGCAAAAAGCTGTCGCTTGCACTGCCGCTGCATGGTGCTATACCGCTAACTGTTGCCGTAAGGGTGACTTGTCCGGCAAGTAGGTCTGCATTGCTGGCTTGATAATCAGGATTAGAAATCGTTGGATTGGAGAAAGTACCCGTACCTGTTGTAGTCCAACTGATGCTGCTGTAGTTTGTTCCGGTAAATCCGGTTATGGTGTAGAAGTTGTTGCTGCAACTTGTTGCATCGGGGCCTGCATTCACTGTTGGTCCGTCAATAATAGTAATGATCATCTGATCCGATGTGTTTCCACAAGGACTATTGCCGGTGAGGTTAAGGGTCAAAATAACAGAACCTGCTGTAGCATCCGCTGCTGCAGGAACATAGGTAGGACTAATCGTACCGGCATCAATTAAGGTGCCCGAACCATTGTGTGTCCAGTTCAGCGTGCTGTAATCAGCAGCACTGGCTGAGTTTATCGTAAGCTGATCGGTTATGCAGGTGGTTTCATCATTGCCTGCATCTGCAACTGCTGCTCCTGTGATCGTGAGGACAAATGAATCGGAAGGGTTTACACTACAGGGTGCATTGCTGCTGGCAGTGAGTGTTAGAGTAACTGAACCAGCTGTAATATCTGCTGCACTTGGTTGATAAGTAGTTAACAAACTGGCTTGATTGGTGAATGTGCCTGTTCCCGAAGTACTCCACAATAATCCGGCCTGATTGGTAGCTGTTGCTCCTGAGGTGAGGTAGGTGTTTCCTTCACAGATAGTGGCATCTGTGCCTGCTGTCACTGTTGGGATGGCAGTAACTGTAAGTGTCATTTGATCACTTACAGTCTCATTACAGGGAGCACCGTTTACTGCGGTGAGTGTAATGATAACTGAGCCGGAAGCGGCATCGGCAGCATCAGGGATGTAAGTTGGTGTCAGGGTTCCGGCATTCACGAAGCTGCCCGTACCATTGGATGCCCAACTGTAACTGCTGTAATTTGTTGCTGTGCCATTGAGCTGATAGTTTCCACCTTCACATACACTGCCGTCAATACCGGCATTGGCGGTTGGAGGAGCCGTAATGGTGATTATCATCTGACTAGTTGCACTTCCGCCACAGCTGGCATTGCCATTGGCGGTGAGCGTAAGCATGGCCGATCCGTTTTCAATATCGGTTAGGCCGGGGCTATAGGTAGGAGTAAGGGTGTTGGCATTGGTCAGGATGCCATCGCCATTGCTGACCCATAACACGGAAGAATAATTGGTAGCAGTTGCATCATTTACAGTATAGGATGCACTGGAACAAATTGTAGGAGAGCTTCCGGCATCAGCTGTGGCTTCTTCAGCAAAACTTAAGGTTAGGAAATCAGATACGTCCAAATTGCCACAGATCACTGTAGAGGTAGCCGTCAAAGTAAGGTTTACACTTCCCAGATTGATGTCATTGGCCGAAGGGGTATAAGTTGCATTCAACATATTGGGATTGTCGAAGCTGCCGGTTCCCGTGCTGGTCCAAACCAGCGCAGTATAGCCGTTTGCTATTGAGCTGCCGTTGGTAGTATGTGTGCTGTTTTCGCAAATAGTAGCATTAGGTCCAGCATCAACAACAGGAAGCTGTTGGATAGTCAGTACCATTTGATCAGTGGCATCATCGGCACAGGGAGCTATTGATTGCGCGCTAAGCGTTATGTTTATGCTGCCGGATGCAATGTCGTTTACACCAGGAATATAGGTCGGTGTAAGTGTATTACTGTTCAAGAAGTTTCCGTCACCTGAACTGCTCCAGCTGTAAGAGGCATGATTAGAGACTGTTCCATTCAATAGGTAGTTGTCGGTTTCGCAAATGGTGGCGTCAATGCCTGCATTAGCAGTAGGATTCGAAAGTATCGTCACTACCAGATCATCTGAAGCAGCAGTAGCGCATGGTGTGTTGGCAGTTGCTGTTAGCGTAAGGGTAACACTGCCGGCCACGATATCTGCAGCGCTTGGGATGTAGGTGGGAGTAAGGGTATTTTGGTTTAGTAAAGTCCCGCTGCTTCCCGACGAGGTCCACTGGATTTGATTGTAGTTAAGTGCATTAGCATTTGTAATAATAATTCCGGTTTCACAGGTGATTTCATCAGGTCCTGCATCTACCGATGGAGAAAGTGAAAAGCTAAGGGTCATTTCATCATTATGGCTGTCGGTGCCACAACTTGCTGAACCTGTTGCTGTAAGGGTCAGTATAACACTACCTGCAGCTACATCGGCCGCAGTTGGGGTGTAGGAGGGGTTAAGCAAATTGCTGTTGTTGAAACTTCCTGTTCCTGTGCTTGTCCATTGATAGGCTGACGCATTGGTTGCCGTGGCTCCTGATAAGGCGTAAACGGAATTATTACAGACAGCGGCATCGGGGCCGGCATTGGCTTCCGGCATCGGATCGATAGTTAATATCAGGTCATCGCTTGTTGTTTCGTAGCACGGACTGGTTTTGATGGCGGTGAGGGTAAGCGTTACATTACCGCTGCTAATATCTGTGGTGCCGGGGGTGTATGTTGGATTTAAATTGGTGGCATTGCTGAAGCTGCCGTCTCCGGTAGTGGTCCACACCAGACTGGTATAGTTATTGGCTGAAGCATCGGCCAGATGGTGGCTGTTGCCATTACCACAAATTGTGGCATCAACACCCGCCGAAACGCTGGGGTCAGGATCAATAGTCAGGGTCATGTCGTCGCTTACCGTGCCACTACATGAGCCAATACTGGTTGCTGTGAGTGTGAGGGTGATATTTCCGGAAGCGATATCCGCAGCACTGGGTGTATAAACCGGACGGATCAAGGTGTTGTCATCAAAACTTCCACTGCCCGAAGTATTCCAGATCAGGCTACTGTAGTTTATTGCCGTGGAGTTGCTAATCACCAGCTGTTCGCCTTCACAGATTTCGCGATCCGAACCGGCATTCACTTCAGGGTAGGACTGTATATTGAGCGTAAACTCCGAGAATTCATCCACGCTACAAGGGCTGTTGGGGGTAGCCGTAAGTCGCAGAACCACACTTCCGCTGATAATATCGTTGGAGCCGGGTGTATAGGTGGCCACCAGGTTGTTCGCGTTGACCCAGCTGCCGTTGCCGTTGGAACTCCACTGCAGGGCATCGTAATTGGATGCGGTTGCAGTAGTAATGGTATAAGTTTCGTCTTCACAGATGTCGTCCGACCCGATTCCCACATCCACTAATGGTGGCTGTGTAATATAAATAATGATGTCAGAGGTTATTATTCCTACGCAGGGTGCTTCGGCAGTTGCTGTTAGTCTTAACGTGACCGAATTGGCCAGGTAATCAGCATTGCTCGGCGAATAAATCGGATTGATAATATTAGGATCACTAAAAGTTCCTGTACCTGTTACACTGGACCAGGTAATGGTGTTGTAATTGTCAGCGGTTGCACCATTGAGCACAACAAGATCATCCACACAAATGGTCTGGTTAGGACCTGCATCAGCTTCTGGATTATTTGAAATTGTCAGACGCATTGTGCTTGAGGCGCTGTTGCAGGGGGCATTGTAGCCTGTTAACGTAAGATCTACGAATTCGTTGTTAATATCTGTTGCTCCCGGATAATAAATAGGATTGGTAATGGCGTTGTTGGAGAACGTGCCATCACCGCTTGTAGTCCATAACACCGAGCTGGTGTTAATGGCTGTCGCAGTAGCTAAGGAGTAAGATGCCGTGGTCTCGCATATAGCATCGCTTCCTCCCGGAAAGGCTACTACCTGTGGCTGTGCTTCGATGGTAATAATGGCCTGGTCAACAGCAGAAGCTGCACATGGGTTGTTAGGATTGGCGGTAAGTGTTAGTACCACACTGCTGCCGATATCCGTTGGCCCGGGGCTATAAATTGGATCTTCGGCATTGGCATCACTAAAGCTGCCATCGCCACTTGTTGTCCATTGCAAACTGGCATAATTTGTTGCGGTTGCATTGAGGATGGCACCAGTTTGACAGATGGTTCTGTCAGGGCCTGCATCAGCGGTTGGTCCCGCATTGATGGTGATGGTAGCCTGATCAGTAACAGGCACATTACAAGGGGAATTACCGGTTGCCCTTAGTGTGATAACGGTTGTTCCGGCGGCAATTTCCGATGCGCTTGGCGTAAAATTGGGGGTGAGGGAGTTTGCAGGAGTAAAGGTTCCGTTTCCTGTTGAAGACCAAACAAAGCTGCTATAATTATCGGCAAAGCCATTTAAGGCGAGAACATCTCCATCACACATCACATCATCAGCACCGGCATCTGCAACAGGAGCCGGAGTAAGGGTGAGCTGCATCATATCTGAGGCGGCAACAGCGCAGGGTGCAATGGGCTGCACCGTGATAGTCAGATTGGCTGTTCCGGTAGCAATATCTGCTGCTCCGGGCGTGTAAACAGGGGTCGGTGTGTCGGCACCTGTAAATGTACCATCACCACTGGTAGTCCATAAGATGCCGGCGGCATTGGAGGCGGATCCGTTGATTGTTGTAGTGCCCGTTTCGCAGATCGTTTGATCAGCTCCTGCAGAAGCTGTTGGTTCTTCAATCAGGGTCAGGTCAAGGCTTGCACTGGCTGTAGCAGTGCAGGGTGCAATTGGATCAGCCGTTAGCGTTAAAGTTACCATTCCTGATGCAACATCTGCCGCTGAGGGCGTGTAAAGGGGTTCGGGAATTCCGGGGTCATCAAAAGTTCCGTTGCCACTGCTGGTCCACAGCAAGGTGCTGTAATTGCTGGCTTGAGGATTAACATCAGCAAGGTCAAAAGCTGTCGTTTCGCAATTCTCTGCAGCAGGAAAATCCAGATTTACTGAAGGACTATTAAATACTGTTATATCTATATAATCTACCGCATCTGTAGAACAGCCATTGATGGGTTCGGCAGTAAGACTTAGCCTGACTGTGGTGCCTCCATCAGCTAACACAGACTGGTAAACGGGCGAAAGTGTTGTTTCGGTACCCGCAAGTATAGTGCCTGAGCCATTAACAATCTGCCACAATACATTATCATAATCTGAGGCAGTTGCATCGTTGATGGTAATGCTGCTTCCGGCACAGCTGTTTCTGTCCGCTCCGGCAAAGGCAGCAGGTGCCTGCTGTATTCTGATGGTCATCTCATCAATATCGCTTCCGCAGTTGCCTTGTCCAAAGGCTTCAAGCCTGAGCCTGACAGTACCCCTTATAATATCTGCTGCATCAATTAAATAGGTTGGAGAGAGTGTTGTTTCATTTTGAATGGTTCCTGTTCCATTGGTTGTAGTCCATTCTACAGCCGAAGCATTACTTGCCGTACCGGAAACTTGAATGCTGGCAGTGGTTTCACAAATATCAACATCCAAACCGGCATCTGCAGTTGGTTCAGCTAATATTGTCAGTTGCATGGCATCACTAACCTGATTGGAACATGGAGCTGTGGAAGTTGCTGTAAGTGTAAGTGTTATTGTGTTTCCGGCATCACTTGAGGCAGGGGTATAAGTGGGGGTAAGGGTAGTGGCATTGCTCAGGCTTCCGTTGCCATTGTGAGTCCACAGCAGGGAAGAAGCATTCGTAACACTGGCCTGCCCACCGCTGAAAGTATAAGCACTTGTGACGCAGCTTTCATCATTTCCTCCTGCATCAGCTGTTGCACCATTTAATAAGGTGAGAATTTTAGTATCAGATACATCACCACAGGTGCCATCGCCGGTTACCGTAAATGTGAGGATCACGCTTCCAGCAACAACATCAGCTGCTGATGGGGTATAGACAGGTGCTAGCGCTGTGGCATCATCAAAACTGCCGCTGCCGCTGCTTGTCCACGCATAAGAAATTTCGTTTGTTGCTGTAGCACCACTGATTACAACGGCGGCTGTTCCGCAGCTTTGTTGGTTCAGGCCTGCATCTGCTGTTGGCGGGGGAGTGATGTTGATCCGTAAAAGTGAAGCATCAGAAGGGCTGCAAGGTGCGTTGCCCTGAGCAACTAAAATCACTTCGGCAAACGTACGCGTAATGTCACTGGCGCTGGGGGTAAAAGTGGGGTTAAGAAGTGCGTTATTATTAAAGGAACCGGATGTTGGAGCCACCACTTCCCATTGAACAGCACTATAGTGTTGTGCTGTAGCACCTGAGATGACAACACTGTTTCCGGCACAAACCTCAAGAGTTGGACCGGCATCGGCTGCGGGTGCAGCCACAATTTCCAGTTCCATCTGATCCTGATAAGTTCCTGTGCAGGTGGGATCGTCAGGCCGCTGTGCAAAAAGTGTGATTGTTACCGTAAAACCATCCAGATCGCTACCCCCGGGTACATAAGTTGGAGTGGCTGTAGTTTCATTAATTAAATTACCGGATCCGTTGTGTGTCCAAAAAAATGCATTGGCAAACTCGATGGTTCCATTTAATTGATAGGTGTCATCAGCGCAAACACTGGCATTGACACCTGCATTTGCTGTTGGGCATTGCCCCATGACCTGATTGGAAAAAGTAGTGATAAAAAGTCCGAAAAGCAGTGCAAGTGAAGTCTTTACAACCGCAAAAATTTTTGTGTCCCCCATGATACAAAATTTTGGTTCTATTCTTTTGTTTGTTTCTTTTTCATGAAACAACAACCTGATTTAAAACATTTTAAATAGAATTGGTATTTTGTTGTCGCGTCAGGATCTGTTAAAATATGTGCGATCGTAACGGTGTGGACAAAACGCGCCTCCTATTTATTACAAATTGAATTTACTAAACTTTTGTACGTTACAATCTGTATTAGGTTACTATTTCAGTCGATAAATTTAAGCCCTTTGTCTGAGACCTAAGTTTTTTTTGGGTTATTTTTTTGGACCACGGACAATTTAGATTAATTCCAGCGGTAAACTTTTTAGCTGATTCAGGCTGTTGAAAGGGGCTGCCGAGTTTTGGAAGAACTACAACCTAAGTTATGTTTATTTTTTAAAGGTTTAAAATTTTTTGACATGCTTATTCCCAAGATTATCTATAAATCCTCAATTAGTATCCGCCCATAAAGTCCAGTGGATGATTCATAATGTTCGGGTTCGAGCCTGTCTGCCTTCAGCAGATAAACCTGACCGTCAGATCTACCAGCAGACAGGAAGGAACCGCAAAGTATTTGTAATCAATGAGTCTCAATACTTCGGGATGACTGTTTTAACTATGAGCATAACGAAAAACAGGGTGATAACGAGCTCACGAATACCGCTTATATTAATTATTTAATGAATAAATCCGACATTATGGTATAATACGAATTAATCGCATGCCTGAATGTTTTAATTCACTTGAGGTAGCGGCAATGAAAACACTCAAACCATCGCTCATATACCCAGATAAGACTTGAATTGCGGAAGATTTGTTTGAATTCAGCAATAAAAAAACCACCAAAAACGTGCAGTTTTCGGTGGTTTGTCGTCATTTTACTGACTTTGGCGGAGAAAGAGGGATTCGAACCCCCGGAGGCTTGCACCTCAACGGTTTTCAAGACCGCCGCATTCGACCGCTCTGCCATTTCTCCGCTGCAAAAGTATAAAAAAAATCGGATCGCAAAATAGTTTCACGCAAAAAATCAAGTATTTTAGGTGGGCGTTACAGTCCTTCTAACAACAGCCTGCCGGATGTATCTGATCGCCCAAAACTGGCAAGTATTTACCGTTAGCTGGCAATGACTTGAATTTTAATATTTTGATGTTATCTTTGTATAGTTCAAGTCAATTTTTTTTTGAGGCTTGAAAACTAGTGTTACTACCATTTAACAAACTGATTATGAATAAAGTATTTATTTTCCTTGCGTTATTTCTACTCTCCTTAAGCAGCAGCTTCGCAGCGCCAAAAAGCATGCGGGCTTACCTTTCGTATGCCACTTTTAATGCCCCGGATGGTGAACCTTATATTGAAACCTATCTTGCTGTAGATGGCAATAGTGTGTTTTTCAAGGAAAGCGACCCAGGCAGCTTTAGAGCGAGTCTGGAAATAATCATGATTTTTAAGCAGGCTGATTCTGTTGTAGATTATGCCAAGTACGCACTCCATAGTCAGCTGGTGCAGGACACCTCACAAATTGATTTTGGTTTTATTGATCAGCAGCGTTTTGCGCTGCCCAGGGGCGAATACACCTTCGAACTTTCTATCGCCGATATTAATAATCCCTCAGAGCCTCCCTTTATTGCTACCGAAACCATTTTACTCGATTTCCCGAAAGATAAAATTTCACTTTCGGGCATCCAACTAATTGAGAGTTACGAAAAAACTGATAAAACTTCTGTGCTTACCAAAAACGGCTTCGATCTGGTGCCTATGGTGTATGCCTTTTATCCCGAATCCATGAATCTGATCACCTTTTATGCAGAGGTGTACAATACGACAAAACAATTTGGCGCTGACGGAAAATTTCTGTTGAACTATTACCTGGAGTCCTATGAGAGCGGCAAAATAATGGATAATTTTTTGTTTCGTAAACGCTTGGATGCTAAAGAAGTTAACGTTGTATTTACGGCCATTGAAATCAGCGAACTGCCTTCGGGAAATTACAGCCTGGTGATGGAAATTCGCGACAGAGAAAATAAAATTGTTGCCGATAACCGCGTGTTTTTAAGACGATCCAACCCAAAGCAGCAGCTTAAGATGAACGATTTGAGTTCGGTAAACATCAACAATACTTTTGTTGACAAGTTGGCCGGAGGTGATACCCTGAGAGATTTTCTTAAATCGCTGGAACCAATATCCGCTGAGGCTGAACGGGATTATATGTTTAACCTCACGGAAACAGCTGATGAAGAAATGATGAAAAAGTTTTTTTATAATTTCTGGCTTACCCGAAATTACGGCGACCCCGAAGATGCCTGGAGACAATACCACTATGAGGTGAAAAAAGTTAACGCAGCCTACAAAACACCTACAAAAAGAGGTTATGCAACAGATCGGGGCAGGGTTTATCTTAAATATGGCCCGCCCAATCATATGATGGAGAGTTATAATGAACCAGGTGCTTATCCTTACGAAATTTGGCAGTATTATACCCTTGGAAACCAACGCAATAAACGCTTTGTTTTCACTACAAAAGATATGGTTACCAATGATTTTGTGCTGATTCATTCCGATGCACTTGGCGAACTGGCTAATTATCGCTGGCAGCTCGATATTTACAAAAGAACCTGGGATCCGAATAGCATTGATGAAACAGCACCGCAGGAGACCTGGGGAAATGAGGCCTCAAGAAATTATAGCCAGCCTAGATAGTCGCAACTTTTTATTGAAAATACCAGTATTTCAGCTGTTTACAAGATCTGAATGTGGCTTTTGTATTTCGAAAAATGCACTTACCTTTGTTGCTTGTTTATTGGTGTAATGTCAATGTTATAAAGTCGGTCAGGTCGCAGCAATTTTTTCTCAGGTCAATATAGAAATACTGCGCATAGCAAAACAATGTAGAAGTTTTATTTTGCACATCGAAGAGAAAAGAACAAGATTGGATCGGCTAGATTAATGTTGACACAACACTGGCCTTCAGCGCGAAGTACTGGTATGAAAAAAATCGGTTTCCTGTTTATACGTTCTATTGCCCAGTTACTGGGTTTTTTACCTATGCGGCTATTGTATTTACTGGCTGATATCGTGTATGTTATCGCTTATTATATCCTGCGGTACCGCTTACAGGTTGTTCGGAGGAATTTGTCGTTTAGCTTTCCAGAAAAATCAAAGAAAGCACTTCGTAGTATTGAAAAACAATTTTATCACCAGCTATCGGATTTGTTGGTAGAATATATAAAGATGACACAGATTTCTGAACAGGAGTTAGCAGAAAGGATTACTTTCGAAAACCCGGAACTTTTAAATCAATTGGCCAACGACAATAAGAGCGTCTTTTTAGCGCTTGGACATTGTGGCAACTGGGAGTGGTTCAGCCGTGCGCTGCATTTGTCGTTAAAGCACAGGCCGGTGGCTATGTACAAGAGACTTTCAAATCCTTATTTTGATGATTTCGTAAAAGCAATCCGCGCGGGTAAGGGGGCTTTAACACTTATTGAATCCAAAACGGCTTACCGTTCATTAAAACAGCTGAACGACAAACTGAATGCCGTGGTCATACTCGGCGATCAAAGTCCATCGGGTAAGGACCAGGATTACTGGACGGATTTTCTGAACCAGGAAACACCTTTTTTTAATGGCCTTGAAAAGATGGCAAAAGCGCTGGATTATGCGGTTGTTTTCCTGGAGAATAGAAGGGTAAAAAGAGGCTATTATAAGCTGGTTATCACACCTATTACCACCGATCCGAAAATTACTTCAACAAATTATATTACAGAACGTTATGCGCGTTTACTGGAGCAAACAATAGTTAATAACCCTGCCAACTGGCTTTGGTCGCATCGACGCTGGAAGCACCAACGAAACAACATCCAAGCTTATGCCTAAAGTTGCTGTTGTAATCCTTAACTTTAACGGGAAGTTTTTTCTGGAACGCTTTCTTCCCAATGTGATTGCCTACAGTAGCGAAGTAGCCGAGCTGGTGATAGCTGATAATGCTTCCACTGATGATTCAGTCAGTTTTTTACAATCGCATTATCCTGAGATAAGACTCATTGAGAACGCCGGAAATTTTGGTTTTTCCACCGGTTATAACTTGGCTTTAAAGCAGATTGAGGCTGATTATTATGTGCTGTTAAACTCGGATATCGAGGTAACGCCGCATTGGATAGAACCAGTGATCGCGCTTATGGAATCTGACAAGCAGATCGCAGCTTGTCAGCCAAAAATTCGCTCGCTGGAACAACCGGCGTTTTTTGAGTATGCCGGTGCCGGAGGTGGATTTATTGATAAGTTTGGTTATCCTTTTTGCAGAGGACGTCTTTTTCAGCAAGTTGAAGAAGACAACGGACAGTATGATGACGACATGGAGGTGTTTTGGGCCAGTGGTGCCTGTATGTTTGTCAGGGCCGATCTATACCATCAATACGGTGGTCTCGACGACAGCTTCTTCGCCCATATGGAAGAGATAGATTTTTGTTGGCGGATGAAAAATCAGGGATATAAGATCATGTACACCGGAAAATCTGCGGTTTATCATATCGGCGGGGGCACTTTGCCAAAAAAATCATACCGAAAAACGTATTTAAATTTCAGGAACAACCTATCTTTATTGTACAAAAATCTTCCGCAAGATCAGTTGGTCAAAATAATATTACTGCGCCTGTTCCTGGATGGAGTAGCGAGCTTGAAGTTTTTGTTTCAGGCCGGCCTGGCTGATTTTTTCGCAGTGATGCGGGCGCACCTGCATTTTTACCGTAAGCTTCCACAACTGCGCAAGAAAAGAAGCATGATCCATCCGCAGGCCGTGAGCCGGATTTACCAGAAGAATATTGTTTTTGAGCACTTTATCCTGAAGAAGAAGCACTACTCTGCCTTGAAAACTAAAGACTTTTCCTAAGCAGAAAATCCACCGCCATGCGGTATCCCTCCATGCCAAAACCTGCCAGTGTACCAAGGCTTGCCTCTGCCGTATAGGAATGTTTGCGGTAATGTTCCCGTGAAAATATATTACTCATGTGAACCTCAACTACGGGAATATTAATAGCACGAATTGCATCAGCCAGAGCAATGGAGGTATGACTATAGGCGGCAGGATTAAATACCACTCCGTCAAATTCGTGTGTCGCTGCATGCAGGATGTTTATCAGTTCACCTTCTATATTGGACTGCTTGAAAACAATTTTTGCCTGAGGGAACAGCTTGAATAGCTGTAGAATATAGCTCTCAAAAGTCTCATGACCGTAATGCGATGTTTCACGCGATCCGGTAAGGTTAAGATTTGGGCCGTTGAGAATTAAAATGCGCATAATTGTGAAGTTTAATGCCACAAAGATAAATGAAATGGTTCATTTGTGAGTGAGGTCTGTGAGCAGGAGTAATTGATAGTCCGTTTCTGAAGCCAGAAATTCAGCCGGAGCGACAAACCCCGCAACCACCAACTGTCATTTCGACGACGAAGGAGGAGAAATCTCCAAAAGAATCAGAACCGTTTTTTTTTTAAGGTTCTCTCAGTCCTGTCGGACAAACATCTTACAATTAAGCCCGTAAGCTCAAGCTATGGCATATTGCAGAAGCCTATGTTTTCTAGCTCTGAATAATTTGTAATGATTAGCTACGCTGATCCCAAGAGGGGGGAGGTTCAGCCTTTTTGGATGCGTCCTGTCGGACAACCATCTTACAATTAAGCCCGTAAGCTCAAGCTAAGGCATGTTGCAGAAGCCTATGTTTTCTAGCGCTGAATAATTTGTAATGATTAGCTACGCTGATCCCAAGAGGGGGGAGGTTCAGCCTTTTTGGCTGCGTCCTGTCGGACAAACATCTTACAATTAAGCCCGTAAGCTCAAGCTATGGCTTGGCTTGCGGGCTTAATTGTAAGATGACCGCTACGCGGGCATCCAAAAAGGCTGCGGAGAGAGGGGGATTCGAACCCCCGGTCCGCCAATGACGGACAACGGTTTTCGAGACCGCCGCATTCAACCACTCTGCCATCTCTCCTGTTGAAGGGTTAAAACGGTTGCAAATTTAGGAATTATAATGGATTGTAGCAGCCTTTTTTATAGCTAAGAAGCTCGTTGTTTTCTAAGTAATCTGTTTTGTGGACTCAGATTGAAATTTTCAGGGTATCTAGCGGTCTTGTCCTGGTAAAATGTTTCAATAGCAGTAAGATCTTTCTGAAAATCGCCGCTGGGATAAATTACAAGACCAAAACCGGCTTCTTTTTTGTCATAATCAAGGAAACCCAGAACGATAGGGACATTGGCTTTCAAAGCGATATAATAAAAACCCTTTTTCCATTCCTTAACCAGCTTGCGGGTGCCTTCGGGTGTGATCACAACGTTTAACTGCTTTTGGGTGTGAAAAAGCCGGGCAATATTTTCTACCAGATTGGTGTGCCTGCCACGATCAACAGGGATACCACCTAACTTTTTTAACAGCCCGCCCAAAGGATTTTGAAAGGATTCTTTTTTTATCAAAAACTTAACAGGAACGCCCAAAATGAAGTATGCTAACCTACCATAAAAGAAATCCCAGTTGCTGGTATGCGGCGCGGCCAGAATTACACATTTCTGAATATGTGAGGGCATTTCCCCATTGATTTTCCAGCCGGTAAGTCGAAGTATCAGGCGTGACAGGCTCTTCATAGTTGATTATTTGGGGCAAATGTACATGATTTTTTCTCAATCGATTTTTTTGCTCTTACCAGATCGTATTGAGGCGAAAAACGTATTGCTTTCATTTACAATTGAATCTAGTAGTAGGATCCAAAAAAACAAGCTCCGAAATCTACCTGACAAAGAGGTGTTTTCCGGAGCCTGATTAAAAAGTGTTTATAAACGGCTAATTGCTGGCAGCATCGCCATCAGGTCGCATCGCTTCGGGTTTGAGAACCAGCCTTAAATAATGGTCTGTTTTTAGATATTCACGGGCAGCTTGCTGGATTTCTTCAGCAGTAACAGCCTGAATTTTATCGCGAAACTCTTCAAAGTTGATCAAAGGAATCTCAAATTGTTCGGCAAACTTGATGCTGTTGAGCCAGAAACGGTTTTGTTTCTCATTGGTTTCGCGCTCACGAATGCTCGTTTCTCGCACTTTGGCAACGTCCTCTGGTGTTGGGCCTTCGTTGATCAGGCGGTTCATTTCAAAGAAAACAGCATTTGTCAGGGTGTCAACCATCTCGGGATTGGTTCCCCAGTTGATCGTGATGGTGTAGTCAGATTCAGGATATTTGCTGTTGCTTTGCCGTGCACCAACGCCATAAACACCACCCTGATCTTCGCGCAGGTTTTCGCGCAGCTTAATCGAAAGCACCTTCATCATCTGTGCCAGGTGCAGGCGGTTAGCTGCCGACCATTCGAAAGGAGCTTTCATCATTAAGGCTACCATACTCTTGTGCTCGGCTCCGGCAAAAACTTCAACATCGGTAATCCCATCGGGGAATGCAGGGCTCCTGTTGATCCATTTGTGTGCTTCGCTGCTTGTGTTCAGGCTGCCGAGGTATTTTTCCAGGTAGGGTTTTATGGTGTCGACATCAATATTGCCTACAAACACAAAAGTGAAGCCGTCTGCCGTTCCGAAAAGCTGGTCGTACATGGCATAAATTTTGTCGGCTTCAAGACCCTGAAGCTGCTTATCAGTAGGGATCATCGTGAAGCGCGGACTATTCGATGTGGCCAGCTTGTATAAGGTATCATAAAATACCATTTGCGGATTGGAACGCATAAATTTAAACTGGTTTTGCTGCTGAGAAATATAGGCATCAAAAGCCTGTTGATCGTGTCGCGCACCTTCAAAATGTAAATAAACCAACTGGAGCAGTGTTTCAAAGTCTTCGGGACTGGCATTGCCATTTAGCCCTTGTTGAATATCATCGATATACACCTGCACACTGGCATTGATGCCACTGAGTTTTTTCTCCAGGTCCGATTTGCTGAAATTGCCCATGCCACTGGCGGCAATCACGCGGGCTATGCTGCTGGCAGCAAAAGCATCTTCGTCATCAAAAAGCGAAGTTCCTCCCCAGCCATAGGCTGACATTAAAATTTCGTCGTTTTTGAAATCGGTTGGCTTGAGGATGACTTTGATGCCGTTTTCAAGCTCCAGGCTTGTTATGCCCAGCTTCTCATCGGTATGTTGTGTGCTTGTCTTACTTCCTTTCAGGTTTTTGTCTAGCAAAGGTTCATCCTTAAAGCTATCAACCCAGGCAGTCAATTCGGCGTTTTTCGATTTTTGAATGACTTCTAAGATTTGTTTTTCGTTAGGTACATTAACGTCTTCCTTATCCGGAGCTGTGATCACCACCACCATATTCTCTTCGGTGATCCAGTCGATAGCTTTGCTGTTGATTTCCTGAACGCTAATTTGTGGAATCAGTTCCTGTGCCATGATGAGCTCGTTTTCAATGCCGGGAATAGGTTCATTTTCCAGAAAATGACTGGTATAATCTCTAACAAAAGAGGAGGATGGCGTTTTATCCTTTTCTTTGGCTTGTTGTTCGAGCTTGTTGAGTAGCTCTTTTTTTACGCGTTCCAGCTCTGTTGGCGTAAATCCATAGCGTTTTACGCGTTCGTTTTCGCTGATGAGTACCTCAAGCGACTCTTCCAGCTGATTTTCTTTAGCACCCGCATAGGAGGAATAGGCATCTGATGCCCTGCCCAAAAAGCCACCATAAAAAGTTGATGCATAAATAAACGGTGATGTTGGTTTTTGACTTATTTCCCTCAGTCTATTGCTGATCATATAGCTGTATAGCTGTTGAACAAGTTTTTCCTTGTAATCGCCTATTGTAAGCGTTTCCTTTTTGGGATGCTTGTAAAACATCATCACAGTGCTGCGTGTGGCTTCTTTATCGGTAGCAATGGCAATCAGGGGTTCCTTGTTTCCCTCGATATCATATTTAACACGCTCTTTTGGGTTTTCAGGATTTTTGATGGGCGAAAAATGGCTGATTATTTTCTCTTCTGCCATTTGAATGTCGATGTCGCCAACCACAATAACGGCTTGCAGATTAGGTCTGTACCAATCTTTGTAAAAAGTGGTAAAACGCTCGTAATGTGCTGTATCAATGATGTCGATCAGGCCAATAGGCAATCGTTCAGCATAGCGCGAGTTGTTAAAGATCACCGGGAAGTAAGCTTTACGCATCCGGTCGTCGGCACCTAAGCCCATGCGCCACTCTTCGCGTATCACGCCTCTCTCTTTGTCAATTTCATTGGGATCAAAGCTTACCTGATGTGCCCAGTCTTTGAGCACCATAAAGGCAGAATCAATCAGCCCTTGTCTGTCGGTAGGCAGCTGCAGCATATACACAGTTTCATCAAAACTGGTGTAAGCGTTCAGGTCGGCTCCGAAGCGCACGCCGGATTTTTCCAGAAAATTGATGAGTTCGTTTTTGTTGAAATTTTTCGTGCCATTAAAACACATATGCTCCACAAAATGCGCCAGCCCCTGCTGATCATCATCTTCAAGGATGGAGCCTGCATTGGTGACCAAGCGCATTTCTACCCGATTTTCGGGCATGGTATTGTGACGGATGTAATAAACAAGACCGTTTTCAAGTTGCCCGATTTTTACCGTTGGGTCGATGGGTATCTTGTTGTTGGGTTCCAGATGCTGCGCATGGATAAGGTTAATGCTGAGAAGGAAGCCCAGAAGAATTATGCCTGCTTTTTTCATACTCATTTTTTTAAGGTATTTTGAATAAGATAGTAAGGTGCTGTAATAGAACCAACACTGGGGTAAGAAAGTTAAAATATTGAGCTATCGAATCAATCATAAAAGCTGATTAATAGATTGGTGACAAATATACGGTTTTAGGCTTATTTATTTTTTGAAATTTTACTATTCCAGAAATAAAAAACCGCGGGCTGATCAGGGATCGGCCCACGGCTGGATTGATTAAATGGTTGCTTTACCTCACGGTAATCTTTTTGAAAATCATACCTCGTTCGGTATCAACAAGGATCAAATATACGCCATTTTTTAGAAAATCAACATTTAGCGTTATTTTTTTTGTATCAAATTGTTTTTGTAACAATAATTTACCGCTCAAATCAGTGATTCTGATTTGTTGGATGGCCTCTTCTGACTCAATGGTGATTTGATTGTCAGCTGGCTGCGGATAGATTTTCAACAGCGCCACTTCCTGCTCATCCAGGCTTTGAGGGCCAACCTGAATAAAGGCGGTCTTGGTTTCGGTGTTGCTGTATCCATTGTTGTCGGTAACAGTAAGGCTGACGGTGTAAGTGCCGTTTACTGAATAGGTATGGGTCGGATTTTGTATGCTGGCTGTATTCCCGTCACCAAAGTTCCAGAGCCAGGAAGTAATGGTAAGCGGATTACGGGTTTTTTCAGGCATTTCAAATCTTACATTACCCGGAGCATTATCCTGAATCACATTTCGTATGGTTAGCTGGCTTGTACTTCCGTTGATATCGCATACATACCAGTAATCGCCTGTACCATTGGTGGGTACCTGCAAGGTTTGCAGCAAACCATTTTGACCATAAATCTGCACGACTGCTTGTGAAGCCGTAATCGGGCCATCACCGGCGTATTTGTAGATATAGTATTGATAAGTACCTGGAAACTTTTCATATATTGTCATGGTTTCAGGGCCGTATCCGCTGGTAATATCATGATCAAGAGCGGCATAAGGCGCTGATTCAATACTTCCCTGATCGCTGTAATAAATGTGATACGTATTGCCTTCTATTTCGGGTGTGTTGAGATGCGAATCCAAATCGCGGGGATCGGCTCCCCAGTTGAGCACAAAACGCATCTGCCCGGTAGCAAGTGTTGGCGACAGTGAAATATTCAGCGTAAGTGTACCATCCTGCGGAATTATAACCTGATTGTTGGAGTAGGTATTGTAATCCGTTTTGGAGCAAGTTACTGTGCTGCTGTTTTCGGTACTCTGATCAAAGAAATTCACCAATAGTGGCGACTGACCGCTGGTTGGATTGGCATTGAAATTTGCACTGAGTGTTCCAATTGGAACATTATCAATGAGGTAATTACCTTCTGCATCAGTTATGTCTGATAAGCCAGCTACGCTAACTTCTGCGCCTTCAACAGGATCACCCGTCAAAGCATCGGTAACCATTCCTGTAAGAGATCCTGTTCCGGCTGATCCTGTTACATTAATGTAGTCTGTTTTGGTTTGGGAATCAGATGTAGTACCATTATCAACCGTAAGCGTAACGGTATAAACGCCTGCTTGCATATAGGTATGCGTAGGATTTTGCAATGTGCTGGTGCTGCCATCTCCAAAATTCCATTGCCACGAAATGATATCTTTGGCAGGTGTCGTTTCTTTGGGAGGGTAAACCGTAGCTTTTGTGTTTCCGGGCTCTGTTTCCTGAATCACATTGTGGATCGTCAGCTGACCGGTGCTGCCGTTTACATCGCAAACATACCAATAGCGGCCTGTTCCTGTAGTTGGCGCCTGCAGTGTCTGCAGAATACCAGCATCATTATATATTTGAACAACAGCCTGTGATGAGGTTATTTCGCCATTGCCAGCATATTTGTAAATATAGTAATAATAGGTTCCGCTGAAGAAATCATAAATTGTTATGGTTTCAGGACCGTAACCACTTGTAATGTCATGGTCTAATGCTGCATAGGGTGCTGCGGTAGCACTTCCGGGATCGCTATAATAAACATGATAATTATTTCCTTCAATTTCAGGCGTTTTCAAGTGTGAATCCAAATCACTGGGATCTGGCCCCCAGTTAATGACAAAACGCATCTGTCCTTCTGCAAGCGTGGTCGAGAGTGAAATGTTAAGTGTTAGCGAACCGCCATCGGGTATGGCAACTTGATTATTAATATAGGTCGTATAGCCGGTTTTTGAACAGCTAACTGTATTGGCGCCATCGCTGGAGAGGTCGCTGAAATTAACACTTAACGGTGCTTCTCCACTGGTAATGTTGGCAACAAATTCAGCATAGAGCATCCCGGTAGGAATGTTTTCGATGAGGTAATTGCCACTCGCATCGGTTAAAGTTGATAGACCTGCCACACTAACTTCTGCCCCTTCGATGGGTTCACCATTAAACGCATCGGTAACCATACCGGTTAGTGTTCCGGTGCCTCCACCACCGCCAGTTACTGTAATGTAATTGGTTTTGGTTTCTGTATCGGATGCAGAACCGTTACTTACGGTGAGCGAAACAGTATAAGAACCTGCCGTTGTGTAGGTATGTGATGGGTTTTGCAAGGTACTGGTAGTGCCATCACCAAAGTTCCAAAGCCAGGACACCACATCTCTTGTCGGTTTTACTTTGGGCGGATATATTGTTTTGGTAGTGGCTCCGGGTTCATTTTCCTGAATCACATTGTGGATAGTCAGCTGACCAGTGCTGCCGTTTACATCGCATACATACCAATAGAGACCGGTTCCTGTTGTTGGAACTTGCAGTGTTTGCAATAATCCGGCGTCATTGTATATCTGAACAACAGCCTGCGAAGTTGTGATAGCGGGTTCTTCAGAGTAATTGTGTATATAGTATTGGTAGGTTCCACTAAAGATATCGTAAATTGTAATGGTTTCGGGACCGTATCCATCTGTATCATCTACATCAAGTGCTGCATAGGGCGCAGAGGTAGCGCTGCCTTCGTCCATATAGGATACATGGTAGCTTGATCCTTCAATTTCAGGTGTTCTCAGGTGCGAATCAAGGTCTTCCGGAGTTGCGCCCCAGTTAAGCACAAAACGCATCTGGCCAGTATTTAGCGTAGGCGACAATGATATATCAAGATTCAGCGTGCCATTTACAGGTATGTCAACATTGTTGTTCACATAAGTGGTATAGCCCGTTTTTGAACAGCTTACGGTATGTGAACCATCGCTGGAATAGTCAAAGAAGTTGACGTTAAGGGGTGCTTCTCCGCTGGTAACATTGGCAGCAAAATCAGCAGTGAGCATGCCTTCGGGCACATTATTAATGGTGTAGTTTCCATTGATATCAGTTGTGGCGGATAATCCTGCAATACTAACGAGGGCATTTTCAATTGGAGATCCGGTTGAAGCATCTGTTACATAGCCCGTTAGTGTTGAGCCTTCAGCTGCTTCTGTGCTGATTTCAATATCATCCAACATAAAGATAAAGGCATCGTTGGATACACATTGTATGCCGATATACACAGTTTGTCCGTCGTACTGCGACAGGTCGAAAGTTTTCTGCTGCCAAGCCGTAGCAGGGGCTTCAAGATAGCTTCCTGATGAGATAATCGTAAAATCACCCGGATCGGTGCCTGAAGTGGAAACGCCTACACGATAGCGCTCCAGTCCATAATCGGAAGTGTACGACTTAACCCAAAATGATAGACTTGAGTTAGTCCCCAAATCAGCTTCAGGGCTGATGATCCAGTCATTGTTTGGAGGGGTGACGCTGGCAAAGCAGGCAGCAAATTTACTGCCCGAATGGGGCTGAATAGCATCATCATCTGTCATGGCTGGTTCCGTTGCAGCAGGATTGAAAACAATGAATGACATCGGTGCGTATTCATTAAGGAAATCAATGCCTTCAAAACCATAGGTTTCGCTGCCGTCAACATCAATCAAAGTCCATGGACTAAAATTGATGGAAAAGTTGGTGTAATCTTCGAAGCTATCAGAATAATTCTGTACAGATTTTGTTTGAACAGGATTGGTATTGAGGACTTCAAAATTTTGTGGATGGCCTATGTGGCGCATGGATTGTGCGATGATGCTGCTCCATCCAAACAGCAAAATGGTAATCAAAAGTAGATGTTTTTTCATAGTCCGGATATTTTAGGCGGTTTAAGCCCCTAAAGGTAAAGTGTTCATCTGCTTTAATCAATAGCGAATAATAAATAAAAGGCTACGTTTAATAAATTGATTTCTAAAACTCATTTTTTTTATAGCCGTCTACCACTTTCAAATAAACAATAACCGACCTTTAGAACGGAATTGGTTCGTGCAAAATAAACTGGTCAAAACAAAATACTAAGCCTGCAAAATAATACCAATTCTAAAGGCTGACAAATTGGGCTCTAAGCCTTTTTCATCAAAACCTGATCGTATATTTTGCAGGCTAATAGCAAGCGTTCATTGACTTACCAAATTCTGGCTCTTTCTTCGGCGGGAATATAGAGTTTGTTTTCGGGGCTTATAGCGAAGGCTTCGTAGAATTGATCCATATTAAATACAGGGCGATTCACACGCGCCAATGCCGGGCTGTGTACATCCTCCTGCAGGTTTCTGAGTAACGATTTCTCACGGATATTTGAGCGCCAGATTTGGGCATAGGCCATAAAGAAACGCTGTTCGGGTGTGAAACCGTCAATAGTTTCCTGTTTTTGCTCCTCAGCAGCCAAATTCATGGCATCCCAGGCGATGTGCAACCCACCGAGATCGGCAATGTTTTCGCCCAATGTAAGCTTGCCGTTGACGGTTTTATTTTCCAAAACCTCAAATCTATCATAAAGCACGACCAATTGTTTTGTTTTTTCGTCAAATAGTTCGCTGTCAGTGTCAAGCCACCAATTGTTGAGGTTACCATCCTTATCGTATTTTCTGCCCTGATCATCAAATCCATGTGTCATTTCATGGCCGATGACAACGCCAATAGCTCCATAATTCACCGGATCATCAGCATTGAGATTGAAAAACGGAGGCTGCAAAATGCCCGCCGGAAACACGATTTCATTCATTGTAGGGCTGTAATAGGCATTTACTGTTTGTGGTGTCATATGCCATTCGCCTTTGTCAACAGCTTTCCCTATTTTCGCTATATCACGATCAAAATCGAAGGCAATGGCAGCGCGGATGTTTTCAAAATAGCTGTCTGCTGATACCTGCAGTGGGCTGTAGTCAATCCATTGATCAGGGTAACCAACTTTCAGGTTCATCCCGGCCAGTTTTTCCTGAGCTTTTTCTTTGGTTACTGCGCTCATCCAGTCAAGCTGATTGATGCGGTTCTGCAAGGAGATCCTTAGATTGGCAACTAGTTTTTCCATACGGGCTTTGGCTTCGGGTGGAAAATATTTCTCAACATATAACTGTCCTATTCCCTCGCCCAAAGCTGATGAAGTGCGGTTAAGCACCCGTTTCCAGCGTGGCTGCATGGTTAAACTTCCAGAAAGAAAGGTGCCGAAAAAATCAAAGTTCTTTTGAACGATTTCCTCACTCAAATAACTTGCCGAATTGCTTAACACATGCCATTTTAAATAGGCTTTCCAGCTGTCCAGCTCATGGGTTTCAATCAGTTGATTGAGTCCTTTGATGTGTTCTGTCATCCGTACATTCAAATCGCTGGGATCGGTATAGCCGATGGCAGTAAAATAGGACTCCCAATCAAAATTGGGGCTTATCTGCTGCAAGGCCTCCAAACTCATTTTGTTGTATGTGCGATTGGGATCACGGCTTTCAACACGGCTAAGCATATGGCCGGCCATGTCTGTTTCAAGTGCCAGGATATTTTTGGCCATAAGCTTTGCGTCTCCGGCTGTTTCCTGCGATAGCTCAAGCATCTGGGCAATATGTTGCTCATATTCCTGTCGTATTTCCAGCGAGCGTTCATCGGTATCCAGGTAGTAGTCACGTTCAGGTAAACCAAGCCCTGCCTGGTAAATATTAGCAATGACAATTCCGGCATTTTTCATATCGGCACCAGCATACAAATAAAAGCAAGGGTGGATTCCTTGGCGGTGAAGTTGCCCGGTTACAGCAGCAAGCTCAGATTTAGTTCGGATAGCATCAATAAGCTCGAAATCAGCTTTTAGTGTGCTAATGCCCAACTTATTGATCTTTTCGATATCCATACCGCTATTGTAAAAATCTCTGATCTTTTGTTTGATGCTTCCGGGAGTAGCTTCCGTACTTTGAGAAGCTTCATCAATGATTGATTTTAGCTGCAGCTGGTTGTTTTCGAAAATCACAGTGGTGGCTCCATAACTGCTGTATTCGTCAGGTATGGGATTGTTGTCGAGCCATTTGCCATTCACATAACGAAAAAAATTGTCGCCGGGCCTATAGGATAAATCCATATTTGCCGGATCAATTGCGCGTTCTGTTTTAGTAGGATTATTTGCTGCATTTGCCTGAAATCCTGCTACGATTGTGATTAAAATCATGTAAATAATTCTTTTTTGCATCCTATTGAAGTTTTGTTTTACAATGAGTTACCGTCTGTTTAAAAATAGCTCTTATGGTCTATTCCAATTTTTGCCGGTTTAATTGTTAACTTGCTATCAATAATAATGCTGAATTTTGTAATAAATTGATTATTAATTTCATAAAACTCTCTGCTTAACAAATGCGAAGCCTATCTGTTCATATAAGTACACGGACTGTTCGTTTTCGTTCAGAAGTATATTTGGCTTTTTGGAGCTTAAAGCTTGTTAGTTATTTCAAGAGAATTCAAATAGGGCAGCGGATGTGCTGATTAACCGAAAGCCTGTTACACGCTGACCACTACTAAAACATGCTGCGATTTGCTGACGCGCCTTCTGGTCATCATCATCACCGCATTGAATTGAAACTTGATTTACTGCTTTTTGCTTCTTTTCTGGTTTTTGTATTGAATTTGTATCGAAACACTTTTCAAGCAGCAGTCTGCCATTATTTACACCATAATAATCTGGAAGCCAATTTTTTATATTGAATCCCAACTGATACCGCATGATCAGGCTTATCCCATTTTCGGGTCTTACTGTAAGTAGTGCTTTTGTTTTGCCCGCGGCAACAGCGATTTTTTCCTGGGCTAAAGCAAGCGCTTTCCCAATTTGCTGATTGCGGAATTCGGGAAGTACCGCTGTGCCATAAAATAGAGCGGTATTTGTTTCTTCTATTTTAATATCACACGCAGAATAGAACAAACATTGACTTTGACCAATGATTTGATTCTTGATTTTATAGACCAAGAGGCCATCCTGTTCAAAAATGGCACGCAATAGCTCTGCTGAGATATCCTGATGATTGCCAAAAACAAGGTCGTCAAGTGCTTGCACAAAAAAGAGATCAGCTTGGTTTCTGCAACGTTCAATCTGGAATTGGCGATTATTGATCTCGATGATAAGCGGATTCATAAGATTGCCCAGGGAGTTTAAATTTAATGCCGTTCACTCAAAACTCTGTTTCAAGATTCAGTTCTTGTTTGAGGTTAAGCAGGTGAGGGCGATGTTTTGCCATTTTCTCAAATTTTTCCTTATCGGTGTAAGCATCAAGCTCTTTCGGTTTATCTGTCACCACTGGAGTCAATTTTAACTGGTTGTTGTTGAATGCTTTTTTCAGGTGGTCGAAAAGTGCATTCATATTTAGTTTATCGCTCGCTATCAGGCTATTATCAATAGTAAACCGAATTTCAAAATCCTCTCCTAGCCGAGGTTCATACTGTCCGATAGCATTAGCAAAACTTGGCGAAACGGTTTTGTACGACTCAGCAAAGCTTTTCCACGAATCGGTAAGCATTTGCTGGTCGAAAGCTCCGCGTGTCTCCGGCTCAGGTTCTTCCGAATTTTCTTCTGTTTTATTTTCTGTGTCACTGATAGAAATCGTGCGGGTACTTCTGGCTCTTCCGGGGCTTACTTCCCTTACCACATGTTGAGGTTCAGTTGCATTGGCTGCTGAGGATTGTGGCTGCGCATAGTTGCCTGAACTGCCTGCGGCAGGCTTTTCCTGCGGGCGTGTGCTTGTGGCAGGACTTGCGGGCATGGCAGGCTTTTGTGTTGGCGGATTAGCCGGTACAGCAGCAGCTTTGTTGGCTGGCAGGCTAGTAGTGGCTTGAACTTTATGTGTTTGCTGGTTCGCGAGTCCGCAAATTTGAAGCAGGGCGATTTCGAGGTGCAGTCTTTTGTTATTGCTGCTGCGGTAGTTAATGTCGCAGCGGTTATTGATATCGAGGGCATTAAGGAGCAAATCCAGGCTACACGTTTTGGCCTGATCTGCATAACGTTCCTGCAATGATTTACTCACCTCCATCAGTTTTACTGTTTCCGGGTTTTTGCTTACCAGCAGGCTGCGCAGATGACTCCCCATGCCATGAATGAAATGCTGCGGATCGAAACCATTTTCGATGATTTCGTTCAAGGTTAGTAAAACAGCGGAGGTATTGCCTTGCAAAATGCTTTCGGTGATGGAAAAATAATAATCAAAATCCAGTACATTCAGATTCGCAATAACATCTTTGTAGGTGATCGTCTTGCCCGAAAAACTGACCATTTGGTCAAAAATGGACAAGGCATCGCGCAGGGCACCATCAGCTTTTTGGGCAATAATCGCAAGTGCTTCGGCTTCAGCATTCACACTTTCTTTGGTAGCTACATATTCCAAATGTTTGCTGATGTCTTCTAGCGTAATTCGTTTAAAATCAAATATCTGACAACGCGATAAGATGGTTGGAATTATCTTGTGTTTTTCTGTTGTTGCCAGAATAAATTTGGCGTAGGAGGGAGGCTCCTCCAATGTTTTAAGGAAGGCATTAAAAGCTGCTGCTGAGAGCATATGTACCTCATCGATGATGTATATTTTGTAAGCGCCAACCTGTGGTGGAATGCGCACCTGATCAACCAGATTCCTGATGTCGTCAACAGAATTGTTTGAAGCTGCATCGAGCTCGTGTATATTAAAGGAGGCCGAACGGTTGAATGAAACACATGACTCACACTGGTCGCAGGCTTCCATTTCGGGCGTGGGATTAAAGCAGTTGATGGTTTTTGCCATGATGCGCGCGCAAGTGGTTTTACCGACGCCTCGCGGGCCTGTAAACAAAAAAGCCTGAGCCAGGGTGTTGTTACGAATGGCATTTTTTAAGGTGGAGGTGATGGATTGTTGCCCAACCACCATATCGAAAGTAACGGGTCTGTATTTACGCGCAGAAACGATGAAATTTTCCATGAGGGAATCAATTTTGCTTCAAAAGTACATGAAATTTTAGAATCGGAAACAGAATTTTGTAGCGGGACTTTCAGCTGCGTTCAGTCAACTGAAAGTTATATTCCTGAAAATTAAACATGAATATTATGAATTGAAATCACTCTTTATGAACGGACAATAAACGACGTGAATTGCCAAGCATGTTGCTGGCTTGGATGGTATTCATCCATTAAGCGGCATCATCTGGATTTAATCAAAAATAAATCCTGTAGGTTACCATCGGCATAAAACCCATTTGGTAGGATGTGCTGATGCGTTGTTCGGCGCTGTTCCAGTTTTGTGTAAAGATATTTTGGTGGTTGGTCATATTCTGCAGGTCGAGCGCCCATTCCTGATTTACTTTCCGCATATTGAGGCGGTAGGTGATGCGGGTGTTTAGTCTGAAATAATCAGGGAATTGCTCCTCATAGGCCCTGACCCAATCGTATTCAGTGTTTCCTTCCGAAATAGATTCTTCTGCATCGATGGGCAGGTAGCGGTTGCCTCCGGCATAAACAATTTTTAGGTCAACAGAAAGCAGCGAATTTTGACTCAACCGCCATTCGTAACCACTTAAAGCATTGAATACGAAATTGTTGTTAAATGCTGAATTGCGCCAAATTCCATCGTACCCACGATAGCCTGACTCAAAAATCGAAGCCGTAAACAAATAATAGAAACCCTTGTGGAGAAATTTCTCCAAAGTAAGTTCAATGCCTTTATTTTCAGCTGTGCCTGTGTTTTGCATATTGGCGTAGCTTCTAAACGAATAGCCGCCACCCTGACTGATCAGCGAAAACTCTGGTTGATAACGGCTTACAGGGATGTCGTAAAGTTTTTGATAGTAAAGCTCGGTTTTTAAGCGATGCCCTTCTCCCAAAAGTCTTTCATAGCCCAATACAAGATGTGCACTGCGGCTGAGATCCAGATTTTTATTGGTCAATTCATAAGTCATATGCAGGGTGTCGGCCAGGCGCTGACTAAAATATACAGCTTTCATCTGAGTTTGGCTATGTAAGCCCGCTCCGAAACTGAGACTTTGGCTCGATTTGAAATCCCATTTTAAGCCTAATCGGGGTTCAAGCGCTTTGGTATTGTTCAAAAACAGGTAGGAGGCATGCAGCCCGGATGTCATCGAAAATTCATCCGAGAAGCGATGCCGCCATTCCGCAAATGCCCTTCCAAATCCCAGTTGTCCATCGGTATTCAGATAATATTGATAGCGCTGTTCTTTTTTTTGAAATTCCTCTCCCACATATTTCACGGCATATAAATCGTATATTAAACCTATGTTAAGAAAGTTTTTTGTATTGAATTTTTGAGCGTAAGTAGATGAAAATGTATATTTTACTTCTGACAAGCTTTCCTTTATCACAGCTGTGTCCAGGCTTTGTGCCAGATCAAAAATAGTTGTTGATCCGGCGATTCCGGATACGGCAAGCTGTGAAGTAATATTGGAGTTTTCGCTGAGGTAGTGCTGATGCTTAATCCCAACAACGCCCATGCTGTTCTCGTTGTACAAATCAGTACCCGAAAAACCATATTGGGCTTCGTCGTCCTCGCTGTCGAGCATGGCGATCTTGTTGTTTCCGCCAATTCCAAAAACAGACAGACGCCCTTTTTTTAAAGGAAAGTTGAGCTTAAATGAAAGATCCTGATATTTTGGTACTGCAGCTCCGGTTCCGAAACTCATGCCCAATTGTTTAAGCAGCTCCAGGGTGCTGTATCTGAAATTTACCAGATAGGAAGCCTGATTTTTTCTGGCAAAAGGACCTTCGGCACCTAATTCAAAGCCGTTGAAACCCATCTGACCCAAAAACTCATGCTGCTGGTTATTGCCATTACGCATGCGCAGATCGAAAACGCCAGCAAGCGCATTGCCAAAAGCTGCCGGAAATGCACCAGTGTAAAAATCGGAATTGGTAAGCAAGTTGTTGTTGAGCATGCTGATAGGACCTCCTGTTGATCCCAGCGAGCCAAAGTGATTCGGGTTTGGAATTTCAAGGCCTTCCAGGCGCCAAAGCAGTCCCAGAGGCGAGTTGCCCCTGATCACGATATCGTTGCGCTGGTCGGAAACAGAAGAAACGCCCGCAAAGTTAGATGCCATGCGCGAAGGGTCTCCCAGACTTCCGGCATAACGCTCAGTCTCATCAATGGTAAACGAACGGGCACTCACTAATGCCATTTCATTAATTGGCTGATCTTTGCGTAACTCAGGGCGAATTACAATATCCTCAAGCTGGTAAACCTGCTCCTCCAATCGAATTTCTATCACCAATTCACGGCCTGAAGTCAGCAACAGGTTTTTTAAGGTTTTACTTGCATAGCCAATCATACTTACCTCTACATCAAAGCGCCCAAGTTCGAGCTTTTCCAGGCGAAACCTGCCCTGCTCATCGCTAACTGTGCCTGTTAGCGGGTCGGATTGCAGGATGACAATACTGGCTCCCGGCAACGGAAGCTCGGTATAATCATCCAATACCCTGCCACGGAAAGTTTGGTGCAGCGATTGGCTTTGCATGCTTTTGTTGAATAAAAACAGGCTTAAAACAGCTGACATAATAATAAAACGGTGCATTGTTGTTGAAGTTTGGTTCTAATTTCAGCTATTTCTATTCAATCCTTGTGCCAAAAGTTGTAATATATTTTGGTATAGTATTTTACGATCTGTGATCATCAATTAAGTGTCCGCTTATATAAAAATAGTGTCCGCTCATGAACAAAAGCCTAACGTATTGAACACTGTTTTTTTTCCTCTGCAAAAGTGGTATTGATACTGTTTTTTGGGATTGTGTTGCTTCTGCGGATAAAACGTTTTGTGTTTGAAGATAGCGTATTTCATACGAAGACAATGCTGACTGCTTTATTTGTTATAATTTCCATTAAATTTGCCAAGCAATGCAAAATTCAGGTTGACAATGGAGAATATGCTTATCGGAGTTTCCCGAATTACCAATCGTTTACGCTATATATTTGATTTGTTGATGGTTGAACAGCTTGGGATAGGCTATAGTTTCACAACAGATAGGACTGTATTGGAAGCATACGAAGGCCCTCGTTTGATTTATGGCAATCAGCCGATCGAAGGGATCCCCTTTTTACAGTCGGTGAACCTGCTTTTTGAGCGCGAGATTGTCAGCCAGGAATTTAAAACATTTGAATTTGAAGGCTTAAAAGCAATTTTTCCGGTTTTTCATAAGCAATCGGTAATGCCTTTTGATATTTTTGCAGCAAGTTTTTTTCTGGTAAGCCGCTACGAAGAATACCTGCCTTTTGTAAGCGATCAGCATGGCAGGTTTGAGGCTGGGTCATCGGTTCTTTTCAAGATTGGCATGCTGCAAAAACCGCTGATCAACTATTGGGTTCAAGCTTTTGGTAAGCGGTTACAGGCGATTTTTCCGGGACTAAAAGTCCGAAAAAAAACCTATCGTTTTCAGCTTACCTACGATATCGATGCCTCCTGGGCCTACCTTCATAAGGGGCTTATTCGAAGTGCCGGCGCTTACATTAAGGATCTTATTAATGCTGACTTTAAAGAAGTAAAACAGCGCAGCCTGGTGCTTGCCGGAAAACAAAGAGATCCTTTCGACACTTTTGGTTATCAGCTCGAAATCCAGAAAAAATACAAGCTCAGACCCCTTTATTTCATCCTCTTTGCAGCTTATGGCCTTAACGATAAAAATATTTCGGTACGTAACCATTATTTTCAAAATCTCATCAAGTACCTGGCCGATTATGCCGAAATCGGTATTCACCCTTCCTATGCATCCTTTGATGATAAAGCTTTGCTCAAAGAAGAGATAAAACGGCTGAATAAAGTGTTAAACAGAGAGGTTACCAAGAGCCGTCAGCATTTTTTAAGGATGAATTTGCCGGTGACTTATCACAACCTTATTGATCTGGATATTGAGGACGACTACACCATGGGTTTTGCTGCCCAACCCGGATTCAGAGCAGGCATTGCTGATGATTTTTATTTTTACGATCTGGATCACGATGCCATCACCAGCTTGCGTATTCATCCCTTTACACTGATGGACGGTACCCTGCGCGATTATATGAAACTGGGTGCCACCGAAGCTATTTTTCAGGCCGAAGCACTTATCAGAGAGGTGAAAGCTGTGGACGGAACATTTATTTTACTTTGGCATAACGAGACCTTGAGCGAACAAAAGCGATGGGTTGGCTGGCGCGAAACTTTCGAAGCAATTATCAAAGCAGCTTTGCCCCAATAATTCATGCTATGATTAAGTTTTTACGCCATTCGGAAATAGACAAATTGAAATGGGACAGCTGTATCAAAACGGCTTTCAATGGCAATTTATATGCCTGGTCATGGTATTTGGATATCGTTCATCCTGAATGGAATGCCCTGATAGAAAATAATTATGAAAGGGTATTTCCGCTAACCGGAAAAAGTAAATTTGGTCTTAGCTATTTATTTCAGCCCTTTTTTGCTCAACAGCTGGGCGTTTTTTCCAATAGCATCCTCAACCCCAACATTATTGCTGCTTTTTTGGACGCCATTCCACCAAACTATCGCTTTGCCGAAATAAGACTGAATACGCATAACAAACTGGAGGAATCTGCGGCCGGACTGAGTTGGCACCGCAATCACGAACTCGATCTGATCAATTCCTACCAAAAATTGTATAAAAACTACAGTGCGAACACCAAAAGAAATCTAAAAAAGGCAGCCCAACATGAACTGCAACTCGCGAAAAATGTACGACCCGAGGAGGTAATTCAGCTGTTTCGCGAAAATAGGGGGCGCACGATCAGTCATTGGAACGACCTGGAATATAACCGATTAAAGCATTTGACTTATACCGGCATCTATCGGGGACAAGCATCTGTTTATGGAGTTTACAGTAAACCAAATGAGTTATGCGCCGGCGCTATTTTTATGCGAAGCCATGGTAAGCTTGTCTTTCTTTTTTCAGGAGCAAATCAGTATGCTAAAGAAATTCATGCCCTTAGTTTTTTAATCGATCAGGTAATTCAGGCACATTGTCCCGGAAATCTTGTATTCGATTTTGAAGGCTCTGATCAAGCTGGCCTGGCACGTTATTACAAGGGTTTTGGCAGTAAGGAAACCTATTATCCCGGCATTAAGATAAACAGATTGCCTTTTTTGGGCAGAATTGCACTGCGTGTGGTAAAAAGAAAATAATAAACGCATTGGAAAAAGAGGTTTAACTGCACCCGAAATGATTATTTTTACCAAAAGATTTCAACTGTGCATCGAAAATAAATGATAAACGGATGAAATATTTGGATCAACAATAGACATTCTGATCCTAATTGGTTAATTTTGCTCCATAACAATAGTAATATGGCTACCATCATCAATCTTGGAGAGACAAATTCTGTTTTCAATCATTTTGTTGCAGAGCTTCGCAGTGTAAGTATTCAGACGGATCGCATGCGATTTAGGCGAAACCTGGAGAGAGTGGGCGAAATTTTTGCTTATGAAATCAGTAAAAGCCTGGAATACCAGCCTGTTGAGGTAACTACACCACTGGGTGTAGCCACGATAATGCAATTGGTTGAGCAACCTTTGCTTGCAACAATACTTCGGGCAGGCTTGCCATTGCATCAGGGTTTGCTCAATTATTTTGATCAGGCTGATAATGCTTTTATTACAGCTTATCGCAAGTATCAAAAAAATGAAGATTTCACTATTCGTGTCGAATATATTTCGAGTCCTCCCATTAACGATAAAATCCTGATTCTGTCTGATCCAATGCTGGCTACCGGCGCATCTATCGTAAAAACAGTTAAAGGCTTGTTAACCCATGGTATGCCAAAGGAAATACACATTGTATCCGTGCTGGCAAGTAATGAAGGCATTGAGTTTATCAAAAGAAATTTGTCGCTCCATAATTTAACGGTTTGGCTTGGCGGTATTGATGATGAACTAACGGCTCAGGCTTATATTGTGCCCGGGCTGGGGGATGCCGGCGATTTGGCCTTTGGACAAAAAGATTAAACATCAATAGGCTGCACCATCAATTCAACTGAATGAAAAAACTGATTGCTGAGAATATTCGCGTTTCACTGGGTTCAATTCGCAGTCACGCTTTGCGGACAACCCTCACCATCGCCATCATTGCCTTTGGAATCATGGCTTTGGTTGGTATTTTAACAGCCATCGACAGCATGAAATACTTTCTCACTGAGAATTTTTCTATGATGGGTTCCAATACCTTTAATATAAGAAACCGCGATATGGTGGTGCATATGGGTGGTGGAAACCATTCACGTCCAAAAGTAAACAAAAACGTGAGCTTTCATGAGGCCTTGAAATTTAAGGAACGCTATGATTTGCCTGTTTCCACCAGTATTTCAACACGTGGCACTGGCATTGCTACCCTGAAATTTGAAAACGAAAAAACCAACCCTAATATTTCGGTTGTTGGAGTCGATGAAAATTACATCTACAATTCGGGTTATGAGTTGGAATTTGGGCGTAATTTAACTGCCCGTGAAGCCATTGAAGGTGCCCATGTAGCAGTTGTGGGTTCGGCTATCGTCGAAAGTTTATTCAAGAAGAATCAAAACCCTGTCGGACAAATTATTACCGTAGGACCTGGCCGCTACCGAATTGTTGGTGTGATGAAAGAAAAAGGTTCCAGCCTTGGATTTAGTGGCGATCGCGATTGTTTGTTGCCACTCAATAATGTGCGGCAGTATTTTTCGCGTCCTAATATGAATTACAGCATTAGTGTGCGTGTGACCGAGCCTGAGCAGATGGATGCCGCCATCGGAGAAGCAACCGGAATTTTTAGAGTGATCCGAGGTGATGCGTTGGGTAAAGGCGAATCATTTAGTATTGTTAAAAGCGACAATATTGCCAATATGTTGCTCAGCCTAACCGGTCAAATCAGGTTGGGAGCTACTTTTATTGGTTTGATTACCTTATTTGGAGCAGCCATAGGATTGATGAATATTATGTTGGTGTCTGTTACCGAGCGCACACGTGAAATTGGTGTGCGCAAAGCAGTAGGTGCTACCAAACGAACCATCAGGAATCAATTCTTGGTTGAGGCCGTTGTTATCGCGCAAATTGGAGGAGTAGTGGGAATCATTATGGGTATCGGTATTGGCAATCTGCTTTCTTATGCCATCGGAAGCTCCTTTATTATTCCCTGGATATGGATTATTGTTGCGCTAATTCTTTGTTTTTTTGTGGCTTTAATTTCTGGAATTCTTCCTGCCAATAAAGCTGCTGCTCTTGACCCGATTGACTCTTTGCGCTACGAATAATCTAAAAATCAATTAATTAAATCTTCGTTTTTGTTTTCAAAAGCATTAACAGTCTTTTATTGAATTCCTGAAGGCGGCTGCTGTAACCCGATTTTTGAAGTATTCTTTTGTTTGGCTTATCCAAAATATTTTGTGGTTTTGCACTTGTTTTCATATCATTGCAGGTCTTTTTAAATCAAACAATACATCCTATGGCATTAATAGAGAATGTTCCGCGCGACAGTTTTAGTTCAAGGATTGGCGTAATTGCAGCAGCTGCGGGTTCAGCAATCGGCTTGGGTAATATCTGGCGATTCCCTTATGTAGCGGGCGAAAACGGTGGAGGAGCATTTTTGTTAATCTATTTTGGCTTTATTGTGCTGATTGGTGTGCCGGTGATGCTGTCGGAGTTTGTAATAGGACGGAGTACCCAAAGTAATCCTGTGGGAGCGTTTAAAAGGCTTGCACCAAAAAGTTTCTGGCCTCTGACCGGTTTTTTAGGAATCAGTGCCGCCTTTTTTATCCTTTCTTTCTACACTACAGTTTCGGGCTGGACGCTGGAATATCTTTTTCTGGCTTTTAAAGATGGCTTTGCCGGAAAAGACGTGACTACCTTAAGCGCAGAATTTGATGCGTTCAGAACCAATGGATTACGTCCGTTGATATGGCAAAATATTTTTATGGTTTTCACAGCTTTTATCGTGTTTAAAGGGATTAAAAACGGCATTGAAAAGTACACCAAAATTTTGATGCCATTGCTGCTGGTAATCATTATCATATTGGGAATCAGAAGCGTAACATTGCCTGGTGCATCAGAAGGCTTGTTGTTTTTATTTAATCCCGACTTTTCTAAAATTACCGGCAAGGTCATTCTTGAAGCCCTGGGCCAATCCTTCTTTTCCTTATCCATTGGCATGGGAACCTTGATCACTTACGGTTCATATATTGGGAAAAAGGAAAATCTGGGGAAAACGGCACTTTCTGTTTCTGCCGCGGATACCTTAATTGCTATCCTGGCCGGTGTGGCTATTTTCCCGGCGGTATTTGCCTTCGGTATTGCCCCTGAAGCAGGCGCAGGATTGGTTTTTATTACACTGCCCATGATTTTTGACCAAATGGCCGGTGGATATTTCTTTGCGCTTATCTTTTTTCTTTTACTCTCCATAGCTGCTTTAACCTCAACCATTTCGGTATTGGAGGTAGTGGTAGCCTACCTTTCTGAAGAACTGAAATTGGGTCGAAAAAAAGCCACCCTGCTTGCCGCTTCAACCATTGCATTGTTGGGTGTAGCCTGCACCATGAGCCAGGGACCCTGGTCGATTCTGAGCATTGGCAAATACAATCTTTTTGATCTGCTCGAGCTGATTTCAGCCAATGTTATGTTGCCGCTGGGAGGTTTGTTGATCGTTTTGTTTGTGGGATGGTTTATGGCAAAAGACAAGATTTTTGCAGAGCTTGCTAATAATGGAAAATTGAGTGCCGGTTTTCGGTATGTGTATTTATTTATCATCCGTTTTCTGGCGCCTGTTGCCATCGCCTTTGTGTTTTTGCACGGATTGGGAATATTCGGTTTCTTCGGAAGTGGCGATTTATAGAAGATTTCTGTCTTGCCAAAATAAATTAAATAATGGGATTTAAAGAACATCTTGATTTTAGCAAGGGCGAGCAATTGGCTGTTGTTGTCTTGATTCTGATTCTATTAGTATTTATCGGAGTATATTTTATCCCCCTAAATAGCGTTAATAAGCGTGCTTTTTCATCAGTTGAAATCGATTCTATACTAAGCAGACATCAACACGCAAAAGCACAGCAGCAAGAAAAACAGAAACAAAAATTTGACGCTGTAAATCCTGATGCCTCAGCTGCTGCAGAAAAACTTACTCCTTTTAAATTTAATCCCAACAAACTGCCAGAAGCCCAATGGAAAAAGATGGGGTTAGCTGATTATCAAATTCGTAACATTAAAAATTACGAACTGAAAGGCGGGAAATTTTTCAGAAAAGAGGACCTCAAAAAGATTTATACAATCACAGATTTGGAGTACAGCATTTTGGAACCTTATATTGAAATTCCCGATCTGAGTCGTTCAACAATCGCCAAATCAACAATATCGAATGAGAAGAAATTGACGAAACCGGCCAAAGAAGAGAAACCAAAGCAAATTAGCAGTATCGAAATAAATAGTGCGGATTCTCTGCTTCTCTTGCAACTGCCACAAATTGGAGCCTGGTATGCTCATCGCATTATGCAGTACAGAGCAATATTGGGAGGTTATGTAAATAAAAATCAGCTACTTGAAGTTTACGGAATGGACAGGGAGCGCTATACTCAATTTGAGAAATTTATTGAGGTGGACACTTCGCAGACTCAGCGACTCAGGTTGAACTACGCTGATTTCAAAGAAGTGGTGCGACATCCCTATATTTCGTACGCACTTACCAAAGCCATTTTTAACCACAGGGAACGCAAGGGCATGATTAACGATTGGAAAACGATTGAGCAACTCTTGCCCGCGGATGATTCCTTGTCCGTATATTTGTCACACTATTTACAATACAATTAAGCAGATGAAAAAACAAATTTTGATTGCTGTTAGTTTGTTTCTTGGCCTTGTTTATGCTATAAGTTCATGTAGCTCAACACGAAACGCGAATGAAAATGTAGTTAACAAAGTGATGGAGGATCATGAATCAGATGGTTATACTTTTCCTGAAGGCATTTATTATACCTATCAATTTGAAACCGATAAACCGGCCTATGATTTTGACGTGGAAGCCTTGATAGAAAAGCTGGCTGCAGAAGATATTCCTGTAAAAAATCTTTGGTATAAAGCAGCCTCATCTTCCTGTGTTCCTCCGGGAAGCAGCATGGGAATGAGCGTAATGGTTGATGCGGTTTTGATTGTGCAAACCAGCGAAAAAACAGCTGCATTGGGCGGACTGGGTTTTCAGCGAATAACAGCAGCATCCATGGGCAATTGTGCTTATCGGGTGAGTCGTTATATCTTCACGAAATAATTCAACAGATTTAATTTTTCGACACTCAACTTTGCCAACATGCAGCTAAAGGTGTTTTCGCAATTTCCAAAGACTTTCTGGACAGCTAATACTCTGGAGCTTTTTGAACGATGGGCCTGGTACGGCATGTTCAATGTGCTTGCAATTTATTTAACAGCCTCCAAAGATACCGGAGCACTTGGCTTTACGCAGGAGCAAAAAGGCAGTATGATGGGTATTGTAACGGCAATGCTCTATTTTTTACCTGTTATCACCGGATCTATTGCCGATAAACTGGGCTACAAAAAAGTGCTGCTTTTGTCCTTTGGCATTCTCTCCACGGGATACCTGATTATGGGGCACCTTACCGATTACAGCTTGGTGTTCGCGGCATTTTTTTTCATTGCCTTGGGTGGAGCCTTATTTAAACCAGTTATATCTGCTACAATAGCCAAAACGACAAATAAGGAAAACTCCTCTATTGGTTTTGGTATTTTTTATATGATGGTCAATATGGGAGCCATGATCGGGCCTTTTGTTGCCAGTAAGTTGAGAGAAACATCCTGGGATTACGTGTTTTACCTCAGTTCGGCCATTATCGCTCTGAATTTTGTTTTGGTTTTGTTTTTCTATAAAGAGCCAGCTCGTGTAAAAAATGATGCGAGCCTGAAAGACTCCATTGTACAGGCCTTGAAAAATATTTTCATAGCCCTCAGGGATTTTAGGTTTTTCTTGTTTCTGCTTATTATTGTTGGCTTTTGGAGCATGTATTTTCAGCTGTTTTATACCCTTCCGGTTTTTATTGATCAGTGGGTAAACACTACGGGTTTGTACGATTGGCTTTTTAATGTTTCTCCGCGATTGGCCGGTATTTTTGGCACAAGTCAGGGAACAGTTAATCCGGAGATGATACTTAATCTCGACTCGCTTTATATTGTTGTTTTTCAGGTTATAGTGTCGGGAATTGTAATGCGTTTGAGGCCTGTGAGTGCCATGATTGTTGGGATAGCAGTTGCCTCGGTGGGCATTGGACTTACGTTTATGTTTAACAATCCTTTTTTTCTGTTCTTTTCCATTCTGATTTTTGCATTTGGTGAGATGGCCAGTTCGCCAAAAATAACAGAATACATAGGAAGAATGGCACCCGCTGATAAAGTTGGTTTGTATATGGGTTGTTCATTTTTGCCCATGTCGGGAGGAAATTTTTTGGCAGGAATTTTATCCGGGCCGGTTTATGCTGATTGGTCCGACAAGCTGCAATTGATTCGCAGAGATCTTGACTCAAAAGGAATTGATATGCCTGAACTTTCGGATCAGTTTACACAAAACGACCTTTTTCTGGAAGTGGCTCGTAATTATGGGATGACAGTAAATGAGCTAACTGCTTATTTATGGCAAACCTATCAGCCACAAAATATCTGGTATCTTTTTACAGGGATTGGATTGGCAACAGCCTTGCTGCTATTTATTTTCGATCGTTTGCTGATGCGCGACAAACAGCTTTAATGTTTCTTTTTCCGAAAATGATATTCAACTGTTAAATCATTTTTGTCGGGTTGGGGAATATCCCAATAAGGGCGTTCTTGTTTGTCGCCCATCTGCCCGGTTTCAGCCTCGGCTTCAGCTTGTTTTTCCTCCAGTTCTTCCTCTTCTTCTATTTCCCATGAATATTGTCTTTTTTGTGGCCCTTTATTGCGGAAAAACAGTGCCAGAATTACTCCTGCAAGTAATCCGCTGAGATGGCCTTCCCAGGAAATGTTTTTCTCAGGAAAGAGCTCCGGGAAAATCCCCCAGATTAAGCTGCCGTATAAAAATACTACAGCAAAAGATAAGGCCATCAGCCGGTTATCGCGTCTCAAAAAACCACTTAACATTAAAAAGGCAGCCAAGGCATAAATGACTCCGCTGGCGCCAATATGCACGCCATGTCGGGCTCCCAGCCAAACCCACAACCCTGACAATATTACGCTAAGTGTCAGAACTTCGGTGGCAAGTGTCCGGTAAAAATAGTATAAGCCGGCAATCAGCACAAAAACGGGAACCGTATTGGCCATGAGGTGATTCCAGTCGCCATGCAGAAATGGTGAAAGGACAATCCCGGCTAAACCTTTGGCTGTAAGTGGCTCTATTCCTAAAAAACTTAGCCTGATATCAAATACAAATTCTGATATTTTTACAAGCCACATCAGGAGGACAAACAAGGCCGGAACAAAGAGGCTGGTGCGTACTCGGTGTTTTTCTGTTGACGATTCCATTTGGCTGATCTATCAAAAAGTGTTCCGATTCGTAAAGCAAGTGTTTTTTTGTCATGCCGAGCGTTTAATATGCTTGGTTTGCAAAGTGTTTTAAAGGTTTTGACGTACCTTTGTCTGCTCAATATAACATATGAGCAGGGGATTAAAAATTTTGTTACTATTTTTTGTCGGTCAGCTTGTGTTGTCGTGTACGGCACGCCGTTTAATCCCCGAAGGGAAATATATCGTGCATAAGAACACCGTTGAACTTTCTAAAAAAAAGGAAGGCTTTACGCGTTCTGACTTATCCTCCTTCGTTGGTCAGCGGCCTAATAAAAACTTTTTGGGGGTAAGGTTTCCACTCTGGGTTTATTATATGACAGAGAAAAACACCGATCGGAAATTGTGGCGTTGGGTAAATGAAAAAGTGGGTAATCCGCCTGTTTATTTAGACAAGGATTTATGTGAATCTGCAGCCTCACAAATGACCCGATACCTTGATAATGTGGGGTATTTTAACTCGACAGTTATTCCCGAAGTTCACTACAAAAAGTTTAAAGCCGAGGTCGTCTATAAGGTGCAGACAACAGCTCCCTATCGCCTCAATGAGTTTCAATATGCTGTTTCTGATAGCTCATTAGCCGAATGGTTGGCTCCAAAGCGTATCGGTTCAGAGGTTAAGGAGGGGGATATTTATAATGTCTATATTTTGGATGAAGAGCGTAACCGGCTAACGGATTACCTTAAGAATAACGGCTTTTATACTTTTTCGCGCGACTATATCTTTTATGAAGTGGATAGCAGCCTGATGAGCCAAAGCATGAATGTAAAATTGATCATCGATAGCGTAAAAAACGATGGCAAAGCGCAGGCTCATCAGCGTTACTTTATCAATAAGGTTTCAGTATTTCCTAATTTTAAACCTGCTTTGGTCAATAGTCCGATCAAAGATAGCAGCAAGCTGGAAGTCATTGTCGGAAGAGAGAAAAAACTGCACGAGCTTAATTTTTATTCCGTTGGCGATCCCCGAATCAGGCCGCAAACATTTTCCCAGATTGTTCAGCTGCACAATGGAGAACCTTTTAGTTTACGAAAGCTCAAACAAACCTACCGCGGACTTGGCAATCACAGAATATTTACCACAACAACCATCGATTTTGAGCCTTTTGTGAGGCAGGATACTAATTTTTTGAATTGCGAAATCGAATTGCAGCGTAGTAAAGTGCATGCTTATGATGTTGAAATAGAAGGAACTAACTCTGCCGGTGATTTGGGAATTCGTGGTAGTCTGGTTTATTCCAATAAAAATTTATTGAGAGGGGCGGAGTTATTTCGTTTAAGTTTGAAAGGAGGCGTTGAAGCGCAACGTGTTGTTCCCCTCAAAGGTGAAAATCTTACCAACACGAACTCACTTTTTAATACCAACGAATTTGGGATTAATGCCAACCTGCTTGTGCCGCGTTTTTTGAGCCCCATTAAGCTGCGCAATTTTATTCAGGAATACCAGCCTAAAACCAGTTTCAACCTGGGTTACAACACCCAAAACCGGGCGAATTATCAACGCTTTATTATTCAAACAAATGTGGGATACGATTGGATGACAAGTAATACCATTCAGCATATTTTTACGCCCCTTAACCTTAACTCAGTAAAAGTTAAACCATCGGAAGCTTTTCAGGCTGTGCTTGATGATGAAACCAATCAACGTATTAAAGATCAGTATTCTGACCATCTTATTTTTGGCCTGAAATACAGTCTGATTTTCAATAATCAGAATATCAATAAATTAAAAAACTTTAGTTATTTTAGGGCTAATTTTGAATCATCAGGTAATTTATTGTCATTGCTTAATAAAACACCTGCGATCGATGATGCAGGCGATTATGCCGAATTATTGGGGATTCGTTATGCGCAGTTTTTAAGATTTGATTTTGACTTTCGGCAGTATTTTTTATTGTCAAAGAATAATCGCTTGGTGTTCAGGGTTTTGGTGGGATTTGGTTTGCCTTATGGCAATTCTGTTGATATGCCTTTTGAGCGTAGTTTTTATGGTGGCGGCGCCAATGGCATGCGGGGCTGGGCTTTTCGCGAATTGGGACCCGGAAGTTTTAGCGGAGAAGAAAATATTGAACGTATTGGCGATATTCAATTGGAAACTAGCTTTGAATATCGTTTCCCGATCTCGGGCTTTCTAAAAGGAGCGATTTTTACGGATATTGGTAATATTTGGACAATCAACGAAAATGCATATCTACCTGGAGGAGCTTTTGATATCAGTAATTTTTATCAGGAACTGGCTGTTGATGCAGGACTCGGATTTCGTTTCGATTTCTCCTTTTTTATTTTCAGGCTGGACGCAGCTATACCGTTGAGAAACCCGGCAGAAGATCCCAATGCACGCTGGGTTTTCAGCGAATCCCAATTAAAAGATATCGTCTGGAATTTTGGAATCGGCTATCCATTTTAACATGGAACGAACAGCATTACTTCAACTTATGCTGAAGCGTTTTGCTTTAGCGCCAACAGCAGGACAAGCCACTGTTATGCGGCATCTGGCTGCATTTTTACTTTCTGTGAAACAGCAGCCGTTATATTTGTTGAGAGGCTATGCAGGCACCGGAAAAACCACCCTGGTGAGCACCCTTGTGCAGGTTTTACCCGAAGTTGGGCAAAAATATGTGTTGTTGGCTCCTACAGGAAGAGCCGCCAAGGTTTTAAACCAATATACCGGCAAGCAGGCTTCTACCATTCATCGAAAACTTTACCAGCGCACTGCTCTTGCCGATGGAAGTGTGCGTGTGGTTCGTAAGCTCAACAAGCACAAGAAAACGGTATTTATTGTGGATGAGGCTTCCATGATTAGCGACAGCACCGCTGATGGTGGTTTTGGCAGCCGCAATAGCCTGTTGGACGATTTGATGGAGTTTGTATTTGAAGGAGATGCATGCCGGCTTTTGCTTATCGGCGATAAGGCACAGCTGCCTCCTGTAGGCCTTGAAACAAGTCCCGCACTGGATTTTAATGGCTTGATGACAGCCTACTCAATTACTGCAGCACAATACGAACTCACCGAGGTGATGCGGCAATCGTTGGAGTCAGGAATTTTGTTTAATGCAACGCTGCTGCGCGAAAGAATGCAACAGCAGTTGTATCATTTTCCACTTTTCAAGCTTCATGCCTTCAGCGATGTTGTATTGGTCGAGAATGAGCGCTTTGAGGAACTTCTTCAGGATGCTTTTGGTGGCCGGGATCATACGGAAGCCGTTATAATTTGCCGTTCTAATAAGCGTGCCAACAATTTTAACCAGGAGGTTCGATATCGTATTCTGGGAATGGAAGGGGAACTGTCGGCAGGCGATTTGCTGATGGTGGTGAAAAATAATTATTTCTGGATGGAGGAGCAAGAACAGGGTGGGTTTATTGCCAATGGCGATATAGCTGAAATACACCGTATCCATCATACCGAAGAATTATATGGTATGCGTTTTGCCGATGCTGATATCAGCTTGGTGGATTATCCTGACAGTCCGGGCTTGACGGTAAAGCTGATGCTCGATACTTTATTGTCAGATAGTTCTTCACTACCTGAAGAGGCCTATCAGCGTTTTGCGGCTGCTGTTGAAGAAGATTATATGGATATCGCTTCACGGCGTGAGCGTTTTGCTAAAATGAAAGCCAATCCGTATTATAACGCGCTGCAAGTGAAATTTTCCTATGCGCTTACCTGCCATAAAACACAGGGAGGGCAGTGGCCAAAAGTATTTGTTGATGCTGGGTTTTTGCATCAGAAAGAGGAAGCTGATCATAACGATTTTAGGTGGCTTTATACGGCTTTCACGCGGGCGACATCAATGCTTTATCTGGTGAATTTTCCAGAGAATGCAGTTGAAAATTCATAAAAAAAACCCGCTCGTATAGGAGAGCGGGTTATCAGGTTTTTTTCAGTTTTTTTCGTTGCTCTATTTTCCTAAGCCCGCGCCAAGATCGAAGGTTAGGGCAAAACGCAATGTATTTTGTAAGGGGTTATTGCGGGAATCAATAGGAATCAGATACGAGAAATCAAGTCCGAAAACATTGTACCGCAGACCAGCGCCAAGGGTGAAAAACTTACGATTTCCTTTCGACTCATCTTCATAAAAGAATCCGCCACGCAGGGCAAAAACTTCGTTGTACCAATATTCGGTACCTACTGCAATACTTAGCTCACGCATTTCTTCGCTAAAGCCGTCAGGTGCATCATAAAAGGATTGAATCATACCGCCTACAACAGAAACATCATCATCCATTCCTGCCAGAATTTCAAATTTGTCGGTACCGGGGATTGGAATATTATTGCCAGAGCTGTCTCTTTTATAAATTGGAGGTGTTGGCACCAAAAGTTTATTGAAGTCAACAGAAAAGGCTATGGTGTTGTAGTCATCAAGTTCCAGCGTAAGTGTTGGGCCAAATCGCAGGTTGGTAGGAATAAAATCTTTTTTAATGCTTGCTTCGCTATAGCCCAGTTTATTTCCGATGTTGGAAATATTCACACCCCACGCAAATTGGGCATCAATATCATTAAACCATTCTACATCATCCTGCCAATAAACAGCAACATCAGCGGCTACGGAGATTCCTGCTGAAGTAGCAGCACCCTGTACAAATTGGCCTTGCGTGAGATTTGAGTATATAAAACGGCCAACAACTGCTCCTGAGAGCTTGTCGGTCAATTTGCGGGAATAGGTAGCATCAATGGCCCATTCGTTGGGGCTGTAAGTGCCCTGAGGATTTCCTTCAATATCTGTGAACTGAATATCGCCCAGACTAAAATAGCGCAAGGTGGCTGCAACAGCAGACATATTGTCAATACGCTTGTGGAAAGCCAGATAAGCTAAATTCATATCGGGAACCAGATTACGCAACCAGGGGCTGTAGGCTAACCCAATACTCATATCTTTTTCCATAACAGCATATTTGGCCGGATTCCAATGCATTGAATAAACATCTGGACTTGATGAAACTCCTGCATCGCCCATGGCACCTGAACGTGCATCGGGTGCAATAATCAGAAAAGGAACAGCCGTAGTAATTACGTTCAGATTCCCGCCGGCGAGATTGTTATAGTTGTAGTCTTGTCCCTGCGATTGCAGTCCCACAATGATTAGCGCAGCGAGAAATAGGATTTTGATCTTCATAAATTTTTGAGTGAGGTTATCAAATTGATGTGCAAAAGTAACGATTAATTGTATTTAATATTGTTGAAGAAAAGGGTACTAATTTTCTATTCTTATAAAATTATGGTTTACAGCACTTTGAATTCCCTGTTCATCTGTGAGCAACAGGCGGTAAATGTACATACCGGCAGGAATTTTTTGTCCCCGGGCATCACGCGCATCCCAATAAATGGGTTCTGAACGTGTTCCGGCGGTGCCTGTTTCACCCGACAGGGTTACGATTTGTCGCCCGTCGAGGGCATAAATAGCTAATTCGTAATCAAAAACTGACTGTGGCTTATTGTGATCGAAAACAAATGCTGTAGCATCGCTAAATGGATTGGGGTAGTTTATCACCCGATGCAAGTCCAGTTTGGCTTTGCTGTCGACTACAAAAAGTATTTCTGCAGTAGAGGAGTTATTGTGCAAATCCCAGGCTTTGAGCTCCAGTTGATACTGTCCATCCTCCAAATCATTTAAGGGATAGCTGATGCTGCCCGATCCAAAATGATCGGTTGTGGGCACAAACCAGCTATTCAGAATTTTACTGCCATCGTCAGGTGATTCATAACGAAGCACGATGTCGCGTCCAATGCTGTTTCCCAGATGATGAATGCCCTGTGGATCATTCAGGTGTATGATTAAATTATTGTTGGAGGGCACGATATCGCCGTTTTGGAAGCTTGCATCGTTGATGAACAGTGAGATTGCAGGGCCTTCATCATCGGGCTGTATATCCGGGTCGGTACCTCCCAGTTCAAAGAGGTCGAAATAGCCGGTTGCATCAGTAAAGTTCACGGTGTCAACTGCATAATAGCTTAATTTTGCTTTTCCATATTGAAAGGCAATGTCGCGTGGCAGCTGAAAACGGAAGCTGAATTTGCCGTTCTTTACAGTTATTTTACCTGAGTAGAGTAATTTTTCGTAATAGGAAAAGGGAACAACTCTGCTATTAGACGCATTTCCCAGTGTTTTATAGGTGGTTTTTTTGTCAAACATTTTTGGATACAGGTATCCATTAAATTCGTTATCCACACTGCCAGACTCTTTAAGTATTTCGCCTTCAATAGCAATTTCCGACATGGCATGCAGTATAATTTCCACCTCACCCAATGCCTGATCATTGATGCGGGTTGTGGTAACTTTGTTTTCCGGATAAACCAGTCTCAAAGCGGGATCGCCCAACAGTGCGAAATTATATACACTACTGCTGGTAGGATTTTTACTCAGTCTGATCACATCACCTAATCTTTTAAAGCTGACATCGCTGCGGTCGAACATGGCCGCATACACCTTTTTATTTATGGCGAAGTTTGAATGGGCAAAGGCAAGGCGGGTGGTCGTCATCAGGGCGATACCGCCGCCTTTGGGGTTCAACAGCAACTGCTCGCCTGCCGACACAAAGCCTGGATTGTCGAAACGACTGAACTCGCAGGTTGCAGTGATAAAAAATGGCATATTGTCTATGTTAGTCAATCCGTTGATGTCAGAAATGGTAAAAACCCTTTCGTCGGATAAACCATTTACTCCGCCATGCCCCGTATAATTGATGATAAGCGCGCCGTCCTGAATTTGTTTTACAAAGGCTTTGTTGGCTTCCGGATAACGGTAGCCACCCGCTACAGTAACGCGTGGATAAGCATCGAGATAAATCTTACTCAGGTTCATATTGGCACGTGCAGTATCAACGTGCCGGGATAAGGTTTCGGCCTGATCAAAATGAAGGTTATTGTCGCGATCATCGCCAATAAAGGTGATGTTGTTTCGCCATTGTCCCGTGACTTCCTCTTGCTGGCTCATATAATGCCTAACTTTATCTACCATCACTTGTGCATCTTCAACTTTACTCACCGGAAACCGTCCAGTTCCTATATCGAGAATTCCTGCCATATTGTAACCTTCACTGGCATCCATCAGGCCGAAATAATCATCAGAAACAAAACTCTGTGTCTCGATCAGGGATGAATTGGCCTGATAGGTTGGAACAAGATTGGTATTAGAAAGCACTCTGTCTTTGTAATCATAGGAGGCATCTCCAAATAGCAACACATACTTCAACTGCTGATTTGAGCGAAAATAAACCATCCGTATAAAATCACGCACCGCAGTAGCATCGGGTTTACCTCCCCCAAATTCGTTGTAAATCTCCATCACATCGGCCACTGCTACATCCATTTGATCAACAGTTTGATGCAACTGCGCAATTTCATTGGCCTGATCTATAAATCGGGGATGCGTAATCACTAGCATTTCGGCCTGTTGTAAGCTATGGAGATTTTGATTGTCGATGGGATATACAGAAGCGGGGCTTTGGGCGGCCTCCAGGCTAAAAAGAAAGTATTCTTTAGCTGATGAGGCCTGTATGTTGAAGCGCCCGGTATTCCCCGTAAGCGTAAACTCCTGCGATTTCACAGTATGAAAAGTACTTACGTCCCAAATAAGATGGTCTGCCTCCATATTTTGAATTTCATAGCCAATCACATCGGGAAGTGTATCCGTATGCGGATAACGAAAACTCAGGGTCTGATCAGTCACAGTCAATGCACGCCAGGCATTAATTCGCACAAAATCGAGCCATATACGGGAATCCGTTTCTTGTGCTATTATCTGTGCCTGAATATTAATTTCTGAAGCATTCACTGATAAATTTTTTGCCACAACCTTATCGCGTGCAAACATGGGATTATTCGACGAAAGCTGAAAAATTTTTGCAGAATCTTCGACCAGCTGCCCATTTGCCAGCAGATTAAAATAGGTATCCTCAGAAACCGATCTTCCGGCATATTTAGCATAAATTTGAATGGGTTTTTCAGTGATAAGATTAGGGAACACAAACGGAATTGTTGCTATTGGATCCGATGCTGTAAGTACCTCGCCAAACCACTCTTTACCCGAAAGGATAAGGCTTTCGTGATCTTCTTCGTGAACCTGATAATCGGGAAAGCTGTTTAAAATAAGATCCGGAATAGCTGTACACTGCTCTTGCCGGCTGATTCGTTTGCCATTATAATTGAGGTCAGGGGTAAAAAAGTAGATCGTTGTGTCACTAAAATAGTTAACCTTATGATCATATTTCCCGGTAAATAAATTGTATTTCCACTTTACGGGATCTTCGCCATAAAACAGTAAATAATCTTCGGGGTCGAAACTTCCGTCTTCTGCTCCATGAATATAAACAGCATTTTCGATCAGGTCGTCGGCCCGCGCAAGCCTGTTTTCTTCGGGAAGCATGCCGGTGCCATTTCCAAACAGCCCAAAATGCTGCGGTTGGAGCTCAGCAGGATCTAATCCCATTTGCTGTATAGCGTTGTAATCGAGTTTGTAAACTCCGGTTTCCGTTACCCCAATTTTATACCAGCGGCCTGTGGCTAAAACTGAATTATTTTTCCAATCAGGGTCATCATCTGAATTTTCTTGCTGCTTTTCAGTTACTGAATAGCTGATCTGGTACTCCAAAATGCGGATCAGGTTACCATTTTCAACTTTTAAGGGCAATACTTTTGCGTAATTATTTCCGTCGATATCCTGCATTTCAAGCTTGAAATCAGCAGAAACAAAATCAATATCAGCCACTTGACGAACGGAGTGAAAAGCAAGGGTGTCAGCAGAAATTATGGTAAGCTGTAAATCTTCAGCTTGTTTAGCTTTTGAAAGTGGCAAAAGTGTGATTTGCCAGGGTAAGCTTGCTGTTTCATATTGTGTAATGGCTTCATCAAAATACAGCACCTGAGCTATTCCGCCCATTTTCAGCGTTAACTGCTGGTTCGCTTGCCAGTTTACGGCAATGGTATCACTAACTGTATTTTTTGCCGTAAGCGACTGGCTATGAGTACTCAAAAACAGGCCTGTGATTACAAAAATAATGGTAGTTATCGTAGCTTTCATTAGCGGTAAAAAATCAATTTAGCATTTTTCTCAGCTTGCTGCCCTTTTTCATTGGTTGCAATCAGGCGGTAAATATACAAACCTTTCGGAAGTTTTTGTCCGGTATCTGATGTTCCGTTCCAGCGGATTGGTTCACTACGGAATGCAGTACCGTAAATTTTTCCGGTCATTTGTTTGACTATTCGTCCGCTGAGGTCAAAAATCTTCAGATCAACAGCTATTTCCATGCCGGCCTGATTGTGATTGAACACAAAAAAAGTTTCGTCAACAAAAGGGTTGGGGTAATTGTATAGTTCTTCGATGACCATTTCGGCGCTGTTCACAACCACAAAACTAATACTGGTTTCGCTTGAATTGTTATAAACATCCCAAACTTTTAAGGTGAGGTTATGCGTGCCTGGATTCAGCTTACTTAGCGGGAAGCTTATTATACCGGCAGCGCTGCGATCGATTTCGGCTTCGTAGTAGTCGTTCAAAATTGCAGATAACTCAGTGGAACCGCTAACCTGCGCTGTGATATCATGCCCAATTCCTGATCCGGTGGTGTTGATGCCGTTTTCGTCGCTAACAAAGGCAAGCAGTGTCGGATTTTCGTTGGTTGTTCCACCATCCACGAAGGTGGTATCGTTCATGAATAAGCGAATCTGTGGGCCATGATTATCGGATATTGCCTGCTCGTTGAAACCGCCAATCATGATATTTTCGTAATAGCCATTGGCATCCATTTCGTAGTTGGTGGCGTAATAGCTGATTCGACCTTCGCCGAAATTATAAGCGATGTCTTTGGGCAACATAAAGTTAAACTCAAATAGGCCATTATTTACAGTAGCTTTTCCTTTGTAAATCACAGAATTACGCAGGCTGAATGTTGTAACAGGTGAGCCTTCATCGCCTAAAGTAGGAATTGTGCTGGCCTTATCATAAATTGTGGCATAAAGTACGCCATTGAAATCGCTTAATAATTGACCGTTTTCATTGGTTATCCTACCACGAACATTCACCTGATCAAGTGCGCTGAGGGTGTCGGGGCGGCTGCTGATAGCTTCATTATTGATATGTGTCGTTTCAACTTTAAGGGTAGGAAAAGCCAGTTGCAAGGCAGGATCGCCCAACAAAACAAACTTTCTGTCGTTAGGGCCTCCATTGAGCTTCGATTTGCGGATAATATCACCAAAACGCGGATATTCTCCGTTGGTTTTTAAAAACATATTATCCTTATAGATAGCCCGGTTCAACGCCAGATTGGCAGAGGCATAAGTAGCTCTTGCTGTTGTAAACATGCCAATGGCTCCACCTTGCGGGTTTAGAAATACCATCTCGCCGGCTGATGTTCGGGTGTGATCATCGTAACGACTAAATTCGCATGTTGCCGTAATAAACACTGGAAGTTTATTTTGGTTTCTCCAGCTTTGAATATCGGCAATCTCTAGTATGCGTTCTTCGGCCCAGCCTACTTCACCGCCGTGGCCTGAATAGTTCATGATAAGCGTTCCCTTGTCCATGCGGCGATTTATGGCATCATTTGCGGCCGGCGCTTTTTGGCCTCCCGGTGTAGGAATCTGTGGATAGGCATCGAGATAAATTTTGTCAAAGTCAATGGCTCTTTCCGTTGTGTCGAGGTATCGGAAAAGCTTTTCGGCATCATTGAGGTGGAGGTTTCCATCAGCATCGTCGGCTACAAATGTGATAAGGTTTCGCCAGGGTTTCATGGTTTCATCTGTTTTGCGCATATAAGAAATCACCTTGTCAACCATTTGTGTGGCTTGCTGGATGGTGCTTACCGGAAAACGGCCGATTCCAATATCCAGCAGACTAGTATTTTCGCCCCCTTCATCGCTGTCGAGATAGCCATAATAGTCGTCAGTGGCTATAGAGTTAACCAGATTCAGTGATTCTTTGGTTTCGGAAGTCGGAACAAAATTGACGACAGTGCCCGGGCGATTTTTGTAATCAAAACTGGCATCACCAAAAAGTAGCAGGTAACGTAATTCTCTGCCTGGACTGCTTTGGCTGTATAGCATACGGTTAAAATCTCTGATAGCAGTGATATCAACTGATCCGGACGAAAACTCATTGTATATTTTATCGGGAGTCGTAACATAAACGACCATGTTATTTGCATTGCGGTGCACATCGGCCAACCGATTTGCCTGATCCAGAAAATCGGCATGGCTTATTATCAGGTAATCAATATCTCTGACAGCATGCAGGTTTTGATTTTCGAGCTGTTCAACAAATTCTGCCTGAAAAAAGCTGCTGCCGTCAAAAGCGATATAGTTTTTATGCTCATTTGCTTCGGCTTTAAAAATATAACGGCCGCTGCTGTTGCTGCCTGAAACCTGCTTAACATTCACCGGATCAGTAATATCCCAAACCTGAACATTGGCATTGCTGTTGGCAATCTGGTATTCAACAATATTTCCCGGGTTGAGCACTTCCGGATTGCTGAAAGCAAGTTGCGGTGCATTGAAACGCAGGGAACGCCAGGCATTGATGGCAATATAATCTATCCAACCGCGGGCAGAATTCACACTTCTATTAAATTGAAGCTTAACTGTGATAAGATCACTACTGGGATCAAACGGTAAATCGGCCTGATTTGTTCGGGCAAAATCATAACCGGTAGCGGAGGTTGCTGATATTGGTAGCGTTCGTTTGAGATCGTTATTGATATACAGTTGAAAATTTGCGCTTCCCTGTAGGACACGACCGGCCAACTCAACTTTAAGATGAGCCGGCTTGCTGGTTACAATACCCGGAAAATTAAAGTCGAAATCTTTGGTGAGGGTCACATCGAACAAATCGCCATACCATGTTTTGCCGGTATTTGTGAGGTTGTAACTATCTTCTTCGTGCAGCATATAATCAGGATAGTCAGTAATAGTTTTGCTAGCCTGGCCGGTAGGTTGTTGCATGGTTTGGATGCGTTTTCCGGGTCCTTTATCCACGTTAATAAACAGATGACTGTAATCATCGTAAGGATTATTTTGATGGATATATTGTCCTGTTATTGGGTTGTACTCCCAAAGTAAAGGCCCTTGTGCATAAAATAGAATATAATCGTTATTACTGAATGATCCGTCCTCTTCACCTACAACAATAATGGGGTTTTCAACAAGGTCGTCATGCCTGAAAGCCTGATTGTTTTCGGGCAGCAAACCGCCGCCGTTTGCATAAATTCTGATGTTACGCGGGTTTATGGCGTCAGTATCGATTCCCATTTGCTGCAAATCAGTCACGCTCAGCTTATGCACACCACTTTCCGAAACCCGTATTTTGTACCAATTTCCATTTGCCAATACCGATTCAGTTGCGAAGCTTGTTGCATTTTTTAAGGAGGTATTTTCATTAGATTGATAGCTGATTTCCAGGTTTATTGTGGCTGAAATCAGGCGTTCAAAAATACCATTTTGCGATCTAATTGGTCTAACTTCAATGCGCAAGTAGGGTGTTCCTCGCGAAACAAGGATTTGATGGCTCAGGTCGAAATCCTGACTTAGTTCAAGCTGATCAAGAAGGGTGAGCTGGGCTTCGGGAATATTTTCGGTAACACTATTTTCGAGGCTAATCTGCACATCAATTTCAGCATCAAAAACAGGTTTGGTCACAGAATAAACGGGCATTTCAGGGGTCATTCCTGCGTAAGTAGCTTCATCAAAATGCAGCCGTATCATGGGGTCGTGCCCCGGAATAACTAGGGTGTCGGGTTGATTCCACTTTAGATTTAGCTGCATCTGTTCGCTAAGCTGGGAATAGGATTTCGTTGGTAAAGCCAACAAAAAAACCAAGCCAAGAAAGCTTGATGCACACCAACTTATAACCGAAAAAAAATGCTTACCCATGTTACTGTGTTTAATTGATGAACGTATGGATTTGGAATTTGTTTTTAAGGAGCGCATGCCTAAATTGGTTGATTCATAATTGTACAAGATGCAATAAGTTAGAGAAACCATGAAATCAGGACTGTCCGGATTATATTCCTGAACGCAATTACGGGTCAAATATTGTAGTTAATGGATTTTCTGAATTCAGTTATGTGCTATTTCAGAAAAACGTTGTAACATTGTGCCTCGAAAATCACTATGAAATCTGATCGCTTTAGTTTTTTAGGGAAATTGGGGTTTATCTTGTTAACCATCACTGTATTGCTTGGGTTTGAGGGCAAAGCACAGGACGTGGCATTCTCACAGTTTTATGCCAATCCGCTCTATCTCAATCCAGCATATGCAGGCAATACAGCTTGTGGGCGTCTCAATTTGAATTATCGCAATCAATGGCCGTCCTTATCAAAGGCATACGTTACTTACAATGTGTCCTACGATCAGAGTTTAGCTGCCATTAATAGTGGCTATGGTATTATGGTTCTTAATGATCAGCAGGGTGATGGCGCCTTAACGCACACTTCAATAAATGCTTACTATTCCTACAAGTTGCAGCTAGCAAGCAATATGGATTTGAGTTTTGGTGTAAAGGGAGCGTATCTTCAGGAAAAGTTAGCCTGGGAGAAGCTGATTTTTGCTGATCAAATCAATCCTGTTACCGGTCATATCAATGTTGGCAGTGGTGAAACAGCTCCCGATAATAATCAGGTTTCAGGTGTAGATTTTGGTGCAGGGCTGCTTTTTGGATACGAAAATTTCTTTTTTGCCGGCATTGCTGCCGATCATCTTACCGAACCCGAAATGTCCTTTTATGCCAATGATAGTTATGTTATTCCCATGAAGCTGACCTTTCATTCAGGGCTTGTAATCAACGCTACTGAGGGCGGTTTTGGTCAAAAAAGACAGGGTGATATCACCATAGAGCCTAATTTGATGTATGTGCAGCAAGGAGATTATAAGCAACTAAATGCAGGGATGTACGTTAATATGTATCCGTTTGTTTTGGGTGGCTGGTTTCGTCATGCCTTCGAAAATATTGATGCTGTCATGATTTTGGCAGGCATAAAATATGAGAATTTCATGATTGGATACAGTTATGATTATACCCTGTCGAAGCTTGGTGGCAACAGCGGAGGAGCTCATGAAATATCCTTTGCCTGGAATTTTTGTATTATTAGAGATTCAAAAAGGGTGATCAGGACAATAAACTCACCTGGTTTTTAGTTAATAAAAAGTTATTAAAGCAATTAATAAAGTTTCACATGTTCAGAACAGCAAAATTCAGTACAATTTTTACTTTGGCGGTGGCCGGATTGTTTTTAGTTTCCTGTCAAAAAGAAACTTCCAACACCACTGGCTGGAATTACAACGACCCTCAAATGGGAGGTTTTGAGGTAGCTGAATCAACGCAACAAATTACTGGTCCGGGGCTTATAGCCATCGAAGGTGGTACTTTCATCATGGGTGCAACCCAGGAGGATATCATGTACGATTGGAACAACAGACCGCGGCAGGTTACTGTTTCGAGTTTTTATATGGATCAAACAGAGGTGAGTAACCTTGACTACCTGGAGTATATCTATTGGCTCAACAGGGTGTATGGCCAGGATTTCCCTTTGGTTGCCCAGCGCGCGCTGCCTGATACACTGGTATGGCGTAACCGCATGTCGTACAACGAACCCCTTGTTGAAATCTATTTCAGACATCCCTCTTATCACGACTATCCCGTTGTTGGAGTTACCTGGCTGCAAGCCAATGACTATGCCAACTGGCGTACCGACAGGGTAAATGAAATGTTGTTGATAAAAGCAGGAATCCTTGAGTTTGATCCTGCTCAGGCCAATGAAAATAACTTCAATACAGAAGCCTACCTGGCCGGACAGTACGAAGGACTGGTAAAAGACGGCAAAGCAGATTTAGACCCTACCGGAACCGGTGTACGTAATGTTCGTTTTGAAGATGGTTTGCTTTTGCCAAAATACCGCCTTCCCACCGAAGCCGAATGGGAATATGCAGCATTGGGTTTGGTTGGAAATACCATGCAGGAACGTGTTGTTGAACGACGCGTTTACCCCTGGAATGGCAATAACCTGCGCACAGATGACAATAAATTTTACGGGAGCTTTGTAGCCAACTTCAAACGCGGAAGAGGCGATTATATGGGTGTTGCCGGAAGTTTGAATGATGGCGCTGATTTACCAGCACCTGTTGGCTCTTATTGGCCTAATGATTACGGACTTTATAATATGGGTGGCAACGTTTCTGAATGGGTACTCGATGTTTATCGTCCGCTTACTTTCGAGGATATGGCAGATTATAATCCCTTCCGCGGAAATGTGTTTATGAATAAAAAGCGTGACGCCGAAGGCTTCCTGGCCGAGAAAGACTCCTTAGGCCGTATGGTTTATGTGGAGGTTACTCCCGAAGAAGCTGCTAACAGAAAAAACTATCGCAGAGGATATAATGTAAACTATGGTGATGGAGATTTTATGTCATCAATTCAGGATGACTGGAGCACACAGCCTGATGACCAAAAAGGTATGACAGATCAAATGTATGAATACGGAGAAACATCGCTGATTTCAGATAAGGCCCGCGTTTATAAAGGCGGTTCCTGGGCTGATGGTCCCTATTATCTGAGTCCCGGAACACGCAGATTTCTCAATGAAGATGAGTCTTCAAGTGCAATTGGTTTCCGCTGTGCCATGAATAAAGTGGGAAGCTCATTGGTAAACAGGTAGTACATTGCTACAAGCTATATAAAGCCTCAACATTTCTGGTGTTGGGGCTTTTTTTTAGGTGATTGTCAGGTTTTGCTTTATTTGCAGGCGATAAAACTTAATTTTGTATCAAATTCTTTAGACAACGTATTATGGATGTGCTTCCTGAAATTTATAAGCGATTTCTTCAATCCGGTAAAGTAAGTATCGATAGCCGGAAAATCGAAAAAGGAGCTGTCTTTTTTGCCTTGAAAGGCGAAAATGTTGATGGCAACCGCTTTGTGCATCAGGCACTTGAAGCAGGTGCCGCATGTGCTGTTTCTGATGATCCGGCGATTGAAGCCCATACTGATATTTATAAGGTAAATGATAGTTTGCAATGCCTGCAAAACCTGGCAATTTGGCACAGGAAACAACTACAAACACAGGTAATTGGCATTACAGGCTCCAATGGAAAAACCACAACGAAAGAATTGATTGCGCGGGTTTTAGAACAAAAATTCCGCATCACTGCAACGCAGGGAAATCTCAATAATCACATCGGCGTGCCGCTTTCGGTTTTGCAGATCAAAGCTGATACTGAAATAGCGATTATTGAAATGGGCGCCAATCATCAAGGCGAAATTGCTGCTTTGTCGCGCATCGCTATGCCTCATTTTGGATTGATTACTAATATTGGGAAGGCTCATCTTGAAGGTTTTGGCGGCCTTCAGGGTGTCATCAATGCCAAAAGCGAATTGTATGCCTATATTGACGACCACGAGGGAATGCTCTTCGTGAATACAGCGAATCCTTTGCTCGAAACTTTGTCGGCCAACATTAAACGCTTTACTTACGGTGAGCAGCAACAAGCCGATGTTTATGGTGAGTTGGTGGCAGCTGATCCCTACCTGGCCTTTGTTTGGGAGTTCGAGAACAAGCAATCAATGGTACAGACAAAGCTGGTAGGAAACTATAATTTTGAAAATCTGCTTGCCGCAGCTGCGGTTGGGAGCTATTTTGGCGTAGATAAGACTGCTATTGATAAATCCCTGGCCAATTATCAGCCAACAAATAATCGGTCGCAAATCATTGATTCGAAGCACAATAAAATTCTTATGGATGCTTATAATGCTAACCCGGTGAGTATGCAGGCAGCCATTCGTAATTTTGATCAAATCTGTGGACAGCGTTCGATGCTTATTTTAGCTGATATGCTGGAGCTAGGATCGGAAAGCGATTACGAGCATGCCGAGATCCTTAAACTCTTGATAGACTTGGAGTTTAAGAAAGTGATATTGGTCGGTCCATTATTTGGAAAGCTTTATGCTGGGAATGACTGGCAGCATTTCAATCATGTGGACGAAGCTGTTGCCTATTTTAAAAAGGAGCAAGCCCGTGGATACGATATTTTAGTGAAAGGATCGCGTGGAATGCAGCTGGAAAAGCTTTTACCCTTGCTGTAGCATGACAGACCATAAAGATAAAATTTCAGCAATTGGTTTAATGTCAGGTAGTTCACTTGATGGAATAGATCTTGTTGCTGCCGATTTTTGGCAAGACGAGGGCCACTGGGTTTTTAAGCTGCAACATTCAGAATTTTGTCCTTATTCCGATTTCTGGCGCAAAAAACTGGGGGCTGCTTTTTACCTGAAAGAAGCTGCATTGAATGCACTTGACAAAGAATATGGTTTGTTTTTAGGCGAGATCACACAAAATTTTATCCAAAAGAACCGGCTTCATCCTGATTTTGTGGCATCGCACGGCCATACTGTCTTTCATCAACCCGAAAAGGCCTTAACACGTCAAATTGGATTCGGACAGGCTTTGGCAGATCGTTCGGGTGTGATGGTAATCAATGATTTTCGCTCCGAAGATGTTGCCAAAGGAGGGCAGGGCGCACCTTTGGTTCCAATCGGCGATCGGCTTCTTTTTGGTGATTACGGTATTTGTCTGAATATTGGTGGAATAGCGAATGTTTCGTATGAAGTGAATGATCAGCGCCTTGCCTTTGATTGTTGTATCGCAAATCAGGGACTTAATTTTATTGCCGGTTTTTTGGGTAAACCCTATGATAAAGACGGCGAAATTGCTGCTACCGGCAAGCTGATTCCGCAGTTCTATGAAGCCCTGAATACACCACAATATTTTGAAAATCAACCTCCCAAATCGTTAGGAAGGGAGTTTTTCGAACAGTACCAACGCGATACTATCCTCAAATGGCAACATCAACCTGCTGATGCGGCCTTTACTTACACCAAACACATCGCCTTTCAAATTGCGAAAAACCTACCGCATATCGCTGATTCAAAAATACTTGTTACCGGAGGTGGAGCCTATCATAAACAGCTGATTAAACAATTAAGTTTGCAAACCCTTCATCAAATAGAAGTGGCATCGCCCTTATTGATTGACTACAAAGAGGCGTTGATCTTTGCTTTTCTGGGTGTGTTGCGATCCAAAGGAATGGTGAATGTGCTTGCTGCTTCCACAGGCGCCGCATCCGACAGCAGCAGCGGGTTAATTTGGTATCCAAAATCATTTTCACAGACCCAAAACAGCAGATACTAAAGACCTGATTTTTGAGTTATGTTAACAGCGAAACGTTGATAAATAGTATGTTTTTTAAACATTGAAAGATTAATAAGCTTTACTTTTAACCAAAATATAATTTTATGCTTATTGGAATTCTTCTTCAGGCTCAGACGGTTGTAAATGATCTGGGCGCTAATATTTCGGAAATACCGGGGCAGCCGGAAGAGCTGCGATTATCCCTTATCGATCTGGCTATGAGGGGTGGATGGATTATGGCAGTTTTAGCCGTGTTTTCAATTATTGCGGTTTATATTTTTACTGAACGTTATCTGGTAATTTCAAGGGCATCAGGCAAAGACAAACACTTTATGAATAATATTCGGGAATTTATCCATGCCGGGAAACTCGATGCAGCTATGGCGCTTTGCAAGAATAATAATTCCCCAATTGCAAGAATGATAGAAAAAGGCTTGTCGCGCATCGGCAAACCCTTGAATGATATCAATGCAGCTATTGAGAATATTGGTAAACTGGAAGTCAGCAAGCTGGAAAAAGGTGTGGCAGGTTTGGCAACCATTGCCGGAGCGGCGCCGATGCTTGGTTTTTTGGGGACGGTAATAGGTATGGTAAGGGCATTTTATGATATGTCGATGGCGGGAAATAATATTGATATTGCCTTATTGTCAACAGGGATTTATCAGGCTATGATTACTACCATTGGCGGGCTTATTGTTGGGATTCTGGCATACATTTTTTACAATATTTTAGTTTCCCGCATCGAGAAAGTGGTGTATCTGCTCGAAGCACGCGCCACCGAATTTATGGATGTTCTTCACGAACCTGCAAGATAAAAATAATAATATGGCTATTCAAACCAGAAATAAACGGAGTGTAGAGTTCAGCACAGCATCCATGTCTGACCTGGTATTTCTGTTGCTGATATTTTTCATGCTCACTTCCACTTTGGTAGCACCCAATGCCATAAAACTGCTTTTGCCTTCAAGTAACAGTAAAACAATGGCAAAACAAACAATTACCGTTTATATCAACGAAAATTACCAGTATTTTGTTGGTGAAAGCAGGGTAGGGGCTGACGAGCTCGGGAACCGGCTTAGCGCAGGTTTGGCGGGTCAGGTTGAAGGGAGTGTGGTATTGAGATCAGACAAAACTGTTCCGGTGCAGTATGTTGTAAATGTGATTGATGTGGTAAACGATATTAATCAGAAAACAAATCAAAAACATAAGGTAATATTGGCAACCTCAGCAAAAAAATGAAGTTTTTATCCGATAAAGACAGGCGTAAGGCATTTATTGCCACAGTACTTTTTCACCTGATATTGATTCTCGGGCTTATCTTTATGGCGCTTACCACGCCGCTTCCTTTGCCCGGAGAAGAAGGTGTTGAAGTTGATTTGGGGTATAGTGATCAGGGTAGCGGCTGGGAGCAGCCCGACCTGAGTGTGCCAGAATCGGCACCACCTCCTGTTCCTGCTGTGCAAAAATCAGAGCCTGAGCCTGTTGAAGAAGAGGAATTGGTGACAGAGGACAATAACGAGATGCCACAATTGGAAGAAACTGTTGAAGAGAAGCCTGAAGAACAACCCGAAATTGAGCAGAAAGAAGAAGTAATACCTGAGGAAGAATTGCAGGAAGAAGTAGAAGAAATTCCTGAAGAAATCCCTGAGGAACCCAAACCGGTTGTAAACCAGCGGGCGCTTTTCAAAGGCGCAACATCCTCTAATACTGAAAGTTCTGAAGGGATTACCGGTAAGCCTGGTGATCAGGGCCGACCCGAAGGATTGCGCGATGTGAAGCGCTATGAAGGCCAGGGCGGACAAGGCGACGGTCCTTCATACAGTTTGGGAGGCCGGGGAGCAAAATACCTTGCAGTGCCTACCCATGAGTTTAAAGAGCAAGGTGATGTAGTAGTGGAGATCTGGGTGGACAGAATGGGCATTGTCAAGAAAGCCCAGGTAAGCGCCAAAGGAACTACCATTATAGATCCCAATATGAGAAACCTGGCTGTGAGAGCTGCATTGAATTCTACTTTTAGCGAAGATCCCACGGCAGGTGAGCTGCAGAAAGGGACAATTACCTATACTTTTATCATCAGGAGGTAAAAGTTTCCATTGAATTAATTCAAGTGCAGGCTTTTTTGCAGATCATTCGGTTCTAATTAGAGTCTGTCCTTAAAGTCCAGTGGCTGATTCAGAATGGTCGAGATCAAGCCTGCCTGGCCGTCAGGCAGGGCGCATAAAAATTTTAAACCGCAGCATACTAAAGTATTCGAGGATTTAAAATTTTTATAGCAACGCAGATATCGGACATTATGGACAGACACTACTTATGTTGACCGATGAATGGTTCATGAACCCCGTTGAGGTCTGCACCGCTTTGAAGCTAAGTCGAAAAATCCTAAGACTAAGAATTTCTTAATCGAATTATTAATTTTTAAACATTGTTGTCCGGGTAAAAATTTATTTCGTCCCTGGTGGAAATGTGCGTTGAGTTTGCCATAGTATTTGCTAAATATTTTGGCAGAATCTAACCAGTATTTTGCCACAATGAAAAATGACAGGGTAGAAAATTCTCGATAAAATAGAATAAAGAGGATCTGAACTCAATTTTGGGCATAAAAAATACGTAATTTTGAATAAAAAGAAATGACAGAGGATTCGATTAACTACAGAGTAATTGTTGATTATAATTCCAGACTTATTCATTATACACATTGGGGAAAAGCTACCAGAAAATCCATTGGAGAGGCATGGAAACAGATTATTGACATGCCCGAATTTGCAGATGACGCGTATAATATATTTACGGATTACAGCAAATGTAGCTTTGATTTTGACTGGAGTAGTCAAGCTTTTATACAGGCTTTTTTGAACGAATACAAGACAATGCTTCAATCAAAGAAACAAGCCATAGTTATAGAGGACCCGAAATCGACTGCTATATCGATGTTGTTTCAGGAACCCTTAAAGCATAAATTTGATTTTCAGATCAAATTATTTTCAACACACGAAGCAGCCATGCATTGGTTGTTGAAAAAATAAAAAAAGACCACCAGCCTTTCGGTTGATGGTCTTTGTGTTTGTTACCTTTGCTTTAGTTTTTAATCAGTATTGGGATACTACTCAATCCAGATTTGGTTTCGTACCTCAGCATATAAGCTCCATTTGGAATTCCTGAAAGTGAAATCTGCAGGGTTTGAACATGATCAACATTGACCTCTTTTATCCATACAATTTCACTTAAGATATTTACAAGACTAATCTTGGCTTTGCCTTCTGAACCGTCTTTTATTTCAAGATTCAGGATGTTTGAGGCCGGATTAGGATACACTTTAAGTTGTCCGTTGGCGAAGGCATCCAAACCAATTGTGCTGAACAATTCAATCACCAGTTCTTCGCTCCAGCTGCTCTCGCCGCAATAGTTTTCTGCCCGAGTCTTAAGCGATACGTCTCCTCTGTAATCAGTATTCCAAATCACCTGAGCTGTTGTTGAATTGGGGTTAAGCTGTCCGGCTTCTTCCGGCAACAATTCCCAGCTATAGGTTTCGGCATCAGGCACTGGTGTAATTTCGTAGGCGCTTTCTGTTATTTCATTCAAGTCGAGTGATGTATCACCAGTAGGGGCTGTGGGTGTTGCGGGTGGATAATCCATTGCTATGGTCACCGTACCTTCTGCAATATTGAAGCAGCCATTTCCATCGGCAACCGAAGTCAATGTCATGCTCACAGGAGCTTCAGGAGTCATGCTCATCTGATAAAGCTCTGTTTCAATTTCCATCGGGTCAATCAAGTCTTCCATCATAACCATCCAGGGCGACTGTCCTGTAAGTGAAATTTCTACTATGGCTTCATCGCCTTCACAAATGGTTTGATCGCCACTGATGGAAGCGGTAGGAAGGGCATGTATTAGCAGTGTGAAATCAATGGAAGTGCCTTCGCAGGAGCCACTTGCTGCTGCAGTAAGGCTAAGCGTTACTGTGCCTGCATCGATGTCTCCATCACCGGGGATGTAAACGGGTAGAAGCGCACTTTCATCGTCAAAAGTACCATCGCCCGAGCTTGTCCAAAGCAGGGATTCGTAATCAAAGGCTTCACCTGTTGTGAAAATATAGTTTTCACCACTGCAAATAGCAGCTTCAGTTTCATAAACGAGTTGTGGATTTCTGTAGAGCATTAGCTCCATGGTGTCCGTCATTGGGTCTGTTTCGCCTTCAGCTGTAAGCGAAAGCATAACAGTACCATTTTCAATATCGGTTTCGCCTGCTATATAAACAGGATTCAAAATTGTTGGGTCATCAAAGTTGCCATCTCCCGAAGTTTCCCAAAGTAAGGTTTCATAATAAGCAGCATAACCTGTTAACTGAACAGGATTTGATTCGCAACTTTCAAGGTCATAACCAGCCCATGCCATGGTTGTTATTTCTGGTGGAAGCACGACAAAGTCAATCCAGGCGCAGTCTTCACCATTGGAAACGGAGCCGTCCTTGCTGTATTCCCAGCGGAACTGATGTACGCCTTCTTCAACAGCATAGGCTGCTTTTGTCCAGGAAACATTACCTGACCACTCGCCTACTTTACTGCCGTCGATAAAGAACTTTAAAAAGTCGTAGCTGCTTTCTGAAGACACTTTATAATAGAAAGAAATCGTGTCGTTGCTTCCGGCTTCATAGCCTACCATAATTTGAGAACTCTGGCTATCGCCAATCAAACCTGATTTGGCTGAATACTGACCTTCGTAAGCGCCTGACTCAGTGAGCGTCCACGGCAGATTGCCGCTGAATGCCCAAGGGAAACTTTCAAAGTCACCGCTCTCAAAGTCTTCAACAATGAGTCCAATTTTTGTAGTAAAAGATTTTTCAGCTTCATAAGCTCCTGAAACCAGCAGCAGGCTAAAATCAGCGACTACACCTATTGGAGAAGCAGGATTTACGAATACCTCAAATTGGGCTTCAACCATGTTTCCGGCCTCGATAGTTTCAAAATAGACTTCGTTATCAATTAGCTCCACAAAGGGGTTCGTCATTGTTAATGAGGCAAGAGAAGCGTTTGAGCTGCAAGCACCCTTGTTCTCCATTGAAAATATAAGGGTGGCAGTTTCGCCCGGATCCAGCCTGCCATTATTATTTCCCTGGCTATCATCAACCGTATAATTTCCGATGTTAAAATCAGGAGCATAAGCTGTTAATCCAAAGCTACTTGTCCAACTTTCGTCTCCACTTGTCATGATGAGTTCAAAGCTCAGGGAAGTGTTATTGGGGATATCATCGGCAACTTCAAATTCAAAAGCATTTTCCATCATAACAACAGCTCCTGCTTCAATCATACCATAGTCATACATTTCCTGAACAATTGTTACATAAGGTGATTCGGTGCTTATGCTAACCGAAACGGCCTCAGCATTTTCGTTGCCAACATTTTTTAACGCCATGTCAAGGACAATTGTCTCGCCAAAGTCTATCACGCCATTAGCATTACCGTTTTCGTCGTTGACAATATTTTCGTTAAAAATAACATAAGCTCCATCTGGTGGGATGCAATCGATAAGGGTTTCGTAACGGTAATAATTTTGCTTGGTGATGGTTACCCTTATTTGAGATCCCAGCTCCTGAACTTCAATAGGAACCTGCGTTGTGCCTGCCACTGCTTCGGCAGTTCCTATAATCTGATCGCCATTGGTAAGGGCAATCCATGCGCCTTCTTCCACAGTTACCTCAAAATTATCAAGGCCACTTAATAGAACCGGCATATGATTTACGGCAAGATCCTGAGGTATTTCGGAATAGATATTCAAGAAAGCATCGCCATGATGATGAAAAAGATTGTAAGTAATAGGCTTATGCTGAGGGTTGTAGGGCCAGCTCGATTGCTGCAGGAAAATCTTTCCGGCTGCATTGGCAAAAGCCGGAACGATAGAACGCTGTGGGAAACTGCTGCCATATTCCGGCATAAACTCAGGCCACATATTGTCGAATGCTCCCCACACATATACGTCATTTACAAAGGAATATGAGACTTCGGTGGCTGCAACAATACCAACAGCACCATAATCATGACGATGAAATTTCTCTGTAAAGGATTCGCTTCCATAATTGAATTTTCCGGTAAGACAATTCACCGACCAAACAAAAGTGAGGTCTTCGTTTGTAAGTCCATTCAGGTGCGAATTGTTATAATCCGGCTCGCCCCAACCAAGCTCATAACCGTGATCGCGGTGCTGTAGCATAAAAGCACCATTGTTGATGTCGTTGTTGATACGTGTGGCATTACCACCCCAGTCAGTTAAATGGCTCGTATTGGCAGGAATATAGTTCAAACCCATTGGCCCAAAATAGTTTACCACTTGTGAGGTATTAGCGTTTGAAGACCATGCACCTCCCGGTGAGCCGGAATATATTGCATTTTCACGTATTGGATTTTTTCCTAAACCATACTCCCAAAAACCATTTACGATTTCTGAGCACAGTTGGAACCAGCGTTCTGTCTGCCATCCCATGGCTGTAACAGGATTATCATAGAAATTTGCATTGGTCGGAGGATTACGTTCATAATCCAAAAATTTGTTAATCATATGATCCAACTGCGCTTCGTTGGTGGCCGTGATGCGCGCAAAAACGATATCAGGCAAGTTGTTTCCACTAACATCAGAAAATGGATTGTCCGAGATATAAGGATTATAGCCGCCCGGATGGTCATTGAGCATATGCGAAATAAGACCAGCGCTGCCGTTGGTATTGTAATCGCCTAGCATCAAAACGGCTGAAGGTGGCACGTCCCAATTATTATAGGCATCGTTGAAATAGGATTCAAAGGCTGCAACTGTATTGCCTCCCATTGCTGTTGTATTTACGATCATGGTGCTGATACCCTGATGAATACGGAACATACGAATACTGTCGGCCCAGCTTTGAAAGTCTTCATTGTCTGGTATTACGATGAGGTATTCAGCTCCGGTTTCGCGGTTTAACTGGCGCTGACTGTAGTCGATGGCGGGTAATACATCCGCATTGATGACCATATCCTGCAAAATTGGATCCCACCAACGGCTGCGCAATCTGTTGTCGCCAAAGGTTCCTGATCCTCCTTCGAAAACAACTTCCAGTTCGATATGGTGAAATACGATTAGTTTTTTGGTTACCGGATTGTATTGAAAAGGTGTAATTCCAAGCATGACAACGTCAACACCGCGAATGTTTTCCACTTTAGAAAGCAGAAAAGGCTCGGCAGGGTAGAGGCCGTCTTTGCTGTAGATCGACATGTCTTTGCTGTAATCGGCCGGGCTGTCATCCGTATCCATTTGTATGGGAGCTGCCGGCAGTAAATCAACATTTGAGATGACTTCTTGTTGAAAACTGTGAACAATCAATTTTGCTGTTGCCCCGTTAGGAACAGCAATATATCGGCTGTTTCCGGGAAGATTAGGGGCGCCGGCATTATTGGGAAGATAAATGCCATTCAGACTGATGATCTGGCCGCTGCCCTTATCTGTTTCCATGTCTTGCAAACTCATTTGGGTGAGACTATGACTGATATGAACACCACTTGCTCTGGAATCAGTCAGTCGAAAACCATCTTTGCTTGCCTGATTATCAAAATTAAACGATAGTTGTTGCGCAGATAGTCCACCGATGAGCGAAATCGCCAGAATCGTCAGACCAAGAAACCGCATGATAGAGAAACGCTTCATGTTTTAAGATATTGGTTAACAGTATAAATTATGCAAGTGAATAGATTATTTTATCCACAAGCGAAACAAAAATAAACAATAGTCTGGTTTATTGCTTTTTTTAGGGCAGTAAGTTGTTAGGATTCAATCAATTTAGAATGATTCCTAATTATTTAAGTCTCTGATTTGAGCTATTGACTAGATTACAACGATTTTTTGCCTGATAGTTGAATGACAAAAGATCGCAAATCAAGAAAACCAAAAAAAAGAGGCTGTCTGATTATTCAGAACAGCCCCGCACTCACCTTAACACTAACCTTTGAATTTTACTAATCTTAAGTACTTTTAACATCGATAGCAATTTCGATGATCAATACTTACTGTATTTAAATCAAAAATACTTCTCATTAGTAGCATTTTGCAAGTATATTAATGCAGCTTTACCACAACACAAGCCCTTTCAACTTACATCAAAAATACATCAATATAAATCGGAATTCTATTTAAAATGCTGTAATTAAGTAATATATACAATTTTGAGATAAGCGAAAAGGTCCGTTTCAATTGTAGTTTTTCTGATCGAAAAAGGACTGCTGTAGTTCTTTTTTTTATTAACAAAATTTTACTGTTATTCTTGTATCAGAATAGTGTATTTTTTATATTAAACGATAGGCAGTAGATTTATAAAATTCTGGCTAAGAATTGGTAAAGAAAGAAATTCAGGTTTTGTGAATCAAGAAGTTCATTTTCTGTTTATCGAAACTGCAAAGAATGAGCATTCAAAATAAAGATTATCAGTATTTTACTTGAATTCCAACACAATGTTCATCAGAGAAACCCGAAACGAAAAGCCTTCAAGAGTGGGATTTGCATTACTATCAGCAATATCATTGGCCTGCTTATTCAGTAAAAATGTTTAAAACAACTTCCTGGTTTTATAAGCTTGTTTGGACTTAATTCCTCACAGAAAAAAAATGCAGTATTAGATCGGCTAGAGGTTGAAGTTCAATTTATAAATCACAAATACAATATTTATTTATTTAATAAACTGTTAAACAATACATTACAATTGTTTTGATGTAATTTTGATGTAGTGCAAACGATTGCAGATGTGCTATTGATGAAGGATAAATTTTGGATTTTGGAATTATCAAAACTTTCTTTGTTAATAAATTGTAAAGTCGGTGAGTAATTACCGAAAGCATAAGTAAAAAAATTACCATTAATTAATTTATCACTAATCAAATCACAATTATTATGAAAAAAAGAGATCTTCAATGGATTTACAAATTTTCGCTGCTTTTTGCAGTAGCTGCGCTAATCAGCTTTTCATCGTGTAAAAAGGATGACAAAGATGATGAACCTGTAGCAAAAAATCCAGTAGCTAGTTTTCAGTTTGAGGTTAGCAGCGCTAATTTTTTAGAAGTTAGCTTCACTAACTTTTCACAGAATGCAACTATTTACAGTTGGAATTTTGGTGATGGCCAAACAAGCACTGAAACCAGTCCAACTCATGTTTATGAAAGCGCCGGACAATATGAAGTTGTTCTAACAGCGAGCAATGCTGCTGGAGCCTCAGCAAATTTTTCGCAGAATTTGACGATCACCGATCCTAACGATGCTTACAAACTTTTAACAGGAGACGTTTCAAAAACCTGGAAGTTATTCCGCGAAGGTACTTCAATGTCGCTTGGCGAAAGTTTGGAAAACCCTGCCAACTGGTGGGAAGGTTTGCAGAATGACGGAGCCAGACCTTGTTTATATTATCAGGAATTCACTTTCCATTTCGATGGAACCTACGAGTTTAACGACAATGGTATGTTCTGGGGTGAATTCGGTGTATTTGATAACACTGAATTTTTTGAAGTTTGCTTCGAAGCTATTCCTGGAAACATGATAAACCTGGATGGTGTAGACGTAAGCGCGTGGTTATCCGGAACACATGCCTTTACTTATGATCCTTCTGTTGGCTCAGCCACCCTCACTGGTGAAGGTGCCTGGATTGGAATTCCTAAGCTTGCTACCACAGGTGCAGTTACTGTTCCTCAATCGAGCGTAACCTTTAATATTGTTGAAATCGTTCAGGAATCAGGTTACGATCTGATGACAATAGGATTTGATTATGGCGAGGACGGCTATTGGAAAGCTGTTTATGCAAGCTACTCCGATCCTTCTTTAGAACCAGAAGTAGTTGAAGAAGCAGCACCTTACGGAGAAGATCTTCCTGATCTTACTCCAACCGAAATGTACAATACATTTGCCTCTGCTACCGACTTTGTGTTGCTCGACACTGCAGCCGTTTATCCAGGAACAGGTTTAGCCGGCAACGGTGTGGACTTTACCATGGGTGTTGTTGATCCTGCCGGTGGAGCTACCCCTGTTGGTCAGTACAACAGAGTAGGTCAATATCAGGAACTGCAATTTATGCAGGCAAATGACATTCAGTTTGATAATTTTACTACAGTTTCGGTTGATGTTTATGTTCCCAGTACCAATGATTTTTCTGGTGACCTGACAAAAACCATCGGTATTATTATAGGAGAAGCCAGTCAAACAGAGCAGTGGTGGACTGGTCACATTCAATATGATGTTGATCCTGAAAGTGTTGTTCTTGACGAATGGCAAACCTGGACTTTCCAGCTCAATGCTCCTACAAGCGGTGCTGGCAGTTACACTCCATACGAACGCACTGATCTCGACTTCTTTGCTATATCGATTGGAGGCGGTGGTCATACTGCTCCCGGCACGTTCTACATCCGGAATTTCAAATTTGAATAGATAACAATATAGCTGTGGTCTCTCTTTTGAGGCCACAGCTTTTTTATTTGCTTTAGCATGAGAATCACGTTTACTCTGGGTTTACTTCTATTGCTTTTGTCAGGTTATTCCTGTGAAAAAAAAACTGAAGAACCTCAAAATGATTTACCTTCCAGCCTCACGATTGATTTACTCAGCGTGAATCATGAAACAGCAGAGGTCGTTTTTCAGGCAACTGCTGTGAATGCCACCAGGTTTGAGTTTTTCCCTGGTGATGCTGAATCACCCGCCCTATCTAATTCAGATGGATTTTTTGAATATCAATTTGACAGTCCGGGTAATTACCCTTATGCCGTTAGGGCTTATGGAGCTTCAGACAAGTACATTAAGGCTGATGGTATAGTAGAAATTATCGCTCCAGAAGTTGAAGTGCCATTAAATCAGGGATATTTTTCTCCTGAATCCTATTCTGGTTACCAATTAACTTGGTATGATGAATTCAATGGATCAGGCATAGATGAGCAAAAATGGGGTTTTGATCTTGGTGATGGCTGCCCTAATCTCTGTGGATGGGGAAACAATGAACTGGAGTTTTACCGGCGCGAAAATGCCAGCGTAAGCGGTGGAACGCTGATCATCGAAGCAAAAAACCAATATTTTCAGAATAGAAATTATACCTCAGCCAAACTCAAAACGAGCGATAAGTTTTCATTTCGTTATGGAAGGGTTGATATTCGTGCGCTTTTGCCAAAAGGACAAGGGCTATGGCCGGCTTTATGGATGCTCGGCGACAATATCAATACGGTGGGCTGGCCGGCTAGTGGTGAGATTGATATCATGGAAATGCGTGGTGGAGGAGGACGTGAAAATCAGGTGCTGGGGACAATGCACTGGGACAATGATTGTCATTCACATATTGGCGGAGCTTATACAAAGAGTTCTGGAACCTTTGCAGAGGCTTATCACGTTTTTAGCATCGTTTGGGACGAAACAGCAATCCGCTGGTATGTTAATAATCAGGAATTCTATGTAGCTGATATTACATCAGCTAATATGACTGAATTCCATCAAAATTTCTGGTTGATTTTTAATGTGGCAGTCGGTGGAAATTTCGGAGGAGATCCCGATTTCACCACAATTTTTCCTCAAAAAATGAAAGTGGATTATGTTCGGGTTTTTCAACACCTAAAGTAAAACCCTTTAAAAGTATTAAGCATTAAACTAAAATTACATGAGATGAACCGACAAATTTACAGATTATTTACACTTGCTTTATTTATCCTACTGGCAGGAGGTATTCAGGCTCAAGGATTTACCGTAAAGGGAAACGTTTTAGATGAAGAAAGCAATTTTGGTATCCCCGGCGCTTCAGTCATCGAAAAAGGAACCTTAAATGGTACAATAACAGATATCGATGGTAATTACACCATAACAGTTAAGGATGGTCAGGCAACCCTGGAGTTTGCATATGTAGGCTACGAAAGCCAAACCATTGCTGTTAACGATCAGCCGATTATCAATGTAGTGATGGGTTATGAACTCACTGAATTGAATGAGGTTATTGTAATTGGTTATGGTACACAAAAGAAGAAAGTAGTTACAGGTGCCATTGCTACTGTTAGTGCCGAAGACATCAGTTCTACGCCCATTTTACGTGCTGACCAGGCCATGCAGGGGCGCACAGCGGGTGTTCAGGTTACCAATTTGTCAGGACAGCCTGGCGAAGCACCAACCGTGCGCATCCGCGGAGCCGGAACAACTGGCAATGCCGACCCGCTCTACATTGTTGACGGAATGGCAGTTGGAGGAATAGAATACCTGAATCCGGGCGATATCGAATCGATCGACGTGTTGAAAGATGCGGCTTCCGCTGCCATTTATGGAGCCAGAGCTGCTAATGGTGTGGTACTGATTACAACCAAAAAGGGCAAGGCCGGAACAATGAATCTGACTTATTCGGGCTATTACGGCATTCAAAATGTAGCGCGATCCATTAATATGCTGGGTGCAGATGATTACCGCATGCTGATGAACGAAGGTGCACGCAATGCTGGACTTACAGAGCCTTTTGATCTGAATGAGATTCCCCGTTTTGATACAGATTGGCAGGAAGTTATGTTCGAAAAAAATGTGCCAATGGTTAACCATGAGTTATCAGTTACAGGTGGTACAGAAAAGTCTTCCTATGCTTCTTCTCTCTCCTATTTCTCTCAACAGGGGATTATCGGGGGAGAGAAATCGCAATTTGATCGTATTACAGCACGTATCAACTCCAATCATAAGGTTACAGAAAAGTTTTCTTTCGGAAACAACTTGTCCTATTCACATATTGTGCGTCGTGGCATTAGCAGCAATACTTCCTTCAACGGAGCATACAGCAGCGCCTTAAATTTGGATCCGCTCACTCCCGTATTTGAGACCGATCCTGCTATTTTAAGGCAGTCTCCCTATTCTGATGAACCAGTTGTCCGTGATGCTAACGGACAGTATTATGGTATCTCCGATACTGTGGGTGGAGAAGTGGTTAATCCAATGGCTTTGCTCGAAATACAAAATCAGGAAACCCGCGTGGATAAAGTGGTAGGAAATGTTTTTGGAGAGTATGAAGTAATTGAAGGATTGAAGGTGCGTTCCAGTTTGGGAATCGATTTGGCTTACGTGCTTAACGATTCCTACAGGCCCTTATTTTTCCTGAATGGCGCGCAGAACAACACTGAGAAAACTTCTGTTTTCAAGGGAATGGATCGTTATTTTACCTGGCAATGGGAAAACACGGTTTCATACAGTAAAAAGATCAATGATCACTCATTTTCAGTACTCGTTGGAACAACGGCCAGTGAGTCGAAATATGAAGATTTAACGGGTTTTAATGCCAAGGTGCCGACCACCGATCCCGATAATATTTACCTGGATATGGCCACCGATACGGCATGGATTGCAACTGGAGGTGCCTGGCATTCAGCTTTATTCTCTACTTTTGGTCGTATCACTTATGATTTTCAAAGCCGCTATGCCTTTACAGGAATTATCCGCCGTGATGGTTCTTCGAAATTTGGCGCAAACAACCGCTATGGTATCTTCCCTTCAGTTGGGTTTTCATGGCTGGTTTCTGAAGAAAGCTTCATGCCAAAGATCGACCAAATCAGTTTCATTAAGTTGAGGGCTTCCTACGGTATAAATGGTAACCAGGAAATTGGAAATTATCAGTTTGTTTCTACCATTGATAAATCCCGCGGATACATCTTTGGAAATGGAAGAATTGTAGGTGCTTCTCCTTCTTTTATAGAAAATGCTGATATCAGATGGGAAGAATCTGAACAAATCGATATCGCACTCGATTTAGGTGCATTTAACAACAGACTAAATGTTACTGTTGACTATTATGTGAAGACAACAAACGGTTTGCTGGAACGTATTCCAATTCCTGGTCATGTGGGTAACGATCCGCCAGTGGCTAATGTGGGTAGCGTTCAAAACCGCGGTGTTGAGCTTTCCATCAACTGGCGTCACTATTTGGATGACCTCAAGTATTCAATCGGATTTAATGCCTCCTACAACAAAAATGAAATGACAAAAATCGGTAATGAGAATGGCTTTATTAATGGTGCCACTTGGGGAGTATCTGGTTTTGTGACACGTGCTGAAGTAGGTTTGCCGATTGGTTATTTCTGGGGCTACAAAACAGATGGAATTTTCCAGAATGAAACTGAAGTTTTTCAACACATTGGCAGCACAGGTAATCTTTTGCAAAAAAATGCCGTCCCCGGCGATGTGCGCTTTGTTGACGTAAACGGTGATGGCAAGATCAGTGAGGACGACCGCACTATGATTGGTAATCCTACACCTGACTGGACAATAGGCATGAATGGATCTGTTGAATATAAAAATTTCGATGTATCTTTCCTTTTCACAGCCTCAATCGGAAATGATATCTTCAATGGCGCCCAAAGGCAGGATTTGCAATATACTAACCGCCCGGAGGATATTCTTGGCCGCTGGACAGGCGAAGGTACCTCGAACGAAATTCCGCGCTACACCTTTAGTGATGTGAATAATAATTACCGTGTATCCGATATGTACATTGAGGATGGATCTTATGCACGTCTCAAAAACTTCCAGATTGGATATAACTTACCCAAGCGCGTGATTAGCCGCTTTGGAGCTGTCAACTGGCGCTTCTATATCTCCGGCGAGAACCTGCTGACCATCACTGGTTATTCTGGTGCTGATCCGGAAATCGGAGCCATGAGCTCATTCGATATCGGTATCGACCGTGGTATCTATCCACAGGCCAGAATTTTCCGATTTGGTACTACAATTACTTTTTAACGCTAAAAACGCTTAAACCATGAAAAGAAAAAGTCAATTCATAAGTTTAGTGATCTTATTGGCCTTTACGCTATCGGCCTGTAAGAAAGACTTCCTGGAACGTAATCCGCTCGATGAGGAGGTAACTTCAAGTTTTTATAAAACAGAAAATGATGCCATGGAGGCTTTGGTTGCCGTGTACGATGTGCTTGGTTATCAATCGCAGCCAGGCATGGCATGGGCGCCTTTTGTCACGGTATCTGATATTTTATCGGACGATTCTTTTGCTGGTGGGGCAGATGCTAATGATGGTCAGGACGAAAATGAACTCAATACCTTTAATATCCCAACTACCAATCTTATGGTTCACACCATCTGGATGAAGAATTATGTGGGAATCTACAGGGCAAATCTTTTGCTCGAAAAAATAGAGGGTATTGATGCTTCTGACGAATTTAAAACCAGGCTGATTGCCGAAAGCAAGTTTCTGAGGGCCTATTTCTATTTCGATCAGGTTCGCTTTTTCGAGAATATTCCTTTGTTGCTCAACACAATAAAAGGACCTTCAGAATACAGTCAGGAACAGGCTACTCCAGCTGAAGTTTACGATCAAATTGCACTGGATCTCGTTGAATCTATGGCAGATCTTCCTGAAATACTCGATCCGGCTCAGGCAGGCCGTGTAACAAAATGGGCTGCACAGGCATTGCTGGCAAGGGTTTACCTGTTTTATAATGGTGTTTACAATGCAGAACTGAATGCAGGTGAAACTGTAATTGATCGGGCAGCTGTGTTAGTATACCTGGAAGAATTGATCGCCAATAGCGGGCATGATTTGTTCGAAAATTACGAAACAAACTTCAAGCTGGCCGGCGAGTTTGGTATTGAATCAGTTTTGGAAGTTTCCTATGGTGATACGCCAGCATGGTGGGACTGGGATTATGTTCGCGGAGGCGAAGGTAATCTGGCAGCTCAGATGCAGGGTCCTCGCGTTACCTTATCTGACAATTGGGACAGGGGCTGGAGTTTTGCTCCCGTAAATCAAAAATTGGTAAACGACCTACAGGATGATCCGCGTTTTGAATATACCGTTTTGACGCAAGAGGAACTCGATGGCAATTTGAATATTGGCTATCAGCATACCGGATATTTTTCCAAAAAATACACTTCGGATGCCGAGCATTGGAGTGCCGACGGACAATTCGAACTGAACAGAACATGTAATTTCCGTGTGATTCGTTTTTCAGATGTGTTATTAATGGCAGCCGAACTGGGAAGCCCCAATGCACAAAACTACCTTGATCGTGTGCGTGCACGTGTGGGTTTGGGAAGTATTCCGGCTACCATGGAAAACATTATGAAAGAAAGACGTTTGGAATTATCCCTCGAAGGAGTCCGCTACTTTGATGTATTGCGACAAGGTATGGCTTTTGCCAGCCAGGAATTCACTGTTGTGGGACTGCGTGGTCCAAATTACGTAGGCGATCAGCAACTATTTGATGTGACTTTCGATGCTGCTCCAAAAGGCTTTTTGCCTATCCCGCAAACTGAAATGGATCTGTCAGCAGGTGCTTTCAACCAAAATGACGGATACTAAAATCATCATTTGCGAACCGAAAGATTGCTTTTTTTCAAGCAATCAAGCTCTAGGATAAATAAAATCCTAAAGATATCATAAGTCAAGTTTTTTGTCAATCGTTTCCATGGCATGCATTGCTCCCTGAGCAAAAGTGTCATGGAGGCGTAGCTTGACACGCTCATAAAAAAAGTTGCCGATAATAATTATATAGGTAGATGAGCATCGATAAATCCCTGCAAATATCAGTTTTGCAGTTGAAGTAGAAAATGAAGCAGAAAATTGAAAATACATTCAATTAAAATATTCAGAGTGTATAAAAATCGTTCAGCGTCAATGTGTTGAGCAAACAAGGCATTTAATCGCCTTGCTTTTTCAAGGAAATTATTCTTCGATCAAGATTGAAAAATTAAAATGTATGACAAAACAGGATCGCTACACCGTTAAATTAACCATGATTGTTGCTCTGGGCGGCTTTTTAATGGGATTTGATGCCTCTGTTATTTCGGGTGTCATAAAATTTATTGAGCCTGAATTTAATCTCAGTAAATTGCAACTTGGCTGGGCAGTGAGCTCTCTCACGCTCACATCCACCCTGGCTATGATGATAGCCGGGCCACTAAGCACGCATTATGGACGAAGAACAATCCTTAAATGGGCAGCCCTGTTGTATGCTGTATCTGCCATAGGCTCTGCCTTGGCGCCAGATTTTACTACTTTGGTGATTGCACGTATGCTTGGTGGCTTTGGTGTTGGCGCTTCATTGATTATTGCACCGGTTTATATTGCCGAAATTTCTCAGCCTCACCTGCGTGGACGCATGGTGTCTTTTAATCAGCTCAATATTGTTTTGGGGATTTCAGTCGCATTCTTTACAAATTATTTGATCTTGCAATGGGGCAAAAGTGATGCAGCTTGGGCGCAGTTGCTTGGTTTCGGTGCTTATAATTGGCGCTGGATGTTGGGACTTGAGACCATCCCTGCAGTGATTTATTTTGTAGCGCTCTTTGCTGTGCCCAGAAGCCCGCGCTGGCTATTTATGAAAAATAAAGTTGAAGAAGCCCGGCAAGTGCTGGCAAGGATTACTGTTGATCAAAAGCTGGAAGAATTGATACAGAGTATTCGAAAAAGCCTGGATGCTAACGATACCTCAAAAAAAGTTCCTTTTACGCAGTTATTCAAGCCGGCGCTCCGATTGGTGCTGATCATTGGAATTACTGTTGCTGTTCTGCAACAAATCACCGGAATAAATTCCGTTTTCTTTTATGCTCCAATGATTTTTGAGCAGTCGGGAATAGGCGCTGATGCTTCATTTTCTCAGGCAATTCTTGTTGGGCTTACTAACCTGCTTTTCACGATTTTTGCCATACTGTTTATTGACCGCTTCGGACGTAAGCTTTTGCTGATTGGTGGACTATCTGGTATTGCTGTGAGTATGTTTGTGCTTGCCTGGGGTTTTCATCAGGCAACATACACTATTCAGGAAAATGCATTGGAAGAGTTGGCGGGCTATGTTTCTGTCGAAAAAATTAAACCTATTGTCGGACTGACCTACGAATCTGATGTAGCTTTTAAAGAAGCGCTCTCAATTAATCTGGGAAGCGACGAAGCCGTTAGGGCAGAAGGTGAGTTATTGAAAGCAGCAGCCACCATGAATCCATTGCTGATTTTAGGCGGTATTCTTGGTTTTGTAGCATCTTTCGCTATCTCTATCGGGCCGGTGATGTGGGTGTTGTTTTCTGAAATATTTCCCAATTATATTCGTGGCCTGGCAATTTCTTTTGTTGGATTTATAAATTCCGGTGTCAGCTTTTTAGTGCAGCTGGTATTCCCTTGGGAGCTGGCATCATTTGGTAGCGCATTAACCTTTCTGATATACGGTCTCTTTGCCGTGATAGGATTAATCATTATCTCATCGCTTTTGCCTGAAACAAAAAATAAGTCACTGGAGGAGTTAGAAATAATGTTGATCAAAGAACCCCGGAAAATTTAATGACTTTTTATAGCTGATCAATGAATAAAAAAAATGAATCATGTGGCTTAAAACCTCTTTAAAATTATAAAAAAATAATATATGAAACCAAAAATTTCATTTTCATTGGCTCAACAACTTAGCAGTAGGGCAGCCAAAATATTTCCGCTTTTGTTTATTATACTAGCAATAAGTGCTTTGATGGTTTTTTCAGCCTGTCGTCGCACTGACCAAACAAGCAACAAACAGATGACGTCTAAAGTAGAACTCGTGAAAACAAAATCCGGTTTTCAACTTATGGTGAATGGTGAACCTTTTTATGTGAAAGGTGCCGGGCTTGAAAGTGGTAATATTGCACGATTGGCAGCACATGGCGGTAATGCCTTGCGAACCTGGCGCACCGGTGATCAGTTTATGAGCGCAGGCGAATTACTTGATGAAGCCCAAAAACACGGCATCATGGTAACCATGGGAGTTGATATAGCGCGCGAGCGTCATGGCTTCGATTACAATGATCAGCAGGCTGTGAAAGAACAATTCGAACGTGTAAAAAAAGATGTGCTAAAACACAAAGATCACCCGGCTTTGATGGCTTGGGGCATTGGTAATGAACTAAACCTCCATTATTCAAATCCTAAAGTGTGGGAAGCTGTTGACGATATTGCTCGTATGATCAAGGAAGAAGATCCCAATCACCTTACCACAACTATGCTCGCCGGAGCAGATAAAGAGGTTGTGCGGCGTGTGATGGAAAGCTGTACCAATCTGGATTTTTTGTGTTTTCAGATTTATGGCGATATTTTAAACCTGCCCGGCTACATCGCTGAAAGCGGTTACGACGGCGCTTATATCGTATCAGAATGGGGTGCTACTGGTCATTGGGAAACGCCAAAAACCGAATGGGGAAGGCCTATTGAGCAACAAAGTACTGAGAAGGCCGATGCCTATCTCGAAAGGTATCAAAAAGTGATTGCTGCAAATCAAGAACAGTGTATTGGGTCTTTTGTGTTTTTATGGGGTCAAAAGCAGGAGCGCACCCCAACCTGGTATGGCATGTTTCTTGAAAATGGACGCAAAACAGCTTCCGTAGATGTGATGGAGTATGTGTGGACCAACCAATGGCCCGAGAAACGCACACCAATAATGCATCAGCTTTTGCTAGATGGGAAATCAGCTTATGATAATGTTTATTTGGTCGCTAATCAAAATGTTGAAGCTGCTGTTGAAGCTGAAAGTCTTCAAAATGAGAAGCTGAGATACCTCTGGGAAATCATGCCTGAGGTGCCCATAGAAGATCAAAGCGATGGAGGTGACTTTGAACAACGCCCTGCTGCCATTTTTAAAATGGAATCTGATGCGAATACGGTTAAACTTAAAGCCCCCGAAAAGCCCGGAGAATACAGGCTTTTTGTGTATGTTATGGATAACAATAATAGTGCTGCCACAGCAAATATCCCTTTTTATGTTAGGTCGGAGTAAATGATAGTTTATAAAATGTTCTGAAACAATACAGATAATAACAATAGCTTTTAAAACGAAGAAAAGAAACGGATATATTTTTCATGGAAAATTATCCGTTTTTTGTCGTAAAAATAAATGGTGATACCCAACAGAAAAAAGGCATGAGGCTTTCCCTTATTCGTTAAGATCGACAGGCTAAAGAAGATATTCTAATTCGCAGAAAAGAAGTTGCATTGAAAACTCCTGCTTCTCATTTCTCCCTGTGTTTCTGGACGAAATGGATTTTAAAAGCAAACTTCTACCTTTTTGAATTTAATGTTCAGGATGGTCAGCTGAACAGTATAACCTCTACAAATAGGAGCAAGCTTTTATCTGTTAAAACATCATGATAAAATCAGTGAGATTCTGATCGTGTTCAAGGCTGAGCTTTTTGCGCAGGCGATAACGGCTTATCTCAACGCCCCGCACAGAAATATTCATCAGGCTTGCAATTTCTTTGCTCGAAATATTCAAACGCAGGTAGGCACACAATTTAAGTTCGCGTGGAGAGAGCTCGGGGTACTGCTGTTTGAGCCGTTTTAGAAATTCTTCATGCACACTCTCGAAATGGCTTTCAAAGACTTCCCATTGCTTGTCGGTATCAATATCTCTGTTGATCCGTTTGGTCATAGATCTAATCCTGCTGATTACTGTATCGTTTTTGGTTTCTTTGGCAAGTATTTGGAGCTCTCTTTTCAGGTAAGTCAGTGATTTGCTTTTATGAATCATCTGCATCGTGCTGTTGGCTAGTTCTTTATCTTTTTGAACCATTTCCTGGCGCAGCTTTTCATTGCGAAGCCTGATCACTTCTTTTTCAGCTTTCAAGGTCTCTGTTTGAAGCTGCTTTTCTCGTTCCAGAAAGGCTTTTTCCTGTTCTTCAGCAAAAAGTTTTTTGGATTTTTTAATCCTGTTTTTGAGGTATTTATAAAAAACATAAATCGCTGCCAGCAGCAGGAGAACATAAACGGAAAAAGCCCACCAGCTAAAATACCAGGGAGGCATAATGGTGAAACTGATCATGGCTTCTTCACTTTCATGACCGAAAACATTGATTGCTTTTACGCGGAAGGTATAATCGCCATGCCGAAGGTTTGTAAATTGTCTATTGGCTTCGCTTTGCCAGGCAGTCCATTCTTCTTCAAAACCTTCAAGCCTTGATGAAAACTGGAGCATTTTGGGATTTTCAAAATCAACTGCCGAAAAAGTAAAATGAAGCTGGTTTAGCTGATAAGGCAAGCTTATTTCATTAGAGTTTAACTTTTTGTTGCCACCATAAATAAGTGAGTCTATCATGGGTAAATCAACGCTTCTAATCAGCGCATTGTAGCCCTTGCGATAGTTTTTCTGGAAATCCTGGGTGTAATGGGCAAAGCCATTTTGAAGGCCAATAAGAACATGTTGCTCATCAATAGGATAAACCATCTGAAACCAGCGGATATATTTACCTTTCAACTCGCGAAACGGCACATCTACATTCACGTAGCTGCCGTCTTCCTGTAGCCTGTAAACTCCGGCTTCTTCGTTGGTGAAATACCAGATATTTTTTTTGTCGTCAGCCTTTAGCAGATTGGCTTTGCCATTAGCGATGATTTTATTTAGCTCCAAATCGAGCTGAAAAATATTAGAATCTGCACCATAAGAATAATATCCTTCGCCTGTTGTAAACACTGCTTTGCCAAAAAGCTCGCATACCCTGATATTTTTATCAGCCGGAAATCCATGCCGGCTGTCGTAGTGTTCAACCTGAACTACTGTGTCAAAAGTTTCGTTTAAATGAATTTTAAAGACGCCTTTGTAACCATGACTCATCCACAGTTGAAAGGGGCCGGCATTGACTAAAAATCTGGAAGATTCCTTGAATCCGCTTATTAGGGCTGCCTCTTTCCAGCTGCCGTTGATCCGTTGCAGTTTCACCAATCTGGTGTAGGTGCCCGACAAGATAATGTTGTTTTGTTGCTCAGGTTTCACAAAAGACCAGGCACCTTGAACCTCAGAAATCAGTTGAGCAACAGTATCTTTTATGATAAAAATCCCCGAATTATGTCCGCAAAATAAGGTCTCGTCAATAACTGTCAAATCCCATACCTGACCTTGTGTTTGAGGAATCAGCTTAAATTTCTGACCGGTATTCCCTGTTTGAAGCGATTTCCAGTTGTGATAAAATACACCCCGATTGGTTCCCAGATAGAGAATTCCATTATGCAAAACGGCACTGTATCCTGCACTTAAATTATTGGAATACGTAAAATATGTGAGCGGAGAGTTAATTTCAACATAATCAATGCCATTGTCGAGGCCAAGCCATAGGTTACCCCAATGATCTATGGTCATGCTGAGCACTGTATTGTTCTGCAAACCCTGATCAAGATTGATATGTTGGGTGATATTTCCTTCAAAATCAGAAATTACAAGTCCGTCCTGAATGGTTCCAAATGCCAGATTTTCGTCATCAATCGGATAAGCGCAATAAATTTGTTTTTGCTTTAAAAGGGCTGCAACAGGTGTGTTCCACGGTGTAAGCTGTTGATTTTTGTACCGGTAAAGTCCATCGTCTGCTGTGGCTATAAGCATGGCATCCCCGTGAGGCAGCATCGACCAAAGTAGTTTTCCGGCCAGGGCGGATGTGCCCGCAAGTGGAACCAACTGATTGTTTTCGAGCTGGTAAAGGCCGTTAACCTGATCGTTTATATACAGCTTGTCATTAACAACAAACGAAAAATGAAAGCTTACCGGGGCTTTGAGGGTGATAAACTGCCCATCGCGATAGATCATCAATTGATCGAAGGATTGAAAAATAATAGCACCATTGAGCGCATGGATTTTCCAGACTTCACCAAAATCCCTCAGGTTTTCGGGCAGCTGCTGTTGAAGTGAGTTAAAAGTTAGTGACCCTGAATTGTTTGCTTCAAAGTAGCCGATCTCATTAAATCCGCCGGCATAAATTTTTCCGTCTAAGGCCATCACACTCCTTACAACAGTGCGGTTGGGTAGGTTGTGCACGCGCCAGCTGATACCATCAAATGCCAGAACACCATCGTTGTTCGCGAAATAGGCCAATCCGTCTGAAGCAACATTGATCATCCAGGTTTGTGAACCTGCCGGTATTTCGGCATTGGCATAATTTGTTATTTGAGGAATGCCCGTGCTTTTTACAGTAGCGTGCATCGGTATAGAAACCAAAAGGCTAATCAAGAGTAAAAGAGCAGCCTGACGCATAATTAAAATATTATTTATTTGGACTGTGATGGTTTATTGCCGTTGAAGTTGCGAATATAGCTAAAAAAATATTTTAGAGAAATATTGATTGTATTGGATACATTATTGGTTGTTTTTTTTAAAACCTACCAAAAGTATACTATTTTTTGTTTTTTGCTCAATTTATATTCAATAACATGCACATTATCAGTTAGATAACTATATTTTATTTTTTTTGTGAAAAAGAACCTATCTTTGTAATAAGATAAATAAAATTTGCATTTTTAGAGGTAACTACTTTGATAGACCATGTTTTTTAGTCATAAATGTTATTTGGTTTCTGAATATTATCAAAAAAAAATAGGGTATTTAAACAAATACCAAAATGAGTTCTAAAATTAGTAATTTTCCTAATTTGGGAATAATATTTTAATATTGGAATTTGTCGTTAATCTAAAATTCTATAAATAATTGAAATAGTTCTATTTATAAAATATGGCATGAATATTGATTTATATATAAATAATGTGCCAAAAATTACAATTATGAAAAAGATATTTTTTAGTTTGCTTTTCGTTATCAGTATCGGACTGGTATTTCAATCGTGCAGAAAAGACAACAATGAAAAGGAACCTACAAATCCTGAAAGTTTTGTAGATTTGAATGTGAGTCGGGCATTTAATTTCGAAAGTTTTCAAAACGTTCAAACAGCCATTCAGCTCACGAACACCAAAGCCACTGGAGCTGAAATTATTCGCATTTATGACGCACATCCTAGCGATGGCGGCCGATTGATTTCGACCGGAGCGCCCAACTCAAGCGGTGAGTTTAGCTTGCCCTTGCGAATAGCTTCCCGACTGGAAGAAGTTTATGTGGCGCGACTAACTGCCTCAGGTATAAATGAATATGTTGCAGTTCCTATTAGTGGAAACAAGTTGGAGTTTAATTTTAACCAAACAAAAGAGGTTCAGGTTGTAGATCCCTATTGTGACTGTGATCCGGCTGATGTACTCCCAAATAACTTTAACAGTAACCTAACTATTCCTGCCGGCGAATCGCGTTGTGTAGCTCTGGGGAATCATGCCACAATTAAAGACTTAAAAATAGGATCAGGGGGCACTTTAAAGGTTTGTGGAACGGCTTCGGTCAATAAATATAAAAATGATAGCGAACAAGGGCTAATCCTGGTTTCACCTTCGGGAAGTATAAATTTGCCAAAATATACACTGAGTTATAGTTTAGAAAATTATGGCACGGTAAATATTTCTGGAAGCGGCTCTTCCCAAATTGATGGACCAATTGAGAACTGGGGAACAGTGAGCATCAGTATAAAAATGGTAAACCATGGCGCTATCATCAATCATGGAACGATAACAACTAGCAAGGATTTCGACATCAACTCGAATGGTTCCTTAGTAAATAATTGCGAATTTTTATTGACAGATGATGATTTCAAGCAGAGTGGAAGTTTCACTAACAATGGCTACCTCTATGTAGATGGAGAAGCTCACTTTACCGGAAACGGAAATGACAAGACAATTCTTGGGCCGGGTAGTTTGATCGAAACCGATGAGTTTAAAATTAATGGAACTATTGAAGGGCCAGCTTCGGGCTTTGCACAAATTAAAGCTGATGACGAAGGTGAGGTAGTAGGCGGTGCAACATTATCAAATTTTGATTTATGTGCCGATGAGGATGATTACAACAACAACGCCACCTACAACAACATAACTTATTGCGATATTGTGGTTCCGGTTCCGGATTGCGAAGAAGGTGAAGCACCTGATATTACGAGCTCATTACAGATAGGTGGGCTGTTGAACGAAGCAATAGAACCATACACTGTTACAGCAACAGGAACTGAGCCATTAACTTTTAGTGTGGGCAATCTTCCTGCAGGACTTAACTTCAATGCCAATACCGGTATTATCAGCGGAACACCAACTGTAGCCGGAACTTTTAATGTTGAGCTAACGGCAAGTAATATATATGGAGAGGATACCAAAACATTAACAATTATAATTACCCAGCCTGTTGATCCTCCGGTTATTACAAGTCTACTTACGCGTCAGGCAACTGTTAATGAGCCATTTTCATATTTGCTGACTGCAAGTGGTTCAGGTCCGATCGATTTAAATGTAAATAATCTGCCCGATGGATTAAGCTTTGATACGGAAACGAGTATAATTTCTGGCAGTCCGACAGCGGCGGGTGTATATAACATCACGCTTACTGCAACGAACTCAGGTGGCACAACAACCGAAACTTTGGTACTTACTGTTGGAACACCTCCAACAATTACCAGTCCGCTTACGGCTTCTGGCACTGCCGGCGATCAGTTTTCAACCTACACATTTACTGCAAGCGGGTCTTCACAAATCAGCTATGCTGTAAGTAATTTACCACAGGGGCTGTCATTTGATCCGGTAAGTCGTACCATAAATGGAACACCTTTGTATCCAGGAGTTACTGAGGTATTGCTCACTGCTACAAATGCTTATGGCAACGATGCGAAAACCCTGATAATTACTATCGCTGAGGGCTTACAGGCGCCTGTTATCACCAGCCCGCTAACGGCCGCAGGAACAGTAGATTTTCCATTTAGCTATACAATCACAGCCACCGGATCGCAACCGATGACTTTTAGTGCAAATGATTTGCCTGCCGGTCTGGATATTAGTGGAAACACCATTAGTGGCATTCCAACTGTGGCCGGAGAGTTTTCGGTAACCATTACAGCTGCCAATGCGGCGGGATCAGATTCGAAAACCCTTGTAATCACCATTACAAGTGGTGGAGCAAACGATACAGATGGCGATGGTGTTCCTGATAATCTTGACGATTATCAAGAAGATGCCACACGCGCCTTCGACTCTTACTATCCAAATCAGGTTGACTTTGTAAGTGTTGCCTTTGAAGACCTTTGGCCGGCTTATGGCGATTACGACTTCAACGACTTTGTGATCAACCTGAACTATCAAACTGTTACCAATGCACAAAATGCTGTGGTCGATGTGATTGTTAAGTATCAAATTATGGCAGATGGTGCATCACTGGATAACGGGTTTGGACTAGTTTTTGATACGGAACCTGCTGCTATCGAAAGTGTTACAGGTTATATAAAACTAGGTAATGCCATCGTTCTTGATCCTGCTGGCTATGAAGCCGGACATACGAACGAAACTGTGATAATTCTTGTTGATAACATCAATCCATTGATGGAAGGCGGCATGGCCAATACCATACCGAATGGCAAATATGTTCAAACTACTGTAAACACGGTAACCACACACTTTAGCACACCAAAAGCTTCCATCGGAACACCACCCTATAATCCATTCATTTTTGTGGATCAGGTGCGTAGTCACGAAGTACATTTGAAGGGATCCGAGCCTACAGAATTTGCTGATTATGAATTATTTGGTACAGATAATGATGATTCAGATCCAGCAACAGGAAGTTATTATATGTCGCCTACCGGCTTGCCATGGGGTATTGAAACTCCCGTGAACTTCAATTATCCTGTTGAAGCAGCTGATATCCTCACTGCTCACCTGAAATTCGCTGCCTGGGCGCAGTCATCGGGGGTTGAATTCCAGGATTGGTATATGGACAAAAATGGATACCGCAACGACGAAAATATCTATGTGATTCCATAGTATAACTATTGATTGAAGCAAAAAATTAAAAGCCCGCTGTACAAGATGCAGCGGGCTTTTAATTTTAGTTGTAGTATCAGATTATTAAGGGAATAACTGAATTGGAGATGGTATAAATACACAGGCATTTGTCATAAAAAATAAGAAACAGCTTACAAACCAAATCCAAAGCCAATTCTAAACAAGGGGTTGCTATAGGGGGTGTCTAATGTTTCATTCAGGTTGTAAAGGATCATGATACTCGCAAAGGCTCTTCCTGAAAAATATTGCCGATAGCCTCCACCAATAAATATACTGTGAATGATTTTACGTTCCCGCTTGGTTATCTCAAAAGTATTTGCATTGTAATAGACTTGTTCATAACTCAGAATTTCGTTTTCAAGGTGTGCAAAAAGTCCTCTGAAAATTTCATAAGAGGTATAAAAACCTCCGCCGTAATTGTTGGTCGAAAACTTGAGGCTTCCCTGACTGTAGCTATAGTAATTGTAGGTGAGTCGGCTACCTAATTCCCAGGCAGGAGTGATGCGGTAGCCAACCTGAGGCGAAATCAGAATGTTGGAGCCATAATTGGAAAACCCCAGGCCAAAATCACCACCAAAAACCCATCTGTTTTCAAATTGTGGTTGTTCACCCAAAAAGTTTTGCTGTGCATTGCTTGTTGACGAAAAGCTTGCTAAGGCCAGCAAAACGAATATTACTTTGATGTTTTTTGTCATTGGATTCAATTTTATGTAGCGAAGATAACTATTAAACTTTTATAACAAATACCAATTACTTTAGATTAGTAGGTGTCAATACCTCTAAGCTCTTTATAAAGCTGCATGGCATATAAATCTGTCATACCCGATATAAAATCGATCACAGATTGAAGTTTGCTGTAAGTATCGTCATGTTGTGCTTTGAACTGTTCCGGAAGCAGCGATTTCAATTTGCGGTGATAGTTTTTTTCGGGGGATAAAACAGCCTGGCTAAACTCCTGCATCAGTGTGCCTAAGACATGAAAACCGGTGAGCTCAATTTTTATCACCGCAGGGTGGTTGTAAATTTTTTCAATGGATACTTTCCGGCAGTAATTCAGCGTATCAATAAGCTTTTCATCGAGTTGATCCACCAGACTACCCTTAAAGTTTCCTTCCATGATTATTTCCACATTATCCACGAAAACTTTACTTACTGCTTCAACCAGTTTATTGATACTGGTAGCTCTCAAAAAGGCTATTCTCTCGTTGATGTCAGTAACTTCTTTGTAAATTCTGTTTTTGTATTCGTGAAATTGCGCGTCATTGCTATGCAGCGACAGCATAAGCGCCTCTGTTTCTTCCGTGGAGAGAATCCCCAGCTTGTGTGCATCCTCCATATCCATAATCAGATAACTGATATCATCTGCAGCTTCTACCATATAAACCAGAGGATGTCGGGCATACACTTCATTTCCTGCTTCATCACGCGCAATCACAGGTATTCCACATTCCTGCATCAGAAGTCGGAAATTTTCCAGCTCAGAATGAAACACGCCATATTTTTTTCTTTTTCCCTTGCCAAAAGAAGGATAGGGATATTTTACCAGGGCCGCCAATGTGGCATAGGTGAGCGAAAAACCACCTTTTCGGCGCCCTTCAAATTGATGGGTAAGTGTTCTGAATGCGTTGGCATTTCCCTCAAATTCAACAAGGTCAGTCCATTGTTGTTCCGGTACCTGATCTTTCAGACGTCTTCCTTCGCCTTCGGTAAAAAAACTGCTGATGGCTTTTTCGCCCGAGTGCCCAAAGGGTGGATTACCTAAGTCATGCGCCAGACAAGCTGCAGCAACTACCGTATCAATTTCGTTCAAAGCCGATTGGGCAAGTTCGGGTGTGTCAGCGATTAATTTGCGCGCAATGATGCGTGCGATGGAGCGACCAACACTGGCGACTTCAAGGCTGTGCGTGAGACGGTTATGAACAAAAACACTTCCCGGTAGCGGAAAAACCTGCGTCTTATTCTGAAGCCGACGAAAGGGACTGCTAAAAATAATTCGGTCGTAATCGCGCTGAAATGCAGAACGAATATCATGCTGATTCGTTGATGACGAAAATCGCCTGGTCGAGAGTAATTGATTCCAATCCATGGGTTTTGTGCTTTCACTTTTTACTGCTTTGCCGCGCATATGGGGTAAGTCGCTGAGAAGCAAATTGTTTCTTTTGGTATTTATAATATCCGGCAATGGCAATCATAGCGGCATTGTCGGTGCTATAACTCAATTTGGGAATGTAAATTTGCCATTGATTAGCGACAGCAGCAGCTTCCATGGCATTTCTAAGTCCCGAATTGGCCGAAACTCCGCCGGCTATGGCAATATGTTTTATTCCGGTTTGCTGACTCGCAAGGACCAGTTTTTTCATCAGAATTTCTACTATGGTGTGCTGAATAGACGCACACAGGTCGGCTTTATGCTTTTCGATAAACTGATTATCCTCCTTTAGACGATCTCTGAGAAAATATAAAATACTTGTTTTTAGTCCGCTAAAACTGTAGTCTAATGCCGCAATACGAGGCTCGGCAAAACTAAATGCTTTGGGGTTGCCTGATTTTGCTAATTTGTCGATCATTGGGCCACCGGGATAGGGGAGACTCATGATTTTTGCAGCTTTGTCAAATGTCTCTCCTGCAGCATCATCAATGGTTTTCCCAATGATCTCCATATCGAAATAGTCTTTGATCAGCACTATTTGGGTGTGCCCCCCCGAAACGGTGAGACACAGAAAGGGAAACTCTGGAATTTTTTTCTCCGTTTCATCAGTGATAAAATGTGCCAGAATGTGCGCATCCATATGATCAATTTCCAGCATTGGAATACCCAACGAAAGGGCAAAAGATTTCGCAAAAGAAGTGCCAACAAGTAATGAACCAAGCAGACCCGGGCCGCGTGTAAATGCTACTGCACTCACTTCATTTTTATGTATCTTTGCCTCCTTTAAAGCAGCATCAATTACTGGGATAATATTTTGTTGATGAGCGCGTGAAGCAAGCTCGGGAACTACACCTCCATATTTCTCGTGTACCTTTTGGTTCGCAATGATATTTGAGAGCACCTGAGTTCCTTTAAGTACCGCAGCAGATGTGTCGTCGCAGGAGGATTCGATGCCCAAAATGTATGTGTTCATAGTGGATAAAATAAGTCACAAAAGTATCAAAAAAAAGCTCAGAAATATTATTCTTGTCCTGCTGATGATGCTGGCGGCTATCCCTGTGAGTATCTATACAGCAGTGCGCGACCCCTTTGTGCAAACCTATACGGCGCGAACACTTGCCGGACTTTTGTCTGAAGAATTGGATACTAAAATTACCATCAACTCTTTTTTTATTGATATTGACCTTTCAATTCAAGTCAATGGATTGCGCATCGAAGACCAGAACCAGAGAAGCATGATATGGCTTGAGTCATTGAATATACGTATTTTTCCGGCTGATTTCAGGGAATCTCTGCACATAAATAGATTGGTTCTGGAGAATGCGCACATCAATTTTATTAAGTATGAAGGCCAGGAGGACTTGAATTTACAATTTCTCACAGACTATTTTGGCCCTAATGTTGTAGATTCTGTTGCAGCAGAAAAACCCGAAAACAATTATATTGTTACGCTCGATCAGCTTGATATACGGAATACTGGTTTTCGTTTCTGGGATCAAAACAAAGATGAGCCCGGAGAAATTGGAATTGATTATAGCCATTTGAATTTCAGCGATATAAACCTTGTCGCAAAAAACATTTCAATTCATAGCGACTCTTATTATGCAGAGATCAGTAAACTTCAGGTTAGTGATTCTTCGGGTGTTTATCTAAAGAATTTAAGTGGTGAATTAACCTCCAGCCCTCAATTGTCGCAGGCAAAAAATCTGTTTGTCCAAACCAATAATTCGAGACTTAACCTTGATTTACTCATGACTTATCAGGGCTATCCTGCTTTTCTCGATTTTGTTGATTCTGTGCATCTGGAAGCAAAAATAAAGCCGTCTCATCTTTATATGGCAGATATTGGTTTTTTTGCACCTGTAATGTTCGATATGACCAATGCTGTTGATTTATCGGGTGCAGTTTCAGGTTATGTAAGTGATTTTGAATCAAAGGATTTTAGCTTCCATTACCTTGATGAAACGATATTCTTGGGTGATTTCAGTTTGAAAGGCCTTCCTGATTTCTATACAAGCGATATCAGCTTGAAAATTGATAAACTCCAGGTTTCTGCTCAGGATTTGAGGCAGTTTCAATTGCCCGGAAAAATTGAACTCGCTTTACCCGAACAACTCGATGCTGCCGGGAAAGCGAATATTACAGGGCATTTTACCGGACAATACACCGACTTTATTGCGAGGGCTGATATCAATACACAAGCTGGCAATATTAAGACGGATCTAAAGGTGCGTACCAGTCCAAAAACAGGCGTGATCAGCTATAGTGGGCATTTTATAACTAAAAAACTACAACTGGGGCGGCTTCTACAGCAGGAAAAAACGATTGGTCTGCTCAGCCTCAATGCCAGCCTAAAAGGAGAAGGTATTGACTTGGAGACAGCAAAGTTGACCATTGATGGAAAAATTAATGAAATTGGCTTATTGGAAAATACTTACCGCGATATCGATTTAAGTGGTGAGCTTTCCGAGGAACATTTTAGCGGATGGTTAAGCATCGTGGATGAAAAATTGAGTCTTGATTTTAACGGTGAGATAAACCTTGGATCCGAAACACCGATATTTAATTTTGTGAGTGAGATAAAACATGCTGATCTGGCTGCCATGAATCTTTTGCACAGTGATACCGTGATGCTGTTTAAAAGTAATATCAGCGCGAATTTAATCGGGATGACACTGGATGAATTGCAAGGTGAATTAAGTATGAGCAAAACACGGTATGAAGATAGCAGGGCAGTTTATTTTATGGATACCCTAAGTCTTAAAGTTACCAGCGACGCCCTGATTAGTAAGCGTTATACGCTTAAAACTGATTTCTTCGATTTTGATATGGGAGGGCTTATCGATTTTAAAACTTTGCCTTCAGCTTTTCTTTATTATTTGCGCAACTATGTGAAAATACCCGGGCTCAGTCCGAAACTAGCGGAAGTATCTGAACAGGATTTTTACGTAAGTCTGGAAATGAAAAATAGTGAAACCTTAAGCAATTTATTGATGCCTTCTGTCAGGATAGCCGATAATGCCAGCTTAAGTGGGGTTTTTACTACCTCAGATAATCTTTTAAACCTCAGCCTGAAGTCCGATTTTGTTCGTGCAGGAGATATCAGCCTGCGTAATATTCAATTGCGTAATATCAGTGATTTTAGAGATTCCAGACTAAATTTAAGTTTGTCGGAAGTTATTTTTCGCGATAGCACTTCCATTGATACAACGGTGCTTGGCATTGAAAGACCGAAATTTATTGTACAGCTTCAAAACGACAGCATATTGTTTAATTTGACCTGGAAAGACCAATTGGCCCAAACCCGTAACAAAGGCGATATCAGGGCATATTTTGTGCCGGATACCTTGTTTGGCGGTGTTTTGAATATCAATCATGCAGAACTTTTAGTCAATGATTCAATACTGACTGTTAACAATGAAAATTTTATTCGGTTTGAAAAGGACAAAACGGCCATTCACCAGCTTGAGCTTTCATTAGGAAAGCAGCAGATAAAGCTGGATGGCTATGCACCGATGAATGAAAGCGATACACTCGATGTTTTGTTTGAAAATTGGGATTTATCTAATTTCGATATGATTACCAGGGGATTAGGTTTTGATCTGGATGGGATTATTACCGGTGATTTACAGTTGTCGAATCTCAGAAACAAGCCCGGATTCTTTTCAAATCTCCACCTTTCCAAGCTACATCTTAATAAAGAAAAATTAGGAGAGGCGCGCATTTTAAGCACCTGGAACAATACCGATGAGTCCATCTACCTCAATGCGCAAATTATCAATGTGGGCAATGTTGCCACGAACAGAATGCTCAACCTGAGTGGGTTTTACTATGCCAGTCGCAAGGCGGATAATATTCGTTTTGAGATGGGACTGGATAATTTTAGGCTAAAGGCGCTAAGTCCATTATTGAAAGGGCTTTTAAGTCAGGTAGAAGGTTATGCTTCCGGGAATTTTTTACTGGACGGATCCACCGAGAAGCCCCGATTAGCCGGTAATCTGCAACTTAGCCGCACATCCTTTAAAGTGGATTACCTGAATACAGTTTATTCGCTGCAACATGAATTTAATATTGAGCCCGGAATTATTGCCTTAGATAATCTCATACTCTATGATACTACAGGGAATAAAGCGGGTGTTTCGGGCAAGATTACACATGAGTATTTAAAAAACTGGCGGTTTGATTTACGCATTGATCCGAATGATTTTTTGGCCCTTAACACAAACCGAAAAATGAATGATTTATTCTATGGAGCCGCTGTTGTGAGCGGTGATGTTACAATTCGGGGCTTGTTAAGTGATATCAACCTTAATATTACGGCAACTACGAAAAGAGGTACCAATATGTTTATTCCGCTCAATAACAGCAGCTATGTGAGCGAAAATAATTTTATCATCTTTGTTAACAATAAAGAAACTGAAGATAACTCAGGGTACAAACCAAGCCTGCCAAAACCAGCACAAAATTTTAACATTTTCTTGAATACTTTTGTTACTCCCGATGCTAGTTTACGCATTTTCCTGCCACAGAATATGGGTGATCTGGTGGCCAGAGGCAATGGCAATATTCGTATGGGCGTAAATGCAACAAACGACTTCACCCTTTTGGGTGATTATTTTGTGCAGACGGGGCAGTTTAATTTCGTATTTGAGAATTTGGTAAGAAAACGCTTTGAGCTGCTTGAAGGCGGTCGCATATCGTGGACAGGCGATCCCCTTGATGCCGAATTGGATGTGAAAGGTTTGTACAGGCTAAAAACTTCCTTGAGTTCTTTGGGAATTGTGTTGGATTCCAGCTCATCTATTCGTAACAGGGTAAATGTTGAATGTATAATTCATCTGCAAAATCAACTTTTTAATCCCGATATCAGCTTCAAAATCAGGTTGCCCAATGTAGATGAAGAAACGCAACAAATGGTTTTTGCAGTACTCGACACCACAAATACCGCGATGATGACTCAGCAGATGATTTCGTTGCTTGTGCTGGGTAGCTTTAGTTATGCCGGCGGTACCAACGCCAATTTAAGCAGCTCTTATATCAATGTCATCAGCAACCAATTAAGCAGCTGGTTGTCGCAAATCAGCAAAGATTTTGATGTGGGCGTGCACTATAAACCCGGTGATGCGCTTTCGAGCGATGAACTGGAAGTAGCGCTTTCGACCCAGCTTTTTAACGACAGAGTGACTATTGACGGCAATTTTGGGATGATCAATGCCAACAGCACCTCCCAAAATGCAAGTAATATCGTTGGCGATGTGGATATTTCCGTAAAAATTACCAACGATGGCAGATGGCGTGCAAAAGCCTTTAATCATTCCAATGTAAGTTCCTTCTACTATTATAATAATTTTGAAAATTATGCGCCTTACACACAGGGTATCGGACTCTCGTACCGACAGGAGTTTGATAGCTTTAGTGAACTATTCAGGCGTAAAAAGAAAAAATCCAAAAACACCACACCATGAGAAATAGATTACTTTTTTTGTTCCTAAGCTTTTCAGTTACTGCTTTTAGCCAAATCACCATTAATTCGTCAGATATGCCGGTAGCGGGTGATACACTGCGTAGTAGTATCGCGTATAATATGGATAGCTTTGATTTTTCGGCAACAGGTGAAAATTACACCTGGGATTTTAGCGCGTTAATTCCTATAGAACAGCGCGTTGATACCTTTATTACCGTTACCGAAACCCCTGTTTCGTTCTGGCCTTTCTTTTTAACAAGTGCTAACTTAGTTACTAAATTTAATCCTGCCGGTTTGTTACCGGGGCTCCCCAGTGCTGAAGCGTTTCGTTTTTTTCAAAATAGCACCGCATCCTATAAAGATGTTGGTTATGGACTTATTTTGGAAGGAACACCTATACCGCTAAAATACGCTCAGGCTGATGAAATATATCGCTTCCCGATGACCTACGGACAGTCCTATAATGCCGCTTCCGGTCTTGAAATTGGATTGCCGGGAATGGGTTATCTTATGATCGATCGCGAAAGGCAGAATGAAGTGGATGGCTGGGGATCACTTACAACACCTTTTGGTACTTTTGAAGTGATTCGATACCGCTCAACAGTTGATGAGTATGATAGTTTGTTTTTGGAAGAAACCGGCATGGGACAAGCGTTACAACGCAATTATATTGAATATCACTGGGTGGCAAAGGAGATGGGAATACCGCTCTTGCAGGTGTTAATTGATGAGAGTCTGGGTTCAACAGCAGTTTACCGCGATTCAGCCAGGTTTATCACGGTTGGGGTATCTCAGCAACTGGCTTCAGCCGCACAACTTCAGGTTTATCCTAATCCGGTGGAGCAGTTTTTTACACTGAAGCTATCCGGCGCAAAAGCAGGGAATGCCTTCCTTCAAATTTTCGATATGCAGGGCAGACAGACCTATGCCGAAGCGATTGCTGTTCGGCCGGGTGTTAACGAAATCAAGTTATCAACTGATGAAACAAGGCTGAAAGCAGGTATTTATTATATCCGTATTTTGTCTGACAAATTAAGCTTACAGACAAAAATTATGGTCGTAAAATGAAAGCACTGAGGGCTTACAAGTCTTCTGCCGGCTCAGGTAAAACATTCACGCTTGTGCTTGAATACCTGCTTCTGGTCGTCAAAAATCCGGCTGCTTTCCGAAACGTTTTAGCGGTTACTTTCACCAACAAGGCAGCTAATGAACTTAAAGAGCGTATTCTGGAAGCCCTTTTTCAGCTGGCAGAGAACAAGCAAGAATCAGCTATTCAAACTGTTGTATTACCAAAACTGATAGAAAGAACCGGTCTTGATGAAACGGAAATCAGGACACGTGCTGCGTTCGTTTTTCATCAGATGTTGCACCATTACAGTGATTTCAATGTGAGTACGATAGACTCCTTTGTGCAACGTCTCAGCAGAACTTTTGCCCGTGAGCTGCAGCTTCCATCGCGCTATGAGGTACTTACCGAGAGCGATGCAATGATCGATCTGGCAAAAGACCTCATCATTGAGCAAGTAGGCGTTGATCCTTTTTTAACAAGCCTTATCCTCAATTTCGTCCAGCAAAAGCTTGATGATGAAGACGATTGGCGCTTTGAAAAAAAACTCCTCAGCTTTATGCAGCTGCTTTTGCAGGAAGATGCTTTCCGTTTCCGACATGGAAATAGCCTGGACAGCCTTAATCAGGTTCAGGAAGTAAGAAAACACCTACGTGGATTTACACAAAAACTTGAGAATGAGGTGCTAAAGCTGGCCCTTGAATTTGAAAATCTTTTAGAGAAGTATGACCTATCCATAAATGACCTGGCTGGAGGAGCTAAAGGAATGGCTGTTTTCTTTAAACGAATTCAAAACCTGGATTTCGCTGGCGCTATGGATTCAAAACATGGTAAGAATCCTCCGTTAAGTGGTAAATGGGCCGCCGGCAAATTGACTAAATCTCAGAAAGATACGGTTTCATCCATTGAAAATGAATTAGATAGAATTTTTAATGCAATCAGGGAAAAGTTAATTGCGGACTTGCCCCAATACAGCCTGTATCGGCTGCTGGATGCTGAGATTCTTTCATTTGCACTTCAACAGCGGTTGCTCGATCAAATGGACGAGTTGAGTGCACAAAGCAATCAGGTACATATTTCTGAGTTTAACAAAAGGCTGGCAACAGCCATCGATGATGCTTCAGTGCCCTATATCTATGAACGATTGGGCGAGCGGTACAAACATTTCCTGCTTGATGAGTTTCAGGATACCTCCCTATTGCAATGGCATAATTTTCTGCCATTGATAGAGAATGGACTGGCTACCAATAACCTCAGTCTTTTGGTAGGTGATGCCAAACAGGCGATATACCGCTTCAGAAGTGGCGAGGTAGAGCAATTTATTCAGCTCCCCGAAATTTACCGGAAAGAGGAGAGCCTGGTAGCCATGAGAGCGGAGCCCAGCATAAAACAGCATTACGAAGCATTTAACCTTGACACAAATTACAGGTCGCTATCTGCTGTGGTATCTTTTAACAATAGCTTCTTTCGTTTTATGGCCGAACAGCTATCGGAGAATTATCGTTCTGTTTATCATGATGTGGAGCAAAAATTTATTCCAAGGGATGCAGAAGGCTTGGTGCAGCTTGAGTTTCTGGATGCTGTAAATGATGATTTGGAGTTTGGTGATGTATTTCAGCAGCGCAGTCAGGAGATCATTAACGACTTACGTGCCCGGCATTACGCCTATCGCGATATCGTAATTTTGGTACGTTCCCGCGCTGATGGTGCTGAAATGGCAAGGTTTCTGAGTTTGCAGCAAATTCCTGTTATATCTTCCGAATCGCTTTTGGTGCGCAGTTCGGCAGCGGTTCAGTTGCTTGTGCATACCCTGCAATTCATTCATCAACCTGATGATGTTGTTGTAAGCAGCGGATTGCGCTATTATCACCAACAGGCAACGCTTAAAGAGGTAGAAAAAATGTGTCCCTCAGCAGATTTCTTCATTGATGAAAAAATTCTTCCAAATAAGATGGAAGCCCTGCTGGGTTTGGATTTGGGAAGTTTGGACCGTGCAAAAGTTGCGGCTTACAGTTTGTATGATTTCTGTGAATACCTGATCAGACTCTATGGTTTGAATAAGCAGGCAGATGCTTACCTGCCCTTTTTTCTGGAAGCGGTATATACCTGGCAAAGTGGCACAACTGCCGGTCTCGACGATTTTTTAGCTTTCTGGGAAGAGCAGAGTAGTAAAATTTCGGTGATCAATCCCGAAGATACTGATGCAGTAAAGATAATGACGATACATAAAGCAAAAGGGCTGGAGTTTCCGGTGGTAATCTATCCCTATGCTGCAAATGCTTTTAGGGCTAACAAAACTAAGAGTCATGCGTGGGTAAGCCTGGAAAATGAAGGTATTCCAGGTCTGAAACAGGGCGTAATAAAATTAAATGCTGATCTTAAAACTACTTCCTTTGCCGACTTGTATGAGGAGGAGATAGAGAAATCCAGGCTGGATACTGTTAATATTATTTATGTGGCGGCAACCCGCGCTGTGGAACAATTGTTTGTGCTTACGAAGAAAACCTCCAAATCGAATGGTTTTTACGAAAAATTTCTTCAGGAAAAAGGGCTGTGGCAAGAAGGCGAACAACTGTATACCTTTGGCAGTTCAAAAGATTTGCCACGCTATCCAAGTGTATCTGAATCAGCAACAAAGCAATATCCTGCCATGGTTTCAGGCGACTGGAGCAAACGAATGCTCGTTGCCCCCGAGGCAGGCCATTACGCAAACACAACAGCTGTGCATTGGGGCAGGTTAGTGCACGAGATTATGGCCGGGCTCAGGTACTCAGATGAACTTCCCCAAATTTTAGAAAAATCATTCAACAACGGTCTTTTGGAAGAAAAAGACCTGATGCCGCTCCAACAATTGCTCGAAGCAGTTATGCTGGATTCTCGCTTAATACAGGCTTTTAATAAACCGGCTGTCATCCTAAATGAGGCAGAGATGATTAGCAAAACCGGACAAATTTTCCGCCCTGATCGCGTGGCAATTCTCCCTGAAAAGCTAATACTTATCGACTATAAAACAGGTGATGCTGATGAATCCCATCAACAACAAATATTAGGATATAGTACTTTGATTCAGCAACTTGAACAAAAACCTGTTGAGGCCTATCTTGTTTATCTGAATCAAAGTCCGGAAATTATACCTTGCTAATTATGGTGCATCCATAAAGTGTTAGCACAGATTATTTGGGATGCCTTAAACGAATACAAGGGGTAAAAATGAAATTATACCGAAAAGTAATCAATCTTTCTTTTCAATTGTATTAATCTTGAAAGGGGCATACAATGGACAAAAGTTGATCAAGGCTGTAGCAAAAGGGATGATGCCGAGCAAGCCCCACCAGCTTTCATAAATATAGCCAACGGCAGCAATGGCCATACCCAGCACAATACGAATAACACGGTCGATGTTTCCAATATTCTTTTTCATGTTTTTTGTTTTTAATGAATGCTAAAAGTAAGATATTTTTGTTTCGCATCCAATTAACAAATTATTAACCGGATATGTTTTGCCTAACAAAGAATTACTTTTTTCGAGAAATGGCTTTGCGGAACAAATGAATATCATGGCGTGTGATAATCAGTGATTTCATCCCTAAATGTGTTTGTTTTTTAAATAATATACCCTGATAAACCACCGCTGCTGTATAGGCCAGCGAGGCACTGATACCCGCGCCAACCAGACCATAAAGCGGAACAAGCACAATCAATGAAGGAACGGTAACAGCAAGACCCGTTAAAGAAGCAATCAGGTTGTAGCGCGGTTGACCTGTGCCGGAGAAGTAATGGCTAAAAATGGTATTGGCTGCCAAAGCGATTACGCCGGGTGCAAGGCTCAAAATAACGATTTTAATATCGCCAAACTCTTTACTAAAAACCCTTTCAAAGATTTCACGCGGAATGGCGATCAACACTATCAGTGCCAGGCTGGTAAGCACAACAGAGAACTTTAATAGCATAACGCTTAGGCGTGCGCTGGCAGCTCTGTCATTGGAATTGCTAATCTCTGAAAACTGAACCAGCGAGATACTCTGACCAATCAGACGCAGACCTTCTGTTAGCTGCACTCCTGAAGTATAAATGCCAACAGAACCCAGTCCTGTCAGGCTTTTCAGAAAGTAATAACTCAAGCGTTTATTGATCATATGTGCGATGCTCGAAAGCTGTGTCATGCTGCCATAATTCAGAATTGTTTTTGGAGAGGCTTTTTCCTGTGGATTGTTTTCTGGTTTAAAAAATCGTACAATCAGCAACCAGCCTATCATAGCAGGAATCAGGTAAGAAACATAAAGCGCATATACAAAAGACCGCTCATCCTTAAGGTTTCCAATATATAGAAAAACGGCAAATGCCAGCAATTGCAAACAAAACTGCAATAGAAACAGCCCGTTGAATGCAGCAATTTTCTTTTTGCCCAGCAATACATTCATATTAAATCCATGCAGCGCATTCAGCAGCGAGAGGATAAGGATATGCAAGCCATAACCTGCCGGAATAACGATATGATACAGCTTTGGAAAAAACGACAAAATACCAAATACAAAACCAGCACTCCCAATCACCAAAGCCATCCAGCCGTAAGCTATTTTCATCAGGCTGCTGAGGCTGTAGCGCGAACTAAAATAGACCAATCCGCTACCTGCCATCAGTTCTATCACCAATAAAATCAGTGTGATATCAAGCAGAATGATGCCTGCTATTCCCCAGGACTCCTTACCCAGCTCATTGGTAGCCATATAGAGGATGAGGATGCCTGCAAAGGCATTCAGGGCGCGGATGCCGGTGGTGCTCAATATCTTGCGTAACATCAGGCTTTTTTGTTGAGTTTGAGCTTTAGCTGATGCCAAAAACCAGCCAGTGTAAAGGTAAATCGCTTACCATCAATCACAGTGAATTGATCATCACCGTTGAGGCTGTGAAGCCCCTGATTAAAAGTAAATTGTGGCTCAGGCATTATACGCTGAACGCATTTTTCTTCGAAATGTTGCGGACTCAGTTTCACGATCTCATTAAGTTGCACAGCTCTGCCGTAGTGCAGGCTGCAATCCTGAGCAGGACGGATAAATTTTCCATCACGCCTAAACAGCGCTCCTGCCGGTCTTGAAGAACGAATATCAGATTTTACAGGGTAATTGGCATGCGGCTCAAAAGTTCCGAATGGATCAGCCGCATGATAGACATATAAATGCACGCTAGGCAAATCCTTCAGCGTGAAAAACAGGTACCAGCGACCTTCATACTCCTGCAAAACAGGGTCGACCACCGGCAAGCCTACCAGCAGGTCTTTTACCCAATTTAATTTCAGTGACTTAGGATCAAAACGGTATAAGCTGAGTTTGTCAGCGCTGTAGCTTTCCGGAAGGCAGTAGAGCTCTCCTTTGTGAATAAAAACGAAAGGGAAAGAAAGGTGATAGGCCTCTTCCAGAACGATATGCTGCTTTCCGAAATCCTCAGATTCAAGCCTGCAAGCCAGCACAGCTTTACCCTGGCGATAATCGTAAAGCTCATAAAAAAGATAGCGCTCAGTAGGACTTGCAATAATAAAAGGATCGGCCAGATAAGTTGCTGCATGCACTTTTTTGAGCCATATTGTCTCTTTCAGATACTTTTCGGGGCTACTGATAACATTCTTTAAAGGAGCCTTGATCAAACCGATATTCCAGTCTTCCTGTTGAAATAAATCCTTCAGATGAAAGCCAATTCTGCGGCTCACTGATTTAAAAAAGTAATGGAGCATCTGTCTGTTTGAAGGCGGATGCTTAACGGGCGCTTTGGATTGCGATTGCTCTGCTTCAAACCCGGGATTATGAATTATTTGGCGGCATACCTGCAAAGGCAGTCGGCTGCTCTCAAAATAGAGCTGATCGAGATGGGCCTTGTAAGCGTGGGTTATCACTTTATAAAAGTGTCTTTTGAGGATTTGGCCTTTGTCCAGTTTTTCGGTAAGCTGCTGTAATATCACGCCATTGAATTGATGCTGCTGCATAAACTCCCAAAAACCCGGTGGGCCACCACGCACCACCCGTTCATCGTCATGATGAAATGACCAAACACCATATCTGGCAGCTTGTAGGATGTCGCCTTTGATGATATTAAACCCAAAACGTAAAAGAAAATCAAGCTTTCTGGCTTTGATTAAAGTGATATCTGAAGACGAAAAATAATTAACGAAACCCTTTGTCAGGGGTTCACAATACAAATGTTCAACCCCATCAACTTCAGAAGAAATATCAACGGCAAGCTTGCTTTTTGGTTTGAAAAGAAACCGATTCCACAACCTGAACAGCAGCTGATGAAAAGGGTAGGAGCGGAGTTTTTTTATAAAGCTTGGACTGGATTTTTCTGACTCGAATTTTATTACAATCAGCTCTAATTCAATGCCTTGCTGCCTCAGCTGACGTATCGTTTCGGCTTGCCAATTTTCTAAGAGCAGGCTGTTGCATAGCAGTCCAAAACGCATTTGTGGGGTTTTATAAATAGTTTTTGACACCAGAGCTTTTGTTAGTGAGCAAAAGTAACAATCTTTGGTGATTGGATAAAGCCTGGAATGACTTTGCTGTGAAACAGAGATAATTTCCTATCTTGCCCTTATTTTTTCGTTATGCCGGGATTTACTTTTCTCTATAATTTATCAAAAGACTTTAGGCAGGATAATCTCCTCAGCATTCCCAAACCGCCTGATTACCAACAGGCTGTTTATTTGAAGCAAGCTTCTTTCTTTCTTTTTTCGGCAGAATACAAAAATTACCCGCTATTAAGTTGGAAAGAAAATGGATACCTGATCGTTTTCGAAGGCTTGATTTATAGTCATGATATAGAAGTACTAAAGCAACAAGTCAGTTTGTTTTGCAATAAGCAAAACAGCGAAAACGGGCTAAAACATTGGCTGCATCAATTGGATGGGGAATTTGTGCTGCTCGTTTTTCATCAAGTTGATCAGCAACTGTGGATTTGGAACGATATTTATGGAAGATTGCCTGTTTATTGGTCAAGAGCTGCGGATCGCTTCGTTATTGGAAGGGATATTCAGCAAGTACGTTTTCTGGCAGAAATAGATGATTTTGATCCAATTGGACTGGCTTCTACCTTACTGTTTGGTTATGTTCCGGGAGAAAAATCTTTATGGAAGCAAATCAGCTATTTGCCTCCGGGTGTGTTGCTTAAGGCGCATTTTAGACCTTTTTCTGTAGAAATTTCAAAGGGCTACCAAGGCTATACTTTTGGCAGTCAGACTGATTCAAACCCTGAAGCATTGCTCGCATCGCTTTCGACTGCCCTGCACAACAGAATTGAAAAAGTTCCAAAACTCAGCCTGTCACTTAGTGGCGGTTTAGACTCGCGGCTAATTGCCGGCTTGCTCAAGCAGATGGATGCAAAACTTCCTGCCTATACCTATATTGATGCGGCTGGATCGGCAGAGCCTGACCTAAAGGCTGTAGAACAAATCGTGGCTCAGTTGCACTGGCAAAAGCAGCATCATTTTATTTCGCTTAATCAGTCTGAACCTGAGCAGTTTTTGCAATTGATGGAACTCAAGCAAGGCCTTAACTATGCAGGTATGGCCTTTATTTTGCCTTTTCTGAAACATTTTTCACACCATAAGATGAGCATGCTTACAGGTGATGGTGGCGACAAAGTGTTGGCAGATTTGCGACCCGGCTTAAACATTAAATCAATGGATCAGTTGTTAAAGCTGCTGATCCAACAATATGCGCGCCTATCTTTGAAGCAGGCAGCAGCATGGTCTGGCACAACTGACGAAGCTTTGAGGAAATATTTTTTATCTCATCTGGAAGCTTATGATGAAGATCCAGGGAGTGCTTTCAGTCAGTTTCTGCTAAGGGAGCGTGGGCGAAAATGGCTTTTTGAAGGCGAAGACCGTAACCGGGCTTTTTGTTGGACCACAACGCCTTTCTACAGTCAGCCTTTTACCCAAAATGCGCTCTCCATTTCAATGCCTGACAAGGCCTTTGGTAAGCTCTTTCTGAAGCTGCTCAAGCTTTTGCCGGGACAGCTGGAACAAATAGTGAATCCTAACTGGCAGTTGCCCTTGGAGGAACAGCAAGCAATACAAAAACTGTATTTCCGGCAACAGCTCAAACTGAAATTTCCCTGGCTCACGGATTTCCAGAAGCACCTAAAAACAAGAAAGCCGGAAGCTATGGGAACAGTTTTCTCTATTACTCCTGATAAGCTCGAAAAGCTTGCTGACCGGGGATTAAAACTCAAACAGGCTGAAATAGGGCGTATTGATGACTTAGATTTGCGCTACGAAATTTTGGGATTGGCAATGCTTTTATGAAGCCTTAATTAATACCGTGTGAAATTGAAAAAACAATTAGGTTAGAGCTGAATATAAGTAGGTTAATATGCCGGAGAGATCAGTAATTTAAATAATTATAAAAGTGAGTTATGGATTTTGAGGAATTATACGAGAATATTGAGGATTTGGATGTGATCATCAATTTTCAGGAAATTATTAAAGTGATTGAGCAACCCATACCTGATGCTGTTTGGGAAACTTATGATGTGGGAGATGTCTTGCTGTCGGTTCAAGAAAAACTTAAAGCCAAAAAGCACTATGATCTGATAGCGGATTTTTTTACTGTGATTCAGAAAAATAATACGGAGATCATGGATGATATCGGTTTTTATCTGATCCGCGATCTGGTGCGCTATTATGCCTTTAAAGGTGATTTTGATAGCGTTGCTTCAACATTTGAATGGATGATCAATGATCCGCTCTTGGATTTTGATATTTATGTGCTGGCCTTCAAGTCATTGGCTTTGTATCAACAGAATGAGCTGATTATGAAGGCTATCAAAAAGAATTATTTCGAGGTGGAGCAGTCTGACAAGCTAATTGGCTATGCATTGAGCGAATTTGATCGTAATTTGTATTACTTGGAGACGCAAAATGTTTACCTGTCTTATGGTAAGCCCTTCAATGTTAATAAACTCAAAAAACTTCTAAAGCCATATGGTTTTATACTTGACGAGGATCCTACCTATACCTATGATACAGGATTTTTTGATGAATTTCCGGATTTAGATGAACTTAAGAAGTTGTTTGCTAAAAGCATGGATGAATGTATGATGCTGCTGAGAAACTTTTTTATGAAGCGGATGTTGGAAAAGGGCATGCAATTCAATGTAAGCGGCTTGCTCTTTAGCTTAATTAGAAATTATTGGCAAGAGTTTACAATAAATAAAAAAAATCCAAAATGGAAAGGTTTTTTCAACCTGAAGTTTTCAACGTTTGATAGGTATTTAGCCAGGATTTCGGGTAGTTTTATGGCAGAAAATGCTGCTCATATGATTGCAGCCGTCTGGGGGGTGGTTTATGTGTATGAATTCTTGCTGGATCATGGCCTGATTACGCAGGAAGATTTCCAAAACTTCATGATTAACTATAGACGTATGAAGGTAGAAATCCTTGTTTTATATCGAAATTCTTTATTTGAATACAACTATGTAAACACCTGGCCAAGACCAGACTGCATAGCCGCTGAAGAGCGCAATGCCGACAAGTGTATCTTTGAAAAGAGTCTTTCATCAGATGGGGATAATATAAAAAATTGGCTGGCAATTATTCAGCAAGATATTGAGACTCTGGAAGACTACAAAGCCTATTTCAAAGCGGTTGTTGATGAGCAATATAAAAAGCAAAGAGTCGCTTTGTCATGAACCATGCGCAATGCGACTCTTATTTTTAAACTTCTAATTATGCCGGACATCGAAGATGCCAGCCTGTGACCCAGCTTGCTGAATCAGTACAATATATCAGGCTTAGCGCGATATGCTTGGTTTGTAAGCATGCGTTCGTGGGCGTTGACCACTTCTCCTTGGCTGTGAGATCGTTTTTTTAGGCAGATTACTGGCTGATAAAGCAGGAAAAGGATGGGATTCAATCACCGGAACTTTTTTGCCGATAAGTCTTTCGATATCACGCAGTTCAGTTCTTTCGTCAATATCACAAAAAGCGATGGCAATACCAGTATTTCCAGCCCTTCCGGTTCTGCCAATGCGGTGAATATAGGTTTCTGCCACATCCGGCAGGTCGTAATTGAATACATGGGTCAGCTCATCAATATCAATGCCACGGGCAGCAATATCGGTGGCAACAAGTACACGCAACTGGCCGTTTTTAAAATTATTAAGGGCAGCTTGTCTGGCATTTTGACTTTTATTGCCGTGGATGGCAGCAGATTTTACATTCATGCGCAGCAAATATTTCACCACCCGGTCGGCGCCGTGTTTGGTTCGTGTAAATACCAAGGCTGTTGGGATCAATTGTTCCTGTAGCAGGTGGTTAAGCAGATCGGGCTTATCCTTTTTATTGGTGTAAAAAAGTTGTTGCTCAATTTTATCTACCGTTGATGTTGGTGGAGTTACCTCCACTTTGGCAGGATTTACAAGCATGGATTGGGCCAGCTTTTCAATGACCGGCGACATGGTTGCCGAGAAAAATAAAGTTTGTCGTTTGGCAGGCAAATAGGCTATCACGCGTTTCACGTCGTGAATAAAACCCATATCAAGCATGCGATCGGCTTCATCGAGAACGAAAATGCCAATACGTCGCAGATCGATATAACCTTGTCCGATCAGGTCCAGCAGGCGACCAGGCGTTGCAATAAGCACCTCTACGCCTCGTTTTAGTGTCTTTACCTGTTGCAGTTGCGATACGCCACCATAAATCACAGTATGCGTTAGCGAAGTATATTTGCTGTATGAAACAAAACTTTCATCGATTTGAATAGCCAACTCACGTGTTGGTGTTAAAATAAGAACTTGAATACCAGGTTTATGTGATTTTTGCTCGTGTAAACGCTGTATGATAGGAATGGCAAAAGCTGCCGTTTTTCCGGTGCCTGTTTGAGCGCAGCCTTGCAGGTCGCGCCCGGCCAATACATAAGGTATGGCTTGTTTTTGAATAGGTGTAGGTATGCTATAACCTTCTGCCGTCAATGCTTTAAGGACGGGTTCAATCAGATTGAGATTTTTAAATGACATGAAATATTTGGGTAAATGATGCCGGAAAAGATGTTGCTTTTTCTGCGCCGGCGGAAAGATAATTTGTATAGTTCGGCTAACAACTTGCCGTTTCATTAAAATATGATACTGCAAAGATACGCTATTTCTTTTAGATAGCAGCTTTTAAGCGAAAAGCCGAATATATTGCTCCAAAAACGGATGTGCATAAACCATTATGATCCTAAGCAAATCATGTTTAATTTCCTTTGCCAGAAGATGGCATGAAGATAGGGTTGGAACTTTAGCAAATTGCCCAGCTAGAGTTGAATTTCTATATTTCCCATCAAACGCTTATTCAGTGGTTCATTTTGGAGGCCCCCAAACGTTAACAATTCTCAAATTTCGGCTTTGATCACTTTAATTTGACTTTAGGCAGACAAAAATTTGTACTTTTATCCCTTCAAAAATGAATTTTAACCTAAAATAATAACTTATGAGTACAATTCAGGAACTGGAACCAAAAGGCATCTGGAAAAATTTTTACAGTCTCACTCAGATTCCCCGTCCTTCCAAGAAAGAAGAAAAAATTATTGCTTTTACCAAAGAGTTTTGCGAAAAACTGGGTTTGGAAACAATTGTAGATGAGGTGGGTAATGTAATTGCGCGCAAACCTGCCACAGCAGGAATGGAAGATCGCAAAGGCATTATTCTGCAGGCACATCTGGATATGGTTCCACAGAAAAATGAAGGAACAGATCACGATTTTGAAAAAGATCCGATCGAAACATATATTGAAGACGGTTGGGTAAAAGCCAAAGGCACTACCCTTGGTTCCGACAACGGAATAGGTGCTGCTGCAGCGATGACAGTGCTCGAAGCCACCGATTTGGAGCATGGCCCGATAGAAGCTTTATTCACCATTGACGAAGAAACAGGAATGACCGGCGCTAACGAACTTAAGCCCGGAATTTTAAAAGGCGACATCCTGCTTAATATGGACTCGGAAGACGAAGGAGAGTTGTATATTGGTTGTGCCGGTGGTGTAGATTCAACAGGTGAATTTGCCTTTAAAACAGAGGCAGTTCCTGCTGATCATAAAGCCTATCGCCTGATCGTAAAAGGGCTCAAAGGAGGTCATTCAGGTTTGGATATCCACCTTGGACGCGGCAATGCCAATAAAATTATCAATACATTGATGCTGATGGCAGCCGATAAATTTGGACTGCGTTTGGCCGAAATAGACGGCGGCAGCCTGCGCAATGCCATTCCACGTGAAGCATTCGCCTTAGTTACTGTCCCAATTGAGAAAGCTGCTGGTTTTGAGCAGTTTGCCAATGAATTTGAAGCTATCGTTCAAGATGAGTTTTCTGAAGCAGATGGAGGAGTTGTGGTGAAAGCAGAAGCTGCTGAACTGCCTCAAAATGTAGTAGATGCCAAAACACAGGATAATCTTTTTGAAGCGGTTGCCAAATGCCCGAATGGTGTTATCAATATGTCGAAAGATATGGAAGGTGTGGTGGAAACTTCGACCAATCTCGCAACAGTGAAAATGATCGACGGAAACTTTGTTATCGGTACTTTACAACGCAGTTCTGTGGATGCCGACAAAGAAAAACTATCAGCTCAAATCCGGGATGTATTTGAAAAAGCCGGCGGAAAAGCGTATTCATCGGGTGACTATCCCGGCTGGAAGCCCAATGTTGATTCTGCAATTCTTCATGCCATGAAGGATGTTTATAACAACAGATTTGGAAGAGTGCCTGAAGTAAAGGTAATTCATGCCGGATTGGAATGTGGAATTCTTGGTGGAGCTTACCCTAACTGGGATATGATTTCGTTTGGCCCTACCATTCGTCATCCCCATTCACCTGACGAAAAAGTGAATGTTGAAACCGTTAAGCTGTTCTGGGAATACCTGGTAGAAACTTTGAAACACGCACCCAAGAAATAAATTTCAAAGCGAATTTAAAAAGGAGAGTGGCGCAGGCTATTCTCCTTTTTTTAAGCGTTTGAGGGCGTTTTTAAAAAATATCGCAATATTCTTTGCAAAACAAAAAAATACCCTTACTTTTGCACTCCGATTTTGGATAATTAATCAAGCCATATGGCAGCAGGCTGTTGGCGAATAATAGACCTGAAAAATACTATTGAGCGATGAAACGTACATTTCAACCATCAAACAAAAAACGCCGTAACAAACACGGTTTCAGAGAAAGAATGGCCACAGCTAACGGACGCAAGGTAATTAAAGCCAGAAGAGCCAAAGGCAGAAAAAAACTTACGGTTTCCGACGAAATGTAAACCGGCAAAAGGCCGTTTCTATATTTATTTAAGGTTTAGAGAGAAGGTAGTGATTTCATTGCCTTCTTTTTTGTGTGTGCTATAGCGACAGCTTTCCTCCATTAAATTCCATTTCTTGAGTCCAAAAAAAGTGTTAATTCTACTTATACGCTTGTTCTCCTTTTCCGAAAAAAGTCTAATTTCGCAAGCAGTCAATCTTGTATAAAGCCTTATCAATGGAGACCTTCTTTTTGTTTATTTTTTGGGTGCTATTCATTTTTTATGCCTTTAGATTGTTTCTGAGGTATGTATTGCCCTGGATTATTGGGCGTTATATCCGAAAGATGCAGGATAAGATGGGGCAATCTCAAAACAAGAACAGTCGGCAAAAAGAAGGCGAAGTTAAGCTAAACTATAAAGAATCTGAGCATTCACGTGTCGATCCTGATATTGGCGAGTATGTTGATTTCGAAGAAATTAAAGACAACAATTCCAAGCATGAAACAAATAAATAAGCAGCTATCCAACTATTGGCTGGCGGTACTCACTGCCATCCTGAGCTTTATCGTCATTTCTTTCGTCTATTTCAATCCGCTACTTGAGGGCAAGCGCCTGCAACAGCATGATATTAACATGTTTAAAGGAATGTCGCAGGAAATCGTTGATTTCCGTGAGCAAACCGGGCAAGAGCCATTATGGACCAATTCAATGTTTGGTGGAATGCCTGCCTGGCAGATTTCTGTTGTGTATAGCAGCAATCTAATCCGCTATGTTAAGAAAGTTATACAGCTTTGGATGCCTTACCCTGCTAATGCCGTATTTATTTATATGTTGGGGTTTTTTATCCTGTTGCTGGTGCTGGGCATTGATCCCTGGCTGAGCATGGCAGGTGCAATTGCCTTTGCTTTTTCGTCTTATTTTTTTATTATTCTGGGAGCCGGACACACTTCAAAAGCTTATGCAATTGGTTATATGGCACCAGTTTTGGCAGGAATTATATTGGCTTACAAAGGAAAATATTTGTGGGGAGCCCTGCTTGCTGCCATCGCGCTGGCACTGGAAATTGAAGCCGGGCATCTTCAAATCACTTACTACCTGTTGCTGATCGTTGTTATATTAGCCCTGGTTCAGCTCGCTGATGCCATCAGATTCAAGACTTTGCCTCATTTTTTTAAAGCAAGTGCATATTTACTTGTTGGAGCGGTTTTGGCCGTGTTGACCCATAGCACAAATCTCTATGCCACCTACGATTACGGCAAGGATACCATGCGCGGAACACCTGTTCTTTCCAAGGATGCGGCTGACCAAACCAAAGGCCTGGATCGCTCCTATATTACCAATTGGAGTTATGGTATTGGCGAAACCTGGTCGCTGATGATTCCTAATGTAAAAGGTGGAGCAACAGCAGCCCTTGGAAATAACCATCCGGCGCTTGAGCAGGCCGATCGCGGATTGCGCCAGGCACTTGCCCAACAAAATGCCTATTGGGGCGACCAGCCAGGCACAAGTGGACCAGTTTATGCCGGTGCAATAGTGGTATTTCTTTTTGTGCTGGGACTGTTTTTTGTCAAGGGTAAGTATAAATGGATATTGCTGATTGCCACTATACTATCTATTTTGCTGAGCTGGGGAAAGAACTTCATGCCGTTTACGGACTTTTTTCTGGATTTTATACCTGGCTATAATAAATTCCGGGCCGTGTCAATGACCCTGGTAATTGCTGAGCTGGCTATCCCCATGCTTGGTTTTATGGCTTTGTACCGTTTTTTTAAAAATCCTGATGTGCTTAAAAAGAACCAGACCTACTTTTTTGTAGCCTATGGACTTACAGGTGGGATTAGCTTACTGTTTTATTTGATGCCGACTTTATTCTTTAACTTTTTTAGTCAGTTTGAGTTAGAGCAGTTCGACCGCATCAGACAGACTAATCCGGCTGATTCCAGCCAGATTGATAGTTTCCTGATGCAACTTGAAGCGGTGCGTGTGCATATCTTCAAGGCGGATGCTATGCGTAGTTTTATTTTTATTTCCTTGGCTGCGGCAGCGTTATTTTTCTTTGGAAAGGGTAAAATTAAGAGGCAATGGCTCACTGTGGCCTTTACTCTCTTGATATTAATTGATATGGTTCCTGTGGCGCAGCGTTATTTAAACAATGATAATTTTGTTTCAAAGCGTAAAGTTGAAAACCCGTTTCAGTTAACCAAAGCTGATCGGGAAATATTTAAGGATAACGATCCAAATTTCAGGGTATTGGACATTACTAAGAATGTATTTAATGATGCCAGTACCAGTTATTTCCATCATTCAATCGGTGGTTACCATGGTGCTAAGTTGCAACGCTATCAGGATATAATTGACCACTACCTTCAGGCCGAAATTCAATCGGTATTGAAGGGATTTGAAAATAATCCTACGCTTGACGCTATCAATGAAAATCTGCGCAAACAGCATGTGTTGAATATGCTTAATACCAAGTACATCATTTATAGTCCCAACCTCACGCCAATCACCAATTTTCAAGCGCTTGGTGATGCCTGGTTTGTTTCTGAAATTGAGTGGGTCGACACTCCTAATGAAGAAATTGATGCCTTGCAAGCTATTGATCCGGCAAAAACAGCCGTGCTTAGCCGTGAATTTGAAGCGTTTAGCGCTGATTTCAAGGGAGGCGATGCCAGAGCGGCTGTTCAACTTACTGCTTATGCCCCCAATGCGCTTGAGTATGATTATAAGTCGCAATCACCCGGCTTGATAGTATTTTCAGAGATATGGACTCGGAAAGGCTGGAAGTTATACCTTGACGGACAGGAGCATCCACTTATTCGCGCTAATTATCTACTACGGGCAGCTTTTGTTCCTGATGGCAGTCATACACTCGAAATGCGTTATGAACCCGCAGTATGGGTAGTAGGAGAGCGGGTAAGCCTGGTGAGCTCACTAATTTTGATACTCCTGGCGCTTGCTTTGATTACAAAGGCAATTTTGCAAAGCAGAAAAGCTGCAGAAGTGAAGGAATGAAAAAGGTTTTGATCATTACCTATTATTGGCCTCCATCGGGAGGTGGTGGTGTACAGCGCTGGTTAAAATTTGTGAAGTATCTCCGGGATTTTGGTTGGGAACCCATTATTTATACACCTGAGAACCCAGAAGCTCCGCAAACTGACGCCTCGCTTTTAAAAGAAATCCCAGAAGACATCATGGTGTTGAAAACCAAAGTATGGGAGCCCTATCAGTTTTATAAACACTTCACCGGAAGAAAGAAAGCAGATAAAATTCAAACTGCCTTCCTGTCGGAAAAGAAAAACACCGGATTGGCCGAAAAGATAAGTATTTGGATCAGGGGAAACCTTTTTATTCCTGATGCCAGATGCTTTTGGATAAAACCTTCGGTGAAATATTTGTCGCAATGGCTAAAAGAAAACAAGGTGGATGCCATCGTTTCTACAGGTCCACCGCATAGCATGCATATGATTGCCTTGAAATTGCAGCAGGAACATCGAATTCCGTGGTTGGCAGATTTTCGCGATCCCTGGACAAATATTGACTATTACCAGGATTTGATGTTGGGAAAACGGGCCGACAGAAAACATCACCGGCTGGAGTTGAAAGTATTAAAAAATGCCGATGCAGTTACCGTAGTGAGCCCGGGGATGAAAAGAGAGTTCGAGGAAATTGTGGATCGCCGCTATACATTGATTACCAACGGTTTTGATGCTGCTGATTTTCTTAAAAACAGGATTTATCAAAAGACGGATAAATTTTCTCTGGCACATATTGGTTCGCTGGTTAAAACGCGTAATCCCAAAGAGCTCTGGCAGGCATTGAGTTCTCTGGCACAATCGCACACTGATTTTTCACGTGACCTTGAAATCAGGCTGATCGGTAAAATAGATTACTTTGTTGGCCAATCAATCGAAAAATTTGGTTTAAAGCAGTACCTAAAAGAAATCGATTATCTACCACATGATCAGGTAATTGAGGAACAGATCAATGCTCAGGTCTTACTCTTGTTTATCAACCGTACGCCTAATGCGCATCTTATTCTTACCGGAAAGCTATTTGAGTATTTGGGTGCTGCCCGGCCAATAATTTGTATAGGCCCGATCCAAGGTGATGCAGCACAGTTAATAAGTAAGGTGTCTGCAGGTCTGGTTTCTGATTTTGACGATGTTAAACAGTTGGAGATCAATATTTTTAGCTACTATCAGGCCTGGAAAAATGGAGAAGATCTGTCGAAAAAAATAGATAACAGTCGCTTTGAGCGTCGAAATCTGACAGCAACAATGGCTGCAGAGCTTAACGCTGCATGCGATCGTTGAGGATGTTATTTACAAATTTTCCAATGTCATAGGAAGTGTTAAATACTTGATACAACTCCGTCAGGAGTGGATATTCACTTTCTGGTACACCTTTGGATTGAAGCTGCTCATAAAATATATTCGCTGCTATACGGCCTTCCAGCACTACTTTTTCTGAAATATCCTGCGAAAAAAATCCTTTTCCAATCAGAAGACCCAGAGTTCGGTTTCGGCTTAAATCGTTCAGTGCAGTCAACGAAAAATCACCAAATCCGCAGTAGTTAAAAAAGGTCTGAGATTGACCGCCAAAACCTGTCATTAAATTCCTCATTTCGTTTATAGCTTTCGAAAGCACCAATGATCGCAAATTAGGTGAATCAAAACTGGCATCAACAATTCCGATGATAATCGCGTAAATATTTTTTAAAATACTGGCATATTCCACACCTCGTATATCCGTCGTGAAATCAAGATGAATAGCGGTATTTAAAAACAGCTTGTCTAATACTTTTGAAATCGCTGCATTTTCAGAGGCGATCGTAAATGCAGTAGGTTGGCCATTGATGATTTCGCGTGCAAAAGACGGGCCTTTCATGCTCACCAATGGGTTTTTTATCTGTGTCTTCAGACAATCAGGTATGATGGCTGAGTCGCTGCCAAATCCTTTGGCAAGGTTAACCAGAATGGTTTCAGTCCCAAAGAAATCCTTATTGGTTATTACATAGTCCACCACAGCTATTGAAGGAATGGCCAGAAATACAATGTCTGCAGCTGATATTGCCGATTTATCAGAAGAGGCCGTCAGGGTAGGGTGCAACTGAAAAGTCGGGAAATATTTTGGGTTAATATGTGCTTCATTTATGCTTTTAACTACTTCATCTTCAATAGAAAGTAAGGTAACTTTTGTGCCATCTTTGGCCAATACATTGCCCAAAGAACTGGCTATGGCGCCGCTTCCTATAAAAACAACTTCAGCTCGTTTATTCACATCGGTGTTTTTTGAAATTAAGCAGCGAAAGTACGTTTTATTTTCTGAAATGCAGCCATTTCAAGCTGCTATCGATGGTTTGGTTGATGTCGGAGGAGAATTTCAAGTAATAAAGTAAAACAACGAAGATAGACACAAAAATGGTGCTTTGGACAATTATTTCCAGCACAAAATAATCAAATTCTGGTGTTAACCTTGCCGCAAGAAAAGCTATAATTCCTATTGCTAACAAACCAAAGTAGCCCCAGCGAAAAGGTTGCATTCCAAACTTAAAATATACATAAGCCCACGACATCAGATTATAGATAAATCGCGAAATTAAAGAAGCAATTGCGGCTCCAACTAATCCGTAAAGCGGAATAAAAATCAAATTGGTAATAATCAGCAATCCGACGAAAATCAACAAAAACCAGGTGATTACCTTATACTGTCTCGAATTGCTGATGATGTATTGCGATACGCTGGTAAACATCTCCACCAGATTGGCCAGGCCAATAAATACAATGACCATGCGACCGGCTTCAAAATCGGAACCCAGAATATCAAAAACCTGATCGATATTCAGCATCAGTCCTAAGAACAACAAAAGCCCTGCGGCTGAAAGGATGCGGTTACTTTTATCATAGATTTCCATGATTTTTTTTCTGTCGTTCGATTTCCAGCCATCTGCAATTACAATCACCGCAATTTTAATCACTGAGCGCGAGGGAATCAGAATCAGCGTGCCAAAGTAAAAGGTAGTAGAATAAATTCCGGTATCGGCAAGCCCCAGCATATCATTAAGCATCACCACATCGATATTGAGAATTAGAATACCGGAAAAGCTGGTTGCAATCCCAAAGATCGCCACCGAACGCATATTGCGCGCCATATCTTTTGTGATAAACCCCCTGAAGTTTCCAAAAACGAATTGTCCGCTTCGATAGATTGACCATGCGATAAGCAGTGTTGGCAGGCTAATCGAAACCACATACAGCAAAACCAGCTGAGCAAAACTGATGAGCTCGAAATAATAAAGTACAACCGAAAGCATGATAAAGATACGTTGCCAAACTTCTTTATATAGCGAGCCTTTTATGGCATTGTAAACCGCACGATAATAGCTGTCGAGTGCATTGAAAAAGGTGGTAAAAAAGATGAGTGGAATCAGGTAATTGATATACTCAACAAAAAGGGCTGATTTCTCAATATTTTGACTGATTAGCCAGGATTTTATCGAAAAAAATACGATCATGGCAATCACAAAGCCGGCGAAGTTGATCAGAAGCGCTAGTTTAAGAAACCCATGATGGTTTTGCTCTAAGTTTCTAAAATAGGGGAAATTGCGCAGTGTAACAGCATTAAATCCCAATCCTGAAAACTGGGCAAATAGCAACGAAACCGAGACCAGCAAACGTAGCAAGCCAATTTCGGCTTTCGAGAGGATTTCAGGAAAAAGTAAAGCAGTAGTCACAAATCCCAAAATCACCCCGAGGTAGGATAGGATGGTGCCGGCAATGCTCTGTGTTTTGATGAGGCCCATGGGTTATTTTTTTTGGAATAAAATCATGAGCCAATAAGGCTTTTTGGGAGAAACCAATACATTTAAAGTGTCGATAAAGCTGGCAACAGGATGGAATTTATACCCATATTCAAATTCATGTTCGCAGGATGGACAAACTGTGCTTCTTTTATCTTTGGCAATCCAATAATAAGGAATCCATGAATTTGGTGACGAAAATCTTTTCTTAAGCTTGAGTAATGCCGGAGCATAATAGCGTACACTTTTTCCTGTTTTAACAGTTTTTAAAATGCGAAAATCCGGGAAAAGAGCTGAAAGTTTTTGCTCGTTAAAACTGTTGATATGATTTGGGCGATTATAATCGAAATTGCATTTCGGACATCGAATCGAAAGTTTATCCGGGTTTTCGTCATTCGGAACAGAAATCAAAAGATAGTTATTAGTAAGTCTGCTAATTTCATGAACGGTATTTTTTAAAGTGATTTCTTCGAGATGTTCTAACAATTCGCTTGAGAACACAAGATCAAATTGTTTATCACGCAAGGGAATAGCATCTGCACTTGCTAATATTTTTTTCGTTGTTACATACTTGAGTGCTTCTTTGCTTCTATCAACACCAGTGATATCATAGCTTTCAGCTAATACGTTTGTAATTGCACCATTACCACAACCAACATCTAAAATGCTTTCCACATGCAGAGGAATCAAATCAAGTACAAGCTGAATTTTCTCTTTCAAATCAGATGATTTGAGCGATTCCCAATCAAAATTCTCGTAAAATTTTCTGTTATCTTTTGTCATTGGTTGCGTAAAGTTTAACTAATCTGGCGGCATCATTTTTCCAAAGGTAGTTTTTTACAGTTGCCTGATAACCGTTTTCGCCCATCGTGATGAGCTGTTCTGGTGATTTTAAAAGTTTTTCAATGATCTTTGAAAATTCTTCCGAGTCCTCCCATTGATAGATCATACCTGAAGCACTTTCTTCAATAATTCGCTGAATGGGATCACAATTTGAGGCCACAACAGGTTTTTTCGCATACATGTATTGAAAGAGCTTGTGAGGTATTGTGTTGTCTGTATGATCACTTTTTACGTGCGGAATCAAACAGATATCAGCCTCGCCCATAAGTTGATTCATCTTTTCGAAAGCTTGCCATCCAAAGAACTTTACCTGATCAACGACATTGTTTTGCCTAGCGATTGATTGCAATTCGTCAACAAACGAACCATCGCCCAAAATATAAAGCCTTACTTTATTGGGCAATAGCGCAAGCGCCGGTATAATTGTTTGCAATCCCCTGTGTCTGTTTATCCCCCCGGCATAAAACAAGGTTAAATAGTCTTTGTCAGGTTTTGAATCTGGAACTTTAAAATGCGCTGTATTCAATGTGTTAGATACGACACTGATTTTTTGAGCGGGAATGTTTGATTTTACTAAACGATTTTTTGCTTCTTCAACCACCACTATTATTTCATCTGCCTGGAGGCACATGAATTTTTCATAGTGTTTCCATTGATTGTTGTTGGAAAGCATTTTCCCAAGCAGACCTTTTACGTGATCAGCCTGCGCTAATAAAGCAGGCCAGTTTTCGTGCAGGTCAAGAATAAATCTGACTTCAAATTTTTTTTTCATTTCATATCCAAGCTGTGCCATGGGCAGATCGTGAATGTGAATGGCGTCAAAGTTGTAAGTATGCTGTAAATCAATCAGAAATCCTCTCCAAAAATTGAAGTAAAAAGGAAGCTTAAGGCAGCCAACACTCGTTTTGTGTCTGAGCTTACTGATGACTTTTCGATGAATTGTTGCACCTTCAAAGTTGTCTTTTAGTGCTTTGTTTTTCATTGTAAAACAAGCAATATGCACTTCATGACCAACACGCGTAAGTGTTTCAATTTCGTTTTCCACTCTTATATCAGGTGGAAAATCATGATCCAAAACCATCAATATCTTCATGCGCGATTTTTGAGAAAATGGATAATGTGGCTGTAAATCCGTTCAGCGGTTTTGCCATCCCAAAGTTCCGGAATTTGACCTTTAATGTTTTTATTATTGAGCAAATTTACAAAAGCATCCCATACGTTATCAAAATTTGTACCCGCCAGCATATTTGTTCCAATATCAACGGTAACAGGCCTTTCAGTATTGTTTCTGACAGTGATACAGGGCACTCCTAAAAATGTTGTCTCTTCTTGTATGCCGCCGCTATCAGTGATAACAAGTTTTGCTTTTTCGACGAGTGAAAGAAAATTGAGGTAGGATAGCGGCTCGGTTAAAGTAATTTGATTACTTAATTGTTCCAATAAGTCAAAAGCTTCTAAACGAGATTTTGTTCTGGGGTGGAGGGGAAGAACCAGCTTTATTTTTGATGAAACTTTATTCAGAAACAAAACCAATGCCTGGAGGCTTTTCACATCATCAACATTGGAAGGACGATGAAAAGTTGCTACAGCATAATTCCCTTTTTCAAGCTTATATTGTTTTAATATTTCCGAATTGGATATTAATTTATTTTGATAGACTAAGCTGTCAATCATGATATTACCGGTAAAAAATACCTTGGAATCATCAACGCCTTCATGCTTCAAATTAACCAATCCACTTTTTTCGGTTACAAACAGTAAATCAGCTAATTGATCCGTCAATAACCTGTTAATTTCTTCAGGCATATTTCTGTCAAATGATCGCAGGCCTGACTCGATATGGGCAACAGGAATTCCAAGTTTTGAGGCTGTTAGTGCAGCTGCTAAGGTGGAGTTAACGTCACCAGGAACAACAATTAAATCAGGGTTTTCTGCTATAAGAACCTTTTCAAAAGAAGTCAGTATCTCAGCAACCTGGCTGGCATGACTTCCGCCAGATATCCCCAAATTATAGGCCGGTTTGGAAATACCCAACTGTTCAAAAAAAATCTCAGACATGTTTTTGTCAAAATGCTGCCCGGTATGACAAATAATATGCTCAATTTCGGGATGCTTTTGGAATTCCCTATCGAGCGGGGCGATTTTAATAAAGTTAGGTCTGGCGCCTACGACAGAAATTATTTTGAAAGTCATTGATTACTTTTCTGCAAAAGTAAGTAACTTTTTGGCTTTGTTTTTCAACCCAATTCCCTTATTTCAATGTAACACACTTTAACGCAATGCTGTTCAGGAAATGGCGTATATTTTATTCTATCTCTTCCAAAAGCTTATTCTCCATCTTGGCACGTCGGATGCTCACATTCAACTCAAAACCAATTAACAAAATGAGTGCATTAAAATAGAGCCATACCATAAATATTATCAGGGTACCGATAGAGCCGTACAGGGCATTATAACGAGAAAAGTTGGAGATGTAAAAGTTGAAAGCAAGGGTTCCGATAATGAATAATGCCGTTGAAAGAATGCTTCCAGGGCTTATGAAACGGTATTCTTTACGCTTGGAAGGAGCATAATAATAAAGCATGGAGAGGCAGAAAAAAGTAAGCAATACAATAACAAACCAGCGGAAAAATTGAAGCAAATTAGCCGTTAAGCCTCCAAAAATCATTTCCTTATCAATAAGCCACTGTATGAATACACCTCCGGTTGTAATCAATGCGATTGCAATGATTACCAAAACTGAAAGCACGGTCGTTAAAAACATGGCCGAAAGTTGCTGCTGAATCCATGTTTTGGTGTCGAAGGTATGCCAGGTGCCGCTGAAGCCATCAATGATGGCACTTACGCCATTGGTGCTGAAAATAAATGTAAGGATAAAACTCAGCGAAAGAAGCCCGGAGTTCTGCCGCATCACAATTTCTGTAATGGTTTGCTCCACCTCTGCATAGGTGTTGGGAGGAATGATATCCTGAAACAAAGTCAACAGGGTTTGCTGAAAATTATCAATAGGCAGATAAGGAATCAGTGTAAAAATAAAGATGATGAACGGAAAAATTGCGAGGAAAAAGCTATAAGCTACGGCAGCCGCCCGTGTTGAGACAGAACCCTTAAACAGACCTTTCCCGAAAAATACCAAAACATCATAAAGTGGCATTTCATCAAAACCCGGCAGAATCAGCAGCCGCAAAAAGGCGATCAATTGATCTCGCCGCTTGTGATACCTGTTTTTTACTTTTTGAATTAAACTCAATAAAAAATTCATGTCAATGTGTTATTGCGCGCAGGCTCAGATCCAGACTTTTAATGTGATGTGTGAGTGCGCCAACTGAAATATAATCCACACCACTCAGGGCGTAATCGTACAATGTGTGTGCTGTGATGCCACCCGAAGCTTCTGTTTCATAACGCTTATCGATGATTTGAATGGCTTTTTTCAAAGCTTCGGGACTGAAATTGTCCAGCATAATACGTTGAATATTTCCGTATTCGAGCACTTTTTGTAATTCCTCAAAATTCCTGACCTCGATTTCTATCGGGATTGAAAGTGCTTCTTTTTTTAGATAATTGTTTGCTGCTTCAATGGCTTCCTGCACGCCACCGGCAAAATCAACATGATTATTTTTTATTAAAATCATATCGAATAAGCCAAAACGATGATTTTCGCCTCCGCCTGTATTTACAGCCATTTTTTCGAAGATTCGCATGCCCGGCGTAGTTTTGCGGGTGTCCAGTAGTCGGGTAGGAAGTCCTTTCAAAAGTGATTTGTAATAGGCTGTATTTGTGGCGATTCCGCTCATGCGCTGCATATAATTGAGCGCAAGTCTTTCGGCTGATAACAAAGAAATTATCCTGCCTTCAACGCTAAAAACAAAATCACCGGTTTGTACAGATTGACCATCTTTTAGAAATGCCGTGAAAATAATTTCGGGATCCACCAGATGAAATACAGTTTCAGCTACCTCAATACCCGCGATAATACCGGATTCCTTCACCAATAATTGCATCTTACCCTGCGCTTCTGCTGGAATGGTTGACATTGAGGTGTGGTCACCGTTTCCTAAATCTTCTGCAATCGCCAGACGTATGTGCTCTTCAATAATCAAATTGCTGTCCTTCATGGAATTTCTATCAGACTAATTGAATGAATATGTTGTTGCTCAGGCTTTCCGAGGATGTAAACCTGATAATCTGTAGTGTTGGTGCTTAGCTTCCCTATATAATAGTTTGACTGGCTGTCAATGGCTTTGCCTGATTCCATTAAGATAAAATCAGTAGGTTTATGCTTGCTAAAAAATGCCTTCAGTAAAATTTTTGTCTGATTTTTACTATGAGTTCCTTTTGTTTCGGGTAGTTCGAGGTAGATGCTCGACGTAAAATAGGGCTCAATTTTATCGGGTTCACCTTGCTTAAATGCTTCTATAACAGTTTTTTGAAAATTATCCTGCCCGAACAACGAAGACGCAAACAACACATAACAAAGAAATAATATACTGCCTGAAGCAAGTTTTTTCATAGCCGATACTCATCTTTTTTTTTGAACGAATAGTTTACAAATATACGAGATTTTCAGCACTTGCACCTGATTGGAGGCTATTGAAAAAAAATCATAGACGAAAGTTGGAGACAAGGAAGTGTGTAATAAAAATCCTTCAGTTTAATTCATAAATATTTGTTGCGTTTTATCGTGACAATTTAATTTTAAATAATTAAAAACCAAACACTAAGCTTGTATTGATGCTGGGATTACACTTTTATCTGCAACCTGGATTTAATGAAAAAGATTACTTTTGTTTCTCGGTTATTTCAAATTTTACTCTTATGAGATATTTCATCCAAATTGTGCGGTTATTTGCCCTTATTTTCTTGATGGCATCCTGTTTGCCAGAAGAAAAGTCGGAGTCGGAAAAATTTGAAAATCAATTGGATAGCTTTAACCAATCGATGGAGAGTATTGGAGAAACGATGGATATGGTGGATGCGATGCAAGCGGAAATTGAAGCAATTGAACAACAAAGGGCTTTGGGAGAACTGTCTGATAAAGAAGCCGATGAGCAGCTGAATGAGGTAAAGGAAACCTATGGCCGGGTAATAGCACGCAGGTCGAATTCTAATCCCGCTACTTCTTTGCCCGATTGGGCACGTCAACTTGGACTAACAGAGCCTCAGGGCCTTATGCTGGATGCGGATTATTCGCAGCTCACCTCAGTGGAAAATCCCAACGAAGGGTTTAACTCCGTTTTATTGGTTTATTCCGGGAATTATCAGCTTGCTATGAACGAAGCCGAAAGGATTGCCAATAAAGCCAATATACCCATCTCAAAAGATTACAAACAAGCTGTTGAACTTGCCAAAACATATAGCAGCACGCCCATTCAGGGGATAGCCTATATGAATTTTGATCCTTTTGTTTCGGATGCCACCTATAATATCTCAATTACGGTTGACGAAACTGGCATGCTGACGATAAGTGCTGTTGATGTGGGGCAGATGCAAAAGCAATTTCAACGGGAAGAAAGATAAATTTTTAATCATTATGGATGTTTTGATTGCAGGAAGTGGCCGGGGCATAGGCTTGGAAATATGTCGGTTATTTTTAATAAAAGCTGATGTGCGTCTTATGGCGCTATCCAGAAATATTTCACGATTAACTGAAATCCAAAAGCAGCAGGATAATAAGCATGAGCCCGGGGAATTGATTCCTGTTGCGATAGATTTTGAAGTCGCCGGATTTACTGATCGACTGAAAGAAACACTTGATTTACATGTGTTTAAACCAAAAATTGTAATTTACAATGCCGGTTTACTTATCAATAAAAAGATCAGTGAATTTTCGGAAAATGATTTCGATCGCTTATTTCATGTCAATACAAAAGCGGCTTTTTTATTGATGCAAATGGTTTTGCCTTATCTGACGAAACAGGCGCATATGATCACAATTAGTAGCATGGGAGGCTATCAGGGCAGCGCAAAATTTCCGGGTTTGGCACTGTATAGCGCTTCCAAGGCGGCACTGGCTGTTATGAGCGAATGTTTCGCTGAGGAGTTGCGCGATAATGAGGTAAGTGTGAATAGTCTAGCGCTTGGAGCTGCACAAACTGAGATGCTTGCTGAAGCCTTTCCGGGTTATGAAGCTCCGCTTTCGGCTGCTCAAATGGCTGAATTTATTGTGGATTTTGCTTGCAATGGCAATAAGTATTTCAACGGAAAAATATTGCCTGTGTCACTTTCTACTCCGTAGATATTTTTCAATAATCTCAGTAATTTTTTTTGCATCCCTAAGTTTTACTGTAAACGGGCGGTTATGCTCCCGGAAGTGAATAATGTTTATTTTTGCGAACTAATTGATAGAAAATAAAATCGAAATGTCAAATACTGCAAATGAGGTAGCACATCCTGGTGTCATCATTCAAATTTCAGGGCCGATGGCAGAGGTGATGATTCTTTCTAAATCGGCTTGCAATTCGTGTCAGGTCAAAGGAGCATGCAATATGTCGGAGATGGAAGAGAAAAAAGTTTTTGTTGAACTTCCTCCTGAACACAGCTACAAAAGTGGCCAGCAAGTAAATGTAATAATGAGGCAATCTTTAGGTAATTTTGCTGTTTTTCTGGGATATATTTTACCTTTCATAATTCTATTACTCACGTTAATCATTATGCTCACATTAGGTTTTGGAGAAGGAATTGCCGGATTAGTCTCACTGGCAATACTCGTTCCTTATTACCTGATACTGCATAATTCAAAGGATAAATTGAGTCAAAAATTCAGTTTTCAGTTGAGTGCTTTATAAGCTCGTTACAATGAAGTATAAATCAGTTATTTATTTTTTATAATCTCCTTCAAAATTTTAGTCCATGAAAAAATTATTTATGCTCTTTTTTCTGCTTCCCTTTGGAGCAGTGGTATTTGGGCAAACACTTGCTCCGGAGTCACAAGTCTATAGTGCAGAAAAAGTGATCAAAGCAGCCTATTTTGAGAAAACTCAGCCGCTTAGAGATGTTAAGCCAATAACACCCGGTGAGCGCAAAAGAGCCTGGAAAAACGATTTAGTAGGTAATGCCACTATCGAAAATCCGCCATTTGACCTGAGTGGTCCAGAGAATGTTGATGTAATTGATCCTGCTGTTCAGGAAGATATAAACCGTGACGGCGATTACTGGCCCTTACGTTCGGTAATGGGTTTGGGAAACGTTAATGGCGTTTATCCTCCTGACACAGACGGTGATGTAGGACCTGATCATTATTTTCTGATGATCAACTCATCCTTTGCTATTTATAATAAAGAAGGCTTACAGCTTTATGGACCTGCTGATAACAGTACATTATGGGATGGATTTCCGGGCCCATGGAGTGGCACCAACGATGGCGATCCCATTGTGGTGTATGACGAAATGGCTGATCGATGGTTTGCCAGCCAGTTTGCAGTCAACACCGGCGATGGTTCTTTTTGGGAATTGGTAGCCATTTCTGAAACCGGCGATCCGCTCGGTGCCTGGTATCGTTATGCTTTTGAGTTTAACTATTTTAATGATTACCCCAAATTTGGTGTGTGGCCAAACGCCTACCTGGGTACGTTTAACTATTTCAATTCCAGTGCAACTGCTTACGTAGGTGGTGGAGCAGTTGCTATGGATCGCGAGGCCATGCTCAATGGTGATCCAGATGCTGAAATGATTATTTTTCCTATTTCTGGTTCTAAATATGGTATTTTGCCCGCAGATTTCGATGGCACGCCTCCTCCTTCAGATGAGCCTGCCTGGTTTGCGCATATGAATCGCACAGGCAACAAAAACCTTGAAATATGGAAAGCTGATATTGACTGGAACAATCCGGGCACAGCAACTTACAGCCTTCAGAATAGTCTTGTTGTTGACGCCTTTAATGCGAATGTGGGTTCCATTCCGCAGCCCAATACTACACAAACCCTTGATGCCATTGGTGGACAATTGATGTTCAGACTTCAATACCGCAACTTTGGTGATTACAGTACTTTGGTAGCAAATCATACTGTTACGGCGAATGCGCGTGCGGCTATCCGCTGGTACGAGTTGCGTAAAGAAACGAATGACTGGTCCATTTATCAGCAGGGGACATGGCAGCCCGATAACGATTATCGCTGGATGGGAAGTATCGCCATGAATGGGAATGGAAATATTGCTGTAGGTTACAGCGTTTCAAGTTCAGAAACATTCCCAAGTATCAGATATACAGGGCGCACCGCAGGAGCTCCACTCGGTACATTCAATATGCCTGAGGTTTCTATTATAGAAGGTAGCAGTGCACAAACCAATGTAAGTCGTTGGGGCGATTACAGCGCTATGTCTGTTGATCCGGCAGATGACAGCACGTTTTGGTACGCACAGATGTATCGCCTGAGTAGCAACTGGCGCACGCATTTTGCTTCGTTTAATTTTGCTCCAGGAGTGGCACCTGAAATTGAAGCAGGCGAAGATCAATATATGTGTATCGACCAAACCACTGTTGCAACTACAGCTACTGGTTTAGCTATTGAATCGGTAGAGTGGACGACCTCTGGTGATGGTATCATTTTGTACGACGATCGCATGGCAACACTTTTTGCCCCCGGGCCGAATGACAGGGTTTCCGGCTCAACTTCATTAACAATCGAAGCTACAGGCTTTGACGGGACTGTTGTTTCTGATAGCTTTATGGTTTATATCTACGATTATCCTGAAGCCATTGCCGGAAATGATACCCTGATTTGTCAGGATGAAGTTATTGAACTTTACGGGCAGGCCAATTTTGCCGATAGCATCGTTTGGCAAAGCAATGGCGATGGTATTTTTAGCGACGAAAACTTACTATACGCAACCTACGCTCCGGGTGAGCAGGACATCATTAATGGATCAGTTGAGCTTACACTGGCCGTTTTTGCTGAGGATGTTTGCACTGGCGAAGATAGTGACATATTGGTTTTAACCATTGATAACTGCACAAGTCTTGATGAAAACAGCTTAGGTGCAGCCGTTACAGTTTCACCAAACCCAAGTAATGGTCAGTTTAAGCTTGATGTTGATAACAAAAATGCAGAAATGTTAAGCTGGGAATTGCTCAACAGCAATGGTAGAGTACTTAGGACTTCCGAAGGTGTATCTCAGACAAGAAGATATACGATGGACTTTGATTTAACTGACTTTGCCAGAGGGATATATCTATTGCAGATTCGACTTGGCGACAAACAGTTTACTGAACGTTTGGTGATTCAATAGGCCGCTGAAAACCAATGATTTTATATAGAGTTCTTTAAATATGTTCTAAATTGCTGATATTACGGCAATTTAGAAAGTTTCTAAACAAACCCGGAATACTATTGATTATCAATGTGTTTCGGGTTTGTTGTTTTCAGGATTTTTGTAGTTAAACGCGTAAGACATTGATATAGAAACCTATACAATAATTCTGTCAGAACGAGTTCTTCATTGAAGATGAGGTCAATTATTTTAATTTTGCCTTGCTGTTCAATGATAAACAGTAAAGTTATTTGAAACTATTACAAACGCTGGAAAGATTTAGGTGCTGTATTTCTGTCAGAAAATGCTTTATTTTTACCAAAATCTTGGTAGTGCGTTAAAAATGTGATAGTTATTGGATAATGATAAAATGTGATTGATAACTAAAATTTATATAAAGTGAACGAGGTATTACTTTTTGCACTTTTAACACTTGGTCTGCTGGGAACAGTGGCTGCAGTTATTCTTTACTTTGTTGCTCAGAAATTCAAAGTGATTGAAGACCCTAAGATTGACCTGGTTGATGATGTTTTGCCAAAAGCCAATTGTGGTGGTTGTGGATTTCCCGGTTGCAGGGCATTTGCCGAAGCACTTGTTAAATCGGCTGATGTTAATAAGTCAATCGATGGACTAAACTGCCCTGTGGGTGGTAATGACGTGATGAAGGATGCCGCTGCGATATTAGGCCTTGAGGTGCAAGAGCAGGATCCGTTAATAGCGGTAATCAGGTGTAATGGAAGCAAAGCCAATTCTCCGGCCAAAATAGATTACGATGGTCCATCAACCTGTGCTTTTGCGCATAATCTGTATGCCGGTGAAGGAGGCTGCCCACATGGATGTCTTGGATTGGGCGATTGTGTTGCAAGCTGCGATTTTGATGCGATTCACATGAATCCCGAGACAGGATTGCCCGAAGTAAATGATAAATGCGTGGCTTGCGGAGCCTGTGTTAAAGCTTGCCCACGCGGGATTATAGAGCTGCGGCCTAAAGGAAAAAAAGACCGCCGCATTTTCGTGAGCTGTATCAACGAAGAAAAAGGGGGAGTCGCGAAAAAGAACTGTGCAGTAGCCTGTATTGGTTGCTCAAAATGCTTCAAAGTATGTCCGTTCGAGGCCATCACCATGAATAACAACCTGGCGTATATCGACCCGATCAAATGTAAATTGTGTCGTAAATGCGTTGAAGTTTGCCCAACTGATGCCATTCATGAACTCAACTTCCCGCCCAGAAAGAAAAAGCCGGAAGTCGTTGAAAATACTACCGAAAAGGAATCAGTGCCTGCCGCATCCAGCGACAACAAAAACGAAACTCAAGCCTAATCTGTAATAAAGATGAAGTCATTGAAAACATTTACCATAGGGGGTGTGCATCCCGAAGAGAATAAGCGCTCCGCCAATGCGCCAATCCAGCAATTATCGTTCCCCAAACAGGCCATTGTGCCCTTAGGACAAAATCTGGGTGCGCCTTCCAAACCGATTGTAAAAAGAGGCGATGAAATAAAAACCGGACAACTTATTGCTAAAGGAGAATCTTTTATTTCGGCTAACCTGCATTCTCCTTTTACAGGGAAAGTGCTTAAAATAGACGATTTGCTGGATAGCTCGGGCTATCGTCGGCCTGCTGTTGTCATTGAAGTGGGTGATGATGTGTGGGAGGAAGGAATTGATACTTCTGCAGCCCTCAAAAGAGAGATCAGCGACGACAAACAAAGTATTATCGACAAAATCAAAGCAAATGGTATTGTGGGGTTGGGTGGTGCAACTTTCCCGACGCATGTAAAACTGATGGTTCCGGATGGCAAAAAGGCCGAATTCCTTATCATCAATGGGGTTGAGTGTGAGCCTTATCTCACCTCAGACCATCGGCTTATGCTTGAAAAGGGCGAAGAAATGTTGATCGGAATAAAAATTCTGATGAAGGCGCTCTCCGTTGATCAAGCCATTGTAGGCATCGAAAATAATAAAGCTGATGCCATCAAACACCTCACCGAATTGGCGCAGAAATATGAAGGTATTAGCATTCAGCCGCTTAAAGTGAAATATCCGCAAGGTGGCGAGAAGCAGTTAATCAAAGCCGCAGTAAACCGCGAGGTTCCTTCTGGAAAATTGCCAATCGAGGTAGGCTGTGTTGTTACTAATGTGGGAACGGCTTTTGCCGTTTATGAAGCTGTACAGAAGAATAAACCGCTGATTGAAAGGGTAGTTACCGTAACAGGAAAGGCAGTAAGAAAACCTTCAAATTTTATGGTAAGGGTTGGCACTCCGGTGCAAATGTTGTTGGATGCTGCTGAAGGTTTGCCCGAAAACACCGGAAAGATGATCAATGGTGGCCCCATGATGGGCAAAGCAATTATGAGCGCTGAGGTGCCAGTAGTAAAAGGCACCTCGGGAATTTTGTTGATGAAGAAGGAGGAAAGTCGTCGCAAAACGCCACAAACCTGTATTCGCTGTTCAAAATGTACTACAGTTTGCCCCATGGGTTTAGAGCCTTTCCTATTGGCAAAAATGTCCAGATTGGAACGCTACGAAGAAAGTGAGAAAGAAAGAATTATGGATTGTATTGAGTGCGGTTCCTGTCAGTTTACCTGTCCGTCACATTTGCCTTTGTTGGACTATTTACGACTTGGAAAACAGCGTGTTGGACAACTTATCAGATCCCGTAAATAAATAATAAAAGAGAATGATGAATCAATTTACTATCTCGGGTTCTCCGCACGTGCATGGAGAAGAAAGTGTAAGTAAAGTAATGTACACCGTTGTGCTGGCGCTTGTTCCTGCTGTGTTGGTTTCTAGCTATTTCTTTGGCCTCGATGCCGTAAGGGTGTTGCTTATTGCAGTACTTTCCTGTTTGTTCTTCGAATGGGCGATACAAAAATACATCATCAAAGGACCTATTACTATCACTGACGGATCAGCCGTTGTTGCGGGCTTGCTCTTGGCATTTAACGTGCCGGCCAACCTTCCCTGGTGGATTCTGGTGATTGGTGCTCTGGTAACCATTGGCATTGCGAAGATGTCCTTTGGCGGACTGGGGAAGAATCCTTTTAATCCCGCTTTGGTGGGACGTGTTTTTATGCTGATATCTTTTCCGGTTCAAATGACCAGCTGGCCTGTCGCAAAACCTTTGTTTGCTGATGCTGTGACTGATGCAGTAACCGGGCCTACTGCTTTAGGTTTGCTGAAAGAGGGCATTGATGCGGGTAAAACTGTTGAACAGATTTTAAGTGATCCAAATATGCCGGCTTATCTGGATCGCCTTACCGGAAATATGAGTGGCTCACTCGGTGAGATGTCGGCCATTGCACTCCTCCTTGGTGGTTTATTTATGATCTGGCGTAAAGTAATTGACTGGCAGGTGCCATTTTCAATCATTTTTACGGTATTCGCCTTTGCCGGGATTTTCCACCTCATTGACCCAACCTATTATATCGACCCGACTTTTCATTTATTTACAGGTGGTTTGATGCTGGGAGCTATATATATGGCTACCGATATGGTGAGCTCACCGATGACAATTACCGGGAAATGGATTTATGGTATTGGAATCGGTTTGATAACGATCATTATCCGACTGTGGGGTGCTTATCCGGAGGGAATCTCCTTTGCTATCCTGATAATGAATGCGTTTGTGCCATTGATCAATAACAGTTTTAAGCCCCGACGCTTTGGGGTAAAAGCTGTTTCAAAATAATTTAAAAACCTTTAGGCTTAGCAATTATGGCTGGAAAAAAAGAATCTTCGTTTTTCAATATGGTGAGCACCTTGCTGTTGATCACAGCAATTGCGGCATTGTCGCTGGGTATGGTTTTTAACCTCACCAAGGAACCAATCGCATTGGCAAAGAAAGCCAAGCAGGAGGCCGCAATAAAGGCTGTTTTGCCTGCTTTTGATGAATTGAAAATAAAGCAGATGAAGTCAGCTTTTGAAGACGATTCCCTGCAGTTTAACCTGGCATTTAAGGATGGGCAGTTGGTTGGTTCGGCTATTAATACCTTTACCAAAAAGGGATTTAGTGGCAATATAAAATTGATGGTGGGTTTATTGCCCGATGGTACAATCAATAATATTTCGGTGCTTGAACACAAAGAAACCCCGGGTCTTGGTGATAAAATGCAGAAAGCAAAATCACCATGGAGCGAGCAGTTTAATGGAAAACATCCTGATAGTTTTAATTTTGATGTAACCAAAGATGGGGGAGAGGTTGATGCAATAACGGCTGCCACCATCAGCTCGAGGGCTTATGTTGATGCTGTAAAACGTGCTGTTGCCACGTATAACGAAAATAAAGAAGGGATATAGTTATGAATAAACAGATGCAAAACTTTACCAAAGGTTTTATAAAAGAAAATCCTGTTTTTGCCCAGCTGTTAGGCCTTTGTCCTACGCTTGGTGTTACCACCAGTGCAATCAATGGGATGGGAATGGGATTGGCGACAGCCTTTGTGTTAATCATGTCGAATCTGGTGATTTCAATCATTAAGGATTTTATTCCTGATAAAGTGCGTATCCCATCATTTATTGTGATTATAGCATCTTTTGTTACCATCGTTGAATTGGTGATGCAGGGATTTGCGCCGGCTTTGTTTGATCAGCTTGGCTTGTTTATTCCACTTATCGTTGTAAACTGCCTTGTTTTAGGAAGAGCCGAGGCCTTTGCCTCAAAGAACACAGTTTTCACTTCGGTGATTGATGGTTTAGGTATGGGGCTCGGATTCACCTTTGCGCTTACCGTTTTGGGCGGTGTTCGCGAAATACTTGGCAGTGGCGCTATCTTTAATTTCAAGCTTATCCAGGGCGATTTAATGCTTGTGTTTGTTCTGGCTCCTGGTGCTTTTATTGCACTCGGTTACCTGATTGCTTTGTCTAATAAGTTTTTAAGATCCAAATAATAAAACCAGCAGACCATGGAATATATCATTATTATTATATCTGCCATCTTTGTCAATAATATTGTTCTGGCGCAGTTTCTGGGAGTTTGTCCTTTTGTTGGCGTATCCAATAAAATATCTACCTCAATTGGCATGGGCGGTGCCGTGCTTTTTGTAATGACACTTGCTACCATTGTAACCTGGTTGATTTACACTTACCTGCTTATACCACTGGGAATACAATTTTTGCAGACCATCGCCTTCATTCTTGTGATAGCCTCACTGGTTCAAATGGTAGAAATTATTCTCAAAAAAGTTAGTCCCGCACTATACGGTGCCTTGGGTGTGTTTTTACCACTTATTACCACCAACTGCGCGGTATTGGGTGTGGCGATTCTTACCATTCAAAAAGATTTCACCCTCATGGAAGGTGTGGTTTATGCCATTGCCAACGCAGGAGGTTTTGCTTTGGCCATGGTAATCTTTGCCGGCCTGCGCGAACATCTCGACCTGATGGAAGTGCCTCCGGGAATGCGTGGCGTGCCTATCGCTTTGGTAACGGCTGGTATTCTGGCTTTAGCTTTTATGGGCTTTACCGGAATCGTATAATGCTAGGCAGAAAAACTTATAAGCTATAGCTGATTCGTTTTCGGCAATCGCAAGGAATATTTCTGGGTTTTGAGATTTGTCAGGCTATAGCATTTTCAAATTTATAAAGGTCTTTATCAGAAGAGCAGAATCTGCTGGCTTTAAATGATTTACTAAAATAAAAATCGAAAAGCCTTGTTGTAGCAATCCTAACCTAACGATTTGTTGCCTATTTGAATGCAAAGAGCAATTAGTATATCTTTACAGATTCACGAGTAATAAAGCCAATTCTTAACATGATTAAAAACTTATTATCCTCTTTGCTGATTTTAAGCTTATTAAGTTCTTGTGGCGCTGTAAAGTTAAGCGTTAAACCAGGGGCGAGCTTTTCGCGGGATGCAACACTTACCATTGCACACGAAGAAGATAATTCGGGCACTGTGGGTGAACTTAGCCACCTGCTTTTTGAAAAGGGATTTAATTTGATTTCCTATTCAACAGCCAGAAATGCGGTTAAATTCAAGAATGAAATAAAAGGAAGTGACCCTGTAAATAAGCTGTTTGAAGCCGAAATTTATAGCATCAAAGAACTAAACTCAATTTACGCTTTAGAATTGAGCTACAGCTTTTTGGATGAGACCGCTACTTATTATAAGAGTTTTTCGGCAAGAGTAATCGATTTAAACAGTGGCGAAATCGTGATGTCGGCCAATTTCAGAGGCAAAAGGACTGTTCGTTCCGTTTTAAAGAATTTCGCAAAACAACTTGCTGATCAGATTGAATAGGAGGCTATTGATATACATGGATATTTGTGAAATGCATATTTCCTTATTCCGTCTCTTTCCAGCGAATCGTTACCATTTGAAGCCCCCATTCACGGGCTTTGAAAACATTCGTATCAAAATAAATATCTATTTTTTTTGTAAATCTTCTATTCATTTTGTCTATCACTCTATATTTTCCTTCCAATCCATCAATGGTGATTTCCATATTATAATACAATCCTGAATCAAGCAGGTCTCTGGAAATCGCTATGGCCTTCATTCCAGGCTTCAATGTATCGCCCCAAGCAGTAATAGTTGGATCGTTGGATGTTTGTGCTCTTAATGAATTGTAAGCTGTTGCCATCACTTCCATAGATCGGGTTTTTGGCTGGTTGCATGAGCTGAATATGATTAATAGTGTGCCAGCAAGAATCAGAATCTTAATAGATGAATGAATCATGTATTTTCAACAATTGTTACGGGAAAATGTTGGCTGAAGACTTGCCAAGGCTAATTATTTCTCAAAACCCAAAGCTCCACCTCCTCCTCGGCCCGCCAGTATTGATCGCGTTTTGTTTTTTCCGAAGCAGCTTTCACCTTTTTTGTGAAACGCTTTTCCAATTGAAATCTTCCACCATCGGTTAGTTCTTTTTCTATTGGGTGTTCTTTCGTTACATTGGTTATTTGAGCTAGATTTGAGAAGATGACTAGCAGTTTTCCTCCCGGCAAGAGGCGCTGTTTTGCTGCATCAAAAAATTCCGGAAACAGCTTTTCATTGTAGTAAATGGCTTCATCCAGGCTGTCAGAATCATGAGATTCAGGCAGCCAGGGCGGATTAAATACAATTAACTCGGTCTGTTTCTCAAACTTCCCAAAAAGATGTCCAAAATCCAATTCAATTTTTCTGGATAGCTTCGTGTCTCCCATAAATTCAGTCAACCCAACAAGTGCATTGGGATTGGTATCCGTTCCAAAAACTTTTTGAAAGCCGTGTTTTACTAATTGAAAAGCAAGCACGCCACTGCCAATGCCAACATCAATAGCCGTTTTCTTTGGACCATCGTAGCGTTTTAGCCAATTATCAAAAAGTACCAAGTGCTCAAAACGTGTGGGAAAATAAGTGCCGTAATAGGGATGCAGTTTATTGCGCAATACCGGTATCGAAATCCCGTTTTCGAACCACTGCCAGGCACTGTTGAGGCCTTGTATTTGTGGAAACGTCAATAAAAAATCAGGGGTTTCCGGATAAAGCTTTTCCAGCCAACCAATAAATGGGGCTTTTTTTACGGCCAATTTATGGTTTACAGTTTCTATTAGAACAAGATTGGACAATTTGTGGTATTCCGCCCGAAACGCACGCTGTTCCTGAAATGTTTTGTTTGGCAGCTTGTCCTTAAGATGTATCGTCAGGGCTTTAAGCAATAACAAGCCGTTGCCATAAATCCCGGTGATTAATACCCGCTTACCGGCTTCTAATTCTTTAATCGTTTGACTAACCTCCGTATGGCTGTTAAAAAAAGCCAATGGTTTTTCGATAGCAATAGGCTCAGGCTTGTTTATAGGAAGTTCTTCAATCATCGCGTAGTTCTATTTTCGCCTAAATTAGTTCAAATTAATTTATCCCGTTGTGATGGACAGCCAATTTAAAAGCTAAGCAATGAATCCCTGTTAAAATCTAAAAAAATCGTGCAATTCGCTTAGTTAAGTTACGCAGTAAGATGAAAACTGATTTTTGGCTGTTTTTATATTAGTTGTTATATTTGAGGCTTATTCAGTTTTGAAATGAATGCAAAAATCAACCCATAAGATTTATGGAAAAGAAGTTGATTGTATTCATTTAACAATTTCTTGTTATTCATTTTGCTTCTTTTAGAACTATTCTCGAACCAATAAAATGAAAAGATGAAGAATAAAATTTTAGCAAGCCTACATTTGACTGTAGTTTCAGCACTTATCTTTTGGAATTATTATTCAAATACGGGTGCAATAAATAACAAAACAGTAGGCTCAGTAAGTGATAATCTCGATAATTTGTTTACGCCCGCAGGCTATGCGTTTGCCATCTGGGGAGTTATCTACCTCGGTTTGCTTGTGCTCGGAATATATATGGTTGTTCGTGCATTTAATGATGACGGCCATAATGCGTTTATTGCAAAGGCAGCACCTACACTAATTTTGGCACATCTTGGAAATGCGATTTGGCTTTGGTTTTGGCTTAATGAAGCTACAGGAATTTCCGTTATCGTAATGGGCTTTATTCTTATCATGTTGATCCTAACAGTACTTCGGTTGAATATGCAGCGTTGGGATGCGCCATTAAAGTTCATAGCACTTGTTTGGTGGCCAATTGATTTGTATTTCGGTTGGATAAGTGTTGCAACAATTGCAAACATTTCTGCTTACCTCGGAAAGTTGAATTGGACAGGAGGGATTTCGGAATTAAACTGGACAATAATCATGATTTCCATAGCAAGCCTTCTTGCTTTATTTATGATTTTCACTAGAAATATGCGCGAATATGCTGGCGTATTTATCTGGGCATTTATTGCCATTGCAGTGCGTCATTTTGATCAAATTCCAGCAATATTCTGGACTGCAATCATTGGCGCTTCCATTCTTGCTCTTGCTTCCGGTTTTCACGCGTATAAAAATCGCGCAACACTTCCATTTATCAGGAATGAACCTGTACAAAAAGGACAATGAAAATATCCAACTTTGCGAAGTTACAATGCTTCGGAGTGACTAAAGAACTTATAGTAATCGATACGTTAAAAAAGGTACGGAATTTCGCGAAAAATCTTGAGAAGAACCCTTCTCATTTTATTTTGGTGAAATTAATAAAAACCGCAGAAAAGGCTCTTTTTTAGAATAGCTTATCATGTGATGATATAGCTTTTATTGTACTTCATTTACCCTGATGAACGCCAAGCGATAAATTCTTAAAAATTTGTCGTTGATCGTAATGTGTTGTATTTTTGAAGAGTTTTATAATTAGCATAGCGAATAAGACATCCTATGAATTCTATGGTAATTTATTCCCGACAATGCCTCGATATGGAAGGCTTGGGTTTTGATAAGATTAATAGCTTTGTTGGGAGGTAGTTATTTGGTGGCTGGAGTTCAAAAGCTATTAAAATTCATAGCTATCATACTGAGACTGCTTTTGCAAAAATTAAAATCCATTAGACATCTTTTTAGATGACAATATACGTGATATCAATAATTACAATGTAGAATATTTATGTTAATTTCTCAAAAAATTGAACAAATGAAAAACACAAACTCATTACTTTGCCTAACATTCGTCTTATTGCTGTTAGTAACAAATATTAGATTGTTTGCTACAACGATTCACGTTCCTTCTCAAATTCAAACAATCCAAGAAGCTATTGACATCTCGTTAAATGGAGATACAATTTTAGTTGCAAGTGGGACATATTCAGGCGTGGGTAATTATGATATTGATTTCTCTGGAAAAAAAATCGTTCTAAAATCTGCGAATGGTGCAAGCAATACCATTATTGATTGTATGAGTATTGGAAGGGGTTTTAATTTTCAATCGAATGAAGACTCAACAGCTATATTGGACGGCTTTACAATACAGAATGGATTTGCAACTGATGAGTATGGGAATGGAGGTGGAATTTTTTGCTTTTGGAGTAGTCCTTTAATTAAAAACTGCAGAATTATAAATAACTCTTCGGAAAGAGGTGGAGGTATTTCTTTTATAAGTAGTAATGCAATAATTCGTGATTGTATCATTAATTTTAATAATTCTAATTGGGCAGGAGGTATAAATTTAAGTAGTGCATCAGTTGAGATTTATAATTCAGAAATTTCTTATAATACTGCGACATACGAAGGGGGGATTTCTGTTACTATGAATTCAACTTTGACAATTAATGATTGCAGTATTAACAATAATACTTCTCAAGGTGAAGCAATTGATATATATTATGGCTCAAATGTAAATATGAAAAATTGCTATGTCCAAAATAATACTGCTATCGGAATTTATATTACAAATGGTTCATCTCTAAATATGTCAAATTGTTTGGTGTCTGATAATCTCTCAGATGGATTACGGGCAACTAATGCTGACCAAATAAATATAGTTAATTCTAGTGTTGTTTTTAATAATAATTGGGGAATTTTTAGCATGAATTCAACATTTAATATAAAAAATTCAATTCTGTATGGCAATTTAAATGAACAAATTTATTTGCAGTCTGCTCCATTGCCTTTTATAGAATATACAAATATTGAAAATAGACTTTCTGGAGGAATCGTAGGCAACATAAATTGGGGTGATGGAAATATGGATGTATATCCTGATTTTGTTGATACACTTTCAAAGAACTATCGTTTATTGCCTATTAGTCTATGTAATGCAGCTGGAACATTAATTGGAGCGCCATCAAATGATTTGGATTACAATGTCCGTCCACTACCAACAGGAACTAATCCAGATATAGGAGCGTTTGAAGTAGATCAAAGTATTATTTCAATTTTTGAATCTTCATTAGAATCTACTCTAAAAATTTATCCTAATCCATTTTCTAACCACACAACCCTGCAAGTAAACAAAACACTAAAAGACGCAACATTATCTATTTACAATTCGGTTGGACATTTGTCAAAACGAATAACTAATATTAACGAACAAACAATTACTTTACAAAGAGACAACTTACCAGTTGGACTTTATTTTATTGAATTGACAGATGATAATAATATGTCTATTTCTAAAAAATTGATAATTACAAACTGATGATCACAAATGCAATGAAAAGGTGTTCCGTTTGGCTATAAAATCTTTTAAAGTGGATGAATAACGCTTGGAAATATATCCTAATAAGAAGAATGTTGACAAGCTACAAGCTTTTGATGTCATATTTGCCAAAGCTTTTTCTGTAAATCCAATCACCAATTCAACTGACTAATACCCCCCACTCTCCGTATTAAAAGTAGGTAGGTTGCTATATTTTTGCGCATAAAACATCATTTGTGCTGTGAAATCTTCTGGATATTTTACAATGATATCTTTAATCTGACCAATCCCACACACGATCTCCAGTTCAGGATTAATAAAACCGGCGAAAGGAGCAATGCCAAGCTTCTTCCAGCGTTCCAGCACTTCTGTATGCAATTTGCTATCAACTTTTACCCCATAATTCTCAACCAAAGTTTTGGCAGCGGTATAGTCACCTTCCGATTTTATGCGCTGAATTTCCCTCAATAAATCACCAAAAAGCTTTCGGGTAGCTTCGTAATCATTTATCCTGAAATAAGTCTTCCCCTCAATCTCTATGGTTTCAATAATACCTTGTGGCTCAGCTTTTTCAAAAACCCATTTTGCAATAAGCTGTCGGTTTCGCATATGGCTTTCTTCCAGTTGTTGCCCGGGTTCCAGGCGCACCAGCTGGCGCATCATCCCGTTTAAAATATAGCTTTCGTATTCGGCTTTTCCAGCATCCAACGAATCCATCAGTCCTTCCTCAATCAGCTTTTGGTCAAGCATATAATACAGTGCAACCAAGTCGGCGCGCGCTTCTTCAATGGTGTTGGAATAGCTTTTGAGACTTTCTGCCGGACTTTTTACGCCTGGAAGCAACTGCCCACTGCCGTGTCCGATTACTTCATGCAATCCGGTATGCAGCTTAGAAGCCTGTCCGCCATATTTTTTTATGCGTTCCTGCTGTTCGGGCAGGTAAAATTCCTGCAGGGAACCGCCTTCACGGGAGGCGTTTTCATAAGCATCTTCAATATTACCCAACGAAACCGATTTTGAACCGTAAGTTTCTCTAATCCAGTCAGCATTGGGCAGATTGATACCAATTGGAGAAGTGGGGCTGCAATCGCCGGATTCGGTAATCACCTGAATCACTTTATAGCTCACCCCTTTGGCCTCTTTTCTTTTGTAGGCGGGGTCGATGGGACTGTTTTGTTCAAACCAGCCGGCTAGCTCACTAATTTTTCCAAAGCGTTGTGTAGCTTCCTCATCGCGCATCGAAAGAACCGATTCGAAAGTGGCGTGACGTCCGAGTGGATCGCCATACACTTCAATAAAGCCATGAACAAGGTCAATGGCCGAAATGGTATCGCTTACCCAAATTTTGTTGTATTCATTAAACACGCTCAGGTCGCCGGTTTCATAGAATTCAATCAGTTTTTTCAGGCTTTCTTTTTGCAGCTCATTTTCGGTAAAATCCAGTGCTTTTTCGAGCAGGATAACTATCTTTCGGATTGCCTTTCCATAGAGGCCATCGGCTTTATATATCCTTTCAATGATTTTCCCGTCCTTTTTGATAAGTTTGCTGTTCAGCCCTTTCCAAATCGGCTCTTCCACATTGCTCTCGCTCATTTCGGCATAAAAAGATTCTGCTTCTTCCTGGCTGATATTTTCGTAAAAGTTACAAGCCGAACCTGCAACATGATCGGTGCCCTCGTCTTGCAGAAGACGCTTTGGAGCTATTTTGGGATCGTAAATCAACTTGATTAGCCGGTCGATAAATGCAGTGGGGTCTTCTTCGAAAGGAACAGGCAATAAATGTGCGTCAATTTGATGCAATAAGCTGTTCAGGTATTCACGTCCACAGCCCGGAAAAAACTTTTCCATGGAATAATGGTGATGAATGCCGTTGGAAAACCAGATGCGCTTGAGGTAAACCAAAAAATCATCCCAATCCTGTCCGCTGCGATTGCCTTCAAAATGATAATAAACGGCTTCGAGGCTTTTGCGGATCAGCAGGTTGTATTTATAGTTTTGGTCGTAGATGATGTCTCTTCCAGCCAAAGCTGCCTGATAAAGATGCCAGACCAGTTTTTTTTGGTTGAGGCTGAGGTTTTCGAATCCATTAATCTGATAGCGAAGTATGCGAATGTCGGCAAACTGCTCGGTCTGCCAGCTAAATTCCTGATCTGAAGATTTAAACATATATAGAAAATTGAATTTGTTTTTGCGCTGGCAAAGCTAATCAAAGATTTATAGCCAATGCTTTAGTCTTGATTGATCTTAATCAAAAAAAACATGCAAACCAGTTTATGGCTCGCATGTTAGCGGGTTTTTGCCTGATCTAGTATTAGGCTTTATAAAAAGGAAGTTTCACAATTTGTGCGGGCAATTTTTTATCACGGATGCGGATAAAAATTGGCGTGCCAAGCTTCGTGTATGGTTTGTTGATATAAGCCATGCCGATACCTTTTTTGAGCATGGGCGACATGGTTCCGGAAGTAACCTCACCAATTACTTCTTCATTTTCGTTCACCACTTCATAGTGCTGCCTTGGAATGCCTTTGTCAATCATTTCGAACGCACGCAATTGACGGCTGATGCCCTCTGCTTTTTGCTTTTCGAGCAGCGGACGGTCGATAAAATCATTGCCTTCTGTGAACTTGGTGATCCAGCCCAACCCGGCTTCAATGGGGCTGGTGCTGTCGTTGATGTCGTTGCCGTACAGACAAAATCCCATCTCCAAACGCAAGGTGTCACGGGCAGCCAACCCGATGGGCTTGATACCGTAAGCCTCGCCGGCTTTTAAAACAGCTGTGTAGATTTTTTCGGCATCAGCATTGTCGAAATAGATTTCGCATCCGCCTGAACCAGTGTATCCGGTAGTAGAAAGTAACACATCTTTTACGCCGGCAAACTCCAACACCTTAAAGGTATAATACTCCATATCGGTTATGGGCGTTGAAGTGAGCGACTGCATGGCTTCCAGCGCTATTGGTCCCTGAATGGCCAGCTGTGAAGTGCTGTCGGAAGCATTGCGGATTGAAGCAGTACGGCTATTGTTTTGCACCACCCAGTTCCAGTCTTTGTCAATATTGGCGGCATTTACTACGAGTAAATATTTTTCCGCATGAAAACGATAAACAAGCAAATCGTCCACAATACCCCCTTCGCCATTAGGGAAGCAACTGTATTGTATTTTGCCGTTGTAAAGTGCTCCTACATCATTTGAAGTAAGGCGTTGCACCAGCTCAAAAGCTTCCGGCCCTTCGGCCCAAAACTCTCCCATATGCGAAACATCAAAAACCCCAACGCCTTTACGCACAGTTTCATGTTCCACATTGATGCCTTCAAATTGCACAGGCATTTCAAAGCCTGCAAATTCAACCATTTTCCCGCCCATTTCATGGTGCAGCCGGTTTAATGCTGTTTGCTTCATGATATTTTGTAATTTACTGAAGATTAAATAATTAAATGCCCATCAAGGGGCATGAGCTACAAGCTTCAAAGGTAACTATTTTTTTGGATAGAAAATGTTTTGTAAGCCCAACAAAACAGGACTTTTTGTAAATTTGTGCAGGAAGACAACCTTATCTGAATCACTCCATCATGAGAAAACAAGTTTTACGATTGCTGTCGGTATTTTTGTTGGGGCTAATCACTGTTTTAGGGGAGGCTCAAACCAATAGCAAGCTCATCATCCAATCAAGTAAAGATGATTTAGGTGGCTATTTGACACCAATAAATGAAAATTATTTTTTAGTGACAATTTCCAGGGGTGAGTCTGTGCCAAATCCTGATTATACCAATGCTTATTATGATTTCACAGATATTACTTACCTTGTTTCAGATGAACTGGAGTTGATTGATAGTCTGCATTACAATATAATAGAAGGTTATGGTACGCGGATAGCACATATCCACCCACTACCGGATGGGAATTATCTGGCTGTGGGGCCCGCCTACGATTCTATAAGCAGTGATTTTCAGTTGTATTTGCGTTGGTTTAACTCTGCATTGGACTTGATTCGTGATTCTTTAGTTGGTACAACAAGTTATAGTGAACAATATTCTGCTTCATTAGTAAACCAGGTAGGCAATATTGTAATATCAGGACGATACTCGGATTCTGATACAGCTGTAGCAGGCAATAGATTTTTCATTGAAATGAGTCCGGAAGGAAGTTTGATACAGTACTTTTTGGATACTACTTCAATGTACCGTTTAGGCCTGGTGCAATTGGAGGTGGATGGAAAATATTATCAGAGTGGTTATCCCAATAAGCTGGTTAGGCTAAACACGGATTTTACAATTGATACAATTATCACTATTAATGGTCAGGTTGAACTTGAAATAAGAGATTTTGGCAGGTTGAACGATTCCACACTTTATTATGGTGGCAACTTTTTTGTTTCGGGAAATCCTTCACCAAATATTGATATGGAGATAGCCTTTCATCCGGTGAATTGGAATGGTGAAATTTTACCTTTAATACATTTTGGAGCTGTTGATACACTTGATTTTTTTAGCAGGTTGAGGGTATACAATGAAGGAATTTATTTAGTGGGCACTATTCATAGCGAAGTTGGTGCAGTTCCATCATGGTATATGGTAAATAAGTTAAACCACGATCTGGAATTGGAGTATCAGGCAGTGTATGGTGATGGTGTGGATAAATTTTCAAGCTATGATGCTATCCCTACTGCTGATGGTGGAAGCATAGGAACAATGTCAGTATGGGACTATATTCATTTTCCGGGAGACATGAAGCAATATGATGTGGTTGTTGTGCGCTTTGATGCCAATGGCCAGCTGGTAGGCAGGCTCGAACTGCCTGCTCAGCAGATACAGTTGCTAAAGCTGGCACCCAATCCGGCATCAGACTTTGTGAGCGTTGTGGATGAGCAACATTGCTGGAAAACTGCCAAGGTTTATGACCAACAGGGCAGACTCGTTGCCGAACTCTCTGTTAGCGATTGCAATACCATCCAAACAGCAAAACTGAAGCCTACAAGCTATGTGATTCGCCTGATTGATAAGGATGGGATGCAGGCTTTTGCCCGACTGATTAAACAATAGCAAGGAGAATTAAGGCAGTTTAACAATTGACATTTTGCTTTACGGCTAAACATTGCAATCATAATTGTAGTTTTGTAGTCAAAATTTTGATCAATGATAAAGCTGTTTAGCCGTTATATTTTATTAATTGTTGTCCTGTTGGTTTTAATGCCTGGAGTTTCCAGGGCAGCCTACCTGCTCATTCCGATGGACGAAACACAGACCAACCACCTCAAGGCTTATGGTGTTGCCTACTGGGTGCTCGAAAAAGAGATTGAGATCAGCTGGCTGCTCAACTACCGCGGAGGCAGCTACCTGATTCCACATCATCCCTTGTTTGAGAAGGAATGTAAGCTGCGCAATGTGAGTTATCAGGTGATTGCCGATGTGCAGGCAGCTGCCATTTTGCAGGATATAGCCGATCCCGGGAAAAATATGGACGAGATGAAATTGCAGAAAGTGCCACGCATTGCCGTGTATTCTCCCAAAAACAAGCTTCCGTGGGACGATGCTGTTACTTTGGTTTTAACCTATGCAGAGATTCCTTACGATGTGGTGTATGACGATGATGTGCTTTCGGAGACTTTGCCGATGTACGATTGGCTGCACCTGCATCATGAAGATTTTACAGGGCAGTTTGGCAAGTTTTGGGCGCGCTACCGGCACTTCCCCTGGTATCAGGAAGATGTTCAGCAGCAACAGCAAACCGCTGAGCGCCATGGTTTTCAAAAGGTTTCAGAATTGAAACTGGCGGTAGTGAAAAAGATCAGGGAGTTTGTTGCCGGCGGTGGTTATATGTTTGCCATGTGCTCAGCTACTGACAGCTATGATGTGGCGCTATCCGCCGATGGGCTGGATATTGCAGATGTGATGTTTGATGGTGATCCTATTAATCACAGTCATACACAGCAACTTAATTACGATAATTGTTTTGCTTTTACTGATTTCACGGTGTCCACCAATCCACAGGAATATGAAATTTCTGATATCGATGTAACGAATTATCGTTCGCGAAGCATCAACGAGACCAATGATATATTCAGCCTGTTTGATTTTTCGGCCAAATGGGATCCGGTACCCACCATGCTCACACAAAATCACGAAAAGCTGATCAAAGGCTTTATGGGACAAACCACGGCTTTTAACAAAGATTTGGTGAAATCAGAGGTGATTGTGTTGGGTGATAATATTGCCTTTAACGAAGACCGCTATATTCATGGCGCTTTTGGCAACGGATTCTGGACTTTCTTTGGCGGGCACGACCCGGAAGATTATCAGCACCTGGTAGGTGATCCGCCAACAGAACTCGATAGGTTTCCCAACTCGCCTGGCTACCGTCTGATACTGAATAATGTGCTGTTTCCGGCTGCCAAGAAAAAAAAGCAGAAGACCTGATTAGTTGATGCTCCAGTCATCAATAGTTAGTCGGAAAGGCAAATCAGCCATTGTCATTTGGGCTCCGATATTGCATATCGTATCAATATTTTCATAGCTGAAAACGGCTGAAGAAGGCGTTTGATCTATAAAAGCCAAGTTGCCTTCGCCTCCTTTTAAAACGCCGCATTGAGTAAAGATTGCAGGATATTGGGCGGAAGCTGTCAGTTCAAGGTTCACAACGTCATTGTTGTGATTAACAAATTCCAGATCAGCATTACGGATTAAAAATAGCTCATGCTCTGGCGAAAAGTAGTTAGATTCGGTGGCTTTTTGCCATTCATAAGTTAGGGTTCCGTCAAGCGTAATTGTTTTGTTTCCGGTAGAGTCAGTAAATTGCAGGTTTGAAATAGTCTGCTCAAATTCATAGCGATTGGCATCAATGCTTACCAATTTCAATTCTATTGTGCCGTTCAGCAACGGATATTGTGCGTAGGTAAGATAAGGCTTATTGCTGAAGCCGAAATTAGTGAATTCAAAACGGGTGTTTGCGTTTAGAGCAAGCGGAGCCGTGTCGCAAATAGTTTTCATTATGCCATACCTCTCACGGAAAATATCATCGCCAACAGACATATTGTCATTATTGATAAATCTGAAATGATAGCTTTCACCCGGAGTATTTACTTCTTTGGTTGTCCATCCTCCATCAATATGTGTACCGGTCATTGTTTCAAGATTTTGATTTGTTATGGCCTTGAAATGACTGAGCGTGAGTTGAATAATATTGTGTTTTATATAAAACAAGTTTTCAGCTGCCTGAGCTTGTCTTTGGTAATTGACTTCATCATTTTCCTTTTTACAAGCTGAAAGCTGTATTAGCAGGAATAAAAAAGTTGGAAGCGCAATAAGGAAGACCGGATATTTTAAAAAATTCATTTTCTTTCGTATGTTTCAAATCTATAAACGAAGTTTACCTGCAAATCATTGTCCAAAACTTCTTTTTCGGTAATTTCCCACTGTCTGAAATCAATGAGAGGGAAAAACGTATCCGCTTCAAACTCTTTTTCTATAATGGTGAGGTAGAGCTTGTTTGTAAGGGGCAGAAACTGCTCGTAAATTGTGCCGCCGCCAATAACAAACACTTCCTCCTCATTTTGAGTTAGCGCTAAAGCTTCTTCAATATTTTCAGCTAACTCACAGCCATCAGGAACAACTTTAAGGTTTTCGCTCAAAACAATATTTCTGCGATTTGGCAAGGGGCCAGCAGGCAGGGATTCAAAGGTTTTGCGTCCCATAATAACGGCATGTCCGGTAGTGATTTTTTTAAAATGTTTCAAATCGGCAGGGAGCCTCCAGGGCATGCTGTTGTCTTTGCCAATAGCCCTGTTCGAAGCCATTGCAACTATGATGGAAATTGTCGGTTCAGATTTCATGGGAGATGTTTTTATATGGCAATAGCGGCTTTTATCGATGGATAAGGCTCATAGCCTGTTAACTCAAAATCTTCATATTTAAAATCGAAAATATTGGTCACTTCCGGGTTTAACACCATCACAGGCAGCTTTTTAGGCTTTCTGCTTAGTTGTGTTTTAACCTGCTCAAAATGATTGATATAGATATGCGCATCTCCAAAAGTCATAATCAGCTCGCCTAATTTCAAATTTGTTACCTGGGCAATCATTTGTGTGAGTAAGGCATAAGAGGCAATGTTAAAAGGGACACCCAAAAAAATATCGGCGCTGCGCTGATACATCTGGCACGAAAGTTTGCCATTGGCCACATAAAACTGAAACCAGGCATGGCAGGGTGGGAGGGCAGCTTTTCCATTGGCAACATTTTCTGCAAAACTTTTACCCGATTCAGGAAGCACCGAAGGATTCCACGCGGCAACAATATGTCGGCGGCTATCAGGATTGTGTTTGATGCTTTGAATTACCTCCTTGATTTGGTCAATACCTTCATTGTTCCAGTTGCGCCATTGAGCACCATAAACAGGCCCCAAATCCCCATTTTCATCAGCCCATTCATTCCATATTGTGACTTTATTTTTCTTTAAATAATTGATGTTGGTATCGCCTTTCAAAAACCATAACAATTCGTGTATGATCGATCTGAGGTGTAGCTTCTTGGTAGTAACAGCAGGGAAACCGGTTTCCAGGTCAAAACGCATTTGATGGCCAAATACGCTGAGGGTACCCGTACCTGTGCGATCATTTTTTTGATTGCCATTTTGCATGACGTGCTTCAGTAAGTCGTGATATTGTTTCATATACTGCGTTTTTTTAGTTGAAAGTTGGCTGCTTCTAAAAAAGCATGCCAACTATTGTTGCCGACATCAGCGAGGCCAACGTCCCTCCCAATAAAGCCCTCAAGCCAAATTTGGAAAGCGTAACACGTTGGTTTGGAGCCAACGAACCAATGCCTCCAATTTGAATGCCGATAGAAGCAAAATTAGCAAAACCACAGAGCATATAAGTGGCCATGATGATAGATTTAGGATCGGTAAACATAGATGCAGCCTTTAATTCCGACAGACTAACATATCCGATAAATTCTGTCATGATTATCTTTTCGCCCAGCAGTCTTCCCAGCAAGGTAATATCCGCGCTATGCACACCAATGAGCCACATCACCGGAGAAAAAATATACCCCAGCATAAACTGTAACGAAAGCTCGTTATACCGTCCACTGCTTATTTCGGCGATAGTACTGTTTAGCTTAAACAGATCGCCAAACCAGATTGAAATATAATTAAACATGGCAATAAAAGCAATGAAAACGAGTAACATAGCTGCAACATTGGCTGCCAGTTTTAGCCCCTCGGTAGTGCCGTTCGAAATGGCATCAAGCACATTGCTGCCAATCTGCTCTTTATTGATGTGCATGGTTTTGTCGATATCTTCGGTTTGGGGCATCAGAATTTTTGAAATAACAATTGCCCCGGGTGCTGCCATAACTGATGCTGTAAGCAAATGCTTGGCAAAGAGTAAGCGCTGAACCGGATCGTCGCCACCCAAAAAACTAATATAAACAGCGAGCACTCCGCCAGCCAGCGTAGCCATGCCACCCATCATCACCAGCAAAATTTCTGACTTATTCATTTTTGGGAGATACGCCTTAATCATCAGTGGAGATTCTGTTTGACCCAAAAAGATATTGCCGGCTACTGACAGGCTTTCGGCGCCTGAAAGATTCAATAAACGGGTCATTACCCAGGCCAAAGCCTTTACAATACGCTGTATTACACCAAGATAGAATAATAAACTTGTGAGTGCAGAGAAGAAAATAATGGTAGGCAAAATTTGAACCACAAAGTTTTGAAGTGCCGACTCAATATTATTGGTCACAAACGAACTGAACAGGAATTCTGTTCCCGCTTTGGTAAAGTCGAGTACCAAAACAAACAGTTGCCCCACTGCCTCAAAGAAATATTGTATCCATGGCACATATAGCACACCAATGGCCAGTATGAGCTGCATCGAGAGCCCCAAACCTATTACTTTCCAGTTAATGGCTTTACGGTTTGTGCTAAAAATAAAGGCGATAACAACCAGAGAAAACATGCCTAAAAGTCCGCGCAAAATGGTCATCAGACTAAAGCCCTTTGTTCGATCCATATCAAGAATGTTGGACTTGCTTGCCAGCACATCATCAATCAGGGCTTCCTCCTGTGTGCCAAGATCGTTAATTACTAATACTGAATCTGCTACAGTCACGGAGTCCATTGCAACAGATCCCTGACTAAAAGTGTTTTGTGTTGCCAGCATCAATAATAAAAAGGCAACCGCCAAAAGGAGTTTGTTCATTATGAATAGCTTAAATTAATTGAGTTTCCTTCGAGAAGCCACAACAAAGGCTGTTTTGATTGTCATAAGTTGCGTTTTCTCCTTTTAATTTCATCCCTTAATCTTGAGGCCTTTTCATAGGCTTCTTTTTCGACCGCAATTTGCAACATTTCTTCGAGTTCTTCAATCAAGTATTCCGAAAACTCATCTTCTGTTTTCGATGGACGGCCGGATTTCTTTCCGGTTTCCTGAATTTTGTCGTCATCAAACAAAATCCCGGCTTCCGACAACACGCTTTCGTAGGTATAAATTGGACATTGAAATCGAATTGCCAGTGCCACTGCATCAGATGTTCTGGCGTCGATTTCGCTTACAGTATTATTGTTTTCACACACAAGAATAGCGTGAAATACGCCAGCTTCAAATTTGTTGATAATTATTTCCTTAAGGTGGATATGGTAGAAGTCAGCAAAATTTTTGAACAAGTCATGCGTCATGGGGCGCAAGGGTTGCATTTTTTCCATTCCTAATGCAATCGATTGCGCCTCAAATGTACCTATAATGATAGGCAGTTTTCGTTGTCCTTTTAGCTCTCCAAGGATAAGGGCATAAGCGCCGCTTTGTGACTGACTATAGGACATTCCCGTAATTTCCATACTGATTTTTTCCATGCTTTTTGCCTATTTTTAAAGAGGGATAAATATAGGCATAATTTTGAAGAAGGGAATAGACTTTGAGATTAGTTGTTGGCATTTTTTCAACAATGCAAGTTAATTTTTTTTTGGCTAATGATCAATTAATTCTTTGAATAATCCATACAAGATAGTATTTTTGCGGCGTTTGAAGCTATTAATTAATTTTCAACTGACAAAATCACAAACTCAACTCACCTTACCAATTTAATTTTATGAATCAATTAGTCTGGTTTATTCCGATTGCAGGTTTACTTGGTATAATCTTTATGATGTTCAAAATCAAATGGATAGATCGCCAGGAAGCAGGCACAGAAAAAATGCAACGGATTGCGGGATACATTGCCAAAGGGGCAATGGCCTTTCTTAGAGCAGAGTATCGGATACTGGCAATATTCGTTATTGCAGTTTCCGTTTTGCTGTTTGCAAAAAGTTACAATGAAGAAACTTCTAATGGTTTCATCGTAATTTCCTTTATTACTGGTGCAGTGCTTTCGGCACTGGCAGGATATATAGGAATGCGTGTTGCCACCAAAGCCAATGTTAGAACAGCTCATGCTGCCCGATCTTCATTGAATGAGGCTTTAAAGGTTGCCTTTAACGGCGGAAGCGTTATGGGAATCGGAGTAGTTACACTTGGCCTACTGGGACTTAGTTTATTGTTTATACTGTTTAACAACATCATTGGGCAAAGCTGGTCGCTTGAGGTGGTGCTCAATGTGCTGTCTGCTTTTTCGCTGGGAGCATCTTCAATAGCACTCTTTGCGCGTGTGGGCGGTGGAATTTATACCAAGGCTGCTGATGTAGGAGCAGATCTGGTAGGTAAAGTCGAAGCCGGAATCCCGGAAGATCATTACCTTAATCCTGCTACTATTGCCGATAATGTAGGAGATAATGTGGGTGATGTTGCCGGAATGGGCGCCGATTTATTCGAGTCGTTTGTGGGATCAATAATTGCTTCCATGGTGTTGGGAGCGGCTTATACAATGTCGCCACAGATTTCCGGCTATTTTGAGCTAGGACCGGTTATCCTGCCTTTAGCAATTGCTTCACTGGGTATTATCACCAGTATGGTGGGCACTTTCTTTGTGCGTGTTAGTGGAAAAGGCAGTCCACAAGCCGCTTTAAATAAAGGAGAATTTATTGCCACAGGACTGATGCTGGTAATTTCTTATTTCCTGATTGAGTTTATGTTGCCCGAAACCTGGAACTATTACCGGGCAGATGGTTCTGTGATCGCCATGACCTCAATTGGCGTGTTTTGGGCTACAATTGTCGGCCTGGCCATTGGAACTGCTATCGGCAAGATAACGGAGTATTACACCGGAACAGGCACAAAACCTGTTCGTTCAATCGTTGAACAGTCGCGCACTGGTGCTGCCACCAATATCATTGCCGGCCTTGAAGTGGGTATGAAATCAACGGCATATCCCATTTTGGGTCTGGGAATCGCTATCATTCTGGCTTATCATTTTGCAGGTCTCTACGGAATTGCTATCGCTGCCGTTGCCATGCTTGCAAATACCGGAATTCAGCTTGCTGTTGATGCCTATGGACCAATTGCCGATAATGCCGGTGGTATTGCCCAGATGAGTGAATTGCCTAAAGAGGTACGCAAAAGAACAGATAAGCTTGATGCTGTGGGTAATACAACAGCTGCTATCGGAAAGGGTTTTGCAATTGCATCGGCTACGCTAACGGCCTTAGCCTTGTTCTCTGCATTTATGACTCAGGCAAATATCGTTACAATCGATATTTCTAAACCTATTATTATGGCAGGGCTTTTAGTGGGCGCCATGCTGCCTTATTTGTTTTCGTCTATGGCTATGGGAGCTGTTGGGCGCGCTGCCAGAAAAATGATTACCGAAGTGCGACGTCAGTTTTTGGAAATCCCGGCACTGACCAAAGCATTGGCTGTTATGAAGAAGTATGATGGCAATATGGACAAGCTGTCCAGCGATGAAACCCAAATTATGCAAGATGCTGAACATGCAGCGGAATATGAAAAATGCGTAGCTATCTCTACCGATGCTTCCTTAAAAGAAATGGTTTTACCTGGTTTGTTGGCTATTGCTGCTCCTGCCCTGGTAGGTTTTGCTGGTGGAGCCGAAATGCTCGGCGGACTATTGGCCGGTGTAACAGCAAGTGGTGTTTTACTGGCTATATTTCAATCCAATGCCGGAGGCGCCTGGGATAATGCTAAAAAAATGGTAGAGGAAGGCATTGTGATTGATGGTGTTGAGCATGGAAAAGGAAGCGAATCGCATAAAGCTGCTGTTGTCGGTGATACCGTTGGCGATCCTTTCAAAGATACCAGTGGCCCTTCCCTAAATATTTTATTAAAACTGATGTCAGTAGTGGCGCTTGTGATTGCACCCTCAATCGCTGTTGAAATCGATAAATCTATTGATATAGAACAAGCTATAAAATCCAAGGCTGCCCTGGATGCAGCCCAAGAACAAGCACTGGATGAAAAAGTTACCGCAAACTGGTACGATTTCATGAAATAGAATTTTCATTACGCACAATTAGTACAGGGAGTTTCAGAAATGGGACTCCCTTTTTTGATGATTTGCACAAATTCCGGAAATTGTATTTTTTAGGAAAAACCATCGAACATCATGGTGTTTTACCTGTTAATTTGTTAACAATATTTCAAGAAAAACAACTAAACTAAGACAAACAATTTCTACATTTGCAACTTCAATTTAACCTGTTAAAAGGTTAATCTTACTACAAATCAAAAAAATTAAAGGCCTATTATTATGATCAGCAACAACTTTTTGCAGCGCCATCTTGGTCCAAATGATAAAGATATTCAGAAGATGCTGCGAGCCATTGGTTTAGATACTGTTGAACAGCTTATTGACGAAGTAATCCCGGAAAATATCCGACTCACTGAACCGCTCAACATTGGAGAGGGAATAAATGAATATGAATACCTGCAGCATTTAAAAAAAATTGCTGCTAAGAATAAGCTGTTCAAAAGTTATATTGGGATGGGTTATTACGACACTATAACACCAGGCGTGATTACCCGCAACGTACTCGAAAATGCTGGCTGGTACACTGCTTACACACCTTATCAGGCCGAAATTTCGCAAGGCAGACTGGAAGCTTTACTGAATTTTCAAACCATGGTGAGCGACCTCACCGGGCTGCCGATTGCGAATGCTTCACTTTTAGATGAAGCCACTGCTGCTGCTGAAGCTATGATTATGTTTCACAACGCCCGCAGCCGCGCACAGCAAAAAAATGGAGTGAATAAATTCTTTGTCGATAAGGGTGTATTTCCGCAAACAGCAGATGTTGTAAACACCCGCGCCCTGCCTCTCGGGATAGAAATAGTTGAAGGTGACTTTGATGCTGATAAATTGGATGACAGCTACTTTGGTGTGCTTTTGCAATACCCTGATCAATTCGGTCAAATAAAAGATTTTCAGCAAGCCGCTGAAATACTAAAAGAAAAGAATATACAGCTTGTTGTCGCTGCTGATATACTGAGTCTAGCCTTGTTGACTCCTCCCGGCGAATGGGGGGCAGATGCTGTTGTTGGCTCCACGCAGCGATTTGGCGTTCCCATGGGATTTGGTGGCCCGCATGCCGGATATTTTGCCACACATGATGCCTACAAAAGAACAATTCCAGGCCGCATTATCGGAATCTCCAAGGATGCAAAGGGAAATCCTGCCTTGCGTATGGCGTTGCAAACCCGCGAACAGCACATCAAACGTGAAAGGGCAACCTCTAATATTTGCACAGCGCAGGCCTTATTGGCTTCTATGGCTGCTTTTTATGCGATTTATCATGGTGCAGAGGGTATCAGAAAAATCGCCCGTCATATTCATATCCTGGCCAATGTTTTGGAGCGGGAAATGAAAAATATTGGCGTAAAGCAGCTTAATACAGCTTATTTTGATACGCTAAGATTCGTGTTGCCCGAAAATGTAACGATGGGAAAACTGATTCAGCTGACCCATGAAAATGAGCAGAATTTCCGTATAATCAATGAGAAAGAATTTGGAATCAGTCTGGACGAAACAACAAGCCTTGATGATGTGAATAAAATTGTTAAGGTATTGTGCCAACTCACAGATCAAAAGCATACTGCCTATGTATGCGATCCTTCGGAATGTGAGCAGATGAGTGCTATTCCACTCGCATTTATGCGCCGAAGCGATTACCTTACACATGAAGTATTTAATCGCTATCAGTCTGAAACGGAACTCATGCGGTATCTGAAAAAACTTGAAAACAGAGATTTGGCACTCAACAGAAGTATGATACCCTTGGGTTCGTGCACTATGAAATTAAATGCTGCTGCTGAATTGTTTTCATTAAGCTGGCCCGAATTTGCACAATTACATCCTTTTGTTCCTGTCGAGCAGGCTGCAGGTTATATGGAGCTTATTGAAATTTTAGGAAAAGATTTATGCAATATTACCGGATTTGAAGCGATGTCGTTCCAGCCAAATTCCGGCGCAAGTGGCGAATATACAGGCTTATTGGTCATTAGAGCATACCTTGATTCCATTGGCGAATCACAACGTAATGTTTGTTTAATTCCTTCTTCAGCACATGGCACTAATCCTGCAAGTGCAGTAATGGCCGGCATGGAGGTGTTGGTGGTAAAATGTGATGAAAAGGGAAATATCGACCTGAATGATCTGCGCGAAAAAGCTGAGAAACATAAAGAAAAACTTGCTGCAATAATGGTTACCTATCCATCAACGCATGGCGTTTATGAATCCGGAATCCGGCAAATTATTGACATTGTGCATGATAATGGCGGCCAGGTTTATATGGACGGAGCCAATATGAATGCACAGGTTGGCCTGACTAGTCCCGGCTTAATAGGCGCTGATGTTTGTCACCTAAATCTGCATAAAACTTTTGCTATACCGCATGGTGGAGGCGGCCCCGGCGTAGGACCTATTGGTGTTGCTGCACATCTTTCACCATTTTTGCCCGGTCATAACCTCATCAAAACAGGAGGCGAAAAAGCGATTACAGCAGTTTCGGCTGCTCCATTTGGTAGTGCCATGATTTTACCGATCTCTTATGGGTATATCAAAATGCTGGGAGCTGATGGTCTTAAACGGTCAACTGAAATTGCTATTCTCAGTGCTAACTATCTGAAAGTTAAACTACAGGATCACTTTCCGATTCTCTATACCGGAAACAATGGTCATGTAGCTCATGAAATGATCCTTGACTTAAATCAGTTTAGCAAAACAGCCGACCTAACAGTCACCGATGTGGCCAAACGATTGATGGATTATGGATTCCATGCACCAACAGTTGCTTTTCCTGTTCATGGCACCCTGATGGTTGAACCCACCGAAAGTGAGCCATTGGCTGAGTTGGACAGATTTGTGGATGCCATGGTGTCTATTCGGAACGAAATAAAAAGTATTGAAACAGCTGAGACAGAAAAAGGAAACAATGTGGTTTCAAACGCGCCCTACACAGCAGAAATGTTGATCGCCTCAGCATGGGATTACCCGTTTAGCAGAGAAACAGCTGCATTTCCAATGAAATCGGATTTGGCAGATAAATATTTTCCTCCGGTTACCCGCATTGATGACGCCTATGGCGATAGAAACCTCGTTTGCACTTGTGCTCCTATTGAGGATTATATGGATTAATAGTCAATTTTTTAGGGTTTGACTATAAAAAAATGACCGGCCAAAAGCCGGTCATTTTGTTTCTGATACTTTTTAATTCTGAAATTATAAGGCTTGTAAACATTTATTGATGCGCTGCCAGCTACTTTCGATATCATGATCCAAACCCACACTAAACCGAACCAGACCTTCTGATAAACCCATTACTTTCTGAATGTCTTCAGGAACTTCCGATGAGGTACTTTTCCCACTGTTGCTGAACAAAGTTTTAAAATAGCCCAGACTAACAGCGAGGTATCCTACATCTTCCAATTCCATCAATTCCATGAGTTTATTGGCTTTTTCGCTTGTCTCCATATCAATAGCAATCATTCCGCCAAAACCAAAATCAGGATGCATCATGCTTTTCATCAAGTCGTGTCCTTTGAAATCTGGCATGCCGGGATAATAAAACTTTAGGCCCACTTCTTTAAATTTTTGAGCCAGATACATAGCATTATGGCTATGTTGTTTCATGCGGATATGTAAGGTGTGTAAGTTTTTCAATATACTGGAACTCCTGTAGGGGTCGAGCACAGGGCCAAGCAGCATTGCTGTTCCCGAGTTCACATCGATAAGGCTGTTGATGAATTCGCTGTCAGCGCAGATTGCACCAGCAACACAGTCATTTTTGCCATTTACAAATTTCGTAAGACTGTAAACAACTACATCAGCGCCAAGCTGAGCAGGCGCAAAAATCATAGGTGTAAAAGTGTTGTCAACAACCAGCTTCAATTGGTTTGACTTGGCAATTTTCGCCAATTCGGGCACATCACTTATTTGCAACAACGGATTAGTCATTGTCTCCGTATAGATCATTTTGGTGTTTGGTTTGATCGCTTTTTTTACGGCTTCCAGATCAGTAATGTTAAGAAAAGTTACTTCAATATTGAAGCGGGGAAGCCAGTTTTGCATAAATGCATATGTGCCGCCATAGGTTGTCATGCTTGAGATAATATGATCGCCGGCCTTACAAATGCCTAATATTGCCGTCGTTATAGCTCCCATGCCGCTGCCGGTAACCCAGCCCATTTCTGTACCTTCCATTGCAGCTAAAGCATCTGCCAGGTATTTGTTACTTGGATTCCAGTGTCTTGAATATAAAAAACAGCCTTCAGCATCGCCATGAAAGGTATCTGTCATGGTTTTTGCCTGCATAAAAGTAAAAGTTGCTGAATCAGTTACCGAAGGATTTACGTCGCCAAATTCGCCAAATTGTTTTAGCTTTTGGATGTTTGTTGCCGGGTCAAATTTCATTGCTCTAAATTTTTTTATTTATCGATACAAATTTATGAATTTGTTGAAAAATATCTGATAAACTTAAGTATTCTTTCGAAATAGGCCATAATATTTTAATTATATAACTAAAATTGCAAAATATTTAGAATAATGTAAAATTTCTTTAATTTTTAAACGAATGAGCTTTCAAATTGATATTTTAGACAAGCGAATTTTGGGGTTGCTAACTGAGAATGCGCGACTTCCTTTTGTAGAAATTGCCCGAAAGTGTCGTGTTTCTGGCGCTGCAATTCACCAGCGTGTGGCCCGAATGATTGAAGCTGGTGTAATCTCCGGGTCACAATTCAGGCTGAGTCCCAAGGGTCTTGGGCTATTGACCTGTGCTTTTATAGGAATACAGGTTAATCTGGTTGCAAACAGCACCCACAATGAAGTTTTTGAGAAAATTCAGCAAATTCCTGAGATTGTTGAGTGCCATCATATTAGCGGAAAATATTCTTTGCTGGTTAAAATTTACACCAGAAATAATGAACATCTGAAAAAAATTATTGTCGAAAAAATTCAATCCATTCCTGAAATTACTTTTACCGAGACTTTTATATCTCTGGAAGCCGGTTTCGAGCGATCGCTTCCACTTTTGTGACAATATTCATTTCTTTGATGACAGTATTTCATTAATTTCGCCCATTATATTTTCATAATTATGAGAACATTGGTTGTAAGTGGGATTTTATTGCTTTTTATTGTTGTTCAATTGGTGCAGGGAGTAAATGCAAAACACACTATTGATGGCGATGGAAGCGGTTATTATGCCTATTTAACAACGGTTTTGCGTTTTAAAACGACCGACTTTAAACAGGTCTTTGAATACGAGAAAACACAACGTGGCCTGGATTATATGGGGCATTATTTCCATGATTACAACGGGAAAACAGTGAATAAATACTACGCCGGAACAGCTGTGTTAATGCTTCCCTTTTACATCTTGGCAAGTGCCTATTCGAAGTTGGCCAATATGCCCCTCGATGGATATAATATCATTTATCAATATGCTGCCGCATTAGCTGCGGCTTTCTATCTGGCACTTGGCTTGTTGCTGGTCAATGCGTTGCTGAAAACTTTTGAGATCACAAAACCAGTTCGGCTGCTTACCATTTTGAGCGTGCTTCTTGGCACGAATTTGTTTTATTATGCATTTCTGCATCCGGCACATTCGCATGTGTATTCATTTGCAGCGATAGCCGGCTTTGCCTATGCAGCAAGGGTTTTCATGCTGTCGGGGCGGACAAGGTATTTTTATTTGATGAGCCTGATGCTTGGCATTGTGGGGCTGATTCGTCCTACAAATTTGCTCCTGGTATTGCTGATTCCATTTTTTGCACCGAATTATCAGCTGGTTAAACAACGAATTACAGAAATAGTGATCCATCCACTCAAAATACTCTTCGCATTGGTGTTTTTTCTGAGTTTTTTTTCTATTCAAATCGGCTTCAATCTGATACAAACCGGAGAGTTTATTCTTTACACCTATAAAAATGAAGGGTTTCACTTTTTGCAGCCCGCAACTTTTTCTTTTTTGTTCAGTTACCGTAAAGGCTTATTTGTATACACACCACTGTTGTTGCTTTTGTTTTCAGGACTTTTGCTGCTATATCGCAGATCGCGCTTCCAATTTTATTGGCTATCAGGCTTTTTAGTTTTGTTGATTTATATATTGTCATCCTGGTGGAACTGGTTTTTTGGTGATAGTTTTGGCATGAGAGCGATGATTGATTACTATCCGATATTTGCAATTTTACTCGCTTTTGCCTTTAGCGCTTTCCTGAAAATTAGGGCCGGACAAGTATTTTTAACCGTTTTCCTGCTGTTGGTCGTCCCACTGAACCTGGTTCAGGCCTATCAATATGAAATTGGTATTCTTCACCCGGATTCGATGAGCAAAGAGAAATATTGGCATGTGTTTTTAAAGACAGATTCGCGCTATAAAAATATTCTGGGAAGCCAGCCGGAGCCGGTTTTTAAATCACTGGATTCTTACAAACAACAGAATTTCTTTATGGACATGGAATCCAACTCACCGGTGTGGACTAATAATAGTATTCGGTTATCGGGCGAGGCCCATTCGGGCATGTATCTTGCACAGATTGACGAAGCATCGTCTTTCAGCCCAACACTCGTTTTAAACAACACACAGTTATTTCCCACATTTGGACCGATGTATGTTTCGGCGCACCTGATGTTTCGGGAGTTGAATCCCAATGCCGCTGCAAAGGCCCTGATGGTTTATGCAGCCACAAACAGAAATAACCAGTTGATATTCTATAAAGTACAGAAATTAAAGCAGTTGCCTGATAATATGACCAACTTGTGGCGCTACGCCGACTTTGGGATGAAGGTTCCTGAATGGTCCGACGAAGTAGCTCAGGTTAAGATTTATATCTGGAATCCCGAGCCAACTTCATTTCAATTGGACGATTTTGCAGTCAGTATTTACTACAAAGACAATATTCAAGATGACGAATGATGATCGATTTTTTAGGTTTAACAACAAGCTTAAAGAAGGGGAGGACTTTTACCTGGAGAATGGCTTTAGGGTGATGACAAAACATTTTCTGACAAAACGTGGTTATTGCTGCGGAAACGGCTGCAGGCACTGTCCTTACAGCCCTCAACACATCAAGGGAAATACAGTTTTAATGGATTGATACGCTGAAAAACAAACCGATATGCAAAGAGAAGATTGTTTCTATTTTGGTAAAGTAATCAAAACACACGGGATTAAAGGCGAAATCAGTATTCGTGTTGATGCTGATGATCCCGAAGCTTATCGCCGGCTGGAATATATACTGATGGAAGTGAACAACAAGCTGGTGCCTTATTTTATTGAGTCGTTCAAAATTCTGGGAGATAAAGCTTATGTGGCACTTGATGGCATTGATTCACATGAACAGGCGTTGACCTTTTCGGGTAAAGAAATTTTCCTGCCCCTGGATTTGTTGCCAGAACTCAATGAGAATCAGTTTTATTATCATGAAGTTCCCGGCTATCTGATTATTGATGAAGTAGCTGGATTAATCGGCGAATTAACACAGGTTTTGGAATATCCGAATCAGGCGCTTTTTCAACTGTTTAAAGGCGATAAGGAAATTTTAATTCCCATTCAGGATGAGATAATTAAAAAAGTAGACAAGCCAAACAAAACGATCTACATCCGTGCCCCTGAAGGCCTAATAGATTTGTACCTGAATAGCTGATGAGTAGCAGACCCTTTCATTTCAAGCATTTTAGCTTGTTTCATCACCAATCGACCATGAAAGTGGGAACCGATGCGGTACTGCTGGGTTCATGGGTTTCTGTTGAGAAAGTGTCAGATGCGCTTGACATTGGAACAGGGTGTGGAATTTTACCCTTAATGCTTGCTCAGCGGTCAGTAAATCAGGTGGATGCTGTTGAAATGGATGCGTCCTCAGCAAAGGAAGCAGCGTATAATTTTTCTTGCTCGCAATGGCATCGGCAGTTGCAGGTTTATGAAATGGATATAAGGCGTTTTGTTGATGTTTTTCCCAATAAAAAATATGATTTGATCATATCTAATCCGCCATTTTTTACCAATAGTTTTAAAGGAGAGCAGCCCAGAAGAAATCAGGCACGACATACGGATAGCTTAAGTTTTGATGACATCCTGAATAGTGCAAAAAAAAGCTTAAACCCAGAAGGAAGTCTTGCGCTGGTACTACCTTATAATGAAGGCGTTAGTTTTATTAATTCTGCTAATGCAGCTGGACTTTTCCTTAAAGAAAAACTTTTGATTATAGCTGTTGAAGGACGTCAGCCTAACAGATTAAACCTGCTTTTTTCTTTTAACTCAGTACCTGAGCCGGACACTAAAACCTTTACTATCCGTAATTTAGATGGGAGCTTTACAAAGCAGTATAAGGATTTATTGCAAGATTTTTATCTGGGACTTTAATTGCCTTTTTAGGTGGTATTAATCCGGTAATTGAATCATTTTATTTTCTGATCATGTGCAATTACAAGCGAAATTTGCTCTGCTTTGATGCGCTTGGCAATGATATTTCGCTTACTGTCAAGTACATAAATAACAGGAGTGCCATAGATATCGTATAAGTCATGAAAATCATCAGTCATGCTTTTCATGCCATTCACATTTACCCAATCAAGCTTGTGTTCCCGAATATAGTTTTTCCATGCCGGGAAATCAGCATTAGCCGAAATAGCAAAGACTTCAAAAAGGCTATCCGATGCGTGGTACAATTCCTGAAGCACCTTCAGCTCTTTTTTGCAGACGCCACATTCATGATCCCAAAAAAACAGCACAAGATAATCCGTGGTGATATCTTTAAATGTCCGGAAAGAATCGGTGGTATCAACAAGCCATAAATTAGGAGCCGGCGAACCCAATGTTAAGTTACGAATTTGATCTGCACGGCTAAGGATTTTCTCACGAACAGATTCCGAGGTATTGGTAATTTCCAGTTGTGAGAAATAAGTATCTGCCATGTGGATAAATACCTTGTCTAAACCCATTATTTTTGGGTTTTGGTACTGATCCGTAAAATGCCAAATTAAATAATCCCTTACTTTTTTATTGCCGTTGGTTTGCTCAATAAGGCTATCAATTTCCATAGCAATAGAGTCAGAAACTTGCGGGACGAGTTGTTCAAAATATTGATCCAGCTTATTATAAATTAATGGCGTTCGCAGCAAACGATCATCCGAAAGATCGATATCATCCCAGAAATGGTTTTTGTAATAGTAATAAGCAGCCTTTTGATCTTGTTTGAGAGTTGCTGGAACTTCAGGCTCGTTCATCGCGAGTAATATTTTTGAGAGCAGACTGTCGGGATATTGCTCAATTATTTCGCTTTTAATGGCCTTAAGTTCGTTGAGCAGTGAATCTATTTTTGGCCTGGAATCCTCGGTTTTAGCCTGTTCCTGTATCCTGGAATAAATTAGATTTGTTTGGTGCATTTGTTCAAAGAAAAAGTCAGTCATTATACTGCCTTCACACCGAAGCTGATTGCCGTTTTCAGCTTGTGCAGAATAGATTTCGAATTGCTGATCCTCTTCGAGCAAAAATTCCATAAGACGGTTCTTTTTTGAATCCACAAGCAGATAGATTCCAGCAGGATGGTTTGTGTCACCTTCGAAAGTAATCCATTCATTGTCCGTAAAAGTGGTATCCACCAATTGAAACTTATCCCCATAATAGCGCGTCAGGTAGTACACGCTGTCAGTTGCCTGATCGACATGAATGCTGATTTTTACTTGGGAAATAGCTGAAAATGAATAAAATATAAGAAATAGCAACAGGATTTTTTTTGATATCATTTGTTAGGGCCTTTAAAAAAGTAATCAGTTTACAAATAGTTAGCGTAGTAGAATTTACTACAAAGGTACATGCTTCTTCCATTTTGATTACTTTTCTTTTGCTCAAAATATCTTTCCGGAAATCTAATTTTATGGTGGATAGCTTGATTTAAGTTGATAATATTATCAATAATCTTTCGTGAAGTAGATTTTTTTTAGTAAATTTACAGTAACTTTGAGGTTGATTAGCACTTAGTATAAGTTAAAATCATTAGAAAGTTAACATAATGTTGAAGCAAAAACTTAAGTATTTACTTTTTATTTTGTTTCATAAACTACTGAAAAATAAATAAATAGAATCGCATTCAAAAAAAAATAGAACTTTTTTAAAAAAAAATGATGCGTTTTTACTGTTTAATGACATATATGTAGTGAAAGGATGTGGTAGTTCTTTTAAATTTCTAAAAAAATAATTATGAAAAGAGTATTATTTTTTATAGCATTAAGTTTAAGTACTGTGCTATTATTTGGCCAGAATTACATTGATGGTACACTGCTGTATCATCAAAATCCGGAGTATCCGATTCCAGAGGTTGAAGCAACGCTTTATGATGGATCAGGTAATATTGCCGGAGTAGCAACTACGGATGACAATGGCTATTTCGCTTTTGCCGATGTTCCTGATGGTGTATATGAGGTTGGATTTGAAACAACGCTCGAAGGCGGTGATATTGGAATAAATGATGCATTAAATGTATTGTTTTACATAATCGGCCTCACCGATTTTACGCCGATACAGGTGTTAGCAATGGATGTAACAGCTAACGGACAAGTCAATATGGCTGACTTTAACTTCATTCTTGTGCAGTATTTTGTGATGGGTCAACCATTTCCTGCCGGCGAGTGGGTGTTTGAAGATGTTGAGGTGAGCACCTTTACCAGAGATGGCGCTACTACCATTGGAGGAAGCAGAACCGGAGATTCAGAAGGAGTTTTAGTTCCAACAGGTCGTGATATGGCAAATAGCTATCAAATAGCTGCTGCTGAATACAGCGAAGTTGTCGTTGGAGACATCATCGAATTGCCTTTGAATTTGAATGGATTCAACCAACAATTTATGGGCTACGGTCTTGTACTTTCTTTTGATCCGGAACTTGTAGAAGTAATTGATGTTGTTCCAACCGGACAAGATGCACAGTTGCTTATCGAAAGTAACGAAATTAGAATGAGTTGGTTAGATACACAGCTTGATGCCGAAAATCTGCCAACTGATAAACTGGCTACTTTTAAGCTTCGGTTGTTAAGTAACGATTTGCCGGAAAATGGGATAATTTTTGAAATTAAACCGCAAAGTCATATCCTGGACGCAAATGGTAACAAAATGGATTATTTGAGTTTTGAAATGCCCGGCTTAAAACGTGCTGATGTATTCTTAACCAATTCAATTTATCCTAATCCGGCAGTCAACGAAACCCGGCTTTCTTTTGAACTTAAAGAGGCAGCCGAACTTGAATTACAGCTGTTTAATGCTGGTGGACAGTTAATCACTAAAATGCAATTTGATGCTGCTGAAGGTCTTCAAACAAAACAAATTTCATTGGCGGGAATTCCTGCCGGCACTTATCAGGTTTTACTCATCGAAATGAAAAACAAACAAATAATAGCTAAACACAAACTGCTTATCCAATAGGTTAATAGTTTAGCACTCAATAAGGTGGGAGGGGTATTGTGCTTCTTCCACCTTTTTTTTGTGAAATGCTAATCAGAATGCAAAACCCTTCCCAAATTTTAGTATTTTCGTGGCATTAAGCCCATGGGAATGCTTGTGAATTATCGTTTCTTCGTTTTTTTTGTTTTTTTAGTGCATTGTAGCTATCAATCAGTAGCTTCCAAGCTATTTCAGGCTGATGATAGCTGGAACAGCACTTCCTTAAAAAATAAAGCCCTGCTGTATAGCAACGCTTCCAAGCCTGACAGTGCTATCTTGTTTTTTAAAAAGGCTCTTGAGTTATCTGATGATACGGATAGCACCCTTAAAATTATGTTGTTACTTGGTGAAGAATACAGACTTAGTAGCTACATTGATTTGGCATTAAATATAGTTCATCAGGCAGAAAGAATTTCGGTGGAAAGTGAGTTCACTGATTCAACTATTAATTATGAACTGTTGCATTTGAAAGCAAAAATCTTCACAAATAATGGTAAATATTTGGAAGCGCTTCCATTATTTGATTCTGCAATTTCCATGATTGAAGGGATGTATGGTTCGTTTTCAATAAGATTAATCAAGGTACTTAATTTTAAAGGCATAACCTGTTATTATCTAGGTAATCAGAAGCAAGCCTTAGATAATTACCATAGAGCATTGCAAATAGCACTTGATGAAGATGTGTTTAATATAGATTTAGCAGACATATATCAAAATATTGCCATTTTGCACTCTTATAAGGGTGAATTTGATAGTGCTTTCATTTATTTAACAGAATCAAAAGAAATTCGTGAAAAGTTATTCCCTGATGATGACCCTATAATGAGTGGGTTCTATATCAATTATGGAAGAATTTTAAGTATGGTTGGAGATATGAATAATGCATACAGCTATTATAAAAAGGCTGAAAATATTATGAATAAACATGCCATGGACGATGATATTTGGTGGGGGCATTTACAAGTAAATATTGGTAGTTATTTGCAATTACGTAATGATTTTGAAAAGGCTTTAGTTTATTATTTAAATGCGCACCAAATTTATAAAAGAATTTATGAGCCGAGTCACGCATTAAATGTTACTGTTGCTAATAACTTAGCAAATATTTATAATCAATTGGGAAATTTTGAGAAAGCCAGGCAAATCTCTGCGGAAGCCCTTGAAAAGGCAAAGAGCCCAATAACTAAGGTACAACTTATGAGGGGATTAGCCCGCTCACTGGCAGGGCTTGGCGAAGAAGACCGAGCTGTCTTTTATTTTCAGCAGGCCATAACGGTATCTTCTAAGGAATTGGGCGATAATCATTTTGAAACAGCCAATTCCCATGTTATTCTGGCAGATTTTTATATGCAGCATGCTGCATACCGGGATGCTTTTGAACATTATGGGTTTTCAAACCGGATTTTTGAGCAGATTTTTGGAAAAGGCGACACAGAACTTGCGGATGTGCTGTTAAAACAAGCTATTTGTAAAGTGTATTTAGCTGAATTCGAAGCCGCATTGGAGTTTATTACTGCAGCAGAATCAAATTTATTAATTAATTCATCAAGTGCTAACACAGATGTTTCAGGTTCTAACAGCTTGATAAATATTCGGTTGGTTGATGTTTATTTTTGGTGGGGCTCGCTTTACAACCAATGGTATGATCATCAACCTGATCAGGAAAATTTGTTAAAAAGTATGGCTTACTTTGATAAAGCCGCCATACTTTTTGATCAGATCGGACTTTTTATCACCGATGAAAGCAGAATGATATTAAATAAAGACGTGCGCTCAAAGCTTTATGAAGCAATCGTTGTGGCTGAAAAATTGCATAAAATTACTGAAGAAGATGAATACGTGGATAAGGCTTTTTATTATGCCGAGAAAAGCAGGGCATCAGTTTTGCTTTCCTCGATCAGAAAGTCGGAAGCCATGCAACTTTCCGGAATTAATGATTCAATTGCGAATAGAGAATTTGCGTTGCGCGAAGACCTGTCACTTATTCAAAAGCTAATTTATGAAGAGCAGCAGAAGAGTTTTCCCAATAATTTTCGGGTAGCTTTTCTTGAAAAAAGACAGTTGCAACTCATGCAGGATATCGATCAGCTGGTAACTTTTATTCAAGCAAATTATTCCGATTACAACAGGCTTGCTTTTAATACAGATGTGCTGTCACTTCCTGATATTCAGCAAAATTTGCAGGCCAACGAAACAATGATTGCCTATGTTTTGGGAGATGAGGAAGCTTATGCAATTGTCGCAGATCAGGACGAAAAACATTTGGTAAAATTAATAAGTTCAGATACAATTTTACAGTTGACCGATGGGCTGCTCAAGCAACTCCAAACGGATTTTTCGCAGCATTCTGGTGCTGATTTCATGGCATATAAACATAGTGCACACAACTTGTACAATGCGCTACTGGCTGATTTAATTCCGTTTATCCATCATAAAAAACTTGTTGTTATTCCTGATGGCAGATTGGGATACTTACCCTTCGAGCTGTTGATTGTAAATAATGGTAAAGAACAGGGACGAATTGATTACCGGTCGCTTGATTACCTGATTTATGATTATGCTATATCTTATTTATACTCCGCTACCTTAGGTTTCGACAAGGTTACCGAAAAAAGATCAGGAAACGGAAAATTATTGGCTATGGTGCCTGATTATAGCAATTTCAAAACTGTTAAAAGGGAAGGCAACCAAAGTTTTGAACTTAGCGAACTGCCTTTTGCACAAACAGAATCAGAGGCGGTTTTGAAAAAAATAGACGGAACCTTAGCAATGGGAGAGGAGGCGACTAAAACCCGCTTTTTGAAAGATGCAAGTGCTTATAGTGTTTTGCATTTGGCCATGCATACTGTTATTGATGACGAAAACCCCATGTATTCAAGACTTATTTTTCAACAAATTGGAGATAGTCTTGATTATTATTCTTTGGGAACGTATGAATTGTTTGGTTTGCGACTAAACGCCTCCATGGCTGTTTTAAGCGCATGCAATACCGGTTCTGGTAAATTGCGTCAGGGCGAAGGTATAATGAGTCTAACGCGTGGCTTTATCCATTCAGGGGTGCCTTCGATCGTTATGACGAATTGGGAAGTTCATGATCAAACCGGAGCATGGCTTATGGAGCGCTTTTATGAGTATTTAAGTCAGGGCATGGAAAAAGACATGGCCATGCAAAAAGCAAAAATTGAATTCCTGCAACAGGCAAATCAACTTAAAGCACACCCTTATTTCTGGGCTTCTTATGTTATAATTGGAGATACAGAGCCACTTAGCCTCAGTGGGTCAAATCGTTATATGATTTTATTCCTGTCGGCTTTTATCCTTGTGATGGTGGTTGTTTTTCTGGTTTTTAGAAAACAGTCTAAAAAAAGGACATAAAAAAAGCGCAAGTAAAAGCTCCCCGGATACTTGCGCTTTGAGAGATGTTGATTTTATAGATAATCAACCAAGTTGAAAGTTATTCCACTTTCAATTCATTGAGGATTTTTAATGATTTAGTCCGGTAAACACCGTTATCAGCAGCAATGCGCTTGAAATTTTCAATAGCCTTGCGTCTTTCACCTGTTCTTAGATAGCATAAGCTGATGTACCATTCTGCCTGATCGATAAACAGGTTGTCGTTGTGTTTCACAATAACATTAAACTTTTCAATGGCATCGTCGTATTCTCCAAGCTCCATTAACGACAAGCCGCTGTATAGCCTGCCCATTAAGTTATTAGGGGCTTTGTTAAACATTTCGATGGCGGCATCGTAATTGTGCAATTCATACAACTGCATTCCATCCATAACTGGCTGTTCCATTGAATGGCTTGCCGAACGTACATTAAAAGCAGCTGATTCGGTTTGGAAATAGGCATCATACAGCTTTATATTGCTGTTTTGTGTTTGCATGGTAAGCAATCCAATGCCTGCGGCAACAAGAATAATAAGGCTTGCTGCGACCGCATAAATACGCCTGAGGGGAAGCTGACGTACTTTTTTTGCTGGATTTTGCGCTTCATGAATTGAATTCAGCGATTCCATAAAAAGTTGCTTTTTATTAGTTTGGGTTTCTTGATGAATAGCTTTGTAAAGCTCAAATTGCTTTGCAAAGATAGTATCTTCTTCCAATGATTTTCGAAATTCCCAAAGGTCTCCTTCTTCAAGTTCACCTTTGATATACTTTTCAAATTTTTCAAGGTCTTTCATAATCGGATAGATTTTTGTAAGCTGGATCATCCATGATCTCTTTAATTAATTTTCTTAAACATTTTCGCTTTTGGTTGTAAACAGCCTGAGTAGAGTGGTAGTTCAATTTTTTTGCTATAAGGTCTGTTGCTATCCCCATACTGGAATATTTGATAAGCAATACACAGGATTTTTTCAATTTCGCGAGATGTTTTCGAGCCAGTTTACTGATTATCTGATTTCTTAACATTTCTCTTAGCATTTCATCGTCTTCCAACGGAAGCGTATCCATGTCGAATTGAACAACTGATTGTGCTGATCTCCTATTCTTTGCATGGTCGTACCAAACAAAGCGAATAATCGTAAAAAAGAACGCCTGAAAAGAAACTTTCAAAACAAAATCCTGTTTTTGAGAATAATCATAAAACACGCCCATCGCGTCCTGGAAAATATCCCAGGCATCATTCTCCGATCCCTTGCGTTTGTCAACATAGATACGAACCTTGTCAAAGTAAGTGTCATATACATATTGTAAAATCGCGCGGTCGTGATTTTTTATTCCAAACAGTATTTCATCAGAACTATATTTGTCTTCCTCTTCACTCATATGTGCCAAAAATTACAAAATCTAATCACCTACTTTTTATAAAAACCCCTAAAAATGACCTTAAATTGCTGTAAATCAAAGAGAAAAAAAGTTAAAAAAAAAGAAAGTTAACATAATGTTTTTTCGCTTTTATTAGTACAAACTTACTAAAAGCCTGCTTGAATTAGTTATTTTTACAGAAAATTTATTGTTTATGATGTATTGCACACATACTAAAGGTAAAATTTGGTCACTTTTTTTAAGATTAATTCTATTGTTATTTTTCATAATTAATCTGGACCTTGAAGTTAAATCACAGAATAGCAATCAGATAAGAATAGGTTTTTATAATGTTGAAAATTTTTTTGATCCTTTCGTTGATTCTACCCGGGAATACAATGAGTTTACGGAACAGGGAGAGCAGCGGTGGAATTATTTCCGTTATAAGAAAAAGCAAACCAATATTTACAAAACAATCATGGCGATGGGGGAGGGAAAGCCTCTTGGAATTCTTGGTTTGTGCGAAATAGAGAATGACTTTGTGCTTAAGGACTTGATTTATTACACGCCTCTAAAACGATTTAACTATCAATACATCAATTATCCTTCGCCCGATCGTCGGGGTATTGATGTGGGCTTGATCTACCTCACTGATCAGTTTCGCCTGATTAATAGTCAGCCAATAGCATTGATTGATCCCGAAAATGACAGGTTTAGGTCGCGGGATATGTTGTATGCTTCCTTTTTAGTTGATGGGATAGATACGCTTCATGTTTACATCAATCATTGGCCTTCGCGCTGGGGAGGCGAACTGGCGACTAAACCTCTAAGAATGCTTGCGGCTGAGCGGTTGCGCCGTCATGTAGATTCTATTCAGCAGCAGTTTAATTCAAAAGCCAAAATCGTGATTATGGGTGATTTTAACGACACCCCTGAAGAAGCTAGTATAACAAAGGGCTTAAGAGCCATGCCAATCGAAGCCATTGATAATTCTGATGATTTGATAAATCTTTTTGCCGCAGGACAAGAGCTGGGCCATATGGGGACACTCAAGTATCAATACGACTGGCAGGTTTTCGATATGTTAATAGTTTCGCAGCCACTTTATAATGCGCACAATGGTTTTCGTTACATAAAAGCCTCTGCAAGCATTTTTACTGCACCGTTTTTATTTGTTGAGGATGAACGTTATTTAGGAAATAAATTATACCGAACCTATATCGGTCCCAGATATCAGGGAGGGTTTAGCGACCACTTACCCATTTTTATTGATCTTGAGTTTTAATTATCTTACTGTTTTCCGAGAGCTTATTTAACAGACATTCATACATCGCTTTTTTTAAAATCTAATCAAACTGCTAAAATATAGTTAGTTGAGTGAATACAAACTTATAGTGCCTTAAGTTTTACAAAGTTTATTGAGCAATTCAGCAATTTCTTCCAGGTTAACAACATAATCGATGCAGCCACTGCTGATGGCTGTTTGGGGCATTATGGGCACTTCTGCTGTTGCCGGGTTTTGTGCAATTGTTAAGCCTCCTTTTTTTTGAATATACATCATTCCTTTTGCACCGTCGTGATTAGCACCCGTGAGAATTACTCCTATCAAATGATGCTGATAAGCTTCGGCAGCCGTTTCAAAAAGTACGTCAATTGAAGGACGCGCAAAATTAACCTTCTCTTCAACGGTGAGGCTAAGGCTAAAGTCTTCTTCAACCAATAAATGAAAATTTGGAGGAGCCAAATAAATATGCCTTTCGGTTATTAGCTCTTTTTCATCAGCTTCCTTTACCAAAAGAGGCGTTAGTTCATTTAGAAACTGAACCATAAAACTATCAGAATAAGGACTCCTATGCTGGCATATGATGATCGGGATTTTAAAGTGTGGTGAAAGACCACTGATGATGGTTTTAAGCGCTTGTAAACCACCGGCTGATGAACCGATTACAATGGCATGGTAATTCATGCTTAGACGAATTTTTTTTGATAAATTTTTTGCTCAGCATCAAGTACTTTAAATAAGCTTTCGACGGGTGAAAACATGATATTTTCTTTGGTTCCAAGCCCTAAGAAACCACCTTTTATCAAACTTTCGGCAAAAAGCTCCATGACTTTGTTTTGTAAGCTGCGGTTGAAATAGATCAGCACGTTGCGGCAGATGATCAGGTTTACTTCTGAAAATACGCTATCAGTCACGAGATTGTGCTCAGCAAAAACGATATTTTTTTTTAATTCCGGGTCAAACAATGCAGCATCATAACGTGCAGTATAATACTTGCTGAACGATTCTTTTCCGCCTGCAGCCTGGTAGTTTAAGGTGTACTCCTTCATGCGTGAGGTTGGATAAATACCTTTTTGCGCGGTTTCTAATACATCCGTATTAAAATCAGTTGCATAGATCTGCGATCGTTCGTAAAGCCCTTCTTCCATGAGTAGAATTGCAAAGGAATAAACCTCTTCGCCGGTTGCACAGCCTGCATGCCAGATTTTTATATAGGGGTAGGTTTTTAAAATTGGAATAACTTCAGCTCGAAGACTGGCATAAAACGCAGGATCGCGAAACATCTCCGTTACATTAATCGACAAATCGCGAAGCACTTCATGAAAAACAGTAACATCATATAGGATTGCATGTTGCAATTGAGAAAAAGATGCCAGCTCATGTTGCCTCAGGCGATTATACAATCTGCGTTTTACATGTGCTCTGCTGTAATTTCTGAAGTCGTAGCCGTATTGTCTGAAAATTGCCTCAAGCAATAACTCCAACTCAATTTGTGAAGTAACGTCTTCTTCATGATTATTCTGCATAAGCAGCTAACTGATTTTAAGTGAAATCACTAATTATAAAGCCATACCCTTAATATGGAGATGAGTTTAGTCGCATCCACAGGTTTTGAAAGATATTCATTAGCGCCGGCTGCAAGACATTTCTCACGATCATCTTTCATTGCTTTGGCAGTGAGGGCGATAATTGGCAGTTTCTGGTATTTTTTTTCTTTTCGGATTTGTTTCATCGCCTCATAACCATCCATTTCGGGCATCATAATGTCCATTAGCACGAGATTAACGGCTTTATTTGCTTTAAGCTTTTCAATTCCTTCCCGCCCGTTTTTTGCAAAAATTACATTGATCTCATAGTTTTCTAAAACACTGGTAAGGGCAAATACATTGCGCATATCATCATCAACGATTAATACGGTTTTGCCGCTTAACACATCTTCGCGTGGCTGAATTTTACGAAGCATCTCCTGCTTCTTCTGCGATAATCCGGCTTGTACCTGATGCAAAAACAGCGTTGTTTCTGAAAGTAGCCGCTCGAATGATCTTGCTCCTTTAAGAACGATGCTATTGGCATACTGCTGAAGCATTAAGTCTTCTTCACGGCTTAAATCCTGAGCAGTGTAAACAACAACAGGCAGATGTTGGGTCTCAGGATTCGCTTTGATGGCTTCGAGCAATTCAAATCCTGACATATTCTTTAAACCAAGATCCAGGATCATACAGTCGAATCGCTGCTTAGAAATCTTTTCAAGTGCTTCCTCACCAGAATCAACTGTCAGTATTTCTATGTTTTCACTTTTCATTAAATTGGCAATGCTAATGCGCATGCTTTCCTCGTCTTCTACGATTATTAGTCGTTTTAGGGGATTGGAAATAATTTTTTCAATTTTGGAAAAAGCCTCATCAAGCGTTTCTTTGCTCACAGGCTTGCTTAAATAGCCAATTGCGCCTTGCTTGAGGTGCTCTATTGATTTGTCTGCTGCCGAAACATAGTGAACCGGAATATGTCGTGTGCGTGAATTCTGTTTGAGTCGTGTCATCACCTCATAGCCATCAATCCCCGGCAATCCAATATCCAGAATAATTGCATGGGGCAGGTAATAATCAGCATAATGCAATCCCGATTCACCATCGTGCGCTATCAGGCATTTAAAACGATGTTCGTGGGCCAGTTCATAAAGCAGGCGGGTAAAGTTCTTATCATCATCAATAATTAATAAAACCATATCGCCTTCCATGATCGAATTTCTGTCGTCGTTGGTTCCTTCCAAGGATTTTAATTGCTTGGCTTCATCCTTGTTAGTTTGACCAGAATCGGTTGGCTCAATGGAAGGCGTACTTTCAGAATTGTCTATTTGTTGCGGCTTTTCAGCTTCTTCCGACTGCATTTCGTCTGTATCAACTGTTTCTTTTGCGGTATATTCAATTGGTAGAATAACCGTAAAAGTAGTTCCTTCACCTACTTTGCTTTCTACTTTTATCTCGCCTCCAAGGATTTCTGAAAAACCTTTCGAAATACTCAAGCCAAGGCCTGTTCCTCCATATTTGCGACTTGTTGTTCCATCAGCTTGCTTAAAGGCTTCAAAAATGAGCTGTAGTTTGTCTGTTGGGATACCAATTCCAGTATCGGTAACAGAAAAAGCAACACTGTTTTGGCTGCTGAGGTGGTCGTGTTTGAAGTTAAAGTCTTTGGCGGGATGAAAAATATTGAGTGAAATACTTCCTTCATGCGTAAACTTTATCGCGTTGGAATAGAGGTTTTTAATAATCTGATGGAAGCGTTGTACATCAGTTCTGATATGTTTAGGCAAGTCATTGGCTATATTTACAAAGAGTTCGAGGCCTTTTTTGTCTGCAACAGGACCAAAACTCTTTTTGATGAAGAGGGCAAGATCATCGAGGTAAAGATTTTCGATAAAGAGTTCGATCTTTCCTGATTCTACCTTGCTCAGGTCAAGAATTTCGTTGATCAATTCGAGCAAATCACTTCCTGAACCATTGATGGTACGTGCGTATTCCAGCTCCTTCCCGTCGAGGTGCTCTTTTTTGTTTTCGGCCAGCAATTGCGAAAGCACTAAAATACTGTTCAGCGGCGTGCGCAGTTCATGCGACATATTGGCCAAAAACTCAGATTTGTACTGTGATGCTTGCTCCAGATCACGGGCTTTTTGTTCGATTTCTTTTCGTGCGGTTTCAAGCTCAGTATTTTTGTGCTTTATGGCATCGCGTTGTAATTTGAGGGCTTTTGTGCGCTCTTCGAGTTCTTCGTTGGTTACTTTTAGTTCTTCCTGTTGGGTCTGCAGGCTTTCCTCAGAAATCTTAAGGGCATTGGTTTGCTCTTGCAGCTCTTCGTTTGCCTGACGCAATTCTTCCTGTTGCACTGCCAGCTCGTTGGCTTGATTTTGAGTTTGTTCCAGCAATTTTTTGACGGTTTCAGCTGCCATTACTGTTTTGATTGCAATAGCCATATTTACTCCCGACAATTCAAGGAAAGTGATCTTTAATTCATCAAAAGGACTTATGGTAGCATATTCAAGCACCCCTAAAGTTTTGCCTTCATGAACTAAAGGGAACAGGATGTATTGCTTGGGTTGCAGTGTGCCTTCTCCAATTTCAATGGCTTGCTGTTCTGTGTTTTCATTAAGTAAGATCATTTTTTGATCTTTAGCTACCTGTCCTATAAGCCCTTCTCCGGTTTTGAAGCTTTGTTTGATCTTGTTATTCCGTTTGTCGGCGGCAAAACTGGCTTTTAAAATAAATTCTTCCGCTTGCTCCTCATAAATATATATCAAGCCAAGCTGCGTCTGCAGGTACCTGCTGGTAAAATCAATGATTGACTGCGCAAGTATGAGGGTGTCAGGCTGCCCACTAAGACCAGAATCTAATTCGTTGATGCCGCTTTTAAGCCAGTTTTGTTCTTTGTTCTGTTTCGCGTTTTCTTCCAGCGTGCGTGTCATTTTGTACAAAGCAACATTCAAAGTATCCTTGTCGCTTCTTGGTACAACGGTAACGCTGTAATCACCTTGTGCTATGCGGTTTGCCTGATCAACTACCTGGCGAAAACTTTCCACCATTTGGTTCATCGAGGTTCCCAGTAAGTCGTTTTCGCTGCGGATTTCAACTTTTTCAGTATAATCGCCTTTGGCCATCATTTTAGCAACATCGGCATAGGTTTGCAGCGCATGAATCAACCTGTTAAAGGTATCAACCATTTCTCCGATTTCGTTTTTTGGTGCTTTAATCTGCTTACTGGTTACTTCACCAACAGCAACCTCCTTTGCCCATGACGACAGCTGTTTGATGGGATTAACAAACCAACGTGTAACAAGTATTGAAGTAAAGAAAACAAGCACTATGGTAATGATAAAGGACAATTTAACGATGTCGGAAAGTTTGCGGGCGTAAGCAAAGGCTTCGCTATGATCTATTTCCTCGATCAAAGTCCAGTTCACTCCCATCGGTTCGAGGGCCGAAAGATTGCGATAAATGCCCAAAACATACCTGCCGCTTTGGTCAGAATCGTAGGTAGAAACTTTTTCTATGTCGAGCTCATTTTCCTTTAGTACCTGCGGATTATGCCTGTTCTGCAGGTAAAACAACCAATCAGTAACTTTTTGATTGTTAATTTTTGTTTCCATAATCTCAGCTTCAATGCCAAAACGCATTGAAGACCGTAAGAGCCGATCATTGCCAACGATATAGGCTTGCCCGGTTTCGCCATATCCGGCATCCTGCTGGATAATATTATTGATGCGATCCATGGTCACCTGTAAGGCTATCAAGCCAATCAATTCTCCGCTATTGTTACTGACAGGCTGCACAAAATGTCCGGTAAGCGCATTGAATGAAGGTTCATAAAATTCCAGATCGGAAAATCGCAGGCTGTTGGTTTCAATGGCTTTGCGTGCTGCGTCAGCAAAATGCGTAAAGCGGTATGGTCCGGTAAATAAATTAGTGCCCAAATCGGTTTCCTCGCGCAAACTAAAAAGGATATTGCCTTTGAAATCCATAAAATAAACATCATGGTAGCCATTTTTTTTGGCCAGGTCTTTAAACTCATCGCGATGTTCGGCTGTTATCTGATCCCATTGCGTTGTTTTGGTAAACTCTTTTAAGTCCAGGTTGCTTTTTTGCCAGGTGGAATCAAGCTCAACAATAAAGTTGATATCGACATTTTGTCTGCTGTTCAGCTCCAGAAAATCTACAATTTCATTAAAAAAAGTATTGATATAGGCTACCCTTAATTGCGAGGTCGTATTGAGCGACTTCTCGGCTACAATGGTAAGGCCATGATAGGCGTTTAAAAAATTTATAAAACTGATAGAAGCTAAAGGGACAATTGAAATGGTTAGAAACCAGAGGAGCAGCGATTTGCCTACTCCAATATAACGCCAGGAACGAAAAGAATATTTGATTTTTTCCCAGGTAGTTGCTTTATTGTAGTCCAGATTTTCCATAGGGTGTTTTCAGTCAGTCTGTTATTACTTATTGTCCTGTGGGATATGTGCGAATTTTTCGATGGTATTGTATAATTCGTTTGGATTTACGGGTTTAGTAATGTAATAATCCATTCCGGCGGCAAGGCATTTCTCGCGGTCGCCTTTCATGGCATGAGCGGTCATTGCTACAATAGGTGTGTGAAAATCCTTGTCTTTTTCAAACTTCCTGATACTTCGTGTAGCATCAAAGCCATCCATTTCAGGCATCTGAACGTCCATTAATATGATATCGTAATTCTTTTCCTGGACTGCTTCAAAAGCCAGTTTCCCATTTTCAACAGCCAATACCTTCCATCCCTTCTTTTCCAGAAGCTGCACAACAATTTTTCGGTTGATGATTTGATCTTCGGCAACAAGTATTTGAAGTACTTTATCCGGAGTTATGGGTTCGGCAGGAGTTAGTTTTTTCTGTTGTTGCTGAATTTGTTCTTTGGAACCGAATAGCGCGATAAGCAAATGTCGCAAATCGTTTTGAAGTACTGGCTTGGTGAGAAACTCATATTTCTGTGCTTTCTTTAACTTCAGAATTTCGATGCTGGCTTTTGATGGCGATAACAAAATAAAGGCGGGTTGCGGTTTATTTCCCAAAAGCTGTTTAATTTCTTCAGCAACCTCTACACCATTTTTTGTCTTCAGGTAATAATCTATAAGAATCAGGTCATATTTCTCCTCGGCTAGCAGGTCAAAACACTTTTTACAATCGCTGGCATAAGTGTGTTTAATGCCCCAATAATCAAGTAGTTTAGTAATAACTTTGGCTGATTTCTCATGATCATCAATAACTAACACACGAAATTCGTTATTGGGTTTTTTAAGCTTTAGTTCCCATGGTTTTTCTATTTGCGTGCCAGTAACCATATTTATTTTAAAGAAAAACCGGCTACCTCGTCCAAGTTCGCTCTCAACATTAATCTTTCCACCCATTAATTTGACAAGGCGCTGCGAAATGTTAAGGCCTAAACCGGTGCCGCCATGTGTGCGTGTGGTAGATTTTTCTGCTTGTGTATAGGATTCAAATAGTTGATTTTGTTTCTTTTCCGGGATGCCAATGCCAGTGTCTGTTATGGAAAATTCCAGGGTAATTTGTTCCTCAATATGTTCCAGCATTTTAACAGCAATGCTAATTGTTCCCTCTTCCGTAAATTTTACGGCATTGCTCAACAAATTAATTAAGATTTGTCTGATACGTAATGGGTCGCCAATCAGTATATCTGGTAGGTTGGGGTCAATTTCACAAACAAACTCGAGCTTTTCCTGAAATATTTTTATCGACAAGAGGTTAACAACTTTTTGAATAAGGTCTCTTATGCTGAATTCAATTTCTTCCAATTCAAGTTTGTCAGCTTCAATTTTCGAAATATCAAGTATTTCATTGATGATTTCGAGCAGCGATTCGCCGGATGTTTTAATATCGAGCAGGCGCTCGCGTTCCAAGGCCTTTATCTCTTCGTCCATAAGACCTAATTCGGCCATTCCGATAATACCATTGAGTGGTGTTCTTATTTCATGGCTCATAGTTGCCAAAAATGCACTCTTTGCTGTTGTTGCTTCTTCAGCAATTCTTTTCGCTTCGTTTAGCTCTGAAATTGTTTGGCTAAGCTTTCGCGTACTATCCTCAAGTGCATTTTTGTGCTGGAAAAATTCAATGAATGCTTTGATTTTGCTTTTAAGTATCTCTAAATCAAGAGGTTTATAAAGATAATCAACGGCACCTGATTCGTAACCTTTGAAGATGTGCTGACGTTGTTTGCTTATGGCCGTAATAAAAATAATCGGAATGTATTTGGTTCTGTCGCTGCTTCGCATAATTTCGGCTACTTCAAATCCATCCATCCCAGGCATTTGTACATCCATCAGTACCAGCGAAATATTATGCTCAAGCATTATACCCAGTGCTTCGTTACCAGAGTTTGCTTTTATTATGTTAAGGTTCTCATTATCAAGAATTCCCTCCAGAGTGAGTAGGTTCTCAGGACGATCATCAACGATCAGTACATTGAATTTAATGACGTTGCTCATAGCTATTATTTTATGTTGTTCCACCTCAATGGCAAGCAAATTTAGTTATTTACTCCTATTTGATCTAATATTTTTTTAAAACAGTTGATTTCTCGCTGTTTCCAAATAGAAGTGAAGCAATTCTTATAATTTTTTAACATGTTTCTTCAATATATTAATAACCAAAAAATTAAGTGGCTGTTTATTGTTGAATTAATATTTCTAACGGGCAATTAGTATTTGGCAGCTTTTGTAATTGTTTAATGTTATGTAATATTGCCACTAAAGCATTATGCTTGAATTATTAACCCCAAAAATTTGGTACTTATGACATTTATGCGAAAACTATCAATTTTAACTTTAAGTTTAAACTTCATTGTGATTGGTCTGATGGCTCAGGTTCAGCCTCAAAGCCCTCAAAAAAGTCCTGTTAAACAGGAAAAAGAACAAATTTCAGATTCAACCCTTAAACTGTTTGCCGGCGCAATACAAATTGTTCAGGTAGTTAATCAGCAAGCCCAGCAGCAAATGGGCAAAGCAGTGGTTGATGCCGGATTGGAAGTTGAGCGTTATCAGGAGATTCAGATGGCAAGTCAAAATCCTGATGCCGAAGTTGATATAACCAAAGAAGAAATGGAAAAAGTGAAGCTTGTAAGTCAGGATCTACAGCAGATTCAAACAAAAGCGCAAGCTGAAATGCAGGAAAAAATTGGCAAAGAAGGCCTTACTCTTGAACGCTATCAGGAATTGGCTTCAATTATACAAAGTGATCCTGAACTTATGCAGCGATTTCAGCAGATGATGCAAAATTGATCCAAGATGCTGTTTTGTTAAAAATTTACCTAAAGTCTCCCGTAATTCATCGGGAGACTTTAGTATTTCAGTGCTCTTCAGTAATTTCATTTTTAATAAATTATTGAAGTGTCAACAACAACAATCCAAGGTTTCTGTAAAGAAAATGTACTGTATTTAGAGTGCCTGATTTTACATGTCGCGGAGCATGTTCTGAAATTGTTCAGGCCAGTTAATATTGTCGTCCGATTTTCCCAATCTTACAATAATTACTTGTTTTTCAGGGTTTACGTATAGGTACTGACCTAAAATTCCTTTAGCAAAAAAACTGCCATCTTCGAGGGTGCGCCAGTGATAGGTGTATGGGAAACCTCCTGAATCCCGTGAATCAGTCTGAATCTGTAAACTTTCGGCTATCCAAGCTTTTGGAATTATTTGTTCGTCTTTCCATTTGCCATTGTTGAGGTATAACTTGCCAAATTTTGCCAGGTCGCGTGCCCTCAAATTAATGCAGCAAAAAGCCTTGATACGTTTATTTTTTTTGCTGTCAACGCTCCAGGAAGCATCAAACTCCATATCGGTTTTTTGCCAAATCCATTCTTCAAGAAGCCGGGCAGGACTTTTTTGAGTAGCATTTTCAAGGGCTATTCCGAGAAGTAAAGTATTTACACTCTGATAATTATATCTTAATCCGGGTTCTTCGGCCAACTTAATTTTCGACACATAGTTGTCCAAATTTTTCCCATAATAATACTTAGCCATGTCAGCAAAGGGCGAGTTATACTTTTCCTGATAATCCAGGCCTGAACGCATTTCGAGTAAGTTTTTTATACTAATCTGTTCCAGTCCTTTGCCACGTAATTCCGGAATGTACAAGGTGATGGAATCATTAATGCTATTAAAAAAACCTTTATCTATGGCAATTCCGGTAAGCGCTGAAATATAAGATTTGGCAACCGAAAAGACCGGTATTACGGCCATCGAATCATAGTCATCAAAATAATATTCATGCCGTATGGTGTCGTTCCTGATGAACAAAAAGGCCAGCGTTTTATGGTTTTCCAGGTAATCATGCAATGACGTTGCAACAGCGTAGCCATCAAAGCTTTGTTGCACAAATAACGCTTCCGGCGCTTTAACAAAACTTGTTTGAGATGCAGTTGAATCTCTGCCTATTTTCTGAGCCGGGTACTTTTGAAAGTCATTTACGTCAGCAAAATTATAGTAGAAAAACCGGCCTACATGGCAGGAGCTTAGCAAAAAAAATATTATTGCCGTAAAAATCAGACGAATAAAAAGATTCATAGCAGTGCAGGATTCTTCATCAAAAGTACATAAAAGTAAGCTTAATTTCAGTTTTAAAAAAAACTGATCACTGCTGTAATTTTTGCATGAAGGCTTTTAATCGGCCATATCCATAAACGTTTCGCTCAGTTCCAGGTTGGTATATTCCGAAGTAATTTCAAACGGATAATCCTCATATTGATAAATATGTTGCAAGGGCTCCGTTTCGCCAATACTATAGCCAAAAATGCTTTGATATTCAGTCTTATCTTCGCCCATATCTTCCAGCTGATGCAGGTATTCATCAACTGATTTGGATTCGATGATCACTACTTTTCCCATTTCGTGAATGATGGGGCTGTGTTTGCGGGTGCTGTCATGGTCAAATTCTAAAATTCTTCTTCCATGTCGCGAAAGTCCTATCGTTCTGTATGTTAAGCTCTTTCCTACACCTGGCAGGTTTAATACATTCCGATCAGTAGCCAGAAAAGGAATACCAGCTTCTGCTCTTAGCTGTGCGATATTTTTGACCATCAGCTCTGCATTTTGAGCAAAACTGCTAATTGCTTTATTGTATTGTTTGTCGATTTTACCAAATTCCTTTTCCTCCAATTGTTCCTGCACTGCGCGTTCGTTTGTGGCGAAATTGTGGCTGTTTTCTTTGTAACCTTTAACCGTGAAGGTATAATAGGTGAGCACGCCGATATCATTAAGCACTTTGCGCAATTTTGCGGTATGACCGCGGCGGGAGGCAGCGGCGGTAAAAACCATTTGGTTCGTTACAATCCAGCCGGCACTTAGCAACATTTCAATGGCATTTTTTACCTCCGGGGTCACCTCCATGGCAGTTTCAAAATGTGTTTGTATCACAAATTGTTTAATGCCGGCTGTGGTTCCTTTTTGTTTAAAATCAGCCAGTATAGCAATCAGTTCGTTAGTAATGCGTTGGGGTAGAAAAACGGGCAAACGTGTTCCAAGTCGTACCCGACTAATTTCAGCAATTTTCTTCCCTTCGGGCAGTTTGATATTAATCTCTTTTTTACGTGCTGCCATTTCATAAACTGCATTTAAAATTGTTTGCATGGATTTATCGCTGCTCATCAGTGCATCACCACCTGTAATCAAAATATCCCGCAACTGTGTATCTTCTTCAAAATAATCCATCAGTTTTTGAAGTTTCTGCGGCCAGGTTTCTTTCGGCTTCAGTTTGTCGAGATTAAAATTGAGATGACCACTTTGAAAATCGTACATGCGTTGACAACTGACACATAGTCCTCCGCAAGCACGTCCAACCGTATCGGGTATCATAATGGCAACTTCGGGATAGCGCCTGTGCAAATTGTGGATGGTGGGTAAAATCCAACCGGCGGCATTTGGTCTGCCTGGCTCCATAAGATCTTCTTTTTCCCAGGCAACAATCTGTCCAAACTCTTTGATTAGCTGTTTGCTGTAGATCACATAATCACGTATTGCTAGATCGGAACCGATCGCAAAATTAGGTTCTGTAACATTGAGCAGGGATAAGTAATACGGATTTACGAAAAATGGAATTCCGGCATCTCGCGCTTCATGCAGTATCTCCATTGTTTTGGTGCTCAGTGAATTATTGAGCATTTCGTTCAGCATTTTAGGCGACCTGACAGCAAATTTCAAATGAAAGTTCATATCGTTCCACCAGTTGCAGGCTCGTAGAAATTTCTGCTCGAAAGTCATATTTTCCTCAAATTGATAGCGCTGACTTTTCAATTCGCCTTCATCCATTTTTTCAATAATGACTTTTATGATGCGGTCACGGTTATGCTTTCTTATTTTCATTACCTCGTCCTCAAGCCCCGAAGGATGCCGATTCATCCATGTTTCAAGTTGCTCTCTGCTGGGCATTTCTCTTTTCAGAATACCTTTTATTTGCCTGAAAAGCATAAGTGTATCATAGAAAAAATGTTTATTGGCACCACCGGTTCCATACTTTATGGCAAGCCAGAGGTATTTTATCGGGTTGCTGCCAACAAGTTCACCGCGCAGGTTCAGATCTTCGAAAATACGACCGGCATGCTTAATGTAATCCATCATTCTTATGGCACCATAATCAGACCAGCTAAGTTTGTCGAAAGCTTCTCTGCCCGTGATTTCTCCGCTGTAATAAGCCATCGCATGCGGATTTTTATCGAAATATGGTAAAATCCAACGCCTCATCCCTTCCAATGCTTCCTCCTTGTCACCAGCTTCAAGCATAATGGTTTCTATCTCGGGGTTTTCCTCTAATAACTGCCGTAAAAGCCTGTGCGACTTCACACTAATGGCAATTTTATCAAGTCGTTTGAATTTTTGTTTACTTTTTACGTTCATTAAATTCTACTTTCTAATTCTTGTATTTTATGCTTTTCTAATGTAAAATATTGGTAAACACTATTTTACATTGATTTGAGCTGATTTTGGACAAAATTACAAAAAATGCGTTTAATAGTCAGTTAACTGCTATTGGGCTTAAGTGTATCGTATTCGTGAAACACTAATTTAGTAAGATTCTAAATAGCTGTATTTTTGTATCTTTGCAGCAGATTTACGCCTTAAAACTAACCCTTAAATACTTGTAAAATATATGTATAGTGGATTTTATAAGGTTCCCAAACCTTACAACGAAACAGTTAAGTCTTATGCTCCGGGAAGCCCTGAGCGTGCCGAAGTAAAAAGCATGTTATCACAAATGCGATCGGAAGAAATTGAAGTGCCCATGGTAATTGGTGGAGAGCGTGTTACAACAGAAAAAAAGCTTCGTCTTGCGCCTCCTCACGATATAGCGCACACCTTGGGCTATTATTACCAGGGCGATGGTGAGCATGTAAATAGAGCCATTGAGGCAGCGCTAAAAGTACGCCAGCAATGGCAAGCGCTGGAGTGGGAAGATCGCGCCACTATTTTTCTTAAAGCAGCCGATCTGATTTCAGGTCCTTATCGTGCGAAAATCAATGCTGCCACCATGCTTGGGCAATCAAAAACTGTTCATCAGGCTGAGATTGATGCCGCATGCGAGTTTGCTGATTTTTTAAGATACAATGTGCACTTTATGTCTCAAATTTATGATCAGCAACCGATCTCAGACCACGGTGTATGGAATCGCATAGAATACAGACCATTGGAAGGATTTATTTATGCTTTGACACCTTTTAATTTTACTGCAATCGCCGGAAATTTGCCTTCTGCACCCGCATTGATGGGTAATGTAGTGGTATGGAAACCTTCCAATACACAAATTTATTCGGCAAAGGTAATTATGGAAATTTTTGAAGAAGCAGGATTACCGGATGGGGTTATTAATTTGATTTTTGTGCCAGGGCCTGTTGCAGGTAAGATTCTTGCTGCACATCCCGATTTTGTAGGTATCCATTATACGGGCTCAACGGCCGTTTTTTCGAAAATCTGGAAAGCTATTGGTGACAATGTTACAGTTCACAATACCTATCCAAAAATTGTGGGTGAAACAGGCGGAAAAGATTTTGTGATGGCTCATGAAACAGCTGATGTTAAAGCCCTCGCAACGGCATTGATTAGAGGCGCTTTTGAATATCAGGGACAAAAATGCTCTGCAGCATCCAGGGCTTATATTCCTTCGAATATCTGGCCGGAAGTATGGCAACTTATGGAGAAGGATTTGAAGCAGGTTAAAATGGGGCCGATCGAAGACTTTTCTAATTTTATGGGCGCTGTAATTGATGAAGCTTCTTTCGACAAGCTGTCGATGTTTATAGATAATGCGAAACAGGACAAAGAGGCAACGATCCTCTTTGGCGGAAATTATGATAAATCTGAGGGCTATTTTATTGAGCCAACGGTTATTTTAACTTCTGATCCTCACTATGTGACAATGCATGAAGAGCTTTTTGGCCCCGTACTTACAATTTTTGTTTATGACGCAAAAAACTGGAAAGAAACGCTAAAGCTTGTTGATACCACTACACATTACTCGCTTACCGGCGCTGTTTTTGCAAAGGATCGTTTTGCCATTGAAGAAGCAAATATTGCATTAACCAATGCTGCGGGTAATTATTACATCAACGATAAACCTACGGGTGCGGTCGTTGGCCAACAGCCTTTTGGTGGCGCCAGAGCCTCCGGAACAAATGATAAATCAGGATCTTATCTTAATTTGCTACGTTGGGTTTCTCCGCGTACGATTAAAGAGAATTTTAATCCGCCAACCGATTTCCGATATCCATTTATGCAGGAATCGTAATCCAAGCCCATTATAACATAAAAAGCAGCTCAATTCAATGTTGGGCTGCTTTTTTGTATTTTTTTTTGAGGTTTCTTATTTCGGATTGATCTGTCCCAGGTAGGTTTTACTTCCCCGCTTGATAACAAACTTTTTGGGAACAGGCTGACTTTTTTGACTAACAGGATTAAAACTTGATTTATTCTTTCCCGCAGTTCTGCCGGCAATTGGATTTGACCTAGCCGGTGAACATGCTGTTATTGCTAAAATAAAGAAAAATATTAGGGCGAAATACAAATGTATTTTTAGTATCAGTTTCATAGTCGGACTTCAATTTTGTGCCGTAAAATTAGTAATTTTAAATAAACCGGACTTTCAATTTGCTGCTTCGTTAACAATTTACTGTTAAAAACTTGCAATTTATTTATTTTACTAAAGGGTGATGATCAGATAAACTTTCCTATTTTTGCATCAGTTAATTGGTGTTAGCTGTTTTTTTAGCTAGCTTAATAGGGAATCAGGTGTGAGTCCTGAACAGTTCCCGCTGCTGTAAGCTCTTTAAGTACTTTCGGTATCCTCAGCCACTGTTCCTGCTATCCGGAATGGGAAGGCGCCGAAAGGGAGTAAGTCAGAAGACCTGCCATATAACTTGTTTTGCAAAGCTTTCGGGACAAAAGCTTGTCGACGGTTAAAACCAATACACTTTCGGCACATTTTTTCCTGTAAGTTTTGAGGTAATTTTTTTTAACCTTAAAACTTTTTTTATGAAAAAATTTACTTTTTACAAACTTCATGTTGCATTAGCCATGCTTTTTATGCATACCGCAGTCTTGGCTCAAATGCAATCACAGCTTTATGTAGTGAGTGGCGGAGCATTCTCCGATCCAAACGATTTTGTGGAAATCACACACTTTGATCCGCAAAACAGCGATAATTTGACATTTGGAACCATTTACACCCAGGCGGCACAGGATGCTTTAATCCAAGCTGCGAATTTACTAGTTACAGCGACAGATTCTCTCGTAATCTTCGACCTTGAAAGTGGCTCAAAGTTGGCTGCTACTGCTGTTTCTGGTGCTAACCTATTGACCGTAAGCGAGGAAAATATTTTCATGTCGGTTCAGTACCCGCAAACAAGTGGTTTTTTGAAAATATTTGATAGAAATACCCTGGAACTTAAACAAACTGTCGATGAAATTTCGGGAGAAACAGCTGGATTATTAGTCGTGGAAAACAAGCTCTTCGTTGCCGTACCAGGCAGTTATGGCAGCACAAACGGTGCTATCGCAATAGTCGATCCTGCTTCAGGTCAGTTGATTGAAGAAATAGATATGGGAGCTGCTGCACTAGGGATTTATGATTTGTACTTATTTAATGGTCAGCTAATCGCGCTATGCAAAACACCTTATGGTGAGAGTATCGGCAATTTGATACGCTTTGATCCGGAAACAAATGCTTTTGAGCATTTTAGCTTTAATCATGCATTTGGGAAAGGGATTGCAATAATTGAATCTAAACTCTATTTAATGGTTGACAATGGCGTAGGAATTATCGATCTTGAAAGTATGCAGATGCTTGATTCACAATTTATTTCTGATCCAGGGAGCTCAAATTATATCTATTTTTCTGATATTGTCTTTGATAGTATTCACCAGCAATTTTATGCGGCAACAACAGATTATTTTTCATTTGGTGAAGGAATAATCATGGATATGCAGGCCAATATTACCGGTAGTTTTGATGCAGGTATTTCTGCCGAAGCACTGGCAGTTGATTACAAACAAACTACTTCATTGCCTTTGGTGGAAATCAATTCAGTACAGCTGTATCCTAATCCGGCGGAAAACTTACTTCAATTGAAGTCGATCTCAAATAGAACAATTCAAACTGTGAGCATTTTGCATGTTTCCGGACAACTTGCTGTTGAACAGCAGATAAACGCCAAAAACGCAACATTAAATGTTTCTGTTTTGCCTTCCGGATTTTATTTAATAGACATTTTATTTGAAGATCAATCGCATAGTATCAAGCAGTTTGTTAAGAATTAGGTATGATTAATCGCATTATTTTTAGTGTTTTGTTGTTTGCTGCGTTTTTGCCGATGAGAGGCAATGCCCAGTTTGCTCCCCCTGCCGGTGAGCCGGGAACAGATGCTATTCATGCGGATAGTGCCTGCTTTATCAACTGGGCAACGACCTGTTTGGTTAGCAGAGGTTTGATGCAGATAGATAATCAAGCGCTTGGTAGCGTTACATTCGGCGACGAAACAGATGCACTTGATAAGGCTGACAATATCGTAGTTAGTCTTGGCGATGGGGGAGAAGCCTTACTTCAGTTTGAATTTCCGATATGGAACGGTCCGGGGTTTGATTTTGCAGTTTTTGAGAATAGTTTCACGGATTCTTTTCTTGAATTGGCGCATGTCGCAGTCAGCAGCGATGGCTTAACTTTTTTTACTTTTCCTTCAATTTCGTTCACGCAAACCGATGAGCAGGTTGATGGGTTTGGCAGTCTCGATGCTACCAAAATTCACCATTTGGCGGGTAAATACCGGGCATTTTATGGTACGCCATTCGATCTGGATAGTCTTCCTGATAGCCCGCTGCTTGATAAAATGTCAATAACTCATATTCGTGTTACGGATGTGGTTGGGAAATTAGACAGCGAACTTGGTACTTATGATTCTAAAAATCATTTGATAAACGACCCATGGCCTTCACCTTTTCCCTCTTCGGGTTTCGATTTGGATGGGATAGGTGTAATTCATGACGCATCGAACTTGCAGGTATTGGAAGCATCAAGGCTGCCAATAAACCTTTACCCAAACCCATTTGCGAACAGGATTTATGTGAGGAATTTTGATCACGAACGCATGAAAATTTCAATCTTTAATAATCATGGAATCCAGCTCGTTGAGGGTGTTTATTCTGAAAACATTCATACTATCTGGACTTCTGCTTGGGAAAGTGGTATTTATCTAATTCGGATTGAAAGTGAAAATAAGGTGTATAATTTTAAAATGTTAAAGTTATGAAAGCCTTAAAAGTTTTACTGTTTGGAATTATTTTTAGCCAGATGCATTTTTTTAGTGCCATTGCCCAAACCCCGGATACCCTCTTGCTTGATCAAATTGAAGTAACCGCTTTATCACAGAATTCCAATAACGACATGTTGCAGCATCAGTTTGACTCTGAAATACTTGCATCGAATAGATCAGCCACTTTTGCTGATTTTTTACAGCAGAATAGCCAGGTTTTCATCAAGGATTACGGGCCGGGATCGCTGGCAACAGCATCTTTTAGGGGCACAACAGCAAGTCATACAAAAGTGCTTTGGAACGGAATGCCAGTGAACGCTCCAAATCACGGACAGGTAGATTTTAACCGACTGCCCGTATTTTTTGTAGATGAGGCCCAACTCGCATGGGGGGCTCATGCAGCCAATCAACAAGGCGGGATAGGAGGTGTTGTGGCACTCAACAATAAGTCTCAGTTTAATAAGGGGGTCGAACTGACTGCTAAACAGGCTTTTGGTAGTTTTAACAGCTATGGATCTTATATGGATATTTCCTGGTCAGGTGCTCAATTAAATAGCCGAACACGTGTTTTCAGGGCGTCGAGCGATAATGATTTTGAATACCTCAATACAGCGCCAATTCAAACTCAAAAAATGAGACAAAAGGATGCGGATTTTCTTGATAGGGGATTTATGCAGGAACTGTATTGGCAGGTCGGAAAAGGAATTTTTAGTCTAATCAGTTGGAATCAATGGAACGAGAGGAACCTGCCGCCAATTATGACAAATCTGGAACGTGGAGGAAATCCTGAAGAGTTTCAGAACGACCGTTTTCATCGCCAGATATTGGGGTATAAGCATTTTTGGGAAAAGGCTTCTCTGGAAATCAAGACTGCCTATTTCGACGAGAGACAACATTATTTCCTAAGAACGACCTCTAATTTTAACGATCATGCTACAGTTAGTTTGATCAATTCAAAAAATGATATTCGGGTTTACCAATTTTTAACAAGCTATCTGCAACAAATTGGTAAACGTTGGGAGTTGACTACTGCAATAGATATCAACAAGCAAATGGCGTTTTCTACCAATTATGAGGAACCGCAGCATAGAAATCAAATGTCGCTTTTGGTCAATGCAATGTATAAAGACTTGAAGGGAAATAAGCTGCAGCTGGGTGCTCATCAGGATGATGTGGATGGCCAGCTTATGGTTTTTTCGCCATTTATGATGTATTCTGCAAGGCTGCCACTGACAGAAAATTGGCGCTATACAGCCGGAGTAAGTCGCAATTTCAGGGTTCCCGGCATGAATGACCTGTATTGGTATCCGGGAGGAAATCCCGGCCTGAAAGAAGAAGTTGCATCACAAGCTGATTTCTCGCTTCATTATGAAAAAACCTGGAATAAAGCTTCCTTAAACATAAGGGGCGGAATTTATGCTTCTGACATTCGGGAATGGATTCAATGGCGTCCGACAGCCTTTCGCTATTGGGTTCCTGAAAATGTTTCACGTGTTTTTGCCCGTGGCACCGAATTGACGCTGGGAGGGAAGCTTGATGATGGTTTATTTAACCATCAGATTCAAATCAATTTTGCCTACACCCGAACAACTGACGAAAGCACCGTAGCTCAGATCGAAAATACTCAGGGCAGGCAGTTGATCTATATTCCTATGCATCATGGAAATCTGTTTTACAAAATGGGTTTCAGAACCTGGGAACTTCAATATACCCTGGTTTATACCGGAAGCCGGAATACCAGCTTGAACAAAGTTGATTTTTATGGATTTCAACTTCCGGCATATACCTTACATCATATTGCTATAACCAAAAAATGGCATGAATTCACTGCTGAAATACGCATAAATAATCTATTTGATAAAGATTATCAGGCTATTAGATGGCGGGCAATGCCCGGCAGAAACTTTGCCATTGCACTTAGCTATCAGCTTAAATCAAAACCGTAATGAAAAAACTGTCTTATTTATTTTTTCTCTCCATTATTGTGCTGTCGGCTTGCACCAAATTAGACGATGATGAACCGCTAATTCCGCCACATAATCAGTTGGGTGATGGATTTTTTGTCCTGAATCAGGGCAATTTCACCTCAGGAAATGCTTCCCTGTCCTTTTTCGAAGAAGGCAGTGGGACTATGACAAATAATTTGTTTTTTAAGAAAAATGGCGCTCCGCTTGGCGATGTTGCACAAAGCATCACTTTCTGGAAAGAGGAGGCTTTCTTGGTTGTTAATAACAGCGCTTATATCTATGTTATTGATTCAAAAACAGGTTTATACAAACGTAAAATTGCCGAGTTGGAATCGCCACGTTACCTGCAGATTGTAAATGCTGATAAAGCTTATGTGTCAGATTTTCAGCTTAAAGGAATTTTTGTGTTTAATCCCATTACCATGCAACCACAAGGGGTTATTGAGACCGGAAAAAGTACAGAGGCAATGGTGATGGTTGATTATGAAGTTTTTGTGACAAACTGGTCAGCATATAACCAAAGCACAGCCAACAATACCGTGCAGGTAATTGATGTTGCTGTCGACGCGCTGGTTGACAGTATTGTTGTGGGTAAAGAGCCGAACAGTATTGTGGTAGATCAAAATAAAAAACTTTGGGTGTTGTGCAGTGGTGGCTACTTGAACGAGGAAATTCCTTCCTTAATTAGGATAGACCCGGCATCACGAACGATAGAGAAACGCTATAATTTTTCCACTATTGAAAGTGCTCCCGAACAGCTCAAAATCAATGCAGCCGGGAATACTCTGTATTATTTGAATGATGGAATTTACACGATGGATATTGCTGACGCTGAGCTTCCTGCAAGCCCACTCATTAGTTCGGAAGGTCGTAATTTTTTTGCGCTCGGTCTCCATCCTTATGAGCAGACTATTTTAGCTTCCGATGCCGGCAATTATGTTCAGAATGGTTGGGTTTACAGGTTTAAGACAGATGGCATGCTTGTTGATTCATTGCAGTCTGGTATTATTCCAGGTCATTTTGGATTCAATTATTAAAACTAAACATATGGAAAAAGTAGCAGTAAATTGGACGGGCGATATGTCCTTTGAAGTTGACGTTAATGGATTTAAAATTCCAATTGACGCAGATGAAAAAGTAGGTGGAAAAAATGGTGGCCCACGCCCCAAACCACTTATTTTAGCCTCCCTGGGAGGTTGCACAGGCATGGATGTAATTTCTATCTTAAAGAAGATGCGTGTTGAGCCTGACCATTTCAATGTAGATGTTGATGGGCAATTAAGCGAAGAACATCCCAGGTATTACGAAAAGATCCACATTACCTATACCTTAAAAGGTAAAGAGCTGGATCGTGAAAAAATTGAAAAAGCTGTCAATTTGTCACAGGAACGTTACTGTGGAGTAAGTGCCATGTTGGTTAAAAGTTCTGTTTTAACGCACGAAATTATAATTGAAGAAGCATAAATTGCCTGCTTCTTTTTTTGTGACGGCTTAAGCTATATTGTATATTGGGGAGATTATTTCAACGAATTCATTTAGAATCATTGAGGTAGCTCCCCAAATTATTTTGTCGTCCACGGTAAAACAAGGCACTGTTAGCCGCTGTTTGTTACTCAGCATAATTTCTTCTTCTCTTTTGCAAACTGGATCAATTAACTGGGATAGTGAAACGCAAAAAGCAGCAGAAACTTCCATCGGATCTATCTTTAAAATCGGTGCCTTGGGTGTCCAGCCTACAACAGGTAAAACATCAAAATTGCTTGGCGGAATGTAAATTTTTGTGAGTTGTCCGATAGGATGAATAGCAGCTGTCGCCACACCCACCTCTTCCTCAGTTTCCCTTAAAGCAGTATTGATCAGGTTTTTGTCAAAAAGTTCATAGCGCCCACCCGGAAAAGCGATTTGCCCGCTGTGAACGCCATCATAAATGTTGCGTTGAATAAAAATGGTTTTAATGTCTTCATTTTCAGGAAATAGTAATATTAACACCGCACTTTGTCGGGGCGAAGTAGGATGTGACCAATTCGATTCAAAATTACGTCTTGTTGCCGGCTCCATAAGCCTGTGTGCAACAATTCCCGGTAATGGTTTTTGTAGTTCGAGTTGCAGCCTTCTTATAAAATCTGGCAGGACTGTAGTTGGATTTTTCATGACGCAAATTTAAGCATTCATCTGATGTTGGATAAGTCTGGAAATTCATTGTCCTATCGATTTTGTCATGGATAAATGAGCTGATCGTAATGAAAAATATTTTCAGCTTAAACAATTAATAGATTTTAACGACATATTAACTGCTTTCTCGTTTTATCTTTGTAATTTTATACGCGCAAAGTAAACCTTAAAATTCATGAGCAAGGAGAAAGAAGCATTATTACCATCCAGCGAAACGAAAGCTGAAAAAGAGAAAAATCTTATTCTTTTTAATGATGATATCAATAGCTTTGATTTTGTAATCCAGACACTGATGGAAATATGTGATCATAGCCCTGAGCAAGCTGAAACTTGTGCCTGGGTCACACATTTTAAGGGAAAATGCCCGATTAAATCTGGCTCATATGATCAGCTTAATCCTTATAAGCTGGCTTTATTGGAGCGAAAACTCACAGTTAGCATTCAATAATTATGTGGACAATAATTTTAGCATTGATATTTGTTGGCTTATTAATGGTTTTACTTGAAATATTAGTAATACCGGGAGGCGGTGTTGCAGGTATTCTTGGATTTGCACTTATGGTTGTTGCTGTGTTTTTGGGTTACTCAAGATTTGGGACGCCGGAGGGGCATTATATTTTAGCAGGCACTTTGCTGCTCAACATTGCTTTTTTAGTGCTCGCCCTTCGATCAAAAACATGGGACAGATTAATGCTTGTTAAAAATGTTGACAGCCGCGTTAATCTTGTGGATGACAAAGATTTAAATGTTGGCGACAAAGGAGTGACGATTTCACGTTGCACTCCTTCGGGAAAAGCCTTAATAAACAACAAGTTTTTCGAAGTGCATGCACGTTCTGAGTTTATTGATGAAGAACAAGCGATAGAAGTGATTAAAATTGAACGAAATAAAATATTTGTTAAAACCCTAAACAATAATTAGTTATGGAAGATTTGTATGTCCTTATTGCCATTGGATTGGGAGCGTTGTTCCTGATATGGTTTTTGTTTTACTTTATTCCTGTCGGCCTGTGGTTTACAGCTTTGGTTTCAGGAGTTCGTATTTCGCTGCTTCAACTTATTTTAATGCGTTGGCGTAAGGTGCCGCCGTCTGTGATCGTAAATAGTATGATTGCTGCTACGAAAGCTGGAATTCATCTCGAAAGGGATGATCTGGAGGCTCATTATCTGGCTGGAGGTCGTGTGCAGGAAGTGGTAAATGCTTTAATTTCAGCAGATAAGGCTAATATGGACTTAAATTTTCAAACTGCTACCGCCATTGATTTAGCGGGACGTGATGTATTTGAAGCCGTTAGGATGTCCGTAAATCCAAAAGTGATCGACACAAAAAAAGTAGCTGCCGTTGCTAAGGATGGTATTCAGCTGATTGCCCTGGCTCGCGTAACGGTGCGTGCCAATATCCGCCAATTGGTAGGTGGGGCTGGAGAGGAAACAATCCTTGCCAGAGTTGGCGAAGGAATCGTTTCTTCCATTGGATCAGCCGATTCACACAAACAGGTGCTTGAAAATCCTGATTCTATCTCTAAAGTGGTGCTAAAAAAGGGCTTAGACTCCGGAACAGCATTTGAAATTCTTTCTATTGATATAGCAGATATTGATATCGGGAAAAATATTGGAGCGGTGTTGCAGATGGATCAGGCCAATGCTGATAAGAATATCGCACAAGCCAAGGCCGAGGAACGCCGGGCAATGGCCGTTGCCGAAGAACAGGAAATGAGAGCTAAAGCTCAGGAAGCCCGTGCAAATGTTATTCAAGCAGAAGCTTTGATTCCTCAAGCAATAGCTGATGCGTTTAAACAAGGAAATCTGGGCATTATGGATTATTATAAGTTCCAAAATATTCAGGCCGACACAAAAATGAGAGATTCAATTTCTGATACTGATAATCAATCTTTAGGAAGAAGAGAAAACGATAATTCCAAAGATGATAAATAATGGATGAACAAAAAAACGTTTGTGTCAATTTTGGCACAAACGTTTTTTAATCTTTTGAAAAAACACGCGCTGTAAATGGCAGTAACAGAAAAAGAAAAAACTTTATTGGAAGAAAAATATGAGGAGTTAAAAACGTTATTGACTCCAAATATTGACGAGGAAAAGCAGAAGTTAATCAGGGAAGCTTATGAGCTTGCTGGTCAGGCTTATGCCGAACTGCGCCTAAAATCCGGAAAACCCTATCTTTTTCATTTGCTCGAATTGGCAATTATTGTGGTTAAGGAGCTGGGGCTGGGTGCTTCAACAGTGATGGCCGCTTTTCTGCATGGTATCAATGTACGGACAACTATTGAACTCAAGCAAATTGAGGATCAATTTGGAAATAATGTTGCCGTAATTGTTGAAGGATTCAACAAGGTTTCAACGATACAAACCAAAAGGCTTTCATTTCAGTCGGATAATTTCAGGAAACTTTTTTTAAGCCTGATTGATGATATTCGGGTGGTTTTATTAAAAATCGCACACAGGTTATATGACTTGCGTCATCCTGAAGATGTGGATGATGAGAAGCATGCTATTTTTTTCCATGAAGTAAAGCACCTTTATATCCCAATTGCGCATCGCCTTGGATTGTATATCATTAAGGCAGAGTTTGAAGAACTGGTAATGCTTCACGAAAACCCCGAAATTTATCACGAGCTCAGTAATAAGATCGCGGCCTCAAAAGCGAAACAGGATGTGTTGATGCAGGAATTCATTCAGCCAATTCAACGCGAACTGATAGCCCAGCGATTTGATTGTAGTTTTAAATGGCGCACGAAGTCAATACCTTCCATCTATGCAAAGATGATAGCACAAAATGTTGATTTTGAGCAGGTTTATGATATTTTTGCTATCCGGATTATCAGCAATAGTCAGCTGAAAAAGGAAAAAGAAGATTGCTGGCGAATTTATTCTATTGTCACAGATTTGTACCAGCCAAACCCTAAACGTTTGCGCGACTGGATCACAACCCCCAAAGCCTCAGGTTATGAATCGCTGCATACTACCGTGAAAATGAATGATGGCAAATGGGTTGAGGTGCAAATCAGATCAAAGCGCATGGATGAAATTGCCGAAAAGGGACAGGCAGCCCATTGGCAATACAAGGATTCGGAGCGCAAAATTGATGCTGAGGACTGGCTGAATCAGGTGAGAGATATTCTCGAAAACCCTGACCAGATCAATTTCGATTATTCTTATCGCAACAGCAATAGGTTTCAAAATGACAAGATGTTCATTTTTACACCAAATGGTGATCTAAAACAATTACCAAAAGGGGCTACAGTGCTCGACTTTGCTTACGAAGTGCATACCCATGTTGGTGCTAGTTGCAATGGAGCAAAGGTGAATAATAAAATTGTCCCGATCCGACATGAGCTGACCAATGGTGATAAGGTGGAGATTATGACCAGTAAAAAGCAAATTCCAAAATCTGATTGGTTAAGTTTTGTTGTTACAGATAGAGCCCGTTCAAAAATCAAACGCTATCTGAAAGAAGAGGAGCTCAAAGAAGCTGAAATTGGTAAGGACATCTTGCTGAGGAAGCTAAAGAATTGGCGGATTCAGAATTTTGATGAGGTGGTTAATAAATTGGTAAAACACTTTAAAACAAATACTTCCATCGAACTTTATCATGCTTTGGCCACCGAAAAAATTGAACTCTCGGCCTTAAAAAAAGTGCTCATGCAGGAGCAAAATCCTGATAAAGAGGCAGTTGCTGAAACGGAAATTGACACGACGGATAAGAAACCCAAGAACTTTGATGGCAGAGACGACTATCTCATTATCGATAATAGTTTAAGTAATGTTGATTATCGGCTGGCAAAATGTTGTAATCCTATTCCGGGAGATCAGGTTTTTGGATTTGTAACCATTGGCGGTGGCATTACTATTCACCGTTTGAGTTGCCCCAATGCCAAGCGACTTAAAGACAGATACAGTTATCGCGTAATGCCGGTAAAATGGAAAGAGGCTATTGACAATACAAGCTTTCAAACTGCCATTCGGATTGGAGGACACGATACCTTGGGATTGGTTGGCGAGATCACAAAAGTGGTTTCGGATGATATGAAAGTTAATATGCGAACTATTTCGTTTGATACCCGCGATGGTCGCTTTGAAGGCAGGCTTGTGCTTCAGATAAAAGATACCAGCCACCTGGAACAATTGATTCATAAAATTGGAAAAATTGCGGGTGTAGAACGTGTTCAGCGTGTTGATCAGCTATAATGAAAAGAAATGATAATACAACTTTTGATTTTTGCGGTTATATTTTTCGGTTTGGCCGGCTGGTTTTTTTACAGGCGTAAAAATGTGCTTGGATTTACTTTTGGAGCGATCGGACTATTGGTACTTCTGTTGTTTTTCTTTGTGAGGTATCTGTATCCGCATTCTGTACCATTTTAGCGATGCTTTACTAAAACTTACACAAAAAACAGGACATTTATCTTATTTATCGGATAAATCAAACCATTTTGTAACCCAAACTGTTTTGTCTTCAGGTTCGCTTTTATGACGAAATTCATTGGTATGACGATTATAAACATAATCCGCTTCCCATTCTTTCGCGTTTTGGGCGATTTGTGCTACTGCTTCAATTAGAAAATCTACTTCCTCATCGGTCATGGTAGGATGCAATGAAGCCCTTATCCAGCCGGGTTTTTGAGATAAATCACCATGATTTATCAGATCGGTTATTTGTTTGCTTTTATCGTGGCTCACATCCAGTAAATAGTGTCCGTAGGTTCCGGCGCAAGCACATCCCCCTCTAACTTGTATGCCAAACCGGTCATTCATGAGCTTTACAACGAGATTAAAATGCACGTTGTCAATGTAAAACGACAAAACGCCAAGTCGATTTTCAATATTATCAGCCAGGATATGCACACCGTCAATAGGGCGTAAGCCTTTAAAAGCCTTTTGAACCAGTTCATGCTCCCGCTGGCGTATTTTTAGTGTGGTCATTTGGTTCTTTACCTCAATCGCCAAAGCGGTTCTCATAGCCTGTAAAAAACCCGGAGTACCGCCATCTTCGCGCAATTCAATATCGTCGATGTATTTATATTCGCCCCAGGGATTTGTCCAATCAACGGTTCCGCCCCCGGGATTATCCGGTGTTTCATTTTTATAAAGACTGCCGTCGAAAACCAAAACTCCGGAACTACCGGGACCGCCCAAAAACTTGTGAGGACTGAAGTAGATGGCATCAAGTTTTTTCATTTCATCATCTGCCGGGTGCATATCAATATCCACATAAGGAGCTGATGCAGCGAAATCTACAAAGGCTACACCGCCATATTCATGCATGATGCGGGCCATTTCGTGATAGGGCGTTTCAATTCCTGTAACGTTTGAACATGCGGTAAATGCACCGATCTTAAAGGGTCGGTTTTTATGAATTTCTAACTGCCGACGTAGCTCAGACAGATCAACTAGAAGATCTTTATTTGGCTTCAAAACAACCACATCAACATTGGTTTCTATCCAACTGGTGTGATTGGAATGATGCTCCATATGCGTAATAAAAACCACAGGCCTGTCCTGCTGTTCCTGGATGCATTTTCCTTTTCTCAATATCCCGCAGCTTTTCAAGCCCATTATTCTTTGCAACTTATTCACTACAGTGGTCATGCCTGACCCGGCTGTTATAATCACATCTTTAGCGTCTGCATTAATATGTTGCTTAATTTTTTTTTGCGCCAGATGGTAGGCTTTTGTCATGAGTGTGCCCGTTTCGCTGGTCTCGGTATGGGTGTTGCCAACATAGGGGCCAATTACATTCGTAAGTCGATCTTCGATAGGACGGTATAGCCTGCCACTTGCTATCCAGTCGGCATAAATCATCTTTTTTATTCCGTTGGGTGTTTTGAACGCAAGCTCATTCCCGATTGTTTGTTTTCTGAATGGTTCAAAATAGGATTCTAACGTACTCATGTAGTTGTGTTTTTGGCGAAAAATAACATGCTATAGACAACACCAAAGTCATTTTGGTTTCCAGCCATAGAAAATTCTGGCCTGCGCAAATATACATGAAATTTAATCAAATGATTAAACCCAGGCTGTCGAAGGGTGGTAAGTAGAGCGAGTAAGTAATTTACCGGTATGGCAAACGCTTTAGCAAAAGGATTGAAAAATGCAGCTATTGACTAAAATCCCCGCGAAATCTGCGTTATTCCCAGTTCTACTTCCCCGTTTTCGGGTAGTATTTCGATCCAGGTATTATCTTCACTGAACCATTTGTATTGAGATCCAATGCGTACGACAAAATCATGGTATTCCTGATCATCTGGAATAGGGAGAACAAAACCGCCATTGCGCCCATTTTTACTGCCAAAGCTAATTATCAACGGAAATCCTTTTTGACCTGTATTCCTGGCTTTTATCAGAATGTAATTTGTGCGTCGTTCAGTAATGCTAACAGGTTCAAATTCAAATCTTTTTGTTGCTCCTGATGGGACCACAACAGGGTTCAGATTAAGTTCAACGAGCTTATTATCCTGAATAGTTTGCGTGATCTGTGCAATCATTTCAGCTGGATAAGTCTCTCCTGTTTTTAAAAGTGCTGCCTTATTGTACTGATCTATAGCCTTGTCGAATGTTTTTGCGTTATAGTGTTGGTCTGCTTCCTTGATGATTTTGGTATAGGCTGTCATGAGTTTCAATTTCTCTTCCCTGATAATATTATCCAGCTGTTCTATTTTTGCCTTAACGGTTTCATCCTCAGGAAATATTCCCATGGCAATTTTATATTGTTTTAATGCATCCTGATAGGATTTATCTGCCAAAAACTGCTCTCCAGAAGCCATGGCTTCTTCAAAACGCTGTTGTCTTTCGGCTGCAGCTGCCTTTAATTGTATGTTTATTTCTGCTGATCGTGAAAGTGCAGCTGCGTTTGCTGGATCCAGTGTTAGTATTTCAGCATAAAGTTGTTGCGCTTTTTCTAGCTTTTGGTCTTCAAATGCCTGGTCTGCTTGATTTATGAGTTTAGAAATCTGTGCTTCAAGGGCTTTGGATGCTGCAATAGCATTGAGTTTTTCTTCAATCATTGTAACCTGATCCTTTGGATAAGTTGCTGATGGATTGAGGTCTAGAGCTTCCTGATAGCTAAGCTGAGCTTGTTCCCAGTTTTCCAGAACATAAAGACTGTCAGCTATTTCAATTTTTTGTACATAGGCCTGATTAAGAGCTTCTGCTTCAGCTATTTCGGCAAGTGTTACATTAATTTTTGCAATTTGTTCTTCGGCATAGGTGCTCAACTTGATAGCAAGAGCAGCTTCATAAAGTTGTTTGGCTTCTTCCAGCTTTTCAGCTGTAAAGGCTGCATCAGCATTTTGGAGTGTATTGTTAAATTCTGCTTCAAGTGCTTCAGTAGCTGCTAATTCCTCTTGAATTTGTGCTATTGCTGTGATTTTCTCTTTTGGATAAGTTCTGTCGCCAAACAAACGATCTGCCTCTTGGTAGTTGGTTTTTGCATCAGCAAAATTACCTGCTTCAAAGTACTGGTCGGCTGTCTCAATCAATTGAGAATAATTGTTTTCGCGCTGTTGCAATTGCTGCTGTTCATTCATCAAGGCGTTAATTTCGCCAATCTTAGCACTTAACTGATCCTGATCGGGCTTCAAGGCTGCTGCTTGCTGATAGTAGTCGAGTGCTAAATCAAGTTCCTGATTGTCGTACGACTGACTCGCCAGACTAATCAAGCGCGTATATTCATTTTCTATTGCTGCTTCTTGCAATGCATTAGCTGCTAATTGCTGGTCGATTTGATATATTTTTTCTTGGGGCTCAGTCCTGGAAGGCATAATATTGAAGGCTTCAACATATTTAGCACGGGCTTCGCGCAAGGATTCTTGTTCAAGTAAAGTCGCAGCGGTTTGCATCACCAATTGGTAGGTGGATTCAATTTCTTGTGCTTCAGCTAATATTTGCTGTAAAGAAGTGATTTTTTCGGTGATACCTGCTTCATCTGGACTGATCGTAAGGATTTGCTCATAAATATTTATGGCATTCTCAAATGCTTTATCCTCTTCGGCCTGCGAGGCCTGTTCCAACAAATCATTTACCTGTGATGCAATTTGAGTTGCCTGTTCGCGTGCCTGTATTGTTGCTTCAATGGCTTCGATTTTTTCTAAAGCCAGTTCATCATTCTCCTTTAAGAGAAGTGCTTCCTCATAACTGCTTAGCGCAAGCTCCAATTCACCTTCGGCTTCATAATTGGCAGCAGCTGCAATCGCTTCGTTATATTGTTGTTGCGCCAGATAGTTTTCACTTTCAAGGGTTTGGTTAATGCGTTGAATCATATCTTCAGCATAGGATTGACCTGGCCAAACTTTGAGCGCTGCATTGTAATGCTCACGGGCTTTTTCAAAATTTTTGTTCGCATATTGCTGATCAGCTTGAGCCAGAATTTCGCTGTAAGTGGCAGCTTTCTGCGATAGGAGTTCCGTCTCTTCGATTAGCTGAGCAAGGGTTATATCTGTTGGGGTAAGTGCTTGTGCTTCTTTAAGTTTAAGGAGTGCATTTTCAAATTCTTTTCTTCTAATTAGTTCTTCTGCTGCTGCGCGAAGCTCAGCGGATTTTGTTTCCGCCACTTTTCTTTTCTCCAGCAATTGTGTTGTTTCATTCAGCTTTTCGCGCGGAAGAGCCTGCTCCGGATACAAATCAATGGCCAGCTGAAACTGTAGCATGGCTTCCTCGTATTTTTTTTGCTCTAGCAAAGATGTCCCAAGTGCCAGCGCATTCTCGTAATTTTCCAGCTTGTTTTTTTCTTCCTCCAGCGTTTTGTTTATGTTTTTGAGTTGTTCCAGGGTGTATTTATCATCCGGGAAAACCTGTAGCGCTTCTTCGTAAGCCTTTTTTGCCTCCTCCAGTTTGTTTGCATCGCGTAAACGGTCTCCCTGATCGAGCTTCAGGTAAAACCCTTCTTGTTTTTGCATCTGTAATTTGATGTTCTCAACGGTTTCATCGAGTTTTTGTTGAGCTTCGGCATCGTCTTTTTCCTTCTGTAAAGCCATTTCAAAATAGGTCTTGGCGCTAATGAAGTCTCCTGAATTAAGCTTTTCATTGCCGGATTGCATCAGTGCTTCGTACGACTGTACAACTTCCTGAGCAGTTGATTGCTGAGATAAAACGCTACTAATCAATACTATAAAAAGGAGTGTAAAAAAACGCTTTTGCATATAATGAATGGAGATTAACTTAACCTTGTTGAAACGCTTATTGTGGTGCATTATTGTCTGTAATCTTTCATTGCCAAACGCCATCGGCAAGGGTAAAACTTCTGTCGGCCATGCTTGCCAAATCGGGATTATGGGTAACAATCACAAAGGTTTGATTGAATTGTTTTCTCAAATCCAGAAAAAGTTTGTGTAATTCGGTTGCCGAGTTGGTGTCAAGATTTCCTGAGGGTTCATCGGCCAAAACTACGACAGGCTTGTTGATCAGGGCTCTGGCCACAGCAACTCTTTGTTGCTCACCGCCCGACATGGCTGCTGGCTTATGGTCAGCTCTGTCGCTCAGCTTCAAATAATCCAGTAGCTGGTGCGCCTCTTTTTCGGCTTGTTTTCTGGACTTTCCTGCAATAAATGCCGGGATACAAACATTTTCCAAAGCGGTGAACTCAGGAAATAAATGGTGAAACTGAAAAACAAAACCAATTTTTTGATTACGAAAAGCGGCCAGGGATTTACTATTGAGCTGAGACATGTCCATATCATCAATTTTCAAACTCCCGCTATCTGCTTGCTCAATAGTGCCCAAAATTTGTAAAAGCGTTGATTTTCCTGCACCGGAGGGACCTACAATACTCACTATTTCTCCTGTTGAAACCAGGAGGTCTATCTGTTTTAGGACATTAACTTTACCGAATGATTTGGAAATTCCTGTGGCTGCTATCATAATGATGAATCATGCTGAGCTGCAAAAGTACAAAAAATGCCCGCTGCCGTATGCGCTTTTCGCTTATTGGCTTCAAATGAAAATTTTGAGAATAAAATCCGTTGATTTATGCTTCAATTCTCATCAAATAGTCCTATTTTTGGACTTCAAAAAAATTTCACCAATTAACAGTTTTATTATGAATTTACACGAGTTTCAGGGGAAACAAATATTAAGCGGATATGGTGTATCTGTTCCATTAGGTATTATTGCCGATTCACCGGCTAAAGCGGTTGAAGCTGCTAAAGAAATCCAGAAAAGAACGGGTTCTGACCGTTGGGCGGTTAAAGCGCAGATTCATGCCGGTGGCCGTGGAAAAGGGGGAGGAGTAAAAATTGCCAAATCGCTCGAGGAAGTGGAACAGTTTACAGATCAAATTATTGGAATGATGCTGGTTACTCCTCAAACTAGTGCCGAAGGTAAACTGGTAAGACGTGTATTAATTGAGCAAAATATTTACTATCCCGGCCCTGCAAAAGTTGAAGAGTATTATGTTAGCATCTTGCTCAACCGGTCAACAGGACGCAATATGATTATGTATTCGCCAAGGGGTGGAATGGATATTGAAAAAGTTGCTGAGGAAACCCCTGAGTTGATTTTTAACGAAGAAATTGATCCTGCCGTTGGGTTACAGGCTTTTCAGGCGCGACAAATTGCCTTTAACCTTGGATTGAGTGGAATCTCTTTTAAGGAAATGCAGAAGTTTATCCGGGCGCTTTATAATGCTTATGAGGGCAGTGATGCCAGCCTTTTTGAAATCAATCCTGTGATAAAAGCAGCCGACGACCGTGTTTATGCAGCTGATGCAAAAGTAGCAATTGATAATAATGCCCTCTTCCGCCATAATGATATCGCTGAGATGCGCGATCTTAATGAAGAGGATCCGATAGAAGTGGAAGCCAGTCGATTTGATCTTAATTATGTTAAACTGGACGGTAATGTGGGCTGCATGGTTAATGGAGCCGGGCTGGCAATGGCAACCATGGACATGATAAAAATGTATGGTGGTGAACCGGCCAACTTCCTGGATGTTGGTGGTACTGCCAATGCAAAGCGCGTTGAAGAAGCCTTCCGGATTATTCTGAAAGATCCCAATGTGAAAGCAATTTTGGTGAATATTTTTGGTGGCATTGTTCGCTGCGATCGTGTAGCTCAGGGTATTGTTGATGCTTACCACAATATAGGCGAGATAAAAGTCCCCATAATTGTTAGGCTTCAGGGGACTAATGCGGTTGAAGGAAAAGAACTTATTGATCAATCAGGATTAAAGGTTTTTTCAGCAATTAAGCTTGAAGATGCTGCTTTATTGGTGAATGAAGTTTTGCATAAATAGAAGCTAGCTTACGGCTGAAACTCTATGCCTTTAAGCGAAAAATCAGGGCTAAAGCCCTTATGCGTTTGGGGTTCAATATCCACGGCCTGAAGACCGTGGACACTGCTAACCAGGGCTTGTCCATAGCGTCACGAGTAGCTATTAAGAAAGTTTCAGTGGTGTTACAGCATGCTTAAAAATAAGGCATGCAAAAACATTAAACCGCAGGTTTAAGTATTGGAAGATATAAAACTACTGCAGCAAGGCAGATATCGGACATTATGGACAGATACTAATTGGACTCGAGTTCAATAACACTTGACATAGTCATTGGAATGGTTTGTCCCTGCTGTTGCATTTCCATCTCAAGGGTTTGCATGGTCGTTGCTTTTTCAAGCCAACCGGTTTTTGTACTTATTTCGGCCTTACCACTGATATTACCTGAGAGTTTCGCTTCAGTTCCATTCATTTCACTTCCGGTTATGGTTCCTTCATAGCTGATAATCGCCACCTTGCCTTTAATTTCATCGAGCGTATAGACCGAGTTGATAACAAAATCGCTGTTAGGATCAGGCTGGGTGCTTACTTCCCAACTGTCTCCCTGGCCAACTTCATAATCAGGAAACACGATCAGCATGCCCATCTCAAAGCCTGAAACATTGGTGCTGCCCATAACCTCGGAATTATTATTTGCGATAGGATTTCCAAATTCGTCGATGGTGGCATTAACTTTTTTGTCGATGGCCTGCTGCATCTGTGCGGAAATTTGTTGCACCATGATGTCATCTTTACCTGCATCGGGCTGGTCAGAATCCCAGTTAACTTCCATACCCATAGCATTTTGATTGAAACGAATCCTGTCGTAAGAGATTTCAAAGTTGGTGTTACCTTCATCAGAAACACTCAGAATTTCAGCAGATTGATTGAGCGTAATATTTTGCTTTATCACCATGCTTTGGCCACCCATATTCATGGATATGTTTTGCTGCGTTCTTATTTCCAGCTTAAACTTGTCTCCTGAATTAAAGTCATATTTTAATCGAATCGTTTTTTTTGGCGTAAAAGCCAAAAAAATCATGCTGAAAACCAACAACAGCAGAGCGTGTGAAAATAGTTTCTTTTTCATAAATTGAAGTTTTTAGGGTTATTAAAATGGTTCGTCATGATCTGGCGTGAGGTCGAAATCATCATTCATTTTCGATCCAAAAGTTTTGGTATTTTGCATTTCAAATCCGGTATTGGGACTCAAATCCTGATGTTGCTCAAAATTCTCAAGTTCTTCAAAACGAGCATATTGGCCAACGAACTTCAGGTTTACATCGCCAAGTTTACCATTCCTGTGCTTGGCAATATTAATTACAGCAAGGCCCTGAACCGAGTTTCCTTCACCATCGTCATTAATGCCATAATACTCAGGTCTATAAATAAATATCACCATATCTGCATCTTGCTCGATGGCGCCTGATTCACGCAAGTCGGATAAGATCGGCTTTTTAGAACCTGGACGACTTTCTACATTACGACTAAGCTGCGAAAGCGCTAAAACAGGCACATCCAATTCCTTTGCCAGGCTTTTTAGGGATCGTGAAATATTACTGATTTCCTGTTCGCGATTGCCACGATTATCACCTCCGGCAGTCATTAATTGCAGATAATCCACGTAAACCATTTGTATATCAAATTGTTGCTTAAGCCTTCGACATTTTGCGCGCAACTCAAAAATTGACAGCTGCGGCGTGTCATCGATATACATCTTCGCATTGACTAAGGGATTGATTTTGGTATTCAATTGCTGCCATTCGTATTCTTCCAAATCACCTTTACGCAGTTTTTCTGCAGGAAGGTAGGTTTCGCTCGAAATCAAACGCGTAACAAGCTGTACCGAAGACATTTCAAGTGAGAAAAAAGCAACAGGTTTATTGAAATCAACGGCGGCATTACGCGCCAGGTTGAGTGCAAGAGCTGTTTTCCCCATACTGGGTCGAGCCGCCAGAATAATTAGATCCGATTTTTGCCATCCTTGTGTAATCCGGTCTAAATCAGTGTATCCCGAAGGAACACCTCTCAAATTTGAATCGCTGTCTTTGGCTTTCTCAATATCCTCAATGGCCTGTTTTACCAATTCAGGCATGGCACTAAAGCTTCTGCGCAGGTTGCTTTCGCTAACCGAAAACAAGCCGCTTTCAGCCTTGTCGAGCAGGTCGAACACATCCGTAGTGTCCTCATAGGCATCCTTGATGATGTCGGACGAGATATGTATCAGCTCGCGCTGAATGAATTTCTGAATCAGGATGCGGGCATGAAACTCAATATTGGCAGCTGATACAACGCGGTTTGTGAGCTGTGAAATGAAGTAGGCTCCACCTACCATTTCTAATTCTCCCATTGTCTTGAGCTCATTAGTGACCGTCAGAATATCTATGGCTTCTGATTTTGAAAAGAGATTGTAAATCGCCGTAAATATCTTTTTGTGCGCATCTTTGTAAAAGACTTCCGGCTTTAAGATATCGATAATTGCATTTACAGCATCTTTTTCGAGCATCATCGCTCCAAGTACAACTTCCTCTAAGTCAACTGCCTGAGGAGGTACCCGACCATGCTGCATCATAACCTCTTTAAGCTGATCTCCAGCGGTTTGGGTTGATTTTGTGGAACGTTTGGTGTTTTGATTCATCGCTCAAAAGTACAAATTAGCATGCTTCGAATTCGTTTTGTTCATAAATTTTGAAGGGATTTTTTTTGATCTTTATTATCAGCCTTTGTCTGTCTTTATTTGTTTTAAGGCAAAGCAAGCTAATCTGCGGTTTTAATTTTGTCCGATATAAAATTTGCTAATGCCATTATTGATGAAGCATAAGCTTGTAATCGCGGGATTACCATTTCTCTGCTTTTTGACGGATCTTCCAGTAAGTCCTTCAACAACCAGGCTTCATCTTTTAGTGGGGTAAACTTGTCAAGCAAAAAGCTACAAATTGTATCTAATTGCAATTCAGTATTGATTAGTGGGACATAGAAATCTGAATCTTTTAGGAACTCCCATAAATCAATTATCTTAACAGATTTGAGGCCAGATGAATAGCTTTGAATCAATGGATTTAAAAAGCTATCCTTGAAGGATATGAACACATCTGCTTTGGTGCTAAGAGATGCCAAAAAATCAAAACCCGACTGCCATTCATCATGATTTTCACTACAATCCCAATTGTGTAATTCTTGTTGCAATCCATCGGTGATCACCACTGAAATCGCCAAAAAATAAGGTGAATAAGCTTTGGTATGTTGCAACACGGGAATAGCTGGCTGGTTGTAAAGCACTTTGATGAATGCAAGTTTCTGCTTATTGAAATCGGCACTCAATTGCAAAAACTTTTCATTATTAATGGTAAAAGACTGTTTCTGCAAGGCTTTGTCTTGTTCACGAATCAGCGGTGTTATTTGATTTTCAGAAAGTTGATTTACCTGATGGATGCCATTATGAAAAAGCTCAAAACGTTTATCGGCAGGAATGGCAGCTATATAGAGCAAACTATTTTTGGGGATATTCTTCCAGCAATGGCCTAAAAAATCGCAGGGATAAGGATTTCGGCATTGTGGGCCTATTTTTATTTCGGGCGATTTATTCAGTTCCAGTGTTTCTTTGGCGAGACTAATTTTGCTGTCAGTTTGCGTAAGATGCGCTTCTGCCTCTTGCATAACAGATTCGCTAATAAATAGTTCTCTTAGATTTAGTTCACCATTGAGGATATAATTTTCGTTGATATACATCAGCTCAAAATCAGCCAGCGCTACCTGATTTCCTTTCAAAACAAAGTATTGCAGGTACGCATCCTCCCTATATGTTTCTGAAAGACCGCGAGAGCTTTTTACCTCAATTGCACGCCATTGATCAGCTTCTCTGACTAAAATATCCAGCATGATTAAAACTTCATCATATTGAAATACAGCTTCATAGATTACTGAAACCTGGGGATCAGCCATGGCTTGCAGGGTTTCTGATCTTTTGATTTGATATTGAGAGGGAGACTTCGGCGTCATATCAATGCCACCTGGAAATAAATCGCGTGCTATTTTTCCAACGGCTGTGCCTCTCCGGAATTTTGCAAGTTGAGAAGCCAACATCTTGTCGCGTAAAAAGGGACGTTTTTTATGCAGATAAAGTGATTTTTGACATTGAAGGCTTCGGATATAGGTAGATTTTGAGAGCTGGTGTCTGGCCATAGTTTATTTATTGTTGGGCTAAAACGATTTGGTCTTCTGCAAGTAGTGGTTGATTGAGATAACGCCGCATCAGCTGTGCTATAGCCAAAACATCTTTCTGACAATACTCCTTGATGCGTTCCAAATCATGCTGCTCCCAATAGATACCTCCAACCATGCTGCCATCGATATCATCTTTTGGCGTTGGGATATCAAAAATGGCGGTCAATAAATCGAGCGAGGTATAGTTTTTGTAATCACCAAATTTCCATAACTCCATGGTGTCGAGATGCTTAATTTCCCATGGCTTTTTGCCAGCTATTTGTAAAATCAGCGGAAGATCGATGCCATTGATTACCATGCGTCTGGCGATGTAGGGGAAATCAAATTCCTTCCCGTTATGGGCGCAGAGCAGGCTGTCGGGATAGTTGTAATAACGATTCAGTAGTTCTGCAAACTCTTCAAGCAGTAGTTTTTCATTATCGGAGTAAAACGACTTGATGCGGAACTCATGGCCATTTAAAAAACCAACAGAAATAACAATGATTTTTCCGAATTCTGAATAAATGCCGGCACGACTATAGAGCTCTCCCGCAGTCTCATCCTCACTTTTGCGAATTTTATCAGCTTTCTTAACCCATAATTTTTGCATTCTTTCCGAAAGATCATCAAATTTTGGACTTGCCGGAACGGTTTCAATATCAAGAAATAAAACCTGAGAGAATTGAAGGTTGTAAAGCATGGTGATAATTTTTAGGTGAGCGTTTTTGTTTTCATTAATTTAGCCAAAGTTAATCAGCTCCAACTTGCCATGCAAATAAGAACGATAACTTTTTTGCTTTTTACACTGTTTATTGCGTTGTCATGCAGCAAAGATGCTAAAAATCAGCGTCCTGTTGTTAATTTCATTAAGCCGTTAGGGGATGAGGCGCTTTTCAGCCGCGTAAAGGATACCGTTCTTTTTCGGGTAAGCGATGATCAATTGGTGAAGGCAGTAGGCATTAGTTTTGTGAATGAAGAATTGATTGCAATGAATCAGACTGTTTGGTTTGATATTAATAGCAAAGATACTGTTATACAGTATATTATGAATCTGAATGGTGTTGATGTGGATAAAGGATATATTTTAGTTCGGGCAGAGGATGGCACCCATTCAAAATTGAAGTATCAGCCGGTTATTTTAAATGATGAACCATTGCCCATTGAGAAAATTGTGCATGGCTTCAGGCTGGAAAATGAAACCAAAATCGGACTGTTTGAACCGGCTATTGGCATGAATACGGATTTGGGATCGATAGATTATTCACTCTCAACCATCACGGGCAACGGCGAAGATGAACTGCTGTTATGTTGGCCGGAGAATAGACGCTTTGTTGAAGTGTGGTCGGTAAATAGCTTCAAACCACTGTGGAGGCTAGAAGCAGCTTTTCCTCAGCCTGAGTATCATGATTTCTTTCTGCGAGCAGACAGATTACTGCTGGCCGACAGAAATGGCAACTTGCGATTACATCAATTTCATACAGGTAACGTGCTTATTAACGCGAATTTAGAGTCTTCAAAACTGATCAACGCCATTGCTTTTGATGAGCTGTACCTTTATGCTGCCGTTCAGGATTTGCAGACTTCAAAATATTGGTTGATGTGCTTTTTTAGGGCCAGTGGCGTTTTTTACAAACGCTTTGAATTGGAGTTTAAAGCTATGGATATGCTGCCGCTCTTTAATAAAAATGGTGTCATGATTTTTGCAACCGATGCGCAGGAGACTACAAAGCTATTTCAATTTAATGCCACGTCCGAAATTATTGTGTTAGAGGAGGTGTTTCCTGATTTTGCATTTGTTCCTCCCGTAATTTCACAAAATGAGATGTTTTTTTTACAGAATCAGCGACAAATTATTGGCTGGTCCTCAGAAAGCCAGCAATCAAGAATTTTTGCTGAAGGCACTGATATCAAGGGAATGGTTAGTTCGCCCACGCTGATTGACCGCATTTATTATATCGACAATACTGCTATTTACCAAACTAATAACGCTGGTGTAGAGGTTTTTTTGTTTGATGAACCAGCGAATCTTATTGCATTGATTATTGAATGAAAGAGAAAAAATTTCAAGCTTTGGCAAATAGAAAACTGATTGTTACCGCCGATGGAAGCACAAGCATATTCGATGGGGCAACAGGAGAGAGCTTTCATTCAGTTAATGGAGCTTATACGGAATCAATGCTGGTTTTTATTGAAAATGGACTTGAATTCAGGAAGCAGCAAGCGCCTTCAACCCAATACCGCATTTTGGAAATAGGGTTTGGAACAGGTTTAAATGCCTGGTTAAGTCTTAAAAAGGGGGAGGAATGGCAACAGTTAATTGACTACACGGCTATCGAAGCTTTTCCTTTGGAGATGGATTTAGCTACGAAATTAAATTTTATTCAAAATGCTGAGAATCATAAGAATGATCAGTATTTTATGGCATTGCATACCTCGGTCTGGGGTGAAACTGTTCCCATTTCTACTTATTTTACATTGACAAAACTTCACCAGAATATCAGCGATTACCAAAATGAAGAAGGTAGCTTTGATGTAATTTATTTTGATGCCTTTAGTCCAAATGTACAACCGGAATTATGGACGGAAGAGATTTTTTTAAAGCTTTATCACAGCTTAAAAAGTGGTGGTGTTTTGGTGACTTACAGCGCGCGTGGCGATGTAAAAAATGCGTTAAGATCGGTAGGATTTATTGTAAAACGGCTTCCCGGCCCGCCCGGCAAAAGACATGTTATCAGGGTATTTCGCTAAAATAATTGTAGGTTCTCTTTTTTTTTAAAAATTTCATACTTTAAAACAAAAATTTCATTAATATTGTACCTTAATACATTTAGACAAATGCCTATTGGAATCCTCAGTCAGGTTTCTAAAGATAATAATAGTAGAATTAACTTCAATATTTCAGTGAGGGGTTTCTTGTTAGTAAGTTTTTTTTACTCACTTTCCCTAAACTTGCTTTTTTACACAAAATGTCAACCTTATTGCGATACCAAATATATTTTTAAAATTGGGAAGAATAAATTTGATATACATAGCCACTTCCGAAATGCAGGTTGGCGTGAAGTGGCGTTTTATAAATTAAGTACTATTAACTTGCACAATTTTTAAAGTTTTAATATTTATTTCAAAATTTAAAAACATGAAAAAAGGATTTATTTTTCTAGCTGTATTGGGCTTATTTATTTTCGCATCACCCAAAATTGCAGATGCAGCAGAGCAACCATGTCATACTGGAGTTTTGACTTGCCCTGATGGTTCAGAACATACTGTTTTCTATTGCGGAGCTGGAGACTGGTGGGCATGGGCAGATATATTATGTGATGTACAAATTAGTTAAAGTTTACATCAAATAACTAACAAATGGACGGTGGTATTTTATCTGTCCGTTTGTTAGTTGCATTTTTTTCTTTTTCAAAGACTTCTTAAATAGAACAAGATGTGTAATTTCATGAACAAATTAATGCTCGTTCGTTATATAGGTTTCCTGTTTCTATCTGTAATATTTTCACCCTCATTTGCCCAGACCGTATTTCATTTTCCTAAAGAAAACATTGAATTAGTTGAACATATTGTGACCTATTCTTTGGAATTTCAGGAAGATTCTATGTATCAAAACTTTAAACGGCAAGAGGATATGCTGCTCTTTATTGGCCCAACGGTAAGCAGATTTGTAAGTTATAATTATTTTATAGGCGATAGCATGGCACGCACGGCTACTTCACAAGAAGATTTTCAAAGAATAGCTTCTGACAAATCAAATCCTTTACCCGTTGTAAGGTTGCGCTATGAGATTTTCAAAAACTTTCCGAAAGGCAAAGAAACATTTATTGATAATGTTTTAGGAAGTGGTATGTTTAAATTTGAGGAGGATCTTGGCCTATTCAAATGGGAATTGCTCAATGAAACTGCAACTATTTCCGGCTATAATGCCCAAAAAGCCACTACCGAATTTGGAGGTAGAAAATGGGTTGCCTGGTTTAGTACTGAGATACCGTATAACGACGGACCCTATAAATTCAATGGTTTACCCGGGCTAATTGTTAAGATTTACGACACGCGCTTGCATTACGCATTCGAGTTAATATCCATTAAGAAACCTGGATATGATCTTTTTATAGAGTTTCCGGAATTAGATTATATTGAGTGTTCAAAAAAAGAGTATTTCAGGGCAAAGGATGCCATGCGCGACAACATAATTACCCATGCAAAAACAGCCGGTCTCAATAGCGAGGTTCAGCAGAAGGTTGCCAAATTGATGCAGCAACGTAACAATCCTATTGAATTAAGTAGGAAATAATTAGTGAATGAATGAGATCATTCTTTCTATTTTTCGTTTTTTATTTTTTATTAAATAACATTTTCGGTCAAATTATACTGAGCGGGAAAATTATAAACAGCCATGAAGAATCCATACCATATATCAATATTCTGATTTATGAATTGGATGAATCAGTTGTGATTGGTTTTGGAGTTTCCGACTTGGATGGGCAGTTTTCAATTGAACTAACCACTAGTGCAGACAGTTTGCGCATAGAAACCAGTGCCATACATTACAAAAAGGAAACACAAGAAATCGCCAATCACACACAGGAAATACCTTTTGTTTTAGAAGTTGACGAAAAAACCCTAGAAACATTTACTTTAAGGGCTTCTCCAATCTTACGTAGAGGAGATACTTTGAGCTTTTTGGTAGATGCATTTACAGCAAAAAATGACCGATCAATTGCTGAAGTTTTGCGCAGAATGCCGGGCATTGAAGTTGAAACAAACGGTCAAATACTATATCAGGGACTACCAATACAGAAATTTTATATCGAAGGTCTCGATCTGATGGATGGGCGTTATGCGATGGTAAGCAATAATTTACCGCATCAATCGGTGGCCACAATTGAAGTATATGAAAATCATCAACCTATTCGAATTCTTGAAGAAAAAGTAGCTTCACAACAGGCATCACTGAATTTAAAGTTAAAGCAGGATGTTACCACCACCGGAAAAGGAAGTTTAGGGACTGGCTTCACGCCCTTTGTATGGGATGTAAATATTACACCAATGACCTTTACACGTAAGTTACAATTTGTTGCATCCTATCAAACAAATAATATCGGGAAAGACGCATCAAAACAGCTTACAAGTCACTTGCCTGATGAGTTCCGAAAAAGCCGAAATCATCCGGACGAAACACCTGAGTTGTTAATTATTCAAACATTGAATCCTCCTTATGATTTTGACCCTACACTATACCTGAACAATAATATCCATTTATTAAATCTCAATACACTCACAAAGTTGAACAACAATTTGCAGCTGCGTTCAAATTTGCACTTTATCACTGATTTTCAACAAGAGCGAGCCAGTGCTTCCCATACAATATTTACACCTGAAGACACGGTTACTTTTAACGAAAACTTTAATAATGAGTACACTAGCAACTATTTACAAGCTGTTTTTACATTAAGCAGAAATGTGAAGTCGAATTTTTTGGAAAATAAACTAAGTTTTAAATCAAACTGGAATAGTAGTTTTGGGTTGTTGAGCAATAATAGTGAACAAATCTCTCAAAAACTTAAATCACCGGCGAAAAGTATTTCAAACGATTTGCACTCAATTTATCCTCTTGGCAAAAAGCTCATTGAGATTAGGTCATATATTTCTTATGACGAAAACCTGCATCAACTTCAAATCAGTCCCGGGGTTTTCCCCAACATCTTAAATGATGAAATTGCTTACGAAAACAGCCTTCAGGACGTTGAATTGAACAGGTTTTTTACAGAAAATTCTATCGGAATGGTTTACACATTTAAAGGCATTGTTATTAGTCCAAAGGCTGGTTTTATAATAAGACAACAAACACTGCAATCAATAATACGGGTTGATGACTTACAAGTATCCTCAGTTTTTGAAAATGATCAAAATATCTTTAATTCACAAGCCTATTTGCAAACTGAAATAGAATACCAAAAAAAAGCGCTTACCATCATTTTTAATTTGCCGCTAATATATCAAACCTTGACAATCGATGATCAAATCAACAACCTGGGTCAGGATTTAAACCGTGCTTTTTTAAAACCTCGTCTTTTTGTCAATTACAAATTAAAAGGCTTTTGGGAAGCCTCAGCTTCATGGAGCTATTCAAACAGTTTTGGAGATTTGGATGGAGTTAATTATGGTTTTCTCCTCAGATCATATCGAAATTTAAGTCAAAATAATGCACCTATCGCTATCAATTCAAAAAACAATTTAGGCGTTCAATTGAAGTATTCAAACGCGATTATATCTTTCTTCCATTCATCGAGTTTCTTATACGTCAAATTGCGAAGTAATCTATTCTATAACAGCTTAATTAATGAGTTTGGAGCTTCAGTAATTAAGGCAGTTGAGTATCCAAATCAGGGGCAATATTTCAGTTTTCAAGCAAATACAAGTAAATATTATTCAGCTATACGCTCGACATTTAGTTTACGTTTGGGTGCAAGCCAACAGGAAGGAATGGTTTTGATGAATACTGAAATCTTTAATGCCATCAATCGCTTTTATCAATTTAGTCCTCATGTTTTATACCACTTTAGAAATTGGTTCAACATTGATTATGGTTTGAATTTACATTATTTTCAAAATATAATTTCTGATAAACAAGATGTTAACACGAAAATGTTAACTCAAAAGGTGAACCTATTTGTGTATCCAAAATCGAATCAAATGTTGAGTTTGGCTGTAAATTATCACGAATACAAAGGAAAGCAGGACTATTTTCTGGATATTGTATATCGATATACCTTTAGCAAACGCAAAATTGATTTAGAAATGAAATACTTGAATATTCTTAACACAAAAAACTATACTACCTATCAGGCTTTCACAAACTCAATCATGGAATCGACATACGAATTGAACCCAAGCCGCTTCCTTATTTCAATAAATTTTACTTTTTGAAGTTTGGCTAATCAAATAGAGACAAGTATAATAGTCTAAAAAACACCTTAAGATCGGTAGGTTTTACAGTTCAACGGCTTCCGAATCCACTCGGCAAAAGACATGTTATCAGGGCATTAAAACCTTAGGGGATTATGCCCCGATATTAAAGGCTGAATAAATGGCGTAATAATGAGGTTGGTACTTGTGACATTTTGAAAAAAAAACAGCCCGAAAAAAACATAAGCAACCAGCATTTTCGTTACTTTTAATGTCCAAATAAATGTAAAACCAATTAAAGACAAAAAACACGGGACTATGAAATCAACAAAAAAAATTAAAAATGCATGGATGCTTGCTGTGATTGTGCTATTTTCTGCAGCAAACATAAACGCTCAACAGTGGGAACTTTTAAATCCTTCACCAATCTTTAACGACATTCAATCTGTCAGTTTTCCTTCACCCGATACGGGTTTTATCGTTGGAAACAACAGCATGGTGATGCGTACTTTTGATGGTGGCGAAAGCTGGACAAACATTGATTTTCCGGCTGAAGGCGTGCAGATTCGTTTTGTAGACTTCCGCGACAATAATCATGGTGTTATTGTAGCCTGGAGCCATATTTTTACGACCAGCGATGCCGGCGAAACCTGGCATTACACGCACTGGCAGCAGGCCGGAGATTATGTGGCAGCCGATTTTGTGGATAGTAATACCGGCTGGATTACCGGTTCAGGAAGCATATTGATAAAAACTTCCGATGGTGGCATCAACTGGAATCGCCAGTCAATACCCACTATTCATGGACAGGCTATTGATTTTGTGGATGAAAATGTAGGTTTTGTGGCCGGACATATGAATCAAAATTTTGATTATCCCAGATTGTATAAAACACTGGATGGTGGCGGAAGCTGGACAAACATTCCTCTGCCTGAGGGATTTGAACGATTTGGCGGACTGTCGGTGATTAACCAACAGCAAATATGGATCGCAGCCTTTAATCATTCCGTAAACCAGGATTCCACTTTTGCTGTTTTTAAAGCCTACTACACAAGTAATGGTGGAAACGACTGGACAACTTTTGAGATTGGCCACACCGATGGCAGTATGGTACGAAAAGTGAAGTTCTTAACAGCAGAAGAAGGCTATATTATGTCGTATGGCCAATTGTACAGAACTTTTGATGGAGGCGAAAACTGGGAAGCAATTCCGATTGAAACAGGATTTATTTCGAGCTGTACCGATTTTTCATGGCAAGGTGGTGATGAGCTTTTCGTGTCGGGTACAGGACCGGTTTTATTTAAAAGCGAGGATAGCGGACAAAGCTGGCAAAATCTGGTCGAAGGTCCGATCAACGATTTCAAATCGGTATATTTCCTGAACGAACAACAGGGATTTAGCGGATATGGTGGTATCGAAGGGCCTACTATTTTGCGAACGACTGATGGCGGCCAAAGCTGGCAACATGCCAATTATCCTGATATCTTTGCATATACTCCGGTTTCTTCCTTTGCCTTTGCCTCGGAAGCAAACGGCTGGGCAGCCTTTACGAGCAACCAAATCTTTGAAACCATTGATGGCGGCCTCAACTGGCAGCTGAAACAAACAGGATTCGACAATTACTATTTTAAACATATTGCTGTTTCAGCTGATGGCGGATTGTTTTTGACTTCAACCAGAGGAGAAATAATAAAATCGACAGACGATGGCAATACCTGGACAGATATTTCTCCTGCACTGTCAGATGATGTGTTTTTTGATGGTTCCACGAATTTTGTTTCGCAGGAGTTTGGTTATATGGTGCTCAGGACAGAAGAATACAAGGGATTACTCTTGAAAACCACAGATGGCGGAGCTTCGTGGCACTTCGTTCAAATCCCGTTTGATGAAAGGATTAGCTCAATCAGTTTTGCTGATCCTGAAACCGGCATGATCACCCTCAACGATCAAGGAATTCTAATCACCCATGATGGAGGCGAAAGCTGGTCAGAACCCTTACAGATCAATGAACGAGCAGCGACTTTTGTAAAAATGATAACACCTGATCGGGCTGTCGCCACTTTTGAAGATGCCATGGTAGCGATCACGGCTGATGGAGGCGACAACTGGGAACTCAGGTTCGAGGGGCAGCACCGCATGGTTAGATATCCTGTAAGTTTTTTCCTGGATGAGCAGCAGGGCTGGATGGTGGGCGACAATGGTGCCGTTTTACGCTATACGGATGAGTTTTTGGATGTGTATGCAAACATAGTAAAGACCGAGCAGCAAAAACTGTTTTATCCCAATCCTGCTAAAGGGTTAATTCATCTTTTGCCTGAAAACCACAATGGCCTTAGCATTTATGACATGCAGGGACGGGTAGTCTTTTATCAGGAAAAGTTTACCAATAGCAGCATTTCGATAGATTTTCTGCCTGCCGGTATTTATCAGCTTGTGTTGATGACCGGAGATAAAAGGCTGCATCAAAAACTTGTGGTGCAGTAAACGGTAAAGTGCATTTTTATTGATCCAGCTTGCAACTTATTTCATTACAATTTGTGGTAAAGATCGAAAACATTTTTTTGGAGAAATGCATAAAGGTGACATGGGATATTCGGCAAATTTGAACCGGCTAATAGGGGTCTGTCCATAAAGTAAACTATTATCGAAATCTGACTTCTATTTCAGCCTGATCTTTTAATACTGCTGTTATTTCGGGGTTATTCGTATTTGATAGCTTCTACAGGATTACTGTTGATTACGCGAATCAGATGGAAACTCATCGTAAGCAAGCCTGCGCCAAATGCGATTAAGCCGGCCAGGATAAATGAGTCGGGCTGTAAATCAATATGGTATTCGAAACTACTCTCGAGCCAGATTTGAATGCGCCACCAGGCCAGCGGCACGGCAATCAGGAATGCGATACCAATAAGCAAGCCCAGTTCGGCAAAAAGCATGCGAAGCAGGTTGAAAATAGAGGCTCCCAAAATCTTGCGGATGCCGATTTCTTTTGTTTTTTGTTCGGCTACATAGGATGAAAGCCCAAGTAATCCGATGAGTGCTATAAAGATTGTGAATAGGGTTGAAATTCTGAAAATTACATTAATACGCGATTCTGCCTCATAATTTTCTGCCAGAATTTGATCGAGTATCTTATAATCGAAAGGTTTTCCGGAGGCAAAAAGATCCCACTGCTGATTTACAAAATCGATCACTTCATTGCTTTTATCTGCCTGAAAGCTAATTGTTAGCAAATGTCTTGGGTTTTCAGACATCGTTATCAGATAAGGTTCGATGGGGTTGTGTAACGATTGAAAATGATAATCGGCCACCACCCCTATTACCTTTAATGGCCTGCCCCCTTCTCCTTTGGAATCTGCGCCGATCAGGATTTTTTTTCCAAGTGGATCATTTTCCCAACCAAATTGTTTGATGAAGGCTTCATTCACAATTGCGGCTTCTTGTTTATCTGTTCCCATATTCCGGTCGAAATCGCGACCTTGGATTAGTTTGATGCCAAAAGTATTCAGGTAGTCATAATCTGTCAGTGCCAGCATCACAGCCTGCGTATTCCATCCTTCTTCCGATTCGAGCTGCATCACCAGTTTCATCGTTGTTTGGCCGGGTATCCCATTGGCATTGGAAACATGCGAGATAGCCGGATTTTGCAAGATTGCGTTTCTAAAAGGCTCCAGCTTGTTTCTGAAGGTAGTATCCTGAAGTTGCAGCACCAATCGGTTTTCGCGTTCAAATCCCAGGTCTTTAGCTTTTAAAAACTGAAGCTGTTCGTGCACTACAAAAGTTCCAATCATCAACATAGTTGCTATGGCAAACTGAAAAACAACCAGTAACCGCCTAAGCAGATGAGAAGATTTTCCGGAACTAGTAAGCGAGCCTCTCAATACAGTTACAGGTTTAAAAGAGGATAAAAACATAGCCGGATAACTTCCCGAAAGAAGCGCTGTAAATGCCAGAATTATAACTATTCCGATAATCAGTTTTGGTTCAAAAATTGCACTGTATGGAATGCTTTTATTGGCGAGTTCATTAAAATCGGGGAGCAGCGCATTCACGAGTGCGGTGGCCAGCAATGCAGAAAGAAAAACCATCAGAAAAGATTCAGTAAAGAACTGTGCGATAAGCTGTTCGCGCTGTGCTCCTGCCACTTTGCGTATGCCCACTTCGCGCGCTCGTTTCACTGAGCGGGCTGTTGCCATATTCATATAGTTGATAGCTGCCAGCAACAACATAAACAAACCTACGGCCCCAAAAATATAGATATAAGCCATATTTCCGGTTGCAAAATCCGATTCGTAGTCGCTGTGCAGATGAATATCGGTAAGTGGCATTAAATCAGGTAAAAAACTTGCGTTGATTTGATCGCCCAGCGATTTCATGTATTTATCATAAAACGCCGGAAACTTTTGCTCAAGTGCTTTCAGCGAGCTGTTTTCATTTAGCAACACAAAAGTATATACCCCAATATTCCAAAAAGCATTGGGTTCGAAACTGTTGAATTCTGCTGCATTTCCCTCGCTTATCGTAAGCATTGAAACTAAACCCTCGTAGCGCATATGGCTGTTGAGCGGCAAATCGCTGATGACGGCGGTAACCTTTAGTGGTTTATTTAAACCCGATTCAATTAGTTGTCCGACAGGATTTTGATTGCCAAAAAACTTATTTGCTAATGAAGCACTTAATACAATTGAGTTGGGTTCGTTGAGCGCATTTTTCGGATTGCCATTGATGAAATCATGCGTAAAAATGTCAAAAACCGTTGAATCGGCGAAAAAGATATGCCGTTCATAATAATCTCTGTTTGCAGGGCGCAGCAATAAATCCTCTGCCGGTGTAAGCCTTGTCATTTCAATCACTTCCGGAAACTCCAGTTTGAATGAGGGCCCGATCGGCAAAGCAGCAATTGCAAAACGATCATCCATATCGCCAATTTTAAAATGCGAATTAACGCGATAGATTTGCTCATGTTTGGCGTGATGTCTGTCATATTGCAGTTCGTCGTGCAGGTATAGCATGATAAACAGCGCTGCCGACAGTCCAAGGCTTAATCCAAGCAGGTTGAGCAGGGCGTAAAATCTTTGTTTACGGATATTACGCCATGCACTGATCAGATAGTTTTTAATCATAAGGTGTGTGGTTTTGGAAAATTTAGCTTATACAAGTACTTCTGCAAGTTCCGGCTTTTTGATTTGTTTCAGGTTTTCGGTAACCACCTGCCCGTCGAGCAGACGAATAACCCGACCGGCATACTCTGCATCGCGCTGGGAGTGTGTTACCATGATGATGGTTGTGCCTTTGTTGTTGAGGTCTTTGAGTAATTCCATCACCTCAGTGCCATGCACTGAATCGAGGTTTCCGGTAGGTTCGTCGGCCAATATCAGAGCAGGATTGGTAACCAGCGCACGCGCAACAGCAACACGCTGTTGCTGCCCGCCCGAAAGTTGCAAAGGGAAATGTTTGCTGCGATGGTCGATGGCCATTTGTTCCAGCACATGTATCACTTTTTTGCGTCGTTCAGCAGGGTTTATTCCTTGATAAACAAGTGGCAACTCAACATTGGCAAAAACGGAAAGCTCATCAATCAGGTTGAAGTTTTGAAACACAAAGCCGATGTTTTCTTTCCTGAAACGTGAGCGTTGGCGTTCGCTGTAGCGCGAAACTTCGTGATTCAGAAAATAATATTTGCCTGTGCTGGGATTATCGAGTAAGCCCAAAATGTTGAGCAAGGTTGATTTTCCGCAACCAGATGGCCCCATGATGGCTGCAAATTCGCCTGGTTTTATTTCCAGGTTTATCTGATGCAAAGCAGTTGTTTCAACTTCATCGGTGCGAAATACTTTGGTGAGTTCTTCTGTTCTAATCATGTCATTTGATTTTACGTCATTTTCACGATTTTCGTGCCAAAGAATGTTAAACAACACAAATTCAATACTTTATATCTAATTTAATTTGTGAAGTACACAGCTAGCTGTACGTTTTTAAAATTAATCTGTTCGTTAACGAACAATTCTATTGTAAATTTCAATTGGGTAGTTCCTGTATTGACGTTAAATTTTAGTCCAGATTTCATAATATTGGAAAGCACTTTTTTTTGAGCTGTTTAGAATGCAGTATATGTCAATTGCAAGTGAAATACTGGCAGTTAAAACAGCTTATGCTTTGGTGCCATCGGATTAGTTACCTTCCCCACAGCATGATCCATACCAGTATCTTAGTTTACTAAGAACAACATCATTTAGGGTGTCTTTTTCACCACTACGAACTGAGGCATTGCTGTATACCTTATACTCAGGCCGGAACACAAGTCCTTCTTCAACAGGATTGTAATGGATACAAATTAGCTTTTCATGTATCACCTAGCTGCTATATAATTTGATGGGTTTGTGATCATACATCCAAAATCAAATTTTTTTTTACATTTGAAGGTCGCACTGCTTCTTTCTTCTGGATTACTTTTTATGGCCTCAACAATTTCATTACTAAGTCGTTTAGAATTGTTTAGGATCACAACTCATGTTTTTGGCCGTTTGAACTTCTATATATCATTAAATGAATATGGTACGTTCTGTTTATCACGCGTAAATATTCGGAATCATGCACAGCCAGTGTAACTCTGAACCCGAATACCAACAGCTTTAACGGATTTCAAATTTTATATAATTAAAGGGAGGCATCATACTGTATTTAACTTCTTGCACCCTTGCCCATGAGGGCCCATTGTGACACCAGTGGATAAATTCGTCCAATTTTTCTGCTTCGCCTTCTGCTTCTATAGCAACACTGCCATCTGATTTGTTTTGAACATATCCACTAAGATTTAACTCAATGGCTTTTTGCTGAGTGTAAAAGCGGAATCCAACACCTTGCACCCTTCCGTAAACCTGAATTCTTGCAGCCTTTTTCATCAACTGGTTATGGAGTTAAGCGTTTCATCATCAACTCATTGATGGTTGTAAACAATTGATCCGGCTCCAGGGCTCTCCAGTTAAAACCGTCAAAACTGCCACCAAATCCGAGATAGTAATCCAGACGTGCCTGCACAAATTCATTTACAACATGATCCCTGAAATTCAGACAGACGATCCATCCATCTTCAATATTGTCGAACCATTCCTGGTAGTAATCATCGTCATCCGCATGAAAGTTCAGGATGTTTTCTCCAATGAGTATGAAATAAATGATATTATGATCAATCATATCTTCGATCACATTGCGGTACAAAAACATAATATCATTGTAGAGCAAATCATTCCATTCGCCAATAAGCTCAATTACAGCATATTGAAGATTATAGTCGCATTGCAACACTTTTAAATAAAGCGTTTCGGAACCAAAAGCATCCCATTGTGGATGAATCAGGTAGTTGTAAACTGCATGCGTACAATAAATCTCGCTGTAATCTCTGCCATGAAAAGGAGAGTTGATGTCGTCGGCTGAAATATAATGATGCCGCCAATTATAAAAAGGTTCGAGTTCGTGCATGTTAGATCAAAAATTTTACAAGGTAATAGGCGCCTCCACAGAACAGGATGCCAAGCACATTGTTCAATAGCAGATTAAAAATCAGTAGCTTAAATTCGCCCTGATGCATAAGGTAAAAGCTGTCGAATGCGAATGTAGAAAATGTTGTAAAGCTGCCCAATATGCCGATAAACAAAAACAGACGTATTGCAGGCGTCACGGCAGAGCGATCCAGAAAACCCCACAAAAACCCGATAGCCAGTGATCCGGCAAGATTCACAAGCAAGGTGCCCCAGGGCAAATGTTTGTTTAAAAATTTGTCGGCAAGCTGGTAAACAAAAAACCTGAGTATTGTTCCAATACTTCCTCCGGCCGCCAGGAGGATTAACTGATTTCCCAGTTGCTGCATCAGATGGCTAGTTTTATGGCTTCAATTTTATTCAAACCGCTATATAGCTCGTCCATATGCGCTTGATTTAATAAGGTGATGGAATAGGTAAGGCTGGAGTAATTGCCTTTTTTGCTTGGCTTTTCCTGTATAAACTTATAAGGAGTCTTAATTTGATGAAACAAAGATTCAATATCATCTTTCGTTATGATGACCGAACGTTCTACGGTTACAATTATCTTAATTTCATAACTCACCGGAAATTCTATTTTCCCGGAGTCAGGATGAGGTTTGCCATTTGAATGAGCTTTATGAATTGCCATGCTTTAAAAATTATTTGTAATACTTATGCTTCCCCATTTGTGCGTGTTTCCACCCTCAAATTCGGGACTTATATGAATCAATCTAATACTGATGCCTGTTTTTCTGTAAAACACCGAAAAACCCGCACTAATTTGTGTGGTCCAATGATTTATTTGGTCATACGAAAACCGGTGAGGGCTGTTCCTGTTGAGCATCCCGCCGTTCAAACTGGCGTCATAGCCTATAAATTGAAATGCAGGTTCAACGAAGAGCCAATAGGTTATATTTCTGTTATAAGCCAGTGGCGAGCCAATGAGATCAGGAGATGGTGAACTAAAAGCCTGAAAGTTTCCTGCACGTAATTGGAATGATCCACCAATATAATCTTTGTAAGTTCCAATTCCGGCATGAGCGCGTCCGGCAATTTCAACCGATTTAGCCAGACTGAACGATTTTTGCAGACTAAAATCCATATTGATCAAAAAGTCATTGGCTATTTGAAAATCCCATCCTGTAGGTTTCAGCTCATGTGCTGTTCGCTGCAAGGCTTCAGCCATTGAAGCGGGACCAATTAGGCCGATTCTTAGGCTGGTTTGTAAAAATAATGCTTTGTCAGTCAGGCTATTCAACTTAAAAAATTCTGCGAATAAAACGCCTGCAAAAGGCCGGTCTTTTGTATCGATGGCCAAAGCCTCAGGGTTGTAGGGCGTAAACATTTGCTGATGCAGCCGGATGCCTTGATAGGTTATTGCACCATCTCCTAATCCGGGCATGAGTGTATAAACCGGCCATTTTTTTAGTGCAGGGTGGATCATCCCAATCGAAAAACCATTGGTGTAATAGTAGTCTGTCTCAGCAAAAATGTCGTTGTCGAAAGTTATCAGCAAATAGCGACTTAAGTTAATATCAGCTGTTAGCGCATGACCCGGCCATGAAACATTCGATTTTTTGGCAGACTTTCTATCTAATTCCTGAGCGCGGGCTGGCACAAAAGTTAGCGAATTGGAGGACATCTGTCCGATTTCTTCCTCAAAGGAATGCAACTTTGCTTGTGTTTTTATTTCCTTTTTAAAAAGCTTTGGTGCCGTGTTTAATGGAGCAATGTTTTTGGCTTGAATAGGGGACATAGCTGGTATTTCAGCTTCAGGCAAAGTTACAGCTGTTTGTGGTGGTTTGTCTTGCTCGCGAATGCAAGACGTCAAAACCAAACAACATACAATCCAAGCTATTAAAAGGCGCATAATGAGATTACTATGCTGCAAAGATAAAGCTTATAAAACATCCACTACCATAATTGCAGGGGAGGATTTAGGTAGGTAAATTATAAAATATTGATTTAGAATATTTTAGGATACTTTTTCGGGTTGTATTCGTGCATGATATTGTAGATCACATCAAAAACATCCTCCGCATTTGGATTGGAAAAATAATCACCATCAGAGCTGTATGCCGCCCGGTGATCTTTGGCGGTAAGCGTTTTAGGTTCTGCATCAAGCTGTTTATAACCCGCTTGGTTTTCCAAAACCTGTTGCATCATATAACTTGTTGCACCGCCCGGGACATCCTCATCGAAGAATACAATTTTGTTCGTCTTTTTTAGTGATTCAACAATACTGTGGTTGGTATCAAAAGGCAGTAAAGTCTGTACATCGATCAGTTCTACATCAATACCGAATTCCAGCAATTGTGCTACTGCATCTTCCGCAATGCGAACACATGAACCATAAGTAACCAAGGTGATATCTGTACCTGTTTTCAGAATTTCTGGTTGGCCTACAGCAATTCTGAATTCACCCATATTTTCGGGTCTTTTCTCGCGAAGGCGATAACCGTTAAGCGGTTCAATAATCAGTGCGGGTTCGTCAGATGCCAAAAAAGTATTGTAAAAACCAGCTGCCTGTGTCATGTTTCTGGGCACAGCAACATGCACGCCGCGAATAGAGTTGATCACCATGCTGAGTGGTGATCCTGCGTGCCAGATGCCTTCGAGCCGGTGGCCGCGCGTACTGATAATAACCGGCGCTTTTTGCCCTCCACGTGTGCGGTATTGCAGGGTTGCCAAATCGTCCGAAATAATTTCCAGGGCATAAAGTAGGTAGTCAAAATATTGAATCTCAGCAATCGGACGAAGTCCACGCATGGCCATACCAATAGCCTGACCAATAATTGTGGCTTCGCGGATGCCGGTATCGGCAATGCGCAGTGGACCGTATTTTTCCTGCAAACCTTCATAGGTTTGATTTACGCCACCAATTTTCCCAACATCTTCTCCAAAAGCTACGACTTCGGGATATTTCTCAAATAGTTTATCGAAGTTGTCTCTTAATATTTCCCTTCCGGGGATGAGTGAGCTGTCGTGGTTAAACAGGGGAGCAATGGGTTCAATATTTTTTGCTGCCAGCTTCGATTCCGAATACAGATGGCTGCTGTATGCTTCGCGTCCCTCTTCCAGGGCTTCGTTGAGCCAATTGGTCACATTCGTCTTTAACGAATTTTCCGGATTGGTACAATGGTCGCATATCAGTCGTAATATTTTTTTACCGGACGAAATAATGTCTTTTCTAATGGGCTCGCCCACTTTTTGAATATCAGACTTAATCGCTTCAATTTTCGCTGTTTTTGCACAATTACAGCTTGTTACATCAACAAGTTTTATAAAGGCATCGCGTTTTTGAATCAAAGGTTGCTGAAAATTGTTCCAGGCATTTTTTCGGGCATTTTTTGCGGCTTTGGCTGCATCTTTTTCGATGATGTCGCAGGCTTCCTGCTTGGCAATATCGTTTTCAATAATCCATTCACGCATTTTCACCAGCCCATCATTCTGTGCTTCTGTTTCAAGTTGTTCCTTACTTTTGTAGCGTTCGTGCGAACCGGAAGTTGAATGCCCCTGAGGTTGGGTACAGCCTGTAATATGAAACAAAACCGGAACGTGCTCTTTGCGACATTTGGTGATGCCTTCTTTGTAAATCTTAAGGAGTTCAGCATAATCCCAGGCATTGGCTTTGTAAATATAATAGCCATTAGAGGTTTTATTTTTTTCGAAACCCTTCAGTATTTCAGAGATATTTCCCTTGGTAGTCTGGTATTTATTTGGCACAGAGATTCCCCAGCCATCATCCCACACAGAAATTGCCATCGGAACCTGTAAAACACCAGCCGCATTAATGGTTTCAAAAAAATGACCTTCGGAGGTAGAGGCATCGCCGATGGTTCCAAAAGCCACTTCATTGCCTTTGTTTGTGAACTGTTTATTTTGCTTCAGCTGGCCATCGTTTCGGTAATACTTTGAAGCCAACGCCAAGCCAAGCAGGCGAGGCATCTGACTGGCAGTAGGGGAGGTGTCGCATGAGGAAATTTTCATGGAGGCAAGCTGCATCCAATTGCCTGCTTCGTCCAAAATTCTTGTTCCAAAGTGATTATTCATCAGCCTGCCACCATTACCAGGATTTGCTTCCAAATCCGTGTCACCATAAAGCTGGGCAAAAAGCTCTTCGGCAGTTCCCATTCCTGAAGCTAAAAAGAAGGTCTGGTCACGATAATATCCTGATCTCCAATCTCCAGGCTCAAAAAATTTGGCCATTGCCAGTTGTGGGATTTCTTTTCCATCGCCGAAGATGCCAAATTTGGCTTTTCCGGTGAGCACTTCACGCCGGCCAATAAGGCTAATCTGACGGCTCAAACAGGCAGTGTAATAGTCTTTTAGAACGTCTTCTTTATCCCAGACAGTTTTAGTATTTTTTGATGTGGCTTTTCGAATCATAATCTTATTTGAAGTGTCGTTGGGGTTCGTTTGGATTGAGGGCAAATATAGATAAAATTGAAGAATTATTTTCAAATCAGCCTAAGATTGCATTTCAGTGGCTGGCTATTTCAAACCGATAGCTTTGCCTGAAAAGAGTGTCATAAGTAGGCCTCTGCTTAGCATAAATAAGTGGAAAGCAATCCACAAGCCATGATTTGCATACAAAGGTTGCAAAAAGTACCAGGCCGGCAAAAATACACCTAATGAAGCGATGAGCATCGTATTTCGCATGGCTACAGAGGCTGTTGCACCAATGTATATTCCGTCCCAGATAAAGGCGGCAAATGTTGTGAATGGAATTAAAATCATCCAATACCTGTACTCATAGGCGAGCGTTATAAGCGCATCATTATCAGTGATTAAACTAAATAACGGTTGATAGGCAATACTGTAAAAAAATACAAAAGGAACACTGAGTACCAATCCCCAAAGTAGCAGCTTTTTCACGGCCAGTTTAACCAGCACGCCATCGTTTTTGCCTGTGTATTTTCCAATTAAAGCCTCTCCGGCGAAAGCAAAGCCGTCCATGAAATAGGAAAATACAAAGAAATATTGCAGTATCATACTATTCACAGCCAAAACCTGATTGCCGAGCGCCGCTGATTCACTGGTGAAAAACGATAAGGTAAGGATCAGAAACACACTTCGAATAAGAATATCACGGTTAACTTTAAAAAAGCGCATCAAATGTTCCAGCTGAAAAAGAACAGCCTTCCTGATTGGGTAAAGCCTTGATGCTTCTTTTCTAAAAATAAAGGCCAGACCTAAGAATAAGCCGCTGTATTGTGCCAAAACAGTGCCCAACGCAACGCCATCAACATCCATCTTGAGTACATTTACAAAATAGAGATTAAATCCGATGTTGAGCACGTTTATGCTGATGCTCAGTAACATAGGAATTATGGTATTCTGCAATCCAACAAACCAGCCCATGATTACGAAAAGCCCTAAAGTGGCCGGTGCTGCATAAATACGGATATAGAAATATTCGCGGGCCAAAATTTTAACTTCTTCACTGCCGTCAAGGAGAAAGAAACTCAGCTTTTCGATAGGAATTTGTAAAATGATCAATAGGCCGGCAAGTATTAAAGCCACTGCAAACGCACGATATAAACCATGAGCAATTTCCGAATTATCTGCTTTTCCCAAGGCTTGAGCAGTAAAACCGGTGGTTCCCATTCGCAGAAACCCCAGACTCATGTATAAAACATTAAAAATAACGCCTCCAAGTCCGATGGCGCCAATATACACTGCCGATTCAAGATGTCCCATCAGGGCAATATCTACCATGCCCAGTATGGGCACCGTAAGATTACTGATGATGTTGGGAATCGCTAATCTGAGTATAGACTTGTTCATCAGCTGCTTTGGCTTTTTATCCGGGCTATGACTTGTGGAGGCCGCACTCTTTTTGCTCTGGAAGTTCCCACCACCAGCGCCCTGCTCTTATGTCGTCTCCGGCCTTTATGGCTTGCGTACAAGGCTGACAACCAATGCTGGGGAAGCCTTGATCGTGTAGTTTATTGTAAGGAATATTTTCCCTTTTTACATAATTTTCAACTTCATCAGCGGTCCAGTTAATCAATGGATTAACTTTTACCAATTGATTTACGCTATCCCATTCAATGATTTGCATATGCTGACGGGTTACCGACTGCTCGCGTCGCAGGCCGGTAATCCAAGCATCAAGGCCTTGCAAAGCGCGGCGTAAAGGAGCTGTCTTCCTGATTCCGCAACACAGCTTTCTATTCTCGATACTTTCATAGAAAAGATTGATGCCTTTGGTGTTCACCATTTCTTCGACCGCTTTATGCTCAGGGAAAAACAGTTTTATGCTGAGCTTGTATCTCGCATTGGTTCTGTCAATCAAATCATAGGATTCCGGAAATAGTCGGCCGGTGTCAAGCGTAAAAATAGTGATGGGTAATTGTTGTGTGGCAATAAAATGAGTAATCAGTTGATCTTCAAAACCAAGACTGCTGGCAAAAGCCACTTTTTTACCAAATAATTCACTGCAACGTGCTAAAATTTGTTGTGAATCAGCATGTTGTAGTTCTGCGTTCAAGTTTGCAATTTCGTCCGAATTCATCATAACACAGTAATTTTTAGCAGGCAAAGATAGCATAAAGGTACAAATGACTTGTTGCTTTTGTGCTGCATAAAATCCTGGAAAACCCACTGAATTACCAAAAATAGCTTAGCTTCGCTTCACAATTCGGGCTTGGTTCGCCACGAGCTTACAATTGGATTGCCGTTTACGTTTTAAGGTCGAAAAAATAAGTTTTTAAGAGAGCTATGAAGAAGATTCATTTTATTGCCATTGGGGGTAGCGCGATGCACAATCTGGCTATTGCGCTTCATCAAAAAGGGGAGCATATTAGCGGTTCTGACGATGAAATTTTTGAGCCTTCCTTGGGCCGACTTGCCAAAGCGGGTTTGCTGCCCGATCGGATGGGATGGTATCCTGAAAATATTCATGCCGGCCTCGATGCGGTAATTTTGGGGATGCATGCCAAGGCTGATAATCCGGAGTTGCTTGAAGCACAAAGACTTGGCGTTCCGGTTTTCTCCTATCCTGAATATTTGTTTGAGCAGAGCAAAGAGAAAAAGCGGGTCGTCATTGGCGGAAGTCATGGCAAAACAACAATCACAGCAATGGTGCTGCATGTGCTGCAATATGCCGGAATTGATTGTGATTATATGGTGGGCGCGCAGCTGGAAGGCTTTGATGTGATGGTGCGCATCACCGAGCATGCGCCATGGATGATTCTTGAGGGAGATGAATACCTGACATCGCCAATCGATCGTGTTCCCAAGTTTTTGCATTACCATCCGCATATTGCCGTTATAAGTGGAATAGGTTGGGATCATGTCAATGTTTTTCCGCGATTTGAAGATTATTTACAACAGTTTAGCTTGTTTGTGCAGTCCATCGATAAAGCGGGGCTGCTGATTTATAATCAAACAGATGAAGAGGTCAATAAAATTGCTGAAACTGCTGATATCTCTAAACTTGCTTACCGGAAGCATGCCGCTCTGATCGAGGCCGGGAAAAGTGCTTTAATAACTTCGGCCGGAAAATCTGTTCCAATTCAGGTTTTTGGCGCACATAATATGTTTAATATCAGCGCGGCTAAAGAAGTTTGCCGGGCGATGGGCGTAGATGACAGCGTGTTTTATGAAGCAATTGGGAGCTTTAAAGGGGCATCCCGGCGTTTGGAGCTGCTCTTTGAAAAGCCAGAGGTGATTGTTTACAGGGATTTTGCACATGCACCTTCAAAACTGAAAGCAACAACACAGGCCCTGCGCGAACAATATCCTGATCACCATCTTTTGATTTGTTTTGAGCTGCATACTTTTAGTAGTTTAAGTGAAGACTTTATTGATCATTATCATGAAAGCCTTGCTACTGCTGACGAAGCAATTATTTTTTATGATCCTCATGCAGTGAGTCTTAAAAGACTTTCATTGATGGAAGATGCCAGAATCAGCACTGCATTTGGCATGGATCGCATCAAGGTTGTTCGTGACAAGAAGCAGTTAATAGCATCCTTGAACCACATTTCGAAGCGCCCAATTGTAGTGGCATTTATGAGTTCCGGAAGTTTTAACGGTTTATCTCATGAAGATATTGAGGCAGCATTTTAGACTTGCCAAAACATACCTAAAACGAAAAAGCCGATTCAGTGTGACTGAGTCGGCTTTGATATTTTTCAAACGAAAACTTTAGCTGTTCATCGAAATTAAAAATTCCTCATTGGAGTCAGTATAACGCATTTTGTCTTTAAGGAACTCCATTGCTTCGATCGGTGTCATGTCAGCCAGGTGGTTTCTTAGAATCCAGATACGTTGCATTGCTTCTCTATCGATCAATAAATCTTCACGACGTGTGCTGGAAGAAACGATATCAATAGCTGGCCAAATCCTTTTGTTCGAAAGCCTGCGATCAAGCTGGAGCTCCATATTTCCGGTACCTTTAAACTCTTCAAAGATAACTTCATCCATTTTTGATCCTGTGTCAATCAGGGCAGTGGCAATGATCGTGAGCGAGCCGCCGTTTTCAATTTTGCGGGCAGCGCCAAAGAAACGTTTTGGTTTCTGCAAGGCATTGGCTTCAACACCACCACTAAGCACTTTACCTGAAGCGGGCGAAACTGTGTTATAGGCCCTGGCCAAACGGGTGATTGAGTCGAGCAGGATTACTACATCATGTCCGCATTCTGTGAGTCTTTTTGCTTTTTCAAGCACGATATTGGCAATTTTCACATGCTTGTCGGCAGGCTCATCAAAAGTGGAAGAAATCACTTCAGCCCTTACGCTGCGTGCCATGTCGGTCACCTCTTCAGGCCGTTCATCAATCAATAAAATGATGAGGTAGGCTTCGGGATGATTACTGGCAATGGCATTGGCTACTTCTTTCAAGAGCACTGTTTTACCTGTCTTGGGCTGAGCAACGATTAGTCCGCGCTGACCTTTCCCGATCGGAGCAAACATATCCATGATACGTGTAGAAATGCTGCTGTCTTTATGACCGGTAAGAATAAATTTTTCTTCCGGGAAAAGTGGTGTAAGGTAGTCGAAAGGTATGCGGTCGCGCACTTCTTCCGGCAAACGGCCGTTGATCATATCTACTTTAATCAGTGGGAAATACTTCTCTCCTTCTTTTGGAGGGCGTATTGTTCCGCTGATGGTATCGCCTGTTTTAAGACCAAAAAGCTTGATCTGTGATTGTGACACATAAATATCATCAGGAGAATTAAGGTAATTGTAATCTGATGACCGCATAAAACCATAGCCGTCAGGCATAATTTCCAGCACGCCTTCGGCCTCAACGATGCCGTCAAATTCAAACCTGAATTCTTCTCTTTTGGCTTTCTGATTATCTTTTTGCAAATCCCGACGCTCACGAGGAACATGGATTTCTTTTTTGGGAGCAAAATCTTTTTGAGGTTTAAACTCTTTGGCCTGATTTTCTAAAGGTTGTGAAGCAACTGTCTCTGCTTCAGCAGGCTTTTGTTCTTTTTCCGAAGTGATGTTTTCATCAGCAAGCGGCGTTAAGTTGGTTTTGGGTTTGATAAGGCGGGGTCTCTTTTGACCTGATTTTTCTGTGTTTTCCTGCTGACTTGCGCTTCCCTTTTCTTCAATAACAGGCTTTGGAATAACTCGTGGTTTTTCGGCTTCTGTTTTAGGCGTATTTTCTACATCAGGCTTGCTTTCAGCCTTAGCTGCATTTTCAACCTTAGCTGTAGGTTCAGGCTTAGCTGAAGTTTCAGGCTTAGGTTTATTTTCTATTTGTTTAGGTTCCGCTGCTTTAGTCACCGGAGCTTCAGCCTGGGCTGTCTTTTCGGTTTTAGGGCTGGGATCTGATTTAGGTTTAGAGCTGTTATCCACAGGTTTTGCGGATTTTGTTTTACGCGAACGCGTTTTTTTCTCTACCGGTTTTGTTGCCTGCACCGGCTCAGTTTTTTCTTTTGGAGGTGCCGGTTTTTCTTTAGGTGCAACCTTAACAGGATTTAACGCCTGTTGGTCTAAGATTCTATAAATCAGGTCTTGTTTGAGTAATTTTTCAACTTTTGGAATTTCCAATTCTTTGGCAATTTCTCTTAATTCCCCTACAAGCTTATTATTAAGCTCAATTATGTCGTACATAGGAATAGATTTTAATTCTTTAAATAGTTTGGGTATTTTTTTTTGATATCCGTAGATAATTTCTGAGGCGAAAAGAACAATGAATCTTCTTTAGAAGCCAAGTTAAAACATGAAGCAGTCCGGGATTTCTTTTAAGCGTTGCAAATATAAACAAGATTTATTGAAAAATGATTTTTTTTCTTCTTTTTTTTTATCAAACCTAAACTTATCAGTTTTAACACGGCGGATTCTCTATATTTGCGGTCGCAATTTAAAATGATGCCTGATGATACAACGAATTCAAACCGTGTTTTTATTTTTAGCGGCTGTTGCCAGTGGATTGATATTTTTCTTCCCATTGGCCTGGTTTAACGATTTTACTGTGCAGTTTTTTGTGACCCATGTGCAGGATTTTGTTCCCGGAAGCGAATTAATTTTCTCAGAATTTAGTTTGTTGCCACTGGCGATATTGTCAGCAATTGTTACTGTGCTGCCGCTGCTGATCATTTTTATGTACAAAAACCTAAACGGGCAACTGCGCCTGATACGTTTGAGTATCTTATTTAATCTAACGCTTATCGGATTGGTTTTTTTCTACTATGTGGAACAGATTAAGTTGGTTACAGGTTCGGAGCCTGCCTACGACTTTGGCATTTTCTTGCCCTTAATCGCGCTTGTCTTTTTGTTTTTAGCGCTCAGAGGGGTACGAAAAGATTTTAAACTGATTCGTTCGGCTGATCGTTTGCGCTAATCAATTTTTTCCGGTCTATCTCCATAATCTCCAGGTTTTCGATGCTGCTTTGGTTAATATCGAACCTAATGAAGGTAATTAGCTGATGTAAGCCATGATTTCCGGCTGCTCCCGGATTCATATGCAGTACATTTAAAACAGGATCATGGATTATTTTTGTGATATGCGAGTGTCCACAGATAAATAATTGAGGTTTTTCGCGTTGCAGGATACGTTTTATGCCGGAAGCATAGCGGCCAGGATAACCGCCAATATGTGTCATAAAGACTTTAACTTTCTCAACAGTAAATAGTTGCTGATTCGGCACCATGGTTTTTATGCGGGCACTGTCGATATTGCCACTCACAGCACGCAGTGGCTTAAATTGCTCAAGTTCGAGCAGAACCTCCTCTGTTCCAATATCTCCGGCATGCCAAAGTTCATCACAGGAAGAAAAAAAATCGAATACCCGCGGATTTATATAGCCATGGGTATCCGATAGAAGACCAATTTTTATCATAAAATTATTTCAGGTTGTAGGAGATGCCAACGCTTAACACTTCTTTAAACTGTGTTCTGGGGCCGGTATTGCCGTCTTTATCGGTGATCATGATATCATCGTCATAAATAAGGTGTGCCGAAATATTCGTGCTGAGCCAGCTGTTTACTTTCAGCGTAAGCAGATTTTGCCAGTCAACGTCAATGTTTTGCGGGTTTTTCAAATAATCTGAAAATAGCTCAAGTTTAGAAGTAAAATTCACGTTTTCAGCGACTGGAACATTGAGGGTAGCAATCAGTTTAGTACCCAACTCAAAGCGCATATTTTTGCCGTCTGTTAGTTTTACTCCGGTTGTTTCGTCATAAGTTGCCGGATCAACACCAAAATCGCCATTATCTGCCATATCTTGATCGCTTACAATCGTAATGCGTCCTGTAATTGGTGCAAAGTTGATGGAAAACATTTTTGAAGGCACATATTCCATCCCAATACCAAGGGTAAAATATCCCGGCGACATAAAGCTGGAAATGGCTGTGCTGGAATCTGTTTTGTAGTCGAAACCATCAGCAAACTGGGTTTTAAATGAAAACTCCAGCGAATAAAAAAGTTTTTCTCTTGCCTTATAGCCGTACAAGGAATTGATTTCGATCTTGTCATCGGTTTTTAAGGCTTTGCTATCTGATAAATGACTGTATCCCAAAGCAAAAGAAGCATTGTTCTCCCATTTTTGAATGTCGTCGGCATACCGTATTCCATAGTTTAAAATGCCTTGCCAGTTGAGTGCATTCTCGCCTCCTGCAGCCCAGTTAGACAGGTGACTTTGTGAAAAATTCAGGCCTACATTGCCTTTTGAAGTCCAATTGCTTGTGGTGTCTCCTTCTTGCGCATTTAAAGTGCTGAATGTTAGCAGCAAAAGAGCAATCATAAATAGTGAAGTTGTTTTCATCGAAATTATTGCGTTTAGTTTTAAAAATTAGTTCCCTGATTGTTTGGAATGGCCTGCTGACGCTTATCTCCCAGTTTAAATTGAATATTTAAGGTATTCCAGGTTCTTACAATGCTGTCATTTTTAAGACCCGGCATCCAGGCAATGCTATGCAGCAAACGAATGGCTTCCTGATCACAGCCAGCTCCAACGGCCTCATTAATAAGGATATTGGATGGTAATCCGTTTTTTTCAACAACAAATTTCAGGCTTACCGTGCCCGAAATACTACTGCTAAATGCTTGTGCCGGATAATTCAAATGCTGGTAAATATACTGACTCAATGTCATTTTTTTTTGATTCAAAATAGGATAGGGAGCCTGATTTAGATCGGCAAAAGTAAATATTTTTTCAGATTCGCTCTCAGGTTTTTCGAAGCTTTTAGGTGCTTTTGCAAGCTCAGCGCGATTTCGTTTTTTTAACTCACGGAAATTAAAGGGAACTTTTAGCGTAGCAAATCCCGACACCGCTCTGCCGTTTTTCCTGGCAGGAAGCCAGATGATTTGCTTTGCCAGCCTTATCGCTTCCTTGTTGGCCTCCGGACGAATACCCCGGACAACATCAATGGCTTGAATTGTCCCATTTTCTGAAATGCTCAATTGAAGGCTTACCTGCTCATTTATTTTTTCATCAGCAATAAAATCCGGATAGACCATGTGCTGCAGAAGAAAAGTTTTGACGAGACCCATATCGGACAAGGGCATTGCATCCTGAGATAGCTGGGCCGAAAGGGGAGTAGAAAGCAAAAACAAGGAAATCAAGGCAAAATATATTTTCATCAGGCTTTATTATAAAGCGAAAATACAGTTTTTGATCGCTTTTTCAAAGGGCAATATAAAAAAAAGATTGTTGTTCGGTAAATAGGTATGAAAGTTTAGTGCTTTGATTAAGCTTCTGATAATGAACGCTAAAGGAAACTTGATATTTATAAAATACAGATAATCTGCGATTTAATTCTTTTCAATCAATTTGAGGTTTACCACGCCGAAATCAAAAAATCACTTCACAAAAGTGTTAAATGTTTTATAAACACTTTGTTAAAACAGATCAGGATGGTTTGCAGCAGAACCAAAACTTCAAATAACTAATAAAGAAGAAGCTGTTTTCACAGTAAAATCTTTCCTACTTTTGCGGCTTAATCAACCCTAATGGAAAAATCGGCAGCAGATTATATTTTTGGATTACATCCTGTTTTAGAAGCTTTTGAGGCTGGAAAAGAATTTGAAAAACTATTTATTCAAAGCGGTTTACGATCGCCCCAACTGCAACAAATCTCAAAAAATGCACGCGAACTCGGTATCCCTTTTCAGTTTGTGCCACTGGAAAAGCTGAACCGGATTACCCGCAAAAACCACCAGGGCGTTATAGCGTATGTTTCGCCGGTGAGTTATCAAGCGATAGAACAGCTTATTCCGATGATTTATGAGGCCGGACGCATGCCATTTATTGTTATCCTCGACAGGATTACGGATGTCCGTAATTTGGGAGCAATTGCCCGCACGGCCTATGCTGCCGGAGCTGATGCGCTCTTGCTGCCTTCCAGGGGAAGTGCGCTAATTACTGGAGATGCTTTAAAAACTTCAGCAGGAGCTCTGTCGCACTTGACAGTGTGTCGGTCCGAAAACTTAAAGACCAGCATAGATTTCTTAAAAGAAAGTGGGTTGAAAATTGCTGCCGTATCTGAGAAAAGCAGCAGCAGTATTTGGGAGAAAGACCTGGAAGGGCCTGTGGCACTTATACTTGGCTCTGAAGAAGATGGCGTTTCGGCTGCCTATTTGCAGAAAGCTGATGTGCACCTCAAAATCCCGATGCCGGGGGCTATGGAATCCTTGAATGTTTCTGTTGCGGCAGGTATCGCCTGCTTCGAAATCGTCAGGCAACGGATTGCTGCCGGATTATAGCGCGCATAGCAGGGCCTTAAGCCAAATTTTGGTGAATTTTGTTGATTTTTGATTGTTTTGCAGCTGGCCAAATGCCTTGCTGCTGAATAAGCTATTGAAGCAACTATTCGGTGCATTTCTTATTTGTATTGATTCTAAAATAGACCACTTTATAAAAATCTTTTTTTTTCAACAAAAATTCCGCTAGTTTCGAAGCGTGTTAATACTGTTGACCTATAAATACAAATTTGCACTCGATTCATGCAATTCATTGTTGTTTGGCATCCCATCCTACACAAGTTAACAGGAATTAACGAACATGTAGTATGAACCAAAACACGAATTATGAAAAAATGAAGCCATAAGTAAAGAAATTTTTCGCACTGTACACTGTCTTAAAGTGATGTGCAATATACAGAGTTGCAAAAGTAGTTTACACGCTGACTTGGTCTATGCACTGTATCTTGTCTTCATAATCTTAAAGTGTTGCTTAGCCATCACACCAATCCAATTAACAATTAAAACATAACAAAATGAAAAATTTAAAACAAAATTTAATTCTTGTAGTAATCTTGTTATTTGTACAATATGCTGCTTTCCCGCAAATGTATGGAAGTTGGATTGTGCCAGCAGGTTACCATGGAACAAGTACTTCAGATGCGTACCAGCTAAACTTTACGGAATTAGGAATTACTGAAGATGCCTTAGTATCCTTAATAAATTCTAATCAAGTAATATCAGCCGGAGCATATAATGAAAATTATGATCGTGTTTTTTATGTAATTGACAATTTATTCTATGATGATTTTAACACTCCACAGGAATGGCCAAGATACAACGATGGTTTTATGCCGGAATTCCAAATAATTCCATGTCCTGGACATAGTGATAAGTATATTATGGTAACTATGAAAGGTAGTTACCACGAATACAATACATTTGCATATTACAATGTAACCGTCAATGAAAGCGATGAATTTGTTATTTCAGATGAGATTGAAATATCCAATTTTGATTTCACTTATGGTGGTTTCTCAATAGCTAATGAATATAATAATTCAAGACACCTCTATGCTATCATTCAAGGCCAGGATGGAAACGGTCAAGCAGGACTTTATAGATATTTAATTACTGCAAGCGGTGTTAGTGATGAAACCTTACTGTTTAGTTCGTTAGATACGGAATTGAGTGATGAGGATTTTGATGCATACAACTTTGAAATTACAACAAATGCTAATGGCAATGCCTATGCATGGATTGACGGGGAGTATGGTTCCGATTTGAATAATGACGAAATTATTACAATCAATGGAAATACTACTCAGGTTTTCAGCTTAAATTACGGGCGTATTGGTGGTATAGAGTTTTCTAAATTTGAAGAAAACATTTTGTATGCCTCATGTACGGAAAGGGGTATTGTTAAACTAAACTTTGTAACAGGTCAGGTAAGCGATGTTTACGTCCCGAGTACACCTAACTACAGCCGCACCTATCTGCAAACAGCACCTGATGGACATATTTACGCCGTTTCTAATGACGGCAAAAAGCTGGGAAGAATTTTGCAATATGGCGCCAACGTAGGTACATTTCAAGCTGATGTGTTTCAGTTTCCTGATAATAGGGCTGTTACTACTTATAAAACATTCGAAGACCTAAAGTATTACATATTACCCGAAAACGAACGGGTGCATACCCCTTTAGATGTTCAGGTGACTACAGAACCCGAATCATGCCCTGATTATTATGACGGAAGAGCAGAAATATTTGTAAGTGGTGGCGTCCCTTTTGATGATGAAGATGCTCCATACCTGATTAGTACCAATCCAACGGCAAACTGGCAATGGGATGTGGATGATTTCTGTTTTTATAATTATGAGCTTACTGCTGGTAATTATGAATATACAATCACTGATAATGCTACACCTGAAGCTAACACCGTAACCGGCACTTTCGTAATCGAGCTTGATAACAGCCATTTTAGTTTTCCGGATACTTATTTTGAAGTCACAGAAGATAAAAGCTTGCCCGATGAAGAATACATCTATAATTTCTACACTTTCGAAAAAGGCATTCACATTTATAATGGCGCAACACTCACAATCAACAACTCCGAATACGAATTTGGGCCCGATGCCTCCATCATCATTGAGCCCGGCGCTAAGCTGATTGTAAACAATACAATCCTTACAAACAGTAAGTATTGTGCCCCCGATTTCAAATTGTGGAAAGGGATCGAGGTGAGAGGAAACAGCGAAGAAAGCCAATTACCCGAATATATCAATCCAGAATGGGTATATCATCAGGGGCGCCTGAGCTTGCAGGATGCCGTGATTTCTTTCGCCGAAACAGCTATAACAGTTGCCAAACGCTACGCAGCAGGTGAGCTTGATTGGAGTAGTGGTGGTGGCATTGTGGTGGCACAAGGCAGCCAATTTATCAACAACCCTGCAGCGGTCGTATTTATACCATATCGGAATTCCAACTTAAGTCATTTTACAGATTGCAGCTATTCGCTGAACAATGAATACATATCCGGTAATACCTTTTTTAAACATATTGACCTAAACCAAATTAATGATGTCCGGTTTAAAAATTGTAGTTTCTCTGTAATGCCATTACCTGATGTTTCGCCATACAACCAAGGCATTGCAGCCTATAACAGCTCCTTTAGAGTATTGCCTGAATGTGAACCTGAAACAATCCCTTGTCCCGATGAAAACCTGTTGCCCTCACTCTTCACGGGCTTCTACAGAGCCGTGGGGGTTTATAATGATGGCTTACGAAAGACGACTCATTTTGAGGTAGATAACACCTTGTTTATCAGTAATAGCACCGGTATCTATGCCACAAACACCGATGGGGCAGTGATGACGGACAACACTTTTGAAATTGGATACAACAATACCGACTGTGAAAAATGCGGTAAATCAGGTGCTTTGGGAATTGATCTTCTGGCTTCTGTCAATTTTGTGATCGAAAACAATGGGTTCAGCAGGCACAGTGCTGCACAGCCGGGCGATTACGTAGGCATCAGGGTAACAAATTGCCCTTCAGTGGATGATGATATCTACCGCAACCAGTTTAATGGCTTGAGTGTAGGAAATATGGCTGTTGGAGTGAACAGAAGTACGTCAACGGATGATAGAACAGGAGTATCCTATCAATGCAATGAGAATATGCTGAATGATATTGATTTTTGGGTGAAAGATTTTTCAAAGGAATCACGCATCAGAGGAAATGTGGGCGAACAGCTACTGGCTTCCGGCAATACACTAACTGACCCTGCTTTTGCTACCATTCAATTCCTGAATGACTATACACAGTACATAAACTATTATTATGTAGACCTTGACAATCAACCGCTAACTGAATATACTGATATTTATGTTGTACCTATATTGGCATCGAACCCCAACCCCTGTTTACCAGAGCATGGCAGTGGTGGAGGGGGTATTTCGCTCTCGGATGCGGAGAAAACTGCATTGGAGCTTGAATATGCAGATGGTTTAGCTGATTACAACAGCGTAGAAACTTTGTATAACTCACTGCTCGATGACGGCAATACACAGGCCGAAATTGCAAGCCTGCAAGCCGCAACACCTGCTGATATGTGGACACTTCGCAGTAAACTGCTTGGCACGTCGCCGCATCTTTCAGATGAGGTATTGAAACAAATGACCGACAGGTCTGATGTGTTTCCCGATGCCGTGCAGTTTGAGGTATTGGCATCCAATCCCGAGGAATTGCGCAAAGAAGAGTTGATGAGCTACCTGGAGCAAAAAAGCGATCCGCTCCCTGAGTATATGCTTGAAATACTCGGACAGGTGGCTACAGGATCCTCCTACAAATCGGTGCTGCAGAGCCAGATGTCATACTACCAGGAGAAATACGTAAAGTCAGCACAGCGTATCATACGTAGTTTGCTTTTCGACAGCATTACCGACTACAACCAACTCAGGCAATGGTACGACAATATAGGCGGTTACCAAATGGATTTACAAATTGTGAATACCTGGATAGCCGAAGGAGCCTATGATGTGGCACTTGATTTTGCCGAAGTATTGCCTGCCATGCACCAGCTGGAAGGAGATCAGCTGGCAGCACATGAAGAATACATGAGTCTGTTGGAAATGTCTGTTGACCTGGAGCAACAAAACCGGAACATTAGGCAACTGACTGCACAGGAACTGGCCATGATCAGCTCGCTGGCCCAAACCGCAAGTCCTCATGCCCAAAGCAAAGCCAGGGCAATGCTTGAATATGCCTACGGTGAGCATTATTTTGAATGCCCTGATGTACCCGAATCGGTTGTCCTTAAATCAACTAAACCCATTTCTGCCGACAAGCTGGCCGATGCTATGGGTCTGCAACTCAAAGCTGAACCAAATCCAGCAGCTGATTGGGCACAGTTTAGTTGGCAATTGCCCGGTGATGCCGGACATGCTATACTGGAAATTTATGATGGTATGGGTAGGCTTTTGCAAAGCATCCAGCTTCAAGGCAATCAGGGTACTCATTTGCTTGATACCCGCAAGTTGCCTGCTGGAATCTACAGTTGTGTGCTAAAGACAGCCGGCATGCAAAAAACTGTTAAGTTAGTTATCCATTAGATTTCACAGTTTCCCGCTATGCCTTAGCATAGCGGGAAACATTATTAATAAAAAGATGAAAGACTATAAAATCTTCCTATTTATATCTATCTTCTTTCTGATTATTTTCCTTAGCAGTAATGCTTTGCATGCCCAGGATAACTGGCAGATCAGCTGGCAGCAATGCCATTACAGCATAGATGATTCGGAGGTAGCAGTAGCGGTATGTAGCACGCCAGTAGGGTTTATGATTTTAGGTGATGTAGATTATGCTGAATCAGAAAAAAAAGATGATGTCGTTGTTTATCATGTCGATAAAAAGGGTGTATTGCTATGGAAGCGGACTTTTGGTGGTTCAGAATATGAGTATTCAGGTGACATACTTGCACATCCTAATGGGTTTTATTACTTGAGTATCGCTACTTATTCCAATGATGGAGATGTGCAATCGGGTAACCATGGTTCTGGAGATCGTTGGATCGTAAAAATCGACATCGAGGGCAATATCATCTGGGAACGCTGTTATGGTGGCCGCAGGGATGACTACCCCGGCCGACTGAAATTGCTAAGTGACAACAATATTCTTGTTTATAGTGCTACATTTTCTGGTGATGGGGATGTTCCGGTCAACTATGGAGCCCTTGATAATTGGTTATTGATTATCAATCCTGATGGAGAAATACTACAAAGTCGTGTATTTGGCAATATTGGGCAGAACAATATCTTTGACATCACCGAAACCCGTGATGGAGGTTTTTTCTTTGCCACCAAGGCTTCAGAGGTGGAAGGAATGGTTGAAGGAGATTATCACGGTGGGCAAGACGATGTTTGGGCTGTAAAGCTGGATGCCGGGCTGGAAATTGAATGGCAAAAGTTGTATGGCGGAAGCGGGTCAGACTATGGAATGCAAGGGGTGATTGAACTGGATAATGGTTATATCTTCCTGGCTTTGACGAAATCGCCTAACGATGGGGATGTATGGGGCTATCACTATGGCGATAAGCCTGATATCTGGGTGGTAAGGATCGACAGCATCGGAAACATCCTTTGGCAGAAGTGTCTGGGTGGTAGTAATTACGATTACCCGATGGCAGGTATATACCAAATGCAGGACAGCAGCTTTATGGTGGTGGCAGAGACGTGGTCATCAGACGGTGATGTGCAGGGTTATCATCATGGGGGGTCTTCAGGTAATAGCGCCTACGACATCTGGATGAGCCGCCTCTCAGCAGATGGCGAGCTGCTATGGAGCCGGTGTTTTGGAGGAGCCGGGTGGGAACGGCCTGCCTATAATGTGCTGCAATTGGCAGACGACAACTGGCTTATCGCTGCCGGAGCAAGCAAATACAAGCTTGCCGACAGCCTCCTGAGTGGCGATATGGCTTGCGTATCCGAAGAATATGGCAGACAAATATGGCTCTACAACTTCAAAGACTGCGCCAACTACATGCCTGCCATGCCCCAGCCACCTACAGGCCCGGATACGCTCTGCCATACTGTGGATAGCATCTCGGTTTATCAAATAGCCGGCGACAGCACGGCCTGGGGCTACCACTGGCTGCTTGAGCCCGCCGAAGCCGGCACAATCACCGCCGACAGCCTGCAGGCTATGGTAAAATGGAACACCAGCTACCAGGGGTCGGCACACATCAGCGCAGCAGCCTGGAACGATTGCGGAGAATCGGCATGGTCAACCGCCAAAACCACCATGGTTTACAGCTGTGTGGGCCTGCCCGAACAAAAGGATACAGAACTGGTGGTGGCTGTTTATCCCAACCCGGCAGCTGATTGGACGCAGTTTAGTTGGCAATTGCCCGGTGATGCCGGACATGCTATACTGGAAATTTATGATGGTATGGGTAGGCTTTTGCAAAGCATCCAGCTTCAAGGCAATCAGGGTACTCATTTGCTTGATACCCGCAAGTTGCCTGCTGGTATCTACAGTTGTGTGCTAAAGACAGCCGGCATGCAAAAAACTGTTAAGTTAGTTATCCATTAGATTTCACAGTTTCCCGCTATGCTAAGGCATAGCGGGAAACATTATTAATAAAAAAATGAAAGACTATAAAATCTTCCAATTTTTATCTATCTTCTTTCTGATTATTTTCCTTAGCAGTACTGCCTTACATGCCCAGGACAACTGGCAAATCAGCTGGCAACAGTGTTATGGAAGCGAATGGGATGAAGAAGCAGTTGCAATAACAGAAACACCTCAGGGATATCTTGTGCTGGCAAGAATTTACAATGTTGACCCCAATTTTGATTATTTTCGTGATGTGATTGTATATCATATTGATAGAAAAGGCAATCTTTTATGGAAGCGTATTTATGGTGGATCATATGAAGAGTTGGCCGGAGATATACTATCCGACAAGCAGGGTTATTACTACCTAAGTATTAAAACATATTCTAACGATGGCGATGTTCAGTCAGGAAACCACGGCGGTGGAGATCGTTGGATCGTAAAAATCGACATCGAGGGCAATATCCTCTGGGAACGCTGTTATGGTGGAAGCAGAGAAGAATACGCTGCAAGACTAAAGCTGTTAAGCGATGGCAATATACTGGCTTATAGCGCTACATTTTCTGGTGATGGGGATGTGCCTGTTAACTATGGGGTCCTTGATAATTGGTTGTTGATTATCAATCCTGAGGGAGAAATTTTACACAGCAGGGTTTACGGCAATAGGGATCAAAACAACATTTTTGATATCACCGAAACCCGTGATGGAGGTTTTTTCTTTGCCTCCAAAGCCACCTTGGCTGAAGGCATGGTCGAAGGAAACCACCACGGAGGGCAATCCGATGTTTGGGCTGTAAAGCTGGATGCCAAGCTGGAAATTGAATGGCAAAAGTTATACGGAGGAAGTGGATTAGACTATGGAAAGCAAGGGGTGATAGAACTGGATAATGGTTATATTTTCCTGGCTTCGACGAAATCGCCCAACGATGGGGATGTATGGGGCTATCATTATGGTGATAAGCCTGATATCTGGGTGGTAAGGATCGACAGCATCGGAAACATCCTTTGGCAGAAGTGTCTGGGCGGTAGTAATTACGATGACCCATCGGCAGGTATATACCAAATGCAGGACAACAGCTTTATGGTAGTAGCAGAAACGCGGTCATCAGACGGTGATGTGCAGGGTTTTCATCCAGGTAGCTACGACATCTGGATGAGCCGCCTCTCAGCAGATGGCGAGCTGCTATGGAGCCGTTGTTTTGGAGGAGCCGGGTGGGAACAGCCTGCCGATAATGTGCTGCAACTGGCAGACGACAACTGGCTTATCGCTGCCGGAGCAAGCAAATACAAGCTTGCCGACAGCCTCCTGAGTGGCGATATGGCTTGCGTATCCGAAGAATATGGCAGACAAATCTGGCTCTACAACTTCAAAGACTGCACCCACTACATGCCTGCCACACCCCAGCCACCCACAGGCCCTGATACGCTCTGCCATACTGTGGATAGTACTTCGGTTTATCAAATAGCCGGCGACAGCACGGCCTGGGGCTACCACTGGCTGCTTGAGCCCGCCGAAGCCGGTATCCTCACTACCGATAGCTTGCAGGCGATGGTAAAATGGAACACCAGCTACCAGGGGCCGGCACACATCAGCGCAGCCGCCTGGAACGATTGCGGAGAATCGGCATGGTCAACTGCTAAAACCACCATGGTTTACAGCTGTGTGGGTCTGCCCGAACAAAAGGAAACAGGGCTGGCAGTGGCTGTTTATCCCAACCCCGCCAAAGACTACATCATTTTTGAAATGCAAGCGAATAAAATTACTGTATCAACACCTATGGAAATAATCGATATTTACGGCCGTAAAGTTGCCAGCCTGCCAATGGTGTCAGGCAAAGCCGTGCTTGATTTAAGGTCGTTCAGCAATGGAATTTACTTTTATCAGCTCAGCCATGAAGGCCGGCACCAGGCAGGGAAATTTGTTGTGCGATAAGAAAAACTAAAATGAAAGAAAGGAGTTTTAAATGGAAATTATACGGACACGGATCACAGATCCGCGCCAGCTGGGGGCGATAAGAAAAACGAAAATGAACGAAAGGAATTTTAAATGGAAATTATACGGACACGGATCACAGATCCGCGCCAGCTGGGGGCGATAAGAAAAACGAAAATGAACGAAAGGAGTTTTAAATGGAAATTATACGGACACGGATCACAGATCCGCGCCAGCTGGGGCCGGCACCAGGCAGGGAAATTTGTTGTGCGGTAAGAAAAACGAAAATGAACGAAAGGAGTTTTAAATGGAAATTATACGGACACGGATCACAGATCCGCGCCAGCTGGGGGATAAGAAAAACCAAACGGAACTGGATGAAAGTATTTTTTAAAGGACAATGTATGGGCACGGATCTGCGCCAGCCTGGGTCTGCTTCGAAATAATCAGGCAACGGATTGCTGCTCAATAGCCGCTGATTGGCCTAAGTGGTTTAAGACCAACGATCTTTTGGGTTGGGGAATAAACAAAGAAAGTCCTGACGAAAAATCGCCAGGACTCTTAAAACAACCAAAAATATTTTTAGCGGCGTGCTTCTTTAATTCTTGCTTTCTTGCCACGGAGTGCACGCAAATAGAAAATTCGAGCTCTTCTAACGGCTCCTTTTTTATTCACTTCAATTTCTTGAATGAAAGGTGAGGCAACAGGAAAAATTCTTTCTACTCCAATATTATTCGATATTTTTCTTACCGTGAAAGTTTCTGTAGGGCCTTGGCCAACACGTTGCAATACAACACCCTGAAACTTCTGGAGGCGCTCTTTATTTCCTTCAATGATTTTATAGGTAACAGTAATGGTATCACCAGCACTAAATACTGGAAGTTCTTTCATGGTTACCTGATCTTCTACAAACTGTATTAAGGCGTTCTTGCTCATTTTTAGATAGATATTATTAGATGTGCACAACTCAAAAATGAGTGCAAATATACAAAATTATTAAGAACACCCAAGCGATCACTTATTTTTTTTAAGCTTGTCGAAGAATTCAGGACGTCGGATTGATGTCCTGCTCAGGGATTGATCTAATTTCCAGGCCGCAATTTTTGATTCATTTCCGGATAACAATATTTCGGGAACGTCCCATCCTTTATAGGATCTGGGTCGGGTATAACTGGGTGGCGAAACCAATCCATCCTGAAAGGAATCGGAGAGGGCAGAGGTTTCGTCGTTCAGCACGCCCGGAATTAGTCGTACGATACTATCCGTCAATACGGCAGCAGCAAGCTCGCCACCAGAAAGGACATAGTTGCCAATCGAAATTTCCATTGTGATCAAATGCTCCCGTATGCGTTCGTCAATGCCTTTGTAATGGCCACACAGCAAAATCAGGTTTTTTCGCAGAGACAATTTATTGCTTAGGTCCTGATCAAGCAACAATCCATCGGGACTCATATAAATGATTTCGTCATATTGCCGTTTTTCCTTTAAAGCTGAAATACAACGGTCAACAGGTTCAATCAACATCACCATTCCGGCTCCACCTGCGAAAGCATAGTCATCAACCTTTTTGTGCCTGTCGGTTGCGTAGTCTCTTAAATTATGAAGCTGAATAGCAATGTGTTGTTTCTCAATAGCCCGCTTAATGATGGATACGGAAAATGGCCCCTGAAACATTTCAGGAAAAATGGTGATTATATCGATATGCATCATTGTATCCAGGTGGTTTTAATATTGGTGAATTCAATCATTCCAAAATGGGCTAGCTCACGCCCGTAACCGGATTTTTTTGTGCCGCCAAAAGGCAACCTGGGATCTGATTTGGTAATGCTGTTTACGAAAACTGCTCCAACATCAAGCCGGCTGGCCACGTATTTTGCTTTAGCAGGATCGCTGGTCCAAACACTTGCACCTAATCCATAGGCTGTGTCATTTGCTATTTTGATTGCTTCGTCCGCTGTATCAAAGGGAATGACTACCGCGACAGGGCCAAAGGTTTCTTCCCGGAAAACGGGCATATCAAAACTGACATTGGTCAATAATGTGGGCACATAGCAGGCACTGTTTTTTTTCCATTTTTCACCTCCTGTGACGACTGTAGCCCCCATTTTCACTGATTCTTTCACTTGCTGATCAAGCTGATCCAGCAGATCAGGCCTGGCCATGGGGCCTATTTGAGTAGTTGAATCCAAAGGATCACCAATTAAAAGAGCTACCAAAGCGGTTTTTTGATGTTGAACAAATTCTTCAAAAATACTGCGCTCTACCAGAAAACGCTTCGCTGCAATGCAAACCTGACCTGCATTTATCATTCTGGAGCTGGTTGCAGCCTCGCAACATGCTGCAAGTCCGGCATCTGCAAAGGCGATTAAGGGATCAGAGCCTCCAAGTTCCATTACCGACTTTTTGAGGTATTTGCCAGCCAACGAGGCCACAGCAGCACCCGCGTTGGCGCTGCCAGTTATTGTTACACCATGAATATCAGGATGTTTAATAATCATCTCGGAGCGCTCAGCTTCAAGAATCACCACGCTAAACAACGATTGAGGAAAACCAGCTTCCAATAGCAGTTTTTCAATTGCCAGCGAACAACCGCTTACGTTAGGCGCATGTTTTAGCAGTACGGCATTACCGGCTAAAAGTGTGGGAATTGCAAAACGGAAAACCTGCCAAAAAGGAAAATTCCATGGCATTATGCCGAAAATTATTCCTTTTGGCTCATAACTTATCACGGATTCCTGTGCTTCTGTATGCACCAATTCGGGAGCCAGGTATTTTTCGCCTTCATTACCATAATACTCACATAACCAGACACATTTTCTGATTTCAGCAACCGACTCGCTTATCGGCTTTCCCATTTCACTGGTAACCAAGCTGGCAAGTTCGTTTTCATGTTTTTTTAATAACCCTGCAAGTTTAATAACTGGTTTAGAGCGCTTTGCAAAAGAAAACAATCTCCACCTTTGGAAGGACTCTTGCTGCTCAGCGATGAGCTGATCTATTTTTTGGTCAGAAAATGACTCATATTCCCCTATGATCTTTTTGGTATAGGGATTTATACTTTTTATCATCTTTTTAATCTTGTTGACGACATCAATTTGCATACAAAATAACGGAATATCTGCTTACTGTCAAAAAAACAGAAACCCATCAACCCATCAACCCATCAACCCATCAACCCCTAAAAAACCTTTAACTGGATAGTGGCAACTTAATAAACAGATTTTCTTAATTTCGAGGCCAAATAATTTCAAATGAAAGCTGTAAAATTTTTTTTAGCCATCAATCTAATGGTATTGAATGTTGGTGTTATCGCACAAAAGGGTAATTACCACTTATCCAGGAATTTAATTGATGCCATCGAGCAACAAACCAGAACATTGACAGGCTTGCCGGGCCAAAATTACTGGCAAAATCATGCTTCCTATACCATGGAGGCTGAGTTTATCCCCGATGAAAATCTTGTGACAGGCCATGCTGAGATAGCTTATTTTAATGAAAGCCCGGATACGCTCAAGTATCTGGTATTTAACCTCTATCAGGATATTTTTCGCAAAGGAAACAGCCGCGATTGGGATCTTGGAATGGACGCAGTTAATGAGGGTACTGTAATTCATGAGATACAACTACAGGGCGAACGTTATGTTGCAGCTGACAAAAAGTGGTCGGTTCAGGGAACAAAACTATTACTGCCACTCAAAACGCCGCTCAGTCCCAAAGAAAGTGTTATTGTTGAAATCAACTGGGAGGTGAGCATTTCTGCAAAACGGCCGGTGCGCATGGGGCAATATAGCGATTCATCTTTTTTTGTGGCGTATTGGTATCCACAAATAGCTGTTTATGATGACATTGACGGATGGGACAGGATTAATTACAATGGAAGCGTTGAATTCTATAATGATTTTAACAATTATGAGGTCTCCGTTACAGTACCTGATGGCTGGATTGTTTGGGCAACAGGGATGCTTGAAAATGCCAAAAGTGTTTTCACAAAAGAGATTGCTCAAAAAATAGAAGCTGCCGGTTCATCAGAAACTATTGTTTCTATTATTTCGCAGCAAGATTACACGAATGATGCTGTTTTCAAAAAGGCCGAAAAATATACCTATACCTTTGCTGCACAGGCAGTGCCGGATTTCAGTTTTGCTGTTGCACGCGGTTTTAACTGGGATGCCTCAGGTTTGGAGGTTCGCGCAGGCTCAAAGCAAAAAGTTTTGATATCGGCGGTTTATCCCAAAAAATCTTATTCTGGCAAAAGAGTTGCAGCCTATGCACGTCAAAGCATTGATTATATGTCGCGTTATGAACCGGGGCTTGCCTTTCCCTATCCACAGATGACAACATTTTTGAATGGCAGGAAATCCGGAGGAATGGAAACACCTATGATGGCAAATAATGGCGATCCGGCAATTCCGGCGCAGGCTTTTGGACTCACCTTTCATGAGATTGCTCATAGCTATATGCCATTTTATATGGGCACAAATGAAAAAAAATATGCCTGGATGGATGAAGGCTGGGCTACTATTTGGCCGCAGGTAATGGTGGACAGTTTGTTTCCTGATTATGGTTATTTGGAAGGTATGGTCTATACTTATGAGCGAATTGCCGGCTTTGAAAATGATATTCCACCTATGATTCCAAACCAGATGCTGGCTGCTGACTATGGCAGCCTCAGGCTTGGATCGTACACCCGACCGGCATTTGCCTATGCATTTTTGCAGGATGCATTGGGTGCAGCAGCTTTTAAGGAGGCTTTGCATTTTTATATGGTAAACTGGGCTGGAAAGCATCCATTGCCTACCGATTTTTTTAAAAGCTTCGAAATGGTAGCAGGCAGAGATTTATCCTGGTTTTTTCATCCGTGGTTTTACGATAATGCCTATCCTGATTTGAGTCTGCGAAAAATTACTGCAGATAATCAAATTGTTGTTGAAAACAATGGCGGATTACCTTTGCCTGTCTGTCTTGAAGTTTTTTATGATGATGGAACGCAACAGCTTATTTGCGAATCTACCTCAATTTGGGAAGCCAATGCCGATCGCTGTTTGATTGCCTTCGACAAAAATAAAACGATCAAAGAAGTTGTGCTCGGACATGGCCAAATCCCGGATGTAAATCCAGAAAATAATCGCATTATTCTTGCCGATCAATAAGAAAACTTATTTTTGTGGGCAAAGATATTTACTAAATCACGCTATAATGAAGTATTTTACGAGTTTTATTTTACTTAGTTTATTCAGTATCAATATTTTGATGGCTCAGGTTGCGCCTGACAAATATTGGATACAATTTACCGATAAAGCAGGAACACCTTATACATTGGATGAACCAGAAGCGTTTTTGACCGAACGTGCCATACAGCGCCGTGCAAATCAAGGGATTGAGTTTACGGAGAATGATTTACCTGTAAATCCTTCTTATGTTGAAGGTGTTGAAAATGCGGGAGCTGGCTTACTATTCACCTCTAAATGGTTGAATGGAGTAAGTATTGAAACGGCTGATTCTGATGTGTTGGATGCCATTGCGGCATTGCCTTATGTGGCCGAGACGCGAAAAATGGTCGATTATTATGCAGAGCCCATGCCAAAACAATTTTTTGAAGCGGAGAATTGGGATGAAGGTAAGCTCGATCCTGTTGCGAATTTTAAGTCACAAAATTTTTTCAACTACGGAAATGGCTTTACTCAGATCAACCAGATCAATGGAATTCCATTGCATGAAGATGGTTATCGCGGCGAAGGCATGGTGATTGCTGTTTTAGATGGCGGTTTTGATAAGGTTGATGTGCATCCTGCTTTTGACAGCTTGTGGATCAATAATCAGATTTTGGGTACCAAAGATTTTGCCCATCCGGGTGGAAGTGTTTTTAATGAAAGTTCGCACGGAACTTCTGTGCTAAGTACGATGGGAGCTTATAGCCCAGGTCAGCTAATTGGCACAGCACCAAGAGCTTCCTACTGGTTGCTGCGCTCGGAATATGTTTATTCCGAAAATGTTTTAGAAGAATACAACTGGGTTTCAGCAGCCGAATTTGCCGATAGCGTTGGAGCAGATGTTATCAATTCGTCATTGGGCTATATCGATTTCGATTTACCGCAATGGGATCACACTTATGCCGATATGGATGGTGAAACAAATGTTGTGACGATTGGAGCAGATATTGCTGCCAGCAAAGGTATTTTGGTAGTAAACAGCGCTGGCAATTCCGGCTCATCGAGCAGCTTTCCTTATATTGGAGCACCTGCCGATGGCAACGAAGTATTCTCTATCGGTGCAGTTGATGGTAACGGACAGCGTGCTTCGTTCAGCTCCATCGGCCCAACTTTTGATGGTCGCATAAAACCTGATGTGATGGCCATGGGGCAAAATACAGCATTGGCATCGGGCAGCAGCAGTTATACAACAGGGAGCGGCACTTCTTTTTCCTCGCCGGTTCTGGCAGGTATGGCGTCTTGCCTGTGGCAGGCAAATCCCTCATACACTAACCTTGAGATTAAAGATGCTATCATGCAAAGTGGAGATAATTTAATTGCCCCTAATGAATATTACGGATATGGTATTCCTGATTTTGAACAGGCAAATTCTGTGCTAACAACGCTTCAAAATGGTCAGCAGGCCGGTCCGCGTTTTGTAAAAGTTAGCCCAAATCCTTTTGCTGATCAGGTAAAAGTGGTGCTTTTGATGGATACGGTATTGCAGGCAAGGATTTTTGATCTCTCAGGCCGGGTACTCGCTCAAATGCAGGTAGATAGAAACAACATTGGAAATATTGCGCTGGCATTGAATGGTTTAGATAGTGGGTTTTATGTGTTGGTTTTGTCAACAGCATCAGACCAGCAAGCGGTTAAATTGTTGAAGAACTAAAAAACTCCCCCGGTATTAACTTGAAAACCTCAAAGCCTTCAAACAAGTTAATTGATAGGGGAGTATGACATTTTCTGCTTTGCCTGTTTCTACAGACAGATGGCAAAATGCTAGTTTTAATCAAACTTTAAAAATCAGGACAAACTTAAGCTAAGCTTGTTTTTTGAATTATCCGTTGATGTCTGTAATTACCATCAGGTAATCAACGGACTGGATACCAAAAAAGCTGACATACCTTTAGTTTACAAAACCATTTTTTAGGGCGTATCGGATCAATCCGGCAATATTATTTACTTCAAGCTTTTTCATCAGGTTTGTGCGGTGTGTATCAACAGTTCGGTGACTGATAAACAATTTTTCGCCGATTTCTTTATTGGATAAACCATCAGCGATCCATTTCAAAATTTCAATTTCCCGCTCAGTCAGTGTTGCAATTATTTTATCAGGGCCATCACTTATATTTCCTGATGTGCTTTGGTTGATAAGATTCAGGGTCAGCTTGCTCGTAAAATAGGTTCGGCCATTGAGTACTGTTTTAATAGCCCAAATAAGCTCTTCTTTCTCAGAATTTTTAAACAGGAATCCTTTTGCTCCGGCATCGGTCATTTTTTTTACAAGACCTTTCTCTTCGTGCATGCTTAATATTATCACTTTGGTTTCCGGAAAATTCTTGTGTATTTGTTGCATGGCTTCCAAACCATTCATAACCGGCATATCAATGTCCATCAAAACAATATCCGGCTCAGTAAAATTAAGAAGTCGAAGCAATTCCCTGCCATGCGGTGCGATGTATTTTACCTCCATTTCTCCATCAAATTCAACCAAAGTTTTGATGCCTTCTGCTACCATCTGATGGTCATCGGCTATAAGTACTTCAATTTTTTTCATCATAATTAATAAGTTGTGGCGAATAAAAAAAAGCGATTCTAAAAAATTAAACGATGGGAATTCTGATTGTCGCCAATGTCCCGCTGTCAGGGCTGGGTTCCAGATTAAACTCTCCATGAACTGTTTCAACACGACTGGTGATATTCATCAAGCCTATTCCTTTATTTTTTTGTTTTTCGAACTCGAAACCGCTCCCATTATCTTCAATAAGTAAGACAAGCATCTTTTTAAGTCTGAAAAGCTGTACATGAACCCTATTGGCGCCGCTATGCTTTATAATATTGTTGATCAACTCCTGAGCGATGCGGTACAAGCTGACCTCCACATTTTCTGAAAAACGTTTATCAATTCCAAAATGTTCGTATTGGTAAGTTATTGAGGAATATTTAAAAGATTTTTCAAGCATATCTTCAATGGCCGGAATCATTCCATCTTCCTGCAAAATTCGTGGCATCATCTGATGCGAAATGGCACGTACCTCTTTGCAGGCGCCATCGATATGCTGGGTGAGTGTTTTAATTTGTTCACTTTCTTCAGGTAAATTGTATTTAAGGTTCAAACTCAGGCTTTCCATGGCCAGCCTTATGCCCGAAAGGGTTTGACCAATTCCATCGTGTAAATCCTTGGCGATACGTTTTCGTTCTGTTTCCTGCGTTTCTACAATGGTTTTCAGATTCAGTTCTTTCTGTTTGATAAGTTTTCGGCTAAATAATTCATTTTGTCTGGCCTTATTTCTTTTGAAGAGATACCAAATTATCAATGCTCCTAATACGATCAAACTCACCAGTGCGATGCGCTCAGCATAATGCTGCTTAATGGTTATATCTTTCAACATACGGTCTTGTTCCAGCAGGGCTATTTCCTGATCTTTCTTTTTAGCTTCATAGCGGGCTTCGGCTTCAGCTAATTGCTGTGTTCTGGTTTCGTTGTAGAGGGAATCCTTGAAGGCTTCTGCTAAGCGATTCATTTCGAGTGCCTTTTCAAATTCCCCCTGATCCTCCATCACTTTTGTTTTCCCGTGATATACATGGATGAGAAGCTGATTGGCTTCTAATTCACGCGCCAATTGCTCAGCTTTGTCGTAATAAAATAAAGCACTGTCCCAGGCTTTTTGCCCGATAAATGTTCCTGCCAGATTTAAGATAGAATAAGAAGATCCTACTTTGTCATTGGTTTTCTGGTCGATTGCGAGTGTTCGCCGAAAAAAATCCTGAGCAGTTTTTCCGTCACCTTCCGTTGCGTAAATTTCGCCCAGATTGTTTAAGGCAATGGCTTGCGCATCAAGTATTTCGCTTTCAACGGCCTTTTCATATGCCAGATTGTAATAATAAATAGCCTTTTCGGAATTGTTCTTCGCTTCATAAATGGTTCCTATGTTATTGAAGGACATAATCGTACCACGATCCAAACCAATTTCGACACAGATGGCATTGGACTTCAAATAGCTTTCGAGCGCGATATCAAATTCCCCCATGGTTTTATAAATTATTCCGATATCGTTGTAGTTGGAAGCCAACGCACGCAACAGATTTAGACTGTCGTTAATTTCTTTTGATTTATAATGCGATGACAGCGCTTCTGCAAACTTTCCCTGATTTTTTAAAATTACCCCGGTGATGCTGTGCGCCCTTGATTGAAGAAAAACATTTTGATTGGCTGTTGCCAGCTCAAGGGCTTTACTGGTTAATGATAAAGCCTTCTCAGGTTCATTTCTGTAAAGTCGGGTAGAAAGATTTATCATGCTGGCAATAGTAGCGCTGTCAGCTTCATTTAGTGACAAATAAAATTTTTCGTTTTCCTCTGCTTGTGCAAAACCGCATTTTTGAAAAACCAGAATGCAGGGAAGAAGGATTAGTAAAATTTTGATTTTCATGGATCAGTTGTTTGGCTCAAAAATAAATAACCTTTTTAAATGTCAGTGAAATTCTTGATAAAAAAATTAAAATGCAGTGATGATTTTAAAAAAGTTACAGATGTACTCATATGTTACAATTGTACAAACGTAAACAATTTTAATATTTATAATACACATTATCAGAGATATACAAAAAAGAGTTACCCATGTAACATCAAGTTAATTAAATCACTCAAGGTATAGCGCTGTAATTTTTTTGCAATTATTTAAAATATTGTATTTAATATCTGATATTCAGTATTATAAATTGTTTTAAATAAATAATCACTTTAATCAAAGTACATTTTACATAGATATTCTAATAATCACTATAATGTTGTCTTAAAGTCCTATTATTGTGTATACTAATGTTATTTATCTACAGTTTACTTTAAGGATATAATTGCCTTAGGATAAGTTACACATGTAATGTTACTGTAAGTTACACAAGTAAAGTATTAATTGTTATCTTTGTAACTAAATAGTTTACAGATTTATTGATTGGATGCATGATAATCTGCGAATTCTTTACCATGTTGAAAATTTAACACAGTTGATCTATTATGTTAAAAGATCGAATAGCGCATATTATGCGGGCAAAAAATTTGAGCGCAACGCAATTGGCCGATCAACTTGAGGTGCAGCGGTCAGGAATTTCTCATTTATTATCCGGACGAAATAAGCCAAGCTTGGATTTTGTCATGAAATTAAAGGAGAACTTTCCTGAGTTTAATCTCGACTGGCTTATTCTTGGTGAAGGACCAATGACTGTTTCATCGCCTAGAAGCACTGAAAAAAGGCCGCAGCAGGCCTTATTTGAGCAGGAAATTCAGCAAACAGCTAGCGGAACAATGATGGAAGGTGATGCTTTTTCATTAGCTGAAGAAAGTAAGGAAGCAATTACTTCAGCTAAAAATGCAACAAATGCCACAAAAAAAGCTCCACTGAACGAACAGGGAGCTTTATTAAGTGAGTTGGATGCTGACATACAGAAAATTATTTTAGTGTATGCAGATCAATCTTTTGAGGTTTTAACACCTAGGCAATCTAAAATTGCTCAAACTGACTGAAGAAGTAGGCTGATTCAATACAAGCATTTTCATCACTATCTGAACCATGTACTGCGTTGTCTTCTATTGACTTACCATAAATCTTACGAATTGTATCGTCAGCAGCTTCCGCAGGATTCGTAGCACCAATATAGGCACGAAACGATTCAACAGCATTGTTTTTTTCAAGTATTGCAGCAACAATTGGTCCTGAACTCATTGATTTGACAAGGCTTCCATAAAATGGCCTTTCTTTGTGAACTTCATAAAAACGTTCAGCTTGCTCTTTGCTTAAACGAGTCATTTTTAGTGCTTTAATTCGAAAACCACCTGCTGAAATCTTTGCTAAAATTGCGGCAGCATGTCCATCTGCTACCGCAGCTGGTTTAACCATTGTAAATGTGATATTTCCACTCATAATTGTTGATTTATTTTAAGAATTGACGGCAAAAGTACTGCTTTTTGTTAATTTTGAAGTGCTGACCTAATCTTGACTAATCCAGTTTGCTAGAGCATCTATAAAATTAAACGGGAATATATGCAACCGTAGTTTTATACCTGATACAACATTCTTTAATAATGGCTTGGGATTAATCACTAGTTTTGTATTTTAAAGTGAAAATTATTTCCATGGATAAAAGCTTGATATTAAAAGGTATAGCAGAATTATTAAATAGCCGCCAGCAGATTGTTATTACCGTGCACACCAATCCGGATGGCGATGCCATTGGGTCAGCACTTGCATTTGGTCAATTTTTGCAAAAACTTGATCATGATGTTCACATCATAGCTCCAAATCATTTTCCTGAATTTCTGGCCTGGCTGCCGGGAGCAGATGAAATTCTTGTTTTTGAACAGGATGTGAAAGGCAGCAGAGCTGTTCTGGCAGCCGCTACTTTGGTGTTTTGCCTGGATTATAATGCCTTACATCGCTCAGGATCCTTGCAGGATGATCTTTTTAAGCTGACTGTACCGCGCATCCTTATTGATCATCACCGGGAACCGGAACTTGACGCATTCCTCTGGGCCTACTCTGACACCCGCGTTTCAAGTACTGCCGAACTTATTTATGAGTTTATTGCCTATTACGACTTCGATAAATACATCGATAATGCTATTGCTCAGGCTCTTTTTACCGGAATTATGACAGATACAGGTTCATTCAGTTATGCAATTAATCAGGCTGAAACACTTGAAATTGCTGCAAAACTAGTGCGTTCTGGACTAGATGCTGTTTGGGTACATCAACAAGTTTACGATACCTTTTCCGAAAATCGATTGCGCTTGCTAGGCCATGCTATTAGCAACTGTATGCTAGTTTTTGAAGAGTTTTCTACTGCAATAATTCAACTTTCCAAGGAAGATTTGCAAAAATTTCATTTTCAGATTGGTGACACTGAGGGTATTGTCAATTATCCATTGCAGATGAAAAATATAAAAATGGCGGTATTGATCACAGAGAAAAAGGACACCATCCGTTTCTCTTTCCGTTCTAAAGGAAGTTTTTCGGTTCATGAGGTCGCAAAGGCTTATTTCAATGGGGGAGGTCATGCCAATGCAGCAGGTGGCAGCCTGAAAACAGATATGTCTTCGGCAGTAAAACAATTGATCGATGTTTTGCCTGAATATAAAGCCATACTTGATTCGAGTAATTAGCGTGTTAATAATGAGATATTTAAGTAAAATATTAATTGGATTTATAGTGCTTTTTTCTACTTTAATTTCATGTGATACAGTTTCCCGTAAAACTGAAGATACAGCAAAAAAAAGCGATGAGACCCTAAGGGAGTCTTTGGAAAAGGCCAACCGCTATTTAGTTCGTGCTGAGGATCAGCAAATTGAGGACTATGTAAGACGTCATCAATTAAACATGACAAAGACAGGAACAGGATTGCGTTATGTAGTTGTACAAGAAGGCCGGGGCGATTCCATTAAAAAAGGGGAAGTAGTTCAATTTGAATATGTTACAAAACTCTTGACTGGCGACATAATCTATAGCTCAAAAGAATTGGGAATCAAACAGTTTGTTGTCGGAAAAGGAGGCGTTGAATCAGGGCTTGAAGAGGCGGTATTAAAGTTGAAAAGGGGCGATGCAGCTATAATTATCTTACCTTCGCATCTTGCTTTTGGATTGCTGGGTGATGAACAAAAAATTCCAGCCCGAAGCCCTTTAATTTATGAGATTGAAATACTTAAAAATCAATAAGATAGATTAATTTAACGCTTTTTTTTTACTTGAGAAGTCGACAATAAATCACGTCGTTTCCTCATAAAAGAACAAAAACGATCAAAAATTAAATGACTTTTTTCAATTTAAATTTACGAAAATGAGACTTAACTTTTTTGTTGCTTTATTTAGCTTTAGTTTTTTACTGGTTGTGGCAAGCTGCCAATCAGGAGACAATTCGAAATATCAGACTTTAGAATCCGGACTTACCTATAAGCTGCATGAAGAATTTCCTGAAAATGAAAAACCTCAAGTATCAGATATCGTGCATATTACGATGCTGTATACGGTAAATGACTCCGTAATCTTTAACAGCAGTGAAATGGACCGCGAGATGCGTTTCCCCTTGTTGAAACCTGTATTTGCAGGTGATTTTTATGAAGGCATCGCTTTTATGCATGAAGGCGATTCGGCGAGTTTCCGCTGTCCGGCCGAGCAGGTTTTTCTAGAGATTTTCAAGGTTAAAACGCTGCCACCATTTGTAAAAGAAGGAGATATGATGCGCTTTGATATCAGGTTAATTGATTTTATGACTTCGGCTGAATATGATGCAGAGCAGCGTGAAAAAGCGATGATGGAGCAACAGCTTTCCAGAGAAAAATTGCAGAAATTTATTGATGATGAAGGAATTACCGTTGAACCTACCGCTTCGGGATTGTATTTTGTTGAACAGGAGCGGGGCAACGGAAGACTGGCAAAGGCTGGTCAGCTGGTAAAAGTGCACTACACGGGGCGTTTGACAGATGGAACTGTTTTTGACTCTTCATTGGAGCGCGGGCAGCCCATTGAGTTTGTACTTGGCGAGGGAAAAGTGATTAGTGGATGGGATGAAGGCATTGCGATGATGCGAAAAGGCGGAAAAGCTTTGATGGTTATTCCTTTTGATCTGGCATATGGAGAGCGCGCTGTTGGCAGCATTCCTGCCTTTAGTCCGCTTGTGTTCGAAGTTGAGCTGATCGATATTAGTAATAAGTAGCGCTAAGCTTGTTGCACTTAAATTCAAATCTGATATTTTCTATTAAAAATCAATTACATAACCCATGAAAAAAAAATCATTCTCAGTATTAGGTATTTTTATCCTTTTATTGTCAGTAAGTATCTTTTCCTGCTCCAGATCTCCTTATCCGGGCTTTGAAGAAGCAGAAAACGGTGTTTATATCAATTACCATGAAAAAGGAGAAGCTGGTGAAAAAGCCTTGCTAAATGATGTTGTAACCCTTAAAATGAAGTATTATTTGGATGATACTGTCTTGTTTAACAGCAATATGTTGCAAGAGCCATTGAAATTTGCCATGATTGAGCCTACTTTTGAAGGAGACCTGTATGCTGCAATCGAATTGTTGCATATTGGCGATTCTGCCACAGTTGTATTTCCTGCTGATTCCTTTTATCTCGTTACGGCTGGCATCCCGGAGCTGCCTGAATTTGTGACCCCTGGCAGTCCTATGTATTTTGATGTCAGATTATTAGCAATTCAAACAGAAGAAGAGGTTAAGGCAGAAGAGCATGAAATGCTTGAGCAAATGAAAAAAGAAGAACAGCTGCTGCTTAAAGATTTTATTGCTTCGCTGAATGATAAAGTTGAGGAAAAAGAGTCGGGATTATTCCTTATTGAAGAAAAAAAGGGACGTGGAAGACTTCCCGAGGCAGGCGATGTGCTAAGGCTTCATTTTAGTGTAAGCGGTATTGATGGCATGGAACTATTTTCCACTTTTGAAAGAGAGCCTATGGATGTCACTTTCGGTGAAGCTTTTGACACTAAAGGATTTGACGAAGGAATAGGCTATTTGCGTAAAGGCGGAAAATTGAAATTGATTGTGCCTTCAAGTTTGGCTTTTGACAGTGTTGGGCGCGGACAAATGGTTCCTCCCTATTCAACCCTTATTTACGAAGTGGAGCTAATGGATATTTTGTCGAAAAAGCAAGTTGAACGTGAGGCAGAAGCAAAGCAAAAAGCTGAGGAGGCCAAAGCCAAACAGGCACAAAATGAAGAAACTTCAAAAATTCAGACTTATCTAAAAAAGGAAAAGATTTCCGCCAAACCAACGCCATCAGGTTTGTATTATGTTGAAATAGAGGCCGGAACGGGAGCACAGGCAGCTTCCGGAAAAGAAGTAAAAGTGCATTATACCTTGTTTAATATCGAAGGAAAACAACTGCAAAGCTCTCGCGAAATGGATCAACCCTTTAGTTTTGTTCTTGGTCAGGGCCAGGTAATTAAAGGTTGGGACGAAGGCATTGCGATGATGAAAGCAGGAGGGAAGGCCAAATTGATTGTACCTTCAGCATTAGCTTATGGTGCCACCGCCAGAGGAGAAGATATTCCTGCCTATTCACCTTTAGTATTTGAAGTTGAATTAATTGAGGTTGTGGAAGAGTAGCGAACAAGGTCAATAATTATAAAAAAAGAAACCGCTAAACAGCGGTTTTTTTTATGGAAAAAATTTTTTCCTGTTTTCCGCACCCTTTCTTGCAATAAACTCTTAAACATCAGCTAATCAGTATTTTGTTGATTTTTTCTTTTTTTTATGGGTGTCCCGGAGCTATTTTTGCTCTATGTATGTTAGAAAAAAGAAGAATAAAAGCGGGATAATTAGCGTCCAGGTTATCGATAAAAGTTCTGGCCACTATAAAGTTTTAAGAACTATGGGTAGTTCAGCAGACCCTGATGCAATTGAAAATCTCTATAAACAGGGAAAAGAGTTCATTCAAACTTATCAGGGACAGCAAATTCTTACTTTTCCCGAACAAGATTTTAAAGAAGCAGTAAAAAGAAGCATTAAAGGTATCGATATAGAAGGAGTAAACCTTCTGTTAGGCAAGGTTTATTCAGCTGTTGGTTTTGACAAGATTGAAAGTGAACTTTTCAGGCAATTAGTAATCATTAGACTTACACATCCAGCCAGTAAATTAAAGCCACTCAATATCTTAAACGTTATTTTTCAATAGCTAACAGTGAAGATAAAATCTATAGGTATCTCGATAAGCTCTACCACGAACAAAAAGAAGTTATTCAGCAAATCAGTTATCAGCACACATTAAAAGTTCTTGATGGAATAATCAGTGTTGTTTTTTTATGATGTCACCACCATTTATTTCCAGATAGATGATGAAGACGAAATAAGGAAACGAGGTTTCTCAAAGGAAGGAAAACACCAGAACCCGCAAATTGTGCTGGGGCTGCTTGTTAGTGTTGATGGCTACCCTTTGGCCTATGAGATCCATGAAGGGAATAAATTTGAAGGACATACAATGCTGCCCGTAATAGATGCATTTAAAGCAAAATACAAACTGGAGAAGCTGGTAATTGTTGCAGACTCCGGCTTATTGTCAACCTCAAATGTTAACGACCTGCAGGCAAAAGGATATGAATTTATTTTAGGGGCAAGGATAAAAAATGAGAACAAAACGATAAAAGAAAAAATCCTATCTCTTGAATTAACAAACGGGCAAAGTGATGTTGTCGAAAAAGAGGATGGATTAAAATTAATCATCAGTTACTCGGATAAACGTGCAAAAAAGGATCTCCATAACAGGGAAAGGGGCCTGCAGAAACTTGAAAAGAGGGTTAAATCAGGGACACTGACAAAATCCAGCATCAACAACAGGGGCTACAATAAGTACTTAAAAATAGATGGGGACGTAAAGATCAGTATCGACAAGTCAAAATATGAAGCCGATGCAGGCTGGGACGGGCTAAAGGGATACCTGACCAATACAACGTTAAGCAAAGATGAGGTCATTGTAAATTACAGCCATTTATGGAAAATAGAAAAGGCATTCAGAATATCAAAACACGAGCTGAAAATAAGGCCTGTTTACCATCGGCTACAGCGAAGAATCGAAGCTCATATTACAATTAATTTTGCGGCATATAAAATCTATAAAGAGTTAGAGAGGCAATTGGCAACCAAGAAAGCCAACATGAGCTGTGAACAGGCAATTGAAATTGCTAAAACTATATACTCAGTAAAAATTACCGACCCAGCTACTGGTAATACTTTCAAAGAAACTTTACTATTGACCGACGAACAAAAATGTCTGGCTGAATTATTCAATTTTTAATTCGGGTGTCCCACCGCGGAAAACAGGAGTAGCGAACAAGGTCAATAATTATATAAAAAAAACCGCTAAACAGCGGTTTTTTTTATGGAAAAAATTTTTTGATTTTTGCTTCCAGGTCGTAGGGCTTATAAGGTTTTGTTAAGAACTCGTTCATGCCGGCTTCCATGCAATTTCTTCTGTCATGTTCCATCGCAAAGGCTGTTATAGCAATTATAGGTACAGGATTTTCGACTTGATTTTCTTTTTCATACCTGCGTATCGCAAGCGTAGATTCAATGCCATTCATTTCAGGCATTTGAATGTCCATCAGGATTAGATCAAATTTTTCTTCCAAAAACTTATGGTAGCCAATTAACCCATTTTCAGCAAGTTCATAGTTATATCCCAAGCGACGAATTACAGCAATAGCAAACTTTTGGTTGAGTTCATTATCTTCAACCAAAAGAATTTTTAAATTTTGCGTATTCTTTATTTTATCCACGCTTGAAGGCCTTTTGATATGTTGTTTTGTCTGTTTCCAACTCCAAAATCATCGCGATTTCAGTTGTTTATTGGGTACAAAAGTAATAAAAAAATAAGTTGTGTATATTGAAAATTATTTTTATCGTATTAAGCATTATATTCCGTTAGTTAGGTTGCCTATAAATCATTGATTTTCACTACGTGAAACAATGATTTGAATGACTTCTGCTAATTCTTCTGGTTTCACCGGTTTTGCAAGGTAAAAATCAAATCCTGCTTCCAGAAAACGTTCCTTATCTCCCGACATGCCATAAGCAGTTTGAGCTATAATCGGAATCTGGTTGTATATCTCATAATGCTGTTTAATAAATTGAATGATTTTTATGCCATCCCAAGGCGCCGGAAGATTGATATCCATAAATATGAGGTCGAACAACTTGTCTCTTTCTACGCTTTCTTTTACGAGTTTTAAGGCCTTATCACCATCAATAGCCTGAACAACATTGCCATACTTTTTAATCAGTTGTGTTAGTACGATCATATTCGGCTTGTCATCTTCAACCAAAAGTATTTGCAATTCTTTGGGGAGCACAGGATATATAACTGGTTTTTGCGGAGACTTCTTCAATAAATTCGCAGCTGGCGGATTTTCTGAGAGGCTAAGACTAATAGTCATCGTTGTGCCTTTTGTTTTTTCTGAGCTGATCGAGAGTTTTCCTCCAATCAAATCCATCAGTCTTTTTGAGAGTGGAAGCCCCAAACCGGCACCCTGATACTGCTTTGAATAGCTCTGATTATCCTGCTTGAAAGCTTCAAATATATGCTCCTGATAGGCTTTATCGATCCCTGTTCCGGTATCTGAAATAATAATTTGAAGGATTTTTTCAGCGGACAAAACCATTGTTTTTATCTTGATATAGCCTTTTTCTGTATATTTCAAACTATTATCAACCAGTTCGTTCATTACCCGCGAAAGGGTTTCGTAATCAGAAGTGGCTATCGCATCTTTCGAAATGTCTGTTATGATTTGTAATCCTTTTTGTTTGGCTGCTTCCTGGTAAGTTGCTAAGGTCTCACTGACCAATGTCTCTATTCTGAAGTCTTGCTTTTTTATTTTGATATCGTTTGCTTGCAACCTACTGATATCTATTATGTTATTCAATAAATGAAGCAGCCTGTCACCACTTTTTTTAATGCTGCTGGCGTATTCATAGAGTTCGGGTTCATCCATCATAGCAAGTTCATTACCAAGTAAATAGGAAAAGCCTAAAATGCCATTTAAGGGAGTTCTTATTTCGTGGCTCATATTGGCCATAAAAGCATTTTTCTGAAAGTTGGCTTCTTCTGCTCTGTTCAGTGCAGCTTTGAGCTCCACATCAAGTTTTTTAATTTCTATTAATTCATTCTTGAGCGTTTTTTCCCGTTCATTTACGCGCTCCTCAAATTCATGCTCGGCTTGTAATAACTTTTGAATGGATTGATCAATTGCAATTTTCTTTTCTCGCATTTTAAGTTTAAAGACTTTTCGTCTCTTAATTAACGTATATGTAATCAGGAGAATAGAAACGAACAAGAAAATAATTAAAATTAAATTCCATTCAATTTTAGGCCTTTTGTTTTCTTCTGAGCGGCTTCGAAGTTCTTGTAAATTTTCATTTACAGATTCCTCAAACTTGTTTTGAGCTAAATTAAATGCTTCTAAAAGTGCCAGGGTATTTTTGTAAAATTGAATTGCTTTATTGGGATTTTCAAGAATTAGTTGGTCAGCAATTTTTTTATGTGTCAGCGAAATTAATGGGTAGTGTTCGGTATTTTTAAGTGCTTGATTCAAAGCGTTCAGAAAAGAGACCGGAATAGAATCGAGTTGCAAAAGGCTATTGATACTCTCCAATTGAATGGGTGTAAATTTTTGATTGGGAAGTTCTTCAATCAGAGCTATTTCCAGACTATCGGCCGGAGATGCTGTTAGCAGATTCAGGCTGTAGTTGAGGAGTTTAAGATTCCAGGAGCGCTTTTCCTGTTGTGCAATTAAGGGGTCTTGTTTGGCTGCATTAAAATATAAAACAGCTTTATCAGCTTCATTTTGAGTAATATAGTATGCAATAATTAAAGAATAGGCCTGTTCTAATGCTTGTGTATTTTTGCTTTTCTCAGCCTGCTGCAGATAGTGCTTAATATTGTCTGGATCGTCTTTAGGTTGGGTGGCTAAAAGTAGCATAAAACTAAAGTCCAACTGCTTAGCTATTTCCAGCCCTGGGCTGATGAAAGGTTCAGCAGCATGAAGTAGCTCCAGGGCATTCTTGTGTTGGTTCACGAGAATCAAATCCCAAGCAATTGCATTGGCCAAGGTAATTATTTGCCCCGAATCCACCATGCCAGACTTTTTATCAATTAAACGACTCAGGCTATCGATTTTTTGGGCAAAAATGACCGGATCTGTCTTGAAATTACTTGCAAATGATTGTGCTGTAATAAAATGGATTAGAAAACATAACAAGATGACCGAGTAAGACTTACCCGCAAATAGCTTTAAAAATGGCCTCTTGTTTTTCATTAAAATTCAGGCTGTTAGTACTTGTCAAGCTCATTTCGATGCTATAAAGATACATTCTTTCGGGTTTATAGCCAGCTGTGAAAGCTCTTTTTTTGTTAAATTAAGCTGTTTAGGATAGATGATATTGACATCAAAACCAGCCTTTCTCAGTCTGTCCGGATAATCCTTCCCATAAACACGCACATGATCAAATTGTCCGAAAAGTCTTTCCCGATCAGCTTTTGAGGTGATGCTTTTGTCCTCTCTGGTTTTACTAAGCAGTGGCGACCAGGGAACCTGTAATATGGCTATTCCACCAGGTTTTAGTACATCATAAAGTGCTTTCATCGCCAATAAATCTTCATCAATATGCTCAAGTACATGGTTGCAAATTATCAGATCAAAATGCTTGGAGGGGAAGGGGAGGTCTAACACATCCAGCAGTATCACATTAGGTGGATAGTAAAAACCTTCGTAATACTTCACACCGCCCACATAGTTATCTGTTTTGCGCTGAAGGTACCTGCCAAGTGCTGGCTCAGGAGCGATATGCAGTATTTTTTTTGCTGAGATTTCAGGATGTTCATGTTCAAAATACCAATGAAGCAATCGCTCCCGATCATTAGAATGACATCCCGGACAAATGGTCTGCTCGCGCTTTCCGGCACCAATGATTTGTAATTCATGAATAACGGGCAAGTCGGTTCCGCCATTCAGAAATTTTCTGTAACGATGTCCGCACAAAGCACATTCAAATTGGCTGCCACGATAAAACAGGCCTTTTAGGGATAACAGCTTACTTCTGACAGCAATACCAACTGATAACGGAATTTGCTTTTTAAATTTATTTAAAATGCTCATCTCGAAATAATTAACATTTTGGAATCAGAAGTTTCGCTACCTGAAATAATCAGGATATAGGCACCGGATTTTATATTACGCAAGGATAAATTATAGCCATTTTGTAGCTGATCAGCTGAAATTGTTTCACTTGTAATAACACATGTACCAAGTGTATTCAATAGAGTTATTTGCTTGTTTTCATTCGCAGCCGGGAATTTTATTTGTACAAATGATACAGCAGGCAAGGGGCTGATCCGAAAATCATTTTTGGCTAACTCATAGTGATCAAAGCGCGATGCATAAGGATCCTGACTTTCAAATGCACCTTTGTCGTATCCTTGATTATGTGGTCGCGGGCGCATCAGAACATCAAATGTAAGGCTCTGGTTTCCCAGGTCAGCTGCCGTATTTATAGCTGGGGAATTGGCTTGTAAATCATAGTTATCTTCTTGTAAATCAATAAAATTGACCTGTTGATTGATTCTGGTGTAGAGGTTTGATTCTTCTTCGTAAACTTCTGGTGATAACTGATGATCGAAATAGGAGCGATTCCCAACGATATCATAAGCTCCCGGATCGGTAATGATATTATTTGCGATAAGATTAAAACTTGTGTTGGCATTGAGGTACCTTATGCCTGATGTTTTTGGGCTGATAATGGTGTTGTGCAGTAAACGAAAATTGGATTGACTTAAGTCAGCTGCATTTCCTATAAAAATACCATGGCGCGATTCATCGGGATTATTTATTTGAAAACTTCTTCCGGCCCTCACAATCAAATTGTTATAGATACTCATATTGCCAGTTCCCAAAATATCAATACCATCGCCTTTGCCATCAAATACCTGGTTGTTAAAACAATCGCAATTTGATCCGCCACCAATAAGGATTCCCGACATTTGAAAAACAGTTTCTCGCCAAGAATCATTATACACATTATTGTTGTATATCAGGCAATTACCAATAGAGCTGCTTACTTGAATGCCATCCCACCCCGTATTAACAACCAAATTATTATACACCTCTACATTTTCGATTAAATGTGGCAGAACAGTAGTATCGCAATCCGGCAGGTATTGTCCGGTATATTTTGAGCTGCCAATATAAAATCCTTCATCCTGGATATCATGCAGATAACAATCATGAATGGAAAGATTGTAAAAAGTGAAGTTTTCTCTTGTTGCTTCAAAACTGCAGTCTGGATCGGTTTTGGCGTAAATTCCTCCTAATGCGGTATGAGCTATCTCAAAACCAGCCAGTTCAATATCTGAGGTCAGATCATCGAGTGTAATTCCGGCACCGTTACCAACGCGCTGAATGTTAAAACCATACTGCTCCTGCTCCTGATTTCCAATCATTTTAACAAATTGACAACCAGACATTTTCAGACCATAGAAATGATCAGTATCGATGATCACGTTTCCATGATTTATAATGATAACAGGCTGATTTGCAGTACCTTTTATATTTCTTAGAAGCAGGTAATTTCGCACTCCTGCCAAAACGCAAATCGTATCTCCGGGATTAATATTATCGCCATCGACAACCAGCTGGCTGTTTTCAATGGTGTGGTTGCAGTTTTGGGCGTTTACTGTCTGAAAAAAAAATGCTGAAAGAAATATAAATGCCTTAAACAGGAGTAATATGGTGGTTTTTTTTTTCATGATCAAAATATTATGCGCCTCGTTTAGCCCGTTCCCAATTCACTGTTTGACTACCCTTAAAATAGCGCCTAATGCCCATTAATACAGCATAATTCATTATAAAAAAGTAGTAGGGCACAAACAATATTTTCACTTTTATAGCTTTATTCTCAAGATACCACCCTGTTAAAGCGAGTAAATAAAAAATTATTTGGGCTAGGAAAAGGTAGCTAAACAAAAAGACTGAATTCGTTAGAACCTCCTGAAAAGCTACAATGCCATTGATAATAAAAATCAATGGAAGCGCTAGTGGTGCCAATGTCCAGCGCAGAACCCGGTGCGATAAATACTGAAAACTAAGCATGCCGTATTTAAATATATTGAGCAGTTCCTTCAGTCTGATTATGGACTGAATACCACCGGCAGCGATTCGTATTTTACGCTTTAACTCTTCTTTTACATTGGCAGAGGCCGTTTCAATGGCATAGGCTTCGGGGTCATATTGGATAGTGTAGCCTTTCATGGCCACTCTGAGGGAAATAATGAAATCGTCGAGCAGCGTATCTTTTTCAACTTCCTGAAAAAGTTCGGTACGGATGGCAAACAACTCACCGGCAGCGCCAACCACGGAATACAATTCAGCATCCCATTTTTTTAGTGTCGATTCATATTTCCAGTAGATACCTTCGGTGCCGGCTGCCGTATCTTTTTCCTTGCTAAATATGCGCTTCTCGCCCGAAACACAGCCTACTTTTGGATCGCTGAAAAGTTTAACAATACGTTTTACTGATTCTTCTCCCAAGATTGTATTACCATCCGAAAAAATTACGATGGGTGTTTTTACGAATTGCATTCCGCGGTTCATCGCGCCAATTTTGCCTCCGCGCGTATCTTCATGATAAACTTCAACACCTTGGTTTTGATACGCTTTCAAAAGGTCTGGAGTGCCATCGTCCGAACCATCGGTAACCCAAACTTGCTTCAGCTTTTCTTTGGGATAATCTAAACTAAAACCATTCTCTACCTTGGCATCAACGTAATCTTTTTCGTTATATGCGGCAACGAAAAGGGTTACTTCCGGACTATAATCGACTTGCTCCTCTAGCTCTTCATCCTTAAAAATACGTTTTAATCTGACCAGGAAGAAGAGCAAAATTCCATATCCGATGTAAGTATAAAACACCAGAAAAAGCAACAGCCAAAAGATGATTTTTAGTGTAAGCATAATCGTAAAGTTTAAAGGTTACCTACTTTCTTTGCTGCAAAATTTAGTGCATCAACTTCAAAAAACTCAAATCGAGCAATTTCAGAAAGCACCGACTTAAGTTTTTCTTCACCTGAGTGTACACTTTCCATGACAATGAGAATTTTTGGATATTTTTGGATAAATTGCCTGGCGCCCTGAAGCACATCGACTTCCATGCCTTCAACATCAATTTTCATTAAAATGCGCTCATCTTCATCAAGCTGAAGCTGCTGATAAACATGATCCAGCATCACTAATTTCACCTCTGTTTCCTCGCCCCTGGCATCAGTAACAGGATCACAAAATTCAACAGCGCTCAAATGCGAAGCACCTGTATTAACCGGATCGAAAATGAAACTTGCACTGCGGTCAATATGATCAAGGCCGACATTAAAACTGGTAATAGTGTCTTCTAGTCTGTTGAGTAATATATTTACCTGCAATGCACGATAGTTTTCTGCAGAAGGCTCAAAAGAAAACGTTCTGAGTCCCATTTTCCCAAGCATAATGGAGTAGGTGCCCATATTTGCTCCCACATCGATAAAAACATTGTAATCAGCATAGTGCTTATTCATGAATTTCTTAACATTCCATTCATAGGCATAATTACCAAATTGAAAGTCGAGTGTGCCTTTGCGATGCAAGAAAGTACCCAGTTTTCCTTTAAAAATTTGGGTGCGGGCAATTGATTTTCCTGTTAATAAATATAATATGGAAGCAGCCACTAAACGCAGCTGCCGGTATTGTATAAAGTCTTTTAGATATCTAAAAAATGTGATTATTTTATTCATTGCATAAAGAATTGGTTTAGTTAATCTTGGGTAGTTTTTCCCATGTATTGGTTGTATGATTGTATTGTTTTAAAATTCTTGCCGGATTCCCTGCTACAATAGAAAATTCCGGAACGCTTTTAGTGACAATGCTTCCTGCTGCAATCACCGCATGTTTTCCGATCGTTACACCAGCCGTAATCACCGCATTTGCTCCGATCCACACATCGTCTTCAATTACTATTGGTTTGGTTTCCACAGCTTGCAGGCTGGGAGGGATGTTGATATCCTGATAGCCATGATTCAGACCTGAAACAACAATATTCTGCGCAAACATCACATCGTTTCCAACCTTTACGGGACCTATGACTACGCATCCAAGGCCGATTCGGGATCGGTCTCCGATATGGACAGCTCCCACACCATTATTTATTGTAGCAAAATCTTCAATAGTTGAATCACGCCCAATAGAGAACTCATTGAAAGGCAGCACGTCCATGCGTGTGCGTCTTCTTACCAGCGATCCTTTACCTCTGTGATGTTTCAGCGGATTCAAAAACCATTTCACCCAAAGCCGGGGTCTGGCCTGATTTTTTGGCATAAGCGACCAAAGCGCCAGTTTTTTTAGTTTCGGATTTGATTTAATCCTTTCTTTTAATGCCATATCATTTGATTTTTACTATAATTCAGGCTTTTGCATGATTTTCAACATACTGGAATAAATTTCCTGAACATTGTTTTCCCAAGTATGGCTGCGACCAAAAGCACTACGCGCAGCTTCTTTTTCAGGGTTGTTTTCTGCCAGAGCCTGTTCAACCAAGCTGAGGTAGTCTTCTTTTGTTTCCGCTAAATAGGTAAATTCTTTAAACACGTCCATCGCTTTTGTTAAAGTGGCTACAGTAGGTTTACCCATAGCTAAATATTCGTCTATTTTACGTGGATAATTACCTATGGTTACTTCGTTGAGCTTCTGTGGGTTAAGTGCTACGTCAAACTGATTTAAATAGGAGGGAAGCGCTTCCATAGGCTTGCTGCCCAGAAAGTGCACATTAGGAATCTGATGTAAGGCACTGTTTTTAAATGCTTCATCTTCGGGGCCTACCAAAACCACCGACCAGTCGGGGCGCTTTGTTGCCAAATATTCAAGAACTTCGATATCAAGTCGTAATGAAAATAGCGCTCCAATATAGCCAATGATTGGTTTTTTGATAGCCTGAATATCTTCCGGTGTTTTCTTGATCAGTTTCTGATCAAATAAACTAACATCACAACCTTGGCCAACATAGTAGGAATGAGGATTGAACTGCCGGGCATGTTCGGCCAGATAGGTAGAATTGGCGACAACAAGATCGGCTTTTTTCATGAGGGCAGCTTCAATTCGAATCCCTTGTTTTTTCCAGAAATCAACCGCGATAAGATTGTCGCGCGTATAGTAAATATAGAGCTCAGGTTTCAGTAATTCCTTGAGGTAGAAACTCCTGAACATATCGCTGTCATTAAAGATAAAATAGTTTGAAAAGTTAAGATTTGCTAGGGCCGCTTTAATTTGTTTAGCGAAACGTTTGTTGTTGATTTTATTGAAGAAATCGAATAATCCATCAAAAGGCAATTGACTGATGGATTCGAGTGTTGTTTTGGGATAAAGGTTCCACATATTTTCCGAAACCTGCACCAAATCAGGTTCATCACCCTTATTGATGCGTAATCTTTTTTGAATGAGCGGGTCATTCTTTTCGCGTATTTTGGTTAAACGATCTAATGGATAATTTACATAAAGTACCCTGTTGTGCCGGGCAATTTCGTGGGCAATATTTATACAATTGCTACCAATTCGACTATCTAATGCCTGAAGCCCAACAATAATAAAATCTCGGTTTTTAATCATTTTCCGGTTGTTTAAGGTTTTAAGAATGATGATTATCCGCAACTTCCTGGTATAGTTTCAACACATCCTCTGCCATCGACTTCCAGGAGAAGTCGGCAGCTCTTTTGAGTCCCTTTTCAATGTATTCCTTTCTAATAGTCTGATCATGAAGCATCTTTGTCATTGCTGCGGTAATTTGTTCAGGTTTATAAGGATCAACAAAAAGGGCGGCATCGTCGGCCACTTCAGGCATGCTTGAAGTATTTGAGGTGATCACCGGCACTCCGCAGCGCATCGCCTCAAGCATCGGAATTCCAAAGCTTTCGCGCAAGGAAGGATAAAGGAAAAGCTCACTCATGCTGTAAATGGCAGGGAGATCGCTATTTACAACATATCCGGTAAGATGGATGTGATTAATTAAATCGCGATCGCCAATTTCTATCAAAAGTTTTTCAAGTGCTTCCTTGTCATAATCCAACATAACAAGTTTGAGTGCTTCATGGCCGGCTTTGAGGTAATCGGAGAAGGCCTTTAAAACACCTTTTGTATTTTTCTTGGGATCTGTATTGCCTAAGAAAAAGACAAAACGAGGTGGCAAATGATATTGTTTACGCACACGATCAAGCACTTCTTGATCAGATACTGGCTTAAAGTGTTCACTTACACCATTATAAATAGCTACAAGCCGGTTGTCAGATTCAGGAAACCCGAAAAAGGACTTGATCCTGTTTTTTTCAAAATGAGATACCGTAATGATTTTATCACTCTTTTCAACAACTTTTGGCACCACAAACCTGCGATACATATTGCCAAATTTCTGATACCAGGTGCCTCCTTTTTTAAAAATACTGACGCTTTCAAGGTAGATGATATCATGTAAAGTAACAATCAGCGGCACAGGTGAATTTAGCGGAGCGGTGTTGCTGGTGCAATGCAATAAATCGCAGCCATATTCCTTGACGGCTTTGGGCAGTGCGCGCTGCTCCCACAAGGGATAGGCTCCTCCTGCTAATGGCACTATTGTAAAATTTGCTGCTTTCGGAATGCATTGGTCGTCTTCATCAGGTTTAACAAATATGATATATTCATTTTCACGATCTATTAGCTGAAGCTTTTTTACCAATTCTAAAGCTACCATATCCATACCGTGTTTTTTGAGACGGAAAAGACGTTGACCTTCAATTGCAATTCTCATAGTGCTTATTATTAATTGGTTATAAAATATATTTTTGTTGTACTATTTTCTTGATTTCTTTTGAAAGGCATTAAATGTATGCTTCGTATGAATAAAATTACGATTAGCCCCTCTGATACGCAACAACGACAAAAACATAAATACAAACCCTACTGGTAGCGAAAATAATGCTTTTATTGTTCTAAAATTATAAAATTTAATTGGCACTGACAAAAGTAAGGCTATTATAATCAGGCCTGTGGCTGCCAGCCATGCTAGCGTGAGCCAGACAGGATTATAAAACAAGGAGAAAAAACTTGCCAGCAGTAAAAGACCCAACAGCAGTACACGTGGCAGTTGGATGTATTGAAATGCTTTGTTAAAATAATCCAAATTACCTTGTTTAAACAGCATTTTAAGGGCAGGAATAAAGTGTTTTCCAAAGTAATGAAACTGTGCCGAAAGCCATCTGCGCCGTTGTCGGCTAAAGACATGCACGTTCTGCACTTTTTCGTCCAGCACCAGGGCATCCTCTAAATAGTGAATCAGATGATGGTCGCGTAACAATCTTAACTCCAGTTCCTTATCAAATCCTCCTACAACTTCAACATCTTGCATTAGCTGTTTAAAGAAATCATAACGAAATGCCATTGCAGAACCAATTAAAGCGCTTGAAAGCCCGGCATTTCGATGTCCTTTTCTGAAAATATTATTATTAATTTCTTCGCTAATAGCATCAAGAACAGCAAAGTTGGTGTTTAGATTTTTTGCCGCACGATGGGCTTGAATGGCTTGATAAGGGAAAGAAAAAGCGTCATTCAGGTGGGCAATGAAATTGGACTCCATAAGATTGTCTGCATCCAGAATTACTACAATATCGTATTTATTCTCAGGCAAATTTCGCAGGGCATGATTAAGCGCCCTGGTTTTGGTGCTTATGGAAAAACTTTCATCAAATAAAATAACAGGGAGTGTCGCTAATTTTTCAATTGTGCTCTTCTCAAATTTATCTGCAATGATAATAACATCAAAAAGCGAGGCGGGGTAATTCTGTTCTAGCGCTTGTTGAGTTACTTCAAAAATTACTTCATCTTCCTGATAGCAGGGGATTAGAATAGCGAAACGTCTTTTTTTGAAATCAAGTGGTGGATATTTTTTGATTGGAAAGAGTGCAAATATTGAAAAGATCAATAAATAGATGGCTGTTCCGCCCAGATAGATAAGCAGCAGACCCTGAACAACAATCGATACAATTTCAAGGATCGTCATAACATGGGGTTTTCGTGGATTTCAGGATCAAAAATATGTTTAATGTGCCAGCCAATAGCTTGATAATAAGCATAAAAAAGCTTAATCTTTCCTTTGATAAGATAGCCAAAAGCGTTCTTTGGAATTGCAATTAGGAGCTGATAAAGCAAGCCAAACAGGAAGGTTTTACCTTGAACATTACGTCGCATAAAAACAATCCGATTTCGGTTTTGATAATATATTTTTAAGGCACTCAAACGTCCGGTACTCACCGATTCTTTGTGTAAAACATGGCTGTTGTGCACATACCAAATTTGATATCCCGCGGCTTTTATTCGCGAGCACCAGTCAGCTTCTTCGTAATAAAGAAAAAAGATATACGACATAAGTCCAACTTTTTTAAGCACTTCCATGGGAACCATCATGGCGGCACCGTGCGCATAAGCAGTTTCACGATCTTCGTTGTATTGATTGCGATCTTTTTGCCAATATCCAATGGCAGCATTTCGCATGGTAATAAAATTAAACGGTGTATATCCGGCATATTGAATGGTGTCGGGCTGGTAGTAAAATTTTATTTTAGGGCTTACGGCGCCAATTTGTTTGTTGGTTTCGAGCTTGTTAACCAAGGGTTCAAGGAAATCTTCCGGCACTTCAATATCATTGTTTAGCAACAGCAGGTATTTTCCTCTGGCGCGCATCAAGCCAAAATTATTGCCCGCTGCAAAACCATAGTTTATTGGGTTAGCAATGAAAATGGCATTTGGATATTTTTCTTTGATTATGGAAGGGTCATCATCAGGTGATGCATTGTCGATAACAATAACCTCAATGTTGGGGTAGGTGATTTTATTCAGCGACTCAAGCAGGGCGCAAGTTACCTCGGCCTGATTGTAGTTTACGGTTATAATGGAAACTAAAGGATAGTTGGTCGCCATTTTATCACTTTTTCTTTTGTCTGTTTTTCTTAATGTTTTCGGTATGTGAATGCGTTGTGTGAATAAATTTACTTCCGGCGCCTTTTATCTTCAAGAAACTTAAAATCATCAGCACAAATCCCAGGGGCAATGAAAGTAGTGCCTTAAAAGTTTTTAGGTTGTAAAATTTCCGGGGCACCGAAATCATCAATGTAAAAATGGTGATTAGTAATAAGCTAAGCCAGTAATAAAAACCCAGGCTAAAATATTGAGATACAGCGTTGAGTTGGAAAAAAAACACCAGTCCGGAGCTTAATGTCAAAAGAAACAACGTCCCACTTAACAAGATACGGGGAGGCTGAATCATTTGCAGCACTTTGTCGAAAAAGTCGAAATTTCCTTGTTTAAACAGGTCCGTCAAACCCGGAAAAAAATAGGCTTTGAAGTGTAGCAGTTGCGCTGCGATCCATCGTCTTCTTTGATTTACGAAAACCTTTGATTGAGAAGTTTTTTCATCATAGATATGCGCATCTTCTACATACTCAATGGTATAATTGTTTTGAAGCAAACGCATTTCTAATTCCTTGTCTTCGCCCACAGAATCAATTTCGGCCATCATTGCCTTGTACAATTTATAGTCGATGCCCATTCCTGAACCTATTAAGGCAGAAGATAAGCCCAGTATGCGGTGACCTTTTCGGAAGATTTTATTATTTATTTCTTCGCTGATTGCATCTAAAATGGCAAAACTGGTATTGGTGTTTTTTGCTGTGCGGTGGCCTTGCACAGCCAGATAACCTAAATCAAAAGCATGATTTATTTTTTGTAAAACATCATGCTCCATAAGGTTGTCAGCATCCAGAATCATGGCTACATCATAATCATCGCCAATGGCAGCCATACACTTGTTAAGCGCTTTTGATTTTTTGCTAACCTCAAAAACGACAACCTCCACACGTATTGGAAGTTTCTGTAGCTCGCGTAAGGTTTCGGGCTTAAACGAGTCTGCAATAACAATTACATCATAGTATTCACTCGGATAATCCTGTTCCAGTGCATCTTTAGCTACATCAACAATTACCAGATCTTCCTTGTATCCTGGTATCATAACAGCAAATTTGCGCCTTTTTACAGCATTTGCTGTTTGTGGTTTTCTATTAAAGATGGAGGCAAACCCATAGACTGTAATATAAAGGGTAGCAAAAGCCAAATAGGCAAATGTGATTAATTCAAATAGGCTTAGCACGATGCTCAGGCTTGTATTCATTTTTTATTGTTATTAATTTCAGAACGATGTGTCACATTCCACCACATGGACTTTAAAACTGCTCCGGCAAGATCAGGTCTGTTTTTCAATAGAAATTGAAACATAATCTTAGGCATGCTTATTCCGTATAAAAATAAGATACTCAATAGCTTAACAATACCTTTGTTGTTTCGTCTGGCATATAAGATGCGTCCACGGTTGAGGTAAAATAGCTGGAAAGGGCTATTCTTTACGGTTGAAATCGATTCCTTATGTTTAACTAAAGAGCGACCATCAAAATATATTTTATAGCCGGCTTTTTCAATACGAGCAGCCCAGTCGTGTTCCTCGTAGTACAGAAAAAAGACTTCAGACATCATGCCTACTTCATCAATTACCTTTTTAGGAATAAGCATTGCAGCACCAAAAATTGATCCGGTGGGAACGGTATGATTGTACTGGCCAACATCTTGCTCGCCAAATCCAATGGCGTAATTTCTAACACTAATGGGATGAATAGGTGAAAATCCGGCATACTGGAAAGTGTTGGGCGTATGAAAGTAATGTATTTTTGGACTTACCATACCAATTTCCGGGTTAGATTCCAACAAGGCAACCATGGGTTCAAGAAAGCTCGGTTCAACTTCAGTATCGTTATTAATGAATAGCAAATACTTTCCTTTTGCCTGTTCAACAGCAACATTATTGCCTCCCGCAAAGCCTAAATTTACCGAGGTTTTGATCAGATTAACAGCCGGATAGCTTTCTTTAATAATGTCTGGCGTGTCATTCGGAGAAGCATTATCAACCACAAAAATCTCGTAATTAGGGTAAGTGCAAGCCTGAAGCGAAGCCAAAAACTCGAGCGTAACGCCTGATTGATTATAATTTACGGTAATTATTGAAACCAGGGGAAGATTTGAGTGCACATTGTTGGTTGTTGCCATAAAAATATTTTCATTTAAAGACCGAATATACCACAAAAGCTCAAACCCTCAAAACTTTTTTATGTTTTGTTTGTCAACGACCAGGGCGATTTGCCTTCGCTAAGCAGATAAGTATATTCGCGTTCCAGTTGCTGACTCATGAAAATAAAACCCCAACTGATATAGATCAAAATACCAGTAGGCATCTGACCCAAAACACCATTACCGTAGCTAGCCCCCATGATTCCGGTAAATCCGGCCATGAGGGCACTGATTATTCCGCGCAACTCTTGTTCTTTAAGCTTAAACATGATGATATAGGAGCCTTTTATCAGGATATAAGTTAAAATAAAAAGATGCAGAATAAGTCCAACAATTCCTTGTTCGGCCCAAATTTGAACATACCAGCTATCTGTGGCAATCTGAGCTAAAAATCCTTGAGGGCTAAAGCGTTTTCCCCAATCCCCTGCACTTCCAATGCCGCCTCCAAAAGGACGTGAAGCCAAATAGCCTGACAAGATTTTTTTGTTTTCAAGTCTTACCAGGTAGGATTCATCCTGCTCAGGCCTGAAGGCTGTGCGCATACGTCTTATCTGGGAATTCCCCTGACCGATATAGGTGTAAGCAAAAAATGCATAGACGAGCGCTAAAAATAAGCCACCAATTACAATTACTCTAAAATTCTTGCGATGCAGGATGTATGTCAAGCCGGCAACCATGGGAACAATCATAGCGCCGCGGGTACCTGAAATCATCATACCCCATAACCCCATGATTCCCATTGTAACAAAAAACACTTTATTGTGTATGCCTTTTATATTCATAGCAACTAACAAACCTACAGCACCAGCAGCTCCCTGTGCAGCACCAAATTGACCGGCGTCACTAAAAAAGGAGAACACACGCAATTCACCAAATAGAATATGCGTAACACCTCCAATTGTATCTAACCAAAATTGTTCAGCTGCATCAGGGCCAAGATAGAGCTGTTGCAAACCCTTTAAGGTGCCAAGAATGGAGAAAATTCCCCAAGCATATAAAAAACCATATAGAAATCGTAAACGATTGAAAATAAGTAATGCCAAAGGCACAAGTAAAAGCATATAGAGCGAAATACCACGCATGGCATAGAACCAGGCTGTTCTGCTTAATGCCTCTGGGTTAAAAAGCTGTAATACGGAATATGCAAACCAAATAATCGACAAATAAACGATATCCCTGTTTAACTGAGACCATTTGATTCCATCATTAAAATACCTGAAAAACACGGCAATATATGTCAGAACCAGAAAGCCATCAACCGAAAGCCCTAAAGGTATATTTTTTATGTATCTCGTTAGTCCGATGGCAATAAAACCCATAACAATGATGGTAAAAATACCAACAGTAGGGTAGTTTAAAAACCTGTTAAAATAAACAATAGCTGGAAAAAGGACGAGCAAGGCTGCCGCGATCATAATACCGCCTTTTGCAATAATAACACCCAATACTACAGTAAAAAGTATAATAACTGCCACCACCAGCGGATGATGCAATTTTTCGGAACCAATTTTATCTTTTAAAAAAGAAAACATATCAGGCTTTAAAAGTACAATAAAAATTAACGCTTCTTTGTCGCTAGCAATAATTTCAAGCTACTGACGCCATAGCTATATCCAACCACAAAAATATCTCTGAATTTTAAATCTAAAATTTTATTTAAATAATGGAATCCAACTAAAATGCCAATGATAGTAAAAATTATTGTTACAACAGCCACCCACTCAAGCGTCTTGATAAGTGCAAAGCCATGGGCTAATTCATAGGAGCTATCCGGCATCAATCCTGTGATCAGTAAAACAACAAAGGACAATCCTAAAAATACTGTTGCTAAGATAAATACTACAAATAAATCACCAAAAATATTAGCAAGCGTCATGTAGATCACTTTGATAAAGTTGTCTTTCGGACGATTTACACTGTCCAGCGCTACTCCAATAAACCTGTCAATAGGCAGTAATAGTCCATACACACAAAAGATACGGAAGATATTTGCTGTTATTGTGTAGTCACTACCTCCCAGGATAAAGACAATTTCCTCGGCAAAGATAAAACTGAATGTCATCAGCGGTATCATCAGGAAGGTCATTCCACCAGCATTGCTATAAAAAATCTTTTTCACCTTCAGTTTGTCTTGTTCAATACTGGCTTTCGACATATCAGGAAATGCTGTAGCAGCAAAGCTCCTGAGCGGTATTTCAATGATTTCGGTAAGTTTTAAGGGGATACTGTAAAGTGCAACTCCAAGGGTTCCCAAAAACGGACTGAGGCCAATAATAAAGGTGTCTGAACTTTTGAGCAAATTGCTTCCGATCAGCGTGCCTGTAGTATATTTCCCAAAATCTAGAATTGTTTTTATAGCAAGCTTTTGGGCATTGAAAAGATACCGAATACCGTCCCAATTCAACAGGCTCGCCATAAGTGAACTGATAAAATTGGTGATAAGGTATGCTGCCAGAATAGTTTCAATACCAAATTTAAGAAACATGTTTGCTGCCAAAAAAACCATAAATCCCCCAACATTTACAAGCCTTAACCATAACATCAGATCAAATCTCACCCTGGCCTGCAAAACAGATTGGGCATTATTAAATGGCAAGGTTAGAAAAGCCAGCAATGGATACCATTTAAAAAACATATCAAAGCCGGAGTCTTTTATCACATCGCTGAAGTTAGCATAAATAATCAAAAGTATGATTGCCAGTAGGGTAGTAGAAACCAAATTAATCAGGTTATTGGCTCCCATGAGACTTTTTCCGTATTTTTGATCTGCTCCTGAAAGAAAGCGCACAATGGCGGTTCGTGTAATCCCAAACCTAAGCATATCCAGAAAATTTGAGGCAGTGATAAACAGCACCCATTCTCCGAAGGTTTCCTGCGGAACCATGCGAACCAACATAATAAAACTGAGGAATGCAAATACAGCTACAAGGCCATTATTGGCCAGCGACAAGAAATTATTGCTGGAAATGATTTGCCTTATAGTGCTCATCAGATTTCATTAATTTTCTTTTACCTGTAAGCGAATTCTTGTGGGATAACTTAAAGTGTACTTAACTTTTTTCCAGAATGGAGATGTTTTTTTTATTTTTATGCCCGAAATGATTTCTTCAATAGCATAATCCTGGGCTTCATTTAAGACCACCATGGGCTTTTCGCGTAATACACTTTCCAGAATATCCACAGCGGTTAAATCAGCTTTGTTCCAGCGACTACTCGCTTTGAGAATCATAAGGGATGCGTCGATGTCCTGCATGAGTTCCATGGGATAATCATTGAAAATGATCGATGGTATTTCAAGGAAAATATAATCGTATGGATAATTTTCTTTTCTAAGGATACCTTTATCCACCAAATCCTTCAGGCTTGTAGCCTTAACGAAATTTTCCTTTATCTGATAAGGATAATTCATGTTAAAATCTTCCTCATCAGCTTGTAAATCATGCTCATTATAAAAATTAAGCACCAACACTTTTTCGCCGTAAGTCCTTAACTTATTCGCTATTTTATGTGATAAAAAGGTTTTTCCTGTATTATCTTGTGTGCTGAAGAATAAAATAAAATAGGGTTTTTGAGCAGGGAAAACAGCATTATGGGTTAGCTTCAATTTAAGATTTTGGATGATCATTTCTATAAGGCGGTTGTTGATCATCACCATGTTTTGCATTTGAATATTAGAGCTTATATAGGGGTAAGCTCCGGCAAGTTTCATATTTACAGTTTTGGCAACACGTTCCGGGTTTCTCAGCGATGCATCGAAGTACTCTAAAATCAGGATGATAAAAGCCACCAGCAGGAATCCAATTAAAAATGCGGCAACCACAAGGTATTTGGCTTTAGAGGCTCTTGCATTAAGTGGGAAATAAGGAGGATCTACGATGCGGATGTTCGTAGCCATTTTAAGGTTTTGCTGTCGCATCTTGGCCAGGTTCAGACTACGAAGTAACTCGTGGTAGGACTGCTCGGCAACTGCAATTTCACGTTCGATGCGTTTTAACATGGCACCCAATGGGGCAAATCGTTGGTAGGTTCGCACGAAATCCATTTTTCTGCGCGAAAGCACAACCAAACTTGCCTTGGCTTCCTCATATATTAAAGCATTTTTTAGCCATTCTTCCAAAATTGAAGAAATGGGAACACCTTGCGTTGAATGGCTGTAAAGATAGAGTTGGTCAACGTAAAGTTTGATTTCGTCGCGTAAGCGATCTGATTCATTACGCAGACGCGCAATCTCATTTCCAATTAATTGATTATAATCTTCTGCAATTTCATTGATCAATATTTTCTCGGAAATATCAGCAAACTGCTTTCTTTTCTGGTTGATCATATCGCTTTTCAGGTAGATGCTGTCGCGCCTGGTGAGCTTGGTTTCCAGCTCGCGTAAGGAGGCGGAAGCCTGCGCCATTCTAACTTGCTCATTTTGATAATACAGATCTAAATCCTCTTTTTGAGCTGCAATATATTTTGTTTGTTCAGCGTAATTAATGATGTTATTCTTCTTGTTGAATTTGAGTAGCCTGTCTTCTGCGGCCTGCAACTGCAGGTCTGCTGAGTCCACCTGACGTTTAAAGTAAGCTACAACCAAATCTGTTTGGTTCTCTTTGAGCGCCTTGTAATTTTTTACAAAGGTGTGCGAAATAATTTTCAGTGTTTGCTGACATATACCAGGATCATCAGAAGTATAAATCAAACGAACCAAATCACTGTTATTGATGCGGTAAATCTGCAAAGCCTGAATGCTGGCGATACTATAATGAGGATGTGCTCCATAGTGTAACAGTTCATAAATAAAGTTCGTATCGCTTGAATTATAGTAATTCGTGAAATTCAGAATGGTTTTGTCAAAGTCATCTTTATTTACTGAAGGGGGGATTATGGGGTCTTTTTCAATGGTGATTGCCCCATCCGTTTCAGAGAAGAGATTGTAAACCCGATCAAAATCATTTTGATTTGCACTACTTTGAGCATTTTCTTCAGCAGGCATACTTACGATATCATCCAGTAAATCATCCTCTTCATAGAGATTTACAACCTTTTCGCTATAGCCCGAACTATTAAAACCATTATTTGATCCGGAAACAATAATGCGTTGACCAACGGAAAGACGTGCCTGATCAAAATTATTTAGCTCACGCAACTTACTTAAACTCACACCATATTTACGGGATACAGAAAGCAAAGTTTCTCCGGGTTGTACGATATGTGTCTTTTGGTTCAAATCGTTATCCGGAGCATTTTCCGACACGTTATTATTTTTGTTCACGCCGGCTTGGGATATGAATTCAGCTGAGTTGCCATTGCCGTTAAGCTCTACAAGGGCTCTGTTTTTCTTTTTATTGATTTCTTTTTCAAGATTTTTTATTTCACGTTCCAGGTTTTTGATCTGTAGTTCTTTTTCCCGTTCAATACCGGCTTTACCATTAACGACTACCATGTCTTGTACCTGTTTGGGAACCATTTGCTTGAGCCTTACAAAATTTTCTCTAGAAATATACTGCGCATTGAACTTGTCAAGAGATAAATTTTGTGCAAGCAACATAATGGCAGACTCAACAATTGTCTGTCGTGAGTTTATAATATTGATAAGGTTGTCGAATTGGGCGCTGGTGCTAAAAAAGTCAGTGGGACGTTGAGCAGTGGATTCAATGGAGTATCCGGTGGTAATACCTGTGTATATTATTGCCTCGGATTCATAGATTTTACTTTGATTTCGGGTGAAATAGAAAACAACCAGCGCAAGCAAAAGCGGAATTGCTATAAGCAGTAGTAAATTATTTCTAAAAACACGAATAAATTGTGCTATGTCCATTGTTAGTTACTATCTTAGTACGTTAATCAGATTGAAATTCATATTTGTAAGAATTTCAAGTAATTGGTAATTCTTGCTAAACTCAGCTATGGCCTGCTGGTACTCAACAGCACCTCTGGTTTGTATTTCTTTCAAACGGGTATATTCAGCTACTGCAATTTCCCCATTAAGAAATTGATTCTGAGCCATTTGCATTTGAATCTGCGTGAATTTTTGATAATCGTTATAAATCCTGATGTAGTTTTGCCACTGAATCATCATATTATAAGCTTCGATTACCTCGCCTTGAATATATTTACTGTTTATTTCGCGCTGAACGAGAGATAACTCAATCCATTTTTTCTGCTTATTGATACGGTTTTTTCGGTCAACAAGCGTTGCAAAAGGGAATCGAATATAGAAGCCGACAGCAAAATTATCCCTGAAAGACTCACTCAAATAAAAACGGTCGATACGTGTAAGCTCATCGCGATCTCTAAAATTCCATTTGCCCCAGTTCCAGTCAAGGTTAAAGCTGAAATGTTCGAGCCAATAACGCTCCTGTGATTTTTGTTCATAATAATAGTAATCCGCTTTTAACTCTTCATACCGCACAGAAGGCGCATTAGCAATAGCAGAATCAATTAAAACACGCAAGGAGGGAAGCCTTTTAGTAATATCGTCAGTTAAGGGGTTGAATAGTCTGGATTCATCGTCACTCCGAATCTGAGACACAGAAGCCTTCGCGAAAAAAAGCGTGAATAATAATACTATTGGTATGAGTTGTTTCATATTTATGGTGCTGTCAATTTGTTATAGATTTTCAATTCTATAAAACTTGGAAAACCATGCAATTTAGCAAGGTTTAGAGATATTATCACGATTAACCCACAATAAGTTATAAAATAGTTATTAACATTAAGGTTTTTACACATTTTCTTTTTGAAATAATGCAGGTACTGTTTTTAAAATTAGTTTTATATCGCCCCAAAAAGAGTAAGTCTTTGCGTACTGATTATCAAGTGCTTTTCGTTCTTCTTCTGACATATTTCCTTTTTTTCCTCTTTTCTCAACCTGCCAAAGTCCGGTAATGCCGGCAGGCCCCATAAATCTTTCGCTCCAGTCATCCGATGTCAACATTTCGGCTTCATAAAGTGGAAGTGGTCTGTTGCCAACGATTGACATATCGCCTTTTAAAACATTTATAAGTTGCGGAAGTTCATCAATACTGGTGTTTCTAATAAACTTGCCTACTTTAGTAACTCTAGGGTCATCCTTAATTTTTATAAAAGTGCTGGCAACATTTTGTTTTTTTGATTCAAAATACCAATATTCACAAATCTTTTTCCCTTCAGAAAAAAGCACCTCAGAGCAATACTCTCCTTCTGGAAGGGCACTACATCGTGGACAATCTTCTACCGTTTGGGTCTCTTTTGATTCAGCCTCATATTGATTGAGGTGCTTTAAGTCTTTGAGGGCAGCGTCAGCGCCAATTCGCATCGACCGCAGCTTATAAAAATCAAAAATTCTGTAGCCTGTTCCCACCCTTTTGCTAGTATAAAAAACCCTTCCTTTTGATTCTAACCGGATGGCCAGCATCACTATAATTAATAAGGGAGATAACAGTAGAAGGGCAAAAAAGGATACGGCAATATCAAATAAGCGTTTGTCCAACGGAATCCTGTATTCCTTTTTTTTCGCCTCAGGTTCAGCAGCTGACGAAAAAAAATCTACATAATTCAGGAGGTAATGGATGCGGTCAAATACTTTCTCTGCATCTAAACTGCCTTCATAATAGTCATTTACAGAAGATTTGAAAGCTTTTTCTTTTTGGTTTTCATCTTTCTCAGGTGAAACAATGATAAAAGGTGTTTGAGCATGAAACTGCTCTGTTTGAAGCATTTTAGCTATGTCTAAAGCATTCATTCCCGGGAGGAAATATTCGCAAATGATCGCTTGAATTTCGGTATCGTTTTTTAATACACCAATCGCTTTTAAACCGTTTGCAGCATGAACAGTTTCAAAATGTTGTGGAAGTGCTAAGAATTGGTTCAAAAAATCCTCGTAACCACCTATATACAATATTTTTAATCGCGATAGTAATTTTTCCTCCATGGCGCGCTATTATTAGAGGTTATTTGCGAGCCAGTAAAAGTTCAATGCGCACAGATAACTCTTCTGGATTAAAGGGCTTTACCATATAGTCGTTTGCACCAAGCTTTAGGCATTTTACCTTTTCTTGTGAGCTTTCAATACCAGAAAGCATAATTAGTGGCACATCTTTGAAGAAGCCGCTTGACCGAATATTTTTTATAAAATCATAACCATCCAAATTGGGCATCTGAATGTCAGCAACGATCAGGTCAGGCATATTTCCTTCTTCCATCCATTTGATACCCTCCATTCCATCATTTTTGGTGATGACATCATAGGTCTTGCTTAGAAAATTTTCTAACAACATTCTGATGCTTAACTCATCGTCCATTACTAAGATTTTCTTTTTCATGTACTTAACTTAAGGATATTGTCGGTTTCGAATTGATTAATCAATGAATTAGGTTGATTCCACAGTGTTGATTGAAAGCAAAATTAAGTAATTAAGAGCGAGAATCTATAAAAAAACTCGAAGTTATTTACATTAAGACGTTGATAAGTATGAAATTAAAGGAAAATATTAATTGTAAACAATTAAAATACAACATTTTAGGCTAATTTTCCTTGAAATATAAAAAAATGCATTTTCTCTGTTATTTCTGATTCTCATACAGCTGAATCTCATCGCGTAAGCGGGCGGCTTCGATAAAATCCAACTCTTTAACAGCAGCTTCCATGGCCTTTCTGGCCTTTTGAATAGCTTTTTGAAGTTCTTTCTCACTCATATAAGTAATAACAGGATCTGCAGCAAAGTTTTTGTCTCCCATAATGCTTTCCGGCCCTGCATAGTATTTGTCTTTTTGATTTTGTTTGCCCAAAACGCCATGCATTGCCCTGGAAATTGATTTGGGGGTTATATTGTGTTCTTCATTGTAAGCCAATTGTTTAGACCTCCTGCGATTGGTTTCATCGATGGTGCGTTGCATGGAGCCGGTCATTTTGTCGGCATACATGATTACCTTGCTGTTTACATTTCTGGCTGCTCGTCCTGCCGTTTGTGTCAAGGAGCGTTCTGAACGCAAAAAACCTTCCTTATCCGCATCCAAAATAGCCACTAAACTCACCTCAGGCAAATCGAGGCCTTCACGCAAAAGATTAACCCCAACCAGCACATCAAAGTCTCCATTACGCAGTCCGTGCATAATCTCAACACGTTCCAGGGTGTCAATGTCGGAATGGATATAACGGCTACTCACCTGAAGCTTATTGAGGTATTTGGTCAGTTCTTCAGCCATTCTTTTGGTGAGGGTCGTAACCAGTACACGCTCTTTCTTGCCTACAACCAGCGCAATTTCGTCAAGCAAGTCATCAATTTGATTCAGGCTGGGACGCACTTCTATCAGGGGATCCAACAAACCGGTGGGACGAATTACCTGTTCCACATAAATCCCTTCTGATTGCTGCAATTCATAGTCGGCAGGAGTAGCGCTTACATACACTACCTGATCAGCGATCGCTTCAAATTCATCGAATTTTAACGGCCTGTTGTCAAGGGCAGAAGGAAGCCTGAAGCCATATTCTACCAGTGTTTGCTTGCGTGATCGATCGCCACCATACATCGCCCGCAGCTGAGGAATGGTCACATGGCTTTCATCGATGATGGTTATAAAATCATCAGCAAAATAGTCGAGAAGGCAAAAAGGACGTGACCCCGGTTTCCTGCCATCAAAATAGCGCGAATAGTTTTCAATACCGCTGCAGTAGCCAAGTTCACGCATCATTTCAATATCGTAAGTGACGCGATCTTCCAATCTTTTGGCTTCCTCATATTTGCCAATTTCTTTGTAGTAGGCAACATGTTTGAAAAGATCATCCTGAATCTGCCATAATGCATCCTTCATTTTATCCTGTGAAGTAACAAAGATATTCGCCGGATAGATTGTGATTTCATCCAGCGATTCAATGCGCTTACCACTTTCGGGCTCGATAGTTTCCAGGCTGTCAACTTCATCACCCCAAAAAATTATCCTGAAAGCGGTGTCTGCATAGGCAGGAAAGATATCCAGGGTGTCGCCTTTGACACGGAATTTTCCCCTGCTCAAATCCAGATCAGTTCGGCTATATAACGCATTTACAAGTAGTTGAAGTAAGAGATTACGGCTTATTAACTGTTTTTTCTCCAGATAAATTACATTGCTGTTGAAATCATCTGGATTACCAATGCCGTAAATACAGGACACGGAGGAAACTACGATGACATCTCTGCGCCCCGAAAGCAGGGAAGAGGTGGTGCTAAGCCGCAATTTCTCAATTTCTTCATTGATGGAAAGGTCCTTTTCGATATAGGTGTTGGTAGTCGGGATAAATGCTTCGGGCTGATAATAATCGTAGTAAGAAACGAAATATTCTACGGCATTATCCGGAAAAAACTGTTTAAACTCGCCATAAAGCTGTGCAGCTAGGGTTTTGTTGTGACTCAAAACCAAGGTAGGACGATTGACCTGTGCCAGCATATTGGCGACAGTAAAGGTTTTTCCGGAACCGGTTACACCAAGAAGCGTTTGAAAACGATCGCCGCGCTTTATGCCCTCAACCAGTTGTGCAATAGCTTCCGGCTGGTCGCCGGTGGGTTTAAATTCTGAAACAAGCTTATATTTCAATGCTAATATTTTTTACAAAAATAGCGCTTATTTAATAAAAAACGGGCTACAGCGAGGCATACTCATGAATGATAATAGCCTGATTTGTGATCAGATCGTTTTGGAATACCGGTGATCCAAGCTTTTAATTCACTGCTGTAAAACAATGGGCGTCATCAGGTTTTGCGTATTGCATCAGGAGCATTTTATAGCGTGGCTGTCTTAAAATCGGACATTATCGTTCAAACACTAGACTTTATCGACAGTAATTAATTGTTTTTACCGGATTTAAACAGAAACTCTTTTTCCTTCTTAGTCAGACTTTTGTAGCCGTCTTTGGCAATTTTATCCAGAATATGATCAATAAGCTTTTGTTCCTCATTCTTTATTCTATTAAACTCGTCGTCAGTGAGTGGCCGATTGGCTTTTTGATATCCGGGTTTAACTTGCATTGGTTTTCTGTAAAACTGATTAAAAACCGAATACACATCCTTGCCATTGCGATACAGCCAGATATAAAGAAAACCCCATAAAGCGCCACCGAGATGTGCAATATGCCCTCCCGGGTTATTGCCCTGGATACTGAAAAAATCAAGAACTACAAATACGATAGCAAGGTATTTGAGTTTTACAGGTCCGATTAATATCAAATTCACCGTATAATGAGGCACATAAGTTGCTGCAGCAATCAGCACTGCCAATACAGAAGCCGAGGCTCCCAGCGCAAGAGAGCGCTCAGAAACCTGATGGAAAACCGGAAATAAATTGTATGCCAGCACATAAAAAGCTGCTCCCGTAAGGCCGCCCAAAAGGTATGTGCTCAGGAGTTTTCTTTGGGATAAATACTGTAAAAATATCTGGCCTCCAAAATACAGCACGAGCATATTAAAAAAGAGATGAAAGAAGCCTTCATGTAAAAACATATAAGTAAGTACAGTCCAGGGTTTTACTACTAATTGACTCAAGGAGGCCGGAATGGCCAAAAATCTTGTCAAAGGAGAAAACAGGTCCTGGCTGCTGTCGAGCTGGAACAGCCAAAAGAACAAATTGACGATATAAACCAATAAAAACACGGCTGTATTGACCATTATTAGTCGGGGTAAAACAGCCGGCCGACTGAAGAAATGTCGAAAATTATCGAAAAACTGATTTGTTTGAGATGGATTCATAGGATTCATTAACGAAATTCGCCTTTCTTTTTCCAATAAACGATAAGGATATAACCAAACAGCATCCCTCCGAGATGTGCAAAATGTGCAATATTGCTTCCTGGTCGATTCATTACACCTTCAAAAAGTTCGAAGGCGCCATATAAAATTACAAAATACTTAGCCTTAATCGGAATGGCAAAATAGAGGTAAATGACCGAATTGGGGAACATCATTCCAAAGGCCAGCAGAATTCCAAAAACAGCTCCTGATGCACCAACCACAACCGACTGATTCAGGAAAAAAGCTTTATAATTTGTCATAAAACTAACAGCTGTCTGCATGGCATCTGTATTGGAAGGATCTGCAGATAAAACCTTGATGCTGCGCTGAAAAGCCTGAAATTCCTGCCATATCTGACCCGAGAATTCATTGAGTCTAAAGGTGTGTTCAGCAGTAAAATTACCCAGTACAGCTAGGTCTTTGGTTTGTATAAACAGATCTATATCATTAACAACCGGTGTAATCTGAAAGCTGATCCAAATGAGGTAAACAATGCCTGCTCCAATTCCAGTAACCATGTAATAGGTTAGAAAACGTTTCGGCCCCCATACATTTTCAAGCGTATTTCCGAACATCCACAAGGCAAACATATTGAACAGGATATGTGTGAAACCGCCATGCATAAACATATAGGTTACAAACTGATAAGGCGAGAAGTCAGAAGCCGTTATATAGTGCAGTCCAAAAACTTTAGTGAGGTCAATATTAAAAACATTGCTAAAACTGATGGTTGCCAGAAAAAACAATCCATTGATGATCAGCAAGTTTTTAACTACTGTTGGAAGCACCTTAAAACCAGTAGGTTGAAATTGATTCATACGTTCATGCTATTTAAGTAAATTTTGTAAATCATTGAAAGGCAGTGTTGCAAAAACTTTATGGCCATCTGGCGCTACCTCAGGAACCTGACAGGCGAAAAGTCTGTCGACTAGCCCGCCCATTTCTGTTTCACTAAGTAGCTGGCCATACTTTAGAGCCGTGTGTGAGGAGATAGTTCGGGCAAGATTGAGCTTTTTATCCAATTGAAGATCAGTGGCATTTTTTTTATAATGCTCCAGGATTTTTTCGATGAGACCGTGGATATCCTTTTCGACGAGTCCAACAGGCGTTCCGTTAACAACAAAACTTGTTTGCCCCATTTCTTCAATGTTGTAACCCAATACTTTAAGTGGTTTAATGAGCTCTCTCAATAAAGCGGCATCTGTGCTGTTGAATTGAAGCTGCTGCGGAAAGAGCTCTTGCTGCGATCCTGACTGCTCTCTTTCGAGCTGTTGCAGATTTTGTTCATAAAGAATTCTCCAATGCGCCAGATGCTGATCTATCACCAGCAGGCCCGAGCGGATAGCTGTAACCACATAGGATTGTCTGAGCTGCAGAAAGCGGTTATTGCCTGAACGCATCTCAGATTTTGGTTCTTTTTCCTGTTGTGATTTGTTTTCAATGTCTGTTCCTTGTCCGGAAGTTCTTTCGCCGTATAGTAAACGCCAGTTGCCGGCTGAAGATTGATCCTGGTGCATACCTGATTTGCGGTTCAATTCGCCCTGATGAAAAGGATTAAAACCGGGATTTACATCAATAGAAGGCGGATTGATGGGTCTGTTCATCTTGCTGATTTCCCCAAAGTCGATATTCATTTCCGTATTAACATCAAAATCAATCATCGGCGCGAGGTTATGTTGTCCGATGGATTTTTTTACGGCGGCATGCAAAATAGCATATATTAGTTTGGTATCCTGAAAGTTAACTTCAGTTTTAGTAGGATGGATATTGATGTCAATCTCAGCCGGATCGATATTAATATTTAAGAAATAGGAGGGGAAACTATCTTTTGGAAGCAATTCCTGAAAAGCATTTTCAACGGCGTGATGTAGGTAAGGATGTTTTATAAAGCGGTTATTTACGAAGAAATATTGCTCGCCTCTTGTCTTTTTCGCGAAGTTGGCTTTCCCGATAAAACCGTTGATTGCAACGGTATCAGCTTCCTGGGCAACGGGCAGAAGGCGCTCATTGTAATTGTTGCCAAACAAGGCCACGATGCGTTGTTTGAGATTTCCGGGGAAAAGATGAAAAACTTCTTTCTCATTGCTTGTCAGCGTGAAGCCTACATCAGGATGCATCAGGCAAACGCGGTGAAACTCTTCAACGATATGGCGCATTTCTGCAGCATTCGATTTCAGGAAGTTGCGTCGTGCCGGCACGTTGAAAAAGAGATTCTTAACGACGATCTGTGTGCCCTCGTTCATGGCCGTCATTTGCTGGTCTGTGACTACAGAGCCTTCAACATTAATTTTTGTGCCAATCTCATCTGAGCTGCGTTTTGTTTTGAGCTCAACTTGTGCAATGGCGGCAATACTGGCCAGTGCTTCACCACGAAAACCCATCGTTCTGATGGCGAACAAGTCGTCGGCTTTATTAATTTTTGAAGTGGCATGCCGCTCAAAACTCATGCGTGCATCAGTTTCTGACATACCACAGCCGTTGTCGATTACCTGAATCAAAGTTTTTCCTGACTCTTTAACGATGAGATCAATCTGTGTTGCACCTGCATCTAAAGCATTCTCCAGCAGTTCTTTCACTGCCGAAGCCGGACGTTGGATAACCTCGCCGGCAGCGATTTGGTTTGCCACCGAATCGGGAAGTAACTTTATGATATCTGTGAGCATTAAGAAGCTGGATTTTATAGTGTTAAGCCAAAGGCTTTGATCAGGTTGTCGATGAAATCCGTGAAAAAAATCACATATATACCTACTAAAATAACCGAACCATAAACGATAAAACTCATTCTTTTATAGCGATCGCTAAAGTCTGCCGGGTTTTGTTTGCGCCATTTGGACGACATGCGCATACGTAATGCCTCTTGTTCTGTAAGTTTGGCATTTAATCCCAGCGTTGCTTTTTTACGTTCCATTGCCTCCTGCTCGGGATTAAAATAGCGCGGCTTGTAGTTGAAACGCTTGGGCTTACTGGTTCTAAACAAAACAAATCTCATAATTTCAATTATTTTTGACCTTTGATTGAAGCGATACTAAAGCACAAAAGTATCTAATATTTTCTGGAGAAGGCCTTGTTCAACTTCCTTTTTGTAAATTTGAACCATCAAAAATGATGCTAAATTGAATTTCATGAAAGCAAAATCACGGCATAAGCTGCTTTTTGTTGGCAACCGGCAAATCATTAAAATCCTTTAATGAAAGATCCTGAGGAAGAATCCCGGAAACAGCTATTGGTGGAACTTAAGCAATATTTACCTTTGCAAACCCAGGCAGGTATTCTGCCCGTTTTTTTAGATATCGTTGAAAAAATGATGCATCACAAAAGTATTAGATAGTTTCTCATCAAGCAATTTTACTCCCGTAACGTGAAGATGATAAAAAGTAAGTGTTTAAATAATAGGATTATAAATTCAAAAGTGTTTTTTTTGCTTGCACTAATTGTAGCTTTTGCATGTACAAATCAGCATGACAGTAAAAAATTTAAAATTTTAGACGAGGCCAATTTGATGCGCTATGCCAGTGGAGTGCGGATTGCAAAAGTTGATCAGGGTTATTTACTTCAGCTCAAGTTGCCATGGAGTCAGTCAGTTCAGGAACAAGAATTGTTTCTTTTATGGCCTGACAGTTTGAGCGTCCCTTCAAAATTCAATCAGCTTACAGTGATAAAAACACCTGTAAACAAGTTAATTACGCTTTCTTCAACACAATGGTCGCCACTACTTAAGTTGGGTATGACCGACAGAATATTGGGCATATCAGAAGCCGGTTATGTGCTCGACAGCACGATGCGCCGGTTATTGGTGCAAGGAAAAGTAGCAGAAGTCGCGAAAAATGGACAAATTGATTTTGAAAAGTTGGTGAGTACAGAGGCTGAGCTCGTTCTTTACTCACCAGACCCAATGGGAATTCCGGAAACGCTAAAACGAACAGGAATTAATTTATTACCCTGGCCTGACTATATGGAAAACAGCCCTTTAGGTCGTGCAGAATGGTTACGTGTACTCGGTTATTTAACCGGTGAGCAGGCTGCAACAGACAGGTGGTTCGATCTGGTTGCTGCGGAATATAATCAGCTTAAGAACTTAGTTGATAAACAATCCTTGCCAAAGCCAACTATAATAGCAGAAAAAGCATTTAACGGTCAATGGTATATTCCTGGCGGAAGGAGCTATCTGGCAAAGATTTTTGAAGATGCCGGAGCAGACTATATTTGGAAAGATGAGCCCTCGAATGGGAGCATTCCGCTCGATATTGAAACGATTATTGCCAAAGGTAGCGAAGCAACTTTCTGGCGTATTTCTCATGCCAGCAAAAGTGATTATTCTTACGCACAACTGCTGCAGGAAAATGAGTTATACGGCAGCTTCACAGCATTTCAGAACAGAAAGGTAATACTTTGCAACACCTTAAAAAACGGCTATTTTGAGAGAAGCCAATATGAGCCAAATGTCGTTTTGGCAGATTTTATTCATATTTTGCACCCGGATTTGTTAACAGACCATCAGGTGGTTTATCATGAATTATTAATGCCGGACAATGAATAATTTGCATAAAAGAGTCGTTATATCCTTGTTATTATTGCTTTTGGCTGGATTATTCATGCTGCTTCTCAATTTGTTTTTTGGCTCAGTGACCATTCATCCCAAAGAAGTTATCAGTGCCTTTTTAGGCCATTCTGCCGATATCGCAGAAAGCAGACGCATTATCTTGTATGAATTCAGGTTCCCGCAAGCCATAGTAGCCATAGTAGCCGGGGCAGGCCTTGCTGTTGCAGGCTTACTTATGCAAACGCTTTTTCGCAATCCTTTGGCAGATCCATCGATCCTCGGAATAAGCTCGGGAGCCAGTTTAGGAGTAGCCCTGGCATTGTTTTTAGCCGGTAGTTTTTCAGGTCAGGCTGCAGTAAATATGGGATGGTTCACTTCCATTGGTTTAAGCATGGCGGCCTTTGCCGGAGCTTTAATGGTGCTGTTTTTTCTACTAATGATCAGTGGACGTATCAAACATGTGGTTACCTTGCTCATTATTGGAATCATGATTGCGTATCTCACCGGCTCGCTTACCGGCTTGCTACGCTATTATAGTCAAAAAGAAGATATTCAGGCGTTTGTAATTTGGGGAATGGGGACTTTCTCCGGTGTTGGCAGCGCTCAACTTCCTTTTTTTACCGGAGCAATAATGCTTGGACTTTTTGTGTCTATATTACTTTCCAAGTCATTAAACATGATACTTTTAGGGGATAGATATGCCCAAAATCTGGGACTGAACATAAAGTTTCAAACACGTCTAATCCTTTTGCTGGCAGGTTATCTTACGGCTATTATCACCGCCTATGCCGGCCCGATTGCATTTATCGGCCTTGCCGTGCCCCATATTGCACGAAATTTGTTTAAAACTAGCGATCACAGGATTTTAATTCCTGCCAGTATGCTCAGCGGAGCAGTTCTGGCACTATTTTGTAACCTGATAGCCCGACTTCCCGGCTTGGATGGCAATCTTCCCATAAACTCTATTACTTCTCTAATTGGTGCACCCTTTGTGATTTGGGTAATGTTGCGACAAAACAAACAATCCATCCTCGAATCATGAAAGAGATGCTCAAACTAAATAAGCTTGTAATTGGTTATGCTTCGTCAAAAAAAGACGCTAAAGCATTGATGCCTCCCATTTCGGTGAGTATGAACTCAGGCGACCTGGTAGCATTAACAGGACCTAATGGAGCGGGCAAGACAACACTATTCAGAGCGCTGTCATCCAATATTTTACCCTTAGGTGGCGAAATATTTATTGACCAGCAAAATATGCGTAAGCTGCATGCGAGAGAGAAATCAGCCTTATTAAGCATTGTGCTTACTGACAGAATAGGCGATCAATATATGAAAGTTTCTGATGTAGTAGCCTCAGGCAGATATCCTTATGTGGGAATATGGGCCAGATTAAATAAGCTTGACAGGCAGATCATTGATCAAAGTTTGCATTTGGCCGGAATTGAAGCACTGGCAGCTAGGACATTACAAAGTTTAAGCGATGGAGAACGACAGAAAGTAATGATAGCTAAAGCATTAGCTCAGGATACGCCTTTGATATTAATGGATGAACCAGCGGCATTTTTGGATTATCCCAGCAAAATTGCATTGATTCGCCTGCTGAAAACCTTGTCATCTGAACACAATAAGACGATACTTTTTAGCTCACATGATCTGGATATGATTATCAGTAATGTGGATAAAATTTGGTTGATGGCACCTCAAAAGCCTATGATCAGCGGCATTCCGGAAGATTTATTGGCTTCAGGAAAAATGAACGATTATTTTGGAATCCCTTATCAGCTCGCTCATACGGTTTTTGATTATGCCGGGCTTAGCTCACCGAAAAACAATAGTGTTTGCGTTCATGGAGTCGGCGAGGATTATAATTGGCTTAGGCATGCCTTGAGGAGAAAAGGTTATGCGGTATCAGAGACTAAAGGCGATATCGTACTGCGTATAGCAGATGGGAAATATATTTTATCAGATAAACAAGTAATTAGTAAGTTTGACACCTTAGAAAAATTAACCAATGAAATCGATAAATATTTTTAAAACAAGATGTTACAGCATTGCATTCTTAGCTCTTGGATCACTTTTAATTACTATGACAATGACTTCATGCCAAAATAAAAAGCAAAAAGCTGATTTAATTCTTATCAACGGCACTGTTTACACTGTGAATGCTGACTTTTCTGAATGTCAGGCTTTTGCCGTAAACAACGGAAAATTTATTGCAACAGGTACTAACGAAGAAATTCTGAATCAATTTGAATCTGCACAGGTTTATGATGCCCAAGCTAAGCCTGTATATCCCGGATTTATTGATGGCCATTGTCATTTTTTTGGTTATGGCGAAAATCTGATCAGGTATGCGGAATTGGCAGGTAGTCAGTCCTTTGATGAGGTTATAGCCCGGCTTGAAGCCCACAATAAAGCCCATCCTTCAGAATGGATTTTAGGGCGGGGATGGGATCAAAATCGTTGGACAGATAAACAGTTTCCTGATAATCGTCTTTTGGAGGAACATTTTCCAGGCAAGAAAATTTTTCTGATCCGTATTGACGGACATGCGGTTTTGGTAAGCAAATCCGCCTTGGAAGCTGCTGCCATTACGGCTAAAACCAAAGTTGAAGGGGGAGAGGTTCAGCTGTTGGCTGATGGCACCCCAAGTGGTATTTTAATCGATAAAGCGGAAGAAGCAGTTAAAGCATTGATTCCTGCTTTAACAATTGAAGAAAAAAAGGCTGCTTTGATGGCAGCTCAGGATGCTTGTTTTGCAGTAGGACTTTCTGGCGTTGTGGATGCAGGACTTCCTCTCGATAAAATTAAGCTTATCGACAGCCTTCAGAAAGATGGTGCATTGAAAATGAAAATAAATGCGATGCTTGACCCTGATGAAACAACTTTGGGACATTATCTTGAAAAAGGACCTTTTCATAGCGACAAGCTTTCCGTTACAGCTGTTAAGATGTATGCCGATGGAGCGCTAGGTTCAAGAGGAGCCTGGCTGTTAGAACCATACAGTGATGATGTGCAAAATACAGGGCTGATGCTTTTTGCTGATGAGTTTTATGAAACGATTTGTAAAAGAGCTTATGATGCAGGTTTTCAGGTTAATATGCATGCAATTGGCGATCAGGCAAATCGCTATGTGCTGGAGCTTTACAGTCGATTTCTGGAAGAAGATAATGACAGACGTTGGCGGGTTGAGCATGCACAAATCGTTCATCCTGATGATTTTAAGCTTTTCAGTAAGTATAATATTATTCCTTCGATTCAAAGTACGCATGCTACTTCTGATATGTTATGGGCTCCTGGCAGAATAGGTGAGGAGCGGATGAAAACTGCTTATGCCCAGCAGCAGTTGATGGATCAAAATGGCTGGTTGATTAATGGAACAGATTTTCCTATTGAGGGAATCAATCCGCTGGAAACCTTTTACTCGGCGGTTTTTAGAAAGAATGCCGATGGTGTGCCTGAAAATGGCTTCCAAATGGAAAATGCCCTTTCAAGGGAGAATGCTTTGCGTTCAATCACTATATGGGCAGCCAAAGGACATTTTGAAGAGGATATAAAAGGCAGTATTGAGGTTGGCAAAGCAGCAGATTTTGTTGTGCTGGATCATGATATTCTAGAAGCCGAAGAACAGCAGCTGAAGCAAACGAAAGTGGTAAAACTTATTATTTCAGGCGAAGAGGTGTATAATGCCGGAAATTAGGGTATTTTCCGTCCTGATTAACCGATTCTTACAAAAAAAAAGAGACTGTCTTGCGACAGCCTCCTCATCATGAAAAAACCAATTGCCTCCGGTTTTTTAAACCTGGATTAATTGGATAACCATGCAATAATATCTTCATCCATTGGATCGGTACGCGGAGATAAAACTTTAACAAGATTTCCTTTTTCATCAATCAGGTATTTCTGGAAATTCCAACTAACGCTGCTGTCCTCAATACCATTTTTGTCTTTTTCGGTCAGCCATTGATATAGCGGATGCATATCTTTTCCTTTAACAGATATTTTCGACATCATCGGAAAAGTTACGCCATAGTTAATGCTACAAAAGCTTTTTATTTCTTCCGCTGTTCCCGGCTCCTGATTCATAAAATTATTGGCCGGAAAACCAACAATCACAAAATTTTCGTTGCCATATTGTTTGTACAAGGATTCAAGTTTTTCGTACTGAGGCGTTAAGCCGCATTTGCTGGCCGTATTTACCACCATAACTTTCTTGCCTTTTAATGATGCCATCGCAAACTCGTTGCCATCAATGTCTTTAACTACAAAGTCGTGGAACTTTTCTTGTGCAAAAACTGACCCCATTGTAATGATGCTTAGTAATATGATTAACGTTGCTTTCATAGTGTATAAATTAAGTTATAAATTCTAAACAACATTTACCTTAAAAAGTTTATCCAAGCTTGAAAAAACTTCCATGAGGCAGCAACTTAATTCCTTCAGGCGTCTAAAGCTTATTCCTTACTTTTGTGCCTCAGAATTGCAGCATGATACAGCTCCCTAAGTTAAATCAAATCGAACGCCGGACTTTTGGTTTGCACACAGCCTTTGCCACCATTGATGGGGTAGTATTGGGTATTCTTGCACTCAACGAATTCGTTTTTTTGAAGAGTATGCATGGCAGTAATTACCAGATGAGTTTGCTGTTTCAGTTTAGCATGGCAGTTTTTGTATTGTTGTTTTTTATGCACGAATGGCTTAAGCGCGTGCCTGATAGAAATAAATTATTGCGCCAGGTTGCCGTCGTAACCAGGCTTCCGCTTTTACTACTTTTATTTTTTCCCAGCAACGATTCCACTTACCTCGCAACATCCTTTTATCACTACCTGTTTTTAGCCATTTTTCTGTTCTATTATCTTGGTGCACTGGTGATTAATCCCACAATAAATCTACTGCTCAAAAATAATTATCAACACCAGCACTTCGGTAAATTATACAGCTATGCTACTTCTATGAATAAAGTGATTATGCTTATAGTCACTTTTATCTATGGCGTCCTGCTTGATAAGCATTTTTTTCTCTTTACGTACAGTCTGCCGCTTGCCGGATTGCTCAGTATCATAAGTTTATGGCTGCTTTCAGGTATTGAATACAAAAATATTCCTTTGAAAACAGCGCGTAGTTTATGGCATGCTGTCGGAGATTCAATGCGTGATATGGTTCATATTTTACGGACCAATAAAGCCTATTTCCATTTTGAGATTGGCTTTATGTTTTACGGCTTTTCGTTTATGGTTTCGGTAACGGTAATTGCGATCTTTTTTTACCAGGGTCTCGATTTAAATTATAGCAGCGTGGCCTTTTATAAAAATGCTTATAATATACTGGCTATCATATTGTTGCCGTATTTTGGCGGCTTGATGGGAAATATTGATCCCCGAAAATTTTCTGTGATTACATACAGCGCCATCGTGCTGTATATCGGTTTTTTAATGCTTACCGTTTGGTTTCCGCAATACACTGAAATAGCAGGAGTTAAACTGTATTATACACTCATTTTTTATGTGCTGGCACATGGTGTTTTTGCTGCCACGATGGTTTTGCTTTGGAATATTGGTTCAGCCTACTTTTGTCCACCTGAGCAAGCTGGATCATATCAGTCAGTTCACCTGTTTCTCACTGGGATACGTGCGCTTTTTGCACCTACCCTTGGTGTTTTCTTTTATGAGAAATATGGTTTCGTCATTACTTTTCTTATCGCGATATGCTCGCTTATGCTGGCAATTGCTGTCAACATTTGGTCGTATTTTAAAGAAAGAAAAGCGCTAAAAAAATCATTGTGACCATTTAAGGAAGCCGTTTCAGATCTAATTCTGTGAAGTCAAAATCAGGATTATCCACGAAAATCTCCATTGCTGTAATCTGCGCATCGCGGTTGATGTCAAAGCTGACATATCCTTTTGGCAATGAAGGAAAGGCTTTGAATTCGATCTGATAAGTGTCATAATGCCAGTGTTTTAAAACAGCAGTAAACAGTGGGCTTCTTCCAAATTGCAATTCCAGTTCTCCGTTACGCTGTGCAATTTGGACAGTATCATAAATCTTGCTGCCATAAAATCCTTCGTACGACTCTTTCGGCAGAGATGGCTGGGTATTCAACACTCTTTGGGCTTCCCAGGCTGCCGTATTCTCTTTTGATTTTTCTTCATTTTTCTTGATGATTTCTAAGAGATTATCGTTCCAGTTTTTCTTAACCGCAACATGAAGTAATTCGTCCAGTGTATGATACATCAGCGGATAATACATGCTCGATAAGGAATTCGTCATGATCACAAAACCCAGATCAGCCTCCGGGATAAAGAGCGTTTGCGAAATCATGCCATCATAGCCACCATTGTGCGCAACCACTTTCATGCCATTGTAATCCATTAATGACCAGCCCAATGCGTAACTTTTGAAATTAGTCTCAGGAAACATTCTTTTGGCTCCGGGGCTCACTGCTAAATTCGTTCTGGGATTTTGTAATTCATAGATCTGTCGACTGCTTATAAGTGTATCCCCCCGAAAAATTCCATTCGAAAGATTCATTTGAAGCCAATTGGCCATATCATTGGCGCTTGAAATTAAGGATCCTGCAGGTCCCATATTGTCCCAGTCGAGCCACAATATTTGCCGGATTTCATTATCAACATACACATGAGGTTGTGCGGTGTTATCGCGCGAATTCAAATCGGAAACATGCAAAGTTGAGCGGTTCATAGCCAGCTTATCAAGCAGCTCTTCTTTCACGAAATCGTCCCAGCTTTTACCCGTGATGGCAGGAATTAGTTCGCCGGCAGTAATAAACATCAGATTGGAATAGCCAAAATGTTCCCTGAAACCATAAACTGGTTTCAGATAGCGTGCTTTGCGAATGATTTCTTGGCGGCTGTAATTACTTCCATACCAGATCAAATCACCAGAGAAAGTTTTAAGTCCCGAACGATGGCTCAGCAGGTCTTCAACTGTCATTTCTGAAGTAACATAGGGATTATACATCGCAAACCAGGGCAGGTGTTCAATCACTTTATCATCCCAATTGAGCTGACCTCTGTCGACCAATATCGCCAGCGCTGTTGTTGTAAAACTCTTGGTATTGCTGGCCAAAGCAAAAAGCGTGTTGGCATCAGCTGCTTGTCGGGTAGTGATATCCGTAACTCCGTAACCTTTGGCTAAAAGCACGCTGTCGCTACTCACAATGGCAATTCCCATACCCGGAACATTCCAGTCGCTGAGGGCTTTGGAGTAGATTGAGTCGAGCCTGTTGATTTGTTCAGGTGTAACCTGTGACGCGAGCTGAATGCTAAACAACAGACCCGTCAGTAGAAGTAAGGATTTGAAACCGATGGTTTTCATAATGAACTTTATTTGAATGAATTAAAATTATTTATTGGCTTCTATATTCAGCAATCGATTGATCTCAGAGAGCACTTCACTCGCCGACCCTTTTATCGAAATTGTTGTGATTTGATTGGTATATAAGGTGCTATCCGGATTAATTTCCAAAATGGCTGAATGATTGTTTTTCGCAATTTGCGGCATTTTATTTGCCGGACTAACTTCACCTGAAGCTCCAATGATAATCATCAGATCGCATGTTGTTGACGCCTCATATGCTTTCCGGTAGGCTTGTTCGGGAATGGCCTCACCAAAGAAAACAAAGTCGGGCTTTAACCGGCCACCACAGTTGGGGCAATAGGGAGCTAATTCAGTAAAAACCCAATCTCTCACTTCAAAAATATGCGCGCAATCAGCACAAATCAGGCGTTGTGCATTTCCATGAAACTCAATTACATTGAGGCTTCCTGCATCTTGATGCAAATTGTCGATATTTTGGGTAATAATTCCTTTAAGGATGGACTGTTTTTCCCATTCTGCCAGGATTATATGCGCTGCATTGGGGTGTTTGTCTTCCAAAAAATCATAAAAAATCGATTTTATGGCTTTCCAGGATTTTGTATAATGAGAAAAAAAATAATCCAGATCGAGCACGATAGGGTCGTAAGTATTCCAAATTCCACCTTTGCCCCGAAAAGGCGGGATGCCGCTCTCTGCGGAGATTCCTGCACCCGTAAAAGCAATAGCATGTGAAGCGTTTTTTATTGCTTTGGCAGCTTCCTCAATTTGTTTTGTCATAAGTTTAGCTGTTAATAGGGGATTTTTTGATCACTTGCATTCCATAACGTAAATACCTGAACAGCATCCTGTTGCAAAAGCTGTAAACTTTTTATATCGCGATCAATGGGTTTTAAAGGTACTTGTTGATAAATATAGGAATCATCAAAACCGGCTTTGGCAGCATCTTCGCGTGAGGCAGCAAAATAAAGATGCGATGGCCGGGCCCAGTAAATTGCTCCCAGACACATAGGACATGGTTCGCAACTGGCGTAAATTTCGCAGCCATCCAACTGAAAGCTGTTCAGATTTTTGCAGGCATCTCGTATGGCTACAATCTCGGCATGCGCTGTAGGATCGTTTGTTGAAGTCACCAGGTTGGCTCCTCTGCCTATAATTTCTCCATTTTTAACAACAATAGCACCAAATGGTCCGCCTTTTCCACTGTTTAAATTTGAGGCAGCTAATTTAATCGCTTCCTGCATAAATTTCTCCCTGCTCTGATCCCTGTTTTCCTGCATACCTATTTTTGGTGTAAAATTAGTAAATCTTAATTTCTGATGTTATCAAAACTAAGCTTTAAGAGTTTTGCTGTGCCATTTCCCCAATTTCCCTGAAGTGTTGGCTCCGCTAAATAATGCGCTAAAAGCTCAATAAAATGCGCTCTTTCAATGGCGTAAGCACCTAAACTTTTTAAATGATTGGTTTCCTGTTGAGCGTCAATTAAGGCAAAGTCATGTTCTTTCATAAAATTAACGAAGTGATAAAATGCCAATTTTGAAGCATTATTTACCTTGTAGAACATAGATTCGCCAAAGAACACTTTTCCCAGCGAAAGCCCGTAAAGTCCACCAACGAGTTCATTATCCATAAAAATCTCAAAGGAATGCGCCAAGCCGATTTTATGCAATAGAATAAAAGCTGTTTTGAGATCATTTGTTATCCATGTCCCTTCCTGACCCTGTCGGGGCATCGACCCGCAAGCACTTATAACCTCTTCAAATGCAGTATCAATTTTTATTTCATACTGAGAATCACGCACTATTTTTTTTAGGCTTTTTGAAGTTTTAAAATCAGCGGGCTTCAAAATCATGCGTGGATCGGGCGACCACCACATAATGGGATCGTCTTCGCTAAACCATGGAAAAATCCCAAGGGAGTAGGCCTTGATTAACCTTGGAATGCCAAGATCACCTCCAATGGCCAGCAAGCCCTCAGCAGTTGATTGCTGTACTGGTGGAAAATCCTCATTATTAAATATAAAGCTAAACGACATTAGGATGAAACAATTAATTTGGCACGGAAAGTATGCGCAATAGTCTCAATAACAATCATATAAGTTCCCGGTTTAAGCCCTGTTGAAAATGACTTTTCTTGCGTGTTTTTAACACTCCAGACTTCTTGTCCCTGCACATTGAAAATGCGTAATTGTTTGATAATTGGTGCATCAAACTCATAAAGTGTAAAATCTCCATTGCCAGGTTGCGGAACAATATTTACCGTATTGAAAGACGCTTTTTTTTCGGATAAGTCAACACCATTAAACCAAAATGAATAATATCCGGCCGGTGCCGACAGGGGATAAGTAGTGCTGTTATCGCCCGATTCTGCTTCAAAATAATAGTGTACGGTATCGTTCGGGAGTAATCCTTCGATAATGCCGGTGTATTGCGGACAAACGATATAAACCGGAACGCGCTGAAAATATCCGTCATTGATTTTGTAGTGAAGCCACAAACTGTCGATTGGCACAATAGATTCGGTGAGACAATATAAATAGTAATCCTGGCTGTAATCCTGGCTTCCAAGCACTTTTTTATGGATTATCCGCATAAAATTCTCAGCAGGGACTTCGCGCGTTATGCAGTGAATGGCTCCTCCAAGAATTGTAAGCATTTGGGCATCAACCATGATTATTTTGTAGCCGGGCATTGCATCACGATAGATGGCATAAGCCTGCTGATCGCACTCGGGCAAGCCATAGGAAGGGACAATAACCGTATTATTGATGGTGAGTGAGTTGGTGTAGGTTCGCATTTCGTCGTCCCAGCTCGTGGCATAACTGCCGTCGGCCTTTGGCGGAGCAGGAATGCGGATAATTTCATAGGGCTTCCCAAAATGGCTATATAGCCCGGAAAGCAGATCGACATTTTCTTCAACAACGGCATAATCAGGAACATATTCCGGATAGGAGGATACCATTATAGTTTCGTAATCAAGTATTTTCATAAACATATCCACATGCTTCCAAATGCCACCGCCACTGTTGTCCAGACTTTCCATAAACACAAAATCCTGTAGATTGAATTTTTGAATAAGCTGGTTTTTTATCTCTTCAGGAGTGTATTGTGGGTTTTGATCGAATACCCGCTTTGAAGCAAAGCCGCGACTCAGCCCATCGAAGATCAGGTTGCCACCTTCTATTTCCAGATCAAGTTGCTGTTGTTCCCAGCTCCAAAGATTTGCAATCTGCGAAGGTAAGGAGTCGTCTTTTGGGCGTCCGTACGCGCTGTAACCGGCATCCATAACAAAACGTTCGGCTCCCTGGCCAAAATCACCGTATAGAATCATCGGTCCAAAGTCTCTGATCCACAAAGTCTCTGTGTAACCTGGAATAAAGGAGAGATTCATTGGCAAAACACCGCGACTATATAGATATGCGCGAATTTCAGCCGTGTCAGCAGGAGCAGATTCCGGGTAATAAATGATCCAAACCTGTGCAGTCTGTTGCACCGCTTTGGCAATATTTGCAGTTATAGAATCCCGCGACGGACTGTAATCCCATACTAAAAGCACTCCTTCATTTTTCTCGAACTCAGTAGGATTGTAGATGTTTGATTGACTGAAGACCAATGAATTAGCTAACAAAAGCCAAAGGATGCCCGAAATAATTTTTCTCATAGTATTTTTCGAATAGATTCAATATTTGAATGCGTTTAAAGCTTCAAGTAGCATATCCAAAGTTTTTTTAATCTCTGATTCAGTGATCGTTAACGGAGGAGCAATACGAAAGGCGTGTTCGTGAAAAAGAAACTGATCTACAATTAGCCGATGTTGTTGAAGGTGTTTCAATAATTTTCCAATGGGGATGGATGGTTCCAACTCAATACCAAGCATCAGCCCTTTGCGTCGGATGCTTTTTATCATGGGTAGCGGAAGGAGCACTTCTTCAAAGGCGTTGCCTTTTTTATCGGCATTTTCAATAAGGTTTTCCTGGAGCAGGACTTCAAGAGATGCCAATGATGCTGCACAACTTACAGGATGTCCGCCGAAAGTTGTGATATGGCCCAATTCGGGCTTGTTGGTAAGGGTTTGCATATGAGCTTTTGATGCGGCAAAGGCTCCCAAAGGCAATCCGCCACCCATCGCTTTGGCCATACACAAAATATCGGGAATTACGCCGAAATGCTCGAAAGCAAAAAGGCGGCCTGTGCGCCCAAATCCCATTTGAATTTCGTCGAAAATTAGTAAAGCACCCGTTTCGTCACAGCGTTTTCGAACTGCTTTTAAATAACCTTCAGTCGGTAGAATTATCCCTGCTTCGGCCTGTATTGGTTCAATCAAAACACAGGCTGTGCGGCAGCTAATTTGCTCGATTTGCTCAAAATTATTGAATTCAATTTGTTTTATTCCCGGCAGTAATGGCCTGAAAGCCTGCTTTAAATTTTCGTTACCTAACATTGAAAGTGCTCCTGCAGTGCCACCATGATAAGAATTTTTAAAACTAATCATTTCCATACGGCCTGTAACACGCTTGGCAAGTTTTAAGGCGCCTTCAATGGCTTCGCTTCCAGAGTTTACAAAAAAGATCGAACTCAGGGATTCCGGCAACAAGGAGGTGAGTTTGGCAGCGAGCTGGGTTTGCGGTGATTGTACAAATTTGCCGTAAACCATGGTATGCATATAGCGGTCGAGCTGGTTTTTTATGGCACTAACCACATGGGGATGGAGGTGCCCTGTATTGCTTACCGAAACGCCGGAAACAAGGTCAACATAGGCATTGCCTTGATCGTCATAAAGATAAATCCCTTTGGCGTGCGTGATTTCCAGGGGGTGATCTACAACTGAAGGCAGCCCCAAATGTAACTGAAATAATTGCCGGTTCGAGAGCATAATTTTTCCAGCAAAGCTATCAAAATTTATAAAATTTCAATTCATCTTATTGAAAGCGGTATAACAACGACCCGAATGCGATTCTTCAAAATGAAAAATGGAACTTTTCACATGATGCGGCCAGCTTTATCACAGTGCAATTGATAAAAGCCATTACTTTTGCAAAAGTTGTTTTTGAATGTCGAAATTCAAGCTCAGCTGACTATTTCACAGGTTTGAATCTGAAAAGAATACCATGAATACCTTAAAAAATAAAGTAATTATCGTTACCGGCGCTTCTTCAGGAATAGGTGAGGCACTGGCTTTTGAAGCGGCATCGCGCGGTGCAAAAATCATATTGGCAGCACGTAACGAACAAAAACTTCAAGTTTTATCGACTGAGCTAAAAGCTAAGGGAGCAGCAGTGCATTATTTGAAAACCGATGTAAGTGTAGAGGTTGATTGCAAAAATCTGGTAGCAGAAACCCTAAAAACCTTTGGCAGGATAGATGTTTTGATTAATAATGCCGGCGTTTCGATGCGTGCATTATTCAATGAAACGGATTTGTCGGTTATTAAAAAGCTTATGGACACAAACTTTTGGGGAACTGTGTACTGCACAAAATATGCATTGCCTCATCTTATTGAGCAGCATGGGAGCGTTTCGGCAGTTTCTTCTGTTGCAGGATTAAAAGGATTGCCCGGCCGCACCGGATATTCTGCTTCAAAATTTGCTATTCTGGGTTTTATGGAAGCCTTGCGCATAGAAAACCTGCATACCGGATTACATGTTTTGATGGCTTTTCCCGGTTTCACGGCATCAAATATCAGGAATACCGCGCTTGCCGCTGATGGGAGTCAGCAGGGAGAATCGCCGCGCGATGAAGCCAAGATGATGACAGCCCGGGACGTTGCCAACTATCTGCTGAATGCCATCGAAAAAAGAAAACGATCATTGGTACTGACCCGACAAGGAAAGCTGACGGTTTTTCTAAACAAAATAGCCCCTTCTTTGGTTGATAAATTGGTCTTTAACCACATGGCAAAAGAACCTGATTCTCCTTTTTCCAGCATGAAATAACATTTCATAATTGACACAATTAAACGCTTTAACTTTCACAAATTAAGCGTGTTACTTAATATAGCACATTAACAACATCTCATAAAAACTACGGCTCGATCACGATGACAAACCTACTTTCTGTTGATTCTATTTCTAAGTCTTTTGGAGACAAAGCGCTCTTTGAAAATTTGAGTTTTGGGCTGCAGCAAGGCGATAAATCAGCCCTGATCGCTGCCAATGGAACGGGTAAAACAACCTTGATGCGTCTGCTTACCGGAAAAGACACACCGGATACAGGCATCATTACCTATGCCGATGGCATTAGGATTGGTTTTTTGGAGCAGCAGCCCGATTTTGATCCCAACTTAAGTATCGAAGAGCTTATCAATAGCGGGCATACTGAGTTGATGCAGGCAATTAGAAACTATGAAGCAGCAGTTCAGCAGCAGGCCAGTTCATCTGCCGAAACGGCAAAAAGTCTGGAAAATGCATCTGCAGAAATGGATCGCTTGCAGGCCTGGAATTATGATCAGCGCATGAAGCAATTGCTCACCATGTTTGAAATTACCGATCTCAATCAACGAATTGACAGCCTTTCGGGTGGTCAGAGAAAACGATTGGCATTGGCATTGGTATTGCTTGATGAACCGGAACTTCTTTTGCTTGATGAGCCGACTAACCACCTTGATATTGGCATGATAGAATGGCTTGAGCGCTATTTGAGCCAGGCCAATATCACGCTATTGATGGTTACACACGACCGCTATTTTTTGGACCGTGTTTGCAACAATATCCTTGAAATGTATCAGGGTGAAATGTTTCATCACAAAGGCAATTATGGGTATTATCTGCGTAAAAGCGAGGAACGCGAAGAAAATCTGCGCATTGCTGCCGAGAAAGCCGGACAACTATTGAAACATGAGCAACAATGGATGCGTCGCCAGCCAAAAGCCCGAACCACCAAATCGAAAAGTCGCATTGATGCCTTTTATGAATTGAAAGAAAGGGCAAATCAAAAAAGAAGCCAGCAGCAACTTCAGCTTGAAGTAAGCATGCAGCGTTTAGGTGGCAAGATATTGGAAATGAAACAAGTAAGCAAATCCTATGGTGATAATATTATACTTGATGAGTTTGATTATCTGTTTACCAAAGGCGAACGAATTGGCGTTATTGGAAAGAATGGGGTAGGTAAATCAAGCTTTTTAAACCTTATTACCGGAAAAGAAAAAGCCGACAAGGGAGAGGTTATAAGCGGCGATACCGTAGTTTATGGCTATTATACGCAGGAGGGCTTTCGGTTTTCGAGTGAGAAAAAAGTCATTGAAGTAGTTAAAGACATTGCCGAAGTGCTGCCCATGGGTGACGGTCGCAGCCTGACGGCTTCACAATTGCTTTCCTGGTTTTTATTCCCTCCTAAAATGCAGCAACAGCAGGTTTCATTGCTTAGCGGAGGTGAGCAGCGCAGGCTCTATCTGTTAACCGTGTTGGTGCGTAATCCAAATTTTCTCATTCTCGATGAGCCAACAAACGACCTCGACTTGCTCACTTTACAGACTCTTGAAGCATTTTTGCAGCAATATAAAGGCTGTTTAATTGTGGTTTCGCACGATCGCTATTTTATGGATCAAGTTGTAGATCAGTTATTTGTGTTTGAAGGAGAGGGGGTAATAAGGGGATTTGTCGGCAATTATTCTGAGTACAAAAGCAGAATAGAAGAGACACAACGGATTGAAAAAGAGGAACAGGCGTCTCAGTTAAGTCAACAAAAAAAAGAACAGCGAAACGCAACACCTAAGCAGTTACGCAAGAAAAGGTCGTATAAAGAGGAGAAAGAATTTGAAAAACTGGCTGGCGAGCTTGAAAAGCTGGAAAATGAAAAAGGACAGCTAACAGAAAAACTCTCAACATTATCTGATTATCAGGATATTGAAACTGCTGCCAAACGAATAGAAGAGATTAATCTAACAATTGATGAAAAAGAAATGCGCTGGCTTGAGCTGGATGAACTGGGTTAATCAGGACGGCTTGCATTGAAATAGTAGTAATTTTGCTTTAAAATGATAAATATGACTGATAGCGAACGTTTTGAACAATTTATTCAGGCGATAAGTGCTGCCGAGCAAATTTGGTTGCTTCAGGCCGATGATGGTTTATTTGCAATGGTCGAAGATAAGTTGGGCAATGCCTATATGCCTGTTTGGTCCAGCAAAGAAGCCTGCACCGAGGCATCAAAAGAGGAGTGGAGTGATTATGCTGTCGAATTCATGCCGATAAATGAATTTTTGAATTGGTGCAAGGAATTAGCCGAAGACGAAATAAAGCTGGGCGTTGAACCAGATATAAATGGCAGGCTTTTACCTGTTGAACCTACTGTTTTTGCTGATATTCTGCGGCAGCTTAAGTAAGTGATTAATGTTTCGCGCTTTATTTAAGGCGCTGGATATTAGAGGCAAAGGAAGTGTTTTTTTTTGATAATCAAAGCCATCACTTGACACAGCTCCGGGCCGAAGCCCCCAAATTTTGGGGTATGGGAGGCGGAGATATAAAACCACCAACTCCGCCTGATCTAAAAGTGCTTCTCATCAAACCTGTGGAAAATGAATAGAATTGAGGTTAAGGTTAAGAAGGAAAATCTACTCAACCTCAATATTAACCTCAGCCTGAGATTATTTCTCGCTTGGTATAGTAAAAGCTGGTCTCAGTTTTATTTGTGAAATATTTAACACAAAATTAGCCTTTCCCTATTGCTGTAATTGTTAGTTCATCTGGCTAATTTGATTTCTTCAATTTTTAATGGATTAACACTTTCTCAAGTGGAGTTTTTAAAAAATAGCTATAAAATATTTTTAATATATTGATATTAAGTAGTATATCCAGTTATTGAAAGACTAAAAAAAAATCCGGTTTACATTTTCAGTCCCATTAAAAGTGATAATTTAGTGTAGGAGGCATGTGTAAATGCTTTTATTTGTTAACTAATTAACACTAAAATAAAAATTGGGAAATATGGAAGAATTCGCTTTAACTAAGATTGTAAACCACCATGGCACAGAACGGGAAAAACTGATGCCAATTCTCCAGGAAATCGTGGACAAACAAAGCTACCTTTCTGATGATGATATGGTTAAGGTTGCCAATGCCTTACAGCTGTCGGCAGCAGAAGTATATGGTACAGCATCATTCTATAGTTTTTTGCCAACTCAAAAGCGTGGAATTTATGTGATTAGAGTTTGTAAGTCGATTATTGCAAGGATGAAAGGAAGCCAGGAAGTGTTGCAGGCAATTTCTGATCAGTTAAACCTTAAGCCGGGAGAAACAACTGCTGACGGACTTTTTAGTTTGGAGGAAGTAAATGATATTGGATGGAGTGATCATGAGCCCGCCATGTTGATAAATGATAAGGTTTATACCGATTTAACTCCGGAGAAGGCCACCCGAATTATTTCTAAATACCTGGAACAGGCGAGCCAGTCGAAATTGAGTTTTAACCCTACACAAAACTAAAATGGAAACTTTAACGAACAATTCTACCTTAAGGAAAACGGATTTAATATTTGGACGCGAGCACGACACGCTATCCTTACTCAAGGAGGCTTTGCAACGCGAAAAGGATGAGATCATCAACGAGCTTATCGAATCAGGGCTGCGTGGAAGAGGTGGTGCAGGATTTCCCACTGGATTGAAGTGGAAGTTTGCAAAATCAGCGCCGGGAAACGAAAAATACATCGTTTGCAATGCAGATGAAGGCGAGCCGGGTACTTTCAAAGATCGCATCATCCTTGAAAAGGCTGCAGATAAGGTTTTTGCAGGCATGGCACTGGGCGGATATGTTACCGGAGCGCGTCATGGAATAATTTATTTGCGTGGCGAATACAGCTGGATGCGGAATTCATTGTTGCTGAAAATTGATGACATGAATACGGCATTCAAGCAGTTAGGACTTGATTTTATCCTGGAAATAAGGATGGGTAGCGGAGCCTATGTTTGTGGCGAAGAAACAGCACTTATTGAATCAATGGAAGGCAAACGGGGCGAACCGCGCAATAAACCGCCATTTCCTGTTGCAAAAGGATTTAACAATAAACCAACGATTGTAAACAATGTGGAAACACTGGTATATGCGCTACTTATCAGTCATTTAGGTGCAGCAGCTTTTGCCGCTTTCGGTACCGAACAATCAGCGGGCACTAAACTGTTTTCTGTTTCAGGCGACACCCCACAAGCGGGTGTTTATGAATTAGAGCTGGGTATGAAATTATCTGATTTTGTTGCTGAATTTGGCGATGGAGATACCAAAGCAGTTCAAGTGGGAGGAGCATCAGGCTTTTGTGTTCCCCGGCGCAAGTTCGACCAAACGATTATTGGTTTTGAAGGCATACCGACTGGTGGATCTATGATGTTGTTCAATAGTCACCGTTCGATGTACCATGTATTACATAACTACCTGGAGTTTTTTGTTGAAGAGTCTTGTGGCCAATGCTCACCCTGCCGCGTTGGCTGTCAGCAATTACTTTTAGGCATCGAAGCCATCAAGGCACGAAAAAAGCCTGCATCCTATTTAAAAGAACTGATTAGAATTGCTGATACGATGAGGTTAGCCTCTAAATGTGGTCTGGGTCAGTCTGTTGGCAATGCCTTCGATTCAATTGTTGAAGAGTTTAAGGAAGAAATTATTTACTAAAAAAATATTGTCTGATGCAAAATATTCGTCTCACAATCAATTCTATTCCGGTAGAAATTGAAGCAGGAAAAACTATTCTTGATGCCGCAAAAAAGGCGGGCATTTCAATCCCAACATTATGTCATCATCCCGATCTGTGTGTTGCAGGAAATTGCCGTGTGTGTGTTGTGGAACAGCTTGGTGCACGTACTTTACAGGCTTCCTGTGCTGTGCCAGTTTCCGAAGGCATGGAAATTAGTACAAATAGTGCGAAGGTTCAACGGGCTCGCCGCGATATTCTGGAGCTTTTGTTGTCCGAACATCGTTCCGACTGTGTTAATTGTTATAAAAATAACCAGTGTGAATTGCAGGAGCTCGCAGCCAAATATGTCTTCAGTTCCTCAGAACTTATTCCTCTGCCGGCATTACAGCATTATAGCATTGATGCTTCATCTTCATCAATTATAAAAGACGACAGCAAATGTATCCGTTGTCAGCGTTGTGTGCGCACATGCAGTCAGTTACAGCATATTTCTGCTTTGGCAGTTGCAAACAAAGGCAGCGAACAAAAGATTTCTGCATTCATGGACAAGCCAATGGCGAATGTGGTATGCACCAATTGTGGTCAGTGCGTGAATAGATGTCCAACCGGTGCACTTACAGAGCGAAATTATATCACGGAAGTAATGCATGCCTTACATGACAAAAACAAACATGTAGTCGTGCAAACAGCTCCGGCAGTGCGTATCGCGCTGGGCGAAGGCCTTGGTTTTGCGCCTGGTGAACGTGTTACAGGAAAAATGGTGGCTGCACTCAAGCAACTTGGCTTTGATGCTGTGCTGGACACAGATTTTACGGCTGACCTCACCATTATGGAAGAGGGAACCGAGTTGCTAACGCGGCTTAAAAAAGTGCTGGTTGATGGCGACACCCAAAGCGCGCTGCCAATGACAACCTCTTGTTCACCGGGATGGATAAAATTTATTGAACACAAGTTTCCGGAATTTTTACCAAATGTATCTACTTGTAAATCACCACAACAGATGTTTGGCGCTTTAGCCAAAACCTATTATGCACAGAAACGTAAACTGGATCCTGCCAATATCGTGTCTGTTTCTGTTATGCCATGCACAGCAAAGAAATATGAGGCCGACAGACCAGAAATGCGCGATAGTGGTTTCAAGGATGTAGATTATGTGTTGACAACACGTGAGTTAGCACGGATGATAAAAATGGCCGGTATCGATTTCTCTGCGCTGGCAGATCTGTCCTACGACAGCATTATGGGAACAAGTACTGGTGCAGCAGTTATTTTTGGTGCAACGGGAGGCGTTATGGAAGCCGCCTTGCGCACGGCTTATGAAATAATTACAGGTCGTGAGGTTCCTTTTGAGAATCTGAATATTCAGCCAGCCCGCGGAATGGAAGGCGTACGTGAAGCAGCAGTAAAAATTGAAGGTTGTGAGGATAACTGGAAATTCTTGGAAGGAGCTGTATTAAAAGTCGCTATAGCACATGGACTTACCAATGCCTATAAAGTAATGCAGGCAGTGAAAGAAGGTCGCGCTGACTATCATTTTATTGAGGTAATGGCTTGTCCCGGAGGCTGTTTGGGAGGCGGGGGACAACCCATGCCAACCTCTGCTGAAATAAGACAGAAAAGGGCAGAGGCTATTTATGCTGAGGATGCCGGTATGCCTTTGCGCAAATCGCACCAAAATCCCGAGATACTTGCAATTTATGATGAGTTTTTGGAAAAACCGCTAGGGCATCAATCGCATAAGCTTTTGCATACCGTGTATGTTGAACGTGACTGGAATTAGTGTTAATTCCTTTGCTATTTGTTGGCGGTACTGGCTTTAAGTTGTATAGTGTAAATGGAAAATTTGAATTTGAAATTCTATTGTTTATTTATTAACAGGTAAACAAATTCACGTATTTTTGCGGCATAAAGTTAGTCTTATGCCAATAATCGGAGATTTGTCAGGGAAAGTTGTAGAACGTTTGAGCCAGTACCGCCAACTTTTATTAAAATACCGTTATACAAGCGGCCCACATATTAACTCTTCTGATTTATCCCGATTAACAGGCGCCACACAGGAATCGGTTCGTCGCGATTTGATGTTGATTGGTTGTCAATCCTCCAATATTCGCAAAGGATATCAGGTGCAGGATATGATTGACAGTATCAATGCCGTATTGGATCCCTATGATAAATGCCGGATGGCTTTGGTGGGTGATAATGATGCGTTTACTGAAACGCTTTTGTATGAATATGAGAATGAGTTGATCAGACTGGTTGCCATCTTCGATTTTGAAGCTCTGGGTAATGGCATTAAACGCGGGGATCTGAATCGCTTTCATTTCGGGAAGATAAATGAAGGGATCAAAAATCTAAAAGTCAACCTTGTAATTTTGAATGTTCCTGGTGCTTTTACCCGCCAAACAGCCGATATCATTGTCCAATCAGGAGTACGGGGAATTGTTAATATGAGCCCTGTAAAGCTTGATATTCCTGGTGTTTATATCGAGAATATCAATATCATCACGTCCATTGAGAAGGCTACTTTTTTTATGAAGTGGCGGCAGTATGTATAGATTTTCTATAAAAATCCCAGCCCAATTGGTTTTCGAAGCATCCACCCGGTAATGCTATAACGCTCAATATGAGTTGTTAACACCTCATGTTCGATTTGGTCGCTCAAAAAACAAACAAAGGTTCCGGCTTTGGGCTCAACAATTACCGGTTCTTTAGGGTTACGATAGATTACCAGCTCTCCACCCATGCCAGCTTGCCAATCAGGGGTAAGGTAGAGAACGACGGACAAAACCCTGTTGCTTCTGTCGTTGAACTGATCAAGATGTCGTTGGTAGTGTGTTCCGGGAGGATAAATTGCCATATGCATCTCCAGGTCTCTGAGTCCCAGAAATAATTCTTTATTTATGCCTTCGCGGACTTGATTCATCAGTTCAACCCATTGAATTAAAGCCTTTTCCTGTGGATGGCGGCTAATCCAGTAAATTGAATCACCCCTTATTTCGCGATTCAACTGGAAACTGGTACCGGTGCCAATTCCGGCTCGCCTAAATGCATCGCTGTCACGGTTTTGGCGTGTTATGTTCAGCAAAGCGCTTGCCAGCTCTTCAGTGAGGAAATCCGGCTGAGCAAACCAGCCCTCATCGGCCAATGCATCAGCAATTTGCTGCATTTTAGCCAGATCTATGTTTACCATAATTTCAAGGAAAGTGGCTACAAAAATACTGCAAGCCGGCATAGCTTTTAACTACTTGGAAAAATAAAATTTTTATAGGAATATGAAGCGAAAAAAATATGGGTATATTCGTTCAATTAGCCGTGCATACTAATCTTGCTAAGCTTTTCAAGATCCAGAATTTCTACAAATTCACTATTAATCTCAAGTAATCCATCATTTTTAAACTTGGTAAGAATTCGTGCAATACTTTCGATCGACATGCCCGAGAGTTCAGCAAATTCTTTTCGACTCAACTGAAGGGGGAATTTCTGTAATTTATAAATTCTGTTGGCTAAACAAAGAATCACATCTGCAAGGCGGCCATAAGTTTGTTTTTTGGTGAGGCAATAAAACCTGCCGTTGGTAATAATACTTTGTTCAGCCAAAAGGCTGATTATTTTTGTTGCAAAACCTGAATTTTGATTGATCAGTTGTTTAAAAGCACTGATTTCGATCAAACTAACCTGCGTATCTATATATGCCTGTGTGCTGTGATGAAAAACAGCGTTACCTTCAAAGAGCGTAGAAAGCCCGATAATATTTACAGGTGAGAAAATTTGCAGAATAAGATTATCTGTTTTGCCTTCAATATAGGTCTTAACCAATCCCTGGTTTAAAATCATTACATGGGATGCGAACGCACCTTGTTTGGTTAAAACTTCACCTTTTTGGTAAAAAACCTGTACAGTTTTAGATTCTAAAAAAGCCTTTTGTTCATCATTTAACAATTCAATACACTCAAGTGTATTGGTGCCGATTGCGCAACTGTTCCGTATAATGTCTTGATTTGAATTCATTTATAAATCCTTGCTAATATCTTGACGGCAAATATACTGCTTTACAACAAACGTATTGTTGATTTAAATCAAATACTTTAAAGGCTAGTTTGTTTCAACAGCTTGACGAGCTTGTTGTGAGAAAGTTAAGAGAATGTTAACTGACCAAGTACTTTTGTTGTGAACCTTTTAACAATGCGCAATGATGAAAACTGTACTTGAAAAAATCACTACCTTTTTTGTGGTACTTATCTTGCCAGCACTGGTTATTTATTTAACAGTATATTTTGGTTTAAAGCGGGAAACGCCTGAAATTCTTGAATATACCAATAAATCAGAACAGATAATCAGTGTTGACCACAGCGAATTCGAAATCCTTCAGCAGGATTTTGTAGATCCACGTGATGTAACGGCTGCGTGCTTAAGCTGCCACAATAAACGGGATGATGAATTAATGCAAAGCAGTCACTGGCTTTGGGAGCGTGAAGCTTATATTCCCGGCAGGGGTGAAGTGAAGATCGGAAAGATCAACCTGATCAATAACTTCTGTACCGGGGCTCCGGGCAATAATGGCTCCTGTATGCGTTGCCACATCGGCTACGGCTGGGAAGACAAGAGCTTTGACTTCGACAACCCGAATAATATCGACTGTTTGGTTTGTCACGACAAAACCGACACCTATTTTAAACAAAAGGGACAAGCAGGAATGCCGGCCACGGAAGAAACAGCCAATGCCGAGTATGCCGTTCCGGATTATAATTATGTGTCGCAAAACGTTGGCATACCTGATCGTGACAACTGCGGAATATGTCACTTCTACGGAGGCGGTGGTAACAATGTAAAGCATGGCGATCTGGAAGAAGCTATGTTCCGTGGCGATCGCAACCTGGATGTGCATATGGGCATTGATGGAAAAGATATGACCTGCGTTGACTGCCATGAAACACAAAATCACAATATCAAAGGACGTGCTTATTCTGTATCCTCAGAAAACACCAATCGCATCAATTGCGAACAATGCCATACCGATAAACCGCACAACGACCGTGTGATTGATTACCACAGCCATAAAGTTGCCTGCCAAACCTGTCATATACCTGTTTATGCCAAAAAGAATGCCACTTCACTTTGGTGGGACTGGTCGCTTGCCGGACAAAAAGATGAAAACGGCAATGCCTTTAAGGAATATGATGCCGATCACAACTACAGCTACCTGTCTATTAAAGGACGTTTTGTTTTTGATAACATGGTTGAACCTGAATATTATTGGTTCAATGGTACTGTGGATCACTATCTGATTGATGACACCATCACTGAATTCCCGGTGAAGATTAATACTTTATTTGGCGACTACAATGATTCTACGGCAAAAATTTGGCCTGTAAAAGTTCATCGTGGCCGCCAACCCTACGATCCTGTTAATAAGGGATTACTTTCAGTAAACTTATGGGGTCCCGAAAAGGGCGACGGCGCTTTCTGGAACGATCTCGATTGGGATGTTGCCATACAGCAAGGCATGGATTATTGGGGAAGAGATTACAGCGGACAATACGATTTTGTTGAAACCGAAGCTTTCTGGCCTTTGAACCACCAGGTTTCGCCTAAAGAAGAAGTGTTGGGCTGCACCGATTGTCACAGCAGAAACAACAGCCGTATTGCCTCGCTCAACGACTTTTATCTGCCTGGCAGAGACTATGACAAAGCTGTTGATTACAGTGGTTTTGCGCTAATTTTCCTGTCGCTGTTTGGCATCAGTATTCACACCATACTCCGTATTGTAGCACCTTTTAAATTTAAATAAGTCATGCAAAAGTTCAAATTATATACCCGATTCGAGCGCTTCTGGCACTGGACCCAGATGGCGCTGGTGATGCTGCTCATCCTTACCGGATTTGAGATTCACGGTAACTTCAGCCTTTTTGGATTTGAAAATTCTGTGCGACTACACAATTCTTCAGCCTGGGCATTTATGGGTCTGGCGGTGGTTTCGATTCTCTTTATGCTTTTCTCCCATCAGTATGTGAATTTCATTCCTACTACCAAAAAGCTAAAAGAACAGATTCAATATTATACACTGGGAATTTTTCGCAAAGATCCCCATCCGACTAAAAAATCGCTTTACAATAAGCTCAATCCATTGCAGCGTCTTATTTATGCCGGATTATTGATTCTCATCTTTCCCGTACAAATCATCACTGGATTGGTGTATATGTATTACCACTATCCACAAAATCCACTTGATGCTGCCGGCCTCAAATCAGCTGCCGTAACGCATACCATTGGCGCCTTTATGGTGGTTGCTTTTATTTTGGTACATATGTATATGACCACCACAGGCCACAGTGTTTCGTCTAACATTAAAGCCATGATTACCGGTTTTGAGAAAGAAGAGGAAGAACACAAAGCCGAAACTAAACCTAATGCTTAACCTTATAAAGTCTTTAATAATGAAAAAAATCATCCTTCTACTTGCAGTGTTTTTCAGTTTGAATGCCTGCGATAAAAAACAAGATTACAGCTCTGCCGAGGCAATGGTTGATGCTGCTAAACAAAATGTTACGCTCATCACTGCCGATGATTTGTACGAACTGATGAATGGCGAAGAGATTTACACACTCATTGATGTGCGGCAGGAAATCGAAAACTACTATGGCTATATTCCTGGTTCAGTAAATATTCCACGCGGAAGTTTGGAATTCCAGATTGGTAAGCAGGAATACTGGGATAATGCCGGATTGTATATGCCTGAAAAAGGCGAAATCATCGTGCTGTATTGCAAAAAAGGAGATCGCGGAGTTTTGGCTACTGAAACCCTCAGCAAAATGGGCTACACCAATGTAAAAGCCCTCGATGGTGGGTGGAAAGAGTGGGAGGTAAGCTATCCCGATCTGTATGAAAAAAATCTTGAAAAATTGGGAGGACATTCCTCAGAACCCGCTTCCAGCGGCGGATGTTAGCCCTCGAATCATAAACAAAATCAAATATTTAATTAATTCACTAAAAACTATTCACAATGAAAAAATTCATGATTTACGCAATCACGTTATTTTTAATCCCAGCTTTTGTCTTTACTGGTTGTAAAAAAGACGATGAGGAAACATTTGATGCACAGAAAGAGTTGACTTCTTATCTGGTTGCCAATGATATGGACCTTAACAAAATCCTTGATGGTTTTGTAATGAAAGCTCCTGAAGGTGGTGCTATCTCAGGTATGTATATAATGGATATTCGTTCAGCTGACGATTTTGCTGCCGGACATATTGAAGGCGCTGTACGTGTTGACCTGTCCAATATATTGACTGCAGCAGAACAAGCTGGTGGACAGCCTATTTTAGTTGTTTGCAAAACTGGTCAAACTGCTACTTACGCTTCTACCTTGTTGCGCCTTGCAGGCCACACCTCCAAAGCTTTGAAATGGGGAATGAGTGGATGGAATACTTCACTTGATGCCTGGACTCCTAATGTTGCAAATGTGGCTGAAGGTCATGCAAACTGGACCAGCAATGCAGCTCCGACAAACCTTGAATTTTCCAGTCCTAAGCTTACTGGTGTAACTGCTACCTCAGGTGCTGATATCCTGAAAGAACGTGTTGCGGCTGTTTTGGCTGGCGGCTTTGCCACAGCTACAGCTACTGATGTGATCGAAAATCCTGGTAGCTACTTTATCAACAACTACTTTGGCGAAGCTGATTACCTTGGATTCGGTCATATCAATGGTGCTTATCGTATCAATCCATTATTAGTTTCTGAAGGCCAGGTTAATTACCTTGATGCTTCCAAACCTGTTGTAACTTATTGCTATACCGGTCAAACTTCCGGCGCAATCACAGCTTATCTGCGCGTTTTGGGTTATGATGCAAAAAGCTTGTTGTTTGGCATGAATAAACTTTATCACGATAACAGCGCATGGACTTCAAACCGTTGGGATGCAGGTGCTGAGTCGCATGATTACCCAATTGTAACAGGTAATTAATTATAAAAATCAAAGCTATGAAACGTATTATTCTTGTAATAAGCATAATCGTGGCACTGGCCGGCACTAAGGTGTCGGCTCAGGGCTGCGGAGGCGATGCTCCGGATGAAGGCATGAAAATCTTTGGATTCCTTCAATCACAGTATGAGTATCATATGACCGATCCTACTACTAACAGTTTCACTTTTGAACGTGCACGTATTGGTGCTATGGGAAAAATTCCTTACGACTTTTCCTATTATGTTGTGCTCGAAATGAGTCCTTTTATTTCACCAAATCCTTACCTGCTCGATGCTTTTATCACCTATGATCGTTTCGAATGGGCGCGCTTATCCGTTGGTTCTTTTAAAACACCATTCGGTCTTGAAGTAAATACTGCCTGTAATAACCTTACAACAGTTTATCGTTCAACAGCAACTTTGCAAATGGTGGCACCTTTCCGCGATATGGGTATGGTACTGATGGGCGGCAGCGATAAAACTGCAATTACCTATCAGCTGGGGCTGATGAATGGAAGTGGTTTGCTTCGGGCTGATAACAATACGAAAAAAGATATCGTAGGCCGTTTAACTTATAAACCCTTCGAATTTATCCGCGTTGGTGCCAGCTTCCGTTACGGTTATCCTTCGCTGAACAACACAACAGACAATCGCACTTCTTTTGGCGCCGAACTTACAGCTAAATATGAAAACTTTAAACTGGAAGCTGAGTTCATCAATGATGAAGGTAATTACAACCGCGATCTTGGTGGTGGATGCTCCGGAAACCTGATCGAACTGGGTAACGAACGTAGTGGTGGTTATGCCACACTTAGCTACCTCACTAAATGGAATGTGGAACCTGTTTTCCGTTTCGATTTCTTTGATTCCGGTAACACACAGGAATACAAAGAAAGTAATATGACCTTCGGAATCAATTATTTCTTCAATGACTGGACACGTTTGCAGGCTAACTATATCTACCGCTCAGAGGAGGGCAATACACCACTCGAAATTAAAAATGATGAGTTTGTAATTCAACTGCAAGTTAAATTCTAAAACTAAAAAACTATGAAAAGATTAAGTTTAATATTTACGCTTTTTGTTGCGTTTATGCTTTCCGCTTCGGCTCAGCAGCTGATGTCGGCAGCAGACCTGGCAAAAAACCTCAAAAACAGTGATTATATAGTCGTATCAGCCGAACTGGAACCCAACTACAGTAAAGTACATATCACCAATGCTGTGAATGTTCCTTACAAAGCTTTTTTCAAAGAAGGTGACATCGAAGGCATATTGGTTGTTGATGATGAAATCAAAAAAATCTTTGGCGACAATGGTGTTTCCGAAAGCAAAACCATTGTGGTTTACGACGAAGGCTCGATGAAATATGGTAGCCGTGTAGCATGGATTTTGAAATATATGGGTGCGCCCAATGTTTATGTGCTCGATGGTGGCATGAACGCTTGGAAAGCTGGCCGTAAGCCGGTAACTAAAAATCCAACAATGGTAAAGAAAACTACTTTTAACGGAACACCAAACAAGGCTATGATTGCTGGCATGGACGATGTAAAAGCTGCCTTGGCTGATGCAGGCTCTGTTGTTGTTGATGCACGTGAAACAGGTGAATACAAAGGGTTAGAAAATAAAAGCACAGGGCATATCAAAGGTGCCGTAAACGTTGATCACAATACCATTCAGGATGATAAAAGCCTGATGAAAGCAGCCGCTGATCTTGAGAAGCTTTTTAAAGCTGCCGGCGTTACCAAAGATAAAAAAGTTATACTTTATTGCTCAACAGGCGTACGCACTGCTAAAGAATACATTGCATTGACCGAAATTTTGGGATATCCCAATGTGAAGGTTTATGATGGTGGATTCAACGAATGGACTGCCAAAGGCGGTGCCATCGACAAATAATAGAATGGTTTAGGTTTTCTCATTTTGGTTTGATCCCGGAGCGCTTAGTTCCGGGATTTTTTTTGCTTGAAATTAGTTGATTCAAAAGCTTTACCTTTGTTTTACACTGAAACAAAAAATGCCGTACAAGAAAGAAAAGAAATTCCTTGATTTGCCCCGCTATTTTGGCGGTAAGGCTGCGCTTTCAAAGTTTATTAGCGAAAATATCCGTTACCCGGAGGAAGCCCTAAAAGCTGGCATTGAAGGAAAAGTGTTGGTAGGCTTTGATATCGATGACAATGGAAAAGTGCACAATCCCAGCATTATCCATGGCATTGGATACGGCTGTGACGAAGAAGCGATACGTGTTGTTGGCTTGCTGCACTACCAGAAAGTTAGTAACCGCGGTAAAAGAGTGCTGGTGCATAATAAAATCAATATCCGGTTCAAACTTCCGGTAAAGAAGTTAAATTATACTTTAACAAAAGCTCAGCCTGCTGCAAAACCTGCCAGCAAACCAAAAGAGCAAATTTATTCTTACACTATTTCATTTAATAAATAATTTTTGTTGATTGCATTGCTGGATTCAAATTATGTCGTATGTTTGCGACATAAAATATAAATCAATGCTCAAGACCGAACTTTTTACTGAGAAGCAACAACAGCTGGCACAGCTAGCCCGTGCACTTTCACATCCTGCCCGTATCGCAATTCTAGCATACTTGGCGCAGTCGAGCAGTTGTATTTCCGGAGACATTTCCAATGAAATTCCTTTAAGCAGAACTACCGTTTCTCAACACCTCACCGAACTAAAAAAGCTCGGATTTATCTCGGGAACAGTTGAAGGCGTGAAAGTTAATTATTGCCTCGACAACGCAAGATTGCAACAAATCAAGTCGGAATTGGATGTGTTTTTCAATTCTCTTTTAGCCAATCCTAATCCCCAATGCAACTTATGAAAATACTAATCTTATGCACTGGCAATTCCTGTCGTTCACAAATGGCCGAAGGCTTTCTGAAATCTTTCGATCCAAGCCTAGAAGTAGTTTCTGCCGGAACAAATCCTTCAACAGAAGTGCATCCAAAAGCCATTGAAGTGATGAAGGAAGCGCTTATTGATTTAAGCGAGAACAATCCCAAAAATGTTAGTGTATTTCTGGATGAAGCTTTTGATTATGTGGTCACCGTTTGCGGAGGCGCTCAGGAAAGCTGCCCGGCATTTACAGGAAAGGTAAAACATCGCATTCATATCGGTTTCGATGATCCAGCCGAAGCAACAGGCACCGACGAAGAAATCATAGCGGTTTTCAGACGTGTGCGGGATGAAATTAAAAATGACTTTTTCAAATTTTATAAAACATTAAAGCATGAATAACCCTGAAAAAATAAAACTCATGGTACGCGAAAAATATGCGGCCATCGTAGATCAATCCAAAACACAGAATCAAAGCTCGTGCTGCGGTTCCGGCTCCTGTTGCGATGATGTGGATTACAGCATTTTTAGTGATCGTTACGATCACCTCAAAGGCTATGCAGCTGATGCCGATTTGGGTCTGGGTTGCGGTTTGCCTACATCCTTTGCCATGATTAAGGCAGGCAATACTGTTGTTGATCTGGGCTCCGGAGCCGGGAATGATTGCTTTGTTGCACGCGCTGAAACCGGTGCAAGCGGTAAGGTAATCGGTATTGATATGACCGAAAAAATGATTGCCACTGCAGAAGCGCATGCGCGTAAACTTGGCTACGAAAATGTGCAGTTTGTATTGGGCGACATTGAATGTATTCCGCTGGAAGATGAAATGGCCGATGTGGTGGTCAGCAACTGTGTGTTGAATTTGGTGCCCGATAAATCAAAGGCTTTTTCGGAAGTTTTTAGAATTCTCAAACCAGGTGGCCATTTTTCTGTTTCTGATATCGTGCTCGAAGGCGAGCTGCCAGCTACTATTCAATCAGCTGCTGAAATGTATGCCGGTTGTGTGTCTGGAGCTATCCAAAAATCAACATACCTGGATATCATCAACCAAACTGGTTTTCAGCAACTCAAAGTCCAAAAAGAAAAACGCATCGATTTGCCGGATGAATTGTTACTCAATTATTTGAATGAGAAAGAATTGGATGCATTTAAAAAGGAAAATAAAGGTATTTTTTCTGTGACGGTTTATGCAGAAAAACCCTTGAAGTAAAATTCCGCATCGACTGATTTCCTGTTTTTATAGGCAGCAATTGCATTGAGCTTGCAACAGCTATTGCACTTTTCGTTTGAAAAGTTCTGTAAGTCTTTTTATTGTGGTAGAAATACCTGAGCTGTTTTCGCTGATGGCTTAAGTGAATAGGTGGCGGTAATAGCTCAATACAGTCCTTTTGATGTGGGTAATTTCTGCATTTCCCACTGCTCAAAAGCTCCATCCATATTGATGACGTCAAGCTGATATTTCTCTGCCAGATAAGATACAACCTGCACACTCCGGATACCATGTGCACACATGACTATCAGTGATTTATCTGTGGGTAAACTTTCAATACGCTGGGCAAGTTGCGACATCGGGATATGAATTACCTTATCGCCCATTTGAGGTCGGCCTTCCATCACTTCCCAATCTTCGCGAACATCCAATAAAACCGCTTCACCCGAATGGATAATTTCATAGGCTTCTCCGGGCGAAAGATGAAGCACCTTCTCAAACGTATATTGTTGGAATATTGGGGTTTTGTAGGCCATGCAACACTAACAGTTGGCGGCCTGAATTGTTGAGTTCGATGGAGTTAATTTTCGCTTTCCTCGTCAAAAAGCAAACCTTCATCAATCAGTTTGTTATCTTCGGCAGCAGGCAGCTCCTGCACAGCACGTAGCTTTCGGGTTAAAACATTGGTACGGGTTGTTACAAGGCGATCAATTTCGGTATTGGCTTCCGTGATTTTTTGTTGGGCCTTTTTAAGCACATCACCAAACTTCCCGAATTCGGTTTTCACCTCGCCTAAAATGCGCCACACCTCACTGCTACGCTTTTGAATAGCAAGCGTTTTGAAGCCCATCTGCAAGCTGTTAAGGATGGCAGCAAGTGTGGTGGGACCGGTGACAATAATTTTGAATTCCCGTTGCAATTGCTCCACCAGATCAGTATGCCGTATCACTTCGGCATACAAGCCTTCGATGGGCAGAAACATGATACCAAAATCGGTGGTATAAGGCGGATCGAGGTACTTGTCGCGAATGTCTTTGGCAAATGTTTTTATAGAGCGCACAAGAATCTTGACGGCTTCATCCACTTTAACCATATTGCCTTCGTCGTAGGCAGTCTGCAATAAATGATAGGCTTCCTGCGGGAATTTGGCATCGATGGGCAGGTAAACGCTTCCACCATCTTCATCGCGGCCGGGCAGTTTAATAGCGAACTCCACATGATCGCCGCTTGAACGCTTGGTTTTTACATTGGTTTCGTACTGTTCGGGTGCCAGAATTTGTTCCAAAATATTTCCTAATTGTATTTCGCCCAGCACGCCACGGGTTTTTACATTGGAAAGCACGCGTTTGAGTCCGCCAACATCATTGGCCAGTGTCTGCATTTCGCCCAGCCCTTTTTGCACACTTTCGAGCTGCTTACTTACGAGTTCGAACGACTGCCCCAGGCGTGTCTCCAGTGTTTTCTGAAGTTTTTCGTCCACCGTTTCGCGCATTTTCTCTAACTTAAGTTCTGTAGAAGTGATGAGCGCGTCTTGTTTTTTTTCCAGATCGCTAAATTTCTGCTTCTGTAAATCATTGAATTCCTTAACATTATTAGTAAAAGACGTTTGAAAGTGTCGCATCGATTGTTCTAATGAATCGCGGCTTTCTTTGGTATATGCCTGGAACCTTTCAGAAAGCTGTCCTAATTTCTCCTCCAGCTTTTGATTTACAAGCTCTAATTGCTTTACCTGTGTTGTATTTTGATCTTTTTGGGCTTGTCCGAGATCTGTTAGTTTCAGCCGAATTTCTTCGTTGAGTTGTTTCAAATTGCTACTATGCTCACTTCGGCTTACACGCGCTGCCTCATCATTCCTGGTGATAAGCTGCCCGAGTTTCTCCTCCAGCGTTTGGTTGAGGTTAAAAATCGACTGACGGCTGGTTTCACTGATATTTTTCAACTGTTCCTGCTGATTGCGGCTTATCTCCTTCAAGGTCTCTAAAAACTGTCCCTGAAAGCCTGACAAATTGGAAGCCAGCTCACTGCGGTTTTGCCTGAACTCATTCTTAAGCTCGTTTTCAAAGCGTTGATGATTTTTCTCCAGGAATTCCAATTTATTGAGGAGAGGCGTTTGATCTATGGCTTGGTCCTTCTTTGGGCGTAACAAAACAATTAAAATGGTAAGCGCAAAAGCAAGAATGGCGAAAAGTAATAAGGTTTCAAGCATGTTTTCAGGAATTTAAGGATACATGAGTCGATGAACAAAAGTCGATAAAAAAGCTGAATTTCTCAGTACTTTTCAAAATTTGTCGATCAAATCGCGCATTCATTCTTTCACCTGATTTTCGTTTATAGATAAATCGCGTTTTTATATTTTTCTATTGCGTCCTTCTTCTTATTTTTGCAGAAGAATTTAAAAAAAAATACAACTATGGGAAGAGCGTTTGAGTATCGCAGAGCAGCTAAGGAAAAGCGTTGGGACAAAATGTCGAAAGTGTTTCCCAAACTGGGCAAACTCATTACTATTGCTGCTAAGGAGAGCGGTCCTGATCCGGATTTAAATCCCAAACTCAGGCAGGCAATCCAAAATGCGAAAGCCGAAAATATGCCAAAAGACAATATTGATTCAGCCATCAAACGGGCTTTGGGCAAGGACGCCGAATCAATGGTTGAGATTGTTTATGAGGGCAAAGGGCCGCATGGGGTTTTAGTTATGGTTGAATGTGCTACCGATAATACAACGCGTACCGTTGCCAATGTTAAATCCTATTTTAATAAAGCTGGCGGATCCTTTGTTCCTAGCGGATCCCTGGAATTCATGTTTTCGCGTAAAGCTGTTTTTGAGTTTGAAATGAAGCAGGACTTTGACGTTGAAGAACTTGAATTAGAACTTATTGATGCTGGCCTCGAAGAAATTGAAGTGCATGAAGGGAGGGCTTTTGCCTATGCCGATTTCACCAATTTTGGCAGCCTGCACCAGGCGCTGGAAGATATGAAAATAGAAATTATTACATCAAAGCTACAGCGTTTTCCCAACTCACCAGTTGAATTTTCAGAAGAACAAATGATTGATATTGAGAAGTTTCTTGATAAAGTGGAAGAAGATGACGACGTACAAGCTGTTTACACGAACATTGCCTGAAAAGCTGAGTTTTATTGACCTTTAGTGGCTCTTTTAAATGGCTTTGATTGATCGAAAAGGTAGCGGTAAGTAATATGTGTTTTGTAAATTTCGCCGCCAATACTTTCCACTACTTTCATCATGGGTTGATTGAAATCGCCTATCCAGTTCATCTGCAACTCTTTATAGGGGAAGCCCTTTTTTAAGGCAACTTTCTGGAATGCGATGATAAGACCGCCATCAATTCCTTTGCCTTGATGTTCGGGAACGATTCCAAAGATTCGTCCGATGATGCGGTCGCATCGTTTTAATGTTTTAAGTTCAAACATTAGCCGTAATTTATTGAACCAGTTGAGCTTACCGTTAAACTTTCGGATAATCTGGTTCAAATCCTGCATCATAATAAAAAAGGCAATCGGTTCATTTTTGTAATAACCATAATGAACCAAACGCGGATCCAGAATAGGTTTTAGCTGGTTCAGCAGTGCCAGGGCATGCACCTGTGTTATCTTTTTTACACCGGGGATACTTCCCCAGGCTTTATTGTAAATGACCATGAAATCGTCTGCAAATTGATCAATGTTTTTCCAGCTAATCATTTTAAATTCATAATCGGGATTTCGGTGCACCCTTTCCGCTTTTTCAAGTACCTTTTCATCAAGTCCGCCATCATAAATCATGCGCTGATAGGTGTATTGATTGAAAAAGTTTTTAAATCCGTAGTTTTCAAAAAGCTTGTTGTAATAAGGAAAATTGTAGGGCATATTGTAAAGCGGCTCGGTAAAACCCTCAGCCAAACAACCCCAGAAACTGTCGCGATCACCAAAATTTACCGGACCATCCATAGCCTCCATTTCACGCGCTGCAAGCCATTTTTTTGAAGCATCAAAAAGCATAGTAGCCGCTGCCTGATCATCAATACAATCGAAGAAGCCACATCCGCCTGTTGGCTGATCATTATTCTTTGCTGTGTTCGGGTCGATAAATGCTGCAATCCGTCCCACAATTTCATTGGATTCATCATAAAGCAAATACCTGATGGCTTGCCCTTTACGGAGCAGTTTATTTTGCTTTTTATCGAATAGTTTTTCAACGTCCTGATCAATCGGACGAACATAAAAGGGATCATTTTTATAGAGCTGAGCAGGGAAGGCCAGCCATTTCCTTTTGTCTTCGGGACTTAAAACTTCCTTCAGCGTAAACTTATTCATTGCGTGATTTAAAGGATTTTACAGATAAAGGCACAAAAAAACGAAAAAAATCTGAGATATCAATTTATGGAGTTGAGGGCGGTTTTATAGGTTTCCAGCGCTCTTAGCCGTGCTAATTTATGATCAACCATAGGATTAGGATAGCTAGCCGCTTCAATTTCAGGAATCCATTTTTTGATATAGCGACCTTTGGGATCGAATTTTTTTTGTTGTTCTGTTGGATTGAATACTCTAAAATAAGGTGCAGCATCACAGCCTGTTCCAGCTGCCCATTGCCAGTTTCCATTGTTTGAAGCCAATTCGTAATCTAACAATTTTGAAGCAAAATAGGATTCGCCCCAGCGCCAGTCGATAAGTAAATGCTTGGTTAAGAAAGATGCCGTTATCATTCTGACACGGTTGTGCATAAAACCCGTTTGGTTCAATTCGCGCATTCCCGCATCCACCATTGGATAGCCGGTTTTTCCTTCGCACCATCTTTTGAATTCAGCTTCGTTATTGCGCCAATGAATCAGGTTGTATTTGCTTCTGAAATTTCCTTCTTGCACTTTAGGAAAATGATAAAGAATTTGCATAAAAAACTCTCGCCAAATGAGCTCATTCAGGAAATTTTCGCTGTTTGGTAGGGCCATTGTAACCAATTTACGAATGCTGATTGTCCCAAACCTCAGATGCACACCCACACGTGTTGTCGCATCTTTTTCGGGGATATTCCTGTTTTGGGCATAGGATTGCAAGCGCGACTCGTCAATGTGAGCTTCAGGAATAGCAATTTCTGAAGGTGTGAAACCAAGCTGCGCTAAATCAGGAATTTTTCCTGAAAATGCTAAGTATTTTTCTTCAGGTTTTTCCATTTGATAATGGATTATTGGGTTAGCTGACAGCGCATTTTTCCATTTTTTTGAGTAGGGGGTAAATACGGTATAGGGTGTTCCGTCGTCTTTGACAACTTCGTACTCTTCGAAAATAACCTGATCCTTAAAAGTGTTAAAACCAATGCCATTTTCTTTGCAAATGGCACCAATTGCTTTATCCCGATGCAGCGCATAAGGTTCGTAGTCCTTGTTGAGATATACAGCCTCAATGCTGTAACTTTTAATAAGCTCCTTAAAAGCAGTTTCAGGGTTGGCTTTAAAAACTTTTATTCCCGATCCGTATGCCTGAAGCTGTTTGTTTAATGCATGGATACGACTGTGAATAAAACTCACACGTGCATCCGACTTATTTTCAAGCTTGTCCAGTATAGCTTCATCAAAAATAAACAGCGGAAGCACTTTATATCCACTTTTAAGGGCTTCAAAAAGGCCGTGATTGTCATCAAGACGCAGATCACGGCGAAACCAAAAAAGGACGATTTTTTCTTTCATCTATTGAAAACAATCGAAAATTAAAATGGTTTGAAAGTTAGATATCAAAAAACCGACAAATCCATTAAAACGGATTTTAAGGGAGAAAAAACACGGCCTTGAACGTTTTACTCTTTTAAAATCCACGCTTCACGATAGGATGAACTCAACTTTTCTTTTGCATCCATTGCGGCTTTCAGGCTGGCAAACTTATTTAATGCAACGCGAAAGCGTTGTCCGGCCTGAAGTATCTGAGCGTTTGTAAAACCATTTTTGTTATAGCGTTTAACGGCTTCTTCAGCGTCTGCTTGCAATATGAAACTACCATAAATCAAGTAATAGCTTTGCTGCCTGCCGGAAGCAACAGGCTTGTTTTCATTTTCTTGATTTTTTGCTTGTAGTGTTTCGCAAGCTGGCGGACTTCCTGCTGCATCAGTACGTTGTCCAAACCAGATGCAGGCATAATTCTCGCCTACAGCTAACCCCATGGTTTCCCATTTTTTCGGGCTAAAATTACCCTGCGTTAACAACATGTCTTTTGTTTCTTCGCTGGTCATCCAAATGTTAAAAAGGCTGTCAACTTGTATGATGCCTTCTTCGAAATAGCTTAACTCATAGCCGCGATAAGGATAATCTGTCAGCTCTTTTGGCTTTCCCCACATACATTCCTCATTCAAAACATATTTGTTGTAGCAACAAGGTGTCCAGTCAGCATTATCCGACCAACTTCCTGTTAAACAGATGCTTGTGTCGGGTCTGTTTTCCTGAAGATCCGTAACATGTGCTTTGGCAACAATCGTTAAAGCTTTTGATAATGGAAGCGTGCTTTTTTTGTTTTCCTTTCTGAAAGCATTAATTAGACCGGCTAATTTTTGTTCATCAGAAGTCAGGCAGACGTTTTTATAATCAAAAGTTTGTGCAGAAATAGTTGCTGCAAAAAAAAGGAAGAGTACAAAAAGATTAAACAATTTCTTCATGCTAAAAGCTTAAATTACAAACATAAACAAAAATTGGATCACTGTTGTGGTTTGTTTTCATTGATATAGTTTTCGATCAGTGCATCATAAAGGCCGATCATTTTTCGCAACAAAGGATGATCTGTTTGGAATTGCTTATCGGGAAGGATCATGGCGACCGGCAATATTTTTGGTGAAGTACCTGATAAAAAAAGTGCATCAGCAGCTGCAATATCAGCCTTACTGACCGATTTTTCGACCAAGTGAATATTGTTGTGATTGGCCAGTGAAATTACTTTCTGCCGGGTTATGCCATTTAATACTTCAAGCTCAGGTGGTGTATAAATTGTTTGATCTTTTATCAGGAATATATTGGACTTGCTGCCTTCAGTAACTTTTCCGTCATTGCTGAGCAACAATTCAAAAACACCTTGCCTGAGCTTTGTTTCCCGCACCAGTTCCTGATAGTTTGTGCGCCATATTTTGGCGTTTGGATCAGGTCGTTCATGCTCCAAAAAAGCAACTTTAACACCTTGTTCGTAATTTGCATCGGAGGGATAAAAATGGGGTTGAAACCAGGCGGCATAAAACGGTTTGTGAGCGTCCTGCGGGTTTCCGATAATAATTTTGATATTTCCATAATCCACTTTATTGAAGCTGATCAATTTCAGCAGACTATTTCTTACAAAATCAGAACTCACTTTTGGTTCGGAATTAGCCAGAGCAAGAGAGTTGTACATCCTTTTAAGATGATCTTCCAAAAAAAGAGGAACAGCTTGCATTACGCGAACAACTTCATACACATAGCCCTGATTGTCAAGTTTTTCGACATTGAAATCACAGCTGCTTATCAGTTCTTTGTTCTGAACGAAATAAGCGTGCAGGCAACTATCCATAATTATCTGGAGGCCAAATAGTTTTCGATAATTTTTTTGGCTTTTTCGGCGTAAGTCGTTTCAACGTAAAGTCTGGCTGAATCTTCTGGCGAACCGGATGCCCAGCCTGTGATCAAACTTTCTCCGAGTGTGTCTCTTAAAATACTGGTAATTTTATTCTCTTCCAGCAATTCGGCCAAATATCCGGCTTCTATTACAGATCCGGTATATACAAGTTTTAAGTCATCTGACATGGTTTTTCTTTTTTAATTTGTCATTGCTAAGATACGAAACAAAACAGGGAAAATTATAAAAAAGAAAATTTTTAGCTGACTTTTTCAGGTTCGGCATTCAGCCTGAAAATCGAAAAGAGCATCAGGGCAGCTGCAATCCATTGTACCAGAGAGAGCACGCTGCCGTTTATCAAATAATCAAAAATCACGGCAGACAGCGGAAACATGAGCTCACTGATTGTTGCCATTATGGCTTTTACTTTTCGCAAACCATAATAATACAGGAATATCGCTCCCGAACCGGTTGTGAGTCCTATGATGATGATAAATAGCCAATTAGTGGGTGTAGTCTGTTGAAATTGTCCGAAATTCCCAAAAACTACCATATAAAGCAGCATAATCAGGGTTGTGAAGCCATAACGATAAAAAGTGGAGGTTATGAAGCTGTAATTTCCCAGAATTTTTTTGGATAACACAGTGGAACTGCCAAAGGAAAAAGCAGCCAAAAGCGCCAGCAGAGCAGCATAAATTGTATTTTTATCTGCATTGAAATCGGGCAAAGCCCAACCAAAAGTGAGGAAGTATCCGGCAAAAATGGCCAGTGAGGCCCATAGAACGAAGCGCTGTTTTAGCTGCTCGCCCAAAAGTGTGCGCGCCAATAAGATAGCAAACACAGGTTGAAGTTTTTGAAGCAGCACCACCACCGAAAGATGATTGAAGTTTAACAAAAACAATGCCTTAACAATTGCCAGTGTACCAATCGACCCTCCTAATAAACTGATTAACAGAAATGTAACAACATCCTGTCTGGGCATTTTTTTGATAAAACGATATTGTCGGGCAAAGAACAAATGCATCAGCAGAAAAGGAAATGCATGCAAGATGAAAACCACATAACCAACATCCAGGTTATACAATTGAGGGGTCAAAACAACGCCATCAACACCCCACAGCACTGCTGAAATGGCAATGGCAATAGAGCCTTTAATGAGTGTTGAGCGTTCAGTAGTTTTCATTCCATTGTTTTAGGGCGCAAAAATACAATTATTCCTGTGTTTCCATACTTTGAACTTGCTTATTTCTCTTTTGCTTTTGTAATTTAGCCAACCAGATTCAACAAAGATTATTCATGAAATTCAGTGCGAAAGCGTACATTTATAATCTGAAACACGAATTTAGTCAATAAATAGCATAAATATATTACACAATGGATTTACAACTTAAGGATCGTTTCTATATTGTTACCGCTGCCGGCACCGGTTTTGGCAGAGCCATAGCCGAAAGACTTTTAGCCGAGGGAGCGCAAGTGCTGGCAGTGGCACGAACAGAAGCTGTATTAGAGGCATTCAGGAGCGAAGCCGGAAATAATTTGGAAATTTTGGCCGAAGATATTACACATTCTTCAACGATCGATAAATTGATAGCAGTAACAGCAAACAGAAGAATAAGTGGTTTGTTGGTAAACGCAGGTGGCCCGCCGGCAAAGGCTTTTATGGAAACCAGTCTGGACGATTGGGACGAAGCCTACCGCGCTATTGTTCGGTGGAAAGTGGAAATTACACAGAAATTTTTACCGGTGTTTCAGGCACAGCAGTATGGCAGATTAGTCTTTGTCGAAAGCGTTTCTGTGAAACAACCAGTTGAAAATCTGGTATTAAGTAATTCCCTCCGAGCTGCTGTTACTGGATTTGTGAAGACAGCTTCGCAGGAGATGGCTGCAACAGGAATAACAATGAATATTTTATCTCCGGGTTACCATGATACGGCTGCCATGCAAAGACTTTTTGTTAAGAAGGCCGCTGTAGAAAATATTTCTGAAGAACAGGCCAGACAGGTGTTTGAAAGTAGCATTCCTGTTAAACGCATGGGAAAAGCTGAAGAAATGGCTGTATTGGCATCCTGGTTGTTGTCGCCGCTTTCAGGATTTGTTACCGGCCAAAGTTTTAGCCATGATGGTGGTTTAGTCAAAGGCTTGTTTGGTTAAGAATTTATTTAACTAATACTTAAGCTACTATGAACCAACTATTTTTAATTTTGTTTACATTTTCTATGATGAATCCAGTAACGCTTGTTGATTTTAGTTCCGGAAGTTCCTTGTCACAATGGGTCATTATTAATGATGGGGTGATGGGAGGGAAGTCGCAAAGTAAAATATACCTTAATGATGCAGGAAATGCTGTTCTTAGTGGTGATGTATCTCTCGAAAACTACGGCGGTTTTGCCTCAGTCCGGTATCAGTTCGAACAAATACCGATTGCCGGCTATGAAAATATCATCTTATACCTCAAAGGTGATGGAAAAAAGTATCAATTCAGGGTTAAAGCGGAGTTGTCAGACAGACATTCCTACATCAGCTATTTTGAGACAAGCGGTGAATGGCAGCAAATTGAAATTCCACTGAATAAAATGTTTGCATCATTCAGAGGCCAAAAGCTTAATATACCCGATTTTGCAGCAGAAACCATTGCTGAAATTAGCGTGCTCATTGGAAACGAAACAGCAGAATCATTTGCACTTGAAATTAGCAAAATAGAGTTAAAATAGCGATGCTGTAATTAAATAGTGTTTGTCCATAATCAAGCATTATGAACTAAACACACACTTTATGGCCGGAAAATAAATAGCAATTTGCACTGTGTTCGTTGGGAGTGAAAATTAACCATAAGAGTCTTTCACTGTTGATGGCTTTTTTTATCGATCTTGTCCCTTTCTTATCTAAATCGCTCACAGATAAAGCATTCAAACCAACAATCACCAGACTGATAATTGTGCGGCATTCTTTTATGAATGTATAATAGCAACCTAATTTGAGTTTACTTTTTGAAAATATAAACACAAAAAAAAGTCCCGAATTTTAATTCAGGACTTTTCATCTTATAATGTTTCTTATTTCTTCATGCGATTGGCAACTTCATCCCAGTTAACCACTTTCCAAAAATTACCAATATAGGAAGTTCTCTGATTTTGATAACGCAGGTAATAGGCATGTTCCCACACATCCAGGCATAGAATCGGATGGCCTTGTTTTTCATTTACGTCCATCAAGGGATTATCCTGATTAGCGGTTGAGGAAATGAAGAGTTTTCCGCCCTCATCAACGCTTAACCAAGCCCAACCGCTACCAAAACGGCTTGCCGCAGCCTTTTCAAATGCCGTTTTAAAAGCCTCAAATGAGCCAAACGATTTGTTTATAGCTTCTGCAAGTTTACCTGTTGGTTCGCCACCACCATCGGGTGACATAATTGTCCAAAACATGGCATGATTGTAAAATCCACCGGCGTTATTACGCACGGCTTCCGGATACTTGCTAACATTGGCAAAAATATCTTCCAGACTTTGTTTTTCGAGAGGAGACCCTTCTATTGCTTTCAGGAATTTTGAGTGATACCCACGAAAATGTTTATTGTAATGAATATTCATGGTTTCGCTATCAATAGCTTGTTTCAGTGCATCATAGGCATATGGAAGTTCCGGAAACGCATGCAGTGCTTTTTCATTTTGCGAACTAAGACTAAGGGTTTGAGAAGACAGCGTGCTCGTGAACATTATGGTTATTACGACCAATAAAAAGCTTGTTTTTTTCATCATGTGATTTGTTTAAATTCAGAAACTAAACAAAAATACAGTCAGAAAGTTCACTACTGTGTTTGATTTACTTCCCAGTCAAAGGGATGATAACTTGCATCGATAACACCCGAATTACCAAGTTTCAGTTTTAGGAAACCTTCTTCCAAACCCTTATTCTTGCCTTGCCACCAACGTGATGAAACCGCACCACCGGTAATAAACCAGATGTCATTAATAAAAACTTTCTCATAAATATGCAGATGACCTTGCAACACAAGTTGAAGTTGGTGATTTTTGAATAATTCTAATACCCTTGTTGAATTTTCAACAACCCCATGTGGTGGATTAGGTTCGAGCGCCCCCTTCCATATTTGGTAGCCTGTAGTGATAAAAGGTATATGAGAAACAATGGCAAGCTGCTTATCCGAAGAAGTCGTATCCAGCACATTTTGTAACCATTGCATTTGCAAACTGTCGATTTGTCCGATATATTTATGTTCAGGGGTTTTTGTGATACCATCCAGAAAAAAGAAACGCCAGTTTTGGTGATCAATAGTGTAGTATGCCTTGCTAAAATTTTGGGTATAAAACTGTTTGCCATAAGCAGGATGGCTTTTCAGGGAATCGCCAAAATACCAGGCAAAAATGTCGTGATTGCCTATCGTAGGATAAAATGGAGTTTCCAGCATTGAAGTTACCGAATCGAACAGATATAGCAAACGTGCTGCTGTATCATAGGGCACTTTTAAGGCATCCATAATCATGTCGCCACCGTTGATAACAAAATCAGGGTTTAAGGCATTCACTTCCTTTATCGCCTGGGCGTATCCTTGAAGCACGTCGCTTTCGTCAAGCACATGCACATCGGTCATAAATACAACATCAAATTCGTTTGCATCTGAGTTGTTCCGGTTGCCTGTATCCTGGCATGCAGCTATTGTCATTAGGATTGTTAGCAATAACAAAGAAAATCTGATGGAAGGCATTGGTATAATATTTTTAAAGTCAGTAATAATATCGAATCGATTCTGTGGTCAAGTTCTACACAACAATATTAAGAAAATATTTAAAAATATACATTGAGCGAAAGTGAATATTTCGTTAATTATCAAGCTTTTGATTCTTTTGTTAAAATAATCACAAAAGAAGTCGCTTGAGCCCGATAATTTTTCTATTTTTGTCCTCTTTCAAAAAAACAGAACAATAAATATGAAAAAATTAGCTGTAGTAGCCTTTGGAGGGAATGCATTATTAAGAAGCAACCAAAAAGGAACGATAGATGAACAGGAATCCAATGCGTACGAGGCATGTGAGAATTTGACAAAATTAATGGCCAAAAACTACAATATTGTTGTTACGCATGGTAATGGCCCTCAGGTTGGGAACATACTTTTGGCCAATACGGCCGGTAATAAACTTTATGGTTTGCCTGATATGCCTTTAGATATCAGTGTGGCCTATTCACAGGGTTTTATTGGCTATGTAATCGAGCAACAATTACGTAATGTGTTGATGGCTAAAGATATGGATAGAGACATTATCTCAATTATCACACAGGTATTGGTGAACAAAGATGATCCGGCATTTCAAATGCCCACCAAGCCAATTGGCCCGTTTTACACCAAAGAAGAGGCTGACAAGATTAACGCCGAAACACAGTCGGTATTTAAAGAAGATGCGCGCGGTCGGGGTTGGCGTAAAGTCGTTGCTTCCCCAACACCTTTGGTGATTTTCAACAGGCAGACGATCGAAAAAATTGCCCGCGAAGGCCATATCGTTATTGCGGTTGGTGGTGGCGGAATTCCTTGTTTTTATAAGGAATCCAACAAATTACAGGGTATCGATGCTGTGATAGATAAGGATTTAGCCAGCTCATTATTGGCCTCACAAATACGTGCTGATAAATTCTTTATTTTAACGGATGTTCCCAAGGTTTGTATCAACTATAACACACCTCAGGAAAAATCAATGGATAAGATGACTATTGCCGAAGCCAAAAGATTTTTAGAAGAAGGACAATTTGGGGAAGGTAGCATGGCGCCTAAAGTGAGGGCAGCAATAAATTTTGTTGAAAGAAGTGGCAAGGATACCATCATTACCGAATCAACACTACTGGGAGTTGATGATGGTGGAACACGTATAACTATTGTTTAAACCTATTGGATTTAGTTAAAAAAAGGAACAATCATTTGCTTGTTCCTTTTTTTTATTTTCCGACAGAATAAACAATACAGCAAATTGTTAGCTTATTCTTCGTCCATTTCCTGTAATTTCACATAAAAAGCTACCTTTTCGAGAGTTGTAATCATATCATACTCTTCAAGATACACTTCTTTGGGAACATTTACGGGTTTAGGTGTATAATTCAGGATTCCTTTTATACCGGCTTTTACAAGCAGATCGGCAGTAGCTATTGCATGATCGGCAGGCACTGTTAAAATGCCTATTTTGATGTCATTTTCGAGCACTATTTTTGCCATGTCTTCAATACTGTAACACGGAACCCCCGACATGGTATTGCCTATCTTATCGGGATTTGTGTCGAAACCGGCAACAATTTTTAGCTTTGAGCGCTTTCCGGCAAAGTAATTAATAAGTGCTCTTCCCAAATTACCCATACCAATAATGGCCACATGCAGTCCGTCCTCCGAATCGATGATGATTCCAATAAGGTCGATCAATTCTTTAACATTATAGCCTTTGCGTAAGGTGCCGGTATAACCAATTAACATAAGGTCGCGGCGAACCTGAACTGCTGTAATATGCTGAATCTTGGCTATTTCATGGGAATAAATATGGCTTTTCCCTTTTTCGTGACATAACAAAAGAGCCCGGCGGTATTGGCTGAGTCGTTCAATTGTTTTATGTGGTAAATGTTTCATCAGGGCATTCAAAGTAGGCAAATTGGATTAATTGTAAAATGCTAAGCAGCAAAGCTAATACCTCAGCAGAACATGCGCAAGTATTTTTGTTAAAAAATTCACATTGTGAAACTTTATCAACTAAACGATTGATCTCTTACGGCAATTTGTTTGATATAAAACATACTGCACGTCTGTTTTATATCAAAAAATCTAAAAATTGTCAATCAGCTTCTTATGCTTTCAATTTACGCATCCAATTATGCCATTCGGGCATGCCTTCACCGGTTTTCGCACTTAGCGTAATAAACTCAAGCTGAGGATTTACCTTTAAGGCTGTTTCTTTGAACCTGGCTGTGTCAAAATCGACATAGGGGAGGAGATCCGTTTTATTGATAAGACAAAGGTGTGCTGTTTCAAACATGGTGGGGTACTTGGCAGGTTTGTCATCGCCTTCGGTAACGCTGATGATAACAACCCTTTTTGTTTCTCCCAGGTCAAACAAACTAGGACAAACCAAATTGCCAACGTTTTCAATAAAAAGGATACTGTTTTGCTTTAAGTCAAGCTGTTTCATGGCCTTATTTACCATCAGTGCATCCAGGTGACAACCATTACCGGTATTAATTTGAATTACCGGGGCTCCTGCTTTGTGAATCCTGTCGGCATCATTTAAAGTTTGCTGATCGCCTTCGATAACAGCGCATAGAAGCTGATCACCAAATTCGCGGATACTGCGCTCCAGAATACTTGTTTTGCCACTTCCGGGTGAACTTACCAGATTGAGCGCAACGATTTTCATCCCTTCAAAAAAACCACGATTTCGTTCGGCAAGCTGTTCATTTTTTGACAGAATATTGCGTTCAAGCGAAATACTATGCGTATGGCTGTGATCGTGCGCGTGGTCGTGACCGTGCTGATGACCGTGATCATCATGGCTGTGGTCGTGTGCATGCACGTGACTGCTGTCTCCGTGATGGTGTTCGTGACTGTGCAATAAGTTATTTTCTCCTGGTTTTCTGTAAGTGATGTGGTCGTCTTCGCCACAGCCGCATGTTCCGCACATAATAATTTCTCCTTTGCTTATGAGTGATTTGTTACAATATCTAATGAAGATATTTTTAATTCTTTTCCTTTTAAAAAACTTGTATTTAGACTATTACAGTATGGACAAACCTTAAAATAGTCGTCTGTTTTAAACTCATTACAGCAATTTTCACATACTGCAACGGCTTCAATAATATGATAATGCAATTCAGCTTTTTCAGCAACACTTTCGCGAACAGCTTCTTCCATAGCGAACTTTAGTGCATCAGGCTCTACTCCAGACAATGTGCCAATAGCAAGATGAACCGCCGAAACAGTTTTTGCATCATGTTTTTTGGCTTCTTCCTCCAGAATTTCCACAATTTGCATGGCAATGGAAAGTTCGTGCATAACCGCTAATTTAGTGTGCAAAAATAGTCAAAACTATCCAAACAGAGGTCTCTGTTTTGCAAGGCTGCTGTAGTAAATAAATCTGGTTTTTTTAATAAAATGAATCTTTCTAGAAACTACATTTTTACTATTTAGATTTGTTATAAATAATATAAGTTACTTGTAATCAGTTGTCAAATGTTGTATATTTATACTGTTAGACAACAAATTAACCTCAAAACAAAAAATCATGGAAAAGGAAGTTTCACTCGTTGTAAAATGCCCACTTTGCAGTGAACCACTGATGGATAAAGTTCATCTCATTAATAAAAGGCCTTCTGTTAAAATCAACATTGAGACAGCACATGAACGAGGTGTGCTGCGTCTTTGCGGGCTTTATGGCAATAGCTCAAAAGAATCAGATATTGAGATAGAAGAAGGAGAAATTGTTTCTATGTTTTGTCCACACTGCAACAAGGAATTATCGATTAAGGAGACCTGCGAAACATGCGGAGCACCGCTTATTGCCTTTGTAATCAAGGCTGGTGGCGTTGTTCGTATTTGCTCTCGCAATGGTTGCACCAACCACCACATAGTTTTCAAAGAAGTATCGGAAGAGCTTTCAAAGTTTTACTATGAATATGGCTTTTGATTCCTTTAGATTGAAGGAAGTCAATATGCATGAGACGACTTGTAGCAAAATGACAGAAAGGTTTACAATAGATTTTTCTGACAAAATTTCAGTGATTTATAACTGGTACTTTGTTTGATGCGTCATGACAAACAAGTCAGTAAATTTATGAAAGGAAATTTCAACAATATTATAAACGGAGACAAGGCTGTTCTGGTTGATTTTCATGCAGTATGGTGTCAGCCCTGCAAGGTTCAGGCTCCGATTATTAAAGAGGTTGCTGCTGCGCTAAGTGACAAATTACGCGTAATTAAAATTGATGTGGACGCCAACAGAATAGTTTCCACGCGTTATCATATCAGTGCTGTGCCAACACTGGCTTTGTTCAAAAAGGGTGAAATTGTTTGGCGCGAATCGGGATTGCTATCCAAAAATCAACTGATAACTGCGTTGAACAAGTTTTTGTAAAATCATTTAGCAAATTCGCGGCAATTGCTCTCCGGCCAACATATCCACAATGCGATGCCCGCCAATACTTGTTTGAAGCATACAGCGCCCCGGCTTATCCTGCTTTATCTCACCAATAATTGCTGCATCTTTTCCTAAGGGATGCAGACGAAGTTGCGCCAAAAGGTCAGCAGCGTATTGCCCATCGACTACCAAAAGTACTTTTCCTTCGTTAGCAACATAGAGCGGATCAAATCCAAGAAGTTCGCACATCCCTCTTACAGAAGAATTTACAGGAATCTCAGATTCAAACAGCTCAACACCAAATGACTTATTGCTGCAAATTTCCGTGGCAACGGTTGCCAGTCCGCCTCTTGTTGCATCCCGCATAAAGCGGATATGAGCTCCCAATGGCTTCAGCGATTGAATCAAGCCGTTGAGGCTGGCACAATCAGATTGCACCGGAGATTGGATATTTAATTGATTTCGGGCTGCCATTACCGCCATCCCATGATCACCTATACTACCGTTGATGAGAATTTTATCGCCTGGCTTGATGTTATTTTGATCAAGCTTAGTAAAAGCAGGTTCCATAAATCCAACGCCAGCCGTATTGATAAATAATTTGTCGCATTTGCCGCGTTCAACAACTTTGGTGTCGCCGGTAACAATTTGTATGTCTGCTATTTTAGCTTCTTCTGCCATAGCTGCGACAACCTCTTCCAGAAGTTTTGTGCTTAATCCTTCTTCCAGAATAAAGGCGGCACTTAGGAATTTTGGCACAGCTCCTGCAACAGCAAGGTCATTTACTGTGCCAGCAATTGCAAGTTTTCCAATATTCGCTCCGGGAAAAAATAATGGATCAACAACAAATGAATCTGTTGTAAAAGCCAATTTCCCTGTTGAACCGCTAAAAATCGCTGAATCACCCAGTTTATCAAGTTTTGGATTCCCGAAATGCTTCAGAAATATGTTTTCGATTAAATCGTGCGTAAGCTGGCCACCGCTGCCATGACCGAGTAAGATATGTGCGTGTTTCATAAAAGATAAGTTAACCAAAATCAATAGCTGCTTTGGATTGCCGCAAATTTACATGAATTTTGTTCAGTAGAATTTTGCGGCTGCAGATAGTTCCATGATAAAGAAAGCGAAAGTCAGCTGTTTTGGAAGCATGTATTAGAAGCAAAACTAATGGTAGTGAGCCAGTTATTGTTTTAAAAAATTCAGAATCTAATGATGCTGCTATGCTGAATGCTTTGCTCTTTTGGTGTTGATGTTTTTTTACTTTAGCTTGTTTTAATTGAGGGATTCGTACCAATCCCATAACTCGTCCATTTCAGCACCTTTAATAAAATCTTGTGTTTTCATCAGTTTTTCAAAGTTTTCTAAATATCGCAATGCTTCTTCAGTATTTTGCTGTAATTGAAGTACTTCAGCCATAAACAGCATCAGCCCGGGTTCATCGGGATAATATTCAAGCCCAACTTCCAGAAATAATCTAGCTGTTTCATAATCGTTGGTATTATAATAATGACTGGTTAAGGAGTACCAATGCAGCAATTGTGGATGAATTGGGTAGGGGAGCTGTTCAAAATCTTTAATTAATTGATTGACTGCATCTAAACCCCTTAAGGAATCCTGTTTTCCGGCGAACCAGGAGCCCAATATTTTATTGTAAGGGATAAATAAATCCGTGAGCATTATTGGCAGTGAAAGACCAAAATTTGTAATGTGATTTACATTTGGAAGCACTTGAAAACTCCAACGAAATCTTGGATTTTTGGTTGTGGTATCTAGTCTTTCAGCCATTTTTCCAAGCTGCGTCATATAAGTTTGTTCTTCAAAACTATTTCCGGCAGTCATAAAAAAATAGTGAGAGTTTCCTTTCTCGTTTTGAGCCAGCTTGACTAATTTCGCTATTACCTCTTCTGTTTCAAAGAAACTACTGAAGCTTCCTGCAGCGTTAACATTTTCAGGATAATGTGCCAGTAAGTAATTTACCAGCCAACCTGTGCGCGAATGGCCGGCAATAATAAGATAATTGACAGCTGGATAACGCTTTTCAAAAGTGGGGATAAGTTCTTCGAACAGCATTTTCGCTGTTCGTTCGATGCCAGAAATACTATCGCCTGTGCGAGGATCGGAATCTGTAAGCCAGAAACGTTTGTTTGGTGGAAAAGGAATTCCGGCTACCAGCAGTTCTGGAATTTGTGCTGCGGCTCCGGTCAGAAAGTTAATGCTTCGCAAATGATAATTGAAACTGGTGCTGTTTTGCTGATCGAAAAGAAGTAACAGAGGCATGGAATCCTGCTCCATATTTGTTGAATAACTTACAGGGATAGCTAACTGGCATTGAATACTATCGTTCCAGTAGTGTGAATAAAAACTCAGGCTGGCAGACTTGTACATTTCTATGCTTTCCTGTGATCGGATAAGATTGCTATTGAAAAGGATAATCGAAAAGAGTAGAAATAAACGCATAGGATTAGATTTAATTTTGAAGCGAAAATAAATTTTTATTGTTTGCGATCCATAACTTACTACAAATAGTAGGTCTTCTACTTTCTTTTCATCAATAATGGTCACTTGCTTTTTAATAGTTTAGCAATCTTAAAGCAAAAACTTAAATTTCAAAGATACTAATGAAGCTTTTGTTTAACTTGCCGTGCAATTAGCAATGCAAAAACAGCGGAAATGGACAAATCAAAAGCCGGATACACCGAAGGTATTGTATCGATAATTATTAATTCATTATTGTTTGTGTTGAAGTTATGGGCAGGTATCGTTACCGGATCTATCGCGCTTACAGCTGATGCCTGGCACACACTTTCTGATTCTATAAGCTCAGTAATTGTTGTAATTGCAGTAAAACTTTCAGTCAAAAAACCAGATCGCGAGCATCCTTTCGGCCATGGGAGATGGGAGCAGATTGCAGCACTTTTCATTGCCTTTTTGTTGGCAATTATTGCTTATGATTTTTTGAAAGAAGCTGTAATTCAATACAGAAATAGAGAAGCTACCCAATTTGGTGTTATCGCAATCGTAGTAACAATATTGTCCATCATTCTGAAAGAGGCACTGGCACAATATGCTTTTTATATTGCCCGCAAAACGGATAATGTGAGCATAAAAGCAGATGGCTGGCATCATCGCACCGACGCTTTGTCATCCGTTGTGGTATTAATAGGTATATTGTTTGCCAAACAATTTTGGTGGGTTGATAGTTTATTGGGTGTGATTATTGCCTTGATGTTGTTTTATGCTACTTACGAAATAGCGCGGGAAGCGATCAATAAGCTTTTAGGTGAAAATATTAGCGACGAATTGATCGAAAAAATTATTGAAACAGCGAAAACAGTATCTTCTGAGGATTTTAGAATGCATCATTTTCATATGCACAATTATGTTAAACACCAGGAACTCACCTTTCATATCAAGCTTAGCAATCAGATGAGTATCGAAAAGGGACATCAGATTGCTACTGATATTGAAAACGTTATTTTTAAAAAACTGGGAATCAGGACAACCATACATATTGAACCACTTGATTTTGAGCATCCTCATGACTAAACGCAGGCCAAAATGGGTGTACAATAAAAGCAAATTTAAAAAATGGAATTATTAACAGATCGCCTGCAAATTAGGCCAATTGAGCCGTCTGATGCGGCAGCCCTATTTAGCTATCGTTCAGATGCAGGAACCAATAAATATCAGGGCTGGATACCTAAAAGTCTGGATGACGTAAAGGCTTTCATTGACAAAACTTCGGATAAGATTAATGTACCGGGTACATGGTATCAGTTTGTGATACAATACCCGCAAGCGCAGCACATGCTTATTGGTGATATCGGTATTCATTTTCATGAGGAGGACATTTCGCAGGTTGAAATTGGCTGCACACTTAGCATAGCCTATCAGAAAAAGGGAATTGCCACGGAAGCCTTAAAAAGCATCATTGAATTTTTATTTACTGATTTAAAAAAGCAAAAAATTTATGCATCTCTTGATCCGCGAAACACGGATTCTGTTAATCTGGTCAGTCGCCTTGGCTTTAGAAAAGAAGCACATTTCAAAGACCAGTTGTTTCTGAATGGAGAATGGGTAGATGATGTAATTTATGTGCTGTCGGGCAAGGATTGGAAAAGGTGATATAACTTCAACTTCTCCTGGTAACAAAAAAGCCATCATTGCTGATGGCTTTTGTGATCCGTCGGAGGCTTCCCGAATCGGCTATCGCCTCTCGGGATCATACTTCTCGCCTCCTAGTAACAAAAAAGCCATCATTGCTGATGGCTTTTGTGATCCGTCGGAGGCTCGAACTCCGGACCCTCTGCTTAAAAGGCAGATGCTCTACCTGCTGAGCTAACGAATCATCCGTTTTGGAGGTGCAAAAGTACTAAAAAATCCTTTTTACCAAAGGAAAACCGGATTTTTTTTGACTTATTCCAATTTTCCTTTTGCTTCACGTAAAATAACCATTTCATTACCAGTACAATCGATAATAGTACTGGGTTGATTTCCTCCAAATCCTCCATCGATTACGATATCAACTCGGTCCTTATATTTCTCATATATAAGCTCAGGGTCGGTGGTGTACTCCAAAATTTTATCATCATCCAAAATAGAAGTTGTGGCAATCGGATGGCCAAGTTCTTCAACAATCGTATGAATAATGTTTTCGTCAGGAATCCTTATTCCGATTGTTTTTTTCTTGTTCTGAAAAATTTTGGGCACATTCTGGTTGGCATTAAGAATAAATGTGAAAGGGCCGGGCAGGTTTCGGCGCATCAGCTTAAAAACTTCATTACCAATCGGTGTGGTAAACTCTGATAGCATACTTAAATTATTGAAAATAAAGGAGAAGTTAGCTTTTTCCTTCTTTATGCCTTTAAGCTGAGCCACTTTATCCAGTGCTTTGCTGCAATGTATGCTGCTTCCTAATCCGTAAACAGTATCCGTTGGAAAAATGACCAAACCGCCATCATTCAGGCATTCTATAACTGTTTTAATGTGTCGGGGAGAAGGATTTTCGGGGTAAATTTTTAATAACATAAGCTTAATCTTATTTGGAAGGCTAAATTAAGCAAAATCGGCTGAAGTAGGGCATGCATTCCTATAAAAAATGGCACAAAAAATGGGTAAGCTACTTATATCGCACCGCTCAACCATTTACCCTTGCTTTCTTCCGAACCTGGGGGAATTCAACAGGAGCTAGTCGTATAAGACTTACCCACTGCAAAAGTACAACGTTTTCATGAATCTGCAAGCGTTCATTTGTGTTTTCGATTGTATTTTTGTTCAAAATAGCTACATTTGTCGGGTAAACAGGTGCGTAGCTGTTGTATTAAAGATTTTTATGCACACAACATCAACACGTTTTCTGTTTAATTTTTCATCTGGCCAATAAAAACCATGGAAGAAAGAAATAGGTATTACAGCAGTAAACAGTTTTGGATGGTCGCAACAGCTTTTGGGTTCTTTACCGGGCTGATTGTTTTTGTGGTTTACTTTTTATTGACCTTACTTTTTAAAAACACCGTTTCTATTGGCTATTCGCTGGTTTACCTCTTTCCGTTTGCCGGAATGTATTGGGCGGTTGTTCGCTTACGCGATTATTACGGGCGTACGGTTATTCGTTTTAGTCAGGCGTTTTTGTGCAGCTGGATCACGGCAATTATTGCAGCTGCGGTATTTGCAATGCTACTTTATATCGTATATTCTGAAATGAACCCTGCCGATCTTAAGTACAAAGCCCTGGCCATTGAGCAACAACTTATGGCCAAATCAGGCACAATGACACTAAATCAGGTACAGGAATTGCGACAGCAGTTGAGTACTTTGTTATCACCGGCCTACCTGGCTCAGATAAATTTTGTCTTTTATAGTGGTATCGGGTTTATTTATGCCTTGATTATTGCTATTTTTGTCAAGCGAAAAGATCGTTTTATTGAAGCATAATTCATATTCCAAAACTAAAAAACCCAATCATGATTACTTTCGATAAACCTGTAAAATTCGGTCTGTTAGGCGGACTGTTTTTGGTGACTTACACCGTTTTGCTCTATGCCATTGACGTTTCAGTCTTTAATCCTGTTTTTGCCATCATCAATGTTTTGGTAAGCTTTGCCATCCCAATCGTTTTAGCCGTGATGGCCATTAACAAGATGAGAGAGGGTGATTTTGGAGGGAAAATCACTTATCTGCAGGCGCTGATTGCCGGTGCTTTAACGTTGTTAATTGCATTTTATATCAGTAATGCTTTTAGTTATGTGCTCAATGGCGTAATTGACCCTGAGTATATGCCCCGCAAATTAGACGAAATGCTGCTTTCGTTGGAAGGTAAAGTGCCCGAAGAAACCCTTGATGAAATTATTAAAGGAGTGGAAAGCAGCCTCGACCAGACGAAGACGCTGGTTAAATCAATTTGGTTGTCGCCGCTTATAGCAATTGGTATCAGCGCAATCGTAAGTCTTTTTATTAAAAAGAACAACACTATAGATCAAGTAGGATAAAGATTAAACATGGATGTATCAATAGTAGTACCACTGCTCAACGAGGAAGAGTCATTGCCGGAACTGGCCAAATGGATCAATCAAGTTGTAACTGCGGAAAATTTAAGTTGTGAAATAATTTTTGTGGACGATGGTTCTACTGATGATTCCTGGAAGGTTATTCAGACCATTGCAAAGTCGCAACAAGGCATTAAAGCCATACGTTTCAGGCGCAATTACGGGAAATCAGCAGCTTTAAATGAGGGATTTAAAATGGCTGAAGCTGAGGTTGTTATCACGATGGATGCTGATTTACAGGATAGTCCCGAAGAAATACCAGCCCTTGTGAAAATGATACGGGAAGAAGGTTGGGATATGGTTTCGGGCTGGAAGAAAAAACGTCATGACCCGATTTCAAAAACGTTGCCATCCAAATTTTTCAATTGGACCACCCGAAGGATTTCAGCCATTAAGTTGCACGACTTCAACTGCGGATTAAAAGCTTATAAGCTTGATTTAGTTAAAAATATTGAGGTACACGGTGAGATGCATCGCTACATTCCGCTTATTGCTCAATGGGCAGGTTATAAGCAAATTGGAGAGAAAGTGGTACAGCATCAGGAAAGAAAATTCGGTCGCACCAAGTTTGGTATGAGTCGCTTCATTAAAGGCTTTCTCGATTTACTATCAATCACTTTTGTGGCTAAATTCGGTAAACGTCCGATGCATCTTTTTGGGGCATTGGGTACATTACTGTTTATGATCGGGTTTTTAATCGCGGGTTATCTGGCTTATGCTAAATTTTTTATGGAAGCCTATCGCATGACTGACCGTCCGTTGTTTTATTTTGGCCTGCTGGCCATGATGATGGGCGTTCAACTGTTTCTCACAGGCTTTTTAGCTGAGCTGGTTTCGCTGCAATCGCGTGATCAACAGGCATATCTAATCAAAGAAACACTAAATCATCAACTAGAAAATAGCAATAAATAATGAGGATTCACTTAGTTTCAGGCGCATGCGGTTTTGTTGGCCGCAATATGGTAAAACGTTTATCAAACACAACACAGGATAAGGTTTTTATGATCGATGACCTTTCTATCGGAAGGCATCCATCGGAATGGATGGATAATTTTGAGTCGAAAAAACAGGATGATCTCGAAATTATAGGTAAAGATGAAAGATTGTTTTTCTGGAAAGGAGACTTCAGAAATCTGCTGTTTTATATGCGTGAAAACCCCTGTTACATTCAGGAAAAATATGGTATTGATTTTGAACGTTTTTCCGATGTTTTTCACTTTGCAGCCATTGTAGGAGGCCGGATGAAGATTGAAGGAGATCCGATGATGGTAGCCCTTGATTTATCCATTGATGCGGAGTTTTTTTACTGGATAACCCAACATAAGCCTGAGCGCGTATTGTATCCAAGTTCAAGTGCAGCATATCCCATTAGTTTGCAGACCACACAAGCTGCTGTGGCGCTTTCTGAGGGAGATATCGACTTTCAGAAAAACCTGGGCACACCCGATATGACTTATGGCTGGTCGAAGCTTACCGGTGAATTTTTGGCGCAGATTGCTGCCAAACATTATGGTGTTCCTGTGGTTTGTATCCGCCCTTTTTCGGGCTATGGAGAAGATCAGGAACTCAGTTATCCGGTGCCTGCCATCGCAGCGCGTGCTGCCAAAAAAGAAGATCCCTTCGAAGTGTGGGGTTCTGGCAAGCAAGGCCGCGATTTTGTGCATATTGATGATGTGATCGATTTCATTTTTGTGCTGCTCGATAATGTTAATGATGGCTCTGCTTATAATATTGGTTCTGGTAGGCTTACTTCTTTCCTCGAACTTATCGATGTATTTTCGGATATCGCAGGCTACAAACCGCAGATCAAACCCTTGCTCGACAAGCCAGTAGGTGTGCATTCGCGTTATGCCAATATGGATTTGGTTGATAAAACTTTTGGCTGGAAGCCGAAAATTTCGCTCCGCGAAGGCATGACAAGGGTGTATGAGAAACAGCTGAAAAATCTAAAATAATATTCAACTTATTTGCTGATTTTTTATTGGTTAGCTGTTGAAATGAATGCAGCATATCAAGACTGCAAAATTGAACAGCAGTTTTTAACTATTGTTTATGTAAATGCTCCAATGCCGGTAATTTCATGTCCGGTGATGAGCAAGTGCACATCGTGTGTGCCTTCGTAGGTGATTACCGATTCCAGATTCATCATATGACGCATCATCGGGAAGTCGTTGGTGATGCCCATAGCGCCTAAAATCTGTCGTGTTTCTCGGGCTACATTGAGCGCCATGGCTACATTATTGCGTTTAGCCATTGAGATTTGGGCCGGACTAGCCTTGTCCTGATCCTGCAAAACACCCAAACGCCAGACAAGCAACTGTGCCTTGGTGATTTCAGTTAGTGCTTCGGCAAGCTTTTTCTGTTGCAATTGAAAGGAAGCAATTGGTTTTCCAAATTGTTTGCGCTCCAAACTGTAACGCAGGGCTGCATCATAACAATCCATCGCGGCGCCGACTGCGCCCCATGCTATCCCATAACGGGCACTGTTGAGACACATCATGGGGCCTTTCAGACCTTTGATATGTGGAAGGATATTTTCTTTTGGAATCATCACTTCATCAAAAACAAGTTCGCCTGTCGATGAAGCCCTCAACGACCATTTGCCATGAGTTTCGGGAGCACTAAAGCCTTTCATGCCTTTCTCAACTATAACACCCCGCACTATCCCTGATTCATCTTTGGCCCAGACAACGGCAACATCAGCCACAGGGGCATTGGTTATCCACATTTTAGCTCCATTTAGCACATAATGGTCGCCGGCATCGTGAAGACGACTTTCCATGCCACCAGGATTGGAACCGTGATTGGGTTCGGTAAGGCCAAAACAGCCGATCAGTTCTCCGGTAGCAAGCCCGGGAAGGTATTTTAGTCTTTGAGCCTCGCTGCCAAAGGTGTAGATGGGATACATAACCAACGAACTTTGCACAGAAGCGGCCGAGCGAATGCCCGAATCGCCGCGTTCAAGCTCTTGCATAATTATTCCGTAAGCGGTATAATCGAGGCCGGCGCATCCATATTTCTCTGGCAGGTATGGACCAAATGCTCCAAGCGATCCAAGCTCTTTGATCAGATGAATGGGAAAAATTGCCCGCTCGGCATAATCCTCAATAATAGGTTTTACGGCGCGGTTTACCCAATCACGGATGGAAGTACGAACGATTTTGTGTTCCTCGCTGAAGAGTTCATCAAGCTGAAAATAATCAGCTGCCTGGTAGTTTTGCGGATTCATAGCATTTGTTTTGGACAAAAATACATATTATGATTGAGCCCTTTCTCGTCATTATTCACTGATTTTTTAGTCGATTCACAAAGTGTTTGAAAAGACGCTCCAGCATCTTTAATGAAGATTAGTTTAAAACTAAACTGTTTGATAACTTGACATTAGCACTGCTAGCTTTTAGAAGTAGTTTGTTAATATTTACACGCTCTTTTAGAATACATTAAGCCTTGGTAAATCAAATCCGGATTGCGACTTTTTTTTTAAAAAATTATCTTGTAAATTTGAAAAAATTTCAACCGTGGGAAAATTTATAGCTGTATTACTGGCATTGGGGTATCTGGGAATTGCTAATGCTGACAACTTCGACAACAACCAAAAAATTGACAGCCTCACCAGGCAGATTAGCGAGCAAACGGGGCGCGAACGTATTGAAACCCTGATTCTCCTTTCTGAGGTTTACCGGAAGTTTTCTGTGGATAAAAGTTTGGAGACCGATTCCATCGCTGAAGAATATGCTGATATCGAAGGCCTTGAAAGTATGAAAGGCGTTATTATGCTGTCGTTAGGCAAAACGGCCTCCCTTTCAGGAGATTATACCTTAGCACTTGACTATATGCAAAAAGCTGCCAAAGCACTCGATGAAACTGAGAATTATACCGAATTGGCGAAAACGTACCTTAACTTGGGGTTGGTTTACAAAAACATGGCGCAATTTGACAAATCAATAGAGCAGTTCAACAGAGCTTCAGAGATCGCGCATGAGCATGATTTAATAGACCAAGTGGCAGGTACAGCGGCAAATAGGGCGAATGTGTATTTTTCTTTGGGAGATTTTAAAAATGCCATGGAAAGCTATCAGGAAGCCGTGAAAATATATAAGCAGCTCAATGATTCGCTGCGTTATGCAAAAATGTTGATGAATGTTGGTTTGGTTTACTGGCAATGGGATCAGAACGAATTAGCACTGGAGATGTTAATTGAAGCAAAAAAAGTATTTGAAGCTTATAATGATTTTGTGGAATTGGGCCGTGTTTACAATAACATTGGCAGGATTTACTACCAGGAGGTAAAAGATACCACCAAGGCACTGGAATACTATGAGCAGTCGTTATCGATGCGTGAAAAGCATGGTAATCAGCTGGGAATGGCTGTTGTTTTAGCAAATATTGGCAATATTTACAGGGATAAAAAACAATTTGATAAGGCTTTTCAGTATTATGAAAAATCTTTGACGATCAGTAAATTTATTGGCTATAGGGAAGGGGAGGCCTTAGCGAATTATTATATGGGGATTGCTCAGCAGCTCAACAGTAATTTTGCTGAATCGAATCGCTTGCTTGATTCTTGCATGCTGGTGGCCCAAACGTATGGAATGTCAGCCTATTATAGTCCGGTTAATGAATCGAAAATGACGAATTATGCTGCAATGGGTGATTATACCGGCTTTATGGCGGAGTTCAAAACCTATGCAGCAAAACACGATACCTTGGAAATTGAGATGGATAAATTAAAGTATAAGGAATTGGCAACACGTCAGGAGCTGGAAAAAGTGAAACCCGCTTTGGAACTTGCCAACACAAGCATAAAAAAACTGGAAACCAGGCTTCTGAGCTATAAAATAGCGGTTGGCGCTTTGATTCTCTTGCTTTTCATCACAGTGCTTTCCCGTCGAAAAAAAAATCAAAAACAGCAAAGCGATAATCCTTCTTAAGCAGGTCAGCACGAATAGACATACCTGAACTTTTTATTACCCGCACTTTCCAGGCAAAGTTCGTTTTTAAAGTTGTTCAAATATGAACACATCACCTATAAAAGCGGACACAGTAAAACCCTTTTCTGGTCAATATGTTTCTATAAAAAATACGCATAGAGCAACTTACATAAAGTGGCACGGTTTTTTGAAAAATACCTTGCAAACCAAAGCTTGCATTATGACCAAGGAATACTTAAAAATTGCCTGGAGAAATATTCTAAAGGAGAAGTGGTTTAGTTTGATTAATATTTTCGGTCTGGCGGCAGGTATGGCGGCGTTTATCCTGCTCTACAGCTTTATTCTTCATGAGAAAAGTTTCGATAAGTTTCATGCTGAAGGTGAAAAAATCTACCGGGTAATTTCCAGTTTCGGCAATGATGGCAGCAATGTATTTCCACGCACTTTACCCGATGTTGCTGAACAAATTACCGAACAGCTGCCTGAAGTTGAATTTGCCATCAGGATGAAACCTGAGATTTATGACCTGCAATTGTCGGGTCAGGAATTCAAACAACAGCGTTTTTTGTTGGTTGACGAACACTTTGTCGATATTTTTAGTTTTAAGGTGCTCGAAGGCAATTTAAGACAAACCTTAGCAGATCCTGCTTCCATTGCTATTACCAAATCATTGTCCGATAAATTATTTGGTGACAGTAATCCGATAGGACAAATTGTTGAAGCAGAACAGCATGTGTACCTGCCTGAAAAGCAGCGACTTTCGAGTCAGCTGGTTTCAGTAAAAGTTGGTGCATTGCTCCAAGACCCTCCAAAAAATTCACATATACAATTTTCTGTTCTTCAGGCTTTTGATTCCTACGATAAGCTTTTTCTACAAACTTTTAGCAATGATGTTTTCGTTTATTTTAAGACTAAAAACATTTTAACAGATTCACGAAAAGCCGAGGTTGCAGCATTTATTACGAAATTTGCCACCACCAAATATGGAGAAACCTACAAAGATATCCTAAGCCATAGCATTCAGTCGCTTACAGACATTCATTTTGGACCAAAATATGCTTACGATATTGGGTTACGCGGCGATAAAAAATTGATTTATGTATTTACAGCAGTTGCATTTTTTATTCTGTTTATTGCCATTATCAATTTTGCTAATCTGGTGACAGCACGCTCACAAAAGCGCGCAGTAGAAGCAGCGATCCGAAAGGTTTCCGGAGCAAGCAGATCTCAAATTTTTTTCCAGTTTATTGGAGAATCAATCCTGTTAAGTTTTATCGCCCTTCTCTTTGCCCTGATGATGGCAGAGCTATCAATTTATCCTTTCTCACAACTGCTGGATCGCAAAATTGAATTGATCAGTGGTTTTACAGCACAACAAATAGCCTTGTTTCTGCTTTTAACGCCTGTTGTAGGATTTTTGGCAGGGGTGTATCCAGCGCTTGTTTTTTCCGGGTTTCAGCCCATGCAGATTCTGAGAGGAAAATCCGGAGGGGGTTCGCGTACTCCTCTGATGCGAATTATACTTGTAATCGTTCAGTTTAGTATTTCTGTAATGTTAATTGTAGCGGTGATGGTTTTCAACAGGCAGATTCATTTTATGAAAAATGCCGACCTGGGCTTTTCAGCAGATAATGTGCTGGTATTTAGTGGGATCACAGAAAGACTAATACAGGCTTATGAGCCTTTAAAAGCTGAATTGATGATGCATCCCGGTATCGAAAATGTAAGTTCTTCACAGGCTTTTCCCGGATCTGCTGGTAGTGGTATGTCGCTCAGAACTGTTGATCAGCCGGAATCGTTCGCGGTTTCAACGCAGGAATATCGAATAGGTAGGGATTTTAATGAAATATTCAATTTTAATCTCAAGCAAGGCAGGTGGTTCGACTTTGATTCGCCGGCGGACAAAGACAATTTTATAATCAATGAATCTGCTGCAAAAGCAATTGGTCTCGTCAATCCTGTTGGACAGGAGGTGGTGATGTGGAGACGAACCGGAAAAATTATTGGCGTAGTTGAAGATTTTCATTACTCATCGCTCAAAAATGAGATCAAACCCCTTGTCCTGACAGCTTATTCTTCTACTTTCTATCATATTACCATCAAAATAAATCCGGAGCTACATGAAGCAGCTATCAAACATATAAAATCGACCTTTAATAAGGTTGATCCAAATTATGTTTACGACGAATGGTACCTCGATGGCTATTTCAAAAGGCTTTACAAGCAGGAGGAAAACAACAATAAAATATTGAATTACGCATCTTTGCTGGCTATTCTCATCGCTATGATGGGCGTGCTGGGACTTAGTTCATATATTATTGTTGCGCGAACCAAAGAAATCGGCATCCGAAAAGTTTTAGGCGCTTCAAATTTTAATATCGTCAAAGTGATCTTTAGCGATATTACCCGTTGGATATTAATTGCCAATCTTATTGCCTGGCCAATTGCCTGGCTTGCGATGAGCGATTGGCTGCAAGGATTTCCATATCGAATTGAAATGTCGCTTTGGTTTTTATTTGCTGCCGGATCTATCTCCTTGATTATTGTGCTAATAACTATTGGAGGTCAGACTGTTATGGCTGCACAAAGAAATCCATCTGAATCTTTAAAGGGTGAGTAAAACCCAAACAAACATCGATTTTAGAATAGTGAGGTTTCAGCTTGTCTGTGCTTTAAGAATCTTGATATGCCCGTTTCATGCGTTTTGCAGTCACATTCCTATTGGATCTTTTCGATCTGTAAGAATTCCATTAAGTGCTCCAAAACAGGAATATATTTAGCTGGCAGGATGAGATGGTGGTTACCGAGGCTTTTGTTTTTCAACAATTTGGCGTCTTTAGCTGTCGTCTTCAAGGTAATTTGCGTCCGGCATGCAAAACTGCGTTGAGGTGCATCAACAAGCTCACCTTGAATCAACATGAATTTTTCCAGTTTATGGTTAATTCGAAAAGCAGCCAGCTGTTGATTTGATATTTTCCCTTGTATTGCTGTGCCAACACCGGTTTCAAAATGTGTTGTCACTTCAAACGATTCCAGCATGTTGAGTGGTGCTGTACAATGCGCAAATAAAATTGTATCGTTCTCAATTTCTGCAATATTGGCCTGCCAGGGTGTGCTATCAGTAATTGATTTAATCAACATTTTCCCAATCATGCTGCATATATCACCTTCGCAAGCTGCTACTGTTTTTTCACTATTGAGCACCGCTAATGGTAAGCAGGCAGTAACCTGATCCTTTTTCACTATTGAAAAACACTCTACACTTAAAGCGTTTAATTTGTGTGTATTGATTATTTCTTCCAATAGGCTATAAACCCGGGCGGTGTGCTGTAGCTTTTGTTGGTCGTGCCTAGGAAAATGGTTAAGAAAAGCTTGAGATACCACTTTATCCTGATAAGAATCAACACTTTGCCAGGGGATGTGCAATAAGTCCACGCCCAGTTTGCTCTTAATCAGCGAGGCCTCAATTGCTGATATAATCAGCCACTCGGAAACCTCACCCAACAATGCTGCCCTTTGACCTTTCAGTGATTCCACTGCTTTGACTACCTGTGTTAACATCTTGAAGTCCTGCAGAGCGCCCGTTGCTGCAATATTAATAAGTGCAACATTTTTGCCGCTATCCCTGAGGTAAGCAGCAATTTCCATAGCTGCGGCAAAGGAATTGTTTTCGCGGTGACAAAGCAGGATAAAGTTATCAAGTTCCTGACTAAGTTTCAAAGCATGCTGCTCCGAACCGCCACTTGCGATAAATAAGAAATGACTGGTTTCTTCAAATGAATAGTTGTCTTTTCCCAGAAAGTTGTCCAGAATTTCTGTTGATCTGTTTTTTAATACCTGACTGTCGTCACAGGCCAGATAAACAATTTTATGTTTCATTAGTTGGAGCGCTTGGTATATTCTCTACTGTTTCAATTCATAAAGTCATTTCCATTAAAAGCATTGATAGACAACAAAATAGTGCAGATTTATGAGATTGAAACAGGCTGTAAAATTAATAAAATCACAACAACTTATGAAGTCTTCAGGTTTACTGCTGTATTAACATAAAAAAAATGCGCGGAGCATACTGCTCAAAACCTCAAAACATCTTATCTTTGGTGCTCTAAAAAACACTAAGTATTTCACAAAATTTTATTATGAGTGTACTTGTAAACAAAAACTCGAAAGTTATCGTTCAGGGCTTTACCGGAAGCGAAGGCACTTTTCATGCCACGCAAATGATTGACTACGGCACCAATGTAGTAGGCGGGGTTACGCCCGGAAAAGGCGGGCAGTCGCATTTGCATAAGCCTGTTTTCAATACGGTTGCTGATGCTGTTGAACAAGCCGGAGCCGACACTTCGGTCATTTTTGTGCCACCGGCTTTTGCTGCTGATGCCATTATGGAAGCTGCTGCTGCAGGCATTAAAGTGATTGTTTGCATCACAGAAGGTATCCCCACATTAGATATGGTAAAGGTGAGTGAGTACCTCAAAGGCTATGATTGCCGATTGGTAGGGCCTAATTGCCCTGGTGTGATCACCCCTGGTGAAGCCAAAGTTGGCATTATGCCAGGCTTTATCCATGAAAAAGGACGGGTAGGTATTGTCTCTCGCTCAGGAACACTGACGTATGAAGCTGTTGACCAGCTTACCAAAGCAGGGCTTGGTCAAACTACCGCTATTGGAATTGGTGGTGATCCAATCATTGGCACTACAACCCGCGATGCCGTGGAACTTTTGATGAATGATCCCGAAACAGAGGGTATTGTGATGATTGGCGAAATTGGTGGAAATATGGAAGCCGACGCAGCTTATTGGATCAAGGAAAATGGCACCAAACCAGTTGTTGGTTTTATTGCCGGAGCTACTGCACCAAAAGGACGCACCATGGGACATGCCGGTGCCATTATCGGTGGAAAATCGGATACTGCCGAAGCGAAGAAAGAAATATTAACAGACTGTGGTGTTCACGTTGTTGATTCACCAGCTGATATTGGAAAGAAAATGACCGAACTACTGTCATAGCAATCCGGTCAAAAGATTTATCTAGTTTGTTTTACCCCATGCTTGTCGAATTGACAAGCTGGGGTTTTTTAGTGCTGCAATTTTATTTATGGCTTCTGGTATATGTTGCCCTCATTGCGGTATCCTGGCAGATCAAGAAACCAATCCGGGAATAAATCGCCACCTGAAGTTGCCCAATCTGCGAATTTAAGATGTGTTTGCAAGATATCAACTTTCTCGAAAGGATAATCAAAACTTACCGGGATTTCAATAGCCCAGGGCAGATTTGAAGCTGTTTTGTAATAACTTCCACTGGCTGGTACTGAAGCATCTTCCCAAATTCCGAAAAACTCATCCGATGCCAGTGAGGTGGGTGCATGATCAAGCAGGTGAATCTCCTTCCCGCGTTCCTGATCAATAAATATGAACGGATTAAATGGCGCACTGCCATAATTTGCTTGTGGCGTACTCAAAGTCATGCTCATCACAATGGTGTCAGTCTCAACATACGGAATTCCAGGCATTGTATTTATGAAGCCGCTATTTTGGTAAATATCGTTGATGGCATCCAAAACAATCCAAACTGTTTGATCCGTATGGCCGGATTCAAAACCTTTGGGGCTAAGTGTTACTGCTGAGCCTGCTATTGTTCCGCCAGTTACTGAACTTACATTGGCCGGGTTAATATCAATGGCTACTGCAAATCCATTATTAAGGCTGGCACCTGCGGCCATCAGTCGGAATTTTCCATTCAGATCAACCAATTCATTATCGGCATTGGTGACCATTTCGTACTGCATTATAACAACTACATCGTTGAAGTCGAAGTCGCCAAGTCCTGGCCATAAATCTTCGAAAGCGATTGTAGTAAAATCATTTTCATTGGGATAGAAAGATCGAAAAGCCCGCTCCTCGTCATTGGGATATTCGTCCAGATCATCCGGAACGCCATCACCATCGCTGTCATTTACAACAACACTTCCAATGCCTTCGGGATTGCAGTTGGTGGCAGCCAAAAAGTTTTGTTCTTCACCCAAACCAACTAAGGTAGCTCCGTTTACAAATAATTGATTTAAAGGAGTATTGGATAGATTATTCAAATTGTCGGTGGAAGATTCAATTGCACCGCTTACATCAACATTGGTTAATTTAAATTCTGTTTCAGCTTTAATCGAATTCAGGCTGCCTTGTCCGGTGATATTGGTGTATAAAATAAATACAGGCGTTGAGATCATACTACCGTTGTTAAGTATAGTATTTGCTCCACCATTAATCTGAATTTTGGTATCGCTCCTGAAGTATCCGCCATCAAAATTGATATTACCTGAATTGAACTCAGATTGTTCGGTACAAGTCATTTTACAATTGTTGTAAACGTTGCCACCGCTGTTAAAATTAATCTTACCATCCACTGTCACAGAGCCGTTGTTGATCAAAGTTCCTCCTGAATTCATATTGAAATCGCCATCATCCAATGTAATATCTCCATTGTTTGTAAGATTGCTGTTGCTGTTTATGCTAAAACCATTATTGGTTACTGTAAACGTTCCGTCGTTGCTAAGGGTACTGCCATTTAGCTCAAACTTTCCACCAGTTGTAACACTTCCTGTATTGGTCATGCTACTATTGGTATTTAGTTGAAAAGTCCCACCTGTTTCAACACTTCCGCTGTTGTTGAGTACTTCATTGTTAATTTCCATGCCCGAAGAGGCTATCAGTGTTCCGGTATTAATAAACGGAGCGGACAGCTGCTGAAGATTAGCCCAGGAGCCGATGCTCATGGTTCCATGGTTTTCAAATTCGCCGGTAGTTGATAATTGATTTTCGATTATTAAGCTTGAATTGGCGTAAACCTTAACGCTATTATTTGTACCCCACATCTGTAGTCCATTCAAGGTTAAACTACCTCCTTGTGTAACAATGATGTGGCAATTACTACCTAATGATATGTTTGAATTAATGTCTGCTGTTCCACAAATTTTAAGCGTCCCGCCACCATTCCATGCTTGAAAAGTTACATTTCCGGTATAGTTATCCTGCACACAATAAGTTTTCCCCTGCTTTATCTGCACATTCCCATTTCCGGAAATCACCTGATCGCAGTCGTCACATTCGGGGCCGTCATCCTGCACTGCATTTCCGGATTTAAAATTCAGCTGTTTTTCATTCAAACCGGGAAAGGTGTAATTAAGATAATTCCCGCTTAGGGGAACTTCTACCAGATGAGTGGCTCCTGTGCTGGTTTCCAGATATAAAAACAAACTTTCCAGGTAAGCCGGAATGCGTAATTGTTGCTCAAAATTGTGATCGCGCGACATGCTGCCCTCGGCTATGCGCGTGCCGCCCTGAAATGGATTGCCCTGATAAATAGTAATTTTTGATTGCAATGGGTAAAAACCATCCTCGGGTAGCGCAATTGAGGTGCTAAGGTCTTTGGTGGTTTTCCAGTTAAAACTCTCAGGAACCTGTAAATCACCTGTTTGGTTGATATCGGGATTTACTTTGGGGCCATATTCTTTTTTGCAAGACCCAAGTGCAAGTAAAACAAAAATGCTAATCGATACTATTTTTAATGTTTTCATAATATTTAATCTGTTCTCGTGTGTGCGTGATCTAATTAACAAGACTTGTGCCAGATTGTTAATGATTTGTATGCCAACTTAGTAAAATGTTGAGAAATTATTTAAATATCCATGTATGGATATTATTCCAATATTGGGAATATTCCCATATATTACCAAGTTTACCAAATACTGGTAAAGGTAAATTTTATTCAGATACCTAAACAACTCTTTTTAGCGCAACACGGTTATGATGGATACTGTCTTATTTTGGCAAGATGAATGCTAAATAGCCAGGCGTTTTTTTCTGGCCACTGCTGAATCGCCGGTCATAGCTGTTTGACTAATCGATTGCCGAACCGAGACTTTTTCAACATGATCCATCCCGGCCTTGTTTTCATACAGATAGTCTTTTGTTTCCTGTATTTCTCTGGCATGGACATTAACAGCGGTATTCGTGTCAATTATGGCTTGCTGCAATAGTCCTTTGATCTCCTCAAAAATAAGCCTGGTCAGCTTCTTCAGATTTGTTAAATAGGGTAGTTGACATGAGTAAATATCGCTTGGAGGTTTATCTTGCGCAGTTTACACAATAGAGGCTCTCGGGGCGAAAAAGGATGCGGCCTAAAGGAATTTCAATTTTACATCTGATGCATTTGCCAAAATCTTCGCTGCCATGCATGGCAAGCACCCGTTCAAGATTTTTGAGTTTTTCTTCTGCCTGACGCAGCGATGCTTCCACAACACTTTTGTTGTTGATATGATCCATGCGCGAAATTCTGCCTATCGCAACATCCGGTGATACAGGCTTGGTAAGTTCTTTATATTCAGTGATGAGCTGCTTTGTCTGCTCAATTTTGTCGATAATTTTTAGTTTAACCTCTTCTTTATCCATTTTGTCTCGTTTTCTATTTACCATTGCAGCCGGCAAAGCAATTACTTATTCGTGGGTTTATTCATGAAATAGGCTACTTTTTCAAGTTTGGTAATCATATCATAGTTTTCAACAAAGATATGGGGAGGCAATTGCAGGTAGGCCGAGCTGAAATTTAATATGCCCAGAACCCCCGAGTGAACGAGTATTGTACTGATTTCTTTCGCAAATTCAATGGGTACTGCAACCACACAAAGTCTGATTTTCATCTCTTTGATGATGCGGGGCATCTCACTGATGTAGTAGCTCGGGAGTTCGTAACTTGGCTGTTTGTTTTGCCCAAACCGAAATGTTGCAGCAATAACCAGTTTGTTGTTGTATCGGCTAAAATACTCTGAAACAGTACGTCCCAGCTCGCCTATCCCCACAAACGCAACCTTTTCCGGTTCATCCTGATCAATGGCTTCACTGATTTTTGTTATCAGCTCATTGATGTCGTAGCCTTTATGAACATCGCCATTTACACCAACAAGCATCAGGTCGCGCCGCACATTGGCCGCATTTGTTTTTATGATACGTGCCAGGTTATGCGAGAAAATGTAAGCGTGGTCGAGGTATTGATAATTATACAATACCCGGCGATACTGACTCAGCCTTTCTACGGTTTTATCCGGTAAAAAAGCTTTCATAAATTTGAATTGAAGTTGAGTCGGTAAACAAGTCCACCTCTAAATTGAAAGGCACTATGATAAATCGCGATAAAATCGGGGCTTTCAAACAGGGGTTTAAAACCAACCTGTAGATTGGCTTCGGCCAAAAATGCCAGACGGCTGCCCAGGGCATAAGTGCCTCCAACACCCAAAATTATTCCTGCATCATTGGTGTTTAACAGATTTTCTGCTTTGCCATTGAAGCTGTTTACAAACAAGCCGGGTTCATAGCCGAATTGCAAAAAGGGGAGGGCTTCGACAGGATCAAAGTATTCAAGCTCCTGCCCGTCGTGGTAGGCTTGTAGCAGTAGCGAATAATAGAGTCCGCCTTTGACATGAAAACCTATTCGACCAATATTTTTTCCGTATTGAAAAACCAGTGGAACGGTAACATACATGCCGTTTATAATGTGCTCGTATTCATAGCGACAGCTATAACAGATATGCATCGAAGTATCATCTACATAGCGCAATCCCTGATAGTTGGCTTCCATGCCAAAGCGTCGCTGATCGAATTCAATGCCTGATTTTAACGAAAAATTTTCATTCAGCTGATAGCGTAAGGAAATTCCGGCAAGCAACCCATTTTGGTTTTTAAAGCGCAAATCCAGGGCTGTTGTGCTTAGGTCGGAGATATTTGTGCCGGCATACAATCCTAAGTACCAACGCTGAGGGTTTGTTTCTTCCTGTGCACTAATTTGTGAGGCAGATAACAGCAATACTATAATCCATAAAAATAAGTGTTTCAACATAGATTAAAAGGTTAATGCAATCCAGTAGGCTCCTACAATTAAGGATGCTGATGCCCCGGTAAACTGAATGGTTTTAAATATAACAGGCTTGAAACGCTCACTCGATTGATAGGAAACATAACCCAGAAAGAACGAAAAAGCGACCATTGCTACAATAGTACCCACACCAAAACCTGTTAAATACATTGCAGAATCAAAAGCTGTTGGAAATGCCAGGGTGGGCAAAACGCCCAGTAAATGAGAAACTCCTGCCAAGCCGTGTATCAAGCCAATAAATAAAGCAGAAATTACAGATTGTCTGATTTTTTCAGGGTGTTTGTGTTTATGCACATTTTGTGAGGGATGTGTGTGTTCATGCACATGTGTAAATGTATCGCCCGATTCGTCTTTATGTGTATGCGGATGGGCATGCCGGGACTTAGAATGATAAAAAATCCGCCAAAAAGCCCACAATCCGATGCCAACTAAAATGATCCCCACCAGCATTTCGCTGTAGGATGAAATTAAATCTATGGGAAGATAGCTTTTGAAAAAGATAAACAAAACGCCAATCATCAACATGCCAAGCGTATGACCTACACCCCAGCCAAGTCCTATTGCCCATGATTTTAATTTATTATCGATAGCAAGCGGTGTAACGGCAGCCAAATGATCAGGTCCCGAAACAACGTGTAAAACACTGGCCAATAGCCCTACAAATAAAGGTACGTTTGTGCTGAAATGATTGTGGTTAGCATGCAGCAGGATAAATCCCAATAGTTCATTCATGGTTATTATTTGGTAACAAAAATAAACTTTTAGCCATTAACCTCGTGCCTCGAGAGATAAGAAACATTCTAAATTAGGTTTAGTATAATGATTTAGGAACACAACAATGGCTGTTTTATTCAATATCAGGGGTTCTGGCTTAAATATTTGGCCCCGATAGCCAATTGTCCCAAGGCAATTCCGCCATCATTTGTAGGCACTTGTTGGTGAGCAAACACTTCAAATCCTGCCTTTTGAAGAAGCTTCTCGGTATGTTCGAGTAAATAGCTATTTTGGAAACTCCCCCCCGAGAGTGCTACTTTATTCAGACCGTATTTTTCTCTCAGCTTTCGGGCCATGCTCAGGTTTATGGTAACAATTGTATTGTGAAACTTAGTTGAAATTTCAGCTGTTGACGTACCGGATTTTAAATCTTCTAAAATTTGATAAAACAGCTTCCTGAAGATAATTTGCTGCCCCTGAATTTCGAACACATACTTACCGCGGCATTCTGGCTTTATCTCTGCTTCCAGCCGCATCGGTGCTTCAGCATGAAAACTACTTTCTCTGCATATTCCTGTTAGGGCAGCTACAGCGTCAAAAAGACGACCCGCACCCGAACTCAGTGGGCTGTTGATACCCTGATCCACCATTTGCATCAATACAGGCAGATCGTTTTTGTCAGGAATCAGCTTCATGGCATTTTCATCAATAAAAATACTCAGGCCAAAGTACTTATACAAATAAGCAAAAGCTGTTCGCCAGGGCTGTTCTGTTACTTTATCGCCTCCTGGAAGCGGAACCGGATCAAAAAAGAAATGCCGCTCAAAATTTGATAAATCACAGATAAAATATTCTCCGCCCCAAATTGTGCCATCAGTACCCAGGCCTGTTCCATCAAGTGCAATTCCAATAACTTGCTCGTCCAGGCCGTGCTCGGCCATGCAGGAAGCAATATGCGCATGGTGGTGCTGTACTTCTATGATTTTGACATCCAGTTGTTGTGCGAAACGTGTTGATAGATAATCGGGATGTAAATCACAGGCTACCAGCTTGGGCTTAAAACGAAAAAGTGCACTGAAGCGCCTAAAGGATTCTTCATAAAATTCTAAGGTTTCAACGTTTTTTAGGTCACCAATATGTTGACTTATAATAGCTTGGTTGCCCTTGCCGATGGAAAATGTGTTTACCAGTTCAGCTCCGGCCGCAAAAACTCCTTCGGCGCTGAATGCAAGTTGGACGGGCGAAGGAACAAAAGAACGTGATCGTCGGATAAGACGGGCTTTTTCGTTGACAACAAAAGCTACTGAGTCGTCCACACGATTGTGTATGGCGCGATTGTAGCCAACAACCAAGTCGGCAATTTTTCCTAAAAACTGAAAAGCAAGTTGGTCGTCAATGATTACCGGTTCATCAGAAATATTGCCACTAGTCATCACAAGAACGTCGGTTTCTAACAGCTCAAAAAGCTGATGATGGAGGGGCATATATGGCAACATCACGCCGGTGGTGCTTAATCCACGACTCACTGAAAATGCCAGTGGTAGTTTGTTTTTCATCAGGACAACAGGTCTGCGCCACGATACCAATAAATCTTTTTCTGTGGCACTCATGCCGAAATACTTTTGTGCCACAGTACTGTCTTTTACCATCACAGCCATAGGTTTTCCGTCGCGGGCTTTGCGTTTTCGCAGGTCGCTCACCGCTTTTTCATTAAAGGCATCACATAATAAATGAAAGCCTCCCAAGCCTTTAAGGGCAATTATTTTGCCATTCTTAATTTCTGAAGACAGTAATCCGGCCAGTATTTTTCCATCGGTAAAAAGGTTTCCATCCATCAGTTGATAAGCGGGGCCACAATGCAAACAGGCCACGGGCTGGGCATGAAAACGCCTGTCGAGCAGGTTTTTGTATTCCGAAGCGCAGCGGCGACACATCACAAAAGGAGCCATCGTAGTTTGATGGCGATCGTAAGGCAAGGATTTGATAATGGTGAAACGCGGCCCGCAGTTGGTGCAGTTGATAAAGGGATAATTAATGCGGTGTGCCTGACTTTGCATATCGTGTAAACATGCATCGCAAACAGCAATATCGGGGCTTACTTCAGTAATATCTTCCGAATAACTCTGGCTTTTACGGATAGCAAAGTCTTTGAAATATTGAAGCGCTACTTCCTGCTGGACAAGTTTACGTATGGATGCTGCTTGTGGCGTCAGTTTTTTAATATCTGTGATAAATTGTTCGAGCTGTGATTCAGTGGCTTCAGCATGAATCGTGACTCCCTCATTATTATTTTCGACCCATCCGCTAATTTGATTACGCACGGCCATTCGGTATATAAAAGGCCTAAAACCTACGCCTTGTACAAGTCCGCTGATTTTTAGCTGTATGGCAATGAGGGCTGTTTTCATGGGGCGAAGGTAAAAAAACGGCATTTACCAAAGCTGATTTTTTATTTCTGATACCGTTTTTAAAGGTAGAACAATCAGCTTAGTCTCAGCGCTGACAATTCTGTTTTATAGTCGTGCTGCAAATCTTCGTGTAAACCTAGCAAAGCTTTATCAACTAAGAGTATCTGTCGCTGATAGAGATTGTACAACACCTGATGTTTGGTAAGTGCTAAACCTGTCGCTTGCAGTTTAGTGCAAAAATACAGGCGCAACTCCACCTCAAGCTGTTTGCTGGAAGCAAACTTTATATTTTTGTTGGTAGTTCGTAATGCCTTTCTGATTGTTTTTTTTGCCAGATAGATTTGTGATTTATTCAAGGAATTAAACTCTTCATCGATCTGATCTTTTACCAGTTGTACAAAAGCCTGATCATCCTGAGCCTGAAAAAGGAGGTAGCTTAGCATTTCCTTATTTTCTTTTTTAAACTTGGCCAGTTTCAGACAGATATTTACAACTTCCTTTGCCGGAATTGCATAAAGCTCCGCTTTTATTGCACTTATGGAAGCCGCTTTCATAATACAGCTGGATGAATCGATTTTACACGTCCTATTTCACCGCTGCTGAGTCTCACTTTAATTCCATGCGGATGTGAGGCACTTTTGGTGAGAATCTGCTGTACAACGCCTGTTGTTAAAATACCGGATCGCTGGTGTTCTTTCTTGATAATATCAACAGTGTCGCCGGGTTTTATGCTGGTTCTGTTTTGTCCTTCCATCTTTTTTTATGCAAAGAAAAGCTATATTTGCTAAATGGTTAAGCCAAACAAAAGTTATGAAGCTTATACCCATTTCCATTGATATTAAGTCTATTTTTATCTTAATTGTTGCTTGTTGACCTAAATAGAGACCCTCAAAAATCAATAAAATAATGAAAAAGTTGTTATTCAGTAGCATGATATTGGGCATGTCGTTATTTTTAGGTGTAGGTATTCATGCACAAAATATACAGTCAGATCGACCCGGAATAGGGGATGGGGCATCAACGCTTGAACAAAAAAGTTTTCAACTTGAAACAGGTTTTGAAATGGCTCAGTTTCAACCAGGCAAAAACGAAGCTTTTAACAGCACAAGCTTACCATTGGTTTTATTGCGTTATGGAATATCCGACTGGGCAGAACTGCGGTTGATTCAGTCGTATCAATTTACAGATAGGCCTAATTTAACTGGCAACTATAAGCTAAATGGGTTTTCCAATATTTCCATTGGAACAAAACTAAAGCTATCTGATAACAGTTCAAAAGGCGTACAGACAGCTGTTTTGCTGGAAGTAGTAGCGCCCACGGGCTCAGCAGATGTCGCCGCTGACAAATTCTTAATTAGTCTGCGCTATTTGCACAGCTGGGATTTTGCAGCGCAATGGAATCTGGGTTCAAATATTGGCACCTACTGGGCCGAGGAACAGGATTTAAGCCTAACCTATAGTTTTGCACTGGGCTACGCAATAAGCGAAAGCTGGTCAGTGTTTGTTGAACCTTTTGGTGCCTTTTTTTTAATGAACGAATTCAATATTGCCCTCGACGGCGGTGTCACCTATTTACTAAACAATACCATGCAAGTAGATTTTTCAGCCGGTAAAGGCATCAACTCGGATTATTACTTTTTCGGGCTTGGATTTAGCTGGCTTATTGGTAAAATCTAATTATTTTTAATGTTGTTGTTTAACCTAAACGAAGAAACACGAATTTTACGCCTTAAATAAAATGAGATTACATGCGCTCAACTATTCTTATCCTGGATTCATTAGATCAATGGAAACCGTATTATGATACCGAAAGCATCTTAACAGCCGGTGAATATCTTCAAAATCAAGAACTTAATAAAAATCATTTCTTTGTAATTAATTTGTGCAATCGCCTCAACTATCACTCCGAAGGCTATTATTGTTCGCTACTGGCACAAGCTCGTGGTCACAAAGTGCTTCCGGATATTGAGGTCATCAACAGGCTTGATTCGGGTGCTGTAATGCGTTTGGATAACCAAATGCAGAAGATCGCCTATAAATGGATGCAGCAAAGTGCGTTAAAAGATAATGAGAACAGTGTGCTCGACATTTTTTTTGGCACGACTGATGAACCTGCCATGGAAAAAGTGGCACGGTATATTTTTGAACAGAATCCTTGTCCTATGCTCCGGGTTCAGTTTGCCTTCAGAGAGAAGAATCAGATCGAAGTGATTCGTCCGCTCAGCCTCGATGAGCTCACGGATAGCCAGCAGGACAGCTTTGCACAGGCTTTGGATGCCTTCAGCAAAAAAGTATGGCGTCAGCCCCGGGTTAAAAAACCTGCCCGCTACGACCTGGCAATACTGCACGATCCCAATGAAGTGATGCCGCCCAGCAACAAAACGGCATTGAATTTATTCCTCAGTCAGGCCAAAAAATTGCAGATCAATGCCGAGCTGATTACCGCTCAGGATGCTTACCGCCTGATGGAATACGACGCTTTGTTTATCCGTCAGACAACTTCGCTCAATCACATCACCTACCGCATGGCTCAACTGGCACAACAAGCTGATATGGTAGTAATTGATGATCCGCTTTCGATCATTCGTTGCACCAACAAAGTGTACCTGAAAGAGCTGCTGGATAAAGAAGAGATCCCAACGCCAAAGTCTGCTTTGATTTTTAAATCTTACCCGCTTAGCTGGGAGCAGATAACGCAATTACTGGGTTCTCCGATAGTGCTAAAAGTCCCTGATGGATCTTTTTCGCATGGTATGGGAAAGGCTACAAATACTGACGATTATCAAAAAATTCTGGAACTGCTCTTTGCCAACACCGCCATTGTTTTAGCGCAGGAATTTTTACCAACGGATTTCGACTGGCGCATTGGTGTACTCAATGGGAATCCGCTTTTTGCCTGTAAATATTTTATGGCGCGCGGCCATTGGCAAATTTATCATCATGACGTGTCTGGTAAGAGTGAGTCAGGCAGCTTTGAAACCGTACCTATAAATAAGGTGCCACGGCATGTGTTGCGCAATGCTTTAGATGCTGCAAATAGCATTGGCAAAGGACTTTACGGTGTTGATGTTAAAGCTTTTGATGAAAAATCGGTGATTATTGAAGTTAATGACAACCCTTCGTTGGATCACGGTGTAGAAGATGCTATTTTGGGCGATGAGCTGTATCGCCTCATATTGCGGGAATTTATAGATCGGCTCGAACGAAAACATCGCTAATATGAACGATCCGGTAATTCGCAGGGCAGCACCCAGCGATTTGAAGCAGGTGATGGAAATTGAAACGCAAAGTTTTCAGGAAGACGCCTTTCACAAGCAACAAATGCGCTACCTATTACATTCAGACAATGATTTTCTGGTGGCTGAAACCGACAGTGAATTGGCAGCCTATATGGTACTTCTAAGCAGAAAAAATAGTCGTTTGCTGCGGATTTATGCACTTGCCGTTTCTACAAAGTACAGGGGACAGGGAATAGCAAGACTGATGCTGAATAAAGCCGTCGAAACCGCAAAAAACAGAGGCTACACAAAACTTACGCTCGAAGTAAAGGCAAATAATCAAGCTGCGATCAGTCTGTATGAGCAATATGGTTTTCAAGTTATAAAAACCTTACCAGGCTATTATAAGGATGGAAGTACAGGTCTGAAAATGACATTCTCCATGACTGAATCTTAAAAACAGTTCAGCTAATTTAGACTATTTCTAAATAATGCTTAATATTGCACACTTAAATGAGAATTTCATGAATCTTTTTTATTCGGATTCATGCTAAGCGTTTTAAAAAATTAGTTCATTGTCTTTAGCATTTAAAAATTATTATTCCTATGAAATCGTTTTTTTACACTTTTCTGATCGTTGTTTTATCAGCCACTACTTTGGTTGGTCAAAACAAAAAATCAGGACCAAGCCTTATCAGCAGATTGCAAGCGCCTGTTGTTGTGCCGAGCATTGCCAAGCAAATTGAGAATGGCACATTTATCGCCACCGACCCCAATGCACCTTTAAAAATGGGAAATCCAAAGCGTGCCGGTGCCAATATGACCGTTCCGGGCAAAGGCTTGCCCAAGGGCGATGACGCACTTGTTGAAAAACAGCAGCGTGTAGCCAAGAAAATGGGGCGTGATCCTTTATTGGTATTTGATGCCAATTTTTCCAATATCACACCCAGTGATCCAACCGGCGCAGTAGGGCCTAACCATTATCTTGGAGGCTGGAATGTTGGTTTTCGCATTTTCGATAAAAACGGAGAACCCCTAACTCCCGGAGCCTCGCTGTCCACTATTTTTCCGGGCAATAATGCTGGAGACCCCATCATGCTCTATGATGCATCAGTGGATCGGTTTATCATTACGGAGTTTGATTTTTCGCCAAATGGCTTAAATTTTGCCATTTCTGCAGGCCCCGATCCGGTAAATGACGATTGGTATGTTTACACTACCGGCATGGCAACTGGTTCTTTTCCCGATTATCCGAAGTTCTCTATCTGGGCTGATGGCTATTATGTAACTGCCAATATCAGCTCAACAAATCGGGTTTTTGCTATTGAAAAAGACAAAGTACTGCTTGGTGAAGCACCCCAGTTTATTAGCTTTCCGCTACCGGGAATAAGAACATCAGGCTTTTATAGTCCGCAGTTTTTTAATGTTACCGACGACCAACTTCCGCCGGCTGGAGATGCCACGATAGTTTATCTTCAGGATGACGCCTGGAGTGGTGTTTCTGAAGATCACCTGAAACTCTGGACTTTGAATGTTGATTGGGAAACACCTGCCAACTCAACGATTTCAGAGCCTGTTGAAGTCATTACCACACCGTTTATCTCTGTATTTGATGGAGGTTCTTTCTCAAACAGACCACAACCATCTGGTCCAAATATTGATATTTTGCAGGCCACTGTTATGCAACAGGCGCAATATCGCCGCTTTCCCGAATACAATTCAGCCTTGTTCAATTTTGTTGTCGATACAGATGGTTCTTCAGCAGAATTAGCCGGAATCCGTTGGTACGAAATGCGACAGTACGGTGATGGTGAGCCCTGGGAAATCTATCAGGAAGGCACTTATATATCGCCCAATAATGGTAAGGATGCTTTCGCAGGAAGTATGGCCATGGATGGACAGGGAAATATCGGTATGGCTTATACAACGGTAAGTACACAGGAATCTATTGCCATCTATTATACCGGCCGTTTTGCGGCTGATCCATTGGGAACAATGACCGTTGACGAAGTACTGATCGCTCAGGGAAACTCCAATAACCCTTCCAATAGGCTGGCAGATTATGTTCACTTAACACTCGACCCATCTGATGATAAAACTTTCTGGCACATTGCCGAATACTTCAACAACAACCAGCGTACCGACGTTGTAGGTGCATTCCAGATTGCTTCGGATGTTGCCAATGATGTGGGCGTGTACGAGCTGATAGAACCCGTTGATGGCATGCTCTCGGAGGAGCAGCAAATCACTATTGGGATCTTTAATTATGGCACAGCTTTGCAGGATACCATTCCTGTGGGATATTTTCTGCCCGAAGGAGATACCATTATCGAAATGGTAACTGATACCATACTTCCCGGCGAAAGTGGCACGTATACTTTTGAAGCTACCGCCAATATGGGGCAATTGGGTGAGAGTTATTTTCTTACGGTTTTTACAGCTTTGGAAACAGATGAAAATTTGGTCAACGACAGCCTTGCGGTTACTGTTAGCTATCTGAATGCAAAAGATGTTGGCATAACAGCAATAACCGGTCCTGAGTCAGGCACAGGCCTTACTGATGAAGAAACCGTAAGTGTAATGGTCAAAAATTTTGGTGCTGAGGATCAGGTTGACTTCGACATGGTTTATAATCTGGATGGAGAAATCGTCACGGAAAACTATGCAGATACACTTTACGCCAATACAGAAGTGCAGTTTGATTTTACGACTTTAGCCGATTTTCAGAATTTAGGCACTTACGAACTTATCTCCTATACCAATCTGAGTGATGATGAGGATAGGAGCAATGATACAACCGCAGTAACTATCAACAAATCAAATTGTCAGCCCGAATCAGATTGCTCTTCCGGTGATGCTATTTTGTATGTTGAACTGCGTGACCTCATCAACGAAAGTGAATGTTCAGATATCGGCTACAGCGACTATACAAACATGAGCACGGATCTTGAGGTGGATTCAGAAGTTGAGCTGATTATGACAGTGGGCTACGGTGATAGTTTTGTGAATGTATGGATTGATTTCAATGATAACTTTATTTTTGAGGAAGATGAACTGATCATCGACAACCACGAAATCGCAGATGGTGAAGGTGCCGGAATCTATACTGACACCATGGCTTTTGCTATACCCGAAGAAGCCTTACTCGGACAGCACCTGATGCGTATAAAAACCAACTGGAACGACGAAGTACCAGCTGATGCGTGTGAATCAACCAGCTATGGCGAAACGGAAGATTATATGGTGAATGTAGTCTTGCCCACAGGCGCTGTTGCTTTGCCCGAAATGAATAGTGAATTAGCGATCAGACCATTTGGCAATCAGCAGTATGAAATAGCCTTACTTACCGAAAAGCTTGATGCACCTGTGCTGATCAACCTGCACAACAGCCTTGGCCTTAATTTGGTCGAAAATAAAGTGCAGTATGCAAATGGAAAGTACACCTATCTGCTTGATATGTCGTATGCTGCGCCGGGCGTCTATATCGTTCGGATGGGAACTTATAAATATGGTAAAGTTAGAAAGATAGTGATCAACTAACTGATTCATAAACTTTTAAAACACACTGCATCAGGTTTTTAATATGCCTTGCGCAGTGTGTTTTGTTTTCTGAGTTGTTGAAACAAAAAAAAGCTCATAATCATTTGATTATGAGCTTTTTCTATTGTCGGGGCAGCAGGATTCGAACCTGCGACCTCCTGCTCCCAAAGCAGGCGCGCTAACCGGACTACGCTATGCCCCGTGGCGGAGAGAGGGGGATTCGAACCCCCGGTACCCTAATCGAGTACGACAGTTTAGCAAACTGTTGGTTTCAGCCACTCACCCACCTCTCCGGGTATGATTTGAAACAAATTGAAGCTTATCGCCTCTAATTATTTGCCGGGATTTTTGAACCACAGCCGATCTCTCATGGAACGATTTTCCTTTCTAAGCAGTTATTGTGCTCAAATTGGAGGTGCAAAATTAAGCTTTTTATATTAACACCAAAATTAATTTGCATAAATAATAAAATGTATTTCAAATTATTGAATATCAGGAATAAACGACAAATTACCAGGATTGATAATATTGTAAAACACTCATTATTAAACAGATGTGTATTTGTGCTTTTATGACTTGTCGGTTTTTCACATCGTTATAATTCATTGTCAAAATGAAAAATTCGTTAAATCTGAAGTCGTGGAGTCTTTACCTTCAAAGAATTGAATAATTTTGCAGTGCGTATGAAATCAAAAAATTGGTACATTGTACTTTCCGTCAGTATATTTATAATTGCCGGAATTGTGCTCACCTGGTTAATTTTCCCAAAAAATCTCGTTCGATATCCTTTCTTTATCGGGCTGCTGCTTTTGGACTATTACCTCTGGACTAAAGTCAGAAGTCGGGTTTTTACTTATCACAAAGGCTTGAAAATAGTGATTGGCCTGCTGTATTGGTCGCCTCTGATTGCCCTTTCACTCTCTATGATAGTGAATCTGTTTGTTCCACAACAGCATTGGAATCAGTTATTCAGAACCTACCTATATGGTTCAATATTTGCTGTTTACATCGGAAAAATCATTCCTGCTGTCTTTCTTTTAATTTTCGATCTGTTTAGATTAATCTGGCAATTGATTCAGGCTATTTTCAGGAAGAATCCTCAAGCTGCTTCAGCTAGTAACAATAAAATGGTGCTTAGCCGGCGCAAATTTGTTGGAAATATGGCCCTGGCTTCCGGTGGATTAATTATTGGCACAATGTTTACGGGCATGTTCAAATGGGTACATCAATTTAGCATTCGTGAACATGCAATCCGGTTCAAGGGATTGGCATCCGACAGTTTCAACGGCTATCGCATTGCGCAATTGTCTGATATGCATCTGGGAGGCTGGGCCAATGCCGATGCGTTGCAGGAAGCTGTGGATGAGGTGTTGGCGATGAAGCCTGACCTTATTGTGTTTACCGGAGATTTGGTAAATTACCGCAGCGAGGAAGCTTTTCGTTTTAAAGAAATCCTAAAGCAGCTCAAAGCCAAAGATGGTGTTTATGCTATACTCGGAAACCACGACTATGGCGACTACGTCAACTGGCCTTCAAAAAAAGACAAACAGGAAAACTTATCGGCGCTCTTCTCATTTTACCATGAGATTGGCTGGAAACTGCTTAGAAATGAACATGTTATTCTGGAAAAAGGAACAGATAAGCTGGCACTAATTGGTGTAGAAAACTGGAGCAAGAACAATCGTTTTCCCCGCTATGGAAATATCCTGAAGGCCAGTAAAGGCATTGGTCAGGTGCAGGGAAAAATATTATTGTCGCATGATCCCAGTCACTGGAAATCGATCGTATTGCCCGAACATGCTGATATCGACATTATGCTTGCCGGCCATACGCATGGATTTCAGTTTGGGATAGAGATACCCGGAATCAAATGGAGCCCTGCACAATATATGTATGAAGAATGGGCTGGCATGTACACCGCCACCCAATCCACACAGAAACTTTATGTAAACCGTGGCATCGGTTCAATCGGCTACCCCGGAAGAATCGGGATATTGCCCGAAATCACCTTATTAACGATTAACACCTGATCGCATGAAAAAACTCATTTTGGTCTTCCTTGGATTCAGTTTTTTGTTTACTTTTTCAGCTTGTGTAACTTCAAATGATGAGGGTCATGCTGAGGATAATCAAGCTGTTGTAGCTAAAAATGTGATACTCTTTATTGGCGATGGCATGAGTTATGCCCAAATTCAGGCAGCTGAAACCATATTGAATAAGCAGCTGGCCATGCAGTCGATGCCTTTTACTGGTAATAGCACAACCTATTCGGCTGATAAGCTGATCACTGATTCTGGTGCAGCCGGAACGGCTATTGCTACAGGTCATAAAACCAACAATGGAATGATTGGCATGAATGCCGACAGTACTGCGGTTGTAAGCATGCTCGAAATGTTTGCAGATGCCGGCAAAAAGACTGCTATAGCAGTAAGTTGTGGTATTACACATGCCACACCAGCCGCTTTTGTTGCTAAAAACATTAATCGTAACGATTATGAAGCGATTGCAGCGGATTTTGCAACAACCGATAAGCTGGATTATTTTGTAGGTGGCGGCCGCAACCATTTTCAAAAACGTGAAGATGGTCAGGATCTTTTGTCCGGCATGCAAGAAAACGGCTGGCAGTTTTTTGATGAACTAACGGCGGTTGTTCCAACGAGTACTAAGTTTGGTGTTTTTGTTGCCGACGAACACCCTGCATCTGTGCTGGAGGGCAGGGGAGACCTACTCCCGAAAGCTACGGCACTGCTTATAAAACAGATGTCAGCTCACGAAAACGGATTTTTTCTGATGATCGAGGGTTCTCAAATAGACTGGGCTGGTCACGAAAATGATTCCGCTTACTTGATCAATGAAATGGCAGATTTTGATGCAGCAGTGCTGGAAGCCTTGCAATTTGCTAAAAAGGATGGAGAAACCCTGGTTGTTGTTACTTCAGATCACGAAACAGGCGGTTTGACGCTCGTAAACGGCCCCAATAAAGATTATACGCGTATTCATCTCCATTACAGCAGCGGAAACCATACCAGTGTTAGCGTGCCTGTTTTTGCTTATGGGCCCGGCGCTGAGTATTTTACAGGCGTTTATGACAATATTGATATCATCGATAAAGTGATGAAAGCCAGTGGATATTAGTTTTCTGCTAATATGGTACAAACATAGCAACTAATTAGGCGGCAAACCGAACAGAAAATAATTCTTTCTTCTTATCTGTGGATATGACTCTGGTCGCAAGGTTTTAGAGATTAAAGCCGTAGTAACCGGAAATTCCAAAGGAAATAGTAGTTTGGTGATACATGCCAAAGCCCGATGGCTATGTTGTGTTTGTAGGGGAACCCTTAGCTTAGAATCCAGGAAATTAATTTTTAGCTATTAGGAACTTTAAATAAAGGCTTGGAAAATGAGCCGAAATGTACTATATTTGCATTAACCTAGATTATGCATGCGCTCGCATGCGGAATTGTTTTACATAAATCTAATTGGTTGGTTGTTTGAGCCCGTTTCTTAAGTGAGACGGGCTTTTTTGTTTGTATATCTTTATGAACCGCTAAAAAAAATGTCCACGAAATTTGCAAAAAGAGGCAAACGATATTATATTTGTGGCAGTTGTTTGGTCACGCGCCCGCGTGGACATTTTTTGTTTTATACATTTCTAATCTAATTGGTACTTAGCCCGTTTCTATCTGAGACGGGCTATTTTTGTGATAATGGCCTGAAGGAAGCTGTCGGAGTGCCTTCTCTCGGGAGCTGCGGGATTTGAACATTCAAAGATTCCGAATTCAAAGATTCAATCTAGTTACTGTTTTTGAGGATGCAAAGAATCCTGATTCAATAATTCAACCCTTTTGAGAAAATATCAAGCTTGAAAGTGTTATCTTGTGGCTTTACTTGCCGATACAAAACTTACTGAAAATTGATCCAAGAATTTCATCATTGGATATTTGTCCGGTGATGGTTCCCAGGTGGTGTAAGGCAGCACGCAAATCGATTGCGACCAAATCGGTAGGTAGATTTTGTGCAAAACTCTCTTCAACAGCATCCAGCGAAACGAGCGCCTGATGCAGGGCGTTATAATGCCTGACATTGCTAACGATAGTATCTTGATTAGTATCAAGACGTTGTGCTATTTGAAGCAGGCTATCAATAATCAGGTTGATGTTTTCCTTGCGCTTTGCAGAAATAAATATCGTTTCCAAAGCCACCATTTCAGAGAAATGAGCTGGGGTTTCCAACAGCAGATCTGCTTTGTTGCCGATCAGGATAAAATGTTTGTTTTCGTCCTGAATAAAATCCCTGAATTCATGTATCATCTCATCGGCTGAGTCATTGTCGCAAGCTGTCAAGTCGCAGAGGTAGAGGATTACAGTAGCTTTCTGAATTTTGTCGTAAGTGCGCTCAATTCCAAGGTTTTCAATCACATCTTCTGACTGGCGCAAGCCGGCAGTATCAATAAATCGAAAGGCCTGTCCATCAAGAATAATGGTGTCTTCGATGGTATCACGGGTGGTGCCGGGAATATCACTCACGATCGCTTTCTCTTCGTTCAGGATAGCGTTTAGTAAAGTGCTTTTGCCAACATTGGGTTTGCCGATAATTGCCACCGGAATCCCATTTTTGATGGCATTTCCGGTCTGAAAACTTTCCATTAACCGGCTGATTTCCTTTCTAAGCTGCTGGAGCAGCTCCTTGAATTTATCCCGGTTGGCAAATTCCACATCCTCTTCCGAAAAGTCCAGCTCCAGCTCGATTAAAGCGGTAAAGTCGATGAGTTGTGTGCGTAAATCCTTGATCCGCTCCGAAAAACCACCGCGCATTTGGTTCACTGCCAAGCTATGGGCTGCTTTAGATTGGGAGGCAATCAGGTCAGCAACTGCTTCGGCCTGAGCCAGATCGAAATGACCATTACCAAATGCCCGCATGGTAAATTCGCCGGGTTCGGCCAGCCGTGCTCCTTTCGACAACAGGAGCTTCAGCATGCGTTGCTGAATGTAAACGGAACCATGACAACTTATCTCAACAGCATCTTCTCCTGTATAGGAATGAGGTGCCCGAAACACCGTTAACAGTACTTCGTCCACAAAACCCACTGAGTCAACGATTTGTCCAAAATAGGCTTTGTGCGACTCGGATTGATCCATGACAAAAGTTTTTTTTGCAGCCTTAAAAATCTGATTTGCAATAGAATGACTTGCTTTCCCTGATACTCTTATTACGGCTATGGCACCCATACCGGCGGGACTGGCTAATGCGCATATGGTGTCGTCGTTTTGAAGATCGATGTACATGGTATTTGGTTTTCATACAAAGGTAAATAAATTCATTTAGGGAAGCGTAGGCCTTCTTCCATTGCATTTGATGGCTAAATTAGTTTACTTCGCACGGAATTCAGCTACATTTGTAGAAACAATTTTTTTCGATGAAAAGTGTTTCAATATTTCTGCTTGTCTTGCTTTTGGAAGGACTTGCGCTTGCAGGGCTTAATGCCCAATCAATCAAGGTTATTTCCTTTAATATCAGGCTTGACGCCGCTTCTGATGGCATAGATCGCTGGGATTTAAGAAAAAAAGATCTAAGCGACTTCCTAATTGGCGAACAGGCTGTTTTTATTGGGTTACAGGAGGTAACGAAGAACCAGCTTGATTATTTAAATTTGGAATTGCACGACTATGCATTTATTGGTGTTGGCCGCGATGATGGTTTGGAAGCAGGCGAGTTTAGCCCGATTTTATACGATACAAGTCGTGTTATAATGCTGTCCAACAATACGTTCTGGCTTTCTGAAAGTCCGGACAGTGTTTCTGTGGGTTGGGATGCTATGCTGCCAAGAATTTGTACCTACGGACTTTTTATGTTGAAAGCGAACAAGCAGCAGCTGTTTGTTTTCAATACACATTTTGATCACATAGGGGAGGAGGCCAGACAAAAATCGGCAGAGTTGATATTACGTAAAATAAGTGAGGTAAATCAGGAAAACATGGCGGTAGTGCTGCTTGGAGATTTAAATAGGAGACCGGATACTAAAACAATTCAACTTATAAATAATGAGTTAATTGACGGATTTAAATTTGCTGACGAAGCAAGTTTGAAGAAGCCTGGGACATACAACGGTTTTGATTTGAAGAGTGAGTTGAAAAATCGGATTGATTATGTTTTCGTAAAAAATATCAAGGTTTCAGCATTGAAGCACGGACGTCAAAAAAGTTCGGAAGGACGCTGGCTTAGTGATCATTTGCCCGTAATAGCCACTTTACAAATGGAATGAGAATATTCAGCGCTTTGCTAGCTGTTTGGCTTTCATAGCATGAAATTTTGACTTAAAATTTTAGGATTTTAGTTTAATACGCTTGTCTTAAAAGCCAAAGAAAATAAAAGTGAAAGGCAGAAACCAATATTTTTACGAAATTTGCCCTAAAAACAAGTGAATCGCTATTTTATTCATCTTACATACAAAGGCACCAATTATCATGGCTGGCAACGGCAAGAAAATGCAAACAGCATACAGGCTGAACTTGAAAAATGTCTGGGCATAAAACTGAATGCTAAAATTGATATTATGGGTTGCGGTCGCACAGATACGGGGGTTCATGCGCAAAATTTTTATGCACACTTTGACCATGAAACTCTTTTTGACGAGGATAATTTGCAGAAACTTACAGCTGATTTAAACCGCTTTCTTCCGGCTGATATTGCTTTGTTTAGCATCTGGAAAGTTTCTCAAGATGCACATGCACGTTTCGACGCCATTGAGAGAACCTATCATTACCATATTCATCAATCCAAAGCTGTATTTAAAAACGAATTGTCTTATTATATTTTTGGCAAACTGGATGTGAACGAGATGAATAAAGCTGCAGGTATATTGCTTGAATACAATGACTTCACCAGCTTTGCCAAGCTGCATTCTCAAACAAAAACAAATCTTTGTATCATAAAAGCTGCAACTTGGATCGAACAGGCAGACGGGCTTGTATTTGTAATTACAGCGGACCGTTTTTTAAGAAATATGGTTCGTGCCATTGTTGGTTCACTTCTTGAAGTGGGGCAGGGGAAACGTACTATCGACGAATTTCGCCAACTTATTGAAGCTAAGAACAGAAATGAAGCCGGCTATTCTGTCCCGGCCCATGCGCTTTTTTTGCATGATGTTAAATACCCTGTTTCTTTTTAGTCTTACAACATACAATCCCAGCTGTTTTTTACAAGCCTAAAAGATGATAATAGCGGTCGCGATACGCCTTTAACAAAGACAAATCAATGTTTTCACGGTAAATTCTAACCAGCTCTATCAGCTGATTGTTCTCAAAAATACTGGCACGCGCAGCATCAAAGGACAACAACGAAGGTTCGTATTTTGCTTTCCGTGTTAAGTCCTTAAAAGCATCCCAATCGATGTACTCAGGAATTATAAAGTAGCCGTGATGAGCTTGTCGGGCATCAAAGTAAATTCCCTCTTCTATAATTTCAAGCAAAAAGAATTTCTCCAGCGTGATTAAAGCATGCTCAAGATTTGTTTCTTTGCTGTGTTTTTTGAAAACCAAACCAGCATCCCTAAACTCTTGCTGAACTATACTGAGCTGCCCGTATTGTGGTAAATCGCGCAAACGGATAGCAGGCATATCAGGATGATTAGGTGTTGAAATCTCGGCCAAAACAGCATCAATATTGATACTGGATGATTTTTTTAGTTTTTGGATGATACGTTGTATATCAACAAAACCAATTGGCTTGTCAAGCATAAGGTATAGATAGCGTGGTTTTTGCACTTTTGGTGCATCATCATAATAACCAAAAAATGGATTTTTCGATTCTAAAACACAGCTATCTTTAATAATTAGTCCGCTTTCCATGCATTGGAGAGACTCCTCTTTGGTTAAGGTACCAAAAAACTCCTGAACTGTTTTGTTATTCATTGGTCTGTTTTTATATTACGCCCATAAAATTAAGCAAAGCAGTTTGAATTTCAAAATGATTTGATTTTTTTTTTGTAGAGATTTCGGCTTAAAAACAGGCGTATAGCAAAAAACGCCGCAATATCAATTCACATGATAATGCAGCGTTTTATTAGAAAAGCAGTTTTTTTCGTTAATTAAAACTTGTAAGCGTTGTCGTCAATCAATTTGTCAGCAATTCGTCTGCGTGCATCCTTAACGTTTTCAGCTTTTGTTTTGCAAAGATTAAACAGTGCCTTTTGGAGCTTTTCGGCTTCATTTGCAGGGGTAAAACTGACCACTGCATCAAAACCGGCTTTGTAAACTGCAGCAGTTACATCGTGCATAAGTATATCGAGGATATCACGATAAAGCGGTAATGCTTCACCGCCTTTTAAGGTTTCCAGTTTTTCAACTCTCAATACCGTGGCTTCGGCTGCATAAACCTGCATCAGCATATCAGAAATATTCATCAAAACTTCTTCCTCTTCGGCAATTTTTCTGCCAAATGTTGCAGTAATTGCCGGAATAAGCATCAGCACTGATTTCTTGAGATTACGGATCACAGTCATATTCCGGCCAAAGTACTCAGAGTCATCTGATACAATTGGGCTGTCAGCCGTTTCTGCCATTTTTTTCGCAATCTCGAACAGTTTGGAATCATTTTTTGCGCCTTTTTTCAGCAAGGCATCAACAGCTAAAAGTCTGTTTATCTCGTTTGTGCCCTCAAAAATCCTGTTGATTCGTGAATCGCGATAGGCCCTGTCAACAGGTGTTTCACTCGAGAATCCCATTCCACCATAAATCTGAACGGCTTCATCAACCACATAATCCAACGATTCTGATCCATAAACTTTAAGCAAAGCACATTCTACGGCATAATCTGCTACACCTTCAATATTGGCCTTCCCGTGCTCAAATCCTTGTGCTTTTAGTTCGCCAATATAATCCTGAATATCTTTACTGGCTCTGTAAACAGCAGATTCTGTAGCAAATGTCTTAATCACCTGCTGCGCCAGCTTATGTTTGATGGCGCCAAATGAAGCAATTGTTTTGCCAAATTGCTTGCGTTCGTTAGCGTAATTTACAGAATACAGTATTGCGCGTTTAGCACCACCAACAACCGTTGCACCTAATTTGATGCGTCCTAAGTGAAGAATATTCAGCGCGATACGGAAACCTTCTCCACGTTTTCCCAGCATGTTTTCAACAGGAACTTTCACATCGTTATAAAAAATCTGACGTGTGGAAGATCCTTTTATTCCCATCTTTTTTTCCTCAGGATTCATTGTAACACCTTCCCATGCACGCTCAACAATGAAAGCACTCAGCACCCTGTCGTTATCTACTTTGGCAAAAACGGTTTGTATATCAGCAAATCCACCATTGGTGATCCACATTTTTTGTCCGTTAAGGATATAATGTTTGCCATCTTCCGACAAAACGGCTTTTGTACGTCCCGAATTGGCATCAGATCCAGCGCCTGGTTCCGTGAGGCAATAGGCGGCCATTAATTCGCCCGTAGTAAGCTTTGGTATGTATTTAGCTTTCTGCTCCTCGTTGCCATAATACAGTATCGGAAGGGTGCCAATACCAGTATGAGCCATAATTGCCACAGAGTAGGAGTGGGCAGCACCTAATGCTTCGTTGGCACGCATGATGGACAAAAATGATTGCTCAAAGCCACCATATTCTTCCGGAACGGATAAACCCAACAGGCCCAAATCCCCTGCTTTTTTAAGCAGCGAAGCCATGAGGCCATCAGTTTGCTTGTCGATGCTTTCCAGGTTTGGAAATATCTCTGTATCTAAAAAATCCTGACAGCTATCGGTGATCATATTCGTTTCTTCGTCAAACTCCTCAGGGATAAAAATAGCTTGAGATTCAACTTCTTTTGTAAGAAACTCTCCGCCTCTTAGTGGTTTAATTGTGCTCATAAATTATAAGATAAATAGTTAGGGGGCAAACTTAAGGAAATTAACTTTATATTGAATTAGCTGCATATCTGACGGTGCTTATTTAAAATGATTCTACATCATGCGATCCAATAAACTGATGGCATGAATGAGCTGTTTTTTTAGACATTAGGAAGTGCTTACATTTTACCAACCTACGATTGATTGCTCTGCCCACAAAGTGATCCAACTAAAAAAAATAGCTGTCTCTACAAGAAACAGCTATTCAATTTCACAATAAAATTTGCAAATTATTTACTGGCAGCAGCTGCCTTTGCTGTAGGCTTTTTCACCTTGATAATTATTTCCTGTTTCTTATCATCAAAATCGATAGTAATCAAGTCATTAGCCCTGAGTTTTGTTTTGATAATTTCCTCAGCAAGAATGTCCTCAACATATTTTTGTATGGCACGTTTCAGTGGTCTGGCACCAAATTGTTCATCCCATCCTTTTTCAGCAATAAAATCTTTGGCTTTATCAGTAAGCTTGAGTTGATAGCCCAAATCTTTAATACGTTGATAGAGGTTAACCAATTCAATGTCAATGATTTTATGAATAGACTCACGCTGCAATGGATCGAAAATTACCACATCATCAATGCGATTCAAAAACTCCGGAGCAAAAGATTTCTTCAGGGCATTTTCAATAACTCCCTGTGCAAATGTAGCTTTGGTGTTTTTCTTTGCTGTCGTACTGAATCCAACTCCTTGTCCGAAGTCTTTCAACTGCCGCGAACCTATGTTGGAGGTCATAATAACTATGGTATTCTTAAAATCCACTCTTCTGCCCATACTGTCTGTTAAAACGCCATCGTCCAAAACCTGCAGCAGCAAATGAAATACATCAGGATGTGCTTTCTCAATTTCATCAAGCAAGACAATACTATAAGGCTTACGTCTTACTTTTTCGGTCAGTTGGCCACCTTCTTCGTAACCCACATAACCGGGAGGCGCTCCCACCAATCGCGATACAGCGAATTTCTCCATATACTCACTCATATCAATACGAACGAGGGCATCTTCGGTATCGAAAAGGTATTTTGCCAACACTTTTGCCAGGTAGGTTTTCCCAACACCGGTAGGTCCCAGAAATATGAAACTTCCAATGGGCTTATTCGGATCCTTTAAGCCAGCTCTGTTGCGCCTGATTGCTTTCACAACTTTCTTAATGGCTTCTTTTTGGCCAATTACAGTGTCTTCAAGCTCCTCTTCCATATGTACTAAGCGATCGCTTTCGTTCTGTGCGATGCGCTGCACCGGAATTCCTGTCATCATTGCCACTACCTCTGCGACATTCTGCTCATTTACTTCTTCCCGATGAATCTTAGAGTCTTCTTCCCACTTTTTCTTAGCCGTGTCCAAACTTTCGATCAGCTTACGTTCGCTATCCCTAAACATAGCAGCCTCTTCAAACTTCTGGATCTGAATAGCCTGGTTTTTCTTTGTCCGGGTATCTTCAATCTGACTTTCCAGATCAATTATTTCAACCGGAACATGAATATTATTTATATGAACACGTGCGCCGGCCTCGTCCAAAGCATCAATCGCCTTATCAGGTAAAAACCTGTCGGACATATACCTGTTGGTGAGTTTTACACAAGCTTCAATGGCTTCGTTATCATATTTTACCAAGTGATGGTCTTCGTAGCGTTCCTTGATATTATTCAGGATTTCAACTGTTTCTTCAGGTGAGGCAGGATCGACGAGAATTTTTTGGAAACGACGCTCTAAAGCGCCATCTTTTTCGATATATTGGCGATATTCGTCAAGCGTAGTTGCTCCAATACATTGTAATTCACCACGAGCCAGGGCTGGTTTGAACATATTACTGGCATCCAGCGACCCGCTGGCATTACCAGCGCCAACAATGGTATGTATTTCATCGATAAATAAGATAATATCAGGATTTTTTTCCAACTCATTGAGCACAGCTTTCATGCGTTCCTCAAATTGTCCCCGATATTTTGTTCCGGCTACCAACGAAGCCAGATCGAGCATGATAAGACGCTTGTTAAAGAGCGCCCTGCTCACCTTTCTTTGCGTGATTCGCAATGCAAGCCCTTCGGCTATTGCTGACTTGCCAACACCTGGTTCGCCTATCAGGATGGGATTGTTTTTTTTGCGTCGGCTTAAAATCTGTGCCACACGCTCCAACTCCTTTTCGCGGCCAACGATAGGATCCAGTCGGTTTTCTTCGGCAGCCCTTGTTAAGTCGCGACCAAAATTATCTAAAACAGGTGTTTTGCTTTTAACTTCTGTAACTTTCTTGGGGCCGCTTCCTGCAGGACGAATTTCGTCTTCATCAGCAGCCTCACCAGGAAATTCTGATCTTGGCAAATCAGTTGGATTTATTCTTTCTTCTCCGGTGTACATAAATGTTAATTCGTTTTTGTAGCTTATAAAATCTACACCCTCATGCTCAAGATTTTGAGTTATCAGGTTATTCTTATCACGTAAGATAGCCAGCAGCAGATGTTCTGTCTTGATCAGATCGCTCTTAAACTCTTTAGCTATAATATAGGTGAACTTTAAAGCGCGTTCTGTTTGTTTGATAAGTGGAAGATTTGTCAGTTCTTTGGCAGGTTTGTCAGTTGATTTGATAGCATCCTCAATTTTGCGGCGAAAAACCTCCAGATCAATGCCAAAATATTTGAGAATCTGTAAGGCCTTGCCCTCTCCATCGCGCACCATCCCTAAAAACAAATGTTCTAGTCCGATATAGTTATTTCCCAGCCGCAATGCTTCTTCATGACTGTAGGTTAGAATATCACGCACCCTGGGCGAAAATTTTGCATCCATATATTATTTCCTTTCTCTTCAATATATCTTAACGTTTAAAAAGTCGGTTTTGTATAGTAACGGACTTAATTTTATTTATGAATCAAAAGTAGAAACAATAATTAGTCCAACATTGTTCGGCCGAACAAAATATTAACAGGCAATTGTTTAAACTTTGTTTAAATGAAAAAAATATTGACTGGTTAAGGTCTGAATTTTTCGTACTTTTGCTCCCTTATAAAAAGGATTAAGCTTAATTATAGAATTTTACCGAATGGAAGAGGTTTTTGACGGAGAAAAGATTGTAAAAGTCAATATTGAGAACCAAATGAAATCAGCCTATATCGATTATTCGATGTCGGTGATTGTTTCAAGGGCTTTGCCGGATGTGCGTGATGGATTAAAGCCTGTGCATCGTCGCGTGCTATTTGGCATGCTTGACTTGGGCGTATTGTCAAACAGATCATATAAAAAATCGGCCAGAATTGTTGGGGAAGTATTGGGTAAATACCACCCACATGGTGATTCATCAGTATATGATGCCATGGTGCGTATGGCACAGGAATGGTCCTTGCGCTATCCACTGGTTGACGGACAAGGTAACTTTGGTTCTATTGATGGTGACAGCCCGGCTGCCATGCGTTATACAGAAGCCCGATTGCGGAAGATAGCAGAGGAAATGCTGGCAGATATCGATAAAGATACCGTTGATTTTCAACTTAACTTTGACGATTCGCTGAAAGAGCCTTCAGTATTGCCATCAGCCATTCCAAACCTTTTGGTAAATGGTGCCAGTGGTATCGCCGTAGGTATGGCTACCAATATGGCTCCTCATAACTTATCAGAAGTGATTGATGGAACCATTGCTTTTATCGATAACAGGGACATTACCATTGCTGAGTTGATGCAATATATCAAAGCGCCCGATTTTCCTACTGGCGGTATCATCTATGGTTACGAAGGCGTGAGAGAAGCTTTTGAGACGGGTAGGGGACGCGTTATGATGCGCGGCGAAACTACCATTGAAGAGCATAACGGAAGAGAATGGATCATCGCTTCATCTATTCCCTATCAGGTGAATAAGGCTGAAATGATCAAGAAGACCGCTGACCTGGTCAACGATAAAAAGCTTGAAGGCATTTCGGATATTCGTGACGAATCGGATCGTAATGGCATGCGAATCGTTTACGAACTGAAGAGAGATGCGGTATCGAATGTTGTGCTGAATAAGCTTTACCAGATGACAGCACTTCAAACTTCATTTAGTGTTAACAACGTGGCTTTGGTCAAAGGACGACCACGGATGTTAAACCTCAAAGAGCTCATTCATTATTATGTTGAGCATCGCCATGAAGTTGTTGTCAGACGCACAGAATATGATTTGAGAGAAGCCGAAAAAAGAGCGCATATTCTCGAAGGTCTGTTGATAGCCTTAAATAATATTGATGCCGTAATTGAACTTATCAAAGCCTCTAAAAATCCTGAAGAAGCCAGAAGTGGCCTGATGAGTGAGTTTGAATTATCAGAAATTCAGGCGAAGGCTATCCTAGAAATGAGACTGCAACGCCTTACTGGTCTTGAGATACAAAAAATCAAGGAAGAATACGATGAGGTGATCAAACATATTGAATTTCTTAAGAACATCCTGGGTGATGAATCACTAAGATTTGAAATCATTAAAGACGAGTTACGCGCGATCAAAGAGAAATATGGAGATAAATCGCGCTCAACAATCGTTTACTCAGCCGATGATTTTAAAATGGAAGATATTATTCCTGATGAAGCTGTTGTGCTCACTATTTCGCATATGGGCTACATCAAAAGAACAGCGCTGAGTGAATTTCGGGTGCAGAGCAGGGGAGGACGTGGGTTTAAAGGATCTAACTCACGTGATGAAGATTTTATTGAACATTTGTTCATTGCTACTAACCACAATTATATGCTCTTCTTTACGGAGAATGGCAAATGTTTCTGGCTCCGGGTTTTTGAAATCCCTGAAGGTGCAAGAACCGGGAAAGGCAGAGCAATTCAGAATCTGATCAATATCGATCCTGAAGATCAGGTAAAGGCGTTTATCAATATCAAAGACCTTAAAGATCAGGAATATATTGAGAATAACTTCATTATACTGGGAACTAAAAAGGGTGTTATTAAAAAGACCAGCCTCGAAGCCTATTCCAGGCCACGTTTGAATGGGATTAATGCTATTACCATTCGCGAAGGGGATGAATTGCTCGAAGCCAGACTAACAAGTGGCAGCAGTGAAGTAATTTTAGCGCTAAAATCCGGCCGTGCTATTCGTTTCAACGAAGGTAAAGTGAGGCCTATGGGAAGAAATGCTTCCGGAGTGCGGGGGATTACACTGGCATCTGAAACGGATGAAGTAATCGGGATGATTTGTGTTGATGAGCCGGAAATTTCAATTTTGGTGGTTTCTGAAAAAGGTTATGGAAAACGTTCAAACCTCGATGATTATCGGGTAACCAACAGAGGGGGAAAAGGCGTAAAAACACTTAACACCACCGAAAAGACAGGTTACCTAATTGCTATTAAGGATGTTACTGATAACGATGACCTGATGATCATCAATAAATCCGGTATTACAATTCGTATTGCTGTCGAGAGCCTCAGAGTGATGGGACGGGCAACGCAGGGAGTAAGACTCATCAACTTGAAAGGGGATGATGAAATTGCTGCTGTTGCCAAGGTTTCTGCTGAAGATGAAGAAGTAATTGAAGCAGAACTTGCTGAAAATGCTGATATTACGGATGAAACCGAGGAAACTAAATCAGATGAAACAGATACAGATACAACAGATATTTGAGTTTGGCACGAATTTAGTAAGCATATCAAATAACATAACCTTATAAATTTGGAGGTGATTGTAAACCAATAAATAAAATAAAATGCACAACATGAAAAAGCTACTATTATTGATGACTATACTTGTGATTGCTTCTGCAGGTATGGCCCAAAAATCAGAACGTACTAATGCTTTTATGTATAACAAAAATGCCCAGTACGATAAAGCAAAGGAAGCCATTGATAAAGCCATTGTTCATCCCAAAACTGTGGATGACGCAAAAACATGGATGTACCGGGGAATTATTTATCTGAACCTTGTATTTTCAGAAGACTTCGATTCTATAGATGATAACCCGCTGGAAAAGAGTTTTACTTCCTTCAAGGAAGCTGTAAAACTTGATCCTGATGACGATTTGAAGCGTGCAGAAGAAATAGACCCGCGCGTTGAAGCTATTGGGCAACAGTATTTTGCCTATGGCGTAGATGATTTTAATGCTGGTGATTTCGCTGAAGCAGCAAATAAGTTCAAAAAATCTTATGATGTTGGGCTTTACATTAACAAAATTGATACACTTGCCTTGCTGAATGCCGCTTTGGCTTCTGTTAGAAGTGAACAATACAAGCAATCACTCGACTATTATGAAGAGCTGATGGAACTTGGTTTCAACGAGTCGGATGTGTATAAAAACATGGCACTGGCCCACAGAAATCTGGGAGATAATGACGCTATGTTTGCTACTTTAAGGGCAGGACGTGAAAAATATCCTGATGATGCAGGCTTAATGCTTGAAGAAATCAATGCTTATTTGGCAATAGGGGAAGGCGCAAAAGTGGTTGACGACCTTAAGATTTTGGTTGAAAAAGACCCAAATAATTACTCAATTTTCTTTGTCCTTGGTACAATTTACGGCGATGAAACCAGCGAGGAAATGTTTGATATGGAACAAGCTGAGATGTATTATTTGAAAGCGCTGGAAATAAATCCTGATTATTATGATGCAGTGTATAACCTTGGAGCACTCTATATTAACGAATCCAATAAACTGCAGGTTGAAGCCAATGAATTGCCGCTCGATGCAACAGAAAAATATGATGAGATGACAGAAGAGGCGAATAGCATTATCAAAAAAGCCTTGCCTTTACTCGAAAAGTCGAATGAGTTGCAGCCTGGGAATGAAGAAACACTGAATGTTTTGAAATCAATTTATGTCCGTTTTAATATGACGGATAAGTTAGAAAGTCTGAACGAATAGATTCACTCTTTCGAAGATTTTAAGACCTCCGAATAGGGAGGTCTTTTTTTTGGTCAAAGAATGAAAGTTAACATAATATAAATTATGAAACAATTTGTAAAATCGTAAAATAAGACTAAATTCAAACATATCAAAGGTTTACAAGCTTATTCCGTCTTCCTTAAATCCTGAAACAACTGATTGAATTTTTCAAGCTTAGGCACAATAACAAACTGGCAGTATCCCTGAGCCGGATTTTTTTCATAATAATTTTGATGATAGTCTTCTGCTTTGTAGAATTTTTCGAAAGCGGTAATTTCAGTTACAATTTCGTTTTCCCATATTTGCAATTCGTTCAGCCGGCTTTTTACCTCTTCGGCAATCTTTTTTTGTTCATCAGTATGATAGAATATCACTGAACGATATTGCGTTCCAACATCAGCACCCTGTCGATTCAAAGTGGTTGGATTATGTGTTCTAAAGAATACTTCAAGGATTTGATCCAATGAAACGATTTTAGGATTGTACTCAATTTGAACAACCTCGGCATGTCCTGTTAATCCTGACGTTACTTCTCTGTATGTAGGATTGGCAATTTTTCCGCCGGAATATCCTGAGGTGATGGATTCAATGCCTTTTAGCTGATCAAAAACTGCTTCGGTACACCAAAAACAACCTGCACCCAGGGTAATTGTTTCGCTTTCTCTATTTTGTGCGCTAAGATTCATAGTTAATGTGGTATTTAGTAGAATTAAAATTCCTGATAATAGCTGCCTGTAACTCATGTGGTAAGCTTTTTATATATGTGATGCTTTACTAATAACAGAGAATTATTCAGTTTGTTTTTGAAGTTTTAAAAGAAAGCGGCCGGCAAATATGCTTACTTTTGCATCTTGCAAGTCCAAAAAATCGAATTTATAAACAATAAACATAATTATCATGAGTGTTGACATTACAGGAAAAGTCGTTCAATTGGGTCAGCGACAAACAGGTCAGAGTGCAAAAGGACCCTGGGTTAAGCAAGAATTAATCATAGAAACGGAAGATCAGTTTCCTAAGAAAGTTTGTCTGATTTGTTGGGGCGATAAAGCCGATGAGGCTGCTGCTTTCACCAATGGTGAGCGCATTAAAGCAAGTATTAATATTGAATCACGTGAGTACAATGGCAAGTGGTACACTGATGTAAAACCCTGGCGTTTTGAGCGTGAAGGTGGTGCAAATGCAGCTGCATCAAAAGCTGACACGCTTCCGCAATCATCGTTTGATGAGCCCATGCCAGATAATGAAGAAGGCGATTTGCCTTTTTAAATGTTAGCCTACCCTATTTTTAGTTCATCGTATTGGCTGTCAATAAAATGATTATCAGATTAAATCGACCTAATAACTATTCTATTATTGGTAATCTACTTGAAATTAATAAAATAGGATCTATTTGTAGCATACAGGCGAAATTTTATAAAGATTGAAAAGCAGAACCCTTGCTCTAATTGCCGCATTTTTTGCAAATTTAATCTATGGAGTCAATTTTGTTGTTGCTAAAGGCATCATGCCTGATTATTTGCAGCCACGTGCAATAATTTTTATCAGGGTAATCGTTGCGGCAATGCTTTTCTGGCTCGTTAAACCCTTTGTGAAGTCGGAAAAGGTTAGCAAAAAACATATGCTTCGCATCGCACTTGCTGCGCTATTTGGTGTGGCAACTAACCAGATTTTATTTTTCGAAGGTCTTAATCTTACAACGCCAATTAATGCCAGTATTATTATGGTTGGCGTACCTATTGCGGTGTTGATATTTTCACAATGGATTGCTAAAGAACGTATTACGAAAACTAAAGTTTTAGGTATCAGCTTGGGTAGTTTTGGTGCAGCCTTTCTAATTTTGGGAAGTGGACAAATCAATTTACATCCCGGAGCTTTTTTAGGAAACGTATTCATTTTGCTTAATGCCTCGGCCTATGCACTCTATCTGGTACTGATTAAGCCTGTTATGCAACATTATCAGGCACTTACCGTAATGAGATGGGTGTTTTTGTTTGGTGCCGTCTATATTATACCTTTTACGCTTCCTATAGCCTTGAAATCTGATTGGAGTTCCATTCCGTTAAATATATGGATGTCAATTTCATATGTAATTATTTTTACTACTTTTCTTGCCTATTTGATGAATAATTTTTCGTTAAAAACCATTCATCCCTCCACAAATAGCGTCTTTATTTACTTCCAACCAGTGATTTCGAGTTTAATTGCGCTTAGTTTTCAAAAAGATACCCTTGAAATTCAAGAGGTTGTAGCTGCTTTATTTATCTTTGCCGGAGTATATTTCGTGAGTCGCAAAAAACAATTGCCCTATTTTATTCGTGAATAACGCTGAATATTATGAATGAACGATCTGAATTTACAGCCTATATTGCAGGAGCTTCCGGACTTACCGGAGGACATCTTTTAAATTACTTACTTGAGCACAAGCAATTTGGTCGGATTGTCGCGCTCACCAGGTCTCCCCTGCCCTTTTCACATCCCAAATTGGATCAGCAGATTGTTGATTTCGATGATTTAAATCCCGAAGACTTCATCGGTGGTGACTATTTTTATTGCTGTCTGGGAACAACAATAAAGAAAGCCGGTTCTCAATCAAATTTTCAGAAAGTTGATCTGGAATATGTTGAAAAGCTGGCACATTTATCTGCTGAGGCCGGTTTTAGTGCTTTTTCTGTGATTTCAAGTGTTGGGGCTTCTGAGTCTTCCAGAAATTTTTACCTGCGTACCAAAGGGCTTATGGAAGCAAGTGTGAAACGCCAAGGAATAGACAAAACATTGATATTCAGGCCTTCATTAATAATTGGAGAACGCGGGGAAGCAAGATTTGGGGAGTCTGTTGCTTCACTTTTTATGAAAGTTTTAAATCCGCTCATGATAGGGAGATTAAAAAAATACAAAGCCATTAAGGCATCAAGCTTGGCCGAATCAATGCTCAGCAATAGCCTGTCCAAACCTGCCGGAATTCATCTAATCAGTAACGAAGAAATGCATAAAACACATTTACAGCATGAAAAATAATTCTGAATATACACTGCTTCAACAACTTAGAGACGATCGTTTCTTTTTAATGGCCGGTCCTTGTGTGATTGAAAATGAAGAAACACCTTTTAGGATTGCGGAAAAGGTGAGCCGCATCTGTCGCGAATTAGAGATACCTTATATTTTCAAGGGATCCTACCGCAAGGCGAATCGCTCACGATTAGATTCTTTTAGGGGAATAGGTGATGAAAAGGCTTTAAGTATTTTAAATCAAATTGGTAAAACATATGACATGGCTGTGGTTACCGACATTCATACTGCTGAAGAGGCTGCTATGGCTGCTGAATATGTAGATGTGCTGCAAATTCCGGCATTTTTGTGCCGACAAACGGATTTATTGATAGCGGCAGCAAAAACAGGTAAAACAGTAAATATCAAAAAGGGTCAGTTTTTATCGGGCGAATCAATGAAATTTGCTGTAGATAAAGTCGTGCAATCAGGAAACGATCAGGTTTTTTTAACTGAAAGAGGCAATATGTTTGGCTACCAGGATATGGTTGTAGATTACAGAAACATACATGCCATGAAAAAATTAGGTGTTCCTGTGATTATGGATATCACCCATTCGCTGCAGCAGCCCAATCAGCCCGAAGGCGTAACAGGTGGCCAACCTGAACTTATTGGGTTAATCGCCAAAGCAGCCATTGCAGTTGGCGCTGATGGGATTTTTATTGAGACTCACCCCAATCCTGCCGAAGCAAAATCAGATGGCGCAAATATGTTACAGCTGGATCGTTTAGAAGAGTTGCTTATAAAGTTGGTAAGGATCAAAGAAGCAATAAGTTAAATAATATAACCTTTAGTCACGCTTTAACTGAATAACTTGCCCGGTATTGGGATCAAAAGTTAGTTTAGTCCGGTTTAACGGAGCTACTGCAATTGCCCCCATTTGACTTATAGGCAACCTGTCCTGAGCCAGTAATCTCCCCTGATACGTAACTCTTATTTCAACTGTTTCAGCAATTCTGTAAATCATGCTATTGATTACTGTAACCGATTCGAGGGAGTTTTCATCAACCGAAGGAATTGATTTGGTATTACCGGCTGCAATAAGTTCCAGCTGCAAAGGAGTTCCTTTAGACCCACTAAGCTGTATCCCTGTCTCATCCGAAAAGCGAGCAATTTGCTTGATGCCTTCATCATTTTTCTGTGGCGTAAAATACACTGTAAACTCTTCAAGCGTGCTGTGCTCCTGCCCAAGAAACAAGCTGAGATAAGCTTCTTCAAGTTGTTTTAATTGCTGATCCATATAAACCATCGTTTGTCCATAATTTATTTCCTGATAACCGCTTATGAGGTTATAGCGGCTTTCGCGAATGGTTTGTATGTAATCTGCTGCGGCCCTTGCTTTTTGCTCTGGAGTGCGATCCACCCAGGAAGCATGCAAAACAGGACGCTTAATGATTGTAGTATCTATGGTTATATTGCGAATGATGGTGTCAATTCTTCTGTAGAGATTTCTTTCGGCGTAGTAGGAAAAACGTTTCTCGTCTGGCGCATTCACCAGGAGTTTTTCAATGTTTTCAACACCTGAATTTGCAGCTTTAACGGCATCTCCTGCACCCAGCAAGATCCCATTTGGTTGCTGTGAAAAAATAATGCTTGCAGCATCTTTTGCTGCCCGCTCATCAAAACGCACAAAAAAAACTGCCTTACTATCAGGCTCCGTAACGCTTCCAACAATGGCGTCAACGATTTCGTAGGAGGTATGATCATTTTGTACAAAATCTTCAACACCTAACATACGCGTTGCAAAACTGCTGTATGGACCTGCCGTATGATTGGTCTTTTTTAGAATAAAATCCACTTTTAAAACCGTTTGAGGCAGGGAATAAAAAAAACCTTCCTGTTGGCCGGGAATGCCGTTTTTTGCATGGCTCAAGGTTACTTGAGCTGATACTATTGATTGCGATAAAAGAAAAACAGTGAGGCTAAGCGTTTTTATAAAAACTGAATAAAAGCTGTAATTTTTCATGGAGTTTAGGTTTCAATGCATACAAAAATACAGTATTTCCTGCTTAACCAAAGCCTTGCTTAAAATTTCATCAAAGTAAATGAAAAAACTAAGCCAGGCGGTTAGAAAAAGAAAGAGGAGAAACATACTGCTTCTCCCCTTTTCATACTTTCTTGTTGTTTCTATTTCATGAACAACAGTTCTCTGTATTTTGGCAATGGCCATAGTGAGTCATCTATTAACATTTCGAGCTTGTCAACATGATACCGGATTTTTTCGAAATACGGCTTCACTTTATAACAATAGCTTTGAGCCTGCGCATCGCATTGCTCAAGCTTGTTTGCTGTTTTACGCTCATCTGTCATTTCCTCAACATACTGTCGGATCAGAGAGATATGCTCAGAAATTTCCTTGATATTGTGGACCTGATTTCTACTTAGTTTGACATAAGTTTTTGAATCCAGCACATCTTTAAGTCCACGAGCATTTTCGATCAGCGTATTCTGATATTTTATCGCTGTCGGGATGATATGATTGATTGAAAGATCACCCATCAGGCGCGATTCTATCTGAATTTTGCGCACATATTTATCCAGTTTAATTTCGTAGCGTGCTTCTAGTTCCCTTTTGTTTAGCACTTGATTGCGCTCAAACAGCGACACCACTTTTTCCGAAACAAATGCTTTGATGGCATCAGGAGTATTTGCATTATTGGAAAGCCCGCGTTTTTTTGCCTCTTCTTTCCATTCCTCGCTATAGCTATTGCCTTCGAAACGAATAGCTTTTGAGCTCTTAATATAGCTTTTAATTACCTCGAAAATAGCATCTTCACGCTTAATATTCTGATCTATCTGCTTTTTCACTTCTTCGTAAAACTCATTAAACTGATCAGCAACAATAGTATTCAGAACAAACATTGGCTTAGCCGAATTCGCCAGTGACCCCACTGCTCTAAACTCAAATTTATTTCCTGTAAAGGCAAACGGGCTGGTACGGTTACGATCGGTGTTATCAAGCAGAATTTCAGGAATTTTGGGGATATTACCTAAAGCACCTTTTGAAAGTCCGTTATTGATATTTGCCAGTGCAGGCATTTGCTCTATTTCGTCGAGTGTTCGTGTAAGCTGCTCACCGATAAAGGCAGATATAATAGCCGGAGGAGCCTCATTGGCACCAAGTCGCAGGTCATTGCCTGCCGAAGCAACACTTGCACGCACCAATTCTTCGTGTGTATGCAATGCTTTTAAAATATTAACGAGAATAGCAATAAAACGCAGATTTTCAAGCGGTGTTTTACCTGGTGTAAGCAAGTTAACGCCGGTGTTTGTTGCCAGCGACCAGTTATTGTGCTTCCCGCTTCCATTTACCACGGCATAAGGTTTTTCGTGCAGCAGTACTTTAAAGTGGTGCTTGCGCGAAACGGTGTCTAATAAATGCATGAGCAACTGGTTGTGATCAACCGCCACATTGGCTTCTTCGTAAACCGGAGCACATTCAAACTGACTGGGAGCTACTTCGTTATGTCTTGTTTTAAGCGGGATACCCAAAATATGAGATTCTATCTCCAGATCACGCATAAAAGCGCGTGCCCTGCTGTGTATTGTTCCAAAGTAGTGATCGTGAAGTTGTTGATCTTTAGCAGAGGCATGCCCAAAAACAGTTTTGCCGGCAAGGACAAGATCAGGTCTGGCAGCAAAAAGCGCTGAGTCAACCAGAAAATATTCCTGTTCCCAGCCTAAGGTAGGATAAACTTTGGTGATCTGCTTATCAAAAAGCTGACAAACTTTCACGCTGGCTTTGTCAAGGGCGTCCATTGATCGTAACAAGGGCGTTTTGTAATCAAGCGACTCTCCAGTATATGACACGAAAATTGTTGGGATACAGAGCGTGCTTTCCATTATAAACGCCGGTGAGCTGGGATCCCAGGCAGTGTAACCACGTGCTTCAAAGGTGTTGCGCAGGCCGCCGCTCGGAAACGAAGAGGCATCGGGCTCTTGTTGTATCAACTCGTTACCCTGAAACTCTTCCAGGGCTTTTCCACCGCCTGCCGGATTGATAAAGGCATCGTGTTTTTCGGCTGTGGAGCCTGTAAGTGGGTGAAACCAGTGTGTATAGTGCGTTGCGCCTTTGCTCATTGCCCAGGCTTTCATTGCTGAGGCAACCTGATCAGCTACTTTGCGTTCAATTTTTGTGCCTTTTTCAATGGCCATTTCAACGCTTTTATAGGCTTCCTTGGTTAAATATTCCCGCATCATGGTTTGATTAAAAACCATTGAACCGAAATAATCGGATATCTTGTTCGAGGGATAAGCAACAGGGACTACCTGCCTGTCTAATGTTTGCGATAAAGCTGTAAATCTGAAGTTTTTCATTTTATGAGGTTGTTTTGATTAGTAATCTTTTTTTTATGATCCAAAGTCCTGTATATGTTAGCAGGCCATTTAATATAAGTAACTCAAAACCAAAATTGTATCCATTAAAAAATGTGCTTGAGTTGGTGTCGATAAAATAAGTTAATAGGGGCGCCAATAAAACGACCAAAGGTACGAATCTATCCTTAAGTTGGTGTTTGGTGAAAAGTCCAAAAGCATATAAACCTAAAAGTGGTCCATAAGTATAACCGGCAATGGTAAACAATCGGGCAATTACAGCCTGATTATTAATTTCGCGGAACAAAACGATGATTAGTAAGATGATACTTGTTATGACAAAATGGACAATATAGCGCTGAGAATTTGTTGATTTGCCGGTGTTCTTTTGTTGCTTTTCTACTCCAAGAAAGTCAACACTCACAGATGTGGTAAGGGCAGTAATGGCGCTATCGGCACTGGAATAGGCTGCTGCAATGAGACCAATAAAAAACACAACACCGGCCAACAAACCAAAGTGATTGATGGCAAGTTCGGGAAAAAGGTTATCCGTGAGCTGTGGGATAGCTACACCAAAATGATTGGCATAAACAAATAAACTGGCTCCCAGAAATAAAAACAGCAGATTTGCAGGTACAAGCAACAGGCTAAGACTTGTCATGTTTTTTTGCGCATCCTTTAAGTTGCGACAGCTCAGATTTTTCTGCATCATATCCTGATCAAGACCTGTCATTACAATGGTAATAAACATGCCACTAAAAAACTGCTTGAGGTAAAAGCGATCGTGTCGCCAATCGGTGATTACAATTTGAGCATAGCCTTCTTCCTTCACCAAACCAATCATCTCCGAAAGCCCGAGTTCCATTTTGTTGAGTATGATAAAGAGCGTGACAATCAGTGCTGTCAGCATAAAAGTTGTTTGCAGCATATCAGTCCAAACAATCGTTTTTATTCCCCCTTTGAAAGAATAAAGTGTGATGAGCAACATAAAAAGTGCTACCGTAAGCCAAAACGGGACATTGTAATGATCAAAAATAAATAACTGTAACACATTAACAACCAAAAACATCCTGAAAGAAGCACCGATAAGGCGGGACACTATAAAATAAAATGCACCTGATTTATAGGACCAAAAGCCGAACCGCTTTTCGAGGTAGGTGTAAATAGAGGTAAGCTTAAGGTTGTAATACAAGGGCAATAGCACAAGCGAGATCACTGCATAACCAACAATATATCCAAAAACAACCATCATATAGGAAAACTGAGAATTGCCTACCCATCCGGGGATGGATATAAAAGTGACGCCGGAAAGCGATGCCCCAACCATTCCATAAGCGACCACAGGCCATGGCGACTGCCGGTTTCCAAGGTAGTAGCTTTCATTTGTTGCCTTGCGCGATGTGATGATGGAAATTGCAAAAAGCAAAACGGTATATCCTAAAAACAGGGCTAGTATCAGTTCAGGTTGCATCAGCTGGAGATTATTTTTTTTATATAAAAAGCAAAATCCAGTAACGACTCAAATCGCATATCGGGAGTAATACTGATAGCTGCATCGCCTATTAAAACTGTTTTCATGCCGGCATTTTTACCAAAAAGAATATCAGAAGCAGTATCTCCAACCATGATGGCATGCTCCGGGCGAATTTCGGGGTAAGCCTGCTGCGCCTGTTTTGCCATTGCTAGGTCAGGTTTTCTGCAATTGTTTGGCGCCGAAGCAAGATCTGTGCAGCTATAAATGGCGTCAATCCTGCCTCCATTTTGTTTCACAAATTCTTGCATCCAGGAATGAATATCATGAAGTTTCTCTATCGTCATCAAACCCTTTCCGACTCCCTGCTGATTAGTTATGACAATGATACGTGCAAATACCTCATTAAAATAGCGCAGTGCTTCAAGCGTTCCGGGCAAAAAGTGAAAATCTTCCACCTGTCTGACATAATCATTTAGCGGTCGCTTATTAATCACGCCATCGCGATCCAGAAACAAGCTCCAATCGCCTTTGATGCTATTTAAGGGATTCAAACTCATTATTTTTTTGGGAAAACACGTTTTTCGATAAACTCACATAAAATATGTCCGAATAAAATATGTGCTTCCTGAATGCGTGCTGTATCGGTAGCGGGTATGTCAAGCAAGATATCCGCGTATTGTCTGAGTTTGCCACCACCAGCTCCTGTAAAAGCAATGGTTGTCATTCCAATTTCTTTTGCTTTAACGAAGGCTTCAACCACATTGGTCGAATTGCCTGAGGTGCTTAGGCCAATTAAAACATCTGATTTTCTTCCGGAAGCCTCTACCATGCGACTGTAAACCTTGCCGAAATCGTAATCGTTAGCCACAGCCGTAAGGTAACTGGTGTTTACATGTAAAGCTTCGGCATAAAGCGGTGGCCGGTCATAATAGTATCTTCCTGAAAGCTCAGCGGCAAGATGTTGCGCATCGGCAGCACTGCCCCCATTTCCACAAAACAGCACCTTTCCGTCGCGCCCAAAACAGTTTACACACACATCAATAGCAGCCTCGAGTTGTTGAATCAGGCCTGGATTCTGCAAAATTTGTTGTTTGGTTTCTATCGATGACTGAATGCTTTGCTGAATTGTCATGTTGCTGAGTTTTGGGCAAAAATAATACTTTTAAAATCCCATTTTGGCTGTTAAGGCCTTTAATAGAAATAAATATTGTCTGAAAGCACTGCTTTTATGGACTTTTTCTGGTAGAAATTATTTTTGTACACAAGTTTTCCAATTTTTATGAAAACGATTGCAGAGTTCTTATTTTATTGTATTACCACGATTTTGCTGTAAATTTCAGGTTCATTTTTCTTTATTTAATTGTTTCTTTCTGAAACAAAAAAAGATGCATCTTTGCCGGCTTTTTAAACGCAGTCAATCTTTATGTCATTAACTTATACAGTATTAATGTATTAACAAACGTCAAAGCATGAAAGCAATTGGGACAATTGGCTTATTGGTTTTATCAAATATTTTTATGACCCTGGCCTGGTATGGTCATTTAAAGTTTAAGGATTGGAATGTTTTTACAAAATACGGATTAGCAGCCATTATCCTGATCAGCTGGTTTTTGGCATTTTTCGAGTACATTTTTCAGGTTCCGGCCAACAGGATGGGATACATCGGCAATGGCGGCCCTTTCAGCCTGATACAACTCAAAGTGCTTCAGGAAGTCATTACACTGCTAATATTTGTTGCGTTTTCGTTGTTAGCATTTAAAAATGAGACATTTAGAATGAATCATATTTTTGCATTTATTTTTCTTGTACTTGCCGTCTATTTTGTATTCAAAAAATAATATGTTTGCAAAATCATTTTGAGCCCTTGGAGTGTTCATTATTAGTGAAAATATAATTTAAACCAAATTTCAAATCTTAGAAAACATGAAATTTTATGATGTGGATGCCAGATTTACCTTCGGAAAATACGAAGGCATGAGTTTGGCAGAAGTATTCGCTAAAGATCCTAAATACATTGATTATTGTAACGACAATATCGATGAATTTTATGTCTCAAAGGATGTATTAAAGGAGTTAAAAGCCGGAAAGTTAGTTCAAAATGTGAATGACGATCTGGAGGATGAGGATGATCAGTTTTCAGATGAAGATTTGAATGGCCTGTCGGAGGACGTTTTGGACGACGAAGAGATCGATTGGGAAGAGGATTTTGATCTGATTGATGACGACTTTGATGACGATTTCGATATCGGCTTCGATGATGACGATGACGACGATTTTTAATTAAGCGTCAAAAAAACCTTTTAAAAACCGACATTTTATAATGAAATGTCGGTTTTTTTAGTCTATTCAATTAATTTCAAAATGCGTTCAGCATAATTCTCCCAGCTCATTTCAGTCGCTGTTTTTCGAATATTTTCTCTTGCAACCGGATTCTTTATAGCCTTTTCCATCACTTCAACCATTGATTGGATGTTATTCTGAGCCAGATAGCCATTAAAACCGTCTTTTACGGTATCAGGAAAATGACCAACACTGGTAGCGAGCATCGGCATCCTGAAGTTGTATCCAATCGATTCAACGCCCGATGGTGTTGCTGTAAGATAAAATAAAACAAGGTTGTCGCTTACCTGAAAATAGCGATGCACTTCCTCATTCGGGACAAACTCATTCACCACAACTACCTTATCTTTGATGCCCAGGCTTTCAATCAAATCCAGTGGACGATAGTTTCGTTCGTCATCCTGTTTCTTCAGAAATAGTTTTTTTGCTGTGCCAAAAAGTTGATTTTTGATTTTCGTGGACCATTTCGATTGATCGAGGGTTTGCCAAAACGACTCCCCCACAATCAGCAGACTCACATCATTTCTTTCTGAAGCCAACTGCGCAAAGGCTTCGATAGCCTGATGCAATCCCTTATATTTTCGGATAAAGCCAAAAAAGAGAAATACATGCTTATTCAAACCCAGTTTGGCTTTTTCTGCTGTTGTATCAAAATTTGGATCAGGTTTAAACATGTCATATACAGGGTGATACAACTGAAGAACAGGCTTGGAATTAGGCTGTGTTGCTGCAAAAGTTTTATTTATTTCGAATATCTGCTTTGGAAATAATACCTTAAGCTCCTCAGCAGTTTGCCTGGCATGCACCACATAAGCCCCGGCATTTTGTATGCCATAGGCAGTAAGCCTGTTATCCAGGGCACTTCCCTCCTTCTGAATTACAAAATGCAAGTCGAAAACTACTTTGATTCCCAGTTTTTTGAGTCGCCTTGCAATATATCCTAAAGGAATTCCCTGCACCGCAATGGCCCATTGAAAAATAACCAAATCAGCATCAAGCTGTTTGATCAGGTTTACAGTAGCCATCCAGGAAAAGGGATTATTGTAATTGGTAACATAATGCAATTTGATATCAGTTCCTTCGAGCTGATTGGCCTTGCTTTTTCTATCGATAAAATCTCTGGGGATTATTGCCGGATACTGTTGTGTCCAGGAAACAATATGCACTGAAGTATCAGCTTGTTTATCAAATGCTTTTGCCAGTGAGGTGTTATAATTTGCGATACCACCTTTGAATTGTGGACCTGGACCAAAACAGACAATTTTTTTCATATTTTATGAGCGTATTTTCGGCAGCAAAGGTAGGGCTTTCAGGCTGCCAAAAAAACACCAGAAATCATACAAAAGCCTTATTCTTTCACATTTTTAGCCAGAGATACCGCAAAGCTGAAATAAGATTCGAGCTCCAACATTGCCATCCCAGTCATCATTTCCAGGAGCAACTTCGCAAAGATCGAAGCCAATAATTTCCTTTCCTGATTCTTTAAGCATATTGAGCAAATATATTGTTTCCTCGTATTTTAAGCCGCCGGGAACCGGTGTTCCTGTATTAGGACAAAGCGTGGGGTCAAGTCCGTCGATATCGATTGAAATATAGACTTTTGGTGGGAGGTGCGAGACCATTTGCTGTACTTGTTCTGCCCAGGTGCGGCCTTCGAATTGTTGCTTTCTCACTTCACGATCATAATAAACACTGATACGTTCCTGCTTAAGGTTCGCAAAATCAGCTTCCTCGTGGCAATAGTCGCGGATACCCACCTGAACCAGCTTTTTAACATTGTTAAAATGCATGATCACATTGTAAAAAATGGAGGCATGCGAATACTTAAACCCTTCGTAGGCACTGCGCAGATCGAGGTGTGCATCAACAGTTAACAGGCCATATTCTGTTTGCTGTTCGGCAAGGTATTGATGAAAAGCCAACGGAATGCTGTGGTCGCCTCCCAATAAACCAACTATTTTCCCCTGTTCTTTCCAATAGGCTATTCTTGCTTTGAGCCATTCGTTTTTTTTAACGGTTGCCGTTTCAATCTGCTCATATAGAGGCTGAAAATCAGCTGCTTTCGTTTCCAGATCGCCGGTTTCAGCTGCACGGATAATTTGCTCCGAAACAGGCAATAAGTTATTGTGAAGCGTTCGCAAGGAAGCTGGAAACTCATCCAGCCAGATTCCTTTTTCCCATAATTCGGGATAATCATGATGATGCAGATCTACCTGCATGGAAGCCGATTTAATGGCCGCTGGTCCTTTGGCTGTGCCTTTGCCGTAGCTGGTGGTAAGTTCCCACTCAACCGGTATAATAATAATTTTAGATTGAGCTGCATCGAAAGGAAGGCCGAAAATTCCGGCATTTTCAGTTGCTGCAGCGTTGGGATTAAAGTTTAGATCAGACATAAATTATTAAAAAAATGAGTAAATAATGCGTTTGATTGCTGGTGTACCTTAACAAAAGCTGACACCATAAAGCAATGATTACAAATAACCTTCATACAATTTGTCTGCAATGTTTTGGCGCTTTTGGGAATCTTTCTCAAGTTGCATCAACTTCTGATGTACAACCTCAAGTTCATCAGCGCGAAGCAGCTGTGACCAATCGGGGGCATAGGATTGCACCGACCTGATTTTACACAAATACCTGATTAAATCTTTGTCTTCCGAGCTGATGATCCATTCGATCAGATCCAGTTTTTGCGCTTGAATATTCATGATAGCAGTATTTGTTACAAAAATAAACAATATTTGATAGCCCCGTATTGGAAAAAGGAGGTTAAAAACCTGATGCTTTTCGTTACTTTTGCAGCCTAAACAATCATTTTGGATCTCTTTTCAAGTCTCTATCCTTTTGTTTTTTGCAGTCTGGCCAGCGGTAGTAGTGGAAACAGTTATTATGTAGGCTATGGCGAAGAAGGCATTTTAATTGATGCCGGAATTAGTGCGCGGCGCATTGTGAAAGCGCTGGCAGATAATGGCGTGAGCATCGGACAGGTCAAAGCTGTATTCGTAACCCATGATCACGGGGATCATATTAAAGGATTGGCAGTTTTGGCTAATAAATACCAACTTCCGGTGATGGCTACTGAGGCATGCTTGCAGGGGATAATGAGGCATTACCTGGCCAGTGAAATCAACCCGGAGCTATTAGTTCCCATTAGCACTAATCAAAAATATTTACTTTCCGGACTGGAAATCAGTGCATTTAAGGTCTCACACGATGGCGCCGGAAATGTTGGTTTTCATCTTAGAAATAGCTATGCCAGCCTTACCTTAGCCACTGATCTCGGTTATATTAATCAGGAAGCCATTAAATTCCTTAAAAAGGCCTCTGTTATCATTCTGGAGTCAAATTATGATGAAGAGATGCTTGAATACGGAAAATATCCCTACCATTTAAAACAACGTATCAAAGGTGATCAAGGGCATTTGAGCAATACTGATGCTGCCAATTTTTTGAAAAGCCATTTTCACAAAGGAATAAAAAAGGTATTTTTATGTCACCTTAGTCAGCACAACAATTCACCTGAACTTGCCCATGCCAAAGCGGTAGAAGCCTTAAACGAAAATGGTCACACCCTGGGTGAATTTGTGCAAGTTCTGCCACGAAACAGGCCTACTCCCCTATTTCATCTATGATTAGCCGGATTGCTTAAACGATTTGTTTGATAAAAAGCTCAAATGGCTTAACTTTGTGCTGAAAGTTATTATCAATCAAAACCAGTTTTATTATGAAAAACCTTTTTACTTTTTTCCTTGCAGCGTTTTTGATGATTTTTAATTACGCCAGAGCGGAATGGACAATAGTTGCCAGCTATGATATTCCCGGAAAGGCCTCAGGATTGGCAACCGACGGCAATATGCTGTATTTTGGAATTTACGGTGCGAACGGAAACAATGTTTACCAGTTCGATCCGGTTCTGGGGCAGGAAGCGTTGCTGTTTACCAGTCCGGAAATTGGCGACAGCTATGGCATGACCTTTAAAGACGGCAGCCTCTGGATTTTAGATCGCGAAAACAGCAGCAACGCCTATGCTTTGGAATTAAGCTTATCCGGCGAAGTGTTGTCTCAAATTGATTTACAGGACACCTATATGTCAGGAATTGCTGCAAAGCCCGATGGATTTTGGGTTTCAACCTATTATCCTGATCCCGGTACAGTCTATGAAATTGATGAAAGTGGCACTGTGCTCTCCCAGTTTACTCCTCCTAACAATCAAGTTTGGGATCTTTGTTTGCAGGATAACGACCTTTGGATGGCTGATTACAATGCCAATATGCTTTATAAAACCACTTCTGACGGAACCCTGCTCGAAAGTCAGAGCTGTGAAAACGAAAAACCTGCAGGCATTGTTTATGACGGCACCTACCTTTGGTATGTTGACGGACCGCTGGGAGGCAACAGCACCCTCTACAAGGTTGACCTTTCGGGTGCCGGCACACCCGCCATCACCCTGCCGCAAACTGCTTTTCAGTTTCCCAACACCACCATTGGCGAAAGCAGCAGCTGGCAGATGAGTGTTTTCAATGATGGCTCTGCTCCGCTCGAAATCAGCGAGATAACTTTTACCAATAATATCCCGGTAACAGCCAATGTTAGTTTTCCTGTTACGATTAATGCCGGCGAGAACACAGAAATTGAGCTGATTTTTGCTCCTGCCGAACATGGCTTTTTTGAAGGAGAAGCCATTATTTCATCCAACGACCCTATCAATCCCACGGTTGAAGTGGAGTTGAGCGGTCACGGACTTTTTGATGGCCCGGCGCTAATCGCTGAATTCGATCTTGTTGATTTTGAAACCATTCGTACAAAAGCCAGCAAAAAACAACACATTATCCTGCAAAACTATGGAGACGAAATACTCACCCTTGATGCTATTGACCTTTTTGACGAGAACTTTTATCTCGAGTCTACTTTTCAAATACCCATTAATATTTCCTCGCTGGGGATGGTAGAACTGATTGTATGGTTTATTCCGCAATCAGCGGGTGATCATAATGCCACTATCCTCATTACCAATAGCGGCAGTGACAACCCCTACCCCATTCAGCTCGAAGGAAGTGCACTAACACAGGCCTATGAAATTGGCGCACAGCTTTGGTCCTATCAGGTGCCTGAGTCATTTGACGAGAGTCCAAAAGCCATGACACCGATAGCAGATATCACCGGTGACGGGAAATCAGATTTAGTTGTATGCACCGAAGACAACATCATAAGGGTGATCAATGGAAATGCCTCAGGCACTTCGCAGCAAATCTGGGAACGGGAAATCTATTCAGGTGCTGTTTACCAGCAGGATGGGTTGTCAACAATTCCTGATATGGATGATGACGGCTATGAAGATATTATTGTTGGAACTGCCTGGGGAGATCGTTCAATCGTGGCCCTTAGTGGAAAAACCGGACAGCAAATCTGGAAACACAGCACCTCAAATTATGGCGGCGGTGGCTGGGTTTATCAGGTTGATGCCAGCACAGACTATAACGGCGATGAATTCCCTGATGTGCTTGCTGCTGCCGGAAACAATCAGGATAATAATGGCCCTCGGCGGGCTTATTGCCTAGATGGAAAAACAGGCGATGTGATTTGGGAAGCCTTTTTGGGAGGAGCAGGTTTTTCTGTAATCGCTATTGAAGATGTAAACGGCGATGATATTCCAGATGCGCTTGCGGGCTGCTCTGATGCCGGCGAAACACAAGGATTTACCAAAGCCATTGATGGAAGCAACGGCAGTATTTTATGGACTTATTCCACTTCCGGAACCTCGGTTTGGGCGCTGGCACAACTTGATGACATCAACCAGGATGGCGTGAAAGATGTGATTGCAGGAAGCTTCAATGGTCAGCTGTATCTGCTTGATGCTACAAATGGCGATTTGCTGGCACAAGGCTTTGCCGGTAACAATATTATTTTGCGTCTTATTCCGCTGGGAGATATCAATGCTGATGGACTTACCGATATAGCGATGGCCTATAGTGGCAACTCACTCATTGTTTATGATGGACAAAATGGCGATCAGCTTTATAGCAAGGCTATGCCGGATAAGGTGTGGAACGTGCAACCTATTCCGGATATAACCGGAGATTTGATTGCTGATTTGGCTGCCGGAACGCTTTATCAGAGCAATTATGCCGGATTTTATGATGGTAGTGACGGAGCAGAGCTTTTTTCGGCACCATTTGGTCAGGCCGTGGATGGGTTAACTGTAATTCCAGATATGACCGGCGACTATTCATGGGAAATGGTAGTCGGCGGACGAGAAGGGAAAATCGTTTGCTATTCAGGTGGTTTGAATGCGCCTGTTGGTTTGGCACCTCTACAGCAAGAAAAAAAGCAGCTGAGCTTTTATCCGAATCCTGCAAAGACGGTGTTGTGGATTGAAATCCCTGCTGACTTTAGCCATAATGGTGAGTTAAGCCTGCGAGCAGTAAACAATCAAATTGTTTATAGACAGCCCATTGATGCATCAAAAAATACTCTTCAGCTTGATGTTAGCTGGCTTGCAGCTGGTGTTTATACGCTTGAACTTAAAAACGCATTCGAAACACGCATAAAGAAACTGATTATAGCAGAATAAATTTTCAGGGTGCAGCCGGTGAATTTAATTTGCCGGCTGCCCTATAATCTGCATAATTCCAGGATAGCCACGACTTCTCCTGCTGCTCATTCAAAAAAACTGTCTTTTGTTTTTGAACAACCTTATGAAACTCATCCGCATTCATAAAATCACCTTCCAGAAAAAATAGTTGCTGTTGCGCCTCTTCTATGCGGTAAAGTTCAGCTTTTGTTTTATCTAAAACAGGCAGTGTTTTCCCTGATAACTGAACCAAAAAATCGAAATGGACAAAGGATTTTTGGTAATGCGCAAGATTGTAGCGCGCAATTATTCCATCCCAATTAAAAATGGCGGCAATTCCGAAAATCAGAAAAAATACCAGACTACTCTGCTTGATTAGCCAATAAACAGATCGCTGGTTTTTAATTTTCCACAGCAGTAAAACAAGTCCGGCGAGCAATAAAATAAGCACGAAAACAACGGCAATGCGCTTGTAGGCCAAAGCAAAATAACTCATATACCAGTAGTTACGCATTCCAACAGAGAAAACCAGGAAGATATTTTGTGCGATCCAGAAATAGCTTAAACCAGCCAACCATTTATCCTTTTGAATAGTGGTAGAAGCATTTGAATAGATGACTAGCATGATAGCTGCAGCAAGAGCGACAGAAAAAAGCAGCATATAGGTACCCTCATGAACAAATTGTTTCAAAAAATCGCCATTCCACTCAAAGAATAACCAAACATTTTTCAGATCAAACCAATTTACGATCAATAGCATCAAATTCAAGGAGATCACCAAAACGATTGCTCCACCACGAAAAAGCTTCGTGCTTTCAACCGGAGCTTTTAACGGCATCGCATCGGGCTTTTGTTCAAAATAGGACAATAGTTTCTCAGCTCCGGAAAACAGAAATAAGGATGTAAGTAGTATTCCTAAAATAAAGGTGGGCAACCATTCGATGTTGATTTGTACTATCCACTCATTTATTCGCTCAAGAAAAGCCTCTGACAACTTACCAAACCAGGGACTTGCACTGGCATACACACTTATAAACAAGAAAAGTGTGACAAGTAAAACAATCAGAAAGAGAAAAATTCGGACAGCGCGAAAACGTCCATCCTGTTGTTTACTTATCACATTTAATAAGCCGATAGCTCCTTTGATTGGTGCCGTAAAAATATTACGCACCACCGACAGGGAGGCCAGCATAAGATTTGGAAGCTGATGCTGAGCAAGCCAGCCGGCCAATAACAATAGAAAAATGATATTGGCGACAATAGCAAGCGCCGAATTAACGATAACTACTGCTATCAAGCTACTAAGTAATAAGATCAAGAGAATTTTTGCCTGCACACTTTGAATGAAACACCCATAAATATTTCTGGCTGTAAAAAGCAGCAATAGCTCAAAAAATAAGAAGTTTAATCCAATATATTGCTTATAAAAAAGCAAAGTAAACACCACTGATAGCAGTATCCAGCTGATAAAAGGCTTGGTCTTGATCATTGAAAAGAAGTTTTAATTCGTTAATAAACGAAAGGATTAAACTTCTTAGTATAACTGGGAATTAATTTAAAACTTATTGCAAGGCTTTCACGGTTTCTCGTATTCCCCTTACATAAGGTGTCGGTTCGAACCTGAATTTCCGTTCAAACTTTGTGCTGTCGAAAACATAAGGCCGATCATATTGATAGAGCATTTCGGGCATTTCCTTCAATATGGGAATAAACCAGCCCAGGATTTTAATAAGTCCTTTACCTGAAACATTGTAACGACATTTTGTTCCTATTTCTGCGGCAATATTCTCCATCCATTCAATTCCTGTGAGCGGATCAGGAGCTGTGGGTAAATGCCAGACCTGACCCCAGGCATCTTTTGAATTACCCAGCATGGCAGTTGCTTTTGCAGCATCAGGCACATAGGTAAACGAATGTGGAACATCCACTTTACCCATCCAATTTGCTTTTTTTCCTTTGGCAAAATTCTTAAGCACTGTTTCATTCAGGATACTATTAATCTCGCCGGGTCCGTAAAAATCAGCTGCTCTGGCTATCAATGCCTGTAAGTTACCTGCTTTTACCTCATCCATCAGCTGTTGGGCTATCTTGGCACGTACTTTTCCTTTAACACTTTGTGGCGCAATGGGTGTATCTTCTGTCATCAATCCAATCTGCTCAGGATCATACATATAAACATTGTCGAAAAATACCAGTTTACAATTATGTTTCTTACAAGCTTCGATTGTATTGGTCATAATTTGAGGCCATTGCAGCTCCCAAACTGCAGCCTTGTACTCCAATCCAACCGTGAGATAGGCCACCGAGCAACCTTCAACCGCTTCCATTACCTTCTGTGGGTCGAGCAAATCGGCTTGCATGGTTTCATCTGTATCATTTACTTTTTTTGGGTTACGAGCTACCAATCGAATATCAGTCTTAAAACGCACCAATTCTTTAGCCAGCAAATAACCAATGCTTCCTCCTGAACCTAAAATAACCTGTTTCATAATGATTATTGTTTTATCTAACGCAAATTTAATCTGTTTTCTGAATAAACCAGTTTAACGCAACTATTTTTGAACTTTTTAAAAGCAACATACTGCCAGAAAACAAAATTGCTAAAATTTTTTCGCATAGCAAACATTGATTAAAAGTGACCTGAAATGATTGGTTCTTGGAATAAAAAAAATGAAATTAATAATAATAAGGTCTAGAAATTTGCGCTAAAAAATGTAAAACCACAAAATAGTAAGCAGATTTCAGCCAGGAAGAATAATGGTGCTACCTTTGCAATCTCATTGCATTACATTTGGTGCAATTACAAATTTACACCCTTTTAGTCATGCCGTTGAGTGTTCAATTTGGTTACCAGCGTCAGCAGCCCCAAGCTGGAAAATTGCACAGTGTAGCTATGTTCCCTTCCGAATATGTGGAGGCGCGCCGAATAGATGTTTGGTTACCCAATAAATTCGATCATTAAAAAAAATATGCTGTGCTCTATATGCACGACGGCCAAAACCTATTTGATTCCGAACACGCCTTTAATGGGATTAGCTGGGCCGCCGATCGTGCTATGCAAAAGCTGATTGATGAAGAAAAAGTGAGACCAACAATAATTGTCGGCATCTGGAATACCGACCTCAGGTACCAGGAATACTTTCCGGTGGCAGCCTATGAAAAACTACCGGCAGCCCTAAAGCGAAAAATCCACTTCAAAAATGGAAATATTCCTTTGAGTGATGCGTATCTGAAATTTTTAGTGACTGAACTAAAACCATTTATCGATGCCAATTATGCAGTTCAAACTGATGCTGATTCCACCTTTATTGCCGGTTCAAGTATGGGAGGACTGATATCGGCTTATGCGCTGGCAAGTTATCCTGAAATTTTTGGCGGAGCAGCCTGCCTGAGCACCCATTGGCCTTTGGGAGAAGAACTGGACGACAAAGGCTTTTCAAAACCTTTCATTAACTGGCTTGGAGCACATCTTCCTGCTCCAGGAAAGCATCGCATATATTTCGATTATGGCACGGACGGCTTCGATACTACGTATCAAATTCACCAGGAGGAAATGGATCGCCAAATGAGCGCAATTGGTTATTCTGTAGGCAAAAACTGGCTGACCTACAGGGCAGAAGGCGACAAACACAACGAGATTTTTTGGAGGGAGCGGCTGCACATCCCTTTACACTTTTTACTCAGAAACACGCTATGATGGAAATTGAAAGAAAGTTTTTAGTCGAAGGCAATTTTCGCTCCTTTATTTTGCAAAGCATCGCCATAAAACAAGCTTATCTTTGCAAAGATGAACAACATACGATACGCATTAGAATAGCAGAGCCTAAAGCCTGGATCACCATCAAAGGCAAACCAGAGGCAGACGAAATCAGCAGGTTTGAGTGGGAAAAGCCGCTTGATATGGATGAGGCCACAATACTTTTTGAGCGCTGCACTTTGGGAAAAATAGAAAAGATCAGACATCTCATTCCACAGGGAGGCCACACCTTTGAAGTGGATGAGTTTTTAGGCAATCTAAAAGGACTTATCATCGCCGAAATCGAATTGAAACATCCCGCAGAAATATTTGAAAGACCAGAATGGCTTGGGAATGAAGTAAGTGAAGATATTCGATACACCAACGCGGCCCTGGCCGAAAGCCAGCAAATTCCGCAGACCCACAAAGAAAAGAATTAATGCTGACTTAAAGTTAATAACAAGTGAACAACTTACTTTTGCAAACACTTTAAGCATTCAAAAATATCTTTAACTTGCTCATCCTTTTGCGTGCACTTTTAAAAGTATAATTAATTATAATTCAATAGCTTATCATTATTTTCAAAACAAAACTTATGAGACAAAAACTACGATTGATGGCCGTGATGGCCATGATGTTCATGTTTGTTTCAACACAAGGCCAGATTATCAGCCAGTATGTTGAAACAAATTCAGGCACAACTCCAAAGGGTATTGAAATATGGAATAATACCGGAGCTACACTCGATTTTGCTACTAATAATCTTGTGATTGAGAAAGGCTCGAACGGTGGTGCTCCTTCACAAGATTATTTGCTTGATGCTGGCACCCTTGCAGACGGAGAAGTAATAGTTATTGGCACCTCTGACATGCAAGCTGTTACCGAAGGAAATGGTGCTACATTCTACGAAAAAGGCTTCAATTTTAACGGTGATGATGCTTTGGTGGTAAAATATGGTGGCACAATTACAGATGTTCTGGGCACACCCGGAAGCGACCCGGGTTCATCCTGGAGTGGAAATGGAGTTTCTACTGCCAATCAAAACATCCAGTTACTTAATGGTATTACTAGTGGAGATACAGACGGCTGGACTGATCCAAGCGAACGATTTGAAACGGTGAGTACTAATCCTGTCAGTGATTTAACCGGATTTGGGATTGCTCCAATTGCAGGGGGTAATATTCCTCCTTCAATTACTAATATCGCACAAACACCTTCTGCAGGTATCAGTTCAAGCACAACTGTTTCTGTTTCGGCTGATGCTACTGACAGCGATGGCACCCTGAATACCGTTGAATTGAAATGGGGTACAACAAGCGGAGATTATTCCGGTGGCACAATCAACATGTCAAATGGCGGAAGCGGTGATACTTATACGACAACAACTGATATACCGGCTCAAGCTGATGGCACAACAGTTTATTATGTGATTGAAGCTACTGATGATGAGCCAGCAACAACAACCTCAGCAGAGCAAAGCTATGCGGTTACTGATCCAGCTACTACCAGCCTGCCTTACACTGAAACTTTTGACACAGATTTAGGTGATATTTACACTTTTAGTGTATCAGGTAACACCAAAGAATGGAACTGGAATTCAGGTGGTTGGGCTCAAATGAACGGCTATAACAGCGGTGATATTGAGGAAGATTGGCTCATTCTTCCAGGTATAAATTTAAACAGCTATAGCGATGAAGTATTGACTTTCGATAGTTGGAAAAGATTTGGTGCCGATGATGCAGCAAATTATTTAAAGCTTTACTATTCAACTGATTATTCTGGCATTGGGGATCCTGTATCGGCAATATGGACAGAATTGGCCTTTACACAACCAACAAATGAGCAGGAATGGGTTTCATCAGGTGAAATTGATCTTTCAGCAATTACTGGTACTTCTGTATGGTTTGCTTTAAAGTATCGATACGAGGCAGGGAGTTATCGTTCATGGCAAATCGATAATATTGTTATTGAAGAACAAATTGTTGCTACACCAACCTTGGCGATCAACCCAACATCCCTCACAGGCTTTACATACGAAGAAGGCAGTGGCCCATCAGCCTCACAAAGCTTTACTGTTGAAGGCACTAACCTCACTTCTGATATCACTGTAACACCGCCAGCTAACTACGAAATTTCATCTGATGATGTCAGTTTCCAATCCACAGCAATCACACTTACCCAAACAGCGGGAAGCGTTGCTACTACAACACTTTACACACGATTGGAAGCTGGACTTTCAGCAGGAGACTACAACGGACAGCAAATAACTGCTGCCGCAACAGATGCTGTGGATCAAACTGTGACTTTGGACGGAACCGTAAGCGTTTTCTTCGATGGATTTATAGAAGATTTCACAAATAGCAATGCAACAGGCTCTTATGCTGACAATACATTTACGGGCAATTACGGAATAGATTGGACTTATATTGCGTCCAGAGATGGCAATGGCGATGCTAATAATTCCGGCATAAATCTTCCGGCGCTCATGCTTCGCCAGGCTTCTAGTAATAGTTCAATCACTTCTGAAACTATAAGCGGTGGCATAGGCAGCTTCAGTGTTAAGCTTTATAAAGGTTTTACAGGTGGTGGCGATCGTCAGGTTGAATTATTTATAAACGGCATTTCTCAAGGCACCTCAACACCGTTTGATGATTATGACGAACACATTTTTGAAGTCAACGACATCAATATTGGAGGAGGTTTCACTATTCAAATTACCAATATAACTGCAAAACAGGTAATTATTGATGACATCACATGGACATCCTTTGACGGCCCGGCAAATATTCCTCCTGTAATCGCCAACATAACCCAAACTCCTGCTACCGACATCATGGATGATCAAACAGTGAGCGTTTCAGCCGATGTTACTGATAGCGATGGTACGATTGCTTCTGTTATTCTCAACTGGGGAACTACCAGCGGCAACCTTAGCAACAGCATCTCGATGAGTGTAAGCAGTGGCGACACTTATACAACTGATACTGATATACCTGCCCAGGCTGGTGGAACTTCAGTTTACTATGCCATCACTGCCGCAGATGATCTTGCAGCCGAAACGACCTCTGCCGAGCAATCATACACCGTTGTCATTCTGGATCCTGCTCTCGTGCTTACCCCTGATGCACTTAGCGGCTTTGAATATGAATTGGGCGAAGGCCCTTCAACTTCTCAAAGTTATACCGTTAGTGGATTCAATTTTGTCGGAAGTGGATTGGTTGATGTTACGGCTCCTGCAAGTTTTGAAATTTCAATTGATAATAGTGACTGGTTCAATAGTCTTGTTCTTCAATATGCAGATGGTGAGTTGATTGCACAGCCACGTACGATTTACGTTCGTATGAAAGCCGGTTTAACTGCTGGCGAAAAAGATGAAGCCATTTCGCATCAAGATGTGAATATTGGTTTGGTTGAACTTCCTGTTTCCGGCGAGGTAACTAGCGTTACACAAGTAGCTGATATTGCTGCACTCCGCCAGGGAGCAACTGATGGAACAGTTTACCAGCTTACCGGAGAGGCAATTCTTACTTTTGCCGGTTCGAGCCGCAACCAGAAATTTATTCAGGATGCCACAGCAGGTATCCTCATTGATGATGCAGCCGGAAATATTACCACAGCCTACGAAATTGGCGACGGAATCACAGGATTAACCGGTACTTTATCTGTTTACCAAAATATGGTGCAGTTTGTTCCACAGACCGATGCCGGAGCGCCAACAAGTACAGGAAATACCATCACTCCGGTTGAAGTTACACTCGACGCTTTGGATGCCACTTATCAGGCACAGCTGGTAAAGGTGAATTTTGTTGATTTCAATACAACAGGAAACTTCTCGCAGGGAAGCAATTACACCATCACCGATCCTACTGGAAATGGCGTGATGCGCACCCAATACAGTAATTTGGATTATATCGGAACTCCAATTCCTGAAACAACACAAAATCTAACAGCTGTTATCATGCAATTCAGCAGCACCATGCAGCTGATTCCAAGAAGTCTGGAAGACTTTGAAGATGCACCAATTACTGATCCTACTATTTTTGCTGATCCTATGGTAATCAACGGGTTGAGCTATCCTGTAGGCGGAGGTCCTTCAAACCCGCAATCTTTCATGATCAGTGGTGTTAACCTCACTTCTGGAATTAGTGTTACAACGAGTTCCCCTTATTTTGATATTTCGCCCACAGGCGGAAGTAATTTTGTTCCCACAAGCCCTATCATTCTTAACCACACGAATGGCGTTGTTGAAGAAACACCTGTTTATGTGCGCTTGAAAGCAGGATTGGATCTCGGTAATTACAATGGCGAAGAAATCGTTGCCAATTCTTCCGGAGCCGAAAACGCTGTAATCACTTTAAACGGTACAGTTTATGACGGATCAGCAGGTGGCGGTGGATTAGAAACTTTTGCCAACCTCGATCTGGAAGGAAGCAGCTATGCTGATGGCAGTTTTCTTGGACAAGACGGCAGTACCTGGACCTACTTCCAATCGCGTGGTGATGTTGAAATCACTGGAAAAGCGCTCATGCTTGGCCGCAACCGCACACCACAGGCCAATGTATATTCAGGAACCATCTTCGGTGGAATCGGCACCATCAACTTCGACTATATGCAGGCATTTAGCACAGGCGTAAACCTTAATGTGTTGGTGAATGATGTTGTTGTAGGAAATGTAACTTCTGATGGCGAACAAAATGTGATCAAAAACTCAGGAACGATCACTGTCAATGTTGATGGCCCTGTTACAATCAAATTTATCAGTGCCAATAATAGCGACGGACAAGTGGTAATTGACAATGTTGCCTGGACAGCTTACGAAGGAGGTTTACCTGTTGCTGCTGCCCCAAGCTTTGACCCGCCTGCCGGAAGCTATGCTGATCCTGTTAACGTAACTTTAAGTTCTGCCACTGCAAATGCAGATATCTTCTTCAGTCAAAGCTCCGAAAATGGCCCCTGGACTGCTTACTCCACCCCTATTGCTGTGGATGATGCCACTACAATCTGGGCTTATGCCACTGCTGATGACCATGAAGACAGCCCGGTAGTGAGTGCAGCTTACACCTTTACAGATGTGGTTTCAGTTGCAACTATTGCCGAACTCAGAGCAGGCGCAACTGATGGTACAGTTTATCAACTTACCGGCGAAGCTGTTCTTACCTTCCAGACCAGCACCCGCAACCAGAAATTTATCCAGGATGCAACCGGCGCTATCTTGATTGATGATAATGGTGGTGCCATTACTACCAGCTACAATCTATATGATGGCATAACCGGAATTAGCGGTACACTAAGTACTTACAGTAATATGTTGCAGTTTGTACCGGAAACCGATCCGGGAGCGGCTTCAAGCACAGGAAATACTGTTACACCAGTTGAAGTAAGTCTTGATGAGCTCGACAACACTTATCAGGCGCAGCTTGTAACAGTAAACTTTGCTGACTTTGAAGCTACCGGTAATTTTGCTTCAGGACAGAACTATACTATAACTGATCCCAGTGGCAGCGGCGTAATGCGCACCCAATACAGTGATTTGGATTATATTGGTGAGCCAATTCCAACCACTACACAAAACATCACCGGTGTGATTCTTCAGTTTTCAAGCACCATGCAGCTTGTTCCAAGAAGTCTGGCTGATTTCGAAGAAGCCAATATCACCGATCCTTTCATCGCTGTTAGTCCGACCACTTTGAACGGATTCAACTATGAAATTGGCAATGGTCCTTCGGCAGAGCAAAGCTTTGTTGTAAGCGCGCTGAATCTCACAGCCGATCTTAGCCTTGATGCTCCTGCAAATTATGAAATCTCTTTAGGCACAGGCGGAAGCTTTGTAGCTACAGATCCTGTTTTACTCACACCTACTGACGGAACTGTGGATGAAACTACTGTTTATGTGCGCCTCAAAGCAGGTTTGGATGTGGGCACTTACAATGGCGAGCAGGTTTTAGCCACTTCAACAGGAGCCACTAACAAGACTGTTACCCTCAATGGAAACGTAAGTGACCCTTCAGCTGGTGGCGGTTTCGAAACCTTTGCCAACCTGGATTATGATGGCAACTCCTATGTTGATGGAACCTTCCTCGGACAGGACGGCTCAACATGGACCTATGTTCAGGCAAGAGGCGACCTGCAAATCACAGATGAATCCATTACTTTGGGCCGTAATCGCGACCCACAGTCCAATGTTTATTCAGGATTACTCGATGGTGGAATTGGTGTGATCAACTTTGATTATATGCAGGCCTTCAGTACCGATGTGAACCTGAATATAATGGTGAATGATGTGGTTGTAGGCACTGTTACTTCTGCCGGCGAGCAGGATATCGTGAAGAATTCAGGTGACATCGTTGTGAATGTTCCGGGTCAGGTTGTTATCAAATTCATGAATGTAAATAATAGCGACGGACAAGTTGTGATTGACAATATTTCCTGGACTGCTTACGATGGTGGCACACCAGTTGTGTTGGCTCCAACATTCAATCCTCCAGCTGGCAATTACTTCGATCCGATTGATGTAACGATCAGTTCGGCCACCAGCGGTGCAACAGTTTTCTACAGCACCGAATCAGCTACCGGCCCCTGGACGGAATTTACCGCACCAGTGAATGTATCCGAGGAAACTACAATCTGGGCTTATGGCGAACTCGATGGCTACACCAACAGTGCAGTTAGCAGTGCCAATTACACCTTTGGTGATGTGGTTCAGGTGGCTACAATTGCCGAACTGCGGCTGGGTTCTACAGACGGAACCGTTTACCAACTGACTGGCGAAGCAATTTTGACTTTCCAGAGCAGCGAGCGCAACCAAAAATTCATTCAGGATGCCACTGCAGCCATTTTGATTGATGACAACAGCGGTAACATTACTACTACCTACGATTTGTATGATGGAATTACCGGAATAACTGGTACCCTTTCAACTTATGCCGAGATGCTACAGTTTGTTCCACAATCTGATCCGGGCGCTGCTACAAGCACCGGTAATACAGTAGATCCTTTGTTAGTATCACTGAGTGATCTTGACAATACCTATCAGGCACAACTTGTTACTGTTAATATGGTTGACTTCCTCACAGACGGACTGTTTGAAGATGGCGTTAACTACGACATCACTGATCCAAGTGGCGATGGCATATTCCGCACACATTATAGTGATGTTGATTATATTGGTACTGATATTCCTGTTGAATTGCAGAATATCACTGGTGTAATTCTTCAGTTCAATGATGATATGCAATTGGTTGCCCGTAATCTCAACGACTTCGAAGATGCCAACATCACTGATCCTTACCTCACAGTGAATCCTGCTACACTCAATGGATTTAGTTATTTCGTTGGTGAAGGTCCTTCAGCATCACAATCCTACCAGCTCTCAGGACAGAATCTGGAAGGAAGTGGAAACATCACTGTAGCAGCTCCTGAAAATTATGAGATTTCGATTGATGACAACAGCTTTGTCACTTCGCTCGATTTCCCATTTGCTGATGGTGTAATTACTGGTCAGCCAATAACAGTGTACGTGCGCATGAAAGCAGACCTGGAAGTTGGACTTTATGAAGGTGAAACAATTGCTCACACAGGTGGAAATGCGCCTGAAGTACTTGTTACACTTAATGGTGAAGTTACCGGCGAAGTTGTACCAGCGATAAGCTTTGAAATTGTGCCTCAGTACATTCAGGGTATAAACGGTACCAATAATAACCGTTTGCCTTATGCCTACTGGCTTACACTTAGCAACCTTACAGCCGATGCCACCTATCGCTACATCAATCAGGCAGTAGTAGCAGGAGATGATGCAACAACAAATGGGGCTGGTAATGTAATCTTTACAAATCTTTCGGGTAATTTCTATCGCAGTACCAGTCCAAGTTTCTCAACAGATGGATCCTATGGATTATTCACAACAGATAGTGATGGAAGTTATTCGGGCTGGTTCATTACAGAAGCTACCGCAAATTCGCGTTTTACTCCTGGTAATGAGGTGTTTATGAGGGTTCGCCTGAATGATGGTAATGATGGAACTGCCACTGAAACATACCTTACTACTACAAATGGTGCGACTGTAATCAACTTCGGAACAGAAAACGATCCTACACAAGGTACAGCAATCCGAGCTATTTCAGGCGATCTGCCAAAAAGTTTTGCCTTGCTGTACGACAACAACCGCGAAGGACAGCCCATTGCTGCAACAAGTATTGAAACTACCGGAATCGACTTTGCCGGTATTTCTCAGTACGCCACCTTCTACAAGGATGAAGTTGCTGGCAATGATGGCCATTGGGGTACTATCATTCCAAATTCGAATGAAAACGGTATTCAACTTATCGAAATTCGTGATTTGGTTGATGGTGCAGTTTTAAAAACCTACCAAGCAGCTGATGGCGTTTGGGGCACTACAAATACGGTGAATCCTGTTGGTGGCCTGGATGAAATTCTTGTGATTGATCTGATCGAAATTGGCTTAGCTGATAATCTGGCAGCTATTTTGAAAGTCTATGCCACGCAACAGCAGTTTGTCATTGAAAAAGCTAGCACCGAAAAGCTTCGGCTTGATGTTTACAACCTGATGGGTCAGCCAATGATGCAGACGGAGTTGAACGGAATCGGCACTCAGAAACTTTCGCATCACCTAAGCTCAGGTGTTTATATCTTACACCTGACTACTGAAAGTGGTTTGAAACAAGCTGTAAAAGTGATTATTCGCTAAAACAGTTTGGATTATCTTCCGAAAAAAGGCTGCCTCAAAAGGGTGGCCTTTTTTCGTTTTAGAAATGACTGTTATGCAATGAGATTCTCTATTTATGCTTGTGCATTTCGCCTGGTGTTTCGTTGAATAGCTCACGATAAGAACGGTAAAAATAGGCGCGATTATTAAAGCCCGTCATAAACACGATATCACTAATGCTATGATTACCTTCTTTGATAAAATCTCTGGCTTTTATTAACCTGAAATTCTTAATCAACCCATGAGGTGTGAGCCCTGAAAGCGCTTTGATTTTTCTGTAAAGCTGTGCTTTACTTAAAGCAAGTACATTAGCTAAAACATCAGCGTTCAGATGATCATCCTGGTAATGATTTGCAATAAAATCATGCGCCTTTTCCAACAATTTACGGTCTCGATCCGACAGATGCTGCTCTTCAATTTCGGCTTGCTTATCAAAATTCTTTCTAATACCCTCCATTAAAATCTCGCGGGTTTCGAGCAATTTTGCTATGCGCAAATACAGGTGCCGCGGATGAAAGGGCTTAGCTATATAGCCATCAGCACCTGTCTCAAGGCCCTCAATCACATGCTCATTAGCAGATTTTGCTGTAAGTAGGATTACAGGAATGTGACTCGTAATCAAATCTTCTTTAATGGTTTGAGCTAGTTCGAGACCGCTCATATTAGGCATCATTACATCGCTTACTACCAAATCTATTCTTTTCTTGTTTAAAATATCTAATGCTTGTTTTCCATCGCTTGCAGTCTCCACATCATAATGCTCTGCCATAAGTTTCTTGATTAGCATCAAGAGTTGAACATCATCTTCAACAATCAGAATTCTGTACTTGGATTTTGATTCTATTGATGAATCAGATTGTGTTTCGTTTTCAAAAACAAGGCTTTGCTGAATCAAAAATTCCTCACTGATGCTTTCACGCAAATGCTTGAGCAATTCGCTACTTCGTGGATTTAGTTCAATATTTTTCGGCTTGGCGTTTGATAAAATGGGCAGAAATACCTTAAACAAAGATCCCAAATTTGGTTCACTTTCCACCTCAATTCTTCCTTTATGAATCTCAACCAGACTTTTAGTATAGGAAAGACCGATACCGGTACTTTTATGCTCTGCCTGATTTCTCTCGGGAATTGGGTTTTGATAAAAATAGCGATCAAATATTAGTGGTAAGTCTTTACTTTTAATGCCAATCCCATTATCTCTTACGATTATAAGTAGTTCATTCTTAAAACTTTGTATCCCAACATTGATCATTCCACCAGGTGGTGTGAATTTTACTGCATTGCTGAGTAGGTTTAGCAAAATTCGTTCCAGCTTTTCCGGGTCAAATGGCACATGCTTTTCCTGTTCGTCGGGTTCAAAAATCAAGTCGATCTCCTTTTCGCTGGCATAAACACGAAAAATTTCTACAATGTCACTTACAAAACCAATCAGATCCAATTGCTGAAGTTTTAGTGCTTCGCGTCCGGCATCAAGTTTTTGAAAAGCAAGTAGTTCGTCAATCATTTTTTGCAACCGAAGGGCATTTTGGTAAATGCTTTTAAACAGGCTTTGCTCAACAGGAAACTGTTTTGCTTTGTCCATCAGGTTAGCAGCAGAAGCAAAAATAAGCGTTAAAGGGGTTCGGAATTCGTGGGCTAAATTGGTAAAAAACTCAAATTTATGCCGGTTAAGCTCTTGCTCCTTCTTTCGGTTTAAGTCATCCAAAGCTTCGCGATGCTTTCTTTTGATGCGATTTGATTGATAACGATAAAATAAAAATACAACCAACAGGAAAAACAAGAAGTAAAAAATATAGGCCAATGTAGTTCTCCAAAATGGAGGTGTAATTACAATTTCAAGGGTTCGGATTTTATCCGACCAAATACCATCTTCATTAGTAGCACGAAGTTGTAAATTATACGTTCCGGGAGGCACATTGGTGAAATTTGCAAAGCGCTGTTCTCCAACATCTACCCATTTTTCGTTGAACTGCGCAAGACGATAACTGAAAAAAATTTTGGCAGGGTTGTCAAAGTTAATCGTAGTAAAAGAGATACTGAAGAAATTCTGATTGTGTTTAAGATAAATTTTATCTGTGGCATCAATATCCTTTTCCAAAATCTGCGCCTCATCCCCTGGTTCAACAGCTTTATTAAACACACTAAATTCTGTTAAAATAATTTCAGGTTGGATAGTTGAAAGCGGGATTTGAGCCGGATAAAACCAATCAACGCCGTTGGTGCCCCCAAAAAAAAGTTTGTCAGCATTCCGGCTTCTGAATGCTGCCCCATCCGTAAATTCACTATTCAGTAAACCATCACCACTGTTGTAATTGACAAAACGGTTTTGATCCCTCAGCAATCGGCTCAGGCCATTATTTGTACTCACCCAAACATTCCCCTGTTTATCTTCAAGCATGGAATGAATGGTATGATTTGGAAGTCCGTCTGCCGTTGTATAGTAACTAAATTCAGGCTTTTGACCATTGTAGTTTAACAGGTTCAAGCCACCGCTTGTTCCAATCCAAAGTTCATTATTTGTTCCTTTAAGCAAACTAAGCACATCTGAGTTATTCAGACCATTGCTTTGATCATCTGCCTGACCAAAAAACTGTATCTCGCCCGTAAGGCTGTTGTAACGATGCAAGCCCGACATGCGGGTTCCAATCCAAAGTACATTAGGTTGCTCTTCAACAATCGAGAACACCACATTTCCCCTGAGGTCATTCGCTCCCCCTCTGCCTTCCAGCTGCGTAAAAGTCTTTACATCGAAGAAACTTTCTTTGTAATCGGGTGTGATACTGACTACACCATAACCACTTGTGCCCAACCAAATTGTGTTGAAGATATCAATACATATATCGTAAACCGATCCAAATTGCGGTAAACCAGAAGATTCAAAATCATCCGGAAAATGCCTGAATTCGCCTGTTGCAAGATTTAAAATATCAATACCAGATCCATCGGTTCCTATCCACAAATAACCAAAATCATCTTCGGCAAGCGACAGAACAGCGTCATTTGATAAGCCGTTTGAAGTGTTAAAAATGATGGTTGGCCCTCCATCGGAAGGGATTTTATTCAGGCCGTTCCCTCTGGTGCCAATCCATAAATTTCCGGATTTATCTTCATAAATGGTTCTTACAATCTTATGACTTAACTTCTGCTCTTGCAGTGGTCCTTTTTCGATACCCTGAAATGCTAATGGGGAAGTGTTGATTTGAAAAACACCTTCGCCGTCGGTGCCAATCCAGATATGTTTGCCCGATTTGAAAACTGACCAGATTTTTACTTTTTTTTCTTCAAGATCAGGAAGCTGATTGAGCAGGCATTTCACCTCGAAATCGTCAAAATTTAAAACTAAAATATTGCCTTTATCTGTGCCCAGAATAATGTTTTCTAGACTATCGTCCGCAAATAGTGCTGTAACAGGTGACGCAATCACTTCGTTTCCAATCAATTTATAATCGCCTGATTTTAGATCCACAATCCACAGACCACCCTGTGAATCAGGAAAAGCAGCATAGGGTTTTTCATGAATGCTGAAAAACCAGTTTAAATCTACTTTAAAGGCAGAAGATGATTGCATTTGCGGACTTATCTTCCGCAGAAAATTTCCCAGCTCATCAATCACATAAATTTCATTGCTTTGGTGCATCAAATAAATTTGAGAACCAAACTTAAACACACCTGTTAATTGCAACAGCACTTCAGGATTGACTTCCTTAATCGTAACAAGATCAAATTCAAACGATTCTGCGTTAAATTTGTACAGCCCAACACCATATTGTACAAGCCAAACCTGGCCTTGATTATCAGCAAAAGCACGCAGTCCGTTTTCGCGATTCAGTCGTAAGGTATCTTCACCGAACCAGCTTGTGAATGTTTTAAAATCATAATCATACAAATTTATTCCCCGCTCTGTAACTATCCAAAGCCCAAGTTCCTGTTCAAAAATATCCCAGATGATATTATTGCTGAGCTTGTTTTGCGACATCAAATCCGGGTAATGCCTAACAATAGTATGTCCGTCAAACTGGTTAAGTCCATCCCAGCTTCCAAACCACAAATAGCCTTTTCGATCTTTATAAATAGCACTCACAGCACTATTCGACAGACCATCTTCATTGCTTATCTGCCTGAGTTGCCATTTACTATTGGGTATTCCCTCTTGTGCAAAAGATTGAAAACCTAACCATAAATATAAGAGCACAACAACGAACACAAGCATTTTTCTCAAGCAACTACTCCAATCCATAAATAACCCCTTATTGATATTTTGAGTAAAACTAACAAAATTGCTGAAGACATGAATGATGTCTTGCAGATTTTATTGTCAGAAGGTTTGAGAACTGTGTACATAAAAAAGATAAAATAACACACAGCTTTGTAACTGCAAGCGTGTAATTTAGCTGAAAATTACTCCTTAATGAAAAATTCCTATTTAAAATCGTTGATATTCGTCCTGTTGATTCTTTTGATTATACCAATAAAAGCACAACAAATTGCGATACCGCGAATTGATCAAATGCCTGATTTCCCGCAGCCTTATGAAATGCGCGACTGGAAAACCATTGCACATAAATATGATTCACTCGTTTTTGACCAAAACTTGCAGGGAGAGTTTTTACCCTTAATTTTTTTTAGGGAGCAGGGCGTTAATTATCCTGCAACCGAAAGTTTTGGTTTGCATACAGCCATCGGAACTAACAGTCCGCTTTCAGGAGAAGCAATAAATGTGCTTCCGGCTTTGGTGGGCGCTTCACTGGCGGGCATTGATAAAAGTAATCAGTTTGGCAAAAACTGGGCATTAATGGCTGCCGACTATTTCAACAAACGCCCTCAGGAAAATATTTACCTCAACCATCCTAATGCTTCATCGGGCAACGATTGGTGGTACGAAACCATGCCCAATATTTTTTACCTGCAATTGAGGGCGCTCTATCCGGATATAACTCGTTTTGACGAACAGCTCGAGCTTATGGCCAATCAATGGCTCAAAGCCGTTGAACATATGGGCGGCTCTGCTCAGCCCTGGCAGGTTCCGGAAATGAATTTCAGGGCCTGGAATATGAATACCATGCAAGGCCTCAATCAGGGCGTGCCCGAACCCGAAGCCGCTGGCGCAATAGGATGGATACTCTATCAAACCTACAAAAGCACCGGAAAAGAAAAATACCGCATTGGTGCAGAACAGGCTTTGGATTTTTTGAACCAGCTTAATCAAAACCCATCCTACGAATTACAACTTCCTTATGGTGTATATGCTGCTGCGCGCATCAATGCCGAACAAAACTACCCGCAATATGATGTAGAAAAAATGCTCAATTGGGTGTTCGATCGCGGTGCGCTCAGAGGCTGGGGAACAATAGTTGGCAACTGGGGCGGTTATGATGTTTCCGGGCTTATTGGCGAGGCCAATGATGCAGGAAACGATTATGCTTTTTTAATGAATGGATTTCAGCAGGCAGCTGCTTTAGTTCCGATGGTTCGTTACGACGATAGATTTGCAGCTGACATAGCAAAATGGGTGCTTAATTTGGCAAATGCTTCGAGATTGTTTTACAGACCCTACTTACCCGAATCTTATCAGGATAACTTTGATTGGTCAGTAACTTATGACCAACATGCAGTAATTGGTTATGAAGCGCTTAAAGAAGTAAAGTACGAATTGAGTCCCTATGCCACCGGAGATGCCATTGATGGCGGCTGGGCGCAAACAAACCTCATGCTTTATGGCTCTTCACATGTTGGATATCTGGCCGGATTGATTGAAGAAACTAATGTGGAAGGAATTCTGAAACTTGATTTGTTAAAAACCGATTTTTATCAAGATCAAGCCTATCCCACTTTTCTGATTTACAACCCACATGAGCAGCAACATCAGATAGAGCTTCAGCTTGAATCCGGAAATTATTCAGTTTACGATCTCATCACCAATCAGCTTATCAGCAGCGCGCAACAAGGCACAACATCGCTGCTGATTCCGGCTAAAACAGCCATAATGCCAGTGGTTTTCCCTTCTGAATATGAAGTAACGACAGCCGGTAACCAGACATTAGTCAATAATATTGTAATTGACTTTAACAATGGAAATCCCATTCCAAATTATCCGCCCCGCATCAGAGCGCTTGCAGCTCCCGACACAATTGCGCTTCAGCAGAGTATAAGCATCTATTGCACAGCTGAAAACCCCGAAAATGAAAGCCTGAGCTATGAATGGAAAATTAATGATTCCATGGTGGATGGCAACGAAATTTTAATGTTCAGTACTGATACTACCGGCAATTTCCAAATTCAGTGTAAAGTAACAGATGCATTTGGCTTGGCCGATAGCAGCACTGTAAACATTACCGCTGTGACGAAAATCCCCTATGCTCCAGAAATTACAGGACTAATTGCCTCTCCCCGTAAAACAGAACCGCTTGCATTTATTCAACTTAGGGTTAATGCCATTGATCAAAACAACGATCCGCTTTCCTATTTATGGACTGATTTTGAAGGAAATAGCATCGGCAATACGGAATGGATAAATTATCAAGTACCTTCAATTGTAAGCAACTATTGGATATTTTGTGAAGTTACTGATTCAGATCAGCTTAGCACACGCGACAGCATACAAATTATGGTGAGGCAAATTGAATCATATCCGGAAGCAGCCCTCATTGCAAGCTACTGGCTCGATGGAAACGCAAACGATCAAACTGTGAATCAACTTGATGGAACTGCATCCAACAGCGTCAGCTGGACTGAAAATGAGACAGGACATGCTGAACAAGCGGCTCACTTTGACGGAAATAGTGCGCGTATCACACTGCCAGCCAGCAGTCTTTTTAATTTTGATGAATACCTGAGCGTTACTTTTAAGTTTAAATTAGATGGTAGTGCAGAAAACGAACAGTTTTTAATCTCTCATGGCAGCTGGCAAAACCGCTATAAAATTTCCAGATCTGCAAATAGAATTCGTTTCACCATAAACACTACTGATGGAATTGCCGACCTCGACAGTGAAACAATACCTGAAAAAGATCAATGGTATCATCTGGCTGCCATATATAATGGTGAAGATATGGAAATTTGGCTTGATGGTGCTTTGGATGCCTTTAAAGCCCATACCGGATTGCTGAACCCGACCACTTATCAAGTTGCAATGGGTCAGCAGTATAGCGAAGCGCCAGGCTTTAATTTTGAAGGCTCGTTGGACAATGTAAGCATTTACAACTATCCGCTTAATCCACAACAAGTTGAAGCGAGCAGATTTGTTTCACTAACTGAAATTTCCGAAACTTCTGAAGTTCGGGTTTTCCCAAATCCCAATCGGGGTGATTTTATAATGTTCTCTTCCGAAAAAGAAATCGACCAACCTGTTTCTATCCTGCTTACCAATATTATGGGACAACAATTCAAGGTGCAATCGTTTGAAAAAATCAACCCAAATCTTTTCAGAATCGAATTATCAGAAGCACTTTCAGCCGGAATTTATCAGCTCATCATGCACACAACGAAAAAAACCTACAGAGCAAGCTTAATTTGTACACCATAATCTCAAATTTGTACACTTATGCTTTTGAATGCCCACTTTAGAACAGTTTTTTTGAAAATTGAGAATATACTACACGAATATGAAAACCCTGTAAACACAGTTTGCTGTTTCTGGGTGTACTTTTACGCAACCGTTTGCAAAAAGTATTGCTGAAACAAAAAACTTATAATGGATATTGCAAAAAGATTTTCAGAAAACCCACTGCTCAAACCAACAGACATTAAACCCAGCTTGCCCGGAATGGAGATTCTGTGCTTGCTTAATCCTGGCGTTTTTACATTTAGTAATAAAACATGGTTGTTGTGTAGGGTCGCCGAACGTCCACCACAAAAAGAAAACAGCATTCAGGTTCCTGTTTTTGATGAGCAGGGAAAAATTGAAATTCTTGAATTCCTTAATGACGATCCTGAGCTTGATGCTACTGATCCAAGAGTAATCTTATATAAAGGTGTAAATTATCTCACCTCACTCTCTCACCTACGTTTGCTCTGTAGCGAGGATGGAAAGCATTTCTATGAACCAGAAGGTTATCAGCCTGTTAATGGAAAAGGAGCGCTGGAGTCATTTGGCATTGAAGATTGCAGGGTTGCAAAAATTGATGACGCTTTTCATCTTACCTATACCCAGGTTTCAAGCATTGCTGTTGGAGTTGGTTACATGAAAACTACAGATTGGAAGGCCTTCGAACGTAAAGGGATGATTTTTCCACCACACAATAAGGATTGTGCATTTTTTGAAGAACAGATTGACAATAAATATTATGCGCTGCATCGTCCCAGCAGTCCCGAACTTGGCGGTAATTATATCTGGATCGCTGAATCGGAAGATCTAAAATACTGGGGAAATCACCGTTGTGTTGCTGTTACACGTCCCGGAAAATGGGATAGCGTGCGTATCGGAGCCGGTGCAGCACCAATTAAAACTGAAAAAGGCTGGCTTGAAATCTATCATGGTGCCAACGAAGAAAATCGTTATTGTCTCGGAGCTTTATTGCTCGACTTAAACGACCCTTCTAAAGTAATTGCCCGCAGCGAGGAACCTATAATGGAACCCCTTGCTGAATACGAAAGAACAGGTTTTTTTGGTAATGTGATATTCACTAACGGACATGTAGTGAATGGCGACACGATTACCATTTACTATGGTGCCAGCGACGAAGTTATCTGTGGAGCTGAGCTTTCAATCGCTGAAATACTTCAATCACTAAAACTGTAAACCTAAGCTGCAAATGAAAAACAAGCTCCTGATCGAATACAACTTTTTCCTTTCAATGCCCCGTCCAATGCGGCTGTTGTTGGTTACAAACATGATTTACGCTTTTGTGCTGCCAATTATCGACATCTTTGTTGGGGCTTATATCATGCGCAGTTCCGACAATCCATCACTGGTAGCCATCTATCAGCTATCTGTTTATACTGGCATTCCTTTAACTTTTTTGATTAACGGATACCTCTTAAACCGCATTAAAATTGCACATTTATATAGTTTTGGTATGCTCCTGAGCGGATTATCGATGATCTTCATGATGTCACTTGATCAAATCGACATGATTGGGGTGGCTGTTGCAGGCTTGATCATGGGCGGTTCATTTGGCTTTTTCTGGGCAAACCGCGATTTTTTGGCGCTTGACACTACAAACGATCAAAACCGCAATTATTATTATGGTGTTGAGACCTTCTTTTATACCATCACAGCAATTATTGTTCCTGTTACGGTAGGCTGGTTTTTAGTCAGGTCAACAGCAATGGGCTGGTTTGCTGGCAATATTGTGGGGGCTTACAAAGTGATCACTTTTGCGGTAATCCTGCTAACGATCATTTCCAGCTATGTGATTCACCTGGAGAAATTTAGAAATCCACGCGAGAAAAAGTTTGTCCACTTCCGTTTTGATAAACTCTGGAATAAAATGTTGGTTTTGGCCGGATTGAAAGGTCTTGTGCAAGGATATATTGTAATAGCACCTGCCATTCTGATTTTAAGGCTTGTTGGCGATGAAGGTTCCCTGGGAACAATTCAAAGCATTGGCGGAATTATAACAGCAATATTGCTTTATTTGCTAGGACGGCTTACAAAACCACAACACCGTATCTATGTATTCTCTGCAGGTTTGGTTTTGTTTTTCGTTGGATCGCTTTTCAACCTGATCATGTTTTCGGCAACAGGTGTAGTTGTTTTTGTAATTTGCCTGATCATGTTCAGACCATTACACGACATCGCTTATTTTCCGATACAATTGCGTGTGATCGACCTGCTTTCGATTAAAGAAAAAAGAAGCGAATTCGCTTATATCTTCAACCATGAATTTGGTTTGTATGTTGGGCGTTTTATCGGGCTGGTATTATTCATCTCGCTAATGTATTATGTATCAGAAAGCTTCGCATTAAAATATTCTCTGCTAATTGTAGCAGCCATACAGATGTTGTCGATTCCGGTGGCTAAAAACATTATCAAATCCACACAAAAATCGATTGATGCATTTGATGGCGATATTGATGAGCTAAAATCGCTGCAACAAATTCCGGATGTGAATGAAATTCCTGTTAAAGAAAAGATATAAATTAATTATGAAACAATACACTTATTGGTTTGTGAGCTTTTGTTTTATTACTGTGCTTCTTTTGGCAAGTGCTTGCTCTAAAATCGAAGAAGTTCCTCAGCAAAGTATCGCACGCATAGAAGCCATGCCTGATATGCCCGAACCATACAAAATGATCGATTGGAAAGAAATCAGCACCTCTTTCGATCAGTACATTTTCGATTTTAACCAAACCGGTGACTACCGACCCTTTATCTGGATCGACACCAACAGGAGAAATTTCGATCAGCCTACTTTTGGTATTTACACTGCAATAGGCGATGTAAGACAGGGTGCCCAAAATAACAATGGCGAGTTTCATGAAGCTATCGGCGGTCTTGGTGCCTTAATGAGTGCCGGATTACTTGGTATCGATAAGACCAATCAATCGGGATACAATTTCGTGAAAATGGCACAAAACTATTTTAACAGCGAAAATGGATGGAATATCATTATGAATAACACCAATCCCGAAGTTGCCTCACTGGGCGGCGGTTACGGAAGAGACTGGTGGTATGATATTTATCCCAATGTGCTGTATTATGCCGTTTCGGATTTATTTCCTGAAGTTGAGCGTGCTGACAGCCTGCAAAAAATTATCGCTGATCAAGTTTTAAAAGCTGATCAGGTACTTAATGGTGATTACCACTTCTCTTACTTTGACTATTCCAGCATGGAAGGCAAACAGAATCATATTCCTTTTCAGGAAGATGCGGCAGCAGCACATGCGTGGATTTTATTAGCTGCCTACGAAAAATTTGGAGATGAAGCTTACTTAACCGGCGCAATGAGTGCTATGGACGCACTTCAATCGCAAACCGAAAGCAGATTTTATGAAGTGCTGCTTCCTTTTGGAGTTTACACAGCGGCACGTTTAAATGCCGAACAGGGCACTTCCTATGACGTAAGTAAAATACTTGAATGGAGTTTTGAGGGCACAACGTCAGAAAGCGGAAGGCTTGGATGGGGCGTTATCTTAGATAAATGGGGCGAGTATGATGTTTCCGGCCTGGTTGGTAGCTGGCATCACGATGGAGGTTTTGCTTTTGCGATGAATACCTTTGATATGGCCTGGCCGCTTGTTCCAATGGTACGTTATGCACCGGAATATGCCAATATGGTTGGAAAATGGATGCTTAATGCGGCTAATGCGGCTCGCTTGTACTATCCACACGAAATACCAGACAGCAACCAATGGCTGCCCGAAAAGAAAGCGATCACTAGAAATGTAATTGCTTATGAAGGCCTTAAGAAAACCACACACATTCCTAAGGAGGGATTGGAAAACACTTCTCCGGTGGCTTTGGGAGACGGTCCATTATGGGTTGAAGGCCAACCCGACGAATCCATGTTTGGTGTTTACGGTTCTGCACATGCCGGAATTTTTGGCGCGATCATCGAAAGAACTAATGTAGAAGGCATTTTAAAACTTGACTGCCTTGCAACAGATTTTTACAACAACGACTCCTACCCTACTTATCTAATCTATAATCCTCACAACGAAGGCAAAATGATTAAATATGCTGCTAAATCGCCTGCTCCTGTCGATCTGTTCGATGTAGTAACCAAAAAGGTAATCCTGAAAAATGTCATCAGCGAAACTGAAATATCAATCCCGGCAAAAGCCTCAAAACTTATTGTTGAAATTCCAGCAGGACTCGATCTCAAGAAAGTGAATGGTAAGGTAATGGCCGGTAATATTGTTATAGCTTATTAATGGTTCAAAAAATTTAAGATATGCGTTTATTATACAAATACTTATTAATTATCGCGGTGAGCTGGATGTTCGGCGGATTTATTTCCACCAGCATGGCGCAATCCCGAACTGTTACGGGAAATATCACTGACACAAATAATGAAAGCCTTCCTGGTGTAAACATCATCATCAAAGGCACTACCATTGGCACCACTTCAGATTTTGACGGGAATTATGCGCTTGAGATCCCTTCAGATGAGGTAAATCCCGTTTTGGTTTTCAGGTATATTGGCTTTTTAACTCAGGAAGTAGAGCTGGGTAATCAGAACGTTGTAAATGTGGTGTTGCCCGCTGATGTTCAATTGCTTGATGAGCTTGTTGTAGTGGGTTATGAGACCCGAAGAAAAGCTGATCTTACAGGAGCTGTAACAAGCATCAAGCTCGATGAAATTAGTTCGCTCCCTGTAAGCGGTGCAGATCAGGCGCTTCAGGGAAGAGCTGCGGGAATTAATGTCACTTCAAATACAGGCATGCCGGGTGAAGGCGTTCGCATCAGGATTCGTGGTGTTGGTTCAATAAATAGCAGTAACGACCCTTTGTACATCGTTGATGGAATCCCAACTTCAAACGCATTGAATGTATTAAACCCCAACGATATAGCCTCGATAAATATTCTAAAGGATGCGGCATCAACAGCCATTTATGGTTCGCGTGCCAATAATGGCGTTGTGCTAATCACCACGAAAAAAGGTGAAAAAGGAAAACCAAGAGTTGAGTTTAATTCCATGTTTGGACTTCAACAGCATGGCAAGCTGACCGAAATGGCAAACAAAGATCAGTTTGTTGAAATCTACAATGAGGCTGCAGCCAATGATAACGCATTTATCGAAAACCCACGTCTTCAGCGGAAGTACATCGAACCGGATTTTGCCGCTACACTTCCTGATATCAACCACCTGGAAGCCATTTTCCGCGATGGCGTGATTCAAAATCAGAATCTTTCCGTCAGCGGAGGCGACGACAAGCTAACCTATATGATTTCTGCGAATTACTTCAGTCAGGAAGGGATTATCATCGGAAGTGATTACGACAGAAAATCAGGAAAAGTAAGCCTCACAAGCAAGGTTTCAGATGCTATTACAATTGGAACTAACATCAACCTGATGCAAAGTGATAACGACATCATCGGTAGCAGTGGCGATGGTTATGGTGGTAATGGCGGCGGTATCGTTCGCTATGCATTTTTCCGCACGCCCGGCATTCCGATTCATGATGCTGAAGGTAATTTTGTAGATCTGCCCGAGCGACAAGACTTATTGGGCGATGGCTATAATCCGGTTGGATTGGCAACCTATGCCGAAAACAACATCAAGCAAAACAGATTATTCGGAGATGTTTACCTCAAGGCTCAAATTTTACCAGAAATAGTGTTCACTTCCACTTTTGGAGGGGATTTTATTTCGATGCAGCACAGGCGCTTCGACAGAAACTGGGGCACAAATAATCGCATCAACAATCCCAACCGACTAACCCTTGAAGATGGCCTAAACCAAACCTGGACATGGAGTAATGTACTGTCATATAACACTACTTTCAACGAGATTCATAATTTCTCAGCCCTTCTCGGCTCCGAAGCCATTAAAGGAAATGGTTATTTACATACCGGCACCCAGCAGGATTTTCCAGATCAATCGCCCATTTTGGTTTTTCTGGGGAATGGATTGGGCAATACACAGGTAAATGAAAATCGCTGGGGATATTCTTTGCTCTCTGTTTTTGGGAAAGCAAATTATACCCTGAAGGACAAGTATTTATTCTCAGCCACTTTAAGACGTGATGGCTCATCGCGTTTTAGTGAAGAAAACAAATGGGGTACCTTTTATTCTGTCTCAGCGGGATGGCGCCTTGAAAAGGAAGCCTTTATGAGTCGTTTTGAAAACATGAACCTTTTTAAACTTCGTTTAGGCTACGGCGCTATCGGTAATCAGGAAATAGGAAATTATGCCTATTCAGATCAAATCGGATACAATTTTAGCTATCCCTTTAACGGGACGCTTTTCAATGGATATGCCATCACTGTTTTGGGCAATCAAAACCTGCAATGGGAAACCAGTACCCAAATCAATGCCGGAATCGATATGGGATGGCTGCAGGACAAAATCACTGTAACCCTCGATTTTTATCATAAAATCAATGAAAATATGCTGGTAAAAGAACCGATACCACCTTCTGCCGGCTATGCCGAGCCGGCCTGGGTGAATAAAGGTAAAATCTTAAACCAGGGTGTTGATCTGGAAATGATTTATCGCGCCAGTGTTGGCAAAGTGGATCTTTCGATAGCAGCCAACGCCAGCTATCTTCATAATGAAGTGCTCGAACTTCCTGCACCCATCCTGGGAGGAAGAATTGACAATGGCATCTATGCTACCAAAACAGAAGAAGGACATCCCGTTGGCTCATTCTACCTTTACGAAATGGAAGGCATTTTTCAGGACGAACTTGAAATATTTACAAGTGCATATCAGGGCGTAAATGTTCGTCCGGGAGATGTGAAATTCATTGATCAAAATGGTGACGGACTAATTGATGAGAACGATCGCGTTCATGTAGGAAGTGCCATCCCTAAAGTAACTGCAGGCTTGAATATCAATGCTGTGTACAAACAATTTGATGCAAGTTTGTTCTTTTATGGTGCCACCGGTCACAAGATCTATTATCAGGTTGCCACAGATATCGAAGGTTTCTACAGGTCGTTTAACGTAACCAAGAGATATTACGATGAACACTGGACTGGCCCGGGAACAAGCAATACCCAGCCCAGAGCCTCCTGGTCATCAAAAGCAAATAATACCAGACCTTCCACACGTTTTCTCGAAGACGGCTCATTCATTCGACTGAAAAACCTTCAGATAGGCTACACCATTCCCAAAGCCACAACGAAAAGTATTGGTATCGAACGCATAAGAGTTTATGCATCAGCATATAACCTACTTACCTTAACCAAATATCCCGGCCTCGACCCTGAAATGACTACCAGTAATAATTCAGCCTCAGAAGGCGATGCCGCTACGGGAATTGACTGGGGAACTTATCCGGTTGCCCGTTCTTACAATATTGGTGTTCAAGTTAACTTTTAAAATCAGGAAGCATGAAAAAAATATTGATATCAGCAATTATAATCCTCAGCCTCGGAAGCTGCTCCAAATTTCTTGACGAAGAAATGCAAGGCATCTATACCAGTCAAACCTTTTACAAAACCGACGACCATGCCGAACTTGCCCTCACGGCAGCTTATCAACCCATGGCATTTAGCAGCATCAACAACTCACTTTGGGTATTTGGTGATGTGGCTTCTGATGATGCCATCAAAGGCGGAAATCCGGGTGATCAGAGTGAAATAGAATTTATCGAGCAGTTTACTTATACCCGCGACAATGGCTTTTTACTCAATATATGGAAGCGTTATTATGAAGGAATTTCCAGATCAAATGATGTAATTCATCGCCTGGGCGACGGTATTAGTGAGGATGTAAGAAATCGCGTGCTGGCCGAAGCAAAATTTTTGCGGGCCTATTATTACTTTAATTTGGTAAATATTTTTGGAGAAATTCCACTTAAGCTTCAGCCTGCCTATAATACCGATGAACTGCATATTGGGGTTTCATCAGTGGATGCTATTTATCAGCAAATAGTTGACGACCTTACTGAGGCTGCTACTCAAATTCCTGAATCAAATGCCATTCAATCAGGCAGGGCCACAAAAGCCGCCGCATACGGTTTATTAGCCAAAGTTGAATTGTTTAGGGAGAATTATGAGGCCTGCCTAACCGCTATCGGCTCGCTTGAAACCAATGGAAGTTTTGCGCTTGAAAATATTTACAGCAATAATTTTAAATGGCTTACACAGCAAAATCAGGAAATTGTTTTCGCCGTACAACATCTCAGTGGTCAGGATCCTTTTGCGGGTAATGTTCTAAATCAATGGTTTGCCCCACAACACGAAAATGGTTACTTCTTCAATGCGCCGGTTCAGGCGTTTGTTGATGCTTTCGAAAAAACGCCTGAAGATGTATATGACCCGCGCCTGGATTATACCCTTGCCAGGGAAGGCTCAAAATGGATCAACGGAGAAGATTACGATCCTTCGTGGTCGCCCACTGGATACACCCTTCGCAAACATCAGCAACCCCTGGAAGAAATCCCTGTTGGCACCAAAGGTGACAGTGATTTGCATTACGCCTATATGCGTTATGCCGAAGTGCTGCTTATGAAAGCAGAAGCGCTTAATGAGCTCAACCGTACATCTGAAGCATTAGACCCACTAAATACAGTGAGAAAAAGAGCACGTGAAAGCTATCTTTATGATGAAAATCTTGATGGATTTGGTGCCATTCCCGAAGGGCTCTTGCCCGATATAATCACTGCAAATCAAAATGAATTGCGTGAGCTTATCCGAAACGAACGCAGGGTGGAGCTGGGCTTCGAGTTTCATCGCTTTTTTGATCTGATGCGTTACGGAAAAACTTACGCTGAGTCAAAACTCTCCGGTACTTCATTCAATTATGACGAACATCGCTATTTTCAGATACCACAAAACGAACTTGATATCAACCTTAATATTAATTAACCCTTTATTCACTAATCAAATTTAAATGTTATGAAAAAGTTTAAACCACTTTCTATGATGATGATCATGGTGATTACGCTTCTGGCTGTCACCTTTACAGGCTGTAAAAAAGATGATGACCCTGAAGAAATCAAAGTAAACAAAACCGAGCTTCAGGCTAAAATTACAGCTGCGGAAAACATGCTTAATGCTGCCGTTGAAGGCACTGCAGATGGCCAGTATCAATATGGTTCAAAAGCTGTTTTTGAAGGAAAAATCAACCTTGCAAAAGCCGTAAATGACAATGCTGTTTCCACTCAGGTTCAGGTTGATGCTGCTGTTACTGCGCTGGACGTTGCTATGGCAGAGTTTGAGGCTAAAAAAGTAACGCCTATTGCTCCTGAAGCCCTTGTTGGTCATTGGACTTTCGATGAAGGTGAAGGAACAGTAGCCAATGATTTTTCCGGGAAAAATTTCAACGGAACGCTCAAAGCAGGCCATGAGTTCTTTGGCGCCGGATTCCCTGAGTGGACAACCGACCGCTATGGAAATGCTGCAAAAGCCCTCTATTTTAACGAAGGTGCTAACGTTGAAATCCCTTACAATGCCCAGCTGAATCCTCAGGAAATGACCATTTCATTATGGATGAAACCTGATGTACTGGAAACTCCATGGGCTAATAACTATATGGTTTCCTTGAAACGCTGGGATGGATTCAAACTTCAGTTGCAGGATGCACCAAAAGTTTTCTTCACCGTGAAAGCTGTAAATGAAGGCGAAGAAGTATGGTACGACCGTGATAATGAGTCACCAACAATCAATTTAGGTGAATGGTATCATGTTACTGTTACCTTTAAAAGCGGAGAAATGGCCTTCTACCTCGATGGTACGCTCGTAAAACTTTGGGACAATACGCCCGGTGCTGCAATCGCACTTACTGAACCTATGAATCTAATCTTTGGACAGGATCTTCCAACAGATGTTTACACTGGTCCCGATGGCGATTTCAACGTTGAATGGGGTGGATATTTCAAAGGCATCCTTGACGAAGTGCGCATTTTCAATGCTGCTTTGACATCAGCACAGGTTGAGTCGATCTTCAACCTCGAGAAACCTTAATAAAAAAGTATTAAGCTTAGCTTAATTAACTGCTGAAGAGTTCCGACTCAGTGCTCATTTTCCAAAGGTTAGTGAGGTGCTGGGTCGACTCTTTTTTATTGACAACGATTCGGTTTTGTAATTTTTTGAACTATTTGTCAGGTAAATACTATGGGTAAAAAATCTGGTATCCTCACTATTGTTTTTGTAGCAATGCTTCACATTGTTAACACGTCTGACACTGACTATCCCTGGTGGCAAACAAGTGTATTTTATCAAATCTATATGCCATCATTTCAAGATAGCGATGGCGATGGCTACAGTGATTTCAGAGGCATGGCAAACCGACTTGAGTATCTTCAATCGCTTGGAATTGAAGGAATTTGGCTAACACCATTTCTTAAATCACCCAAAGTGGACAATGGCTACGACATCGCAGATTATTATCAAATAGATTTCACTTATGGTAGCATGGACGACTTCAAAAGTTTCCTAACCGAAGCACATGCCCGTAATATGAAAGTGATTATGGATATGGTGCTTAATCACAGTTCTACTGATTGTTACTGGTTTCAGGAAGCACGAAAATCCAAAGACAATCCCTATCGCGATTATTACATTTGGCGGGATAAACCTAACAATTGGGAATCATTTTTTGGTGGTTCGGCATGGGAGTACGATAGCCTAACAAATCAATATTATTACCATAAGTTCGACAAGAAAATGGCCGACCTCAACTGGAACAACCCGAAACTTGTAGATGAAATGCTTCAAGTGCTTCGTTTTTGGCTCGATTTGGGTGTTGATGGTTTCAGACTTGATGTGATTAATTTTTTGAATACGGACGGCATCCTGGAAGATAATCCGATAATGAATGGCAAACAGATTCACCTATACGACATTGACCAACCCGGATTGAAAAATACACTTCATAAAATTCGGAAAACCGTTGATGAATATGATAACAAATTTCTCGTTGGTGAGGTTGGAAGCGATGATATTCAGGTGCTGAAAATCTATCAATCTCCTGAAATGATGGATGTGGTGTTTAATTTCAATTTTGGGAGCATCCCCAAATTTGATATTGAGCGAATCTATCATGAACTTACTGAAATGGAAAACCAAATGCCCGGCATCCCTACCCTCTTCTTTGGAAGCCACGACAACCCCCGCCTCATGAATAGGCTGGCTGATCTTGATACACAAAAAGCGCTGGCTCTCCATTGTCTTATTCTTACAGCCAAAGGCGTGCCGTTTATTTATTATGGAGATGAAATTGGCATGCAAAATATTATTGCCAATGAACCGGTAGAAATGATTGACATTCAGGCAAAAACACAGTACCAACTTGCTTTAGACGAAGGAAAAACAGCAAAGCAGGCAATGCAAATTGCGAATCAAAACAATCGCGACAGATCGCGATCACCCATGCAATGGAATGCTGAAAGCTATGCAGGATTTTCAACTAACACGCCATGGATTAACGTCCAGGAGCATTATGAAAGCATAAATGTTGAAAAACAATTGGAAGATCCGGACAGCTTTTTAAACAAAATAAAACAGCTTATTACCCTCAGAAACAACAATATCGCACTGCAAATTGGAGAATACAGCTATTTAAAACTTGCCGATTCCACACTTAAATACGGACGCACCTACCAAGGTGACACCATTCATGTTGTGATAAATTTTGGGGATGAAAAATCATTTGAACTGCCTGAAAATCATTCAATACTTCTTGGCAGTGAACTTCTAAAACCCAACGATTACCTGATTTACAGGGCAAAGTGATTCTTGGCAGGTACAGCTGTTTTTATTAAAATTACTATAGAATTAGGAAAACAATCGCTTCCATGTAAAAAAAACAACGTGCTTATTCAAGGCATTGGAGGGATTATGTATAGATTTAGAGGATATGAATAAAAATTACTTTCATATACAGATGCTATAGCAATCTTTTAAACGACAAACACTTAGGTTAATTGCTGATTGTTCGAAGTTCTAATCTGCTTCAGTTCGCCATTTCGGGATTGAGCAATAAGTGCCAGGATTCATACTTTTAACAAAAGGGTAGCGAGCAATAGTATCAGTATTATAAGCCTAACTCAGAATCTGAGAACTGCATATTAACAACAAACCGCAAATTTCATTTTTCCGGGTTTCTTTTCTGTGCGTTTCTATTCAATAGTGATTTGGGTTAAAACTTTTCTGTATTGAAAAGTTTTGAATATAAGAGGTTGTCTAATAAGTAAGACTGCTTTTTTCGTTCCTTATTATTTTACAATAATCTCCATCCTGGGGTTAGCCGGACTGAAAGGAATCGGGAATACTGTTGACTCATCAACAATTAAGGTCTCGAGATTGCCCAGCAAATTTATGGCTTGTGGAATCCTGAGCAGGCCTGCATTATTACTCACATCCAATTCAATCAGGTTTTGAAGCTTCATGATGGATTGTGGTAATTCTGTCAGGTTGTTATCATTTAACTTAAGAAACTTAAGGCTTGTGAGTTCCCCTATATCGTCCGGTAGTTGACTAAGCCTGTTGTAGCTAAGGTCTAATTCTTCGAGTGCTTTTAAGTTACCTAGCTGTGGTGGCAGGTAAGCAATTTTATTATTGGCGGCAAACAGGTGTTTCAGCTTAATAAGTTTTCCTAAATCATCAGGCAGTGCGCTCAGCTGATTTCCATTCAAGTAAAGGTAGCTAAGCTCAGGCATTTCAAGTATTTCGAGCGGAAAAACGGTTAAGCCTTTACGCTGTAATATCAAATCGGTGACTACATTGGCATTTGCTATCGCTTCATTGAGGTTGGTAAACTTACCAGTTGGACTTTTCTTAGGATTCATCAAAACAAAGGTAAATCCAGCATATAAATTTGTATAATCCATATTTTTGAAAGGCAAAGTATATTTGATTTCAAAAGCTAGCCTTTTGGAAATATCATAATTAATACCTGAAAAAAAACTCAACCTATTACTTTGCATATTTCCGGCCTGATTGGAAATACTTCCATCCGTTCTTTTTTCGATGATGCGACTTTCGTTCAGATTATCCAGTTGCATACCAACATTTATCCATAAATCTTTGTAAACCCTCACAATTGGACTTAATGCGTATTCCAAATAGTAATAGCGATATTCTAAATGACTACTTGTGGAATTTCTATAGCTATAGCGCAACCCCAGTTTCAAATCCAAATTCCCATTCAAACCAAACCTATAATCAAAACCTACTGCGAAACCATATGCAGGATCAAGATCTACAAAATTCTGAGTACCTGGTGCTTGAATTGGAACAGTTAAAATTCTGGAATGTTGCACCCCTCCTGAAAATGCGAGCCCCTTTTGAGCGCTAGTGTTTTTACTGCAAAAAAAAGAGATAGCCATCATTACCAAAACCCTTAACAGTAAGTTTCTATTCATTGAAATTGTTTTTGTGTGATTCAATTGCAGTCAAATCTAAAAAAAAATGACCAACACCTTTGTTGATCATTTTTTCTCATAAATTGGTCAGGGCCTTTCGGCAAGATTATTAGTCAAAATTTTTGCGCATATATTGTATGCGTTCAAAGGCTGCCGTATTTTCCGTTTTCTTGTTTACCAGACCGCGAAAATCACCAATAGTTTTGTAATGATGTTTCTTCATCCAATCTTCAAGTCCGTTCACAATTTCTTTGATATACGGTATCCCGTTTTGATACAATGTAGTGCATATCTGAGTAACTGTAGCACCTGCCAAAAGCTGTTTGGCAACACCAATGGAATAGTGAATTCCTGTTGAGGCTGCCAGATCGCATTTGATGCCATCAGCGCTGAGCAAAGCGATCCAACGCATTGGGATAGACTTTTCATCAGGGCTTGAGAATACATTGTCCGTAACAACTTTCATATTGGCGATGTCCACATCGGGATTATAGAAACGGTTGAACAGCACCAGACCGTCAGCGCCTTCATCAGCCAATCTGTTTGCCATAGCAAAAATATTGGTAAAATATCTTCCCATTTTTACCGACACAGGAATGCTAACTTCAGCTTTAACCGCTTTGAGTATTTCGACGACCATATCTTCGATCTGCAGGCTGCTAACCTTTTTATCGAAAGGAAAAATGGCAATATTAAGCTCAATTGCGTCAGCACCTGCTTCTTGCATTTTAGCAGCAAATGCGGGCCATTCTATTGGGCTCACGCAGTTAATGCTGGCAATAATCGGGATGTCAACTGCAGCTTTAGCATCACGGATCAGTTTGAGGTAATCATTTACGCCACTGCCTTTAGAAATGTTGATAACATAATCAGAGGCTTCCGGATACCAAAAATACATTTCATTGCGCCGAAGTCCGCTTTCTGTTTTTGCCACGATCTGTTCCTCAAAAAGCGATTTAAGGACAACTGCCCCTGCTCCTGCCTGAGCACATGCTTTAATATTGGCTACTGTGCCTGTAAGCTTTGAGCTACTAACTACAATGGGGTTTCTGAGTTTTAGGCCTAAATAGGTTGTTGATAAATCCATATTGCTATTCTTTTTGTATTTGAATATTAAGTGTTAATCACTGACCAGTTTTTTTCTTGCGTAATTAATTTGGTAAGAAACACAGTGGCTTCTTCCAAATTTTTAGTGGCGTCTGCCGATAATTCTTCTTTAAAATCCCATTCAAAGCCTTTTAGATGCAACAACCAGGCCTCGGGACTTTTATTGAAAATCTTTCGGCACAGATCCAGCACAAAAGCCGGCGAAACCGCATGCATCGAAAATTCCACCTTGGCATCTGAGGGTTTCACCTTTGTAAAATTAAATTGCGCAATATCTTCTATTGTAGCATCTACAAAGATAACTTTTTCGTAAGCAGAAATTAGCTCGGCATCTTCAATATTCAGCTGATAATTGGTGTCGAGCTGTATATTTTCGACCTTATTTTCAGTAACCCATCGTTCCATCTTCGCGATAAAGGCAGCACCGAGGCCATCATCCTGACGCCCCGGATTGCCGTATCCATAGATTAGAATTTTAGGTAATGGTTTCATCATTACGAGCGTTTGCGGTCGATAATGGTATCGTTGGGGCCAACCAAAGTCAGCTCGAGTGGCATTTTGCCTAAGGCATGTGTAGCGCAACTCAGACAAGGATCGTAAGCTCTGATGGCAACTTCCACGGCATTCATCATCGGCTCGGTAATAACTTCTTTTCCCGTCATCACAGATTTTGCCACATTATTCACGGCTTTGTTCATCGGTTCGTTATTGTTGGTCGTGGAAACGATGAGGTTGGCCATCTCAATTTGATCGTTATCATTGATACGATAATGATGGAATAAAGTACCCCGAGGTGCTTCAATCACTCCAACACCTTCTTTTTGTTTCTGTCCTTTTGTTACCAGCTCACCCTTTAGCAAATCGGGATCGTTTAGCAGTTCGCGGATCATTTCGGCTGCATGAAGTGTTTCTATCAGACGAGCATAATGCATATGCATACAATGATTATTAGGTTTACCATGGGTAAGTGCCTTATAGATCTCAAACTCTTTTTGAGCCAGCGGTGTAGGGATAAAATCAACAGTGTTGAGGCGTGCCAGCGGTCCTACGCGATACCATCCCTTTTCCTTTCCGTATTCTTTCAGGTAAGGGAATTTCATATAACTCCAACTTTTTACTTCCTCTTCGATATAATGGTTATAATCTTGATAATCAACATCATGTAGGATTTTTTTACCTTCTGAATCAACAGCACGCAACACGCCATGATACAGATCAAGCGCACCATCTTTGCGTACAATACTCAAATGATTGCTGGGGAAATAGGAGAAATTATCGATAAAATCTTTATTGGCATGATAATATCCCTTAAAGAAATCCAGTGCATCCTGAGCCCAGGAAACCATTTTGTCGGCATTAAGCGGATCAGCACCTTTCAGGAACTCATCGCGTTCTTCCAAACTCAGGTGTTTATTGATACCACCAGGGATAGCGCCTGTTCCATGAATTTTTTTACCGGCCGTTGCCCGAATTATCTCTTGTCCGAATTTACGCATCATCACACCCTGAACAGCCAGATCAGGTCTGGTGAGGGCTATTCCGATAATATTTCTCGTTGCTACATCCCCATCTACTCCAAAAAGAAAATCCGGAGCACTCAGGTGAAAGAAATGTAAGGCATGCGACTGAAAAAATTGCCCGTAATGCATCAGTCGGCGCATTTTTTCTCCTGTTGGCGTAAGGCCATGACCTGTTCCTGCACCAACGATTACGTCGAGGGCTTTGGCTGCGGCCAGGTGGTGACTTACCGGGCAAATTCCGCAAAGGCGTTGCACCAGCACAGGTGCTTCCCAATAAGGTCGTCCCTGAACAAAGCGCTCAAAACCACGAAATTCTACAATGTGCAAACGGCTCTGTTGTATATTGCCCTGGGCATCCATATGAATGGTAACTTTTCCGTGTCCTTCGACACGTGTTACGGGTTCTATCGTTATTTTTTTCGACATTTTATTGCTATTTCTGGGTTAATCAAATTTTACAACTTCGTAAGGCAGTTTCATGGGGTCGCCTGTTACGAGTGCCACAACGGCTTCCCAAATCAGATCGGCACTTGGTGGACAGCCCGGCAGATAATAGTCTATCTTCACGATTTCGTGACAAGGATAAACTCTGTCGAGCAGCATTGGCAGCTCATCATCATTGGGCATAATACCGTCCTTATTAAGTTGCACTGTAGGCCCTCCTACATAAGCTTCGTGCAAACATTCTTCTATAGGAATTCCATTGCGCAAGGCAGGTAAGCCGCCCATTATGGCACATTCACCTACAGAGACAAGAATTTTACAGTTTTTTCGAAAAGATTTAAGAACCTCCACGTTCTCGCTATTGCAGCAGCCTCCTTCGATAAGGCCTATATCAACAGCTTTGGTAAAGGTTTTTATATCATCAACAGGAGATTTGTTGAACTCTACCAGTTCGATTAGTTTTAGAATACGTTCGTCAATATCAAGAAGTGACATATGGCAGCCGAAACATCCGGCCAGCGAAGTTGTTGCTATTACAGGTTTGCTCATAGTTTTTTCCTCCCGGTTTTAAAGTTTAATTTCACTGCCAATAGGCGCTTTATCATATTTACGTTTTCCGATGGGCACGGTAAATCCTTTTTCTTTCACCAGGATCGATCCTACCGGACAGTTTTCCATAGCCAGCTGGGCAGTAGCATCATCTATCTTATTTCCCATTTCTTCATCCAACACCACTTCCAGCTTATGGCCGCGATTTCTGAAGGCGAAGTACGAACGGCCTTCTTCATCTTTAATGGTTTTGATGCAGCGTTTGCAGAAGATGCAACGGTTTTGGTCTTTGATGATTTTTGCTGATTTGGCATCCACTGGTTTTAGCGGAAACTCATAAGGAAAACGTGGCACCATCATCTGATAAAGGTAACCCAGCGCTTGCAATTCGCAATTACCGCTTTTTTCACAGGCAGGGCAAAAATGATTTCCACTTACAAACAACAGCTCAACAATTGATTTGCGCAACTCCTGAATATCTTCGGAATGGCTTTCAATCTCCATACCGTCGGTTACTGGAGTTGTGCATGACGTCATCAGTCTGCCATTAATACGAACTGTACAGATGCGGCAAGCTCCCTTTGGTTTCACACCTTTCATATTACATAAGGTAGGAATAAAGATGCCATTATCAGCAGCAGCTTCAACAATGTATTTCCCGCTTTCGGCCATACATTCTACGCCATCTATTTTAAATTTTATTAAGTCACTCATAGTTCTGTTTATTTGCTGGTTGAATTAATGATGATTAAAGTTTGGAACACGCCCAACAAAGGTGCAGGCAGCCTGAACCGATTTTTCCATATCAAAGCCCTCATCAAATTCCTTATCTTTTTGGATGAGCTCATTATACAAATGCGGGAAGTTTTTTAAACTGCTCACAATAGGGTTAGCGGCTGTTTGACCAAGCCCGCAGCGGCTTGCATTCAGCGTTTTGCTCCAGGTTTTAAGGTCGATCAAGTCTGCCTCCACTCCTTTTCCGGAAAGAATTTTCTTGAGTTTGTTGTTCATCACCTGGGTCATATTACGGCAAGTGCTGCATGATCCGCATGATTCGTCGATGAAAAACTCCATAAAGTTTACAACAACATCTTTTAGCAGGTTTCGCTGTTTACCAAAAATAATCATCGAACCTCCGGTTGAAAGGTCGGAATACCCCAGCGTGCGATGAAACTCCGCCGGTCCGATCAGTGTGCCCGATGGGCCTCCGACCTGCACGGCCTGCACTTCGTAGGCGCCAACCATATCCAACATATCTTCCACATTAAAACCCCAGTTTACCTCGTAAACCCCGGGAAACATGCAGTCGCCTGAAATACTTAGAATTTTTGTTCCCGTGGAATCATCTGTTCCAAATTGTGTAAACCATTCACCACCATTTTGAATGATACGAACGGCCGTAGCAAAAGTTTCAACATTATTGATGATAGAAGGCTGTCCCAGGTATCCTTTTTCTACAGGGAAAGGTGGTTTGTCGCGCGGCTCGCCCCGTTTTCCTTCCAGGGATTCGAGCAGCGCTGATTCCTCACCGCAAACATAAGCACCCGCACCAAACTGAATACGGATGTCGAAATCAAAACCTTCGATACCACTGATGCTTTTGCCCAATAAACCATTGTCGCGCATTTGCTGAAGTACCCCATAGAGGTAATTTTTCATATAGCGGTACTCATAGCGCAGGTATAAAATACCTTCATCACCGCCAATGGCATATCCTGCCAGTGCCATCCCTTCGAAAACCAGTTCAGGTTTTTCTGTTAAGATTACCCTGTCTTTGAAAGTGCCGGGTTCGCCTTCATCAGCATTACATATTACATAATGTTTATCGCCTTTGGCACGCCGACAAAATTCCCACTTTAGGCCTGTTGGAAATCCGGCACCTCCCCTGCCCCGCATGTGCGAATGCTTGATCTCGGCAATTACAGCTTCTGGCGAAATCTTGGGTAAAATCTCACGGGTCACCGTACCGCTATTGTAATCGTCTGAAAGGATCATGCCCTTGCGACGTATATTACTCGAAACCATTGAACGCAAACTGGGAAGGTTGTTTTTGCCATCACCATAACTCTCGTTGCGTAATTCGTCCATATCCTTGCCTTCACGCATGTGCTTTACAATCTCACGAATACGGTAGGGTGTCAGGCGGGTAAAAATCTTATTGTTGATAATGGCAGCGGGCTCCTGATCATTCATGCCGATACAGGCCGTATCGTACAATCCGATAAGACCGTCGGCTGTCACTTCTCCGAATTTAATGCCAGTCTCTTTTTCCAGAGTCTCTTTAATAGCCTCACGGCCAAACATATACGCTACCGGACTGTTGTTGAGATAAACAGCATACTTGCCCTGTGGCTTACTGCTGAAAAAGTGATAAAAAGTAATGGTTTGTTCAATGTCGACCTGCGACATATGCAACAATTGCGACAGCAGCCCAATAGCTTCCTTACTGATATAACCAGCACTTTCCTGGATATCTATCAGTATATCCATTAGTCTTGTAGGATCGCTCCCGTACTTTTCAACAATTTGGTTAACGGTATTTTTCATGAAGAAAGAATTTGTGGTTAGGTTTTGTTTCCAAATATTTTAACGGTGTTGTTAATCATTTCACAACAAAAGTATAATCTTTTCTATGTGAAACAACGCAAACCAAAAATTTAGAATGAATTTAAATTGGACAAAAGGTTTCCAGACTAACATTTGCAAGGGTTTAGCTATCAAAAACAATAAAGAAATTGTTGGTCATTAACTAATACAATTGTTGTTGCTTCGCAAAAGTTCATTTGTGCGCATCAGTTTCAATCTTCTATGTTTGCAAATGGAGCTTTAGCAAACAGCACAATATTTCCCCTTTTTTCTGATTTCAGAAAGCAATTTATCCCGCAAAAAAAATGCGATATTTCTATTGTTTCAAACTTTTGCAATTAGCTGCAGGGAAATAAAATATTAGGTGTAAGTTGTTCCATGTAAACCATTATCTTCACACGAAAATAAGCTTACCTTTGCAGCCGTTTTGGGGCATCAAATACTTACAATTTATGATTACTGTTACTGACCTGAGTATTCAATTCGGGAAAAACATTCTTTTTCAGGATGTTAATTTAAAATTTACTGCAGGAAACTGCTATGGCATCATCGGCGCAAATGGCGCTGGGAAGTCAACTTTACTTAAGATATTAAGTGGAGAAATGGACAGTACCAAGGGCCAGATTGGCCTGGGAACAGGCGAGCGTCTTTCGGTATTGAAACAGAATCACTCCGAGTTTAATGACTATACGGTACTAAATACCGTGCTGATGGGGCATAGCAAATTGTGGGAAGTGATGCATGAAAAAGATGCTATTTATGCTAAGGAAGATTTCAGTGATGCCGATGGTATGCGTGCCTCAGAGTTGGAGGGACAGTTTGCAGATATGGATGGCTGGAATGCAGAAAGTAATGCTGCCAGTCTGCTGAGTGGACTTGGGATTATGGAAGATATGCACGATCAGCTTGTTCGGGAATTGAGTGGTCAGCAAAAAGTAAAAGTTTTGCTTGCGCAGGCACTTTTTGGGAAACCAGATAACCTGCTGCTTGATGAACCTACCAATGACCTTGATTTGGAAACAGTGAACTGGCTTGAAAACTATCTCGCTAATTTTCCAAATACGGTACTGGTAGTTTCGCACGACCGGCATTTTTTGGATTCGATATGTACCCATATCGTTGATATTGATTTTGGTCGTGTACAACAGTTTTCCGGAAATTATTCTTTCTGGTATGAGTCGAGCCAGCTCGCCTTGCAACAGCTTCAAAACCAAAATAAAAAAGCGGAAGAGCGCAAAAAGGAACTGATGGAGTTTATTCAGCGATTTAGTGCCAATGCCTCCAAATCGAAGCAAACAACTAGTCGTAAAAAAATGATTGAAAAGCTTAATATAGAAGAGATTAAGCCTTCGACACGTAAATATCCTGCCATCATTTTCACACCGGAACGCGAACCCGGCAACCATATTCTCGAGGTAAATGGGCTGAGTAAACGCGGCGGCGATAGTTTGCTTTTTAGCAACCTCAGTTTCAGTGTTCAAAAAGATGATAAGATCATTTTTCTTTCGCGCGACACCCGTGCCATGACCATGCTTTTTAAAATTTTAAAGGGACATGAACAGGCAGATAGTGGCAGCTTTGTTTGGGGTCAAACAATCCTAAAAGCTTATTTGCCGTTGGAGTATGACCATCTTTTTCAAAAAGAAATCAGTCTGATGGATTGGCTGGCGCAGTTTTCAGATGATACAACAGAGGTTTACCTGCGTGGATTTTTGGGTAAGATGCTTTTCTCGGGCGAAGAGGTTTACAAAAAAGCCAATGTGCTGTCGGGAGGCGAAAAAGTTCGTTGCATGATTGCCCGCATGATGACACGAAATGCCAATGTGATGATGCTGGATACACCTACCAATCATCTTGACCTTGAGTCGATTCAAGCTTTTAACAATACCCTGATTAAATTCAAAGGAAATATTTTAATGTCGTCGCATGACCACGAATTCATACGTACGGTTTGTAATCGCATTATCGAAATCGGACCTAACGGAATGATCGATAAGCTGATGGATTATGATGATTATATCAGCGATGAAAAGCTTAAAAAGCAGCGCAATGCACTTTATGCCTAGCAATGTTTTGTGATAAGAAGAATAAGGCCTGCGCCAATTCATCAGGCTGCTTTCAGCCGTTGAGTCAGGAGTTAAAATGCCGTTTTTTGTATTTTCTGGTGGTACTTATTGATGAGTTTTAAGGCAGCTGAGCCATACCAGGGATACATTTGCGCTTTCAAAACACCATGTTTAATTGTCAAATCGCCTTTCAAAAGTTCAGCAACTTCGGTAGAGTCTGTGGTGTTTAAAATGAATATCCCACGAAACTGTTCATCATTGTTGCTGTAAAATGGTCCTGCTAAAACGAGTTTCCCGGCTTCAGCCATCACACCCATATTGCTCATATGACTTCTGAAAAGGCTGTCGCGAAGCACTTTATCCTCGATTATAGTGTCGCCTGTACTCAGCATGACAAAGGTGTATGCACAATTTCCATAATCGTCAGCACCGAGTTTTTTGGCCAGCGTTGAATCAAATTGAATACTATTCTCCTGCTGTGCGAAAAGCGCTGAACTCGCTACAAGGAGTATTGAAAATGCCAATATAAACGCTTTCATATCATGAGTATTTTTGGATTAAACTAAGAGCTAAATTAGCCTATTTTGTTGCTGACAGCAAACATGATGTGGCCATATTTACTAAGATCATAGTTATCACTCTCATTCAGGATATTTTCTTTTACCTTAAAAACTGCCATACTTTCACTGTTTAAAAGCCTGTAGTTGTTGATAAATTCCTGTGTAGAAAGTTAGTTTAATGGCTTCTATAAATACCTTTAATTAAGAATTTTTGATAAAGGGAAGTATATCAATAGACCGCAAATTTCTCCCTAAAAATTTTCACAAAAAAACCAGCACTGCTAATTCCAAATGGATTGCAAAGCTGGTTTTTTAGTGATGACAAAGCATAAATGCCTGCCAACTATACAAACTATTAGTCGATCAGCGCACCAAGCTCTTTAAGTCCTTGCTTAAAGTGAGCTGCACTTTTAGAGAAGGCTTCCTTTAATTCTTCCATTTTTTCGTCGGATGCAGCCTTTAATTCGTCATATTTATGCTGAAGCTCAACCTTCTTGAGTTTCAATTCAGCTATTTTTACATCAAATTTTGCTTTGGAAACTGATTTTGCCTGATCTTTTTTACGTTCAAGCTCATCAATTCTTTCAAAAAGTTCATCTATTTCTAACTTCGCTTTTTCTTTTACTTCTTTATGCATAATTATTCTTTTTTAAAAGTTAAACAATTTACGGTTTTTACTTTCATCGGATTTTAATGCCGATTAGTAGTATCTGCCAGGGATTATTATTCTTCTTTGATTTCCTTCTCAAAAGTATCGATACTCTTATCCAGTGCCTTACGTAATTTTTCTATGTCAGCCTTGAGTTTTTCCTGTTGTTCTTCGGTGGCTTCATCAAAAGCTTCCAGTTTTTGCTCCAGCTGATCGCCCTCGTCATTGATCTTATCAAGCTGATTCTTGTATTTTTTCTTTAAATCATCGCTGAGGTTATCATACTTTTCACCAACTTCTTCCATGTTCTCAGCCAGATTTTCACTCATCTCTTCATACCGCTGTTTTAAATCTACAAATTTTTGGTCGAGAAGATCTTCGGTCGCATCTGCTGCTTCTTTAAACTCCTTTTTTACCTCCTCTGTGGAGGTTTCTTTGTTTTCGGTATTATTGCAGGCCAGAAGCCCGAAACTTAGTGCTACAATTAAAATTTTCGTGCTAATTTTCATAATAGGTATCGTTTTTAAGTTAATATTACTCCATTATTTCTGGAGCCATTTATTTATTAATTATTGTCCAAACACTTGTCTTTATAGACAGACTTTATATTGGGACAATTGACTTATTCATAATATCATTAGTGAGCAATTTCTCCTTCTTTAAATAGGATTTCTTTAAGCTGCTCGTCCCAGCCATCCATATTGCGCCTAAGCCATTCCAATGTCATACAGGCATGCTCAATTTCTTCTAACATATTGTGATTCAATATCTTTTTTAAGGCTTTATCCTTTTCTAACTCAACACGTTGATTATACCAATCAACGGCTTCAATTTCTTCTTTAAAACTATTCAATGCTCTTGTCAATGATCTTGCTTTTTGGCTTAAATCCTTTGTTGGCTCATGATAATCACTCATAATTCATTTTTAGTTTAATTAATTTGATTTATTGTAATGATTGCAAATATAATAAAATCTCTATGCTTTTCCAAATCTACAACCAGTTAATTTGAGTGTAAGCAAGATAATGCGAGCTGTAATACATTTTATTCTGCCGAGCAAAAAATCTTAAAATCAAGGATATCGATCTTTTATTTTATGTAAAAAAATCCAGTACATAAAAAAAATGATTGTAATAGGTTAATTTCAAAAAAGTGTTAACTATCAAAGTATTTATTGAATTAAGAAAGTCTGAAAATCATATGATTTATCTCTTAGTATTTTGTTCTATGGCGTCGGACTTTTTACTATCGATTCTTAAACAGCTTTGCATGATCAGAATCGGATTTGATATTTTCAGAGCTTAAGTTTGGCCGATTTTGGTGTACTGGACAAAGTTGTTGGATTTTTTTTTGCTGATACTATGGATAAGGAAAGCTTATTCAGTATTTTTCCGATTTACTCTTTTGAGCAATATTAGGCAGCTAAATCATGCATAAAATGTAGGTTAGTGAAACAAACCAGGCATTTAATTACGAACAGGTTTAATTGGAGAGCTTGAATTTTATTACTTTTTTACTATGCGTAAGATATCGCCTTATAAAAAGAATTTGTTGCAAATTTAATACAATAGCCTAATCCAAATAAAATCAATGGTTTATGATTTGAAAGATCGATTATTAATTAGATCGATTCTAAATAGTAAAAAAAATATGTTATACTTGTGATTCAAAATTTTTTAAACAAAAGTAAATTAGAATGAGATTTATCACATATAACACTAAAAATTTTAGAAAGATAGAATACATCAGGTACTTGCCTGAAGAGGTAAAAAGGGAGATCGACATTGTTTCTCGTGTAATACCATTTAAAACAAACAACTATGTTGTAGATCATCTGATTGATTGGGAAAACTATTTAGATGATCCTATTTACATATTGAATTTCCCGAACAAGAATATGCTTCATCCGGAGGCTTATCAGAAGGTGAAGCATGCGCTTGAAAATAATTTACCGACCAAAGAACTAACAGAAATAATTACAGAGGTGCGCATGGCGATGAACCCCCACCCTGCCAATCAGGTAAGCAATGTCCCTCATCTAAATGGCCGCGAACTAACTGGTATGCAGCACAAATATAGGGACGTGACGTTATTTTTTCCAAGTCAGGGGCAGACCTGCCATGCACACTGCACTTTTTGTTTCAGATGGCCGCAGTTCACTAAAGAACTTGATCTGAAATTTGCAATGCGTGAGATTGATCAGGTGGCTGAATATATACGTCAACATACTGAAATCAATGAAATATTGTTTACAGGAGGCGATCCCATGATCATGAATCCAAGAACTATTAGCAAGTATATCGACTATCTGATTGAATCAAAAATTCCAAATCTTAAAACCATTCGCTTTGGAACGAAATCACTGGCTTACTGGCCTTTCACATTTATTCCGGAATACAATGAAGAAGCAGGCGAAATGCTTGCCATGTTCCGGCGTATTGTTGACAGCGGTTACCATCTGGCTTTTATGGCTCATTTTAACCATTATAATGAACTTGGAAATGCTATTTTGAGCCAGGCTGTGCAAAACATCCTCCAAACTGGGGCAACCATTCGCACGCAGGCGCCGGTATTGAATCATATAAATAATGATAGTGAAGTGTGGGCCAGGATGTGGAAGGATCAGATTGGTCTGGGAATGATTCCATATTATATGTTTATTGAGCGCGAGACAGGGCCCTATGATTATTTCAGTGTTCCGTTGGCTGAAGTTTATCGTATGTACCAGCAGGCAGCAATCCATACCGGAAGTTTTGCCAAAACGGTGACGGGTCCGGTAATGTCAGCAGCAAAAGGAAAGGTTCAAATTCTGGGTATTATAGATAATCCGGTTAATGGACAAAAATATTTCATGATGCAGTATGTTCGCCATCGTGATTTCACAAAAACTTTTCAGCCTTTCTTCATGCATTTTGATAAGCAGGCAACATGGGTAGATCAGCTTAAAGAAGTTGTTCCTCAGGAAGTAATGGCAATATAAAATTTAAACAAAACAGAAATGACGATAAATGCAACCGTAACAATGCGGGATCAAAAGACGGACGAACTACATGAAACCGGTTTTAACTTTGAGAACGCTGACAATAAAAATATTTTGTACGTAATGTTCGGCAGTCGAACCGGAAATTCCGAATCCGCTGCAAATTTGGCATGGGAATATTCACGATTTCTTGGCTATGAAGCACATTTACTGGATACAAATACTTTTGAACCCAAGAATCTCAAATACATCTGTAATCTTTTGCTTGCCGTTTCTACTCATGGCGAGGGTGATCCTCCTGAAGTGGTCGAAAATTTTTATGAAGCCCTCAACAGCAAACAATTTGATAATCTTAATCAGCTTAATTACAGTATATTAGCTTTAGGAGACTCAACTTATCAAGATTTTTGCAAAACAGGTCATGATATTGATGCGCAATTCGGGGCATTGGGTGCCTGGCTGATTTCGCCGCTTGTTGAATGTGATATAGACTACGAAGAAAATGCCAAGATATGGGTCAGGAATTCTGTATTGGCTTTTTCAAAATTACTCGAAAAGAAATTTGTTACTCAAACAAAACCATTTGCTTTTGAAATCAATAAACCGGATAGCGACTGGGCTGACGCTTATATTGCACCTGTAATTGATAAAAAGATGCTTACCAAAAAGGGAAGCGAGAGGCCAACGATGTTAATTTCCCTTTCGCTCGAAAATTCAGGTTTACATTTTCAGCCGGGCGACTCAATAGGAATTTATACGACTAACGCCCGTTTGCTGGTAGATAAACTGTTGCAGACATTGCGATTTGATGGGACGACTTCTGTTGAAGTCAATGGTAAAACCAAATTACTCAAAGATGCGCTCATTCATGATTTTGAACTGACTGTGCTCACCCCGTTAGTTATGCGTAACTATGCGAAATTATGCGATCAGCCAACGTTATCAAAAATGCTTGCGAACGAACAGGCTACCGAAAAGTATTGTGAATACAGCGATATCTTGGATATGATTCAGGATTTTCCTTGTAATCTCTTACCTGAAACATTTATTACGGTGCTTCGCAAACTAAATCCGCGCTTGTATTCTATCGCCTCAAGTGTAAAAAAGCAGCCTGATCAGTTGGATATTGTGGCAGGATTGATTCGGTTTACCAATAACGACAGATTACATTCAGGCGTTTGTTCGTCATTGATTTCTGATCGTATAGAACCTGGCGAAAACCTGCCAATTTATTTGGAGAAAAACGCACGTTTCAGGTTGCCCGAAGAAACAAATACTCCCTTGATCATGATTGGTGCAGGCACAGGGATTGCACCATATCGTGCATTTCTTCAGGAACTTAGCTTGCGAAAAACACCTAATGTGGCCTGGCTTTTCTTTGGTGAGAAAAGTATGGAAAATGATTTTCTGTTTCAGGAGGAACTGGAAAACTATTTTATGACAGGCTTGCTCGACAAACTCAACTTTGCTTTTAGTCGTGATCAGGATGAGAAAAAATATGTGCAGGATGAAATTTTAGCCAATTCAAAGGATGTTTATAGCTGGATTGTGCATAAGAAAGCCATAGTTTATCTGTGTGGTAACAAGTGGAAAATGGCCAAAGCTGTGCGCAAAGCCCTGGTTGAAGTTTTTATTAGTGAAGGTCAAATGACTTTAGAACAAGCTACAGAAACCCTGAACCAGCTTAAGAAAGACAGAAGACTACAAGAAGATGTATATTGAAAAAGTGATTTTGAAAACAACAAAAAGGAAGAATTGTGATAGACCGTTCTTCCTTTTTAAGTTCCTCAAAAAAAATATTTAAATCAGGCCACATCAAGCTGCTCTTCTAACAATTCCGCGCTGATAAGAAAAGTAAATTCCTATCAGGCTAATTCCAGAGAAACAAATAAAACCGTATTTTACAACTTGCATAAATAAATGGTCATCAACAGCTTCTATAGCTTCATGGCCAATAAATCCTGAAAGAAACAAGGCTACAATTGTCATGCTGATAATTTGGCCAAGCACTCTTCCTGTGGCTGCAGTACCGGAGGCAATGCCATAATTATTTCTGTCAACTGCGCTCATAATGGTGTTCATATTGGGCGATGAGAACAATGCGAAGCCGATTCCAACCCAGATTAGCTCAACCACAATTAACCATAACGGAGATGTATTTGTTAAAAACGCAAAAGCAAGTAATCCGATCGTGCACATACTCATGCCCAGTGTTGTTAAAAAGCGCGGCTGTATCTTATCCGACAGCCTGCCTGCCAGGGGCGAAAACAAGGCCATCATCACAGGTTGGGCAACAAGAATTGTCCCTGCTTCGCGCGGAGAGAGCTTCAATATTTTCTGCAGATAAAGACTCAGCAAAAATACAATTGCGAATGTTGCGCTGTAATTTATCAATGAAGCCAGATTAGAATAGGCAAAAAGTCTGTTTTGTGTGAACAGGCGTGTATTAATTACCGGAAAGCTTGAGCGCGTTTCCATTTTCCAGAAGATGATCAGAAAGAGTATCCCAACGGCTAACATCATCCAGCCATAAACCTCAGGTATTAAAACCGAACCATACACCAAAGCCAATAAGCCCGCCATGTAAAAAGCTGTTCCTTTCAGGTCAATTTGCTTGCTGAATTCCGGTTTCTGCTCATCCTTACCCAAAAATAGCAGAGCCACAATTGCCGTGAGCATTCCCAAGGCGGATGAAACGAAAAAAATAAACCGCCATCCTGCGAATTCTGTAAGCATACCACCCAAAAATGGTCCGGTAGCAAGCCCCAGATAAACACCCGATACTGCAATCCCAATTACCCTGCCCCTGTTTTTTGGCCCAAAAGCAGAAACCAGAATAGCCGGGCCGGTTGTGCTGGTGAGTGCTGCGCCAATACCTTGTACAAAACGAAAAAATATCAACCAGAAGCCACTGCTAACCAATCCGCATGCCAGCGAAACAAGACTGAAAATTACAACCCCAATTTTGAACATCCGCCTTATGCCTGTTATATCGCCCCAGCGCCCAACAGGCAACAAAAACATGGCATTGGCCAGTAGAAACGATGTTAAGACCCAGCTTAACGCCACTGCACTTAGGCCAAAACTTTTTTCGATAGCAGGAAGTGCAATATTTACAGAAGAAATAAGAAAAGTTCCCATGAATGAAGTCACGGCAACAATGGCGACAATAGAAAGCTGCTTTTTGGTCCAGCGCATATCCTTTATTTTTGGTGATATAGTTTTATCACCAAAACAAAAGTAATGATTAAGTTTTAGTTCACGAAAGCAATGTTGTTAGCTAAGGTACCGTAACTGAAATCGTAGGCCGATAAATAGTTATTCTACAAGCAGTTTCTTTTGCTGTTGGATTTGTTCTCCCGTAATCTGAAGCAGATACAATCCTGCTTTCCAGTTTTCTGCTCTGGGAATCTGTAAATTTCCTATAGAATTAGCGTTATATACCAATTTTCCTTGTGCATCAAACAGCTGAATCTGCAGTTCTTGTTGCTGTAGCTCGGCACTTAGAGTGATGTGAATGACATCTTTGGCCGGATTAGGGAATATATCAATGCTGCTTATTGGAGTGACATTAGCCGATTCACCAACAAATTGCGAAACAACAATATTGTCGATAAGCAGTGGATTGCCATAAAAGCTTACTGTTTCGAAAGCAATACGCACCTCGCTCATGCCTGCCCAGGGCGACAAATCGAGGCTGTTACAGGCACTTCCCCAGCCATTGCCGCACCAATCTTCTGCCACTTCGGGCCAAAAGACTTCTTCTGTAGGAAGGTGTGTTGCAAAAATTCCGGTGCCATCTTCACCAAAAGCAGCTATTCTTTCCCAACTTTCGCCGCAATCAGCAGAAACAAGGACAATGAGCGAATCTGTGACTTGTGTATAGGAAGCGTTTTGGGCATAAGCATGGTCAAAACTCAGATTGGCATTGGTGTAATTAGTCAGGTCAAAAGGTTTGGATAGCAGTCTGTCGCGCTGCATGATCGAAAAATAATCCCTGAAATTAACACCTGCAGCCATTGAACCGCTGTTGCCATTTACAGGATAAACATTCCAGGTTTCGCTATCGTCAGGGTTTTCAACCCTCCACGAACCCTGTGTGAAAGTGCCGCTTTCAAAGTTGTCCTCAAAATACCCTGCCTCTGCACCAATGGTTATATAATTGGTTTGCTGAATGGTGTCCTCCCCATTTTCATTGCCAACAATCAGTTCTACACTGTAGTTGCCCAATGCTTCAAAACGAACGACAGGGTCTTTTGAATTGGCATTAGTGCCCTGCTCGAAGCTCACTGTTGGCGGATCAAATTGCCATTCCCAGCTCTCAGGAATTCCGGCTGAAGCATCGTAAAATCCGATTACATCAGTTATACAAGCTACTTTTACATCTGAAGTGAAAGCGGCCTGCACTTCACCAGGAAAATCAACCCTGAAAGTCATCTGATCTCCGGTTGCCGATATGGCTGAAATATTGATGCCTCCCGGGCTTCCATTTTGCAAAAAAGCATTGGGATCAGAGTAATCATTGAATTCGATTCTGTCGTAATTAGCGCCAAAAACCGCCATCGACAGACTTCCATCAGAAGAAGGAGAACCACCCGGACGGAAAATATACACCTCATCAGGAGGGCCTTGCGCATTGCCATTGCCGGCATTGGTATTGATGCGGTATATCAGCATTCCGGAGCGAGGCAAAGTGCCATCAAAAGTTCCTTCTTTTTTGCGGTATTCTACCACAAAATATTCAGAAGAAGATTGCTGTGAGGGAATTCTGTAGGCATTATTCTCAGATGAAGACAATGGATTTAGTGTATAAACACCCGACTCATCAATCCATGGAATATTTTCGATCCAGCCACCATATTTCATGCGCATAAAAGCATTCATATATTGTGGTGGGTTGTTGTTCGATGCCATCACATCCCAGGTACCCACAGGCGTGATATCATTGTTTACATAGCGATATAAATCAGGTGCACTAAGGCTGTGATACAGCTCATGACAAAGTACGCCAACGCCACTGCTTGCCAAACTGGTTTCCAACTGGAAGTTATAGTCGTGTACTTTTTTTCCGTTGATATAAACATCTTGTGAGTAAAGACTCCAGCGGTGAGGCCAAAGCAATGTGCTCCAGGCTGTTGTACCTCCCTTAATGATAAAAACAACATTGTCAACCCGATTGTTGTTATCATAATCCAGGTCTAAACTTGTAGGCACAGGTGAGTTAATGTTCACCCATTCCACTGCATTTACGAGTAAAGTATGCTCTCTGAAAGTACGCTGAGAATCATTTGAATAGCCCTCAGGATTGGTAACTGAATTATAAGGCATATAATAAGCGCGAGGGTGCTCATCCTGATAAGATAGGACATATTCATCTGGCGGCACAGGAAAAAAGTGAGAAGGAAGCGCCAACTGACCATACGAAACTTCTTCAAAATAATTATAAACGGAGCTCGCCCCAGGCGTTACATTATTAAATCGGGAATAATTAAGTAAGGTGTCAGAGGTAAATTCATCCTGATCGCTAAAACGAATATAGATGACCAGATTATTCAGTGTGCCTTCTGCCCTGCCGTATTCCCGACCTGACTCCACAAACTGCATCTCGTTTTCCATTCTGCTTCTGATTGCCAAATGTTTTTCGGGGCTAATATTTATCTTGGGTTGCAACCCAACAGCTGCCGGCTCTACCGTTCCAACACGCCAGACTGAGGGCACAAGCTCTTCGTTTTCTAAGACAGCATAATAGTAAAAACCATCTGATTCGCTTTGAATAATGGTAAATTGATCAGCATCATGCAGCCAGTTGTAAAATTCATCACCGGTAGCAAAAAGTGACAGCGTACTACCATCAGGTTGCTTAACATCAACTGCCTCATTATTAAGCCAGGCAGCGTTCGAAACTGAAGGAAACAGAAACAAAATTGCTGTAATGATCAAAATGGTCCTTTTGATACTTGAATAAGAAATGTCGCTCATGTGTGTGGTTTAAAATGTCTGAAACATAAAATTATAGCTCACAAAAATATGCATTTATTTTTTAAAGTTGTACTTTGTATTTCTCCGGCAGCCTGTAGAGATCCCAGATTGCCAGTGAATTCCTATATTTTAGACCTACCACCTATTAAAGCCAAGTAAAACTTGAGGTCAATTCTTACAATTTTAGGATTTGGTTGACTAAAAACTCATTCAATCTTGTCAAATTCATGTACTTTTGAACCTTAAAACTAGAGCTTATGTGTTTAAGTATTCCTGCCCGTATAGAGGAGATTAATGGCGAAATGGCGCGTTGTTCTGTGGGACAGGCCGAGTATGAAGCCAGTTTGCAAATGCTGGATATCAATGAACTTGCTGTTGGCGATTATGTATTGCTGCACACCGGTTTTGCACTGCAAAAGATCAGTGAAGAAGAGGCTATTGAAACGCTTAAACTTTTCGATGAATTTGAAGCTTTCAATGAATCACTTGATGAAGAAGAAAAACAATCAGGCCAACGAATCGTCTAAAATACAAGCATGAAATTTATTGACGAATTTCGCGATAAGGCTGCTGTTTTAGCCCTCAGCGAACAGATAAAAAAAGAGTCTCGGCATCCGATTCGCATTATGGAAGTCTGCGGCGGCCACACCATGGCAATACAGCGTTTCGGGATTCCTTCACTCTTGCCCGAAACGGTTGAACTGATTAGCGGTCCCGGCTGTCCTGTTTGCGTAACCAGTCGTGCTTTTATCGACAAAGCGATTGCATACAGCCGCCTGCCTAACGTGATAATTACCACTTATGGCGATCTGATTCGGGTGCCCGGCTCCACTTCCACACTCGACAAAGAAAAAGCGGAAGGCGCTGACATCCGCATTGTTTATTCTATTCTTGATGCCCTCGAAATAGCAAAACACAACCGCAGAAAAAAGATTATCTTTTTAGGCATAGGATTTGAAACGACCTCGCCCGCAACAGCTGCAGGCATATTGAAGGCAGAAATGGCAGGACTGTTTAACTTTTCCGTTTACAGCGCGCACAAAGTCATGCCTCCGGCAATGGCCGCCCTGATTGATGCTGGTGTAAACATACAAGGATATCTTGGCCCCGGACATGTAAGTACCATCACCGGATCGAAAATTTACGACTTCATCGCACAGGATTATGGTTTAGGAGTGGTCATCAGTGGTTTTGAGCCTACCGATATTTTGCAGTCGGTATTGATGCTGGTGAGGCAATTTGAAAATCGCAAACCTGCTGTGGAAATTCAATACAGCCGCGCTGTTAAGCCTCTTGGGAATCCCAAAGCGCTTGCCATGCTCGAAGAAGTATTTTATTTGGCTGATGACTGGTGGCGGGGCTTAGGCGTATTGAATGCCAGCGGCATGAAGATCAAAAGTAAATTTGCTGCCTTCGATGCCGAAAAACAGCTGGAAGTTGAAGTGGAGCCCACACGCGAAGACAAAGGTTGTATCTGTGGCAGTGTGCTCAAAGGCGTAGCAAAACCATCAGATTGCAAACTTTTTGGAAAAGCATGTACACCATCCGATCCGGTTGGCTCATGTATGGTAAGCAACGAGGGAGCCTGTGCAGCCTATTACAGGTTTGTCAGGTAGCCTTGGCTTTAGAGTAAACCACCCAATTAAGTGTTATAAAAACCTGGATAATAAAAATACTACCCCATGAAAAACCAGCGTAAAGCGACACTTTTTGCCTTGCTCACGGTTTTATTCTGGTCCACGATGAGTTCGGCTTTCAAACTCAGCCTGGGTTATTTTACTTACGACTGGTTACTTTTTTGGTCGGTAATTTTTGGCTGGTCAGGTCTTGTTGGGTTGCTTGCTTTTCGTTCGCAATTATCCGACATATTTCCCAAAAGCAAAAAAGATTGGATGCGCTCAGCGCTGATGGGCTTGCTCAATCCTTTCGGTTATTACCTGGTGCTTTTCAAAGCATATGAATTGCTGCAAGCCCAGGAAGCCGGCGTACTGAATTATAGCTGGCCGGTTATTTTAAGTTTGCTATCGGTACCATTACTTGGCCAAAAAATTGGCTTTAAAGGTTTTATCGCTATATTGATCAGCTTTTCCGGGTTGTGGGTAATCAGCACGAAAGGCGCCGTATTCTCGCTCAGTTTCAACTCACCAATTGGTGTGGGCCTTGCTCTTGGAAGCGCATTTATTTGGGCGCTCTATTGGATCATAAACATGCGCGATAAGCGAAAGCCTGTTCCGAAAATCACCCTCAACATTAGTTTTGGCTTAGTCTATATGTTGCTCTATAGCACGATTTTTAATAATTGGCAGCCACTCAATTTGCAAGGTATGCTGGGAGCTGCATATATCGGTTTTTTTGAAATGGGCTTTACTTTTGTGCTCTGGATGATGGCTTTAAATTATTCGGTAAATACGGCCAAAGTGAGCAATCTCATTTTTTTATCTCCCTTTGTGGCACTTTTCTTTATCAGAATATTTGTTGGCGAACAGATACATCCGAGCACCCTGACAGGGCTGTTTTTAATCGTAGCCGGTATTCTTTTACAACAAACAAAGTCGAACCACTTAAAAAAGTTACCTTATGTATCCAAGAATTAGCGACTTTATAAACGATGTTTTTAACACCTCCTTTGAGTGGCCCATTCAGAGTTATGGATTTTTCCTTACGCTGGCATTTTTATTGGCCGCCCTTGTTTTGCGCTCCGAACTCAAACGCAAGGAAAATGAAGGTTTGATTCATCCTGTTAAGAAAACAATTAACAGTAACAAAGGGCGAATCACGGATATGATGCTTAGTTTATTGCTTGGGTTCCTGATCGGGTTCAAGCTTCCCGCAATATTGGGCGACTACGACCTTTTTGTCAAAAACCCACAGGAAGCCCTATTATCGCAGGAAGGCTCGATTCTTTTTGGTTTACTGGGGATGGCACTTATGGTTGTGGTATTTTATTATCAGGGAAAGAACCTAAAAAAGGAAGCTGTGGTACAAACAGTACACCCTTACCAGCTTACCGCTATGCTCATACTGATTGCGGCTGTTACGGGAATTATCGGCGCAAAAATATTTCATCAGCTCGAAAACTGGCAATCGTTTATGAATGACCCTGTTGAGGCGCTGCTTTCCTTTGATGGACTTACATTTTATGGCGGATTGATTACAGCAGCATTTTTTGTGGCATATTATGGAGAGAAGCAGAAAATCAGCTGGCGAATTATGGGTGATACGGTTGCTCCGGCCTTGATATTAGCCTATGGCATCGGACGGATTGGCTGTCACGTTGCCGGCGATGGCGACTGGGGAATCGTAAACACCATGCCGCAACCCGAATGGCTCAGTTTTTTACCTTCCTGGGTTTGGGCGTATGATTATCCGAATAATGTATTGCGTGAAGGTGTATTGATACCCGGCTGCACAGGGCCTTATTGCTACAAACTGGCGCAATCCGTGTTTCCAACGCCAATTTATGAAACGAGCATGAGTCTGTTAATATTTGGCATTTTGATGGGCTTACGCAAAAAACTTGTTATTCCAGGGCAATTATTTGCTATTTACCTGATTTTTAATGGGATTGAACGTGGGCTGATAGAGCAGATCAGGGTGAATAATCTTATGCACTTTATGGGGATTGAAATCACTCAGGCTCAATTGATTTCAACAATTCTGATTGTACTGGGATTGGCCTTATTTTTTCTTTTTACTTTTACAAAAAAACAAAAGAATAACGCTGATGCAACTTGAAAACTTAACCTACAGGGTATGTGATTTATCACGCACAACAGGACAATTTATTCGCGAACAATGCGGGCTTTTTTCTGAAAAAAAAGTAGAGAAAAAAGGCAGGCACGATCTGGTATCCTATGTAGATCGTACCGCAGAGATGATGATTATCAATACCTTGAAAAAATTCTTACCTGAAGCTGGAATCATCGCTGAAGAAAGTGGCTCTGACATAGCCGATCAGTACAATTGGATCATCGATCCCCTCGATGGAACCACCAATTTTGTGCACGGAGTACCGGTTTATGCTATCAGTATCGCACTAAAAAGAGATAACGAACTCATCCTGGGCGTTGTGTATGAAATAAATCAGAATGAATGTTTTTATGCCTGGGAAGACGGACCAGCCTATTTAAACCTTGAAAAAATTACGGTTAGCACGGCTGATAAGCTCGACAACAGCCTGCTTGCTACCGGTTTTCCTTACAGCGATTTTTCGAGGATGATACCCTATCTGGCTTTTTTTGAACATCTGATGCAAAACAGCAGGGGGTTGCGCAGACTGGGATCTGCAGCAGTCGATCTGGCTTATGTGGCATGTGGTCGTTTTGAAGCTTTTTACGAATATGGCCTTAACCCCTGGGATGTTGCTGCGGGCGCGTTTATCGTGCAACAGGCCGGCGGAAAAATTACCCGTTTTGATGGCAGCACTGAGGCCGTTTTTGGCAAGGATATCATCGCCTCAAACGGAAAAATTCATCAGGAAATGCTACAAATGATTCAACAGTTTGAAGGCTTGATAGTGAAGTAAATTGGCGGAATTTAGAGATAGCTGTTTGTGAATTTTTGCTCAAAAGTCAACAGCAACCTAAAGCGTACCTTGAATTATTATGCGTCTGGATTGTAAACATGCAGAAGCAGCCCCTGAAATTCATCAAAAACACTAATTCCGTCTGCCTTTGAATTTTCCGCGGTGGCTTTTGTCACGGCTGAATCGTGGTTTCTGAGCACGAACCTGATATTCGGGGCCTTCGCCAAGTTCTGCAGGCAGCGGCAGTTTGCGGATTGTATCACCGATAAACTGTTCTATCCGATTAAATTTATAACTCTCGTCTTCGCTGATAAGTGTTATGGCTACGCCGGTTTTTTCGGCACGGGCTGTGCGTCCTACGCGATGAACATAATCTTCTGCATCGCCCGGAACATTGTAATTGATTACCAAACTTATATCATCAATGTCTATTCCTCTGGAGACAATATCTGTTGCAACAAGAATCTGGATGCTCCTGTTTTTAAAAGCGCGCAAAACCTCTCCCCTTTCTGCCTGACTCAAATCGCTGTGGATAGCTTTGGCATTGAGTTTTTGCTTGATGAGGTGCTGCTCTATCTCTTTCACACCTTTTTTTGTTGCCGAAAAAATTAAAATCAGCGGCAGATCACGGCCTTCAATCAGTTTTTGAATCAGCTTAACTTTTTGATTTTCGTAAGTCATATAAGCTGCCTGAAGCACATTTACGGCTGGCTTTGAAACGGCCAGGTTGATTTCCTTATGTGCTTTTAAAATCTGTTTTGCTAAAACCCGAATGGCATTGGGCATAGTAGCCGAAAACATCAGTGTTTGTCTCTCCTTGTTTAAGGCTGAAATAATTCTCTGAATATCTGGTAAAAAGCCCATATCAAGCATGCGATCAGCTTCATCAAGCACTAAAAACTGCAGGTTTGAAAAATCAACATAACCCATATTGAGGTGGGCTATCAATCTGCCGGGCGTTGCCACCACTACGGGTGCGCCGCTTTTAAAAGCTTTTTTCTCCAGCTCATAGCCGCTTCCGCTACCTCCTCCATACACGGCAATAGAACTCACGCCGGTAAAATAGCCCAAGCCTTCAAATTGCTGATCTATTTGTATGGCCAGTTCGCGCGTAGGCACCAGAATCAGAACCTGTGGCTTGGAAGGAATTTCATCAAGCTGAAGCAATTGATGAATAACAGGCAGAATAAATGCGGCGGTCTTTCCTGTCCCGGTTTGTGCACAAGCAATCAAATCCTGGCCCTCTATTACCAGTGGGATGGCATGCTCCTGTATGGGTGTTGCTTCTTCAAACCCCATTGATTCCAACCCTTCCATTAAGGAAGGATGTAATTTAAATTCAGTGAATTTCAAATGTTGTAATGATTTTAAATGTATTGTTAATAATCCGGAATAGCTCCTTTCAATATCGAGTAAAACTAATAAATCCGGAAGTGTTCAAAGGTAAAACATTTGAACCAATTTCAAAGACTAGTTGTTTTAATGAAAAACATAGTTGAGCATTTCATACCTTTACACCGCTCAAATACTTATGCCCGATGAAAAAATACTTAATAGGATTGGTCTTTATTTTCTCCCTGTCGCAGCTTTGGTCGCAGCAAAATGATTCGATACCAATACCAGAGCCAGTAATTGATACAACCAGTAAAACCTTTAAGGTTTATACTTTCGATATTAAGGAGGAAATTGCACCACCTGTTTGGCGCACTACGCAAAAAGCCTTTGAAGCTGCTTATGAAGCGAAGGCGGATCTGATGCTGATACATATGAATACCTATGGAGGAATGGTAGATGCAGCAGATTCTATTCGGACAAAAATTCTGAATTCAAGGATTCCGGTTTATGTTTTTATCGATAACAATGCGGCCTCTGCAGGAGCGCTGATTTCGATTGCCTGCGATAGCATTTACATGATTTCAGGGGCCAATATCGGAGCTGCTACGGTAGTTAATCAAAGCGGGGAGGTTGTGCCCGATAAATATCAGTCGTATATGCGATCGATGATGCGCAGTACAGCCGAAGCAAAAGGCCGCGACCCGATGATTGCGCAGGCGATGGTTGATCCTTCTATTTATGTTGCCGGCATATCCGACTCTGGCAAGGTGCTCACCTTTACCACCTCCGAAGCGATTGAATTCGGCTTTGCCGAGGGACAGGTATCAAGCCTGGAAGAAGTGCTGCAACATGCCGGCCATGAAGATTATGAGCTAATTAAACATACACTAAGTCCTATGGATAAAGTGATCAATTTCCTGATTCATCCTGCCATTAGCGGCATTTTGATCATGATTATTATTGGTGGCCTGTATTTTGAAATTCAGACTCCCGGAATAGGATTTCCGCTTGCTGCTTCGGTTGTCGCTGCCTTAATGTATTTTGCCCCACTCTACCTCGAAGGCTTAGCTAGCAATTGGGAGATACTTGTTTTTGTGCTGGGTGTTATTCTGCTCCTTGTCGAAATTTTTGCAATTCCGGGCTTTGGAGTGGCTGGCGTTGTCGGCCTTAGCCTGATCATTGCCGGATTAAGCTTTTCAATGGTCGAAACCATCGGAGATACGCCTTTTAGTGTTGATTATATGGCCCTGGCAAAATCGTTTTTTGTCGTGATCATCGCCGTATTCAGCTCGATGATTATTTCCCTTTATCTCAGCCAGAAATTGTTCTCTACCAATAGGTTCGGACATTTAGCTTTGGATACAGTACAAAATAAATCTGACGGTTTTACTTCTGCTGATATGGCTTATTCAACTATGATCGGCAAAAAAGGGACTACATTCACCATGCTGCGGCCTTCGGGAAAAGTGTATATCAACGATGAAATGTTTGACGCTACGGCTGTAAGTGGATATATAGATGCAAATACTGAGGTAGAAGTGCTTAGCTATCAAACTGGTCAACTATTTGTAAGAAAAGTTTAGTTGTAATTTCTAATTTTTAAAAACTGATGAGCGCTGTTCAGATAGAAGTAATTCAGGGAGATATAACCAAACAGCAGGTGGATGCCATCGTAAATGCTGCCAATAAAAGTTTGTTAGGCGGCGGAGGTGTCGATGGCGCTATTCATCAGGCTGCCGGCCCGGAGTTATTGGAGGCCTGTCGCTTGTTAAATGGCTGTGAAACAGGAAACGCTAAAATTACGGCTGGCTTTCGCTTACCGGCAAAATTTGTTATTCACGCTGTGGGGCCTGTTTGGAAAGGTGGCAATCAGCATGAAGCGGAATTATTACAAAGTACTTATAAAAGCAGTTTTATGTTGGCCGAAGCGAAAAAATGCAGCACAATTGCCTTCCCCAATATTTCGACAGGCATTTATGGTTTCCCAAAACTCAAAGCTGCAGAAATCGTTGTGAGTTTTGCCAAAAATTATGCGAAAAACCTCACTCATTTGAAACATATACTGTTTGTATGCTTTGATAGTGAAAACTATAAAATTTATAAAGATCTACTGAGTGAAACAAGTGAATAGAATAGGCTGTACTCCACATTCTTGTCGACCTAAACCGAAGTCTTGGTGTAAGCATGAGATTCAACAAAATCATTAATTTTGCAGTCGTTTTAAAAAACGTAACAAACCAGATTTCAAGACAATGCCAAGACTGCTACTTTTAAGCTGCCTTTTAATAATTTTCCCGATATTGCTTGAGGCTCAAAACAAAAAAAGTGTAGCTGCACAGCGTGTAGCTGAGCGTCCTGAAATAGATGGTATGCTTAATGAAGATATTTGGCAAAACGCCGAAACAGCTTCAGGTTTTATACAGCGTGAGCCTTTAAATGGCAGGCCGGCAACTTTCGACACCGAAGTCAGGATACTCTACGATGATAAGGCAATCTATGTTGGCGCCTACATTATCGATCCACAGCCTGATAGCCTATGGATCGAGCTCAAAAGCCGGGACAATTTGGGGTTGGCAGATTATTTCGGGATAATTTTAGATCCATACAACGACGGTCTGAATGGTATGGCATTTTTTGTTTCGGTGCGCAATGTTCAGGTCGATTTCAAAACCAATGCACAAGATCAGGATGACTACAGCTGGGATGCTGTCTGGCGTTCAGCTACACAAATTGTCGCAGGTGGATGGGTGGCAGAAATGATGATTCCATATTCGGCATTGCGTTTCCCGAAAAAAGACGTTCAGCAATGGGGCCTGAATTTTCAACGCAATATTCAGCGCAAGCGGGAAGTCTCCTCCTGGAATTTTATTGATGCAACGGTAAGCGGAAATCTTCAGCAAGCAGGTGTTCTAACGGCTATTGAAAATATTAAGCCCCCTTTGCGCCTCAGCGGAACACCTTATTTATCTGCTTACACAGAACATAACAGCGCCACAGATCAGTGGCAATCGGGTTATAACTACGGCATGGACATCAAAGCAGGACTTTCAGAAAGTTTTACGCTTGACGTTACACTTATACCCGATTTTGGTCAGGTAGAATCTGATGACCGTATTTTCTCGCTTTCTCCCTACGAAGTGTATTACGAGGAAAAAAGGCCTTTTTTTACCGAAGGAACTGAGTTATTCAGTAAAGGAAATGTCTTCTATTCCCGTCGTATCGGCAGTAAACCCGAAGGCTATAACAGCATCAACAGAAACTATGAAACCGACGAAATAATTGATAATCCGGATGCCTCACAGCTTATCAATGCCATAAAACTAAGCGGGAAGACAGGAAGCGGACTTGGTATCGGCATTTTTAATGCCATGACAGCCAACACCTATGCCACTGTTCTTGATAGTAACCAAACTGAGCAAAGCGTGCTGACTTCCCCCTTTACAAATTACAATATGCTGGTTTTTGATCAGTCCTTGAAAAATAATTCTTCTGTCAGTTTTTACAATACTTCGGTTTACAGACCTGAAAATCGTTTCGCGGCCAATGTTAGTGGAACTGATTTCAGGTTGCGCGATAAAACGAATAACTATGAATTGGCAGCAACAATCAATATTAGCCAGCACTATACAAAAGATGACAAAGCCCGGTTTGGAGAATACGCACTGGTCAATGTTGGTAAAGTGAGCGGAAATTTTCTCGCCGAAACCTGGTTCAAGTACGTTTCAGACGATTACGACCCTAATGATATGGGTTTTTTAAATAAAAACAATGAAATTGCCAATGGCTACAACTTCAAATACAATATTTATGAGCCTTTCGGGAATTTTTTGCGGATGCGGTCGCGTATTTTTGTGAATCATTATTATTTGAATATCCCCCGCAAATTTAATCAGCTCCTTATTGGTGCAGATGGTTCTATAACAACCAAAAAGCAGTTTAGCGCAGGATTTGATTTCAGCTTTCGACCACTTGGTTTTCATGATCATTTTGAGCCAAGAGTACCGGGCTATGAATACTTTACTGCGCCCAGCTACTCTATTGGACTCTGGACTTCGCCGGATTATCGCAAAAAATTCCTTGTTGATTTCAGAGTTGGTTTCTGGCATGTGCCTTCACAGGAACTTTTCAATTGGTGGGTCAGGATAGAGCCAAGGTGGCGCGTAAGCAATAATCTGATGGTCATTCCAGAAATTAATATCGATTACAGCTTCAATAATATTGGTTACGTGACAGATTCATTGAATAGCGCTCAAAAACCTGCTATAATTTTTGGGCGTAGAGATATCAAGGAGGTTACAACAAGTCTGGAGGCAGATTATGCATTTAGCCCAAATACCTCGCTGGCATTTCGGATGCGCCATTATTGGCTTCGTGTTGATTATTTATCATTCTATGATCTTAACACAGATGGCCACGTTTACCCCAATAGCTATAGCCGTAACGAGGATTTTGCGGTGAATGCCTTTAATGTGGATATGGTTTTTAAATGGAATTTTGCCCCCGGAAGTGAGCTGCTGCTGATATGGAAAAATGCTGTGTACAGCAATGAAAATCTTGTTGAACTCGAAAACCAGTTCTTTCATAATTTGCGTAACACCTTTGAGGCTCCCATCGGAAACAGCCTAAGCATTAAACTGCTTTATTATCTTGATTGGCAATATTTTAAATCAGGAAATACTAAGTCAGAAAGCAGCTATCCGCTGGGCTAATTCATCAGAAATCCTATTGCTTTTTGAGCGGCAAACGTCAGCAGAAAAACTAACCGCCATGGCAGTCATCATGCCTAAATCTTCTTCTGTGAGCTTACTTATTTGCTTTGCGGACATGCCGGATTTCGCTAAAAAAGCAAGCAAGCCCGAATTAAACGCGTCCCCCGCTCCCACCGTACTCAATGGCTTTTGCAATGGCACAGCAAAACGACTAAGCTTTTTGTGTTGATAACACAGCACCTCTCCCGGGCCTTGTGTTACAAAAAGCAGTCGATCCTCCTGTAAAGCTGCTTTTTCAAAAATTATTTTTGGATCAGCCGTTCCAAATAACGCAAAAAAGTCTTCATCAGAACCCCTGACGATATGTGCTGCACGCATATTACGCATCAATAGCTTCTCTTCATCTTTTGACTTTACCTTGAACCTGATATTGGGATCATAAAAAATAAGGGCTCCGGCCTGTTGAGCAAGTTGCATAAGCTTTGTTAAAGTGGGCTGCCATTGTTTTTCGAGGGCCGCCATACTGCCAAAAGAAAAACAACTTTCGGAAGTCATTGAAGGCAAACTCATTGGCATAAACAAGGGCTCGGGATAGTCTTTGTAAAAAGTATAGGAAGGCATTCCCCTATCGTCGATTATCGCAAAGGCTAAAGCTGTTTTGAGCTTTTTATTCCGTTGCAAAAAATCAACGCCTATGCCTGCTTTCTGAGCTGTTGATGCGATAATTTGTCCTGGATCATCATCTCCAATAACACTGATTAGCTGCACATTAAGTCCTGAAACAGCCAGGTTAGTCGCTATATTGAATTGTGACCCGCCCGGACTGGCAACCATATTTAATTGTTTGTCAGTAATCAGGTCCAGTAAAGTTTCTCCAAAGGCAAAAAACTGCATTTTATTCCAGATAGGTATATCCGTAAAGACCAGATCTATAATTAGATAGAAATTCTTTTCCTTCTTCTGCGGTGATTTTTCCTTGCTTTACTGAAGCGGTAACCCAGGTCTCGACAATTCTTACCAGCTTTTTCGAATTATACTGCACATAATCAAGTACCTCTGCAACGGTCTCACCATCTATCACCTGATCAATCTCATATCCTTTTTTGTTTACCGAAATATGCACAGCATTGGTGTCTCCAAATAAATTGTGAAGGTCGCCCAAGATTTCCTGATACGCCCCGACCAGGAATACACCTATATAATACGACTCTTTAGCTTTTAGGGCGTGCACCGGAAGATGGTGCGAGAAGTTTCTTGTTGAAATAAAATTATCAATCTTTCCATCCGAGTCACAAGTGATATCCTGCAGCGTAGCGTAGCGGTCAGGTTTTTCATCTAATCTGTGGATTGGAATGATTGGAAATATCTGATCAATAGCCCAGGAATCGGGTAGTGACTGAAACAGGGAAAAATTACAGAAATACTTATCAGACAACAATTTAGGAAGCTTTAAAAACTCTTCAGGCGGTCTTTTCATATCGGATGCCATCTGATGAATATCACGGGCGATTGTCCAAAAAAGTCGTTCAATCTGTGCCCTGCTTTTTAAATCGAGCAATCCCAGGCTGAATAAGTCCAGTGCCTCTTCTCTAATTTGCTGCGCATCGTGCCAGGTTTCTAGCATACTCGCCTGATTCATCACATCCCACGAATTGTAAAGCATATGTATTAATTCATGGTCATCTTCTTTAATTTCGTCTCCTTCATCCCATATCGGTAAATGTGTTGACTCCAGCGCTTCAAAAACCAAAACCGAGTGGTGTGCCGTTAAGGAACGTCCAGATTCAGTGATAATATTAGGATGAGGAATGTCGTTTTTTTCGCAGGCATCCACAACAGAATAGGTGGCATCATTTACGTATTCCTGAATGCTATAATTTACACTGCTCCCGCTATTGGCTGAACGCGTGCCATCGTAGTCAACACCCAAACCTCCACCAACATCCACAAAATCAAGGTTGAAGCCCATTTTGTAAATCTGAACAAAAAACTGCGCGGCTTCTCTTAAAGCAATTTTGATTCTGCGAATTTTGTTTACCTGACTTCCAATATGAAAATGCACCAACCGAAGCGAATCCTTCATCTTGTTTTTTTCGAGATAATCAAGGGCTTCGAGTAGTTCGCTTGAGGTGAGCCCGAATTTACTTACATCGCCGCCGGAATCTTCCCATTTGCCGCTACCTGAACTGGCCAGCTTAATCCTTATGCCAATATTTGGCTTCACCTTCAAACGTCTGGCAATACGGGCAATCAATTTCAATTCGTTGAGTTTCTCAACCACAATAAATATCATGCGTCCCATCTTCTGGGCAAGCAAGGCCAGCTCTATATAATCTTCATCTTTGTATCCATTACATATAATCAATGAATCATTGTCAGGATTAATGCCGATTACCGTATGTAGCTCAGGTTTAGAGCCGGCTTCCAATCCAATATTAAATTTTTTGCCATGGCTGACAATCTCCTCAACCACTGGTCGCATTTGGTTTACCTTGATGGGATAAACCAGAAAATTCTGCCCTTTATATTCATATTCTGCTGATGCCTGATCAAAGCATTGCTGCATTTGCTCTATTCGGGAGTCCAAAATATCGGGAAAACGCAACAAAACCGGACAGGTTACATCGCGCAACTGCAGTTCATCTATCAATTCTTTCAAATCAACAGAAGCAGCGTCCGCTCGCGGTGTAACAATTACATTTCCCTTATCATTGATCGAAAAATAATTAATGCCCCAACCATTGATGTTGTATAGTTCGGCAGAATCGTCAACACGCCATTTTCTCATAGAAGTAATCCGCTGAATAAGTTAAAAAAAATTTGGAAGCGAAATAAAAGGCTTCCCATCCTTTTGCAAAACTAGTTAAAACAATTCAAAAACTAACAACCAAAAAATGTTGACTTTTGCCATTGTAAAAAGTTACTAAATTTGGCTAAAAAACAGGAGATGCTTTTAATTGCAGATAGTGGTGCTACCAAAACAGAATGGTTGATCCGGGATTCGGGAAAATGGAGAGACACAATACATACAGCGGGTTACAACCCCTGGCATCAATCGGATATGCAACTAGACCAAAGCATTTCTGCCTTAAAAAAGCAGCTGGACTTTTCTGCTGTTGAACGGCTTATTTTTTATGGTGCCGGTTGCGGTGCTGCCGTAAACAGACAAAAAGTTGCAGCAGTACTCAAACGTTTTTTCCCTGAAACGACCATTGAAGTTAACCACGATTTACTGGCAGCGGCGCATGCTTTGTTTGGAAATACAGCTGGTATTGCCTGCATTTTAGGTACAGGAAGCAATGCTTGTGTTTATGACGGGAAAGCTGTCACTCAGCAAATTCCGTCACTGGGCTATATACTGGGCGACGAAGGAAGTGGGGCTATCATTGGTAAAATGATCTGTCAGGCCTATTTCAGAAATCAATTGCCGGAAAATCTCGCTGCAGATTTTTATTCAGTTTATCAGCTTCACTTGCCTGAGTTTCTGGAGAGCGTTTACAAAAAGCCAGCCTCAGCTGCCTATTTAGCTGATTTCACACATTTTGCCTGGAGACACAAAGAAAATCCTTTTATGCAGGCTTTGCTCGCTGAAGCTTTTGATGGGTTTATCGACAAGCAGATTGGTTATTTTCAGCAAATCAAACCATTAACTATCGGTTTTACAGGTTCTGTTGCCTTTCATTTTGCAAAATTGCTGCAGGAACGATTGGACATAAATGGATATAAAGCTGGAAAAATATTAAAAAGTCCGGCTAAAGGCCTCATGCAATACTACGATAAATTGTAAGCGGAGCATCTAATGACACAGGCACGGAATTAATCCAACGGTTGAGGTTAAGATTGAGATTGAGGTTAAGGTTGAGAAGGAAAATCTACTCAACCTTAATCTCAACCTCTATTCTATTCTTTCCTCAGGCTGGATGAGAAGCACTTTTAGATTAGGCGGGGTTGGTGGTTTTATTGTCCCGGCTCCCATACTTCCAAAATTTGGGGGCTTCGGCCCGGAGAGGTGTAAAGTGGAGGTTTTGATTTTAGGGTTACTCCCATAATAAAAGGTATTACTGTAGATTTGGTGGAAGTAGTAATTTAATTATCGTAAAAAATAATCCAACGGTTGAGGTTGAGGTTAAGATTGAGGTTGAGGATAAGGTTGAGAAGGAAAATCTACTCAACCTTAATCTCAACCTCTATTCTATTCTTTCCTCAGGCTGGATGAGAAGCACTTTTAGATTAGGCGGGCTTGGTGGTTTTATTGTCCCGGCTCCCATACTTCCAAAATTTGGGGGCTTCGGCCCGGAGAGGTGTAAAGTGGAGGTTTTGATTTTAGGGTTACTCCCATAATAAAAGGTATTACTGCAGATTTAGTGGAAGTAGTAATTTAATTAGTGTAAAAAATAATCCAACGCTTGAGGTTGAGGTTAAGATTGAGGTTGAGGATAAGGTTGAGAAGGAAAATCTACTCAACCTTAATCTTAACCTCTATTCTATTCTTTCCTCAGGTTGGATGAGCAGCACTTTTAGATTAGGCGGGCTTGGTGGTTTTATTGTCCCGGCTCCCATACTTCCAAAATTTGGGGGCTTCGGCCCGAGTTAAAGTGAAGATGAGGTCTGGCTTGGATGTTGATAAAGTGGTTTTTGAAGTTTTCAGTCGATCTTAACTCCTGTGTCACAATCTCTTGTTCAGGCTTTTAATATAGCTGACTAACTTTTCAAACTCATCAGGCCTAAACCATTGATAATCTTTGTTTTTACGAAACCAGGTCAGTTGTCTTTTTGCATATTTCCGGGTGTTTGCCTTGATTTGTTCTACGGCTTCCTCCAGGCCAATCTTTCCATCAAAATAGGCAAAAAGTTCCTTATAGCCCACCGTATTTAAAGCATTCAAATCCCTGAATGGCAGCAATTTGCGAGCCTCTTCTACCAAGCCGTCGGCCAACATTGTTTCCACACGTTGATTGATTCTGTTGTGCAGCACAATTTTCTCCAGTTCAATGGCTGTCCATATCACTTCAAAATTGCGTTGGACAGGTTTTTGCTGTCGGTATGAGCTGAATGTCCTGCCTGTTTGCCAGCATACTTCCAGCGCTCTTTGTAAACGCCTGGGGTTTTGTTTGTCAACAATCCGGTAATAATCGGGATCAAGCTCAGCTACAGCTTTTTGTAGCCCCGGCAAACCTGATTTTTCAAAAAGTTGATTCACCTGATCGCGCACAGCAGGAAGTACTTCAGGGATTAAATCGAGCCCGCGACATACCGCATCGATATAAAGCCCGGTGCCGCCACTTAGGATCACCAGATTATGCTTAATAAATAGTTTGTCAAGCAGTTTCAGCACCTCTTGCTCGTAGCTGGCAACATCAATAGCTTCTGTAACTGAGCAGGAATGAATAAAATAATGTTTGGCTAGATTAAGCTGTATGGCGGAAGGAACGGCAGTGCCAATGGACATCTCGCGGTAGAACTGGCGACTATCGGCCGAGATGATCACCGTTTTAAAACGCTGAGCCAGCTTAATCGCCATCGCTGTTTTTCCAGAAGCAGTAGGCCCGGCGAGAACCAGAACATATTTCTTTAAAGCGCTCACTTTTAACTTTTTATTTTCTTTGGCAGCGGACCATTGGCTTTAACTTCCACCTTCTTTTTCACTTCTTTATGAAGCGTTAAACCCATTCTTGTCCCAATTTCTTTCATAAAGCCGTAAGCTTCCTCAAAATTATTACCGATAAGGCCATCCAAAACAGCCTCTCTGATAGCTGTTTTAATGATGCCTACCTCTTTGCCGGGAAGCAAATCAAAGGCTTTCATGATAATTTCGCCATCAATAGGTGGTTGCCAATTCCTTATTTGGTCTTTGGCTTCTATCTCTTTTAACTTCCTGCGAACCAGCTGAAAATTTTCGCGGTACTTTTTAACCTTATACTCATTTTTTGAAGTAATATCGGCATCACACAACAGCATAAGCTTATCGATATCATCTCCGGCATCAAAAAGTAAGCGACGTACTGCGGAGTCTGTCACAATTTCCTGTGCCAAAACTATTGGCCGCAGATGCAGCAAAACCATTTTTTGCACAAACTTCATCTTGTCTCCCAGCGGCATCTTAAACTGCTTGAATAAACCAGGAACCATTTTAGCTCCACGAAATTCGTGACCGTGAAAGGTCCATCCCTGCTGTGGATCAAAACGCTTGGTTGCTGGCTTTGCAATGTCATGCAATACAGCCGCCCAACGCAAGTATAGGTCGTCTGTTTTTTTGCATAAATTATCCAGCACTTCCAGTGTATGGTAGAAATTATCTTTATGACCCTTTCCATTTACCACTTCTACCCCCTGAAGCTGTGCCATTTGCGGAAAAAACTCATGCAGCAGACCCGAATCAAAAAGTAACTCAAAACCTGAAGAAGGCTTAGCTGTCATGAGGATTTTATTCAACTCATCAGTAACGCGCTCCGGCGAAACAATTTTTATCCTTTTCTTGTTGCGGACTATGGCCTCAAAAGCACTGTCAGCAATTTTAAAACCCAATTGTGTGGCAAAACGAACGGCCCTCATCATGCGCAAGGGATCATCTGAAAAAGTAATATCGGGATCCATCGGCGTGCGCAATATTTTTTTTTCCAAATCGCCAATGCCATCAAAAGGATCGACTAATTGGCCGAAATCCTTCTTATTCAGGCTAATTGCCATGGCATTAATCGTGAAATCGCGGCGGTTTTGGTCGTCTTTCAGGCTACCAGTCTGTATAATCGGTTTTCTGCTATATAGTTTATACGACTCTTTGCGTGCACCCACAAATTCTATTTCAATGCCCTTGGACCTTAACATCGCGGTACCAAACTGTCCGTAAAATTTTGCTTCAGAGCCCTTGCCTAATTTTTCAGCAACTTTCTGAGCAACGGCAATACCGTCTCCAACTACCACAATATCAATATCTTTTGATGGTCGTTGAAGGATCAAATCACGCACATAGCCGCCAATCACATAGGCTTCCAGCTTTTGCTGCTGGCAAACCTCTGCGATGACCATAAAATGCTTTCCGGATATCGCTGTTTTAAAATCGTGCATCAGACTGCAAAAATAGATAAACAAGACGAATGAATTGGCAAGTTTATTGGCAACAATTGTAAAGTGTCTTGGTGTTTTCAATGATTTCTCCTTCTTTGGTAATCCAAATAATTTTCGTGAAAAATTAAAGGGGTTAGTCCGAGCTCTTTAGACAGCTTCTAAATTAGCATTCCACACTTACTAATGCGATGAATTACCCTAATTTTGCCTATAGTTTAAAACGATTGCGGTGCATATATACTGCATTTGTTTGCTAATAATTTTAACAAATTGGACTATCAATACAGTATTTTAATCTAAAAATTTCTTTAAAATGGCTATTACGAATACAGCTATGCCCACAGATACCGAGCATGTAAAAGTTAACCAAAGAATTGGTATCGAAGATGTTGAACATATCATGGATCGCTATCATTATAGTGAGGATATCAAAACGACTATTCGCGATGAAGATTTGTTGCCTTCGGGATTGCTTTCCAGGCTTCATAGCAGTTATCCACAGCATTCTGGCATTATGGAATCTGCTGAGTTTTTCTTCACAGGAAAAGAGCGTTATTCCGGCTTGAAGGGATTTCGTGAAATCGTTCAAATCCTGAATGATAATGGTGTTGATATTGGCCATATTGCGGAGCGTGAGCTTTTTATTAATGTTTATCGTTTTCTTGCAACGAAGCACGTTTTGAATAAAATAAACTGGAAAAATTTTGCCAAAGATTCCCTTTTCCAGCTCGTATTTCCGCAGCCGGGAATGATAAACCCGGAATTGTTTGAAAAATACAGCAAAGCCAATTCAGAGGAAGAAAAAGAAAAGCTCATCACCGATTACATCAAAAATACCAACCCGCATGATGGCAAACAATTGCTGAACAAGCCCTGGTACGAGCATGACGATGGTGAATTGGAGATTTTGAAGGGCAGTCAACACAAATACCCCCAAGTGCAACTTATTTTTGATGCCAGCACCCAAAGCTGCTTCTCGTTTTGCACCTATTGTTTTCGGCATGCGCAGGTTCGCGGCGACGAAGATATGTTTGTACAGAAAGACATTACACAGGTTCATCAATACCTCAAAGAACATAAAGAAGTTACGGATGTGCTGATTACGGGCGGCGATGCAGGTTATATCACTTACGATCGCCTCGAAGCCTATGTAATTCCTTTGATGGAAGACCCTGATTTGCTTCATATCAAAACATTACGTCTTGGCACCAGGGTGCTTACTTTTCATCCTGAGCTGATTTTGAGCAATGAATATAAAAAAACCCTCGATTTGTTTCAAAAGCTGAACAACAATGGCATTCAGCTTGTGTTTATGTCGCATTTCTCCACGCCGCGTGAGGTATTGAATCCTTCTACTATCGCTGCAATCCGACGACTAAAAAATCATGGCGCCACGATCAAAAGCCAAAGTCCGGTAATGCACCACATCAGCATGTTCTCCGATGAAAATGGCAAAATTGATGTTGATCGGTCAGCTCAAAACTGGATTGATCTCGGAAATGTTTTGTCAACTTTATCTGTGGGATTTCACTCCATGTATTGCGCCAGACCTACCGGCGAACACCATTATTTCACTGTGCCGCTTACAATTATCAATCAGATATTTAGCAAGGTTTACCGTTCTCTGCCATCCATAAGCCGCCCTTCACGCTATATTACCATGACCTCATCAGCCGGAAAAGTTTCAATGTTGGGCGAGGTAATGGTTAACGGAGAAAAGGCTTTCGCGCTCAAATTCAATGAGTCGCGCAATATGGAGTGGATGGACAAAGTATTTTTGGCCAAATACGATGAGCATGAAAACACCATTGAAAAACTGAAACCTTTCGGCGATGGCAAGCATTTTTATGAAGATGAGCTGGCTGAGATTGAGTTAGCGCTGGATGCCGCATTGCGCAAAAAAATGGATGCCTGATTAAAATCGTAAAAGCATACATCTATGATTAATAAGCTTGTAAGTACAGTAAGCGAAGCAGTTTCAGGAGTTTTTGACGGGGCTACAATTATGATTGGGGGCTTTGGAGAAGCCGGAAGTCCAATTGAACTGATTCACGCCCTCGTAGATCAGGGAGCGAAAGACCTTACCATCGTCAGCAACAATACCGGCAGCGGAGAAGTGGGACTGGCGGCCCTGATAGCCCATAAACGCGTCAGGAAAATGATCTGTTCGTTTCCACGCACTGCCAATTCTACCGTGTTTCCTGAGTTGTACAAAAAAGGAGAAATAGAACTGGAGCTGGTGCCTCAGGGCACGCTGGCCGAACGTATTAGAGCCGGAGGAGCTGGTATTCCAGCTTTCTACACGCCTACTTCATTTGGAACACCTTTGGCCGAAGGCAAAGAAACAAGAATCTTCGATGGTGTTACCTATGTGATGGAGAATGCCATTAAAGCCGATTTTGCTTTAGTTAAAGCCAGGTCAGCAGATCGTTATGGTAATTTAATTTATAACAAAACGGCACGTAATTTTGGCCCGATAATGTGTACTGCAGCCAAAACTACCCTTGTTCAGGTTCAACATTTTGTTGATTTGGGCGATATTGATCCGGAAATTGTTGTAACCCCCGGGATTTTCGTTCAGCATGTTGTTGTGGTCGAAAATCCTGCCGATGAATCTAAACTAGTTGCAGAGAACAGGAGGTATCCATGGTAGAAAAAGCTGAATTGCAAGGATGGGACATCAACGAGATGGCGCAGAAAGTGGCTCTGGACATTCCTGACGGAGCCTATGTAAACCTGGGTATCGGAATACCCGAAAAGGTTGCAGCATTTGTTCCCGAAGGCCGCGAAGTAATTTATCATACCGAAAATGGCTTGCTGGGCATGGGCAAAACACCCGAAGCCGGAAAAGAAGATCCTGAATTGATCAATGCCGGAAAAAAAGCCGTGACAACAATACCGGGAGCATGCTTTTTTCATCATGCCGACAGTTTTACCATGATCAGAGGAAAACATATTGATGTTTGTGTTCTTGGCGCGTTGCAGGTTGCAGCAAACGGAGATCTTGCCAATTGGTCGACAGGAGAGCCCGGAGCTATTCCGGCTGTAGGCGGTGCAATGGATCTGGTAGCCGGAGTTAAAACAATTTATGTGATAACGCGTCATACGACAAAAACCGGCGAATCGAAAATTGTAAAACAATGCAGCTATCCGCTTACCGGGAAAGCTGTTGTTAATCGCATTTACACCAATTTGGCTGTTATTGACGTTAGAGAAACCGGTCTTTTCGTCAGGGAGCTTGCACCGGGAATCAGTTTTGAATACCTGCAATCTCAAACTGAAGCCAGGCTTAACCCCTAAAATTTGCAATGTATAATAAACTTGTTTTCTGAAGGCTAAAATGTCAATTCAATGAAACAAAATTCAAAAAGTGATGCTTTATACCAAAAAGCTGTTGAACTAATACCAGGTGGCGTGAGCAGAAATACCGTTTTCCACAGACCTTATCCACATTATGCTGCAAAAGCCTCAGGCTGTTATGTAACCGATGTTGATGGAACAGAACGTATCGACTTTGCCAATAACATGGCTTCACTGATACATGGGCATGCTCATCCTGCCATTATTGAGGCCGTTACCGAGCAGTTGCATCGAGGCAGCGCATACACCTTGGCCACTGAAGCTGAAGTGGCATTGGCTGAGTTGTTGATAAACCGTGCCGAAAGTTTCGAGAAAATTAGATTTGTCAATAGCGGCACCGAGGCGGTAATGGCTATGATAAAGGCTTCCCGGGCATTTACCGGCAAGCCAAAAATTGCCAAAGCCGAAGGTGCTTATCACGGCACATATGACTTTGCTGAGATCAGCCAAACTGCCAATCCCTTTAGCTGGGGAGATATAAACAGTCCCAATAGTGTTCCTCTGGCTTCCGGCACGCCGGACTGCGTATTGGAAAATGTTATCATTTTTCCCTATAATGATATTGCAAGGACAATCGCAATTCTCGATGCCCATGCTGATGAATTAGCCTGTGTAATTCTCGATCCGGTGCCACACAGAATCGGCTTGCTTCAAGGCACGAATAAGTTTGTTGAAGCAATCTATAAATGGACAAGAAAAAATAATGTGCTTCTCGCTTTTGATGAAGTGGTTACCTTTAGGGTAAATTATGGCGGAGCGCAGGAAAAATATAAGGTTAAACCTGATTTAACCGCTTTAGGAAAGATTATAGGTGGTGGTTTTCCCGTAGGCGCTTTAACAGGACGAGCTGATGTGATGTCGGTTTTGGATCCTAGTCAGAGCAAGCTTCTTTTCCCCCATTCCGGTACATTTTCTGCCAACCCAATTACCATGACAGCCGGCAGGGTTGCCATGGAGCTGTTTGATCAAAAGGCTGTTGACGATTTGAATGCGTTGACGAAGAAAGCAATCATTCAAATCGAAAATGCCATCAGGCTCGCCGATGTGCCTATTTCAATTACAGGAGCAGGATCCATGTTTCGTATTCATTTCAGATTGTCGCCTCCACAATCATACCGGGAAGCCTATCAACGGCCTGCCGTAGCAGCCATTATTGGTGAACTGCTTGATTATCTGTTTTATAAAGAAAATTTGATCATGATCAATACCTGCGCATGTATGTTTTCTACCGCGCTCACCCAAAAGGAGGTTGACAGGCTATCAGATGCCATGCTGAATGGCTTTCGGTTTATAAAACCACAGCTTGATGAATTATATAGCCAACATGCCATTTTCCCTTAAAAAAGGATCAAACAAACCACTAGTTTTAAGACTCGAGTGATATGACAAAAATAAGAGAAGTATATATTTGCGATGCCATTCGCACGCCCGTGGGGCGCTACGGCGGAAGCCTGTCAGCTGTGCGTCCCGATGATTTGGCCGCCATTACGATAAAGGAAATTCTCAGGCGCAATCCACAGCTTGATGCCGAGGCACTAGATGATGTTTTTATGGGTTGTGCCAATCAGGCTGGCGAAGATAACAGAAATGTTGCGCGCATGGCATTGCTCATTGCCGGTGTTCCTGCCAGTATTCCCGGGGCAACAATCAATAGGTTGTGCGGCTCGGGTATGGATGCTATCGGAACCGCAGCCAGGGCCATCAAAGCCGGTGAAGCAGATTTGATTTTGGCAGGAGGTGTTGAGAGTATGTCGCGTGCGCCTTTTGTTATGGGAAAATCTGAACAGGCGTTTGGTAGAGCACCTGAACTTTTCGATACCACCCTGGGCTGGCGTTTTATTAACAAACAGCTCGATAAATTGTACGGTACAGAATCCATGATGCATACAGCAGAAAATATCGCAGATGATTTTAAAATAAGTCGATACGATCAGGATGTTTTTGCACAATGGAGTCAGGAAAAAGCGGATATTGCCCGTAATAATGGTGATCTGGCACAGGAAATCGTAAACGTTGCCATACCTCAGAAAAAAGGCGAACCTATACTTGTAAGCCGGGATGAACATCCCAGGCTTAGTAGCTTAGAAAAGCTGTCGGCTTTGAAAGCCCTGACGCGTCCCAATGGCACCATTACTGCCGGCAATGCTTCAGGCATCAATGATGGTGCAGCAACTTTGATCATTGCATCGGCTGAAGCTGTTAAGAAACATAAACTTACCCCAAAGGCTCGTATTTTGGGGATGTCCACTGCCGGTGTTTTGCCCCGTATAATGGGAATGGGACCTGTTCCTGCAACCCAAAAACTGCTTAAGCGACTGAATCTTTCGCTCGATGATCTGGACCTGATAGAACTAAACGAAGCTTTTGCAGCTCAGGCTTTAGGCTGTATTCGATCGCTTGGATTGCAGGATAATGATCCTCGTATAAACCCTCGTGGTGGAGCAATTGCACTTGGCCATCCTCTTGGCATGAGCGGAGCAAGATTGCTGACAACTGCGGTTTACCAGATGGAGCAAAACAATCTATCGCGCGCCCTTTGCACGATGTGTATTGGTGTTGGACAGGGTATTGCAACTATAATAGAAAAAGTTTAATTGCTGTTTTTTACCCGGCTTCTGTTTTGCTGTAAATTACTTTTGTGGATCATTCAGATTTTAAATAGTTGATCTGTTTTTTGCCACTGCTTAAATCTGTCAACTACTGCCCCGCTTTTAACTTTTTATGTTTGTCAGAGATTAAAGTTTTACTTTGAATAAAACACTGTAATTAGCTTGGCATTAATATATTTACTAAAATATATTACTTCATAAAGCTTCCATCTGAAATCCTCGCCGAATGAACGCTATCGCTTGCGCAAACAGTTAATTCCTTCAATCCGATAAACCTTAGCGATTACCCCAAGGTTTTTTTTTATTTAAAAACATTGACATCAAAAGCAAAATGATCGTATTTTCGTTCAATAAAAACACCTGACGAATGACGACTTACAAGGAAATATTTGAGAATAATAAACAGTGGGTAAAAGAAAAACTGGCCGCTGACACAAACTATTTTGATAAGCTAGCAGAAGGACAAGATCCTGATTTTCTATATATCGGTTGCAGTGATAGCCGTGTAACGGCAGAAGAATTAATGGGAATGAAACCCGGAGAGGTATTTGTTCATCGTAATATTGCAAATATCGTGGGCAACAACGACCTAAATGTGATGAGTGTTATCAATTATGCTGTTGACCAGCTCAAAGTGAAGCATATTGTTGTTTGCGGTCATTATTATTGCGGCGGTGTAAAAGCAGCAATGCAATCCCGGGATATGGGTATCCTCAATCCTTGGCTAAGAAATATCAGAGACGTTTACCGGCTTCATCATGCAGAATTGAAGGTAATTGATACAGAAGATGCCAAATACAGACGGCTTATTGAGTTAAATGTGCAGGAACAATGCCTTAATGTTATCAAAACGGCAGCTGTTCAACGGCAGTATTTGAGCAGTGGCTTTCCGATTGTCCATGGTTGGGTTTTTGATATAAAAACAGGAAAATTGATTGACCTGAACATTCCATTTGAACAAAGACTAAAAGAAATACAGGAGGTTTATGATCTTGGGAAACAGATCAATAAACCCTGCGATGATGAGAATAAATAATATTTCTCTATCAGTTTAAAGCCTTAGAGCATTTTATGATAGCAAAAGCAACCTATAAATTTGATGACCAACTTAAAATTCTTTTTAAGACTTATCATGGTGCAATCACCATCCAAGACCTGACAAGAACCTGGGATGAAGCTATCGAACAAAATCACATTCCAGCAAATGTTAAAGGTTTTATTTTGGACTACCGGGAAGCAGGCTTCAACATTCCCTTAGACCGCTACAAAGAAATACCTGCCTACTATCGCCTTCATCCTGAGGTTTTTGAAGGATATAGAATTGCTATTTTGACAAATTCTCCAAAAGATATTGTAATTCCTGTCCTCGTTGAAATGGAAGATTTCGGTTATCAATCAAGGCCTTTCAGTACATTAGAAGCGGCTGTGAAATGGGTGCTGCTGAAAGAAAAATAGTATCCAAATAATCCAAATGGTTACTTTTAATAACAATCTGATTTGGTATTTTCTGCTTTATACTTATGGTTTCGTAATAAGGGATGTCCATAACGAAATGATTCACCACAAAAAGTACTTTTAAAATGCGACTTTTGATAAAAAGATAAGCGAAAATTTTAATTATTTAGAATTGCACATTGATTTCCAACGTCCTATAATTAATTGAGCAGCAGAAAAGCGAAGTGTTTTTGGTCAAAATATTTCGTGTAATTTTTTTTACGTTTTGGTTTATCGTTTTACTTAATGTTTATCTTTGTCCGGACTTAATTAAAATTTTCGTTTCAATAAGCAGTGTACCTTCCATAAAACTCCGAAATTAACCCTCTGATTTTCATAGAATTTACCTAATTATTGAAATTTATTTATCATTTATTATTATTTACGATGAACATTTTTGTTGCAAAACTCAACTTCAAAACAACTAGCGAAGATTTACAAGCTTTGTTTGAACAATTCGGCACCGTTTCTTCGGCTAAAGTTATTATTGACAAATTGACAAACCGCTCAAAAGGCTTTGGTTTTGTTGAAATGCCAGATGATGAACAAGCCTATGCGGCTATCAACGAACTGAATGAAACAGACGTTGAAGGAAACACTATTGTAGTAAAAAAGGCACGTCCAAAAACTGAAGGTCAGGGAGGTGGTGGTTATCCTCGTCGCGAAGGCGGCGGATATCAGCAGCGTCGCAATGACGGCGATGGTGGTGGTGGATACAGAAACCGTTACTAAAAAAGAGATACAATAGATTAAAGACGGTTAATAGCCGTCTTTTTTTTATGATTCCGTTTTTAGAAACGTAAGATTTACTACTTTTGCAGCCTCAAATTAGCGTTAGCTGGTCTCGTAGCTCAGCTGGATAGAGCAGCAGCCTTCTAAGCTGCGGGTCGCAGGTTCGAGTCCTGCCGGGATCACAATAGAATTAAAAAAGTGCTATCATTCTATGATTTAGCACTTTTTTTATGCCTTTATCTATCAAGATTTATAGTTTTTCTCATCTTTTCGGTGGAAGTAATTCGCCTGAAAAGCTCTAGCCATATGACTTATTCCCTTTGATGTTATTGAATTAGTTTCAATTTTCTATTAATCTCATCACAGCCATCCCAATGGCCATCGCAATTCCAAAGCTTAACAGTGTTCCAATCAAAATATTTTATATTAGTCTTCTGTCTTTAGCTTCTTTCAAGGCTTCAAACCGAAAAACCGATTTTGCTTCAATAGGAATACGATAGCTTCCCAATTGCCGGTTATTACTAATACAAAAATGCATCTACACTATATTGCTTTAAAGGCAATAATTCTAAATACTGACTAAATAAACAATAGTTTAAAGAATTGTTGTTTTACTTGACATATTTCCAGGTCCAATGATTTTTTTTCAAAAGCGCTTGTTGAACTGATTGGGGCATGCCCGGAAATTGATTAATCCCTTGAAAAGCATGAAAAAAGGCCTGCAAATTATTGCAAGCCTTTTTTTATTTTGCGTATTTCCGCTGTTAGCGAAAAACGGGAGTTCCCTGAAACACCTTTGTTTCTTGTAGGGATTTTAAGAAACCCGACAGCGTAAACCGGTCGCCACGCGGATTGCTAAAAGAGAACTGCGCAGCACCATTATCCTGCACACTTATGTTGAAAGGAATTAAAACTGTACCCGGGTTAGGTCGTATTTTTCCGTTAATGAAAATGGGTTTTCTTGGATTTTCGGCATCTACGGAATAGCTTACCAGGGTGCCTGTGTTTGTGATTCCGCCTAGTCCGTTAACTCCCAAACTGCCTTCAAAGGCAAATTGAATGACAACCTCCTCCCCTGCTACAGCAACATAATTTGTTCTGGACGAAACAGGTGTGGATTGTCCCACAATGCTATTGCTAACTAAAGTTGCCTCCAGGATAAAACTGCTGTCGTTTATCATGCTCAATAATTTGCTGCGGGCTTCAGCTGATTTGTTTGCCTCCTGAAGCCTTTTCTCTTTCTTTTCGAGCTTCCTGAGTTCACGTCTGGACAATGTCTCAGATGTTTCCTGGCTAAAAACACTTAGCGGCAACGCAACGACAATGGCAAAAATTAAGGACAGCAGTATTGATTTCATAACGGTTTTTTTTGAATCTAATGCAATATTCAAGCCAAAATTACCCCAACAAAAAACTCACATCAGCGCCACTTTCTATTTCCTGAGGTTCTTTTGCTGCCTTAAACAGCCTCATATTCCTGCTTCCTTTCAGTAACAATTTTTGGCCATCAAGCTCGAGCAGACTGGCTTCACGCAGCCCTGCAACTGTAATCTCAGGATTGATAGCCAGAAACTCCTCAATACGCTGTTGACGGGTTTCTCCGCCATGCCCTTCGGGATTGGCATCAAGATAGTGAGGGTTTATCTGAAAAGGAATCAGGTTCAGACAGTTAAAGCTTTCCGGTTCAAAAATAGGCATATCGTTTGTCGTTTTCAAAGTAGGGCAAGCAACATTAGAGCCCGCGCTCCATCCCATATAGGGCATGCCATTAAGTGCTTTGCTACGTATAGCCTCCATGATGCCAGTTTTCTGCATTTGAGCCACCAGGTGAAAAGTGTTTCCGCCACCAACTGCAATACATTCAGCCTTGTTCACGGCATCCACAGGATCTTTTTCATGGTGAATCGATTTCAGGCTAAAGCCAAGCGCTTCAAAAACAGCTTTAACGCGTGTTTCGTAAGCATCATAAGATGCCTTAAGCCCATCCTTTGATAGATTTACACCGGCATAAGGCACGAATAAAACACTGGAAACCTTATGCTTATGCATAAACTCACTGATAAAAGTTTTTGGCCATCCCAAATAGGACTCTCCGGCATTTGTAGAATTGCTAATCAATAAGAGTTTCATATTTAATAATTTATGGGTTAAAAATGCGTGTTCTTAGTAATTTTTCAAATAAATAGGCCGTTCAAATATAGGAGATTTTCCTGAAACTGCCATCCCACTTTAACAAGTGATGCCCGACAAAAAGTGCTTCCTAAAATGTTAAACACTAAAAATGTTTGCGGTAGGTTTTCACAAATACCCTGTAATCCGCAATGTTTTCTCCGTAAGCTTGTAAGAGTTCGTCACGCGATTTTTCCGGGAATTTTTGAGCATCGTAGGCAGCAAAAGCCATGGCAGACTTCTTTAAAACATCATCAAACTGTTTGTAGTCAGGGTATTGAATAAGTAATAAGTCAAAATAGGCTTTTGCTTCGGCATAATCCTCCTGTTCTATAAAGTAATTCAATGCAAGCGCGGTTAGGGTTGGATTTTGCTGTGAATTCAGGAAAGCAAACATATCCTGGTGTACATAACCAAGCTCCGTCAAATCGAATTTGTCGGCTTGTTTATCGAGTTCAAGATAAGCCGGAATAGAAGCTTCGAAACCAGCAGCATACATGCGATCCAGCACGTTTTGATAAGCCTCCCAATAAGCAAAGGATGCTTCAAAGGAATGCTCATAGTTCAGAAGTTGAGAAGCCTCAATATTGCATCCCCTGTTTTTATCAACTATTTCGCGTGCAGAAGCTAGTGCCCGACGTAAATCAGCAATCTTTTTAAAGCGCACTGCACGCTCAGCGTCAAGCATGTACCTATCATATTCCTGCTGATGATTCATGCAGATACGTTCAATGATTTTGGCATCGAGCGATTGGAAAGCCGCTTTTATTTCGGGGTCATTTTGTAAGCCAAACTCCTCAGCAATCATTGCTGCTTCGTGATACACAGACCAGGCCTCATCCAGTTTATTTGCCCAAACTTTTTGATTTGCAGTTCTAATTTTTTCAACAATCAAAGGCTTGGCAAGTTCGGTGGTTAGCTCGCTGCTTTCGGCAGCATTAAACTGACCTTTGGCATTTAATTGTTTCGCCGCTGCAAGCGTTTTTAAAGCCAGGTCGTTGTCGCCACTATTGGCAGCATCAATTCCTGATTGAAGCTTTTCGGTGAACACAGGTTCACCAAGTCTTTGCTTTAAAGCTGCTAATTCATTGCTATTCGCAATATAATTGCTGTGCTGCTGATGAAACTGATCTGCTTTTTCAAGCTGAATCAGGGCCTCATTTTCCATGCCCTGATTACTGAAGGCTAAAGCCTGCTTTACGATTTCGTCTAACCCCTTTTGATAGGCGCTATTTTGAGTATTTCGTATTTCGTTTTGCAAAGACCTGTTATCGAATAGAATAGCGGCTTCGGCAGCTTGTTCGAGATAGGCAATGGCTTTTTCTGTCTGGTTATTTTGCAACAGGATTCTGGCTTTCGATGTGTAATTTCCTATAAGTTTGGCAGCAGCCAGCCGGATGGCATCATCAGGGATATTCTGATAGGCCTGCGCAAAAAACGCGCGTGATTTTGCAAAATAGAGTGCTGCCATTTTTTCGTTATCCGCTTCGAGCGCTTTATTATTAATCTGAAAATAGGCATCCAGAACACCAGCCCTGGAAAGCGACAACACCTGAACTATAGCTTGTGTCTGCTGGTTGTTATTTCTACTTAAATCGCTCAACGAAAGCTGATGCGATAAATAATAGGCATTGGCGTGGTCCTCTTTATCAAGGAGCAGGTTAATCTCCTCCAGCAGCATAGCAACGATCGCATTTTGCAGTTCGTTGCCGGAATAAAAATTTGCAAACTGCTGCAGCCTTTGCCTAAATGCTGAATCAGCATGAATTCCGGAGACTTCATAAAAGATTTCGTAATCCCGAAAATCAACAGTTGTCGCCACTTTCCTGTGGTGTATCAGTTCTTGAGCAAATCTTTGGGCAAATTGCTCCGCATTCAGGCGGATGTTTATCTTGTCGTTAAGCGACTGATCGAGCAATGTTTCAAAGCGCAGCTGCTTTCTGCGCAGCTGTTCGATTAAGCTGAGTAGTTCACTCCTTTGATCTTCAGAAAAATAGTGAGATTTGGCATCAACAATAGCAGGGCTTTGGTTTAAGGCTTTACGAACGGCATCCCATGCCAGAAACAGACTTATAGGATCGCTTTCATCAGTATCGCGGGTATCCACCAGTTTTTCGAACAAATGCAAAGCACCATAGTATGTGTTGATCTGATGCAAGACTTTTTCGATTTCCAGTTGTTTTTTTGCGGAAAAGTCAAAATCGGTCAAATTTGCATTCTGAAACCTTTGTTCATTGGCCTTCAGATCAACATGACTGATTTGTAGATCGGTTCTCTGCTGCAGTGGCAATTCCACTTCAAAATATCTTTTCCACAGCCGGCCATTTTGTGAAATCAATTCGAAGCGCCCTTTAAACACATCTGGGACGATCAAATTTGTAAGCGCAGTTCCTCTATAAGAAATGGCTTGCAATGACTTAATGCGATCAAAATCAATGTTTATAAGTGTTGTTTGATAAGGAGTTGGGTTGAGCGACAAAGCCGCTTCAATATCCCAATAGGCCGATTTCGTAGCCTGTCCGTTGCTTTCCGCGTTGATGATAGTGTAAAAAACCCATTGCTTGTTTCTTGATGCCTCTCTTCCTGAATTTGTTGCTTCCAGCTTAAATCGGGTATTAACAGACAGCTGCTTTTGGGCGATGGCCTGTGCCATCACAAAGGTGCTAAAAACAAGCAAAATCAGAAGCTTACGCATAAATTATGTAATTGGCCACAAAAGTAACGAAAGCGGTTGAAACGATTGGCAAAAGCGATAGGTGTAAAAACAAAAAAGCTGCTTATTTTAAACAAGCAGCTTCTGAGATTTTGATACGTGGAGCTTATATTTCTTCTGTTTCTACTACTTTAGCCAACAGATCCTCATAAGGAATTACAAGAAGTTTACGGCCTTCAAACTCTACCTCTGTTCCTGTGTACTTCTTGAACAAAACCGTATCACCCACGACGATAGCTGGATTCTCGATCGTTCCGATGGCAACTACTTTGGACGTTTGTGGCTTTTCTTTGGCCGATTCGGGTATAATCAAACCTGTTGCAGTGCGCTGCTCCCCTTTTTCTTCGGTCAAATCAAGAATGACCTGTTCATTTAACGGTTGTAACTCTTTCATATTTGTAAGTTTTTGTATTAGTTATTAGAATTAATTCCAAGTAATCGATTTATTTTCGCCTTATCAAATCCAACGATAATTTCTCCGTTGATATCCGTTTGTGGCACCCCTTGCTGGCCGCTGCGCCTAACCATCTTTTCTGCCGCTGATTGATTTTTACTAACATCAACATCCGTAAAACGGATACTATGCGTACGAAGGTATGATTTGAGGGTATTGCACCAGGAACATGTTGGTGTGGAATATACGGTGACGCGTTTTTGTGCTGTCTCACCATCTTTGAGAGAAGCCTGGTAGAGAGATTCCTCGAAAAGAGAAATATAGTAAGCCGGATCGTTGCAACCTTTTACGACGTTGATGTATTGCGCGCCCTCGAAAACCATTAATGAAGGCACTGTTTTCAGTTGATAGTTTTCGTGAATATCCCTCACCTGCGATACGTCAGCGATTAGAACATTCACTTTTTCCAGTTTCTTGGCAGCTTCCTGCAGGTTCTTCAGGCTGCATTCGCTGGCATCATTCGCTGATTTATAAAGCAAAACGTAGTTTTTTTCTTTGGGCTTTAGTAGCGAAAGCATCTCATGATGCGACTGAACAGTTTGTATAGCCATAATGTATTTTTGATCCTTCCGATCAATTTACGTGCCAGTGAACGCAATCAGGTTTCTGTATATGTCGTTTTTGCAGCACTGACAGAATTGCAGGAAAAATTAAAGCCTGCAGGCATACGCTAAAAAATATAGGGAATTAGTTTCCAGTTTTTTGCGCTGTAAGCGGCATAACCGTCAAAATGCCTGATTAATTTTCTCTCTTCGTAATGCAGTTTAAAAATCAGATTGATCAGCAAAAGCATGAAAACCGCCAACCTTATCCAGCTGAAATAATCTATCACAAGGGCCAGAACGACTAACAGCTGAGCCAGATACATCGGATGGCGGATGATACGATAGATTCCATGCGAAATCAGGATACCATTTTGCCGGGGAACCGGCGTAATATTGAAATTCCCGGGTTTCATCTGCAGGATGGCAATAATTCCAAGTGCCAGTCCGGCTGCCTCGATAAAAAGTGCCTCGTAGCTGGAAGCAACAACCGGAGCGCTAAGCATAAAATACAGCAGGCTTAAAAGCTGAACCAACACATAAAACCTGGGCAATAATAGGTCTTTCATAAGCAGTGGTAAAAAAAAACAGCTCCCGGCTGGACTTCATCCTTGGTGAAGCCCGATCTTGCAAGTAGTGAGTTTGTAAACCGGGAGCCACCGCAAAGATAAGAGAGTTATTAATATCTCTACACAAAACCAAAAACAGCAGCCTTTCATTTCGATGGAGGTACAACTGAGATTTACCCTGTCATTTCGAAGCCTGCCTGCCGGCAAAGGCAGGGAGGGACGACTGAGAAATCCCCTAAGAGACAGGGCGGTGCTTTGGGGATCTCTAATCCTGCGTCGTTCGAGATGACGGGTTCGTGAAGGGGATCTCTCGTCACTCCGCTGCGCTGCGTTCTGTCGAGATGACGGCAAACGTTGTTTGAGATGACGGTTAGGTGTCTTTTTCTTTGACGGTTTGACGATTATTTTCGCTAATAAGTAAAATAACATCTAATACTATCTTTAAGATTTTGCTATTTTTGTTTTATGTCAGTTTCTCATAACTACTTCGTTTACATCATGACAAATAAACACAAAAATGTGTTGTATGTGGGTGTAACCAACGATCTTGAAAGAAGGGTATATGAGCATGAAACTGGTAAAAATGCCGGTTTTACTAATAAGTACAATTGTAATTATCTTATTTATTATGAGCACTTTACTCATATAGATTATGCTATCGACAGAGAAAAGAAAATTAAAAAGTGGAGACGCGAAAAGAAAGACACATTAATTTCATTGTTTAATCCGGATTGGCGTTTTTTAAATGAAGAAATTGTGAATTTGTAAGCTTGCCGGAGAACAACTACTTAACCAATATCCCCCTACATCAAAAACAGCACCCTGGTCATTTCAAAATCTGCCTGCAGGCAAAGGCAGGGAGGTACAACTGAGATTTACACTGTCATTTCGAAGAAGGCACGACTGAGAAATCCCCTATTAGACAGGGCATTGCTCAGGGGATCTCTCCTCCTGCGTCGTTCGAGATGACGGGTGGTGCTTTGGGAATCTCTCCTCCTGCGTCGTCGAGATGACGGGTTCGTGAAGGGGATCTCTCGTCACTCCGCTGCGCTGCGTTCTGTCGAGATGACGGGATGGTGCTCCTCTGAAAATGCAATATTGTTAGAATGGGTTCCTTTAACTCGCTTATTTTTCATCCACGGGTAATTCCTCCGCAGCTTCCAATCGCTCTTGCTCCTTTTCTTTTTCCTTTTCCTTTTCTCTGGCTTGTCGCCTGAAGTATCCCCTGACAAGGAAATTATGTTTGAATGCTTCCAGGTTTTCGTTCAGGCCGATGCTGCTTTCTTTAAGGTTAACAATGGTTGCGTCAATATTATTTACGATAACAGTATCATTAATTAACATGCCCAAAGCGCCATCGCCATCGTTTATTTTCATCATAATTTCGCCGAGCTGGTCCGAAGCAACTTCTGTTTTGGCCACTGTTGCCTGCAGACCTTCCATAAAAGCAAACACATTTTCTTTGGTAACTTCTATGGTTTCGTCCAATCCTTCAGAACTTTTTTTGAAGTTTTCAATGGTTACATTGATATTTTCTGCAATAGTCGAATCCTGGATTAGCCTGCCCAGCGTGCCCTGACCGCTATTGATATTCACCATTATTTCGGCCAACTGCAGCGAAATAACTTCAACGCTCTCTGCACTGGTTTTTAAACTTTTGATAATGGCATCGGTTTCTACCGGTTCTTTGGACAAAACTTTTTGTCCGTCTTTTGCCATAGCGGCATCATTACTTCCCTGTGTAATCGTAACAATCCGGTCGCCAATAATTCCTTCTGAACCAATGCTGGCATAGCTGTCGGACTTGATAAATTGCTGCACATTTTTTCTAATAAGCAGGTCAACTTGCACGGTTGAATCATTGATAATTTTAATGTTATCGACAACGCCGACATCAATACCCGAAAAACGGATACTGTTACCAACCCTCAGGCCGCTCACATTGTAAAATTCAGTAGTAAGTTTAAACACGGGATTGAACAAATTTTGTTGTTTGCCAATAATGAAAATGACGATTACAAAAATTGCTATTCCTATGGTTATAAAAATGCCTAACCGCGCTTTAAATCCTGGTGTGTAATTATCCATTTTTTTTGATTTTTTTTTGTCCCTGATGAACCTGTTGTTTGAAAAATGAGGTAATCATCTCATCCGTTGAATTTTCAAAATCATCGATGTCACCTTCCATATATACTTCGCCGTCCTGCAGCATAATAATTCTGTCGGCAGTGGCACGGGCACATTCAATATCGTGCGTAATAATGATAGATGAAGTTTTGTATTTTTCCTGAACTTCATTGATCAGTTCACTTATTCCATCTGATGTTACCGGATCCAAACCGGTTGTTGGTTCATCATATAACATGATTAAGGGATCCACAATAATGGTACGCGCCAGACTTGCCCGTTTGCGCATCCCTCCCGAAAGCTCCGAAGGCATTTTATGCAGCGTATCAGTCAGCCCCACATTTTCGAGTACTTCTTCTATTTTTTCGTTCATTTCTTTTTTTGTAAGATTCTTTTTTATTCTTTGCAATGGAAACTCCAGATTTTGTTTTATTGTCATAGAGTCATACAGCGCACCGCTTTGAAAAAGAAACCCAATTTTTTCGCGCATCGCAGCCAATTCCTTCCGATTTAGGTTAACCACATTTTTGCCAAGCACATGAATGGTCCCCTGGTCGGGTTGCAACAAACTGACAATACATTTAATGAGAACAGATTTTCCGGAACCTGATTTACCGAGCACCACCAGGTTTTCGCCTTTGTAAAGGTTCAGCGACAGGTTTTTTAATACATCCAGATCGGCAAAACTTTTACTGAGGTTATTAATCTCAATAATCTTTTCGGTTGTTTCTTCCGTTTCCTTTATGATCGTTTCAGTTTTTGCCATTATCTATTTTTTTCTATAAAAGCATATCAGTGACCTGAACAGCAATTAAATCAATTATTATCACGAGCAGTGAGGCCATCACCACCGCCGAATTGGCAGCCCTACCCACACTTTCTGTCCCTTTACCTGCTGTATAGCCTTTGTAAGTTCCAATGAGTCCGATAGTAGCGCCAAAAAAGAACGTTTTGATAACGGCAGGTAAAAAGTCCATAAAATCAACTACTCTGAAGGCCTGAGAAATAAATAAGGTGAACGAAACGCTTCCCTTGATATTTGCCCCGGCCCAACTGCCCATTATACCCAGTGCATCGGCATATAAAACCAATATCGGAATCATAAGCGTGGCAGCCAGCACTCTTGTGACAACCAAAAAGCGCATTGGATTGGTAGCCGACACTTCCATGGCATCAATTTGCTCTGTCACTTTCATCGACCCTAACTCGGCTCCCATGCCCGAACCGATTTTTCCTGCGCAAATCAATGCGGTAATAACAGGTCCCATTTCACGGATGATTGATAGTGCAACCATTCCGGGGAGCATTGATACAGCGCCGAAATCTGCTAATACAGGCCGCGACTGTATCGTAAGTACCAAACCCATAATAAGTCCGGTCACCGAAATAAGCGGCAATGTTTTATTGCCTATTTGATAACACTGGCGGAGGAATTCCTTGAACTCGAATTGGCGCGAAAAAGCCTCTCTGGTGGCACTAAACAAGAATAAAAAAAAATTCCCTGCCTCCAAAAAGAACGCATTCGCCTTCTGCGTTTCTTTAAGCGTTTTTTCGCTCAGCTTTATAACATGCTTCGATAAATCGGGCAGCTTTGGAATTATTTTTTTTACAGGAACTCTGATTTTCACCATAAAGTTAGATTAGATTGTCACGGCAAAGGTAAGTTCAGGCTATGTGTGGACTGTTATATACTTATTGGAGATAGTTACATAATTCACGCATTTATGGATGGAAATTCTGATTTTAACATCATTTATTTAGGTCGTTTTTTTAAAAATTTGCTCAATATCAGCTATTGTCTCAAATCACCGGTGTTTGTCAGCTTTAATTGTGTATAATGCAAATAAGTTGATAAGATTTACGTTAGCTGGAAGTAGATGATTGTAATCATTTCAAAATTATTTTCATTTTGTATCAAAAGAACCCGAATAATCTATTACTTTTAGCCCATGCAGATTAAAAAAACCATTTTAGTTTTTGTATTTTTACTTCCGTTTTACATGGTTAATGAGTGGAGTGTTGCTGCCAACCGGGACAGTAGCTACACCCCTCTAATTGATAAATTTCAAATCATACATGCAGAAAATACTTCTGATCTTCCTGACCTGCAGCTCCTTAAAACAGCGCTATCAGGTTACGAATTACTTAAGAATGAGCAAAGCATTCATCGTACAGAAGTGATTACCATTATTGATTTTAGCCTGCCATCAGACACCGAAAGGCTTTGGGTGATAGATCTTGTGGGAGCAAAAGTGCTGTATCATTGCTTGGTTTCTCATGGAAGAAATTCGGGCGATCTCATGGCAGAAAAATTTTCCAACAATCCAGGTTCCTATACCAGCAGCCCCGGATTTTATACCACCGGTGAAAGCTATTTTGGAAAACATGGCCTATCACTTCGGTTAGATGGCATTGAAAAAGGGATTAATGACAAGGCAAGGGAACGCGCCATTGTTATTCATGGAGCCGACTATGTTTCACCTGACTTTGTGAAGAAATACGGCAGACTTGGCCGAAGCCTCGGTTGTCCGGCAATTCCTGAAAAACTGAGCAAGGAAATTATTGAAACTATAAAAGACGGATCCTGTCTGTTTGTTTTTACGCCTACGAAAAGTTATCTGTCCAACTCTCGTATTATCACTAAAATTACGGCCCCTTCTAAAAAGGGATAACTTTGATTTTTTCTGCTTTAGATTTTTGAACTAAGGCATTCAGCACCAGTGCATCCCGAAAATAAATATCGTTTCTGAACTGCACACGATCGTTGCCGTCGCTCCATGCTGTCAGGTATAGCAGTAGCACATCAACAGGTGTTTTTAGGTTTACCGTTTTTCCATGGTTTTGCTGCATAGCCATATATATTTTTTCAGATGGCCAATTCGGCGAATCGGTCAAAAGCAGCTCGGCCAGTTCAAAAGGTTTCTCGATACGTATGCAACCCGAGCTCATGGCCCTGTCGTCGCGGGCAAAGTAACTCCTTGATGGCGTATCATGTATATAAACGTTATAACTATTCGGAAACATAAATTTTACTTTCCCCAGTGCATTATTTGGTCCGGGCTCTTGTCGTACCATATATGGAAAGTTATCAACTGATATTTTTGACCAGTCAATTTCGTTATAGGCTATTTCTGAACCATTGAACCTGAGCAATTTCATATTCTTTTCCTTTAGATATGCAGGGCCTTTAAGCAGTTGAGGAATCACATCGTTCTTCAAAATTGTTGGGGGTACCGTCCAGCTAGGCCCAAATACAATATAAGAGATAAGCGCATCAAAAACCGGCGTTTTCCGATAATTCTTGCCCACGATAGCTCGCATTGAAATAAGTGTATCCGAACCTTCAATCATTGTTAGATCAAAACTTGCAATATTGACAATTATATACTTATGCGGTTTCTGCAAGGGAAGCCACCTAAACCGCTCCATATTTACTTTTAACCGATCTGTTAACACCTGCGGATTAGTATTTAGTGCCAGCAAGGTTCCTCTTCCTATCACACCATCGGCATTTAAACCCCAGTCTTTTTGAAAAATCTTTACTTGTTTTTCAAGTTCCATATCATAATTGACTGAACTACTATCTGACAATGGATACCTCAGTTTTATTAGCCTTTCCCTGATTTTTGGGAGTATCTGGCTTGAATCACCAGGATCAATGTTGATTGCTGAAATTATTGCTGTCCAGGGTTCATTTTCCAAGCCATGAAAAAATGCCAATTCCTCTTTCATCCTCCAGTACGAAGGATATTTTGGTGCAAGCATGTCGAGTGCATTAGCTATATCAACAGTGGCCAGCGCTTCTTCTAAGTTGATGTTTAACTGTATCTTAGGATCCTTTCGCTTCATTTTCCAACTTTCGCCTTCTTTTTCAGCTTCAACCTTACCGTAATACATTTGCAAGCCCAGTAAAAGAAATGCATCAGACATCAAAACATCTAATTTCGTCATTTCCTCTGTATTCATCGGCATAAATAATCCTGTTTTGTCAATATAAGCTTCGATCCTAAATAAATGGTAATCAGTTGGCTGCAAGCCATGCTCGTTTACCAGCCGGATATAATCCAAAAGCGCATAGCCATTTTTTTCAAGCAAATTTGAGTTAACCCGAACAGGGACATCAAATTTATTCCAGATAGGAGAATATATGTTATACCGTTCAGTAGCCTGCGTATTAATCCAGGATGGAATATTAGAATTTGTCCTGACAGCTTGCCTGGTGTTGTGAGCCCATGCCGGAGCATAATTTCTGTTGTGATAAAACTGCTGCAGCACCTTGCTTGAATACAGCTCATCTCCATCAATTTTATAAGGTGAACCTTCCGTTTTGTTTGTGATAAACAGACTAATGATTTCAGAAAGCTCATCAGCAGTTAATGTTAATGTTGTCAGCAATAGAAATGCTGAAACAACTATTCTGAAAATATGCAATTGAAGTAACTTAATGAGATTAAAAATTGTCTGTGGTCATAATAATCTGATTCCCCGGACTGCGAACATCTATCCCCTTTTCGGCAGTGACAAATAATCTGACAGGTTTATACGATGACACCGTTTCCAGAGAAGCAGTTTTTTGTTTCGAAAAAATACTGTTTGAACTTTTTAGCTGACCTATATTTTCAATTTCGCCCTTGTCAGTTTCCATCCAAACCACATAAGTTTGCTTAAATGACTGCAGTCTTTCAACCGCTGCCAAATCATGAATTTTTACTTTAATCATGTAATTACTGTTGTTGTCCTGTTTTACTTTAACCGAGCCTTTGGCTGCAGGAACAACTGAGGAGCTTAAGAAATTTACTTTTCGGGCACATGAAGTGGCTAAAAGTATAACTGATACCGCCAATATGCTAAAAAAGATATCCGTAACAAGTTTATTTTTTCTTCTTGTTTTCATCTCTTTCATTTTTAAAGTGTGTAAATAATTCGACAAGACAAAGGTGATCCATTGGGTTTGTTAAAACCTTACACAATAAAAGGAAAGAGTTACATCATTCACTCATTTGAGAGCTTCGAAATGTCAACCACTGACAACAGGCAGTTTTGCTCGTCCTCAGTAACTACGCCTTCCATAAATACCTTGTACGATGATTTATTAGGATGCTCAAGGGTTATTTCGCAGCTTTCTTTAGCATTGCTGGCATATACTTTCGCAAAAAAATCGTTAAATACCTTCTTTGATGCTTCGGAGACAAAAAGTTTAAAATTGCTATCTATTAATTTAAACCGTTTATCTTTCAACAGTTCGGCGCCGGTAAAATTCAGATCGCAAATTGTTCCTTCCTTATCGAGGGTAAAATAGCCGACAGGTGCCAAATCAAAGAGCACCGTGTATTTCTTCAGGGTTTTTTCCTTTGTTTCATATGCCTGACGTAACTCTTCGTTCTGCAACTCCAACTCAATCTGATGCACTTGCAGTTCGTGAAGAAGCTTGTTGGCATTGAAATCCTTCAAATCTTTAGCTTCTTTTTTCATCTTCTTTTCGAGCATCTGTTCAGCTTTTTTACGTAGCATTTCAGCATTGGTAAAATCAAAGTCTTCGTCCATCATGGCTTATTCTTTTTTTGTTAAAATTATTATTTCTGAAGGAATATGCAGTTGGTTGAACAGCACATTTACGAACCATTCGACCTCCATTTTTTTTGCATCAGCTGCAATCACCTGAAAATTCAATTTGTTGACTCCCGGTTTTTTCAGCAGCATGTTTATCTGTTGTGCTGTTTTTTTTCGCACTGGCTCGGGGATAAATAATTCTAAATAGTTTCGATTTAATACGTCTTCGCGTTTTTTGCCAAAGAAATTTTCAGCTGCCGGATTAAATCCAAGTATATCCCAGTTGGAGGCCAGTTTAATAATCACATTGGAAGACAAATCTAAAAGTGTTTGGCTTTCCTGGTTACTTATTTGTATTTTTTCTTCAACCAGTTTGAGTTTTGTGATGTTTATAAAGGTGATGACCAGTCCGTCAATGCGGTCGTCGAAGGTGCGATAAGGCATTATGCGGGTAGAGTACCACCGGCCGTCTTGGGTTGGAATTTGTTTTTCAATAAATATCAATGTGCGTAAAACTTCCTTGGCATCATCGGCCAAGTCGGGATAAACAAGCTGGGATGTCTGGTCAGTAATTGGCCTGCCGATATCACTTTTTATAAGTTTAAATATTTTGGTTGCCTGATTTGTGAAACGGCGGATGTTTAACTCCTTGTCGAGAAACAGGGTGGCAATATCGGTGCTGTTCAGCAGGTTTTTCATATCGTTGTTTACCCTCGAATAATCATCTACTTTCGATTGCAACTCGGCATTCACGGTCTGTAGTTCTTCATTCAGGCTTTGCATTTCTTCTTTCGAAGTAGTTAGCTCCTCATTGGTCGACTGTAATTCTTCGTTGGTGGATTGTAATTCTTCGTTGGTGGATTTTAGTTCTTCCTGCGAAGTTTGCATTTCTTCCTGTATATTTTGTATCTCTTCACGGGTATGCAGCAGCTCTTCCTCCAGTTCCGATTCCCTTCTGCTGGTTACTTTGCTCTTGTTTGTTTTTGCCGACAATTGGGTTTCGGTGGCTTGCGGCACGTCTGTAAAAATCACCATCAATTTGCCATGCAAAGGCTCGGGCTTATTAATCCACTGAATTTTTAAATCAACAGTTAAAGTACCGCCATTCGCACCCATTTTTACATGGTGCAAGGTCACCGCTTCTCGTTTAAGAACAGCTTTGCGAAAGGCGATGGTAAAATTGCTTTGAAAGCCGGGTCGTAACATGGCAAAAATGTTGAGGTTTGCCTTACCCACGGGTGGCTCCAAATATTTTCCGGTACGTCCGCTAGTATAGAGAATATCGCCGTTATCGTTTACCAGTACACCCACAGGTGAAAACTGTTGCAAAAGCAATTGATCGGCAAGCGTTTGAATGTTCATAATTGGTTTGTGTGGTTCTATACTTTCAAAATTACCAGGTTTAGGTCGGGAAAATGATGAGGGAAAATCGAATAACTCAGGTTCCAGGCCTTCATCAGAGCGCTTAAATATTTTCAGGCTGCTATTTACCGGAGCGAAAAGATAGCTTTGTGATCCAAGGGTTTCGGAGCTGCCCAGCAGTAAAATTCCCTCTGCGTTAAGGCTGTAATAAAATAAGCCAAGTAATTTCTTCTGCAGCTCGGCATCCATGTAAATCAACAGGTTGCGGCACGAAATCAAGTCGATATTGGTAAAAGGCGGATGCATAATAATATTGTGTTGCGCAAACACAATCATCTCTCGTATTTCTGTATTGATACGGTAACCGTCGTCTGTTTTATTAAAAAACCGATTGAGCCTTTTTGCAGATACATCAGCAGCAATATTTTCCGGAAATATTCCTTTCCGGGCGGTATGAATGGCATCGCTATCGAGATCAGAGGCAAATATTTGTAATGTAACACCAACGGACGCACTGATGTTTTCCAAGGCTTCCTTAAAAATAATTGCTAATGAATAAGCTTCTTCGCCGGTAGAGCAACCGGGCACCCAGACTCTTAATGTTGTGTTGGGTTTTATTTTACGAATTAGTTCAGGAATAACGGACTCTTTTAGTTTTTCCCAAACCTGAGGATCGCGAAAAAAACTGGTAACACCAATCATTAATTCTTTGAACAGGATATGTGTTTCCTCAGGATTGTCCTGCAAAAAATGGACGTACGAAAATATTTTATCAATCTTATGAACGCTCATTCTCCGTTCGATGCGGCGATAAACCGTATTTTTTTTGTAGAGCGAAAAATCGTTGCCGGTATGTGTTCGCAGTAAAATTATAATTTTTTCAATGGCACTTTTATCGTTTGCTTCAACTTTCAGGCTTGCCTTGGCTACAGGTATATGTTTAAGATAATAAAGGAGTTCGGTAGCCAATTTTTCGGGTGGCGCCACAATATCAACAAGCCCTGAATCGATCGCGTTTCGAGGCATACTGTCAAATTTTGCAGTTTTGGGATCCTGCACCAGTACAACTCCATTACTTTCTTTTATAGCCCTTATTCCGCTGCTGCCGTCGGAGCCCATTCCTGAGAGAATAATGCCAATGGCAAACTTTTTTTGATCATCGGCCAAAGACCGTAGAAAAAAATCAACAGGAAGGCGCAGGCCGCGTGACTCAACCGGATCGAACAGAAAAAGTAAGCCATTTAAAACGGACATGCTCTTGTTTGGGGGAATTACATAAACAAAGTTTGGCTTAATTTGCATGCGGTCTTTTGCCTGAAAAACCGTCATTTTGCAATTACGCTGAAGCAATTCCGGCAGCATCCCTTTTTGTGTAGGATCCAAATGCTGGATAACAACATACGCCATTCCACTGATTTCGGGAACATTTTTCAAAAATTGTATCAATGCTTCAAGCCCACCAGCTGAAGCGCCAATACCAACAATTGGAAACTTACTGCTTTTTAAATCAGGAGCTTTTTTTAATGAAGAGGCTGTCGGTTCTTCTTTTTTAGTTTTCAATGTGTACTAATTAATATATTATCGTTTTTGAGTTATCAAAAATATACTTTTTTGTGGCCTTAAAGGTAAAACATTCAATCTATTGTATTGTTTTCAAGCTGAAGATTTTTGTCATTCTGGTGTTCACAGCGTTTAACTGGTTCTATTGTAACCATTTTATATTTTCTTTTTGTAACAGCCAGTCCGAACAGAAATCCGAGTATTAAACTTAGCAGTATCTGAAGCCAGTCCAATTGTAAATTACTCCTCCCCTATGCATTGAGTGTGTTACACACTCATCAGCGCCCAGAAACAGAAATGCAACAATTATAACAAGGACTGCAATTACATATGCAGCTTTTCTTCGCATGTTTTAGCTTCTTAAAGGGCGCAATGTAAGAAGCTATGCAAAAGTTTGTTTTATATAATTATGATAAAAACTTACATTATTCCCACTTTTTCATCAGTAAAAGATGCATACAATATGTGAAAGATGTAAGTCTTTCCAAGAGTTATGTAACAAACCAGGCTTTCAAGGGGAGTACTTTTGTTGCAATACAATTACTATAAATCATTAGTATGACTAAAAATGAATGATTTAAACAATCTAAAAAAAATCAAAATGAAAATGAAAAAGTTAAGCATGTTTTTACTTGTAGTACTAAGCGCCACATTTATTTCTACGGGCTGTGCTTCTTGGAATAAAACACAAAAAGGAGCAGTTATTGGAACGGCAGCAGGTGGTACGGCAGGCGCTGTAATAGGAAGATCTTCGGGCAATACGGCTCTGGGAGCAATAATCGGGGCCGCTGTTGGCGGTGCTTCAGGCGCTATAATTGGCAGACAAATGGATAAACAAGCCGAGGAAATTGCAAAAACAGTACCTGATGCAAAAGTTGAACGCGTGGGCGAAGGTATTGTGGTAGAATTCAGTAGCAATATTTTGTTTGGGTTCGATGAATCGGATCTATCATACGATGCGAAAACAAACCTTGATAAACTGGTTTCTGTGCTGAATGTTTATCCTGAAACCGATATTGAAATTCAGGGACATACCGACAGCAGAGGTAGCGAACAATATAACCAGACGCTTTCGGTACAACGCGCTAACATTGTTTCCGATTACCTGGCCGACAAAGGGATTGCTCATGACCGTTTGGAAACTAAAGGATTTGGAGAAACACTTCCCAAATATGAAAATCAAACAGCAGAAGGTCGCACCCAGAACCGCAGGGTTGAGTTTATGATTACTGCCAATGAAAAGATGAAAGAAGAAGCTGAAAAGGAAGCCTCAAAATAATTTTAAAACCTAACAAATAATAATAATGAAGACAAAACTATTTTCTTTGATTCTGATTTTGACCTTTTCCGGATCTATGGCATTTGCCCAGGGAACCGGAATATCAAAAACATCCTTTGCAGTTATCGGTGGTGTAAACTTACAAAACCTGAACGGAAAGGATAATAGCGGCGACAAACTCGATAACGATTTACTTGTTGGCTTTCACTTTGGGTTAAATGCCCAGATCCCCGTTGCACCTGAATTTTACTTCCAGCCGGGATTGATGTTTAGCACAAAAGGAGCCAACAATACAGAAGGTGCAATTACAAGCACTTACAAGCTGTCGTATATTGAATTGCCTTTGAATTTTGTTTATAAAGCCCAACTTGGAACGGGCTATTTTATGCTGGGATTCGGGCCTTATGTGGCTTATGCAGTTGGAGGTAAAGCCAATTACGAAGGTGGTGATGCTTCGATTGAGTCGGATATTGAATTCAAAAAAGAGGTTGAAATTGGCGACCCGCTTACAACAGTATATATGAAACCGTTTGATGCCGGAGCTAATCTCTTTTTTGGCTACGAACTACCAAGCGGAATCTTTGTGCAGCTGAATACGCAACTTGGGTTGCTGGATATCAAACCTCAGGACAACCGTTTTCCTGACAATGAGTCGACACTGAAAAATACAGGATACGGCCTGTCGCTTGGATACCGGTTATAGTTTTAAATATTTCAAGTTTTAGAAAAGAGGCTGTCGTTGTTTTCAACGGTAGCCTCTTTGGTTTTGCTGACTGTTTTAGTCGGCTCTCAAAACCCAAAATTTGGGGGCTTCGACCCGGTAATAATTTAAGTGATAGCTTTGATTATGGGAAAAATCAACCTTAATCGTTTAATTTGGTAAGATTAGAAAGTGCCCATTTTTTGGGGCTTGGGGGCAATGAACCACGCTTGGCGCTCTTTTTGAACTCATTAATTGGCTTTGAAATCAGTCCTTGAAAGCTACAAATAGAAATATAAATGCTGGCTATCTCGGATTAGCTTGAGCACGGATTAGCTTTGCTGAGCTCTCTTCGGTCGGTTGTAAATCCCTGCCAACCCTCGGAAGCCTCAGTAATTAAAATTCAGATCGTTTAATTGGGAAACCACCGACTATAAATCGCCGCATAGGTTCCATCAGCTTTCATCGCATCCAGCGTGGATTGCCATTGGCTCACAAATGATTCATCGGTACTTTTCGAAAATGAAACATAATAATCCGATGACATCAAAGTGAAAGCAGGAACTATCTGTTCGTATTCAAATCCTTGCTCGCGCAGTATGGTTGGAAAAGTTACTTCTGAACAAACAAAAGCATCCACTTCGCCTAGCATAAGTTTTTGTGTCATGGCTCCCGGGTCTTCCTCCGACACAAGGTTTGTAAAGCCTAAATCGCGCAAATACTGGTCAGAAAACCAAGAGCTAACAGTCCCAACAGAACCCAGGTTGCGGGCATCTTCCATACTGTTGATATTGATGCCTGAACCGGCTTTGGTATAAAAATAGGTCGCATTGGTTCCTATGGGGCCGACCCACTGAAACAGGTTTTCCCTAATTTCGGTGCGATCCATGGTAAAAAGGCAAAAATTGGGGTTGTGCAATGCAAGCTCATAGCCGTTGCTCCAAGTGGACAGCTTTATATCGGCGTAAATCCCATTGCGTTTCATGATTTCATTTACAAGATCAGCACCAAAACCATTTACTTCACCATAGCTATTCAAAAAAGTAAGGGGCGGATAATCTTCAGTATAGATTTGCAGTACTCCCGGAAAATGAGAAGTATTCAGGTATTTTTGATGCAATTCCCTCACAAATCCACTTTTTTTGAGTTCGTCAATTGCTTGTTGAAAATCGGCTACAACATCATCAGGCACCATGGGATTGAAGGCTAAATATATCATCTCAGTATGAATGGGCAGCACTTCTTTAACGTTGTAAATAGTATGGCCAAGCAAATCCAAAGCCGCTTCAGCTGTTACCTTGTCAGAAGGATACAGGTCGATTTCCCCTTGCATTAATTTTTGAAAGGCATCCTCGTTGTCAGTGCAGTACACCAGATTTGTGAAGTTTTGCCCCAATAGATATTGTTCCATAGCATAATCCTGAATCACACCGATTGCACCAATTTGTCGGGCATCGTCAAGGGATTGCAGTTGAATATGATTCTGTGCTTTTGCATAAAACGTCCATTCCAGGGCAGCAATGGGACCAGCCCATTTGAACTGGTTTTTGCGTTCAACATTCAATGCAGTTGAAAACAGCACCGCATTATCTGTATTCAGGGCTGTATTATAGCCTTCATTCCAGGGCATAACAGTTGGATGAAACGGGATGTTTAATTGATCACAGATTTCTTTAAGCAGTTCGGGAGCAAGACCGGTAATTTCGCCATCGAGGCTGTAATTGAGCGGTTTGTAGTTTTCGGTGATAAATTTTAAGTCGTAAGGATACTTTTGTTCATTGTCTTTTTGGCATTGTACAAAAATGAGCATGGCAACAATTGGGAGCAGGCAAAGTGCTATAATTTTTCTTTTCATGATTTGGTTTTGTTTGTTATGCAAATTCGTGCAAATATATTGTTTTCAGTCTTTTCAGCCTGCAAATGTTAAATTAAAATTAATGATTGAACGATTAGGTTGACAATCAGTTTAAGTTTCATACAAGCGCAAAAAAATTGAGGACTTGGGGACTTTAAAAGGTACACTTAGCGAAAAAAAAGCTAGTTTCTGAGGTTTGATGAGAAGCAATTTTAGATGAGGTGGGTTGTTGGTATTATTACCCCGACCCCCATACCCCAAAAATTTGGGGGCTTCGGCCCGAAGTAGTATTAAGTGATAGCTTTGATTTTGGATGGCTATTAATCCTAAATCGGCTAATTTAGTAGGATTTAAAAGTTTCCATTTTTGTCCTTAAATTGGTTGACAAGTTTTTTGACTATGGATTGGGTAAGCGGTTTTATTGCCAAAGCCCCCATGCTTCCAAAATGGGAGTATGGGGGCTGTAGATAGTATTTTAACGGTTCAATGCCTAGGCATTAATCGAAATACGAAACTTAAGTTACTGATACAAAAGCTCGTAGATTTCCTCCAAATCAGGCGAAAGCACAATCTCTGTCCTGCGGTTTCCTGATCGTCCTTCATCAGAATCATTCAGGTTTATCGGGTGAAACTCACCTTTTCCGGAAGCGGTGATACGCGTTGCATCAAAACCATATTCGTCAGTTAGAATCCGCACGATGGATGTTGCTCTTGCTGTGCTGAGGTCCCAGTTATCCTTAAACCGTTGGGTGTTAATAGGCACATCATCCGTATGGCCTTCAATGTCCACAGTAAAATCGGTGGTGCTGTTCAGCACATCAGCCAGCGACTTTAGCGCTTCTTTTCCTTTTGGATCAACGACATCGCTGCCCGATTTGAAAAGCAGTTTTTCTGATAACGAAACATAAACCTTTCCATCCTTTTGGTAAACATTCAGTTCGTCTGCTTTATAATTTAACAGTGCCTTTGAGATTGAATTTTTCAGGCTGGTGGTTCTGTCATTTTGGGCTTGAATGATTTCTCTCAGGTCTTTTAAGCGTGCAGCCTGATCTTTAATGGTCATTTCTGATTCGGAAGAGAGCAAATTCAGGTCGTTTTGAATGGAAGCCGATTCTTCTCTAAGTTTCATGGTCTGCATTTTGCACTCATTCAGTTGACTAAGTGATGCTGCATTTTCCTTTTGCAGTTCAGCAACCCTTGCCTCAGAAGCTGTAAATTTTTTGTTTGATACACAGGATGTAAATCCCATTCCTGCCATTAAAGCAAGCAAAATAAAGTAGTAAATTGATCTTTTCATTTTGATATTTTTAGGTGATTATTAACGAGCCTAAGATGAGCACATTTAGCAGATAGAACTTTACACAATTCCTGATAAATGTTACATAAATTACAGTTAAAAAGGGTATCCAATGGCTACATTAAGGATCAGGTTGTCTTTTCGCCAGGCAGAACTGCCAAAGGCTATCTGTTTGGTAACCCAGCGGTGGTTCTCTTCGAGCCAGGGTTTCCTTAGCGGAAAGGCCAGATCGAACCGCAGCAGGAAGAAGGAAATATCAAACCGGACACCTACTCCGGTACCTACAGCAATTTCATCCATAAACTGCGAAAATTTAAACGGGCTCCCAATGCTTGCTGGGCTCGACTCATGCAGCCACACATTGCCTGCATCGACAAAAAGGGCTCCTTTGAAGAACTTGTAAATGGTAAAGCGATATTCTGCGTTGAGTTCGAGTTTAATATCACCGCCCAATTGAAGAAAACTTCCTGTGCTTCCATCCTGAAAATGCGTGCCCGGCCCAACAGAATTGATTTGAAAAGCACGCAGGCTATTGGCGCCACCGCTAAAAAACTGCCTGGAATAGGGCAATATGGAAGAGTTTCCGTATGGTTTGCCCACACCTGCATAAAAGCGCATGGCCAGTTTGCTTTTTGTATCTAGCGCGTAATAAGTGCGAAAATCTACACTCAGCCGGGCAAATTGAGCATATATCGAACCTACAATGGTTGATGGATCATCGGATGAGGGTTTTTCACCACCGATTATCTTCGCCAGCGAAAAGGCATTTCCGGCTGTTTCGGCTGTGCCCTGAAAAAAGAACTGCAATCTCTTAAACGGGATAACCTGCTCGTTGTAGGTGAAGGAATAATTGAGCCCGGCTATAAACTGCTCTTCATAACTTCTCTTCAAAAAAGGATTGTCTGCCAGCAAGGCTTTGAAAGCCTCAGATTCGTTGGAAAGCACTGTAAAACTTAACCCAACGGGACTAAAATCATGTTGTTTCCTGATATTTTCTTTCCACCGGTAGCCAAAACTGAATTGAAAAGTCTGCATATCGAAATAGTTAACCCTTTTCAAAAAGTTGTAAGAAAGGGAGAGCTGTGTTGTTGGTACAAAATAGCTGTTATGAACGTTGATATTAAATGGAACAATCAATTGTGGGAAAGTTAATTCAATCTGGGGGTTTAAGGAAAAAGAGTATAAATTTTCAGATTTCCCGCTCAGTTGAATTTCGTATGATCCCCCCAGACTCAGGTTCAACAATTCGCCTCCACTGAAAGTATTCCTGTTCAGCAGGCTCAGGTTTATCCTCGGACCAGCGAATTTGTTCGATTTTGAAACAAGTTCCATCTCTGCCCTGAAAGTTCTGCGGGGCATGGTGGTCATTAGCAGGTCAACATCCAGTAAACCGGCAGTGGAGTCGCTATCAGTAAATTTCACCTGAACAAATTTGAAATTGCCCATCGACATCGACCGGTTAAGGGTGATTTCATGGTTCTTCCGTGAATAGACCCCTCCCTTGCGGAGATAAACTGATTTTAAGATGACATCTGGCCTGATATTCTGATTTGAATTTGTGCCGCGAAATAAGTATTTGCGGTAATGCATGGTGTCTGCATTTTTGTCTGAATGTTCCTGTGATAAGGTGTAATCCTGATCAATATAGACATCGTTAATGCTGTAAACTCTCAGCGCATCATCCGGAATACTATCCTTTAATGTAAGCTGCACAGGCACTACGCCATCGGCCGAAGAAGTGTCGGCTTTGAAAAGCAAATAGTCGGGATTGAAATAGAAGTAGCCGCTGTTTTTCATTAAGGCATCAATACGGTCACTTTCGCTGCGCAAAATTTCCAGGTTATAGTCATTGCCAGGTTCTATCAGACTTTCTTCATTTTCGGAAAGTATCAGTTTTTTCAAACTGTCATCAGCAATGGCATAAGTCAGTTCGCCAAAAGTATAGGGCTTATGAATATGACTGGTGTAGATAATTTTAGCTGTGTGTTCTTTTTCAACAAGCTCGTAAGCGGTAATCCCATTGAAAATGCCGATATTAAATAAGTGCGCATCTATGATGCCGGCAGTTATTCCGGGTTTAATCGTGCTCAGATATATTGGGGCTTTTCCTAATTTTCTGAGCTGTTTTCCCACCCAGGTATTGGGCTTATCATTGGTTATTAAATATAACCACACGCGGGGGCGCATTCCCAGAAAACTTTTAGTCGGCTTAGGGCGAATGCTGTTTTCAGCTACCTTCTCTATAAACCGGCTTTTCTTTTTTTCCAGCTTTTCGTTGTGTTCCAGTTCAATATCTACTCCGGTATAAAGTTTTTCGCCGGGAGGCAGACGCCTTATTCCGCTGCAGGCCGCAAATAGCAAACTGGCAAAGATAAAAATGCTGATATATCGGATGCTTCTTGTCATGGCTTTTGTTCGCTTTGGGTTGAGTCACTTTTTGTTTGTGGCTTTCTAAATAAATCTTTCCACTGGTTGAAATCGCGTACATAAACGATTCCAAATCCTGTTTCGACCAACTGGCCTTCGATAGCTCCTTCGTACTGGTTATGTCTGAAGCCTTTAAGCCGGTAGCGACCATCCTTTGTCAGGCGGTATTCTATCTGGATATCACTGGCGATATCGGTGGCCTGGTTGGTTCTGGCCTTTTCCCCTTCCACATCAATAGCGCCTCCGAGCTGAACCGAAAGCCGTTCGTTAAAAAGTTGCTTCTTGATTCCAATTTCCACTTGTGTCCGGCCTTCAGCCTCCCCCGACTGATAATCTTCGTACGATTGGATATCAAAATTCATCTCTACCCCGGGTAATACTTTCGAAGTCAACTGGTTTAGCTGAGCAGATAAAAATCTCCCTACCGTTGAACGTACCAGTGTTGAAGTGCCGCCCGAAGCGGTTTGCAATGGATTTTCCTGAATAAAGCGCCCCAGCACCAAGAGGGCAAAAACTTGTTTGTTTAGCGCTGATACATCTTCGTTAAGCATGTTCAGTTTTTGGTTTACAGCGCCACCAAGAATTCCTTTTTCTTCGGGTGGTAGCTGGATTTCGAAACTGATAACAGGTTGCAGTATACCGCCATTCAATTTTAGCAACACCCAAAATGGGTATTGTTGTTTATAGCCCCCGCTTTCGGCCGCAGTCATTCCTGCCATTTGATGTGCTACAAGATCGTAGGGCGCAGCCTTTACTACATACCTGGCATTGATGGATACTATAGCATCCAATGGATCGCCATTCCAGATGATGGTACTTCCGGACAAAATATCAAATCTGCGTTTTACCACTGATTCGAGCGACACCAGGTAGCTGCCCTCGTCCAAATTATAAGCTCCCGTAAGGCTCATTTTTCCGCTTCTGTCGATCGAAAAACTCAAGGCTGCTTCGCCTCTTACCACCAGCGAATCTGTTGAAGTAGGATCCATTAAGAGCCTCAGAGTGGCCTGCTTATCAATTTCAACAATGGTGGACAGGTCAAATCCTGTAAAACCGGTTCCAGGCGCTTTCGGTTTTCCCTCTTGATAAAGAATCTGGCTCATGTTTTTTGGACTATTGAATTCAACGATATCATCACCTTTGTCAGTCGTAAGCCTGTTTTCGGGGACAACAAAAGTGAAATTAGATCCGCGCTTAATCCTAACCCTTCCATCGATAATGGGCAGTGCAAGAGGCCCTTTTATATTGATCTTGCTATCGATGATCATGCGTCCGTAATAATTTTCATTGTCGTCCGAATTGGTGTTGAGTAACAAAAAATCAGTTGACTTCAGTTTGAGGGCAAAAACAAAATCGCTGAATTTGTTCATCTGAACAGAGCCGTCGATGATTGCTGAATTCTGATCTTTATCGGTTAGCGTAAACGAACTGAAATAAATACCTCCGGGCTTAAATTGGATGGTTTCATTACTGATATGCAGTCGGTTATTCAGCACTGCAGGTTTTACAAACACATCATTGAAAACCAAATCGCCGGTAATTTCAGGGGAACTGACAGATCCCTGAACCGCTAAGTCACCTGATAATGTTCCCGAAGACTCTGAGATTTTACCCATTGAAAAGGCCTCGACGGTTTTCATGGACAGCGACTGAATGGCTGTTTTTACATGGATTGAATTGTCGTCCTCATTGGCCATAAAATAACCTTCAGCTGAAAGCTTATTATCAGGCCCCGACAAATTCAACTCCAGGACAAATTTTCCGGGTTTTGGATTGGTTGTTTTAATCGTGACATCACCCACAGGAATTTCTTTAACCAAAAGCTCGTTGATTGTTGCATTGGCAATTACACCATAGGTATTATTTACCCGTTTCAACAAAATATTTCCATCAAGCGTTCCCTTTACGAAGCTTGAATCTTTTTCGATAAGCCGGGAAATGTCGTCCAGTTTGAAATTAACGAGTTCAATATTCAGGTCGTCATTAAACTCTTGATTTACAGAAGATACGTTGATCTGGTTTACCGTATTGTTCAGAAACAGCTTATGGATTAGAAAACCTTCGTCACTGAATTCAATATAGTTTTCCGGATTGATGTTCCAGCGATTATTCATCAGGAATAAATCGTCAGGGTTGAACGTCAGCTTGTAGTTGTCTTCGGGCTTCGTTATCTGTGAGCGGATTAAAATCTTTTTCCTTTGGTCTTCATCAATTGACGAAAGGTTTGCAAACAGGGTGTTATCAGCCATTTTACCTTCCAAAAGGAAGTTATCCAGTTTTACCTGATCATTTGAAACCGCGCTGCTCGATAACGACCATAGCAGTTCAGCAGCATCCGACTTTACATCGATGACCATATCCGTAATTTCTGTTGTGCCATATACAATCCTGTTCAAAATGGCATGTATTTTCAGGTCATTCGCCTCACTGTTATAACTTCCCTGAATGATTCCCGGCTGAAAAACATTTAACTGTGGCAAAAGAGTTTCTGAAAGGATGGGATGATTATGAAGCTGGATATCGAAACTAAAGTCAGCTGGCTGGCTGTTTTTGGTCATTTCAACATCATCGGTTAGTGGAAAATATTGGTTGAAAAAACGCGTAAGTTCCGATGAAATAGCTATAGGCGAAATCGTTCCCGTGTATGTTGCATCAACCAGCGGACTGCTGAGAATAAATTCACTTTTCACCGGCTCATTTACAGAAGTGAAAAGCAGCGAGTCAAGCACATATACCTGTTCGCCCTGAGCCACTGTTAGCTTGTTAATTCCAACTTCACCATAAAGTTTGTCAACAGTTCGGCCCTGAAAATTTGCCGATAACATTAGGCCGACTCGTACATTGTCTTTCATAAAATTGAGTTTCTGAAGGTTGGCTCCCGGCACATCCAATGTGAACTGATAGAATTCCATCCCTGGATTTAAGCCTACCAGTCCTTCAAAATCGAATACGGCATACTCATCGTCCAGATTGATTTTTCCGGAAAATTCCTGTCCAAAAAGGGTTCCATCCAGGTTTAGGTTATGGTAGGTATAGCTATTGAAGTAAAACTGTGTTACTTCCGCTTTGATATCAGCCATTACAGTTTCTTTGTCAAGCCCCTGCCCTGCTGCTTCGGCTGTTAATGAAACCGGGCCATAAAGAACAGTATCTTTGAGAAGCAGGCCTGCATCAAAACTATTCACACTTAGATTAGCGCTGAAATTTTCATCTTTGTCAACCCATGCATCAAGGTTAATGGCTCCAAAACTGCTGTTCAGGTCCAGTCTAGATTCAAATGCTGTGATTTTTCCTTTGAAAACAATATCAAGATTGAGCTTTTCCGGGAGTTCAATATTTTCCGGAATTGACGGTCCTGCCAGCATTTCAATATCCCTTTTGCCTGAGATTACTTTTAGATTTGGGAAATTGTAGGAAGCTTTTTTAACATCAGGCAATCCTGTGATGCTGAAATCGGTTTTCAGCAAGGTGTTTTTACCGGTTTTTATCACCAGGCTCTTGCCAGTCAGATTGTCTAGCGGCCCGTTTATGGTTCCGCTAATGTTAGTGGTATTCGAATTGTTTGCAAACAACGGCAGCTTAATTAAGTCATTGCTGAAATACAGCGGATCGGAGCTTTTAAAGTTCACCTCTCGCATGACAAGATTTAGCTTGCTGAATTCAAAATCCTTGGTAAACGATTCGAGCGAGGAAAACTGCAGGTAAAAATCGGCATCAATGGTTGTGTTAGGGGTTTTTAGCTTTAGTTTATCCGTTGTGATGGAAGTTTCATCCATCTTAAAATTTGTTTCCAGGCTGTTGATTTCAAATCCATGCTGATCAATAAGACTTAATTCTTCTATAGCTATATTTATAAGGTCTTTCTCATAATGGAAATCATTTGCATCTACGATCAGGTGTTTGAAATACAGATATTTGGGATTAAATTCATTTTTCGCTTCAGCCATATCGCCTACCTGATAAATAAACACATTGTCGTCCATATTCAACCGGTTGGCGGTAACTTTCCAATTGCTACCGGAAGGCGAAAGGGAATCTGAAACTGCCGTAGCGGTTGCCATTTTCTCTTTGGAATCGTGGTAACGAATATCGCTTTTCGCCAGCGTTAATTGGTCGAAAAGCAATAATTCTTTTTGGATATCGATCGAAGCATCTTCAAGCCCTAATTGTTCTATTACCGAAACAACTGACATATAACTAACTGAATCATTATAAGTTACCGAAGAGTTGCTGATCTGAAGCTTTTTTGCGACGATTTTTGGCGGAATACTTTCCGAATTTGTTGGTTGTGTTTTTGTTGGGTCACTCCTTTGCACAATAACGGATAAACCACTCAACAACAATTCATTAAAAGCATATAACGATTTCTCAGGAGCGATTTCTTGCACCCTGATAGCTGACTTTGCTACTGCTGCAAATACACCCATCCCGCCATAAACATCATTGTAAGTGAACAACACATTTTTCAGTTTTACCTTATCGATGCTGAATGTCCATTTGGAAGGGGCAGCTGATGTTGTATCTACCTGTTTGGTGGTATCGCTAAATGATGTGATCAGAAAATTGTAGTTGAACAATGGATCGGTTTGGCTGCTGTATAGTTTGATGGTGGCGTCTTCAAGTGCAAAGGAAGCGATGTTTATTTTGCTTGACAGCAAGTCGAAAAGCGCAATATTTACTTTCACCAATCCGGCATAGAATAAAGTGTCGGATTGGGTATCTTCCAGGTAAATACCTTTCAAAGCGATGGCTTTCGGGAAGGAGATGCCTATATTTTTAATTTCCACCTTTGTATTGGTTTTGCCGCTTACATAGGAAGCCGCATAATCAATAATTGTATTTTGAACAGAAGGAATTTGAATAAGCAGGGCTACCAGAATAAAAAACATAACAATGCCAAAGACTACCCATAAGGCCACCTTGACAAGACGTTTTATGAATTTTCTGGGTTTGCTCATGGTGACAATGACATAGAAATGAGTTTATAATTAGTTTGTGCTAAGTTGCGCCCTTTTTCAAGAGTTTTTGTTACATAACTATTGACAAGAGTTGTATGTTTCACATATTTGTTTAACAAAAATAGAAGTATTTTGTATACAATAAAAAGAGACATCTCATCTCAACGGTAATGCACTGTTGACGGTTTTCCAATCTCAAAATCACGGAAGCCGAAATCGTTCAATTGGAAGGAATTCAGTTTAAAAATATTATTTCCCTGGCCCGGAATAACCGGATAAAAAGAGATGGATACCTGAAAGGCATTCATCACAAGGTTGTCGTTTTTTATTAAAACACCCAAGCCAATTTGCGCATACACCTTGCCCGACCTGAAGCCCTGTTTTGCATCACCAAGCATACCCAGCGAAACATTTAAAAAGGGCCCAAAATTAAACCCTATAAAATTATACGGCGCATAGGATTGTGTTTGCGATGTCAATAACAAGCGGCTGGTGCCCGACAATACCGGGCTGTAAAAACCTCTCAGTCCGTATGCGTTATTGAGGGTCAGGCTATCGTAAGCAGTGCGCTGCATGCCGATAATAACCTCTGGTTTAACAAATTGCCTGAATTTCCAGCGTCCAACTTCAAACAAATGCGTGAAATAATTTGCTCCTACCCTGAAAACAGTCTGCTCAGCCTGTGAATCATAGACGAAAGTACCAAGTTCGAAATTGGAACTTAGGTATCCCCATCTGGTATAATTACCTGTTGAAAACCGTGCCCCGAAATAGAAACGCCCGAAACTATTTTTTTCCTGATAGCCGCCAGTCAGGCCAATTACTTTTCCAACCGGAACATCTTCTGTGATGCCAAACTTAAAGATATACTGATCCTTAACATACAGGCGTGTTGAAAGTCCTATGCTTGCCAGGTAGAAGTTTTCATCGGTATAAAATCGCAGTGTGTCAACTGTTTCTGGAGGTTCCTCAACAAACCGAAATCGGGTGAGACGCGCGGCTGCAATGAATTTTGTGGAGCGGCTATAAACCGATTTTCCCTTGAAAACAGGCACAGCGCCTCCAGCCCAGAAATCTTGTGCGTTGTATTTGTATCGCATGGTGTTGATTGTCCAAACTGAATCTTTATGCAGGTGCTGTGAAAAACTCACACCTCCCCCCCACTTTGCCAAAGGCGAAAAAAACGGGCGGTCAAAAGCAATGCTTTTTATCGTATTGCCATATTCATCGGTGCCATATTGCAGGGTAGCATTGATATAGGTATTGTGGATATTGGGAACGAAATATTTTGTCCTGAATGCAAAGTCGCCGGTTGAGTGGGTTCGCACAAAGCCGTTTTGAAAGCTATGTCCCAGGCCAAGGAGATTGTTTTCTCTAAGCGTAAAGCTAAGCCGTGAATCGGAGAAGGAACCTCCGGGAATCAGACTCCAGCTGTCCAGTTCGCGAATGAAAACATCAACCGAATCGGTTGTTCCATGCGCTGCAACCGCATAAAATGAAACATCAGTAATATAATTCATGCTGCGCACCAAACGCTCCGATTCTTGAGCCAACAGCGAATCGAAAGCCTGGTTTTTAGTGATTAGCAGCAGATTTCGGATAGTGGAGGAACGGGTTTTAATATGAAAATTATTGCCTGCTCTTGTAAGAAAATTGAGTGAACCCCGGATGGTATCACCAATAGAAGTCCCAAATGGATCGAGTGTTACAATATGAATTTTCCTGATGATTTTTCCTTCAATGGAGCTGTAGGGTTGTTGGATCAGCCTTTTATTCAGTATTTTTTGTGTGGGAGCAGGTGCAACCGGTTTGTAAAACAGCCGAAACATAAACTTGGTAAAACGGCTTCGTTCGGAATAGGTTTCGATGTTCTCGTACAAATGGGTAGAATCATTTGGGGTTGGAGTTTCCTGTGCAAATGCAGAAGCATTTGCTATCAGTAATACGAAAATACACAATGCCACAATTTTAACCACATTTTCTCCTTCGTTAAGGCTCTCAGCATTTACAAAATGGTACAATTTTTTTTATTTCAGTCCCATTCTTTTTAATAGCAGCTTAGCTCAGGTTTTAGACGGAAGATATTGTCCAAACTAAATCGCCATGTTTGCAACGGTTAATCCAGTTTTTTTCTTTTACTGAAAACATTAAGGAAGAACGATTTTATTGCATCCGGGCCATAAATAACCATGTTTGTAATACCTAACTGCAAAATCAAGCCTAAAAGTTTCCTTGATTTACTGTTTGAATCGCCAATTGATAGCGCTTTTTTTGAAAGAATACCTGCAAGCAGAGCAAGCCCAGTGTTCAAAATATTTTTAGAAAGATTGGGAGAAGAGCCAATTCCATTTAAGGTGCTCTTAATGATATTTGCCGGTTTTAAGCGCTCGTAGATAATGGAAAAATTAGTCCGCATCTCCCGAAGATGAACAATCTTTATCTCCTCACGCAATTGAATCGCTTCTTTAAGTTCAGCAGAAGTCGTTTTTTTTTCCATCTTAATTTATTTAAACAGTTGCTTAACCAAATAATTACAAACCTTCCTTTTAATCCAATCATGCATTGTAAAATGCAGTACAAGACCCACAATGGCATAAAATGCCGCAATTATAAAATATCCGTAAAAATTATTTCCTGTAATTTGCCCCAGCCAGATGGCCAGCCCGAAGCTTATGAAAAGCAGAAACAGAAACAAGACAAAAAAAACAAGGGCAGGTGGTATCAAACTGGATACTACATCCGAAGTCTTGTTTAAAGCCCTAAGCTTTATCAAGTCTATCTCAGCTACGCCATAATTGATAGAACTTTTCAGTAGCGTTTCAATTAACTTCACGTTGTCATCCATTGTATTTCAGCTTTATATTGTATTAATTAGTCTGTCCATAAAATCCAGTGGCTGATTCATAATGGCCGAGATCAAGCCTGCCTGCCTTCAGCAGATAAACCTGGCCGTCAGGCAGGGCGTATAAAAATTTTTAACCGCAGTATACTGAAGTATTCGAGGATTTAAAATTTTTAGTGCAACGCAGATATCGGACATTATGGACAGACACTAATTTGCTGTTTTTGGGAGGATTCATAAGAACCATTGAATGTATATCTTCATTGACCAAGCTTGGTTTATGACTCATCTATTCAGTTTGGGTCAGCAAATTGAAAGTATTCGATGCGTCCATTGATGCCTTGTTAAGTTCTTATGAAGCTTATATTTTCAATGGTTCTTCTTGTGTCATGTCAACACTACTTTAGCCGGCCCAAGTCTTGTTCTTTTTCCCCAACTCTGCAAAATAAATCCTTTACGTCCCGCATGTGCGGGATGTGCAGAATTTCTTTTTTGAATTGAGAAAAAATTGCTGCGACTTAACCGACACAGTAGCATTGACACGACACTTGTGTCCCCTTTAATTTTTCGGAATATTAATGCGATCCCGAAAACTATCCGCATCTATAATTGCTTCGCGTCTTTATCGATTTTTTCTAATTTGCCCAATTTTTTATCGGCATAATCAGAAACTTCATCTTTTACTTTTTCTATCTTATTAGTAAATCCATCAAGCAATTCTTCAAATGAATCCTTTAACTCGTCTAAATAGTCCTCGCCTCTCCTGGTTATGCGTTTACGGGTTTTCGATCCTTTTGCAGGGGCAAATAAAATCCCTAGCAACGCACCGGTGGCTGCTCCGGCTATTACGCCTAAAAAAACTTTTCCTGAACTCATATTATTATTTGTTTTAAATGATTAAAAAATTTATCCATACAAAGGTCAGCTAAGCGGCTACGCATGGCGTTACATAATTTCTGAAATAATTTACATCTTTCACACAATTAGTCAGAATTTTTATTTAATGGCCGAATTTCAGCTAAGATGAAATAATCTTGCAACAGCTTTAATACTTGATTTATATTTGATTAGAGTCCAATTCTGGAACTATCACTGTGATTACTAATTTATGGTCATCCTCAGAATTATTTTGTTTTGTTGTAATATTTCATAGCTTCTGGCATAAACTGTCTTAGCTTTCTTATTCTTGTTTGACTAGAAGGGTGCGTGCTTAGAAATTCAGGCGGACTTGCTCCACCTGCGTTTGACATCCGTTCCCAAAAGGGAATTGCTTCCTGCGGGTTGTAACCGGCCATGGCAGCAAAAATTAATCCGTACTGATCGGCTTCGGTTTCCTGTTGCCGCGACCAGGGCAACATAGCCCCTACCTGGCTTCCAATGGCATACGATTGCAAAAACAAACTTTGTGTTGCTTGCGGTTCTTGTGACAAAGCTACTTCCAAAGCCATCCCTCCCAATTGTTGCATCATTCCCTGACTCATCCTTTCGCTGCCATGTTTTGCAACGGCATGGGCAATTTCGTGACCCACAACAATAGCAAGTGCAGTTTCATTTTGAGCCACTGGTAGCAAGCCGGTGTAAACAACCACCTTTCCACCGGGCATACACCAGGCATTAACGGCTTCATCTTCTATGGTATTAAACTCCCAGGTGTATCCATCAATTACCGATTGTTGTCCCTTGCTAATGTAATAGTTGGTAATAGCATTTGATATACGCGCTCCAACCCGATCAACCATTGCAGCATCGCTGCTATTGGACGATTTCAGAACTTTGTGCTCGGATAAAAAAGTGTTATACTGGCTGACGGCCATCAATTGGAGCTCCGATTCGGGAACTAAACTCAACTGCTTGCGACCTGTTACCAGGTTGAGTGAACATCCTGCCAACAAAGTGAAAGCCAAAACCACAAAAAGCTGTTTTCTGATGTGAATCCCAATTTTGGCTAAGCTGTTTTTAACAAGTGTAAGAGATAGAAGTGTTTTCATTTTATTCTGTTTATTATTATATTATCTGCTTTTATTTCTTAATCCATATACGGTGCGAAAGTGATAGCCATACACCGCGAAGGTTACGGCATCAATAATTAATTCAGGTTTTCGATAAAGCGTCCAAAACAAAAATTTCCAATACTCGCGACGGCCTTTGCTGGCGATTCCGATGATAAATAATGATTTTGCAAAAGCTGCCAGGTAGTTCAACTGTACTTTTCCATTTCCGGTTTTAGGGCGTTTATAATGCTTTAAGCACTGTCGTATCCGCTGATAATAGGGTTTAGGCGAATAGATACCGGTGATTATTTTATTATAACCGCTGAGCAATTCATCAGGATCCATAATTGGTATAAAATTCATTGAGGTATCGGTGTTGTTGCCCGATGATACAGCAATCAACCGATTTTCGGCTTCAAGTCGTTGATAAAGCTTTGTGTTTTTGGGAGCATTCAGCAGGCCAACCATTGCGGAAACAATGCCACTTTGCTGGATAAAATCAATCTGTCGCTGAAAAATGGATGGCGTATCCGTGTCGAAACCCACAATAAAACCTCCGGAAACCTGCATGCCTGCATTTTGTATTTTCTTCACACTTTGCAGCAAGTTTCTGTTTTTATTTTGACTTTTTTGACATGCATGAAGCGATTTTTCTTCTGGTGTTTCGATGCCAACAAATGTGGAAATAAAACCGGTTTCCACCATCAGCTGCAACAGTTCTTCCTCATCGGCCAAATTTATGGAGGTCTCCGTATTGAATTTGAACGGGTAATTATGGTCTTGCATCCAGCTTTTCATTGCCGGAAGGAGGTTGTTTTTTATTTCATGTTTATTTCCGATAAAATTATCGTCAACTATCAATACCGGTCCCCTCCAGTTCAGCTTGTATATCGCTTCCAGCTCATCCAAAACCTGTTGTGGGGTTTTCATTCTAACCTTATGTCCTAACAGGGTTGTAATTTCGCAAAAATCACAGGCGAATGGGCAGCCGCGTGAAACCTGGATATTCATAAAAGCATAGTCTTTTGCCGATAATAAATGGTAATCAGGAACCGGGGTGGAAGTGATATCGGCAAATTCGCTGGTTTTGTAAATTCGCTGGGGTTTATCTCCTGAATCAAGATCTTTGAGAAATAGAGGCAGCGTAATCTCTGCTTCGTTCAGTACAAAATAATCTATCTGCGGATAATTATCGTATTCCTGCGTGAAGAGCGGACCGCCGGCAACAACTTTAACCTTGTTTTTCGTACATTCTTCCAACACTTTATCTACTGATTCTTTCTGAATATACATAGCGCTTAAAAAAACATAATCGGCCCAGGCAATATCGCTGCTTCGAAGGGATGTAACATTCAGATCAACCAGTTCCTTGTTCCATCCTGAAGGCAACATAGCCGAAATGGTAACTAAACCCAAAGGAGGCACCGCCGCTTTTTTAGAAATAAAGCGCAATACATGCGTGAAACTCCAGAAAGAATCAGGATATTTGGGATATACCAGTAATACATTCATGATTTATTATTTTTCCGTTTTATTTTGGTCGAAAGATAAAAAATGAAGGGTGGTTCATTGTTATATATTTTCTGAATAATCTTACATAAATCACACTTTGATAAGAACATGAATGGAAGGTTGAGGCTGAGGTTAAGGTTGAGTAGGTTGTCCATCTTAACCTCAGCCTCAATCTTTATTTAAGCATGAAATCATGTTGAAATTGCCATCGATTAATAGAAGTTTTTATGAAATATTCACTGGTAGTGGCAATAGAATAGAAAAGAGGCTGAATCAACTATTGAGACAGCCTCTTTCAAACCAAAAACCAAACCCAACCAAAATATGAACAACTTTGAACCTCTACTCTTGTCCAAAAATCTTTAGTCTAAATTTCAAAAGCATTTAAAAGAACTTTTTACTCCTTCTTCTGTTTAGGAAAAACTTACTTACTATTGCAACAACTGCAACCACCAGTATGATATGAAATAATCCACCAGTGCTGTATCCGACAAAGCCGATTGCCCAGATAATTATCAGTATTGCTGCGATAATATAAAGTAAGTTTCCCATGATCTTAAATTGTTATCGCTTTAATCTTTACTACTTACCGTGAAATCGGAAAATGCTTTCCCCAATTCATCCATATCGCGTTTAAACTCCGACTTGAATGTTTGCCATTTGTCCGTTTCTTCTTCATTGTATTCGGCCAATTTAATCTTGAGGGTATTATTTCTCTCTTCTAACTCAGCCAATTTTTTCTCATAGATTATCTTGTTTGTCTGGCTTGCATTCGCAATGCTTAATCTTAAGTCGGTAATACTTTTTTCATTGGCGGTAATTTGATTTTGAAATTTTATCCTGAATTGCTGAAATTCAGTAATTGAATCCTGTATCGCCTGATTCAAATCGCTTTGTGCATCTATTACAGCCTCTTTTGCATCCACCACATTATCCTCTGCCTTTTCAATTTTCTTGGACGGTGAATTGCAACTTGTTAGAAGAATTCCGGCAATAAAGACTGTTGCAGCCAGTGTAAAAAATATTTTTTTCATTGTTTCAATTATTAATGGTGCAATTGTGTTATTGCATCGTCAAAGATATTGCTGTCTAACTCCAAAATTGTTACATAAATAAATAAATGATTTACATTATTCACATATTTTTAGGTTTTGGCCGTTGCCGGAAAGTAATGGTTTACAATTTTGTTTAAAGCAGCTCTGCGAACTGGTTTGGTGATATAATCATTGCACCCTACGGCTAGCGACTTCTCCCGGTCACCGGATAATGCATAAGCAGTTTGGGCAATAATCACCACCTCTGTATTAAACTCTCTGATTTTACGTGTGGCTTCATAGCCATTCAATCTTGGCATATTAATATCCATCAGCACCAAATCGATATCAGGATTTCTGAGGCATACTTCAATCGCATCAATCCCTGTTGTTGCTTTTAAAACTTTTCCTGCAAATCCTTCCACCATTTTGCTGATCAACAATTCTGAATTTTTATCATCTTCAACAATTAAAATCTTAAGCTTCCTGAATTCATTTTTTGATGCTTCTACCGGTTGAACATGCTGGGAGATATTTTCCGATTGCTTAATATGATTGGCCGGCAGCGTAAAATAGAACGTAGCGCCAGAAGCATCCCCGTTATTATTATTTGTGACCCAGATTTTTCCGCCCAGCATTTCCACATAAGCCTTTGATATGGATAATCCGAGGCCTGCTCCTTCATAATTCCGGGTCAATGACTCGCTGCCTTGCCTGAACCGCTCAAAAATCATGTCCTTTTGTTCAGTACGCACCCCCGAACCACTATCTCTTACATAAAACTCTAAAAATCCTTCTTTTTTCAGATAACCAAGTTCAATGGATCCTTTTTGGGTAAACTTGATGGCATTTTTCACCAGGTTGGTGAGTACTGCATAAACTTTTGCGCTATCTGTTTTTATGATCGCTTTATTTGTGGGTAAACCATTTTTAAATGAAATACTCAGTTTTTTATTTTCAGCTTCAAGTCTGAAGAAATTATAAATATCTTCAATCTGTCTGTTTATGTCCACTTCCGACAAGGTGATTTCTATTTGATTTGATTCTATTTTAGAAATGCTAATGATGTCGTTTATAATATTGAGCATACGGGCGCCGCTTATTTCAATAATTTTGATATATTCCTGCTGCTCCTCGCCACTCAAGCCATGTTCTTTAAGCAGCTCCGTAAAACCGAGGATACCATTCATGGGTGTCCTGATTTCGTGGCTCATATTGGCCAGAAAAGCTGTTTTTAACCTGTCGCTTTCTTCTGCTCCTTCTTTGGCTTCTATCAATTCTTTTTCCAATTTTTTTCGTGCTGAAATATCGCGACAGCTACCGTAAATCCATCCATTTGGAAGCAGAACGGCATTCAGGTCTGTGTCGGCATAACTCCCGTCTTTCCTCACCATTTCTATCTCGGAATAGGAACTGCCCTTAATAAAAAGTTGCTGAAAAATTTTAAAATACTCTTCCCTCCTGTTTTTGGGTGAGATATCGGCAAGTGTAAATGTCAGTAATTCTTCTTTTGAATAACCCAGTAAATCAACAGCCTGTTTATTAACATAAATGTATTTACCTTCCTTATCCGTAATAAAAATAGCATCGGCAGAGTTTTCGGTAATGGTCCTGAATTCTGCTTCGCTTTCCTTAAGTTTATGTTGAATATGTTTACTTTCGGTAATATCCTCCACCATGCCTATAATTTCCTGTGGCACACCATTGCTATCGTTTAATGCGGTAACAAAAAGGTTAGCCCATATCAAATTTCCGTTTTTATGGATGTACCTTTTTTCCAAACTGTATCTGGATATTTTTCCAGCTTTCAAGTCAGTAAACTGATTCAAATCCATGTCGATATCTTCCGGATAAGTAAATTCAGTAAACATCATTTTAGCTAACTCATCTTTGCTGTAACCAAGCATTTTTGAAAACCGCTTATTGGATAAGATGGGATGGCCTTGCAAATCAAGCATGGCAAAAGCAATTGGAGCTTGATCAAAAATAGCCCGAAAACGTTCTTCACTGGCCTGTAGCACCTGCCCTGCCAGCTTCCGTTCTGTTATGTCGCGCCCAATACCCATAACACCAATCAGCGCTCCGTCTGCATCATATATCGGGGATTTTATGGTATCCAAAAAGGCACGATGGCCATCGTCAGCAAAGGTTACCCACTCTTCGTTGCTGGTAGGTTTGCCTGCCTTCATAGCTTTCCGGTCGTTTTCGCGGAAGAAGTCGGCCAATTCGCGGTCCACAAAATCATAATCGGTTTTACCAATGATATCTTGTTCTATGACGCCAAAAAACCGCTCGAACATCGGGTTGCACGAGAGGTAAATTCCGTTCTCGTCTTTTAGCCAAACTAAGTCGGGGATCGTTTTTACAAGTGTGCGGAGTTGAGATTCACTCTTTTGAAGGGCCAATTCCGATTGTTTACGAACGGTAGTTTCCCTTATGTTGCACTGAATTACCTTCTTGTTGTTTTCAACGTAGCTATTGCTGATGAACTCCACGCTTATTTTACGTCCGTCAGCCGTTTCAAGTGGCAGGTCGTCATATCGCACGTATTCTTTCTGTTGTAATTCCAGAAATTTCTCTTTATTCTCATAAACATCTTGAAATGAACCTATTTCCCAGATTGATTTTTCAATAAATTCCTCTCTTGACCAGCCCAGCATTTCAATTAAAAATGGGTTCACTTCTGTTATTTTGCCGGTTTCGGCATCGAGGATTAGAATTCCGTCTTTGGCCGACTCAAACAACCGACGATAGCGGGTTTCAGAAAAATTCAGCGCATCCTCTGTAAGTTTGCGACTGGTTATATCCTGCGAAATTGTTGCAATAATATTTTTTCCTTCCTCATCAAGAATACGCGATGAAGTCCACAAAACGGTTTTGATGTCATTATCTTTTGTTAAAATATCTATTTCAACTACTCCTTCTTCATCGGCAATATGATTTTTTAGCAAATCGAGTGTTGCCGTAATTTTTTCTTTTGGAAACAGCAGATCAATTTTTTTACCGATCACTTCAGCCGAATCATAACCGCTCAGCAGTTCAAATTTGCGGTTAAATCGCCTTATGATCATTGAAGTGTCCCAAATAATAATTGGGGCATGCATAAGGTTCAGCAGTATGTTTAAAGAATTACTTGTTGCACGATGTTTTTCTTTTAAGGTATCTTCCTTGCCTTTTCGTTCCGTAATGTCTTCAATGGCCAAAAGAATGACCTGCTCTTTTCCAAATGCCCGTTTTACCTGCCGCGCATTTAAAAGCATCACCCGTCTGCCAATGGTAGAAAAGTGGTGTTCAACCTCGTAATCATCAAAGGAATTTTTCTCGGGAATGATTTCCTCCAGCAATTCTTTCAGTTTGGGGATGTCCCATTGATGATTTCCTAATTCATAAATAGGCTTACCTATTGTTTCTTCGGCCGTTACTTTGAAAAATTTATAGAATGAACGGCTGGCTTTTATTACTCGTAAGTCTTTGTCAATGGCAAGTAGCGGCTCAGCTACTGTGTCAATGATGTCTTCAGTAAATTTATTTAGTTCATCAGCAGATTTTTTAATCTCCGCGAGTTCATTAGCAGTTTTTTCAAGAACTGCTTCTGCCTTTTTCCTTGCTGTGATATCGCGTATATGGCATTGAATAACTTTATTATCGTTTACCAAATACACATTGCTAACGAACTCAACATGAATTACACCTCCGGCCGAAGTTACCAGCGGCAACTCATCATAGCGCACATATTCTTTTTGTTGCAATTCCAGAAATTTCTCTTTATTCTCGTAGATATCCTTAAAAGTGCCTATTTCCCAGATTGATTTTTCAATAAATTCTTCTCTTGAATAACCCAGCAAATCAATCAAAAATGGATTAACGTCAACGATCTTCCCGGTTTTGGCATCGAGAATTAGAACGCCGTCTTTTGCTGATTCGAATAAGCGAAGGTAGCGAATCTCAGAAGCAACTAACTCTTTTTGTAAGAGTGATTTTGTCTTCCTTGAATTGCTCTCCTGATTGCCAGTATCTGTTGACTTACTCATTGGGTTATATTGTTAAAGCAGCGCCGAATTTGTCAGCGCTGCTATTTAATTTGCTTCCTTTTGTATTCGGGTTTACGGCATAATCCGGAAATCATGCCGAAATTTAAGATGCTATTTCACAGAACCTTAGTCCACATTTGAACCTATATTTCCATGGCATATGATGTTATCATATAAGGGTGCTGTTTGGTAAATATTGATATACCCATTATAAACCAACCAGTTGTCGTAAGTGATATCCAGTCCGTTATCCAGTTTCCGGATAGTGGTGTAACTTTTACCGGTGGTTCCATTCACATTGCTCAGTGTTTTTGTCACCGGGCCACCGCCAATGGTTGCAATCGAACTCAGGTTAATGGTTGCAGGATAGATTTCGCCGGCAATAGTTCCATTAAGATCGATGGTTAAAAGTGTGTTTCCGTTCTCTCTTTTTTCAAACAGCGCTGTTCCCGAAACACCAAAATCTGCAATGGTTACAAGCGGATAAGAAATATTGATGTCAGTAATCACGTTTCCGCCAATATCGCCCTGTACAAGAACGACATCAGGTTCGCTACTACTTTTAGTTACTTTAATAAAGCCATCGTAGGCGATCAGTTGTTCGTAAGTTAACGAATTTACACTGGTAGTGCTGGAACCGGAGGCATCCACCGGATTTAGTGCAACAACAACTGCACCTCCTTCGGCTACCGTATTCATATGTAAGGCCGCCGGATGCGTTCCTGAAGGAGCGCCATTAAGCTGCAATCTAATGGTCGATGCAGTTTTACTTGATTCAATAAAAGTGGCAGTACCTGTAACTCCTAAAACATCCTGCACCTTCAGGGTGTAACTTGTCTCTCTGTTAGGCTCTTCATCTTTTTTGCAACCGCTAGACGGCAATATTAAAATTACCGCAACGGCTATAAAAAGTGCTGTGTATAATCTTCTCGTTTTAATCATTATTTTATGGTTTAAATATTTCCCGCATCTGGCGGGGCAGTTTTAAATGATTTCTTTACAGTTTTAATTAAATTTGAACATTCTGTAAAGTGTCCAGTACACCAAATACCTTCAGCAGCCATATCACGAGAATGATGATAACCACTGCATTCAGAATACTTTTTACTGTTCGGTGCATGGGAATAAAGCTGTTGATCAGCCAAAGTATCACTCCAACACCAATAATGACGATAAGGATTGTTAAAATGGGCATAATGGTAAATTTTGATTTACTTTAAATTATTGATTTAATCCAACAAAGGTCAGGATCAATCGCTTAAAAAATATTACACAATTCTGCGTAAGAGTTACATGTTTCACACATTTTGGGAATTTCGACATTAGGGTGAGAGCAGTCGTTTTTTGCTAAATGAGTCGAGTGTGAAAACAAAACGAATCCTGTTTTTGAAGGCTCCGTTCGCCAAATCAATGTTTTTGGATACCAGCAGTGGAACATAAATTTCAAGCAAATTCCAGAAACCTGCTTTTATACCCGCTTCAAAGAAAAGGGGCGTATTGTTTACATGACCCAAACCTTTATCGTTCAAAAGCATATTGACAAAAGGCTTCACTGGCAACCAGCTGATTTTTCCGGGCAAACTGCTTGTAAATGAAAGAGAAACAAGCCAGCTGCTGTAGCCCAGGCTATCGTTTATAGGAGAAACCAAAGCTCCTTCGGAAAGACTCATTTGCCGCGACCATAAATTGGATGGAAAAATGGCAAATCTGTCGGGATAAGTCCCCTGGTAAAGATAAAGCTCATGGCCGCTTCTTCCGGCCGGTGATAAGGCATAAAAAGGAATTTCCAAATCTTCTTTCAGCATGGTTCCCGCAAATAAACGGATATCCAAGCCTTTATCCTTTCCAAAGTAACTCATTCTGTAGTTGAATTCAAGTGAAGTTTTTTGGTAGGATTTTCCGGATTCAAAAGCTGCCTGTAGCCTAAACGGATTGATGGCACTTTGTTTCTCTAACTGATATCCAAATTGGATCATTGAATTCATTGCTGCATTTTCCTGAAGTTCAAGCTGATAAAGATTGGATGCGGTGGTGTATTTTCCATAGACTTTTTGTGAGATCGGGGAAGTCATGTCCCTTTTTCTGAAATACAAATCAATTCCTGTGTTCAGTTTTTGGTAGTTTTGATTGCCCGGTGCGCCAAATTGGGATCCTTCCACGGAAATAGCGGCCAGCCTGATCAATTTATCATAGGGAGTGATATTGTAGGTTATGCTACCAAAACCAGCCAAATCTTTATTGCCGAATGCATAAAACGGCATCACGAAATATTCAACAGGTTTAGGGATAATAAAGCCGTTATGGAGTGCCACGCCCGCCATAAAACCATTTTCGCGGGTCCAGTTCACAACCGGCATAACCATCAGTGAATGTTTTTCGGGATCATCAACGGTAATTAAGAGTTGGGTTTTTACAGGATCTGCCTTGGGGAAAACACCGGATTTTTGGATGTTATTATTTATCCTGAAAATTTCAGGCATTATATGGCCGGGGTCGATTTGTATTGTTGTATAATCACCTTCGGGCAGTTCAATCCATTGCTGTCCCTCAAAGCCATCCACCCATTTCTCGAAAAAGATTGAATCAGCGGTCATACCGGCGATGAGCAAAGGCGAAACCAGCTCCGCATTATTTTCGACGAGCAGTTGATTGTTTTTCACACGAACCATTTTATAATCCAGGCGTTTGGTCGTGCCTATTAAATCATCAAAAAACCAGGACAATTCTTTGTCGGTATGGTATTCAAAACTGCTGCGCAAGTCCTTTGGCCGCGGATGCCTGAACATCCAGTTGTGGTAATAATCGCGCATGGCTGCATCGAAAAGCGAATCGCCAAGGGATGCCCGCAGATAATTAAAAGCGATAGAGGCTTTGTTGTAGAGGATAACGCCATAATTAATGTCGCTGAATTCGGTTGCCGGCAGTTTAATTGGCTGTTCGCGATTATTGCGGGCCTGCGCCAGCCATTCCAGCTCCTGCATCCGTTCCACAGGCAAATGGTCGATATTGAAAAAGCGGGCCAGTTTCCAGTTTTTAAAATAAATCTGCCAAAGCTTTTTCAAGGGATATTTTTCCTTCATATATCGGGCTGTATAAGCGCTCGTTAAACCTTCGTCCATAAACGGATTCGTTCGCTCATTGGATGCCAGTGCGCTGTAAAACCAGTTATGAATAATTTCGTGCGTAAGCACTTCGTCAAGCGAGTAAGCGTCCTCAGCAATGCCAATTACCGTTATGCCCGGATATTCCATACCGTAACCAGCACTCAGAGCACTTTGAACGGCTGTAAATTGCGAATAAGGATAGTCTCCAACTTTTGTTGAGGTCCACAAAATCGCGTCATTCACATCATCCAGGGCGTGCTTCCACAGGTTCGACTGCCTGTTGGTAAACATCACCCGGGTGGTTACTTCCCTACCCGAAGCAGGAAGTTTTACTTTTCCCTGCATTACATTAAACCGTTTATCGGCAAACCAGGCAAAATCGTGCACCCCAACAGCTGTGTATTGCAGTGTTTTCAGCTGTTTTGATGAAGCCGGGAAAGGAACTCTTCCAAGGTGTGAAGCATTGAGCCAGGAGCTGTCGGCAGCAAGTTTTTCAAGCCTGTCGATCTCTTGCTGGTTTTGCAGGTTTCCGCTTGCTCCCACAGTGTAATTATCGGGCAATGTTATACTTACATCAAAACTTCCAAATTCAGCATAAAACTCTCCCTGATCGAGATACGACATGGGATGCCAGCCATCCTGATCATAAACTGCCGGCTTGGGATACCACTGCGATATTTGATAGGATTCGCCGATATGGCCTAACCTCGATGTCACGCCCTTTGGTATTTTTACACGGAAAGGTGTTGTAATAATTAAAGTATCGCCGGCTTTCAGGGCTTCGTTCAGCTCGATGCGGCAAATGTCGGGCTGTTCGGGTAAGCTATTCCATTGAACCTGCTTACCGTTTACCTTAAAGTCCAATGAATCAATAAACCCATTCAATTCCGGATCGTCAAATAACTTTGACTTTCCATTGATCCGGAATACCTGTTTGGCTAATGGTGTGGCATTGTTTGAGTAAGCATTCGGCCACAGATGAAACCAAATAAAATGAAGGGTATCGGGCGAATGGTTGATATAGGCTATTTCTGTGAATGCATCCAGTTGATGGAGCCTATCGTTGAGCGTAACATCAATTTTGGTTTTGACCTCCTGCTGAAAATACTCCTGAGAAAAAACCGGAAGGCCAGAAGCGATAACAAAACTAAAAATGAACAAAACGCTCCGGGCACAGCAGGTGCCGGAGCGTATTTGCAACTTGTTTTTGAATGCATGTATTCTTGCCATGATTAGCATTTGACGAGGTATGGCATTTTTCTTGTTTTCAGATGATTTGGATACTTTTTGCACGCGTTATTTAACGCTTTGGCAAGCTTAAGAAATCCTATTTCCTGAGCAGTAAAGTATTCTGGAATTAAAAAAATTGTGCAATAATGAAACAGTATTGCACAATTTTTAAACAGGTTTAATTAAACCAAAAGAATAAGCAGGATGATAATAAGTATCAGCGTAGCGCCACCAATGTAAATGGTTCCTCCGCCTTTCTTCACCTCTTTTTTCATTTCCTTTAGTTCATTCTTCAATTCAATTTTTTCTTCAGCCGTTAAATCGCTTTTATCCATTTCACGGATTTCATCAACGCGTTTTGTAATTCTGTCAATCTCTGCATCGGTTAATTTGGTTTCCGTTTTTACGGGAACAGCATTTTTTTCCGCTTCAGACTTTGAATCCAGTTTACTTGCAAATGCCATTGATGAGCTCAAGGTGAAAATCAATGCGACAATAAAAAAAATACTTCTTTTCATTTTATGATTCTTTTAAATTATTTAATGGAATAAAGGTATAGCTTGATGACACTCCAGATGTTACACAATTTTGAATAATACTTACATTAATCACATATTTTTGGTTGTCGGTTTTTTTGATTATTGTTAGCTGTTTTATCCCCCATACCTTTGTCATTAAAGGCTTTCAGTCCGATCGAGAATCAAGTAGTGATGAAAAACCAAGCACCAAACCAAAGCTTTTCTGATTTTTTCAGCAATCAAACAAACCTATATTTCAATTCTCAACGGGAAAAAGCCCAAAGTTTTTGGAGGTTTGGGGGCTACGGGAAAATATAAACCCAAAAAAAAAGAGGCCATTACGGCCTCTTTTATCGAGAAGAACTAAATAATTATTAAATCAAAAATTACTTTGCAGGAATGATATCAATGATAACCGTCCTGTTGTAAAAACGTTCTTCCGGGAATCTGTTTTCGAATGGTGCTAAATTTTCATCTTCACCAAATCCGTAAACTTCAAATGTAACATCGTTCCTGTTTGCTTTGGCCAATGCTTTTTGCATAATTTTTTTAACATCATTTGCCCGTGCAGTAGATAAATTCAGGTTGAAATCTTCACCTCCGATAATATCGGTATGGCCGTGTATAATAACCGTTCCGTTTTCAGGAATCTTGGGGGTCACTATTTCGGTCAGATATTTATCATACATGGCAATAGCATCAGCAGTATTGAATTCATAAATTATGCTGAACCGCATCATTTCTTCTTCTTCAGGTGGAGTCCAAAGTACAAGGTTAGCAGTAGTTTCTTTACTAATCAGCTTTCCGCTCTTTGTTTGACCCGTCATTCTTATGTTGTAGTTACCATCAGGGTTTGTGCCCAAAATGGCTTTGCCCGGAATACTAACAGTCTCACGACTATAGGGACCAAAGGTTTGAACCATTCCTTTTTTGTCTTCCAGTTCCATTGTCCATGAAGTAAAGGCGGTATCAGCACCTGCGACCTGGAAAGTAACATAACTGTCGATTGGCGCTTCCTGAATATCAGTGATTTCAACTGGTCTAAGTGGTATATCATTGCCACTATGGAACTCCATCAGCAGTTCAGGAGAGCCGCTTGCGATTGTAACCCTGCGGTCTTCTTCGCGAAGCAAAACCAATTCGAGTTTGCCACCTGGTTGCTCTGAAGGGGTCGTAGGTTTTAATTGGCCATCAGTACGAATCCTCGACGGAGCAATTTCAAATACATCTGTCAGGTATTTCTTTGTGGCTTCAGCCATTGCTTTGCCATCTTCTACACCTGTTCTTGATGAGCCGGTCAGGGCAATGCTTGTGTTCGGGTATTCCAACATGCGGTCGCCAAGGATGTTCAGCAGATTATAGTAGACTGTCATCTGGCGTTTTGAGCGGCCTGTCAGTGTTTTAGGTGTATATACTTCCAATTGATCTTCGCTGAAGTCTTCTACCTGATCTTTCTCTAGCAATACATAGCGGCTCGGGATTTCAACAGATCCTTGGTTGAAGAATACGTAATTGCGAACCGGGAATGTTTCCCTTACGCTACGCTCTACCGGAATGTTTTCAGGTGATTCAACAATAAAGGTCACATCAGGTTCAACTATCACCATAGGAACAAAAATTTCTTCTCTTACTGCTATTTCATGGCCACGGCCGATCTTAAGTGCCAGGCCTGCTCTTATTGTGGTTATATTCCACGATTCGATTGAGCGTGGTTCTTGACCAAAATAGGGATGAAAAGAAACAAAAGGAGAAAGCAAGACTTTAGTTTGTTTCGTATCCGCTGAAAGCGGGATGTCGTATCCGGCACCGATTTGCATCGAGATGATTGATTTTTTTACTTCACTAAAATCACCTTCCACATCAGGTCGGGCAGGTACGTTAGGATAATCCGGGCTAATACCTTCCTGATACAGGAAGTCTTTATCCAGATTGAAAGCCACACGTGGCCCGAGGAAGATGAAAAAATTTGATTTAAAGGGTGCGATACGCAGGCTTGGCTCAATCGTGATGTACGAAAGGCCGGTCTCTAAATCTGCCGGACAGTTGCAAGGTGTTCGTACCTGATCCCAGGTACCTTTGCGGCTGTCGTATCCGGCCTGAAGCATGAATCCCAAAACTGTTCCGGGACGATGATACGCTATAACCGGGGCGGCAAAAAGCCCGACTCCCATTGCATCACCAAAAGCTGTCCCAACCATAAAGTCGTTGGAAAGCTGTTGTGTCGTTCCCTCATGAAAGTTGAAATTAGCAGCAGCTGCTACACCAAAACGCCACGAAGGTTGTGTATAGGTTACTTCCTGAGCTTCCTGGGCTTCCTGTGCTTGAAGTGTTGAAAAAGTTGCAGCCATAAGAAAGGTGCAGGCTATAAAACTTTTAACAATCAGGTTATAAGGGAACCACGCCTTGCGCGATTCCTTTTTAACATTTGCTTTAAATATTGAATTTTTCATTTTTTCTTTTTTTAAAATGTTTTAAATGCTTTGGAAAATCCCCCCGAAGGGGATTAACCTATTGTCTATTTCCTGTTTTTAATTTATGGTGCAACTACAGTACTTGCATTCAAGGTAACAGCGGTCTGTGCCAATAATCTGCCGGTAACAGTTGCTCCTGTATTGAGTGAAATAAGTGTAGCACTTAAAATATTTCCAAATAATTCGGTTTCTGTGCCAAGAACTGCCTGACCAGTTACTACCCAGGTAATATTGCTGGCTTGTGCGCCTCCTTGTAATATAACTTGTGAGCTAGCCATTAATGCAAGATCTTGAGCAATCTGGAAAACCCATGTATCGTTTTCATTACCTGATAAAGTTACGGTGGCGTCGGAATCTAATAATACTCCGGTACTCCATTTATATAATCCGGGAGCTAATGTGAGTCCGCTGATATTTCCGGCACCCATATCTATAATCGGCGCAGGGACTACCAGACCATTGGCTGTAGTGAAAGCAGTTTCCATATCGGAAACAGCTGCTGTTAACATAGCCGGGGTTGGTGGGGCATAATCTGCAGCATAAACATTTCCTGTTACAAGTGTTGGAATTGTAGTATGCGATGAGGCGCCATCGGTATTCATTATTAATGCGAATCCGGTTATAGCTGTTGATGTTGCAGGACTTACGCCGATATTGCCTTCAATAGCAGTAACTCCAGTTGTTGAAATTCCTGATTTAGTTAAGATGGAGAAAAAGCCGGCACCTCCTAAATCAATTTGTCCAGGCCCAATCGGGTCATTTTCTTCAAAGTTGGCTACCAATACCCGATCGCCTGTTATAATAAAGGTGTATTCCAGATTACTTGATAAAATATTGGTTCCCTCCGACCAGTTCAGGAAAGTGTAACCGACATTTGCAATAGCAGAAACGGTTACTGATGCACCTTCATCGTAAGTTCCTGCACCATTTGTATTTCCGCCTTCAGCAGGATTGCTCGATAATTCAACATTATATTGCATAGAGCCATCTTCTGTAAAGTTAGCTACCAATATCCGGTTATCAGTAATTGTAAAGGTGTATGCTGCATTCGTAGAAACGATATTGGCTCCTTCTGTCCAGTTAAGGAAGATGTATCCGATATTTGCATTGGCCGAAATGGTTACTGATTCTCCTGAATCATAGGTGCCTGCTCCGCTTGTTGTTCCGCCTTCAGCAGGATTGCTTGACAATTCAACGTTATATTGCACGGAGCCATCTTCTGTAAAGTTAGCTACCAATATCCGGTTATCAGTTATTGTAAAGGTGTATGCTGCATTCGTTGAAACAATGTTGGTTCCTTCTGTCCAGTTCAGGAAGGTGTATCCGGTATTGGTATTGGCAGATACGGTTACTGATTCTCCTGAATCATAGGTGCCTGCTCCGCTTGTTGTTCCGCCTTCAGCAGGATTGCTTGACAATTCAACGTTATATTGCACGGAGCCATCTTCTGTAAAGTTAGCTACCAATATCCGGTTATCTGTAATTGTAAAGGTGTATGCTGCATTCGTCGAAACAATGTTGGTTCCTTCTGTCCAGTTCAGGAAGGTGTATCCGGTATTGGCATTGGCAGAAACGGTTACTGATTCTCCTGAATCATAGATGCCTGCTCCGCTTGTTGTTCCGCCTTCAGCAGGATTGCTCGACAAATCAACAATATACTGCACAGGGCTATTATCTATAAAATTGGCTACGAGTTCACGATTTTCGGTTATTGTAAAAGTGAAAATCGCATTTTGAGAAACAATGTTTGCGCCCTCGGTCCAGTTCAAGAAAGTATATCCTGGATTTACATTGGCTAAAATAGTCACCGATGCTCCTGAATCAAAGATTCCTGCTCCACTTGTTGTTCCGCCCTCAGCAGGATTGCTTGACAAACCAACACTAAACTGCTCGATGACAATTTCTGTAAAATTCGCCACCAATGTCCGGTTTTCAGTTATTGTAAAACTGTACGCTGCATTTGCAGAAACAACATTTGTTCCTTCAGTCCAGTTCAGAAATTCGTATCCTACATTTGCTTGGGCTAATACCGTTACTGATGCATTCAATTCAAAGGCACCACCTCCTAATGTGGCTCCGCCTTCAGCCGGATTACTGGACAAACTTACAATATACTGTGCTGCCACATTTTCTGTAAAGTTGGCTACTAATACCCGATTATCGGTTATCGTAAAGGTATACTGTGCATTCTGGGAAACAACATTTGTTCCTTCAGTCCAGTTTAAAAATTGGTATCCAACATTTGCACCGGCCGAAACGGTTACTGATGTTCCTGAATTAAAAGTACCTTCTCCGATTGTGTTACCGCCTATAATCGGATTGCTGGACAAACCAACCGTATACTGTGTAGTGACAATTTTTGTGAAGTTGGCTACTAATGTCCGGTTTTCAGTTATCATAAAGGTGTAATTGGCATTCTGAGAAACAACGATATCTCCTTCGGTCCAGTTCGAAAATTCGTATTCTGCATTTGCACTGGCAGAAATGTTAACCAACGCATTTAAATCAAAGATGCCTCCTCCAATTGTATTTCCACCTTCGGTAGGGCTGCTGGACAAATCAACGGTAAATTGCAAGACGCCATTTTCTGTAAAGTTGGCTACGAGTTCGCGATTTCCTGTAATCGTAAAGTTATAATTAGCATCCTGAGAAACCACATTTGTTCCTTCAGTCCAGTTCAAGAATGTGTAACCTGCGCTTGCAATGGCCGATACAGTAACTGATGCATTCAAATTATAAATACCTCCTCCGGTTGTCATTCCTCCTTCAACAGGATTAGATGATAAGGTCACAACATGTTGTAAGGTGAAGTTAGCTACCAAATCTCTGTTCCCGTCCATAGTAAAGTGATAATCAGGATTGGTTGAAACCACAACTCCGTCCTGAGTCCAGTTAACAAACGAATAACCAAAATTGGGGGTAGCAACTACATTTATTAAAGAATCTTGAATAAATGTGCCTGCCCCACTGGTTGTTCCACCTTCCTCTGGAATTGAGGATAGCGTTATCTCTGCATTGGTTGTGAATGACCAATGATAATCTTCCATTAAGCCCTGGCCGATTTGGTCAGTGGCTTTTGTCGTAACAGTAGCTAAATAAAGCACATCCGGCAAAAGTGGAACCGAGGGCGAAAAGCTTGCCGTTAATCCATTATAGGTAACAGCCCCGGTTATTAATGTACTGGCTTGTTGAAGGCCAGAAGATTCCTGCGTGTTTGACTTAGCTTCCTTATTACCTTTACTACGTACAGCAATTCCGTTATTTGGAACTGGTACGGCTTTAGATGCTTCGCCTTGTAAAACGATAAATGATTCCTGATTGATCGTTGCAGAATCCATTTCCATATTAAATGTTGCTGATATAATCTGATCAAGAGGCACATCAATAGCATTGTCAACAGGGATTGTTGAAATCACTAGCGGGCATAAGAATTCCTTGGGTTCAAATTCGTCCTTTTTGCAACCGTTAAAAAAGACAACTATTGCCAAAGCAATAATTGGTAAAAGTAGTAACTTTTTCATTTTGTGATATTTATAATTATTTATGGAGCAAAGGTAGAGCCGGAGGTATCCATATATATTATACAATTATGAATATAAGTTACATAGTTCACACATTGCTGTTTGTGACATTTTGGTTTTCAGGGCTCAAAATTCAAGGGTATAAGAATCAACTGAAATCACACAGGTGTTGACAAGACTAACTTATCACATCATTACTCCACTCACAGAATCGTTTTTGGGTTTCGGCTTTGCGACTTTTACGCGGGCAAGATGTCGGAGTAGTTTAAAGGGACAGCAAAATAAACGACCCCGGAATTTCCCAAACCGTTAGGCTAACAGCAAAATACTTTTTTATTATAAGCTCTACAGAGGAAAGGACATCGAATGGTTTTAAGGTTGTTTTTTAGTGTGACCGTTGGTAAAAGCAAAATCTGCCAATTCAATTTGTAATAAATGGCTTTGGCTATTTGGGTTATTAAAGAAAAAAACGAGCTTAAAGCTGTGACCCTAATTTTTTATTGATTGACTAAATTTTTAAAGCCAAGCTAAAACCGATAAAACAATCCCGCTTGTACCCCAATCGTATAGAGCTTTTCGGTGATGGGAGTATCGGTTGTTTTAAACAGGTCATGTGCGTAATACATGCGGAATTTTGAGTAAAGTTTTTCATTTACAGAAAAAGTTATTCCAATAGCCAGAATGCCTTCTAATCCTAATGCGTTTTTTTCGCTGCTTATCCTACGATTTGAAATATCATGCTTGCCAGAGAAATTAACCAAGTCAAGATAATGCATTTCTTTGACGAAAATATTCGCTGCTAATCCGGCTGATATAAAGGGCTTTACATATATTGAGCTAAGACTAAAAGAAGCCAAAATGGGAACATCTATGAAATGATACGTATTTCTTGCTTTATAACTTGAAAGGACGTTTCCTTCACCGTCTATGCCTTGCGCTGTGGAATTATAACCCCTTGTAGCATATTCTATTCCAGACTCCAACAACCAATTGTCAGTAAGGTGGTAACCAAAGTTTAATCCACCAGTAAAACCATAGGCTGGTGATTCAGCTTCGTTACGCATTTCAATTATATAATCCAATGACCCTTCCAAATTGCGGTATGCATAAACACCGCCAAATACCGCTCCAACTGATAATTTGCTGGCTGTCTCCTGGGCATTGAGTTTGCTCAAAGAATTAAAAAACAATATGACAATAATTCCAAAAGATAAGAAATGCTTAAATTTACTCATGATGAAATACTGGTAATGAATTTAGCAAAGTTAAAAAAGCAGCTTTAGAAATCCACCATAAAAATCTGGTTGAAAACTTGTTCTCAACTGCTTACTGCTTATCTTTGCGACCTAATTATAGTTATCATGTTAAATTACAGCTGGTTATATTTTATCATAATGATATTAACCATTGGGTGTAGCACAAAAAATAATAATACCATGAAAGACGAACAGAAAAACGATCCAACTATTCAAAACAATACCGAACAGGATTCAACGCCAAGAGTAACAGGCATTGGAGGGATTTTTTTCTTTTCGGATAATCCCGAGAAAACCAGAGAATGGTATGCTAATCATCTCGGTTTGGCAGTAAATGAATGGGGATCATCCTTTGAATTCAGAAATGCCAATCGCCCTAACGAAATCAATTACCTGCAATGGAGTCCGTTTAAACAAGGCTCTGAATATTTTCAGCCTTCCGAGAAGGAATTTATGATTAATTACAGGGTGCAACATATCGAAAAGCTTGTTGAAAACCTGCGCAGCAAAGGGGTGACGATTCTTGATTCGATTGAAACTTTCGATTATGGAAAATTTGTCCATATCATGGATGCCGATGGGAATAAAATTGAACTCTGGGAACCCGTCGATCATGTATTTACTGAAATGGGTGGCGAAACCACTAAATAAAGGGTTTACTGCAATTTTGCGGGCAAACACTTTTAGAATTAAGACTGAGGTTAAGGCTGAGAAGGATAATCTACTCAACCTTAATCTCAGCCTTTGATAGCTTGATTTTCCGAAAATACATTGCAACTTTCCACGCTATTCGCTGTATAACCCAAATAAATAATAGAATATGGCTACTTCAGAAGATTTTATGCAGTTTGTACTCGATCAGTTAAATGCGCTTGAAGGAATTTCGCACCGTAAAATGTTCGGTGAATATGGTGTTTACTATCAAGGGAAAATATTTGGTCTGGTATGCGACAATCAATTGTTTATCAAACCTACCGAAAGCGGTCGAGCGTTCATTGGCTCAGTTCAGGAGGCTCCACCCTACCCCGGTGCTAAAAATAGCTTTCTGATCACCGAGCAACTTGAAAATAGTGCTTGGCTTCAGGAACTTGTTAAAATTACGGCGGCAGAACTACCCGAACCCAAACCAAAAACGAAGAAAAAACGATAACCCATTTAAGGAATGACAATTTTTTTTGCAGAAATGCTTCCTTCAGCAGTGATCACAATAATGTAAATACCTTTGGACAAGTGAGATAGATTCAGTTTATTTTGATTGGAAGCCAGTAGCAAGTGACCACTTAAGTCATAAACTGCTATTTCAAAATAGCCGGGATACGACACATTTACGATATGATTGTTTTGATCCAAGCCAAAGAAATCCTTATTCCGGCCGAAATCGTCAAGCCCCACACTGTTATCAGGTTGCCACTGTATATTGATCGCTGTAAAGCTTGGTAAATCAAAGGGATTAATAAGTTGTGCCTCATTAGTTTTTGAAAAACCAACTGATCCGAAATTACCGGTGCCGTTTTTATCCGTGAGTTCAAACCAGAGTTTATATTCCCCGTCAGGAACCACATTACCGTTAAAGTCTGTTGCATCCCACATTGCGCTTCGGTTTGCGTGACTGTTGCGTGTTGCACCTGTAATGGCATCAGTAACATCGAACTCAGATCCTGCTGCGGCAGTACTTGCTTGCCAGGTATTCAGATGCGTGCGCCTGTTTTGTGCATATGCCATTAACGTTTTGACAAAGTTTCCGTCGGCATCCTCGATCCAGATAGCCAGAATGTTTCTGGGAGCATAATTGCCGCCGGCAGACCCTGTTGTAGCTGTAACAGCCAATTCACCGGGAGTTTGAGCCTGAAGATCCGGAGATAAGCCTAATGCAATTAGCATTGTTAGCGTAAGTAGAAATCTCAACATAATGATAGTTTTGAAATGTTAGTTATTAAGGCTAAAATACACTTTTTAATGCAACAGCTATCAATCTATAAAAAAAACAGCGACTGCTGCTGTTGAGGCTGTTTTTTACAAGCCTAATCTTCATACCAATATAGCCTTAGTGCGATAAAATTTAGTGCATTTTAAAACACTATCATTGATAATAAGACACCTACAACCGCACTTAATTAAAGGAGACAAGTCAGGGCTTATGTCCAAAACCATCAAGAATGCGAATACAGAAGAAGTTAAAAAGGCACAGTTAATCTTCCATTTCTTCTGTTACGATTTTCTTTGAGTCGAAAAATTTTTTTGCACCGTAGGCTGCCCCCATAGCAATCAAAAAAAATGTGCCTCCACCAATTGGAGCTCCATTACCCGTTTGATTATCCTCTGTGTTTTCAGAACCCTGAGCACCTCCCGGAGGCTCTGGTGGCCCCTGAGGAAAGGAGGTTTGAGCACCAAACAATAAGAAAGTGAAGATAATGGCTGTTATTAACGTTTTCATAGTGTTTTGTTTAATTTCTTCTAGGTAGTATTACTTTTTTTGACAATGTCCCGGAGGGTTTAACCACTTTAACTATGATGAAATGGCCAGAACAATTCAATTGAATTGAAAATTGATTACCGGGTTTTATATGTTGCTCGTCAATTATCTGGCCTAAATTGTTATAAATGAAAACAAAACCCGTCTCTAAAGCCAATTGACCATGTGATAATATGATAAGGCTTTTATCTGTCGCATAAACATCAATATCGGAGGTTTCTCCGTATCCTTCCACAACACTAAATGTTTTCTTGTTGACATGAACAATAAACCTGTCGGTTTGATCTTCAGGATAAGCCAAAAAATTATACGGCTTATCAATTGTAAAATCATGAAAAATATTGGTCTTTTTATCTTCCAGTATTATTTCAACATCCTCCAGGTTCATGCATTCCTCCAATTTGATAGTGTATTGACCCGCAATAACTTGAGATAGAAAAACGGGAATGGCTTGACCATTTTCATCAACCAGAGCTCTTTTATTTGTTGAAAGCTCAATATTATTTTCTTTCGTAAATAATTGAGGCGAAGAATTACCAGATATTAATTTATGGACATCGCCTGGTACATCGAAATACTCAGATCCTTCATTCGAAAACGAGATAAATAAATTATTTATAAAAGACTCATGGTTCAGCATTAACTTTAAATATGAAGTTTCAATCTGTGCATTATTTTTATAAAAATCCTGGTTATCATGTATTCTAGCGTCTGATGGAATAGTAAGTGTTCCAGCAGATTCTGCCTTTACAAAAAATGCTTGTCCAAGTGGTATAATACCATCGATCAAGTCGCCTGTTTCTCCATTCCAGGTTAGGTATTCACCATCAGCATCAAAATCATTGTCCCATACATACACCGCACCTGTAGTTATTCCCGGTTCAACATAGTCCCAATCCAAGGCAGAGCTAAAAGGGTTTCCAATCAAGTTAAAACCATTAACATCGTTTGTAAGGGCAACATCAAGATCGGTGGTTTGAAGCGCACCGGTCATTTCCGAAACAACATTAGCCTTCAATGTATTGTCTACCCACACAGAATACCCTTTGCCTACTTGCAGGTTTTGCGAACCGTCCAATATATAACTCCATGGGTCAGCCGCATTGGTTTCATCATATTGCGTGAGCCAGGATGCGGGTGATCCTTCCCAATTAAAGTCTGCTGCTGTTGCATTGGTAGTGGGAGGAGAAACAAAGTGCCAGCAGTCGTCAGTTAAATAGCGTTGTACTGTTACCTGGCCATCTGATAGGCTTTCAGCAATTAGGGATCCGCTACCTGAGGCATCTGATTCTATTGTTAAAGAGGCGCTTGCACTGATGTCAATGTCTTTGCAGCTTGCATGTATGTCTGGAGCAATTACTGGGTCATTTGCCACATCAGGGATGATGACGTTGATTGAAGCGGTAGGTGCCCCCATGCCGCCTGACCAGTTGTCCCTGTTTTGCCAGGCAGAGCTCACTGCACCAGTCCAGGTTTTTTCAGTTTCCTGCCACGCTAAATATGGATAGCTACTTCCCTCGTTTATATCCCAAATATTTTCATTTTCAATATCATCATTTGGATTACCAACAAAATCCCAGGCATTGTCGAGACCAGTAGTTGTAAGATCTGTAAAAGTAGAAACACTTTGCATTTCTGCATGTGATTTTGCTGTTGCAGAGCCACTCTGCCCTTCAGTGTCCTGATTAGAAACAGTGGCATCAAAGAAATTATCCGACAGATAAAAAAATGAACCTGAGGCATCGCCCAGAAAGCCTTTATCAGTAAAATGACCTATCTCATCGTGGTCGTTATAAACGCTGCCTGTACTATAGCAATAATAGATATGTGAATTATAATTATTACCACAAAAACCACCAAAAAGCTGATCGTAGGTGCCTTCGGCAATTTGATGCACATTTCCTGTTGAATAAGAGTTAGTTATCCTACATCCATCCTGATTATTATCTCCTACCAGGCCTCCAACGCGATCATCCCCTTTAACCGTTCCGGTTGCAAAACAAAAATTAATATCAGAATCATCCCAGTTTAACCCTACCAGTCCACCGACTTTTTCTCCTGAGGAATAGACATTTCCTGTGGCATAGCAGTTTTTTATTAAAGCATTGTAACAATTCCAACCAACAAGGCCTCCTACTTCATCATGTCCGCCAGTCACATTGCATGTTGAATAACAATTGGTCAATTCTCCGTTTCCGGGGGAACCCGAATTGGAATGTGCCCCAACAAGACCTCCAACATAACGCGATGTGCCGCGAACCTGCCCTTCAGTATAACAATTGTTAAATATTACATTGGAAGAAGAACCTGCGAGGCCACCAACGTATTTTTCTCCTAAAATATTAAGGTTTGTAAGGCCAAGGTTTTCAATAGTTACATCATTAACATAACCAAACAGCCCAATATAAAGCGTAGTGCTCCTGTTAATTGTTAAGCCGTCAATAACATAACCATCGCCATTAAAATATCCTTCAAAGGCGTTTGTGACATTGCCTATTGGGCTGAAGCCTTCGTTATTGTCGTCGCTTGTGGCATCAAAAGGATCGTTATACAAATCACCATCGGTGTTATCATCCGTGTCATCCCAATATTGGGTTTGACTTGCATCAATATCAGCAATAAGGATAAAATGTTTATCCCAGTCACCTGAGGTCTGACAAAGCTCTGAGAGGTCAGCAAGTGTGCCTAACTGGTAAGGATCTGAAGAAGAACCATCTCCTCCGCTATACGTTCCCGCTGAATTTATCAGTGGAAGCATGAATGCAATTATTAATAAAAGGATATTATTTCTCATAATAAAACCATTTTGGTAATTTATTAGGTTAAAATACTATCTTCTCACGCTCTCTGGCAACACAAATCTATTATGTGGCTGTTTCCTATAGTAACTGGCAGGTTTAGTTTAGAGTTTGGGGTCTAATAGCTGATTTTTATTTTTTTGCTTTCTTTCTGTTCTTTTGATATCTTTGTTATAGGTATTCCTATTCATTAAATTATGAATGCATTTTGCAGTTATTTTTTGTTAGGTTTCTTACTGATTTCGAGTAGCATTGCTGCTGATGAATCAGACAGTCTGGCTTTTAAACTGAATACCGCCAAAGGAGAAGACCGCTTCGATATTTTACTCGATCTTGCATATTATCATTTGCAAAGAACCCCACAGGCAACAATTACTTATGGGATGGAGGCTCTTGCTTTTGCCAGAAATAATGGTGACGATTTGCTTAAAATGAAAGCGCTGAACACCATCGGACAAGGATATCAGTACACAGGAAATCTGGATTCAGCACTCCTTTTAATAAATCAAGCTTATGCGTATGCAAATATAATTGGATCCACCAAAGCAAAAGCTGCCATATTATATAATCTCGGCACAATTAATACAGATAAAGGAGATTACAGGAAAGCACTTGAAAATCACCTTGCTTCTCTCAAGCTGGAAGAAATGATGAATAATGACAGAGGTGTAGCAATCTCATTACTTGAGATCGGGTCATTATACTATCATCTTGACGAACCGGATATAGCCTTAGATAATTACCTTAATGCGCTTGATTACGCCCAAAAAACAGGTGATGAATTAATGATATCACAAGTGTATCATAATGTTGGAATTGCCTATCAGCTTCAGGGCAAAAAAGATAGTGCACTGATTTATATGTTTCGTTACCTTCAATTTGCAAAAGATTATGGTGAACACATACAATTAGCTAAGGCATACAACAACATAGGTAATCTGTACCATGAATTAAAACAATATAATAGAGCCGAAGAGTATTATCTGAAATCTATTGAATATAGTATGAAGGCTAAAAACCTTCAATCACTTCCAAATACTTACAAAAACCTAGCTGTGCTATATACTGATCTTGGTAAATATCAACAAGCTGAAAAGTACATCATTGAAGCGATAGAAATCAGTAGTAAAAATGGCACGAAGCAGGTTTTACAGCAAAGCCTGCATCAGCAAGCCATTATAAATGCTGCAAATGGGAATTATAAAAAAGCGTATGAAGTAATGGAGCGCCATTTGGCATTGAAGGATTCGATTTTCAATGAAAACCTGGCACAAGCTACTTCCGAAATGCAAACCAAATTTGAAACAGAAAAGAAAAATCAGGAAATCACTAAACAGGCACTTTTAATAGCACGTCAGGATGCAGACTTAAGATTGCAATGGTTCGTTATAGGAAGTATACTTGCGGCAGTTATTATCGCTTTTCTGATTTTTGTGGTTTTCTTTAACAGATACAAACACCATCAGCTTGAGCGTCAATCCGAACTTAAAAAACGGGCTATTGAAACAGAGCAACGACTCCTACGTTCGCAGATGAATCCTCATTTTATTTTCAATGCAATGATGTCGGTACAGCAGTATATTTCTACTGATGATAAGCAAGCAGCTATGCTTTTTTTGTCAAAGTTTTCAAAGCTAATTCGCGATATTCTTGTCAATTCCAGGCATAAAACAATTGCTTTATCAGAAGAGCTGAAAATGCTAAGACTTTATGCCGAATTAGAACAACTGCGCACAGAAACCGCATTCGAGTTTAGAATCGAATCTTCTATTAATACAGATGAGGAACAGGTTTATATCCCTCCAATGATGGTTCAGCCCTTTTTAGAAAATGCTATAAAGCATGGAATTAGAGGGGTGAAAGGCGGTTTCGTGGATGTCGTTTTTGACAAAAAACAAGATGTGATTTGTTGTCGTTTAGTGGATAACGGCGTGGGAATTATCGAAACGAAGTCCCAAAAAAAAGGCAAGGAAAAATCTCTTGCCATGGAAATTATTGCAGATCGGCTTGCTGTATTGCAGGAGGTTTACGGACAAAAACTGAGCCTCCGGATTGAAGATCGAAAGTTGATTAATAATCAACAAAGCGGCACTCAGGTGAATATTACGCTTCCATTTGAAATAGATTAAAGCTATATTTGTATGGTAGAGAGATTGAATACAGTACCTGGTTGGGTTTTAAAGAGATGCCAATTAACTTGAAAAGGTAAATTTATTGCGAATGAGAGCACTAATTATTGATGATGAAAAAAGCTGCAGGCAAACCTTAAAAAGTCTGTTGCATGACAATTTCCCTGAGATTATAATTGCTGGGGAGGCTTCTTCGTTATCGGAAGCCAGGAAAGCTATCGCTGATTTTCACCCCGACTTAGTGTTTTTGGATATACAGCTCACTGACGGTTCTGGATTTGAGCTTCTCGAAACAATCCCCTCATATGAATTCCATGTAATCTTTGTGACAGCGTTTGACCAATTTGCAATACAGGCTATCCGCCATAGTGCCATCGACTATATCATGAAACCTGTTGATAATGAAGAGTTTGTTAGAGCGGTAAATAAATCGAAGCAAATGAACTTGAATATTGATTTGTTGACACGACAGGTTAAAGTTTTACTGAAAAATAAAGACAATTTTCATCGTATTGCCTTACCAACACTCGATGGCTTACGATTTATTGACCTTGATGAAGTCTTATATTGCAAATCTGAAAGTAATTATACATGGTTTCATTTGCAAAACGGAGAGAAAATCATGGTTACACGCACTTTGAAAGAATATGATGAAACCTTATCAGAAAACAGGTTTATAAGAATCCACCAGAGCTATCTTATTAATATCCGGTACGTAGATCGCTATTTAAAAGGCAAATCTGCTTATGTTGTCATGAGTAACGGACAGGAGATAAATGTGTCGCGCCGAAAAAAAGAATTGTTCCTTAAAAAAATGGAACAACGATAAACTGGTTTCACTCTGAAACATTTTCCCCAAACAGCCTCTTTTTTCTTTTACATAATTTTTCAATGAGGTTTTCTTACAAACGACTTAAACCAACCCTTAAACCCGTCAACTCATAAACCCATAAACTCATAAACCCATAAACCCTTAAACCCATAAACTCATAAACCCTTAAACCCATGATCTCAAACTATTGATTCAACCATTTCTTAAATGCACCCGACCGGTCGATACTGACGATGGTCTCAAACTCATCATCGGCCTTTGGATTAAGCTCTAACTTGACACGACCACGTGAGTAGGCCACCATATTGGTAATCGATGAAATATTGATCAGGTACTTGCGGTTAATACGAAAGAATGAAGCGGGATTGAGCATCTCTTCCAACTTATCGAGTGTGAAATCGACACTGAAGTTATTTCCTTGTGTTGTGCGCAGGTAAACGCCATTATCCATCACAAAAAAATAGGCAATATCAGCGACTTCAACCATCTTAATTTTTGTGCCAACAGAAATGGAGAAACGCTCCCTGTACTTTTTTTCGGTAGTGGTTAGCAGCTTATAAAGTGATTGAAGGTCGATGGAGTCGCGATGTAACCCGCTAAACTGCTCGTACTTTTTGAGTGCAGCAGCAAGTTCTTCAGGAACGATAGGTTTAAGCAGGTAGTCGATACTCTTGAGCTTAAAAGCTTTTATGGCGTATTCATCAAATGCAGTCGTAAAGATTACGGGGCTCGAAATGTTCACCTGCTCAAAGATTGCAAAGCTGAGATCGTCCTCAAGGTGGATATCGAGAAATAGGAGATCAGGTTCGGGGTTTGCCTTGAACCATTTTACCGATTCAGCAACCGATTCGAGCTCGGCCAGGATTTCAATTTCAGGATTGTAATTCTGAATCATCTTTTTCAAACGTAAAGCGGCAAAGGCTTCGTCTTCTATAATTACGACTTTCATTTTAGTAGTATTGTTATGCTGTTTCAATTTTTTCCGATTTTAACAAAGGAAGTTTAGCAATAAAATGCTCCGAAGTTTTAAAAAATTCGGGTTTTTGATCCGACACCAGCGCATATCTGCGGGTGATATTTTCGAGGCCAACTCCCGTAGATACAAATTTTGTCTCCCTCAAATTCAGGTTGTTAATGATATTTAATCGAAGTTGCTCATCCACAAAAATTTCAATCTTCAAAGGTTGAGCCTTCGAGAAAGTATTATGCTTGATCGCATTCTCAATAATTAGCTGAATGGCAATGGGCAAAATTTGATAATCGTAGGTTGCTTTATCGATATCAATCGCAATAATCAGTTTCTTCATAAACCTGATTTCCAGAAGGAAAAGGTATGCGTTCAGGAATTCCAACTCAGTGCTGAGGCTCACCAAATCCTTCTCCTTGTTTTCGAGCACATAGCGGTAAACCTTCGACAGCCTTTCGGTAAACGACTCGGCCAAATCGGGATCAATCTTTATCAGCGAAGTCAGCACATTCAAACTATTGAATAAAAAGTGCGGGTTCACCTGCTGTTTAAGCACCTCGAACTGCGATTGCAGATTTTCCTTCTGCACTTTAAGCAGCTGAGTGTTTGCCTCGGTAAGCTGTTTGGTTCGCTCAGAAACCCGCTGCTCAAGCGTATTATTTATTCGTTCCAAATCTTCTTTTGCTTTAACTAATTTTAATTCCTGTCTTTTCCTTTCCGAAATATCCACAATCATCCCTCTTCGGCCAACAATCTCACCATTACGGATTATTGGGTTACCAAATACCATAACAGGGCAATGACTTCCGTCAATTTTTATGGCAGTAAACTCTCCCGGTTCAGTGGTGATACCCTGAGCTGATTTTTTGAAATTTTCAACAATGCGAGGTCTGTCCTCCGGAATAAAACAATCAAGAGCAGATTGCTTTTTATCGGGCTCATTCGGCAATGGACCAAAAAACGCGTCACCGGCTTTATTGCTCAGCATAACCTCGCCCTTGAGGTTGAGCTCAAACACAGGCTGAGGAAGCAAATCCAACAAATCTTTATACTTTCTTTCAGTATCCTTTACCTGAATCTCAGCCAACTTTCTTCGGGTGATATCTATAATTATTCCGTCCAAAAACTTTAGCTCTTCGCTTTCGCTGTAAATCCCTTTGCCATTTTCATTCACCCAAACCACTTGACCATTTTTATGGATTATGCGGTATTCAAACTCGTAATGCCTCTTTTCGCTGGTAGCTTCAAGGATGCTTTTTCGGCACAGTTCCCGGTCATCAGGGTGAATAATGGAAGCATAGCTGAGCTTGTCATTTTCGATAAATTCGGAAGCATGATAACCCGAAATATCAAATATCTTTTCGCTGATATATTTCATCGTATAATGCTCATCAAGATAGCATCGGTAGGCCGCACCAGCAAGATTTAATAAAATGCTATCGAGTTGCTCCCGATTTTCGTTAAGCTGAATTGTAATGGCTTCACGCTTTTTCATTTCCTCTTCCAGATGTGTATTGAGCCTCTTTTCCTGTTCAATAAGCTGTCGGGAATATTTGTTCTGCTCCTCCTCTATCTTTATCTGTGCCTCATACATAGCGCGGTTGGCAGCCTCTTTGATCAGTTCCTGTTGTAGCTTTTCAGATCTAAGCTTTTCTTTAATGCTCTCATCTAGATAGATCCACGCCTCAAGGATCGACATAAAAAACGCATTCACAACACAGTAAATCAAGGCATTATTAAACAGCACATTCTGCAAACCCTGTGGATAACTGCTTACCCAATGCGCAAAAGTTGTTATGAGAGAAGAAACAGCAATGGCAATGACGAGCATCAACGAGAATTGAATGATGGCTCGTTTAAGCACGCCCCTACTCCACTGGAATTTTCTATTAAGAAATTGAATCACAAAAAGATCGGGATAAACGATGGCAAAACCTGCTATCATGCTGTACGAAATCCCTCTGATTAACCTTATTACAAACCCGCCAAAATCATTCAACTCATGATAACCGCTAAAATGGTTGTAGGATATTATTACCAGCTGCAACACTAACGCCATTCCAAACACAAGCCTAAACAGCTTTTTGAAAGGTAAAAGATGATGTATTTGCCTGATTATCATTCGAAGTATTTTAGTTCAAATTTTGAATAAAAGTATTCAAGCTTGTTCACAAAAAAAAGAATAATACGCTAAAGGTGATAAAAATAGCGTTGAAAGTGCTGAATCGCTGTTTGAATATGTTACCAAAGTTGTGATTAACTCACTTTATGGACAGGCACTAACTATTGTCTGATTGCTTAATATCCATCCGCAAAACATCTTTCTCCAAAATTTCCCTGAACCGCTCGGGCTCTTCAAACAAAGGGCCATGAGCCGAATTTTCGAAGGTGTAAAACCCTTTCAGAGGTGCATCAAGTTGATTGTAATACTCCCTTGACAAATCAACATTGACAGTTAAATCATGCTTCCCGCTTATAAAATAGATGGGAACATCGATTTTAGGAAAAGCTGTAATAAAATCTGTGGTCAGGGTTTCGTTTTTCAGATTTGTCTTAGGAAGGAATATTATCTTCGACTTCCAGATCTTAAATTTTTCCCCCAACGTATAGGCCCTGCAAGTCCATACAGGCAGAAAAATATCCTTGAAAACCGATTTCATGCTTCGCATCGTTCCAATCCCCAGTTCGTGCATCAGGTAGTCGCGGGTTGCTGAGTTGTAAAAAGAGATCAAATCGGTTTCTGTTGCCAATTGATTAAACTTCTCCAATTTCTTTACTGAGCTTTGGTCATTCAGTGCAGTGAGTTGCCTGAGCATAAAGTCGTAGGCAATTCTTTCCGATTCACGCTGCCGGGTCAACTGCCCCATGGCGATATAGGCATGAAAAAGCTCTGGCGCTTTTGATACCGCAGGCAAAGCAATTGTAGTTCCTCCCGACCAGGCAAGGATGAAGATCTTCTCTTTAGCAAAACGCTCTCGCAAATAGTTAGTCACCTCAAGGGCATCAGAGGTAAGTTGCTCAAGGGTCATACTTTCGAGGGTTACCTCAGAAGTATAGGAAAGTCCTCCACCCCTTTGCTCCCAATAGCATACGGTAAAATAATCTTCAAGTCCCGGCTTGAATTTTTCGATCAGGAAGTAATTTGGAAAGCCCGGGCCGCCATGTAAAAATAGTAAAACAGGGTTTTCAATATTTTTACTTCGGATAAACATTCCTTGTTTCACTCCGCCTATGCGGACGAATATTTTCTCGGAAATGGCTCCTTCAATGATGTTTCCCTGCTCATCCCTAAAAGATTCTGGTTTGCCCGGACTAATCAAAACCAAATAGACCACAAGTGACATCAATAGCCCGAAAATGATCAGTATTGCAAAAATCATGGTTTTGCCTCCCCTGCTTTTAGTTAATATTTTTGTTATTTTCATTTTATAGTTTGTCCTAACGACAACATATGTATTACTCTAACTTGTTGTTAATCCGGGTAAAAATATTTCCTTTACTTTTAGCCCTCCTCTTAGTGCAAATGCAATATAAAGTGCTAATAGCGTCCCATCTATTATTCCGGTAAACCAGAATGTAGATGGAAAATCTTTCACAAAAAGCATAAAATAATAAAGGATTACTACATAGAAAAGCCTTCCAAAAACCAGACAACCTACGTTAATTGCATATCGCCTGATGTTGAAGGATGAAATTATTTGCAGGTAGGCAAAGCATAAAAAGAAAGAACCCAAAAAAATTGCGTAAAAAGGATCCATTGAGGGATTATCAATTGCACGGCCCGTGCCAATTACAATTAGGTAAAGGAAACCTGCGATGGTGTCCCATATACCACCAATAGCAAAGCTTATGGCCAGGGGTTTTAGTGATTTAGGTTTCATAAGTTCTTTTAATAATTAATTGCATAATCATTGTATTTACAATCACCTCTTGTTGTTTAACTTTTTCATAAGCTGCCAGATAATTATCTTTACTAAAAACATCCGCAAGAATCAATTTTACCAGCCTCATATCTAGGTAGTTAATACTTATAAATAGAGTATAGTAATGAATTAATTTATGTTCCATGTATTTACAAATTCGGCAAGGCCTGGTAGTAAATCAACAAAAGCATGAATGGTAATTACTAACCACAAATTCTTAGTCCTGCTCCATATAGTTGCCAAAAAGAAACCAGCCACAGATAATACTAGAATACTATATCCAACAGATGCGAAAAGGCTTGGGTTCACGCCAAGGTTATCAAGTGCACCACTGCCCCTAAGATACAAACCGGGGGCATGTGCCAGTCCAAAAAAAAGGCCGCTTAAAAATATTCCACCAAGATCTGATCTGGTTAAAACTGCAAGTCTTGATTGAATTAATCCCCTGAAAAAAAACTCTTCTACTAGTCCAACTTCAACAATTAGCCAGATGTATAATAGTGGCAAGCCGATATAAAGCTGCCTATTTGATATTAATCCATTACGAATAGGGCTGGCTCCATTTCCAAGAAAAAATTGAAAAGCAAATAGAACTGCAAACATTGAAAGCAAAATGATGATGTTCTTTCGGGTAAAAAATTCTTTTAGCTTAACATCCAAGCCAAAATCGCGCAAATTGAATTTATATAGCAATTTATACACTACGAAAGGGATGAATACAAAGAAGATTAATTTGTAGGATAAACTAATTAATTCCTCTGACCTTGAAGTTTTTACAACAAATTGGAACAGGAAGGTTTTTATCGAGTCGAAGCCAAAAGAAAGCATCAATGTTATATAAACCAGAAAACCCACTATTATAGACAATTCATTAGCCTGAATGGGTTTACTTTTAATTAATGGTTTGGATGATTTTGTTGCTAAATGTGCGATGAACGTAAAAAATACACCAATTATCAGAAGTACGGCAATAGATTGGCTTACAGGAAAGTCCTCGATTAAAGCCATTAATACTAAAGTTAAAATATATAAAGCCGAATAACCAATAAAATATTTGTTCCTAAGTAGTTCTTTCATAAGTTTTAATTTACTGTTAATAACCAGCTTCCTTGCTTGTATTTATACTTAAATGCAGAGAAATCGAGCCTTCCCCTTCCAAACTCTTATATTTCAACTTCCAATTTCCAGAAATAGCTGAGAAAGACTCATTCACTTGTAAGCTGCCAGGAAAATTGTAATAGCTTGAAAAGACAGTTTCTCCTGTTGGATCAATCAGTTCTATTAAAACTTTTCCCTCCGCCATCGAATATTCACCTGTTAGTTTAATTGTATCAGCACAGCAGCCTATATGCATTATCGTTAAGCCCTGTGAATTTTTGCCAAAATCGGTATCAAAACCAAATCGTCTTATCGGTTCTTTTTGGCACGAACTGACGAGAAACGCCAGTAATAAAACAGCTGGAAGATTTATACTTTTCTTATAGCTATAAACCAGGCTTACAATGGCTCCAAAGAGCAGCATTGAAGTGGTGGTCTCAATAAAGTGTGAAATTCTAACCATCTCGGGAAGTAAAGGATTAGGTAAAACAATCTGAAATCCAAATCCTCCAAATATTAGCGCCATAATAAGTGCCTTTTTGCTTCTTGAGCATTTTAAAATTTTATGGAACATATATCCAGCAAAACCAAATAGAATCCCTCTGAAAATATGAACAAATACAAAGGCTGGGTTACTAATATTCTGCCACATAGCCTCAAAAAAGTCAAGCTTTTCAATAACTCCGGTGTAAAATACCCTTGTGGCTTCAAATTGCCAGGCAATAAAATATCCGAAAAGGTTGTAAACAATAAAATATATTAGGCCTATAACAAAGATTTTAGCAGCTAGCTGTGGATAATTTATCAGCTGTTTTGGAACATGATCATTCGAGCTTATCTTCTTGGAAAGCAAAGACAAAAAGCCCGTAAACAAGCTGAAAGTTATCAGGAACCTTAAAAATATTCTAATAAACTCATTGATATCAACCGCTTTGAAAGCCTCACCCCAAAAAAGCGATTCCAACAGCCCCATAAGGGGATACATGATGAAGTGTGCGAGCAGCAGTTGGATAAAGAGTATACTTCTTTTTTGCTCAGTATTTCTAAGGAGCAAAAAATAGGTAACGGACATGTACAATGAGTAGAGCATCAACAAAGGAAAGAACGATTGCATTTCTTGAGGATTGATACGTTCAAGCAGATCATCCGAAACGGGTATAATCAGCGTTGGGATCATAAAGAAAATCACGAATACGATGGCTATTGCCACTATTATCAGGATAGATTTAAGTTTATTTTTCATTTCTTTATTGCTAATTACTGGGGTTATTATTCAAATCTAATTCAACCGTTACTTGAAGTCCTCTTAGTTGTTCAACCTGCTTTTTGTCCACCCTGGTTCCACTAAGATTCACGTATTCAAGCCAGGGCAAGTTTATAATGGGCAAAATATCATCGATATTGTTATTTGATAAGTTTATTACCTTGAGGTTTTCCAGGTTGCTTAGCACATCAATATCCGTGATTGTATTGTCTGACAGATCAAGCTCTTCCAACAAGGAGAGCCCAAAAAGCGGAGTAAGGTCATAAATGTGATTGTTGGATAGATCCAGTGTTTTAACATGCTTGCAGTATTCAATCCCGTCCAGATCGTTAATATCAGAGCAAGCCAGCTCAAACTCATCGATATCCTCAAGATAATAAGATGGATACTCCATTTTGGTATTGCCAAACATTCTAAGCTTAACAGCGTCGTAAAAGTTGTAGAATTGAACCGTAGCCTTTTCCTTGAATTTTCTTTCTTTGAAAGTTTCAGAAGTGGCTTTGTCATCAATAATTGTGAAACCCTCGGTGCTAAAATCCCATTCGTAAATGGGAGCATAATCAATTTCCTCGCAGTTTACAAATGATGCTGCAACCTCATCGATACGCGAAAGCAAAAGAATATGCGAATACTCCAGCAAGCCATCGTAACTCCCTTTGGACGCCAGCTCGTTGATCTCGTTGATATGACAACTGGCCCTATCAGGATGGTAAAGCATCATGAACCTGGAGAAGCCCTTACCATCTTCGTCTATCTCAATTCTTACGGATTCGCTAACAATAGCAGCAATTTTACGAAGAATTGAGTATTGCTTATTCTTGTAGAATGTTAATAAAGTGGTAGCGATTACGTTTAGACTAACTGGCGAATAAGCCTCAATCAGCCTGTTGTGAAGTTCTACTATTGTCATTACTCGGGATTATTGTTTTTGGAACCCAACTTTTTAAAATCTTCAGTATTTGTTCTGTCGTGAACAAGCCTTAAACAAGTCTACGACAGCATAAAATGGTTTTTAGAATCTCTTAAGAAAACCAATCCTTAGCGACAAGTAGTTGTGGTTTAGCTTAGTTGTAACACCTTCCATTTCAACATCTCTTGATAGAGAGTTGAATTTTATACCAGGCGTAATGCTCCAGTTCTTGCCCAAAGCATAATCGATTCCGGCAGCAAGCTGAAAACCCAAACCATGACCGGTATCGCCAATAATATTACCTGCGGCATTTTCTATCTCGATATGATTATAAAGACCACCGGCTCTTAAGAAATACGAAAGCGGCATAGTTCCAATGGGATGTTTGAATTGAAGGCCAAAGACATAGCCGGTCTCCTCGAAGCACACATCAGCACCTGCAAATGAGTTGTCGGCACCAAAACGATTCCATCCCCAGCCCGCATAAGCATCGGTATGTGTTGCCAAACGATAAAGGAAGATGCCCTCAAATCCAAAGCCTGTATTAAGCTGGGTATTGCCAGGTTTACTTGTGGCCATTGATGCTCCTGTACTCAATTCTAGGCCAAAACGTTTTTCGTGTAATTGCGCAAAGCTGGTTACTGACATTAAGGTAATCAGCAATAGTGTTAATAATACTTTTGTTCTCATGATTAAAAATTTAATGGTTAAGTAAATTAATTTCGGAACAAAAGTAGTTGTCGGGAATCCGAATAGAAAAAATAGGTTATCGAAGGTGTACTTTTTCTATTTGAAGCTGTATATCTTTGAGCTGAACGTGTTTGCCTGGGATAACTTCAAGAAGTAATCATTCAGTGAATAGCAGTTTTTACTCGTTATCGCAGGCATTTATCTTAATATCGCAAACTTTATGAAATTTGATTCCAAAAGTCAAATTTCCAGGGGATTTAAAATGTCAGATTTTTCCCTTCCTGATTCATGACAGCCTGGATCTCCTTTAGCTGTTGTCGTTCTGCAGCAGTCAGTTCAAAAGGATTATCTCCTAAAATTAAAAGATTCAACTGTTTCATCTGGAGTAAATGCCATGGAAAATAACCAATCAGGTTAGCCTGTAAATCAAGATCTGTAAGGTTTACCAAGCCGCTTAAATCGGGTATGTTTGAAAGGACGTTAAACCCCAAATCGAGCCGTTCCAGCTGTGTCATTTTCGCTATCCAATCCGGAAATACAGGCAGCCTGTTATGATGAACATAAAAATACCGAAGTGATTTGAGTCGCTGAATTTCGTCCGGCAGCGCTTCCAATTGGTTATAAGCCAGAAAAAGTTGCTTCAGTTGACTCAAATTCACAATTTCTTTAGGGATGATTTTTAGTTTATTGTGGTAGAAATCCAGTTCCTGCAACTTGGTTAGCTGAAGAATTTCTTCAGGAAAAGTGTCAAAATGGTTTTTGTAAAAAATTACACTCCTGAGGTTATTTAAATCTGAAAAAGCAGGAGGTAAATCGCTGAGCTGATTATCACCCAGATTTAATCGTTCAACACCATGCATAACATCTATGTTGTTAGGAAGTTGACTGATGTTGTTGCCTCCTACAAGTACGCGCTCGATATGGGCTAATCGTCGGGCAGTTCTTCTATTAAAATTAAGCTGGTTGTGATTGAGGTTGATCTCCTGGAGACTATCCAAACGCTTGATAAAACGCGGGATATGTTTAATCTTATTATTTGAAAGGTCAAGCACTTTCAGCTGTTTTTGTTTTCTGATTGAAGATGGAATTCGTTTCAATTCATTCCGGTGCAGCGAAATAATGTCCAAACTATCAAACTTGCGTAGTCTTACTTTTTCAAGTTTGTTACTTTCCAGGTTTATATGTTTCAGGTTTTGTTTGAAGTTTCGTCCTAGTTTTATGGTCGAAAATGCATTATTCGAAAAATCGATCTTTTCAATGGCTTTGAATGCAGTTAGATCTGGAATTTTGTCCAAGGCAGCTGAACGAGCATTCAAAACAGTTAAACTATCAGGCTTGATTGTGTCGAGCATTTGAAAAAGCATGCGCTGATTTTCGAGCGCCATAAGGTGCCATTTTTTTTGCCAGGCTAAGAATGTAGAATCCTTCTTAAACTGCTCATGTTCTGATAAGTTTTGCGTGAAAGCTGTACACGAAAATAATAGAATAATCAACACGATAAGATTTCGCATGGCTGAGACTTTTTTTACAAACTAAATCTTTAGTTGTTTTAGTATGAATTATTCAAAATATTTTTGAATTTTCTTACTAAATTTATTCTCCCCTTCGTAATTTTAATTTTATGTTGTTGTTAGTATGTGAACCAGTCAAGGTACCTATATAAATACCTTCAAGAATAGGCTCGTTAGCTTTTTTTTCGTTACAACATGCTGTATACAATAACAATACAATTGCACCTAATCCTGAAATTTTTATTAAATATTTCATAAACTTTGATTTTAATCAAATTACACTTTTCTTAATCGCAATGCATTGGCAATTACCGACACGGAGCTAAAACTCATGGCAGCTGCTGCAATCATGGGACTCAGAAGAATACCAAAAAACGGGAATAAAATACCGGCTGCAACCGGGACGCCCAGCGAATTATACACAAATGCAAAAAACAGGTTCTGTTTAATGTTGCGCATCACTTTATGACTTAATTCCCGCGCTCTAACAATACCATTCAAATCGCCTTTTACAAGCGTAATTGAGGCGCTCTGCATAGCAATGTCGGTTCCGGTGCCCATGGCGATTCCTACATTGGCCTGTTCCAGCGCCGGAGCATCGTTAATTCCGTCGCCGGCCATCGCCACTATTTCTCCTTTCTCCTGTAGTTCTTTTACCTTTTTGTATTTATCGTCGGGCAGGCAATCTGCTTCAAATCCGTCCAGATTTAGCTCTTCGGCTACCGCTTTGGCTGTATATTTATTGTCGCCGGTAAGCATGTAAACTTTCATGCCCATCTGCTGCAACGCTTTGATTGCTTTGGCTGAAGTTGTTTTAATGGTGTCGGCCACACTTACAATGCCCTCCACTTTGTTGTCAATCAGCAGGTACATCACGGTTTGTCCGGTTAACTGCCACGCTTTCACTTCTTCATTCTGCTTTTCCGATAGGCTTGCATCAAAATCTTCCATCAGGCGGTTGTTCCCGAGGGCGATTTGTTTCCCCTCGTAAAACCCTTTTACGCCTTTGCCTGTTACTGACTCAAAATTTTCAACGCCGGAAATTTTAATTCCCTTTTCTTTTGCCCCGGCTACAATGGCTTCAGCCACAGGGTGTTCGCTGTGAGCATCAACCATCGCAGCAAGGCGGAGAATTTCGTCATCAGCCAGCTTTCCAAATGATTTGTAAGATTTCAACGCCGGTTTTCCTTCGGTAATGGTTCCTGTTTTGTCGATAATCAGCGTATCTACTTTGTTCATTTCTTCGATGGCGCGTGCATCTTTCACCAGTACTCCCGACTGTGCCATTCGTCCAGAGCCAACCATAATGGACATGGGCGTTGCCAGCCCCAACGCACAGGGGCATGCGATGATTAGAACCGCAATGGCATTTACAAACGCATAAACATATGCCGGCTCGGGACCCCAAATGGCCCAAACGGCAAATGTAATTATGGCAACACTTACCACAATCTGCACAAAATATTTGGCTACCACATCGGCCAGTTTTTGTATGGGTGCACGAGAGCGGCTGGCCTGATTGACCATTTCAATAATTTGTGCCAACAACGTGTTTGCGCCCACTTTTTCTGCTTTCATAACAAAGGAGGTTTTGCCGTTGATGGTTCCCCCGGTTACTTTATCGCCGGTTGATTTATCGGCGGGGATAGGTTCGCCGGTTATCATACTTTCGTCGATAGTTGCCGATCCTTCTGTTATGCTACCGTCAACCGGTACTTTTTCGCCGGGTCTTACCCTCAGCAAATCGCCTGTCTGAACTTCCTCCAGCGGTATCTCTTTTTCTTCTCCGTTGTGGATAATCCGAGCAATCGGTGGAACAAGGTTCAGCAGAGCCTTAATGGCCGAATTTGTTTTGCTGTGTGCACGCAGTTCGAGCACTTGCCCCAACAATACCAATGTTAAAATTACGGCGGCGGCTTCAAAATAGAGGTGTACGTTCCCGTTTGCATCTTTAAACTGATCAGGGAATGCGCCCGGAATCAGTAAGGCAAATACACTAAAAAGGTAAGCTGCACCGACCCCGATTGAAATGAGCGTCCACATGTTTGGCATCCATCGTAGTATGGAACTCCAGCCGCGTTTGAAGAATTGCCAACTGGAGTAAAAAACAACCGGTGTGGCCAATGCGAACTCAATCCAGCCCAGAATTTTTTTTGAGGCGATTGCTTCGAGGTTAAGAAAACTGACCATATCCGACATGGCAATTACAAAAACCGGAACGCTTAAAATCACCGCAACCCAGAATTTTTTAGCCATTTTCTTGTAGGCTTTTTCATCCTCACTGGTTTCTTCTGCTTTTTCAGGAACCAAATCCATTCCGCATTTTGGACAACTTCCGGGTTTATCCTGTTTGATTTCGGGATGCATCGGGCAGGTGTAAATGGTTTTTCGGGCGCCGGGTATTGGTCGCGCTTCTTCCTTTTTCAAGTGCATTCCACACACCGGGCAATCGCCAGGCTGATCGTATGTTTTATCGCCTTCGCAACGCATGGGGCAGTAATAGTTGCCACCATTTTTCCCATCGGCTTTCGCTTCATGATGTTCGTGTTTGTGCACATGTTGATGATCAGGATGCTGATTTCCTTTCGCCGAAGAATGGCTGTGATTTCCCTTGTCCTGTTCTTCTACCGGAACAAGATGCATATTACAGACGGGGCAATCGCCAGGCTGCTCGTAGGTTTTATCGCCCTCGCAACGCATGGGGCAGTAGTATTTGCCACCATTTTCCCCATCGGCTTTCGCTTCATGATGTTCGTGCTTGTGCACATGTTGATGATCAGGATGCTGATTTCCTTTCGCCGAAGAATGGCTGTGATTTCCCTTGTCCTGTTCTTCTACCGGAACAAGATGCATATTGCAGACGGGGCAGTCGCCGGGCTGATCGTAGGTCTTATCGCCTTCGCAACGCATGGAGCAGTAATATTTGCCATCACCTTCTGAATTGGCATGTTGACTTTGTTCATGCTTGTGTTTTTTGTGGTGGTGGTGTTCGTGTTCATGTTCTGCATGATGATGCCGACCATGTTCGCTACCCTCACTACTTACGGAGATCAGTTTCATGTTGCAAACCGGGCAGCTCCCGGGTCGGTCATAAACCTTGTCGCCCTCACATTTCATGGGGCAATAGTATTTGTCTTGCGCTTTGCTTTGCATTTTATTGTAATTCAGTTAATTCTTTTCTTCTTTTTAAAAACCACTTTTCTCCCGCAAAAATCATAATCATCAGTGCAAGGGATAGCCATACGACCAAAAGGTCAGAAGAGGCTTTGATCCACAGAAAGGCTGCTAAAACCACTCCGTCAATTACCAGTGCAGTTGTCACAATTATCGGATTTGCATTCACATCTTTGCGTAAATGTTTCAATACGCCCCAATGAACCACCATATCCATCACGATGTAAAAGACAGCGCCCAGCGAGGCGATGCGGGTCAGGTCAAAGAAAATGGTAAGAACAATGGCGATGGCAACGATATAAACCAGCATGTGCTTCTGAATTCTTCCCGGCATACCCAGGTGACTGTGCGGGATGAGTTTCATTTTGGTCAACATGGCAGTCATGCGCGAAACGGCAAATAAACTGGCAACTATACTTGACACCGTGGCCAGAATAGCGATGCCTACCGTAAACCACAAACCATAATTGCCAAATGCAGGGCGTGCGGCTTCGGCCAGGGAATAGTCTTTGGCCTCTATAATTTTGGGAACAGATAAATTAACAGACACTGCCAGGGCTACGAATACATAAACCACAGCACAAATCGACAAAGAGATGATAATAGCCCGTCCAATGTTTTTATGTGGATTTTTTACTTCTGCACCACTATTGGTGATGGTAGTAAATCCGGCATATGCCAGAATTGCAAGAGCCAGAGCACCGAGGTAGCTGGCGATGGAATAATCTTCAGAAATTTCTGAAGGAGCAGCGCCCTCAAAAGAAAAACCGGCTGCCCATAAGCCGCCAATGGCAAAAATGGCAATGCCGCCCACTTTCAAAATGGCCATAACAAAGGCCGATTTCTGTATGAAATTGTTGCCGGCTATATTGATCAGAAAGGTTGCAATTAACAGCAACACTCCAAGTATCGGTATCCAAAAGCTATTGTTCCCCACATTAAATAACTGCATGGTATAAGAACCAAAAGTCCGGGCCACCAGGCTTTGATTGATGATCATAGCAAAAGCCATCAGCAGTGCTGAACCGGCAGTGACGGTTGATTTGCCATAGGCTTTCTGCAAGATCATTGCAATTCCTCCAGCCGATGGATACTTATTTGAAACTTTTATATAAGAATATGCGCTAAATGCTACAATTACGGCTCCAACCAAGAATATGAGGGGAAATAAAGCACCGGAAAGTTCAGCCACCTGACCCAACAAGGCAAAAATGGCTGCACCGATCATTACCCCGGTGCCTAACGAAACGGTTCCCGTTAAGCTTAAGCTGTTTTTTTTGTATTCACTCATACACAACTTGTATAAAAATCTTACAATAAATTTTTCTTTCGCTCCTCAAATTCCTCTTTGTCAATCTCGCCCCGGGCGTATCGTTCGTTTAGTATATCAAGGGCAGATTTACCGGAGGGCAGCTTGCCACGGCTGTTTGTATTCATTGATTTTACTACCATCCAAACAACACCAATTACGATAATCAGACCAATGATCCACCACCAGCCCATACCCCAGCCGTGTCCGTATTCTCCCATCATAATTTACTCCTTTCTTTTTTAAATTAAAGCGATGCAATAACCCGTTCAAGTTTTGTCTTAATCTCTCCGGCGATAACAGAAAGCTGTTTGTTCTCAACCGAAATCATAGAAGCAACCGGATCAACGGCTGCTACTTCAACCTGATTCTCGCCAATTTCCTGCACGATTACATTGCATGGCAGCATGGTGCCAATTTTATCCTCCTGCTGAAGTGCTTTATGGGCACTGGGTGGGTTACAGGCTCCCAGGATTGTATATTTCCTGAAATCAACATCCAGTTTTTCTTTTAACTTTTGTTGAATATCAATTTCTGAAAGTATTCCAAAACCTTCTGTTTTTAATGCTTCTGTTACAAGGGCTATTGCCTGATCAAAATTTGCTGTTATTGTCTTGTTGATGTAATAGTTCATGATTGATAAATTTTAATGTTTATAATTTTCGTGATGTGATTTTTCTTTAGGGTTCATCATTTTTCCGCCGGGATTCATCCTGCCTTTTTCTTTCATTTTCTGCGTGCACATGTTCATCATTTCAGGATGCTCTGTCATCATATTTACCATTTGATTGCGCATTGCAGTATCTTTTTCACACATTTGCATCATTTTACCCATCATTTTTTGCATCATTTCAGGATTGTCTTTCATCATACCCATCATTTGATGTTCATCATTCATGTCCGCCATGCTAGCTTTTTTCGCCTCCATTTCAATCCTTTGGTGGTTCTCTGCATTGCTCATCATCATTGCGCTATGGTCATATTCTTTAGCCACTTTCATAAATTCCATCATCAGCTGATGGTTGCTTGCAATGGTCTTAAAAATTTCTGTACGTGTCTCCTGCTTATCAAGTAAGCCTTTTACAGCTGTGCTTTGGCCGTTTACGTTAAAAACCAAAACTGTAAGCATTGAAATTAAAATTGTTATTGTCTTCATGGTATTAATTTTAAGTGATTAAATTATTTAATTAGATATAAACCTTAAAAGTAACGGATGTTATTCGTTGCCATGTTACATCTTTTAATGAATCATTTACATAATTCATAGATTGTTAATTGATTTATGTTTTTGTTCTTTCATCTGTTTATCTCTGTTTTATATATGCTTTTATTAATCTGATACTATTTCCTATAAAGGTTTAACAAATCATTTGCTTAACGATGATAATTTAATGATTATCACAATTTATAGTTTGATGAATATAGCACAAATTTTATTTAATTTCTTTAGTGACTTCTCCACAAGTGAGCATCGAACTCCCAAAGTATGGGTTTTTGATATCTTTTTCCTTACTCAGCCAGTCGGCGCCTTTGTTGCTGTCTGCCATTGGGCAGTGCTGCACATAAATAGTTTCGCCAAGAGGCGTGAATGCATTTGTCATTTTGATCATAGTAGCAGAAACAGGCTGAAAAGCTTTTCGCAATTGCGCTATGTCAGCAAAATGCTGCGCGTGTTCTAAACTTTTGCTCAGGTTATCTTGAAAGCCCATCCAGATGCTGTGGGCATCTTCTTTGAAAAGGCTCATATTGATTTCATCCAATGCTGATTTCATATTGATTGCCATTTTTTGTGCTGCTTCGAAATCATCGTTGGTCAGGGCATCTTTCCAGTGCAGGTAGGCGGTATATAAAGGCTGTAAAGCCTTTTTAGCTTGTTCGTCAACAGATAAAGCTTGCGAGATTGCTGCTTTTGGTTTTAACTCAGGCTCTTCTTTTGATTCACTTCCACCCATATCCATTCCACTGTGCCCAGTCATGGGCTTTCCGCCTTCGGGGCTCATCATACTGGTTTTTCCGGCTAACTGTGCCGCAGCATCTATGCTAAATGTGCCGTTTACCGCAATTTCTTCTCCTTCCATTAAACCCTCTTCAATTATATAACTTTCGCCTAAAGCAGGGCCCAAAAGCACTTCCCGCATGATAAAATTCACGCCCTGGTCCGAATTTGTTTTTACGTAAACTACCGAGCGTTTTCCGGTCCACATTACGGCGGATTTAGGCACAACAACGGCTTCATTATCCCCGGATAATTGGGCTTCCACCACTCCCGATGCAAACATTTCGGGTTTTAGTGTCAGGTCTTGATTTGACACCACAACCCGGGCTTTTGCCACACGCGTTTTCGGGTCGATCACCGGATCGAGGAATGAAATTTTCCCTTCGAATGATTTACCCGGCAATGAAGTGAGGGTAAAGCTAATCGCATCGCCCCGTTTAACCCACGGCATTTCCGATTCATATACATCAAAAAGTACCCAGACTCTTGACAGGTCGGCAATTTTGTAGATTGCCTGGCCGCGGCTGACATAATCGCCGGTATTCACCATTTTTTCGGTTATGTATCCGGAAACATCCGACTGAATACTAAACGTTTCAATGGTTGCTTCCGATTCCAGGATCCGTTGAATCTGTTCCTCCGTTAGTTTCCAGTTTTTCAGCTTCTCTTTGGCCGCCTTGAAAAGTGCAGGCTGAGATTCCCTGATTTTTTGGGCTTCAAACAGCTCTTTCTGCGCGGTCACCAAATCGGGCGAATAGATTGACGCGATTACCTGTCCTTTACGTACATACTCTCCCGTAAAATTTACCATCAGGCTTTCTATCCTGCCGGGAATGTGCGATGACTGCGAGTAAACCAAGCGTTCGTCGGACTGCACTTTGCCGTTCAGCCTGACCTTTTTTACCGGATCCATATTCCCCACAACTGCCGTTCGAATATTTGCCAGTTGCATTGCTGTTGGCGACATGCTAATAGCATTGGGATCGAGCCCTTCATTATCGTTTTCATTTCCCAGCGGTATTAAATCCATTCCGCATATTGGGCAATCGCCCGGTTCTGATTGGCGAATCTGTGGGTGCATGGAGCAGGTCCAGGTGGTTTCTTCTGCCAGTTCTGTATCGTGCAGGTGTTCGGCAGCAGGTTCAGTACCCGAACCGCCGAAAATCAGCCATCCCAGTAATAATCCAATAACCAGGGTGACAATAGCTGTGATAATTGTTTTTGTATTATTCATTGTTTGTATTTTTTGCAGTTATATAATCCAATCTTGCTGTTGCGGTGTGGTATTGGGCAAGCGCTTTTACCATCAGTTTTTCGTATTGCAGCAGTTTTTGCTGCATACGCAACACCTCTTCGAACGCTTTTCCGGAATTGCCATACGAACTGAACAGCAGGTTAAGCGACTGCTGTGTTGTGGCAATCTGCGCCCGGTACAACTTCAATAATTCAAGTTGTTGGGAAATTTCGAACAGCGTTCGGTCAAATTCCGAAGAGAGTAAATTGAGCGCATTTTCCTTCTGTAGCGTGTAACTTTCCTGCATAAATTGCGCTTCTTTTTCAGCCGCTTTGTATTTCTTGCGGAACAGCGGAATGCTTACCGAAACCATGGGCATCAGCGCATCCTTGCCGGCATCGGCAACCGACATGCCCGAAGATTCTCCCACAACTACATAATCCAGTCCAACTCCAATATTTGGCAATCCCTGTTTCTGTGCCACAATTTCATTAGCCTGGCTTGCCTTCATTTTTAAATCGAACGCATTGATTGCCGGATTGCGCAACAGCAATGCATCTTTTGCTGCTTCCAGTTCAACAGCCGTAGCAGGGAGCATATCGGAAACAATCACATCTTCATTTTCGTCTCGGTTCAGTAAATTATTGAACGTGGAAACCAGCATGTGTTTCTTTTTATTCAGAATCTCGAGGCTGGTTTGTGCCTCTTTCAACATGATATCCACACGCAGCACATCCACCATGGGAGAAGCGCCGTTCTCAAATTTCCCGGTAGCAATTGTTTTATAAGATTCCAGGATTTCTAAGTTTTCCCGCTCAATTTTCTGCGTCTGTTGTAACTCGTACAGCGGAAAATAAGCAGTAGCCACATCAAAATACAGTTTGTTCCGGGCTTCCAGAAACGACTGGTATTTGGCTTCGGCCATCAAGGCTGCGACATCTCCTTTTGCTTCCAGCGTTCCGAACCACGGAAACATCTGGCTTAAAGAAAACTTGGCACGTTGCGGACCGACCCGCGTTTCTACCGGCGAAAGAAAATAGCCGAAAGAAAACGAAGGATCGGGCAGCGCATTTACCTGTGGAATTTTCTGCAGAGCTGCCTCAAACTCCTTGTATTTCGACTGCAGTCCCGGATTATTTTTGGCCGCCATTTCAAGATAGCTATCCAGTGTTTGTGCCTGCACAACACTTATCCCTGAAAGGAATAGGATTATTATAGTTATTAATTTCTTCATGACTGACTCCTTTTTAATTTTCGCTCTTCGCGATAGCTGTAAAGCACCGGCACGATAAAATAGGTAACGGCGGCAAAAATCATCCCCCCGAAAGCCGGGATGGCCATCGGAATCATGATGTCGGCACCTCGGCCGGTTGAGGTCAAAATTGGCAGCAATGCGATAATCGTAGTTGCAGAAGTCATTGCCGCAGGTTTAATCCTTCGGTAGCCCGCTTCAACAACTGCCCTGCGGATTCCTTTCAGATTATCGGTTTTGTTGCGGGCAAAACTCTGGTCTAAGTAAGTCGCCATCAAAACTCCATCATCGGTTGCTATTCCAAAGAGCGCAATAAAGCCAACCCAAACCGCCACACTCAGGTTGATGGTATTCATCTGAAAAAGCTCCCGCATATTGGTTCCAAATAGTGAGAAATCGACAAACCAGCCCTGCCCATAAAGCCATATCATCATAAAACCACCGCTAAAGGCCATGGCAATGCCGGAAAAAACCATCATGGAAGTGCTGACTGATTTAAATTGAAAGTAAAGTATCAGAAATACAATGACTAATACCAGGGGAACAATAATGGAAAGGCGCTTTTCAGCCCGTATCTGGTTCTCGTAACTGCCCGAAAACTTGTAGCTGATTCCTGCGGGAACGTTTAATTCCCCTGAGTCAATCCGGGCTTGAATTGTATGCTGCGCGTCATTGACCACTCCTACTTCTGAATAACCCGCTCTTTTATCAAATAAAACATAACCCACCAAAAAAGTTTCCTCACTTTTAATGGCTTGTGGACCTCTTACGTATTCAAAGTCAATAACTTGGGAGATAGGTATTTGTGCCCCAGTTGGTGTTGGAATTAAAATCTTCCCTAACGATTCAGGGTTATCCCGAAGTTCGCGGGGGTAGCGTACCCTCACCGGAAAACGTTCGCGGCCTTCAACCGTTGAAGTAATTTTCATTCCACCAATGGCCGTTTCGATGGTTTGCTGCACATCTTCGATAGTTAACCCATAACGCGAAATCTCATCGCGGTTGATGTTGAGATGCAGGTAAGGTTTGCCTACAATCCTGTCGGCAAACACCGCTTCAGCTTTTACTGAAGGTACTTCTTTTAATATGCCTTCCAGTTGCATCCCAAATGCTTCAATGGTGGGCAAATCAGGGCCATATACTTTAATTCCCATGGGGGCACGCATGCCGGTTTGCAGCATCACCAGCCGCGTTTCAATGGGCTGAAGCTTTGGTGCAGAGGTAACCCCCGGAATTTTAGCCACTTTTACAATTTCATTCCATATATCATCAGGCGATTTGATTTCAGGTCGCCAGTTGCGGTAATAGTTTCCACGGCTATCTGGAATTAAATCTTCACGCAAAACATCCCGTTCCAAAGCCTTTTCGTTGGAAAGTGTATCTCCCGAAGCAAGAATAAACCGGTCGTCCCTGTCCACTTTAAAACGCACGCGATGTCCGCGCTCATTGAGCATGTATTCCGGTTTGTAATTAATCACATTTTCATACATTGAAATGGGTGCCGGGTCCAGTGCCGATTCTACCCTTCCTAATTTTCCCACGGTAATTTCCACCTCAGGGATGTTGGAAATTAGCATATCCAGTTGACCTAAAACTTTTCGGTTGTACTCAAAACCTGAATGGGGCATGGAAGTGGGCATCAGCAAAAAGCTTCCTTCGTTGAGTGAAGGCATAAATTCTTTTCCAATGGCAGGGAAGGAATGGGTTAATCCGGACCATACTTTGGTGGTGCGGACATTCCATCCAACGGTATCAAAACCTTTGGCAACAAAACCAAAGATGTTGTTGAATCCCATCCAGGTAGTTAGCCCGAAAAGAATCAGGAAGGTAGGAATCAGAAGGAAGGCGACCTTATGATTTAAGCACCATTTGAGTATTGGCTTGTAGAAATACTCCAGAATTGTGAAGAACCCTAAAATGAGCGTCACCATCAAGGCAACAAATAGCACATTCACCACCAAACTTTGGGCAGGTCCCAGCGGAAGCCAGTACTTGGCCAGCAGCCAAATCACACCAATAACCACAATGATTATTTCGGCATGGTCAAGAATCCATTGGGCGAATGATTTTATTTTTTGTTGAATTGAGGTATTGCGAGAAGCAGTGTCTTCGGCTAACTTTACTCCTCTAAACTCTTTTAACACGCCAACTAATCCAAAAGCCAGCAGCATCAATCCACCCCAGGTTTGTCCGAATAAAAGGGCGGCAATTCCAAGGGGAATAAGTGTGATATTCAGCCATTTTCTAATTTTTTGATTTTTGATTTTTGCACCAAAAAACCAGTGGGCGAGCATGGGCAAAATGAACAAGGAAACAATCAGTGCTGCTATCAGTGCAAAGGTTTTGGTAAAAGCCAGGGGTCCGAACAGTTTTCCTTCGGCGGCCTGCATGGTAAATACCGGGATAAAGCTTACGATAGTAGTTGAAACCGCAGTTAATATTGCAGAACTAACCTCGGAAGCGCCGTTGTAAATAGTGGTTATCAATTTCTGTCCAGGCGAAGCTTCATCAACATGCTTGATGATATTCTCTGAAAGAATCACCCCCAAATCGACCATCGTCCCAATAGCAATGGCAATACCCGATAATGCCACAATGTTAGCATCAACGCCAAAATAGCGCATGGCAATAAAAACCATCAGCACGGCAATGGGCAATAAGCTGGATATTAGAAACGAAGCCCGCAGATTGTAAACCATTACAATGACCACAAGTATGACAATTAAAATTTGTAGCGAAATGGCCTCTTCCAGCGTTCCCAGTGTTTCGTAAATGAGACCTGAACGGTCGTAAAATGGCACTATTGTTAACTGGCTTACCACCCCATTGGCCAAAGTCTTTTTGGGTAGTCCGGGCGAAATTTCTTTGATTTTGTCCTTCACGTTATTGATAACCTGCAATGGATTGGCTCCGTAACGGGCAACGACAACACCTCCAACCACTTCAGCACCATCTTTGTCCAGGGCGCCGCGCCGGGTGGAAGGACCTAAACTTACCACGCCTATATCCTGAATACGGATGGGCACATTTTCCTGAACAGCGACAACGGCTTTTTCAATATCTTCCACACTTTTGATGTAGCCTAGTCCGCGCACCAGGTATTCCGCCTGATTGATTTCGATCGTTTTGGCGCCAACGTCTCTGTTCGATTCCCGGACAGCCTGCATCACACTGTGAAGCGGAATGTTGTATGCTTTAAGGGCGTCAGGATTAACATCAATTTGGTATTCCTGCACAAAACCCCCAATGGAAGCTACCTCAGAAACACCTTCTGTTGCATTCAGCCCGTATTTCACATAGAAGTCTTGAACAGTGCGTATTTCGTGCAAATCCCAACCGCCGGTCGGATTCCCATCGGGGTCGCGGCCTTCGATGGTGTACCAGTAAACCTGGCCAAGGGCGGTGGCATCGGGCCCAAGCGCCGGCTGCACTCCTTCGGGTAACAAGTCGGATGGTAACGAAGCCAGCTTCTCCAATATCCGGGATCGCGACCAGTAAAACTCTATATCCTCCTCAAAAATGATAAAGATGCTCGAGAATCCGAAAATGGAAGTACTACGGATGGATTGCACACCCGGGATTCCCAGCAGATAAGTGGTTAGCGGATACGAAATTTGGTCCTCAATATCCTGCGGCGAACGGCCCATCCATTCGGTAAAAACGATTTGCTGGTTTTCACCGATATCAGGAATGGCATCCACCGGAACCGGATCAGAAGGCAACGCGCCCATTTGCCATCCAAATGGTGAGGTAACAATACCCCATGTTACCAATCCCACGAGAACAAGTACAGTCACCAACTTATTCTCCAGGAAATATTTAATGATTTTATTGAGCATAATGGCATGATTTTAAATTGAAAAATAATTAAATATTGGAGCACAATGCACCAACTTCCGAACTGCAAAAGCAGCCTGGAACTAATTATTCATTTTAAAATCAAAGCAGGAAAGTCTGAAAAAGCACCTGAATGTCTTTTTCGAGAGGCGGAGGATTGCTTACCGTATAAAACTGATGAGTTGAACTTTGCAGGAAGTTTAATTTCAGTGCATTATAAACATATGCAACTGCAAATTCAATATTAAAAAAAGGTTGAGCAGCATCTTTTACAAATTCATTGGTTAGCTGAAAGACTTGGTATTCATTTTCGCAGCAAGGAACTTTATTAAGGCAAAGCCCATTTTCACCGGAATTTTCAGAATCATTGCAAGGTTCTTCCATTACCATCATCCCACAATCCAGATGAGTTTCGCCCAACATTATCTTTGTCACTATGGCTTCATCTCCGCAGAAATGCGTACCCATTGTCCAACTCATGTGACTTGACAACAGAATAATCGCTAATACTATGGAGAAAACTTTTTTCATCACTACTTAAAACACAAATCTATACAGAATGTTCTAATGATCAACTATTTTAATCTTTTTAAGTCTTTTTTAACAATTAATTTTACAATCAGCACAACGCTTGCATTTTGCCCTGCATCAGCCACAGCTATGGATAAGTGTTCATCTACCATTGATTATCTTTTTTCTTTTAGTTCTTTGTTTTGTGTTTTTCCTTCTATTGCACCATGTTGAGTGGTGTGTGCATAAATTGCACCTACCACTTCTTCATTCAGCTCGCCCGAATCAAATAATTTTTTCAAGTGTTTGGCAATTTCTGACCTGTCTTTTTCAAATCAATGTGCAGGGCAAAAGCGTCTGCGAAGATTTTGGTTGTCGCATATGAATGGGCGATAAATAGGTCTATTTCCCTAATTTTAAAATCCTGACAGCCCCTCTTACCACAACCAAAAACACAATAGCTCCAACAATCAAATCGGGGTATTTAGATTGGGTGAGCATAACTAAAATTCCTGCAACAATTACACCCGAATTAATGATGACATCGTTGGAGGTAAAAATCATGCTGGCTTTCATGTGGGCTTCCTTGCTTTTCGACTTTTGAAGCAGGTAAAGACAAACGGAATTAGCAATAAGGGCCAATACAGACACGCCAATCATAATGCGGAAATCCGGAATTTCTTCCATCCCGATAAACCTTCGGATAACTTCTATCAAACCAATTGCAGCAAGCGCCAACTGAAAATATCCGCTTAGCGTGGCCACTTTCTTCTTACGGGCAACTGCAGCACCCACAGCCCACAAGCTCATTCCGTAAACAGCGGCATCAGCCAGCATATCCAGCGAATCGGCAACCAATCCCATGGAGCGTGATATTAAACCGGTAGTCATTTCAACAACAAAAAAAACAAAATTTATTAGCAGCACGGTCCACAATAACTTGGATTGACCGGCAGTGCTTTCGTTATCGAGCTTTGACTCATCAGCTTTTTCTGTTTCCACCAGTTTTGACCCAAGTTTGAGACTTTGCAGTCGCTCTGTGATTTCTGATTCATTACCGAAATGAAAGACAGAAAGTTTGCGGTTTTCAATGTCAAAATCCAGCTGTCGGATCCCCTCAACACCATCCAACTTCATGCGGATAAGGTTCTCTTCGGAGGGGCAATCCATTTCCGGGACATTGTATGTGGATTTCTGCATTACTTTTTATTAGTAAGTTTATGTGTTGGCGATAATTGACTTAATATACGATTCCGGGGTCAATACACCAATTTCACTTTTACTAAAATCCTTTACATTTCTTGTCAGAATTACATCAATTTCACCATGTTTCATCGCAGCAAAATTTTGTAAACTATCTTCAAAATCTTTAAATCCGGAATTAAGCGCCTCACTCACCACTTCTTTATCCATTAGCAGAACATCCGTAATCATTAACAGTTGTTTAAGCTTATCAATCACTTTTTCATGACTTGCAGTTTGGCGTAACAGATAATAAACATTACTATAAATCACCGGACTGGCATATCCTTTTATTTTTCCGGCCTCGCATAAGCCCATCACCTGAGCAGCATATTCAGCAAAAGGTTGCCTGTCAAAAAAGAAATCCAAAATAACATCTGTGTCAATCAGTACTTTATCCATTTTGCAAGTATTTTTTAGATAATCCCTTTGATAACGCCTTTTTATACTCAAAATCTTTGGGAGCCTTGAACGAACCTCTAAGGGAAGAAGCAATTGGTGTTGAAACTGTTACCCTGGTTTTTTCCTCCTTTATGATCACTTTAAAGTAATTTTCTACGATATCAGAGAGGCTTCTCCCTTCATTTTTTGCATACTGCTTGGCCTTTTCAATTAAAGACTGCTCTATGGTTAATGTAAGTTTTGTATTCATGACACGTCTTTTTGAAGATTTAATTACACGTACAAAGATATTGCATTTTCCATGCACGTGCAAATAAATATTAAATTACACGTATTAATTTTGTGTTTTTTCAGAAACAAAAAACATTCATACTCCGGTTTTCAATGTCAAAATCAAGTTGTCGGATCCCCTCAACACCATCCAACTTCATGCGGATAAGGTTCTCTTCGGAGGGGCAATCCATTTTACTGATATGATATACTGAGCTGTTCATTGTTGCTCTTTTATGTGGTTATTTTGTAAACTGATTCAGCTCTGCATTCAACTTGCTCAGCTCGCGTTCGGTGACTAACAAATTGTTGATACTTTCGTAATAAAACGAAAATTCGTTGATGTAATTAATCAATGAAATTTCTCCTTTGTCGAGTGCCGTTTTCAAAAATGCTGTGTTGTAATACTGGCTAAGACCCTCGCGGTAACCTGCCACATTTTGCTGTAAATCTGCCGCTTTGTTATATAGTGCTTTCAATTGAGTGTAAAACTGCAACTTATTATCTGTCGCCAAACTTTCAAGAGCCAATGAGTTGGCTTTTGCATATTTCACCCGATTCTTGTTTTCCCATAGCGGAATGCTCAGACCGAATGTAACACCTTGAAATTGCTCACCCACAAGCGATTCGCTCATGTATCCGGCCTGAAGTTTGGGAAATCCCATAGCTTTATTTAAGCTTTCCTGTTTCCGGCTAATTTCGATTTCCTTTTTAATCCAGGCGAGCATCGGGTTTTGCTGTTCGGCCTGTAATATCCACTGATCGAAACCGGACGCAAGCATTACAGGCTGAAACTTCTTTTCATTCATTTCAATCTTAATTCCGCCATTTAAGCGGCTAAGTTCAGCCAATTGCGCATTAAGCTCAACTTCTTTTGATTCAAGCGTTTTGCTTGCATTCAATAAGTTCAGCTGTGCTTTGTTATACTCCAGAATATTGGTTTCGCCTGTATCGAATTTTGTTTGATACGACTGCGCAATCTGCCGGGCATGGCTTTCTCTTCTAGTTAATTCTTCGATTAATGCATTGTAATAAATCACATCGAAACAAAGCTTTTTAGCCTGTAATCGAATGGCATACAATGCTTTTTGGTATTCAAGCAGGACTTGTTCATTCTTCAAATCTGAAATCTGATTTTTAAACCGATAAGCTGTCGGGAAATCCATACTTTGTTTAATACTGAAATCGGTTCGGTTCCCAATATTGCCCGGGCTTCCCCATAAATAGTTAAACTCAGCTTCAGGATCTGGAATGGTTATGCCACTTTTATTCCCGATAGTTTCAGCTTCAGACCTCTTTTTTAAGGCCATCAGTGTAGTATTGTTTTTTTCAATTTCTGCTATTACAACTTCAATTGAGTTTTGAGCCTGAAGCCCTAACACCATCAACAGCAGCAAATTGAACAGGATTATTTTTTTCATTCTTTTTTAGTTTTAATATTTCCACGGGAATTTAAAATACTGTAAACAATTGGTACAATATAAATATTGAGGATGGTAGAGGTTAGCAATCCACCTAAAATCACTTGGGCCATAGGGCTTTGAATTTCGTTGCCCGAAAGATTTCCGCGAAATGCAAGTGGGATGAGTGCCAAAGCGGCGGTTAGCGCTGTCATCAGGATGGCATTCAAGCGGTCTGATGATCCTCGTGTTACTGTTTCGAGCAAGGGGATGCCTTGTAGCCCCAAGCGCTGATAATTTGAAATAAGCAAAATACCATTCCGTGTGGCAATGCCGAACAAGGTTATAAAGCCGATTATAGCAGGAATACTTAAAATGCCCGATGTTACCCAAATGGCAAACACGCCACCAATCAATGCCAGCGGCAGGTTGAGCAAAATAATGCCGGCCAGTTTAAAGTTTTTGAATTCCTGATAAAGCAAGAGAAAAATGATGATGATAGCCATTATCGACGTGAATAAAAGCGTTTTCGACGCCTTTGCTTCACTTTCAAACTGACCACCATATTCGATTCTGTAGCCTTCGGGCAGGGAAATCTTTTGATCGACATTGGCTTGAATTTCCTGAACGACGCTTCTTAAATCGCGTTCGGCGACGTTGGCCGAAATGACAATTTTACGCTGCACGTTTTCCCTGCTGATGGAACTTGGTCCGGCCACTGAAACAATTTCGGCAACCTGTTCCAGCGGCACTTTCTTGCCATCATAGGTGTCGATCAAGGCAGTTTTTATCCCATCGATGGTTTGTGTATAGTCTTTGTTAAGCCTAAGCACCAAATCGAAACTGCGCTGCCCTTCATAAATATCTGCCAGCTTTTCGCTCCCAAACGACAGTTCCACAAACGCATTAAAATCCTCGATGCTAATGCCATACTGTGCAAGCAGGTTTCTGTTGGCCCTGATTTGAATCTGGGGAATCTCTATTTGCTGGTCAACATTTACATCAACAAGCCCTTCGATATCTATTATGACACTTTTAATTTCGTTGCCGGTGGCAAACATGCTATTCAGGTCAGTGCCAAACAATTTGATAGCGATGTTGGCTCTTGTTCCGGAAAGCATATGGTCGATGCGGTGCCCCAGCGGTTGCCCAACTGTGAAGGCAATTCCAGGAATACGCGCCAGTGTTTCCCGAACATCTGACATAAATTCAGGCTGACTTCGTTTGTCCAGCTTATAATTAACATCGATTTCGGCACTATTGGTGGTTTGCGAATGTTCGTCAAGTTCGCCCCTTCCTGTTCGGCGTGCTGTGCTAATAACCTCCGGGATTGCGAGCAGTTCAACCTCTACAAGCTTACCAAGCTGGTTACTTTCCTCGAGTGAAGCGCCTGGTTTTGTGACAACTGACAGTGTTAAAGCACCTTCGTTAAATTCCGGTAAAAAGCTTCGTCCAAAATTTGAAAACACAAATAATGAAACCAGAAACAAACCCAATATCGGGATCAAGACAGCTTTTTTGTGTTGCAAGGCCCAAACCAGCGATTGCTCATATTTTTTGGTGAGATTGCGTACCAGCCACTTCTCCTTTTCGTTTTTTAATAGGTATTTGTCATTCGAAAGCAACATTTTCGACAAAAGTGGGGTCAGTGTCATTGCTACCACAAGCGACATAAATAGCGAAACGATAAAAGCGATCCCCAGCGGTTGTAGCATTCTCCCTTCCATTCCTGAAAGAAAGAAAAGCGGAAGAAATGCAACCATAATGATTAGTGTAGCATTGAAAATGGACGCCCTGATTTCTATGGAGGCCTCATAAACAACAGTAAAGGATGAAAGCCTTTCCCCTTCGGGCAGCAAGCGATTTTGCCTTAGCCTTTTATACACATTTTCAACATCGATAATGGCATCGTCAACCAGCGAACCAATGGCAATGGCCATTCCTCCCAAACTCATGGTGTTGATTGTCATTCCCAATCCCTTCAATACCAGAATGGCACTTAGCAGCGACAAGGGTATGGCAAGCAGCGATATGAGCGTTGTTCGAAAACTTCCCAGGAAAAGAAACAAAATGAGTATCACGAAGATTCCTCCCTCGATGAGTGCATTTTGTACATTTTTTACAGAAGTCTCAATAAAATCAGCCTGTCTGAAGATTTTTGTATTGATTACCACATCGGGTGGAAAAGTTTTTTTCAAGTCTTCCAGGTTTTTTTCAATCTGCTGCGTTACTTCGAGTGTGTTGACATTGGGCTGTTTTGATATTGAAATGATTACGGCAGGTTTGGCATTGCCCGAAGCGTAGCCCATTTTGGGTGCACTTCCGATTATCACCTCGGCCATATCAGCAACTCTTATCGGTTTGCCGTTGACCATTTTCACGAAAGTATTTCCGAGCTCCTCTGTTTCTGAAGTACGGGCAATGCCACGCACCACATATTCATTGCCAAACTGCCTAACAACACTGCCGGTTGAATTTTGGCTAATGCCCTTACAAACTGCGGCTAATTCATTCATCGAAACATTAAAATATTTCATTTTTTGTGGATCGGCCAAAACCTGATACTGCTTGTAATCGCCACCGATGATGGTTACCTGCGACACGCCGCCTGTGGCCAATATCAAAGGTTTTACGTCCCATTCTGCCATCGTTCGCAGTTCCATCATACTGGTACTGTCCGACTGCATTCCAACAAAAAATATCTCCCCCATCACACTTGATTGCGGAGCCAGTACTGGCTGTCCGACACCCAATGGCATTTGTGATGAAACGCTGATGAGCTTCTCGCTAACAATCTGTCGCGCTTTAAAAATATCGGTTCCCCAGTCAAACTCAACCCACACAAATGAATAGCCTTGTGCTGATGACGAACGTACGCGGCGAACATCAGTAGCGCCATTTACAGCCGATTCGATAGGATAGGTTACAAGCCGTTCCACTTCTTCAGAGGCCATTCCATGTGCATCGGTCATAACCACCACCGTTGGAGCGGTTAAGTCGGGAAACACATCAATATCCATATTTGTGGCGGTTCTTGTTCCAAAAACCACCAGAATTACTGAACTGAGCAAAATCAAATATTTGTTGTTCAGCGAAAATCTGATTAATTTATTTAACACTTTTGAAATTTTAAATTTTGAATTCTGAATATTGAATTAATTGGCCTGCGGACTCTTTACAATCGCGGTAAGAATATTCACACCAGGCTCAATCTCATCAAGGTATTTTTTAACGTTAGCTTTTGCAATTTGGCTTTTATCAATTGATCTGAGCCAGTAGCGTGTTTCCCGGGCTTCTTTGGATGCAGTTGATATTTTTGCAGCATAATCTTTTTTAGAATATCCGGCTGAAGCTACTTCAATATTAGCACCTATGCTCGTTCCGCTTCGAAGTATTTGTTTCGACAAAACAAATTCCTTTTGTTCGATCATTTGCCTATACAATTCAATTATTTTCAGTGCAAACTCAAAACTTCCTTCGCGCATAATATTGTCCTTTTTCATTGCTTTATCATTTAAAATTCAATATTTAATGGACGTGACCTGAATGCGCATCCAAAGTTCCGGTGGCCTGAGCCAGTTTAATCATCATGGAGCCAAGGGTTACAATTCGTTCGTTCGTGTGAAGTCCTTTCACAATTTCTATTTGAACACCGTCGGTTTTGCCTTTAGAAATTAGGCGTTTTTCAAATAATTCAGGGGTGACCTGAACCCAAACAAAAAAACTGCCTTGTTCTTCGAGAAGTGCTGAAACTGGAATCGTAAGTGCTTCTGCATTGCTGAGTGTTTTTAGATAAACCTCAACAAAACTGCCTGGAATGAAGTTATGGATATTATCAATTTGCAGGGTAATGGGAACTAAATAACTACCTGCTTCGGCTGATTTGCCATAAGCCAGCACCTTGCCATTTAGCTGGTCGAAAGTGTAAGTTTGGTTATCGTGCGGTGTCCGGATATTCGCCGATTGAATGGTGCCAAGCGCGGAAGCATATTTCAATGGCAAATCAGCAGTAAGCGTCAGTGTGCGGTTTTGCGAAACTGTTAATATTGCCTGTCCGGCTTCAACATAGGTCCCGTTTTTTACAAAGACCTGTTTCAAAAATCCACGCATCGGGCTTTTAACGATTTGCCCGTCAGAGCTAAAATTCTTGTTCAGGTTTTGGTAGTTGGCTTTGCTGTTTTCAAAGTGATTTTTAGCTGCCATTAAATCCTTGTCCGACACAATTTTGTCTTTTGCCAGCTCCTGTGACCTTTCGTAATCAGCCTTCGCCCTTTCGAAATTGTTTTGTGCCTCGGCAAATCTGACAGAGATATTGTTTTCAGCCATATTGCTGCCTGTTATTGTGCATAGCGACTGACCGTTTGTAACTTCTTTACCTTCAAGCAGGCTGTTGTTAGAAATATGAACGATTCCGGCGGTTCGAGCCGAAACCACAAGCTCGCTGCCCTGAGATGCTTGCACAATCGCTGTGGTTTTAATTACCTCGCCAAAAGGGCCAATTATAGGATAGCCTGTAGAGAAATCAATTTTCCAGGATTGTTCTTTAGTAAATACAGTAGTATTTGTCCTCTGCACATCCTCTGCTGCAGCTGCTTCATGAGCTCGCTGTTGTTCCGTAAAAACTGTTACCTGTGGCACCGAAACTTCAAAACTTCCATTTTCGTTGTTTATTTCAAATGTGAGCGACCCTGTGCCGGAAGTTTCAGGTTTGATATCAAAACTGTAAATCCCTTTTCTTGTAGGTTTTTCAAGTGTTTGACTGGTTTCTTTTCCATTCACGGATAAAACCAGTTTAATGCTCCCGCTTTCAAGTGCTTTAAAATCGGGTAACAGCGAAAAATGGGACAAAACATTTGCCGTTTCGCCTACGACAAACACATCAGCCTCGGCAAAAAGTTCAAAATCGTTGCTGTAAGCTGTATATTGAAATTTATAGTCTTCGTGTTCGGCTGGTAACAAGGCCTCTGTTTTGTTTTGCTGGTTACAGGCAGCCAGCATTATTGCAAAGATTGCAATAATTATTATCCTTAAATTCATTTCAAATGCTGTTTAAATTGTTAAAAATCAACCAATAAAAATGATATCACACTCAGTTAAAAACTGTGATGGATATGATATCTTGAAAATTGCCAATTTAAACTAAGGGAGGAGCTCTGAGTGATTGAGCAAAGGAAAGGTATTGTTCTATGAAAGCAACAGGATAGCCAAATATTATAGCAGAAATATTTTTGACAGAAGGAGTCACAAGTTCAACATTGATTCCGGCTAAGTAAAAAATGAAAAAGTCAGAAAAAAATTGATTTAAAGACGAAATCAGTGTCCTTTCAGCTATTAAAACATTAAATGCATGACAATGAGCAAAAGGATCTTCACTGCTTTTCTCATGGGTATGGTTTTCACAGCTTGATTCCTGCACTGAAGCATGGGTCGGCTCATAATGATGGTGATGCGGCACAACCGCATGAGCCAAAATAATCAGCCCTGCCAAAAAAGTAAATAGCCTTCCTAAATGTTGTCCTTTCAAATTCACCAAATACAAACTTAAAAATCAATCAATAGAATAATGGCAAAGATATAAAAATGCTGATGCAACCAGGTTGCAAAGTTTATGTGTAGCAATTGGAGCAAACTCCTTTCACCACCATGTTCACATTTTCAAGTCTAAATTTTGCAGGAAGATTAATTTTAGGAACCGGAATATCGTTAAGACAATAGGTGTGCTCACATACGGTGCATAAAAAATGAACGTGAAGGTCTTCGGGATAACATTCACAGCTTTCCCGGCATAAGGCATACTTTACAGAAGCTGTACCATCGTTTATACTATGAATGAGTTTGTTTTCTTCAAAAGTTTTTAGTGTACGATACAAGGTGGCTTTGTCTGCTTTTTCAAATTTAAGTTCCAGTTCCGGTAAACTTATGGCTGTTTTCTGGTCGGTCAATACTTTCAAAACCAACTCACGCATGGCCGTTGGTTTGATATTTCGGGAATGGAGTTGTTCGTCAATACGATCTTTCATCTGTATTTATCAATTTCGTACTGCCTCAAAAGTAATAATTATTTATCTGAAAAATAAAGACTAACTTTTCATTGCTGGTACAGCCTTTTCGAAATTGGACGAAACAATTTTATCGTATGCAACGATATTCGTTCATTACAACAGTTTACCATAACTTAAATTTTTACTGCACCTAAAGAGTAGTCCCAAAATGCCTTTAGCCTATTTGTAGAGCTTCAATATTTTGTACGAATACCCGAGTCCTTCCGCTGACGGCCAGGCAGGCTCGAACGCGAACATTATGAACTAAACACTCACTTTATGTTCGGATACTAAATAGTTAATGAATTAAATAATCAAATCCCGATCATCTTTCTTTCTGTATGGTAATTACAGTTTCAGCATGGCCATCAACCATGGTATTTTCCTGGATTGTCAAACCTTCATCCGGAACAGGTAAGGCTCCTTTAAGCGCCAGGATATAACCAAATCCACTGTCAAAAGCTTTCTTGTTCAGCTTTTGCTCATAAAAAGCTGCAACCTTTTTTGCACCGTCTGATGTTGTGAAGACAAAGTATTCATAGTCTTCATTTAAGGACATGCCTGCAGATAGCTCGGGTCTGAAATTCCATCCCGGATAAAAAGGAATACCCAGACTTTGAGCTGTAGGAGGATTGCCGGACAATGAAGCTATTTTTTGTTCATAGGCTTCATCCAACCGGTCATCCTCTTCTTCATCCTGGTTTTCTTCTGACTTTTCTATTCGGCTTACAATGGTCAGTATTGTCTTATCCGAAATTATTCTTGCTCTTGTATCATAACTGTCGTCTATAATGTCGATCGAAAAGCGTTTTATATCACCATTGTCTAGCAGAACAGTCCATTCAAAAATTGCTGATGCTAACCATTTTCCGGGTTCCCATTGTTTTCGTTTCGCTACAGCGGTTTTTAACCATTTACCATCCCAAATTTTGGTATCAAACTCCCATTGCTCCTCGAAATCGCGCTCTGAAAAATAACTCACTTCGTACCAGGGCTTGGTGTTCACTCCATCATCATATTCCGGAAAACCCTCCTTAGCGCCCAGTTTTTCAATATAAAAGCGACAAACTTTACTAGGTTCAACCTTTGCGGTATAAACACTTAATCGTATATCACGAATAGGTTCTCCTTCGTGTGTTTCCAGATAATCTTTCAGTGCCTGTTTTTGTTCCGGCAGATTGCGTTCTGCTCCGGGAAAAACAGGAATTTCCTGTTCCGAACGTGGAATGGTTTGCCCGTAGGCTACTGAACAGATGATTAAACCTAAAATTGATAATCCCTTAAATAGATTTTTCATAACGTGTATTTTTTAGCGTTTCTCAAATTCCACCCTGCGGTTTTTGGCTTTTCCGAAAGGTGTAGCATTTGAATCTATCGGCATGCTTTCGCCTTTGCCATCTGTTTCGATGCGGGAAGCATCTATTTTAAATTGATCGACAAGGTAATCCTTAACACTTTTGGCCCTGCGTTTGGAAAGATCAAGGTTCGAGACATCGTTTCCGTCGCTGTCGGTGTGTCCTGTTATGGCAATCTTTAGTTCTGGATTTTCGTTCATTACATTGGCTATTTCTTTGATAGAAGCGTATGATTCGGGCTTAACCACAGCCTTGCCTGAGTCGAAATAGATACCGTATGAGATGAGCTTGCCTTCGGTCAATAATTTACTTCGTGTATCTGGTGATGCTGTGGTAATTTTTATATTGCTGATGTAAGGTAAGCTTGCCCTGTCCCAGCCCGAAAATCTAAGGCGATTGAACTGTGTTCCGGTGTAAAAATTGGTGCCCATATCCAAGGCTTTTTCGCCTTTATGGTAAATCCGCACCCGGCGTTTTTGAACCCAAATAATAATGTGATTAACTTCTTCTCTCTCAACGGGTGCTTTTCTGCCCATCCCAACAAGCCATTCATCATTTTCAATATCATAGCCCTTGGTTTCCCAGTTTTCACTTCCTATTACCAAATGCAGCCCACCGCTTCCGGGAAAGTTATCGTCATTGAGTTCCCTGTTTTCAGTATCCTGGTAGAAAGTTAAAATTGTTCCATCTCCGTAATCAGCATCCGGAATAAAATCGAATTCCATGATGAAGTTTTCAGGAAAGGCAATGTCTTTGGTGTAAGCATACACGGCATCTTCGCCATTCATGTGTAACCATTTTCCATCGGCGATGTTTATGGTTTTAACCTCACCACTTCCGCTGCTGACCCAAAGTGCCGGCATATCTCCAATATTATCCTGCGAAAAGTCTTCGTATAGAATGATCTGATCGCCCGGAACAAAGTCGTATTTGGACTGCGAAACAAGCTTGCCTGTTTTACTGTCCTGGCCAAAAATTGAATTTGACAGGCATAAAATACAAATCCATGTCAAGGTTAAGAGTCTGTTTTTCATTGGTTTATTCTTTTTAATTAGAGTTGATTTTATTTTTGTACTGTTTGAAATAGCTTTTTCCAGAATTCGCTATCCGAATAGATTGACAAGAGTTTATTGTCCGTTATAAATCCTGAATCCTCACTCACGGTAGAGCTTCGCGGCTTATCAAATGCTTCATCAAGCAAATTCCAATGGATACTTAGCAGTTGTATTTTTTCAGGAGACGCATCGACCAAATCCGGATTAATCCTGACCAAAGCATCACCAACGGCTTTATGGCTTTCAGGCATCAATCCGGAAACATTGTTAAACATTTCAAAGGCGTTTACATCATATATTCCCTGCCTTGCGCGTTCTGCCGGGCTCATTGCTGCAAGTTCTTCTTTGAGACTAATAATCTGCGATTGCGCAAACGAAGCTGCATTATCAAATACTGTTTCATCATGGGTTTCGCTCAGATTCAACGCTACGATTTCGTCATAGGTTTTTTTTAAGTCCGCGGCTGCCTTTTTATCATATTTTAGCAATTCGTTGTAGGTATGTTCGAAATCCTGTTTTTGCCTTTGTTTTTCCACGCTTTTTATTTCGTCATTTGTATTAGCCATATAATCAGTCTTTTCAGCCTTTTCCTCACTAATATTTTGTTCCCAATAAGCCATAACAACATGGATAAAGTTCTCCTGCGAAACTGGTATAAAAAGCGGTTGGCCGGAGAAATTAATAATGGTGACTTCTTCCCGGTTTGTAGCATAGACTGCATGGCCATGAAAATTATCAACTTGTTGCGGACAGGTGTAGATGTCTGCCATCAATGGAGTTCCGGCTATTACATAAGGGTTATTAAGGTAGATTTGAAAAAAAGTCGAAAATTTCCAATTTACCGTTGGATTGCCATTCTCCAGATAATAGGGCGAAAAATAAACTTCAATCCACCCTGTTGTTTTAGGGTCATCCTTAGGGAAAAAGAAAGCAGGTTTTGAGGGTTTAGTGATGGTTGCCATCCTTTTTTGAAATTTTGCTTCAAAACCTGTGGGCGGATTCAGCACATGATGTTGTTTAAATGCCGAAATAAGTTGATCAAATTTCTCTTCATACAAGTTAACAGTATGTTTTGGGAGTGTGTTTATGAATCCCTGATCGTAAAATTCCTCTGTGGCGCAACTCCCTGTTTTGTATGGCAACATTTCCACTCCATTACTGCTAAGGACAACTTTCTCAGGGCTAGTTTGTGCTAAAGAGGATTGGATTCCAAAAACAGCCAGAAACATGATCAGGACGATACATCTCATACTGTTATGAAAATATCCACTTTCGATATTGCAGCAAAAATTGCAAAACCTCGCATACTTTAGTTTGGCGTGGTTTAAATTATTTACACACACTGCCTGCCCCACAGGCAGGCTTGATCCCGAACATATTGAAGCAGCCGCCACAATAGTTTGACATGTGCTAAATAATTTCCGGGAAACTAACATCGCCGGGAAGTTTAAAGAAGGTCTCGTCTATATCTCCCAAATTTATTTCCACAGCTTCCATCAGCACTTTTTGGCCTGCAAAAACGGCTTCGGTTTTCAATGGGATACTGTTCCAAACCCAAATGGTTGCTTTGGAGGGTTTTTCAATGCTGACTTTCAGGCAGCTTTTGCCCATAAATGCTTCATAGCCATGTTTCACGATGCCATAGCGTTCGATGTCTCTCTGTGAAACCTTTTCGTAATCAGTTACTGTTTGAGAAAATTTCATTTTGCGGCCTTCGCTGGCATCAAAACTCCATTGGTATTTATAACCATCCAGAACCACAGATTTGTCGCCTGATTTTTGTCCCATGATGATCAGGTAGTTTTCTTCGGCCTGTCGTTCTCCGTAATTGTCGAAGCGCCATTCTCTGTACAATTCCTGTCCTGCGGCATGGTTTACGAATTTAATGTAGGCTGATTCGATTTCGAAAAGCTGCTTGCTTACCGTTGTGCTTTCGGGCAGCTTTTCAACCTCTTCCACAAATGACTCTGCTTCTGTTTTTTCAGTGCTTTGTTCATTGTTATTACACGAAATCAGGAAAATTACTGCTAAGCAGTATAATAATTGGATGCTTGTTTTCATAACTTTAATCTTGTAGGTTAAAGTGTATAAAGATACCACAAGCAATAAATGGTTTAATTGTAAAAAAACCGCATTTTTTTTTCAATTATATTACCGAAACATCTGCTTTAAAAACACCTGAGAGGATTCTACAAAGATCGGAATTATGGTGAAAAAATTGCTTGGGAGTTTCACCAGTTAACTCTTTGAAATCTTTGATAAAATGTGACTGGTCGTAATAGTTGCCGTCAAACATCATTTTTTGAGCATCAAAACCTGGGAGGTTGATCATCGCGTTGAAAATATAATTGACCCTGGAAATTCTCATAAGCCTTTTCATGCTCACCCCTACCCGTTTGTTAAAATTCCTTTGCAAGGTGCTTATCGATTGAAAGTGATTACTGTGAATTGCCTCCAGCTTAAATTCGGTAATATTTTCAGCAATATTATTGTAAATTATATCTACAATATCATACTTATAACCCTCATTAGCATAGTTTTGAATGAAATTTGAAAAACAATCAATCCGGCCTTCATCTGTTGCAATCTTATTCAGTTTTTTCCATAATGGAGCAAATATTTCAAGAGGTAAATCCACGATCATCTGCGATTTTTCAAGCATGTCAAGACCAAAGATTTTAGAAAGCACACTGGCTTTGCATATCACGATAAAACCATCAATTGCACCCGCTATCTGCATCTGATTAGGAAGTGAAACAACAGGGGCAACAAAAAAGGGTTTTAGTTTTGCCTCAATCGGCATAATTACTTCTGGAATATTCTTGAAATGAAAGACCAGCGCCGCATCGGGACGCGGAATAAATTTATCAGAAAGCAATTGGTTTGAATCATCATATCTGATCGATTCAAATTGCTTCACAATCCATTGCAGCGCAGGATCAGGCCTGTGAAATCTAACTGTTAGACTATTCTCAGCTTGTGCTTTCAAAATCTCATATTTTATGCCTCTTAACTCATTATAAATCAACTCGTGAACTCATCAACCCATAAACTCATAAACCCTTGAACTCATGAACCCATCAACTCATAAACCCTTGAACCCATAAACCCATAAACCCATCAACCTACTCCCTCAAAAGTTTCTTTGTCACATAATATTTATCATCAAAAATCACGGTCAAAAAGAGTTGTTCTGGTTTGTTTTTCCTTCTGAACTTAACAGGGATAGTTTTTTCGCCTTTGGAAAATATTTCCGTGTCAGATTCGAGTATTATTTCACCTAAACTATTGGTAACAAGATAACTTACGCTTGCTTCGTTGTTTAGATTGAGTGTAACAAAAAACTCATTTTTAAACGGATTGGGAAAAACGGCAACATCAAACGGGTTCTTCCCATCAATTTCAAACTCATTGATTGAAACAGGATTAGCGGAAAGCCAGACTTCATAAATGGTATTGTCGGCACTCGTAAGGTTTGTCTGATTATTGGCAAAAGGATTAAGCATATTACTGCTGATACCACCATAAATATGACCGATCATCATACTGTCTTCATTTATTTCGCTGAGCTTCAGTACTTCATTGGTGTAATGAGGCAAAGCCAAATTGGTTATAAACTCTGCGCTGGCGCCCTTTAAGGCTGGCATTTCAATCGGAAGTTGAACCTCAGTTAGATTTCCGTCGGCATCTCGCGTTAGGCGGCTAATTGTGCTGACAAAAGGCACCAAATCATCCTGTATCAGATTGCCGTTTTGGTAATAATATTGACTCATTCCACCGAAGAATAGGGAGTGCATCCTGTTATCGATGCTATCGTACAGGCAGGCTACAGCACTGTGATAATTGCTCAGGTATTGATTGAAAGTGGTTATGGGAGTATAGTCGCTGGCTGTTATGTCAACCGGATAAAGAAAAGGCAAATCCACATTAATCTGAAAAACACCCGAAGAAATAGTAAAACCTTGTTCGCCATCAGGAAATATTTGAGGTAAAAGGTTATAGTCTCTTCTTCTTAAATGTACAGGATCAGTAATTGCTGTGTAATCCCCATAACTCAATTGATCCCCTGAATTGTCGACGGTAAATTTTCTGATTTGATTCGTGTATTCCTGGATATAGGTTGGATTACCCATGGGATTATACCTGCCGTCGAATCGATGGCCGCCAACTAAATAAAACAGGCTGTTCAGTTTTTCTAAATGTCCGCCTGTAACAGCAAAAATATCGTCCTGAATTTGCTTGAAAAAGGGCGTAATAGCTTGATTATCTTGAATGGCGCTGATGAGTTCAGGAACATTTATAGTCGTTAAATGAGGAAAAGTAATATGGTTGTTTGAACTTTCAGAATATCCATAGCCACCAATAATGTAAAGCGTATCCTTTTCCTGGTGAAAATTCATATTGGTCGACTGCAATTGCTCCTTGATACTGGTGGGCAAAGCATCAACAGAGGATGACCAGAATTGGGCGTTGGCTATATCCACCACAAAGATATCTGTATTATTTTCTGAGGCCGGAAATGCATTAAAAGGCTGCCTGGCGTGAAGTCCGTCTTTACGGCCTCCGATGATTAACCATTTCCCTTCGTGCTGGGCAAAAGCATAGGAATGCAATCCCGGCAAATCCGGAACAGATACGGGCACAAGTGAAAGTTCATAGTTAAAACTGCTTTGTCCAAAAACATTTAGACTAAGTATGAGTAGGATAAGCGTTGGTATTTTTAAGTTGATTTTCATGCTTTAGGTGTTATTTAGTTTGTGTAATCGGCGGAGCAGCCACCTTTTCCATCTCGTACGAAGTGACAAGGTTATTCGCTCTTAGCCCGGTCCAGCTCATAGTATTTCCGTCAGTATATATATTCCAGCATTCAAAAGCCTGACCGGTGCCACCGCTGATCAGGTCGTTGCTGTAGTTAGAGGCAAAGAAATCACCATAAAGGAAATAGCGGCCTTCGTTGTCGGATTTCTTTATCCAATTGCCACTTTCATCCTGATAGTAATAATTGTAGTTGCCATCGGCAAAATATTCCCAAAAATGGAAGGCGGTATCTGCAGTTCCGGGTGTTGTGCTGCGGCCATACCAAACACCGGTAAACTGATTACTCAGATCTACAGTTACTTTGCTGCAAGTGTAAGTATTGTTATCGGGAAAGCTTTTTCCATCGATTTTAAATACGGGCACCGTATATTTTAGGGTAGTAGCATCCAGTAATACGATTTGAAACTCCATATAATAGGATTTACCCAGCACATCTTTGCCATTTATGGCGATCACGTCATCATTGATGGTATAGGTGTAGGTGTTGTTCTCTTCCCATCGGAAATTATTTTCATCCAGTTGAAATCCAACGGCATACATCTCCGTTTTATCTGCTTTTAATTCCATCACAAAAGTGTCATCGGTTAATACAGGCTGATCGTTAATCAGGGTATTGATCCAGGTTCCCAGAATAAGTTCATCATTTTGGGTTGACTCATCTTTTTTGCAAGCCGTTAACAGCATGATCATCAGACTCAGGAGTCCAAATATCTTAAGTGTCTTCATTGGGTTTTGATTTGATCGTTTGATTTGTAATCTGGTTTTATTTTTATAAAGTGTGCATGGTCTGATTTTATTGAAGAACGAAGATCAGCTAGTTTTCTTTCAGCTGTTCAAATATACAATATAATTCATTAGCCATCAGTGATTCTTCCGAACTACTCTTACACCTGTAATTAAAAACAATCGAAATTTGGAAAACGTCAAGGCTTATTTTGTCAGCCTACTAAACTATCATCTGTTCACTGTTCTCTGTTCTCTATTCACGCCCACTCCTACCGAATCAAAAATCGACTCATGGCTTGTATTTAAACAAATCCGCTCTATGTATTCCTGTTGCATTGAGTTTCTTAACTTCCGCATTAGCTTCTTCCCTATTGAGATAAGAATTTGTATAGAGGTATATCTTTTGTTGACCTTCGTCGAAACCAAAATTGACAATCAGATTCCGGTCGCTGTATATCTTGCGATAATTCATGGCTTCTGCGATATTATTTGCTTTAGCAAGCAGCACATAGTACCGGTTGATTTGCATCATTCCATCGTCGGTGGTTGGATTAAAGGCCGGCTCACTTTTCATTGGCTGACCAAGGGTGTCGCCCCGATTTACTGAACCTGCCAACACTTTGATCTTTTGCATCTTATACTCGTCTTCTTTGGGCTTTGGCGTAGTAACTTTTTTGAAATTAATAGCACGGCTCTTTTCAATAACTTCAAAAACAACTTCAATATCGTCTTTTTGTGTTAGCTGGATTTCGATATCGTTATCTCTGATGATAAAACTTTGCCCGAAAATATTGTTCATACGCACATAATACGTTTGTGATCCAGGCAGATAAAGTGTGAAATTTCCTTCTGAGTTAGTAAAAGCGGAGTAGTTATTGTCCAGTTTATTGTAGGCCGTTATTTTGATATTCTCCAAAGGAATATTTTGCTCACTGTCTTTAATGAATTTTTGTCTTGCAACAGTAATTTTCCCACTTACTTTATTTGCTTTCTGGAAAGGGATTTTTAAGCTTTTATCATTCAACAGCTCAATATTATCTGTGTTCGTTCCCACATAAAAATACTCGGCTATACTCTCAAGTGGGGCAAGTGTGACCTGATAGATACAGGAAGGCAACTTATTGAAATTGACATAGCCTTTTGAATTGGTTACCAATATGATATCAACAGGAAGACTGTTGTTTCGATTTAACTTATCGCTGTTTATAAGTACAATTCTTATGCTTACATTTGGCAATCCCTGTTCGTTTCTTTCTTTGATGCCATTGCCATTTTCATCCTTAAAAAGCTGAATAGTAAGCTTTCGCATATCGTTTGACCATTTGTTTGCTGCATTTCTGCCCCAGTTTTTCTTGATGGCAAACTCAAAATAATAATGGGAACTATTTGTTTGCACTTGCGCGAATTTTTGACGAACCATATTGTAAGTCCCGCTCGAAACGGCATACCAATTTTTCCCTAAGTAAAGCTCTAAACGCGGATTGATGTTGAGTGTGTAATAATCCAGATCGATTCGGTATAAAAAGTTTGAAAACAGGTTAAATTTTACCCTTCCATCCCAAAACGTCTTCATAACAAAAGGCGAAAGATTAATGGAATGCTGACTGTTCTCCGAAATAAACTGATAAAGCCCGCTATTTGAAAGTGCTCCTTTATCGTAACTAAAACGTAAGCCAAAGGATTTTGCTTTTGCATCAAGTAAAATATGAAGATCCTGTGCAGTGGATATGCTTAGGGTTGGTTCAACATAATTGGACCGTGAAATACCATATTTCACCTGAAACATAAACGAAGAAAGGAAAAACGTTTTTAACTCAACACGGTATTTTTCAATATAAAACGACTCGCGAATGTTATCTTCTCCTTTGGGACGTGAAGAAAAGTAGTTTTCGAAGCTGGGTCCGATATCAAAACGGAATTTTTTAAACGCAGCGTTTTTATAAAAAATGCCTGCATATTGATCTTTAAATATCGTTTGAGGTAACTCAATACCTTCGAAATTGCGCTGGTGGAACTTGCGCTCAGTGCTAAATAAAACCATTGAAATGGCACTCTTTTTTAATCTGTCAAAAGCATAGTTTGTCTTGAGATAAAAATTCAGCAAACCCATCTGCATTCCCGGAATGCCGGGCGATCCATAGTTATGCAGCACTTGAATATCAATATCTTTGGTCATCTGAAAAAGATAATTCAAATCATAGGCAAAGCCTCTAAGTGTATAATTCTCATTTTTGTAATATTTTTCCTGATAGGCATACAGATTCAGGCTGACTGCCTGCTTTTTGCTAATCGGAATTTTATCAGTTTTGTAGGTAAATGAACTGGTATTTCTACCTGATTGTTGGTCCTGGGCCTGTGCCAGGGTAATTTTCATTGGAATTTCCTTCAAATGAAACTGGTAACCAATGCCGCCACTCATTTTTTTATCCAAAAACCCATAACTAACAAAACCTTCCATGCTACTCTCCGGGCCAAGTTTTATTTCATGCGCAAGCATAAGGCTATTTCTGTTATACAGATTTCGGCCTAACATCGAACTGAACGCTCCAAGTCCTACTTTGAAAGCGTTGTTTGTGTATAAAAAATTATAATAGGTATTTCCAATCAGGTTTTCTCCACTGGTGAGGTCATAGAAAGTGAAATTGTATTTCAAATCGCCCATACCTTCTCCAAATTCAGTTGTGCCCCGTGCTTTGATGTAGGGTAAAACCTCGTTGTTTCTCGAAAAGGTGCGCATACCAATTTCTGTAGTGTGCAAAAGCCCTTGTTCTATGGTAAATGGAGCGTAATTGTCGGTATATTTTTCTGCAATCACCGAGCGATAGACTGTTTGCTCCCCATTTGAAGCAAAAAATTGAATCTTAGCGATATCAAATACACGCTCTTTTTTATAGATATAGGAAATTTGGATGGGAATTGTCGTATCGGAAAAAGCTTTCATCTCAAACTTTAATTCGGAGATTTCCTGACCGTTTGAAATCAAATTCAGCTTTTTATCCTTAACGATATCAATGGTTATGGATTCAGCTGTGTTTCCATTATTGATAAGCCTTATCTCAAAACTTGCTTTTGTAATTCTGGGAAAAAGGCGAATCCTTTGTTCCGGAACTTCCAATTCCCATTGATGTATTGTCGGGAGTTCTACAATAAAATCAGCTTTTCTGTTTAGGTTGTTATACTGGTCAAAAATACCCAGTACAATTGTCTGTTTCAGCTCTGTGTTCAATTTCAGTGGCACAGTAAAACGGACAGGGATAAAGAGGCTGTCTCCGGGATTTATGGTATAATTTTCGGCCAGCTGATTCACTAATGTCCATTGCTCGTTTAGTTCAGGTGTAACTTTCAGATTAATGCTATCTGATGTTGGATTAATAATTTTTAGGACATTAAAACTCATTCTGCCGGCTTCGTGCTGAATGATTGGTTTTACGAACGAAACTTGCAATGGATTGAGCGATGAAGCAGATTGAGCGACGCTGTCAGCAGCACATAGAAGCAGTAAGAATAGCCATGCAATACGCAGCAAAAAGTTTAGTTCGTGGCTCTTCTTTACCATATTGTCGAACTAAAACTCTCTTATTGAGAAGGTGATTGCGTTTCGGATAGGATGATATAGAAATTTCCGCGGTAGTTATCTGCTTTGACTGCCATTTTATCAAATCTTTTAATTTTTGCCTGCTCATCCTCGAAAACAAATTTCCACCTGAGCACAAAATTGTTTTTTTCGGCTCCTCCAATATTTCCGCGTCTTCCGTTAGTAAGTACCGTTATCTTATCATTTGATAAAGATAAAGTAGTATCGCGCGAATAATTGGCAATATTTGAAAAGAGGCCATTGTCCCAGTTTGTACCCAGGCTTTCGACGGAAAAGCCTAGAAAATCAACGGGAATTTTTTGAGAACTATCCGAAATACCAACAAAATAGGGATTTTCAGAAGCTATGCTTAAATTCCAGTTTCCGGTTGATTCCACGCTAAAATAAATATCATCCGGCTGTTCTGTAATTTGGTAAAGGTGCTCATTCACTTCCTCTATGCGAAATTCAATATTGGATTCGGGATCAATATTTAATATCAAAACCGTCTCAAGTCTGGACTCAAACTGCACCTCAAGGTTTGTTTCTTGTGCAAACAACTTTATTGCTGAAAGGCTTGATAGAGTAAGGATCAATAGACAGAGCTTTAACGGTTTCATCGTGTTTGGTTTCAGTGTGAGTAACAAGGTAAACTTACCCTGCAATAAGAATTGGCAAAAAGTGATTTATTAGTACTGAATTATTTGTTATTCAAAACAAATGCAATATTTAACAGCAAAAAGAGGAAATACGGTTACCCATATTTCCTCTTATAAACATTATGAAAAAGGGTTAGGGTAATGCTGTTAATGTTAAGTTTACGGTTGTGGTATAAGTTCCCAGCGCTCCAATTGTACCGTTTGATAGTTGCTGAAAGACGGATAGGGTATTCATACTGCCTTGCATGGTTCCCATGGTCCAGTTTAAATTGAAGGCATTGTCCGAAGCATCTCCACCATTTCCTTCGGGGCCTCCGGTTTGAACGTTAAGCAAAGTCTGGTCAGTGGCGGTAAGCCCCATAGATGTGGCCAATGCAGTAAAATCACAGCCCACCTCAGTGCCAATTAAATGCGTGCCGGTTGCTTCGCACCAAACACCTAAGTTATCAATAGGTATAATGTTGGTACCACCATCTGAAAAATCTGCAGCGTTAATTTTCAAATCCCAGTCAGCTGTTGACTCTATCGTAATTGTAGTTGTACCCACAGCATCAATGCCAAGGTTATACTTGTCAGGTGTGTCAAAGGTAGCTGTTTGATCTTGTCCGCCAGTTACATTAAGGTTCAACACTGAACTCAGAATGGCAGTAAAGTTAACTACATCGGTATCCGTGTCTTGCGCGAAAATTTTCCCGCTCATAAGGCTAATACCCAATACGATTATCAAAGTAAATTTCTTCATAACATTTCGTTTTTTAAGATTAGAATTTTAGTTTTCGATCCCTAATGCAAGATTACGGCAGTTTATGGCTATCTACATCAGGCTTGTGATTATTTTGTGGCGGCAATCGGATGAGATATTACTCAGCAAAAACCTTAGAGAAATCTCAGAAAAAGCCTAAAAGAAGGGATTTGAATTTTATAAGTAATACGTTTACAATACCTTAGCATATTGTCCGTTCTCAATCCATATTAATTAAATTATGGCGCAAAGCGAATTTAACCAGATCCGCAGTTGTTTTTAATTGCAGTTTTTCCAGTATGTTATGCTTATGTGTTCCAATAGTTTTGACGCTTACGAACAGTTCTTCAGCAATATCGCCAGTTGACTTACCAGATGCAACCAAAATGAGTATTTCCATTTCTCTGCTGGTTAATGATTCGAAAAGCCTCATCTGGTCATCTTCTTTTTTATACTCCAGATAGTCCTCAACAAGCGCTTCTGTAATGGATTCGCTCAAATAAATATTGCCGGAATTAACGGTATGAATGCCTTCAATTAATTTTTGGATGGCACAATTTTTCTGCACATAACCTTTTGCACCAGCTCCGAGCATTTGTTTGATGTAGCTCTTTTCGGCATGCATCGAAAGTGCTATTATTTTCACTTCCGGCTGATTTTTTTTGATGATTTTTGTCGCTTCAATGCCATTGAGCGTAGGCATGCCAATGTCCATTATAATGATATCCGGTTTAAGCTTATCTGCCTTGTCGATAGCGTCAATCCCATTTTCAGCCTGCCCCACAACTTCTATCTGGTCGGAATCTGTTAACAAGGTCACCAATCCTTCCCTAAAAAGCTGGTGGTCGTCGGCAATTAAGATTTTAATTTTATTCATTTGGTAGGGTTATATTGATGGTTGTTCCTTTTGCTAGTACACTTTCGATCTCAAACGATCCCTTTACTGATGCCAGCTGCTCCCGGATATTAAACAATCCAAATCCGCCTTTTCCCTGTAAAAGATCATCGGTGTTAAAACCTTTCCCATTATCTGTTACCTTAAATGATAAGCCTTTTTCTTCAAGCCCGATCGCTAAAATCAACTCGCTGGCTCCGGCATGTTTTACCGTGTTATTGAAAAGTTCGAGCAAAATACGGTAAAGCATAAGTTTTTGACCATGGTAGATATCCTGCAAATTGCCTTTCTCCACAAGGCGTGTTTGAATACCAAACTCAGCTTCAATTTTCTCAAGTTTCCATTTTAGCGCCTGAACGAGACCGAGCTCATGCAAAATGGGAGGGCTGAGATCGTAAGTCAAAAGCCTGCTTTCTTTGATGGATTTTTCAATGAGCTGCAACGCATCATTTAGAGATTGACGCTTTTTGTCACCAACAATGCCATCAGCTACTGCTGATAACTTCATGGTGGCCATCGCCAGATTCTGACTTATTCCATCATGTAAAAAAGCCGCTGTTTTTTTTCTTACTTCATCTTCAGTATTGATTAATTTAAGGTGTAAGCTTTTAAGCTTGTCCTGATAGGTCTGAATTTGTTCAAGATTTTTGGCTTCTGATTCCTCGATTCTTTTTCTTTCAGTGATATCGCGAACAAAGATGAACCGGTTATCCTCTCCTATCACAGAAAAATTGATGCTTAATTCAACATCCAGTACTTCACCCTTATTTGTTTTAAGTTTTGTTTCGATACGATGATGAATGGATGTTTTATTGTTTTTGTCTGAGTTTAAATTTAAGTCGAGAATAGGTCTCAGTTTATCTTCCGTAAACAAATCATCGTTTGAGGTAAAATTTTTGCCCAGTAACTGCATGCATGGGTAACCTGTAAGTTTGCAAAAAGCCTGGTTGACCTCGATAATATTGTTTTGTTCGTCAAGCATTACAAAACCATCCATTGAGGTGTTGATAACAAGCGCATGCTTTTCTTCTTCAATGATTTGCTGCGTAATGCTGCTAAATGCTCCTCTGTAGCCAATCAGCTCATCGTTTTGGTCAAATATTGGAAACCCACTAAAAACAAACCATAATCTGTCGCCATCCTTCGCACGACATTGAATTTTTATCCTGCTAAAGCTCTCTCCTTGCCTGATACTTTCAGATAAAACATTGATTTCTTGTTGACTATAACCTTCATCAATAAAGTCGAAAAGATGAAATGTATCAATGATCTCTTCGGCTTTATAACCCAATATATTTTTTATGGTCGGACTGATATAAGTATAACGCAGCTCGGCGTTGACCTCCCAGAAGAATTCGGCAACGAATGAGGAAATTTGTTCATGCCTCCTCTCCTGCTCAACCGATTCATTCAATTGTTTTTTGATTTGTGCATCAAGCTGTTTGTTCTGCTTTTTAAGCAGATCACCCACTTCTTTTTTGCGCAGCATAACTTGCACCACAGCAACAAACTCTTCTATATTAAATGGTCTCGAAATAAAGAGGTCAGCTCCTGCCAGCAAACCTGTTGTTCTGATTTTTGGATTGTCGCCACTGGAAGATACCATCAAAACAGGAATATCTTTTGTGCTCTTTTTCGCTCTTATGGTTTTGCAAATTTCATAGCCGTTAACCTCCGGGAGATTCAAATCGAGAATGATCAATTCGGGCAGTTCGTTTTCAGCCAAACTAAGACCAGACTTATGTTCCATTGCTGTTAAAACCATGTATTCAGGTAATTTCTTACCGAGAATAATCTCCATAAAATACAGGTTTGCAGGAATATCGTCTATGATAAGTATTTTTTTCATTAACTAGTCTTGTTCACTTAATTAGCCGTAAGAGTCAATACGATTGTTAGTGTATAAGTGTCGGGGGCAATATGTTGTTCAAAGATACTTTGGTTGTTCATATTACCCCTGCGCGTTCCCATTTCCCAATTTAGGATAAATGCGTTTTCGATGCCCCAACCCTTATTGCTTTCCGTGCCTTTGCTGAGTAGTGTAACCTCATTACTTTGCAAGGCAATTGGCACAGATTGAGCATGGTTAATGATCTGCGATCCGTCGTCCACATTTGTTCCGGTCGAAATCACAATCACACCTACGTTATTCAGCTCCATTTGATTTGCAGGATTGTTTTCGCCATAAAAAATGGATTGATCTGCGGCGAACTGCAGCTTCCAATCAATAACAGATCCTATCCTGATATAAGTTGATTGGCCTTCGTTCATGATACCATCGGTGTAATCATCTATTGCATCAAAATTGAAGACAATGCCATATCCTGATAAAATACTGACCGACATAGATGGGTTTGGTGGCGGAAAATCCTGGCTAAAAGCCGTGCTCCGAAGAAAAAACGTTACAAGAAATAAAACAAGATAAAATTTCATAACTTATTTGTTTTCAATGTTTTTTCCTTTGATTTGTCTAATGAGTTGATTGTCCATATACTCAGACTGCTCAATTATACCGCCTTGCTCATCAAAAGCCGTAAGTATTCCTTCAAGTTTGCCGTTGCGATAATACAAATCAAACTGCACCTGACCTGACGGATAATATTGTATCCAATGTCCATCCAAAAGATCTTCTTTTAAAATGCCCTGAGACTTAAGCTGTCCATCTTCATAGAAAAATTTCCAGACACCCTCTGATTTTCCATCTTTGTATTTTCCCGTTTGTTTCAGTGTACCGTTTTCGTAGTACACCTCCCATTTGCCCTGTGTTTTACTATCCACATAATTACCGGTCATATAAATATTTCCATTTTCATGGTAATAGTTCCATGTGCCATACAAACTGCCATTTCGATATTCCCCTTCTTCAGCTTTTAGGCCGTTTTTGTGGTATTTAAGAAATGTCCCGTCTATTTGCCCATTGACGTAATTACACGTAATCTGTTTACTGCCATCCGGATAAAAGACAAGGTAGGGTCCATGGATTTTAAATCCGTTATACGCGTATTGACTGCTTATTTGCCCGTTTTCATAGTAGGATTTGTAAGGTCCATAAAAATATGTTTCTCTCATTAATCCACGCTCACGAATTTTCCCTGAAGCATAATAACGCTCATACAATCCATCCTGGATGCTGTCGGTATAGTTGAAAACATAACTTAAGTTTCCGTTAGGATAATAACCTTTTGTTAAACCATTTAGCTGATTGGCTGCATAAACTCTTTTTTCCTGTAGCACGCCATTCCTGTAATACAATCTCACTGTATCAACCAGGCTATCATTCAGGTATCTTCCTGAAAGCTTTATGGTGTCGTTTTCGTAAAATGTTTTAAAAAAGCCATTTTTAAGTCCGTTTTCATAGGTAGTCAGCCATTTTTTTCGTCCGTAGTAGGTGTACCCTCGCCAAATACCATCACGTTTTCCCATGCGATAAAGGCCTTCTTGCCTGATATTCCCATTGAGGTAATAATAAACCGCCTTCCCGTCTGCAACAGTATCGTTTCCGGCTATAACTTGCTTTGCAACAACTGCTGATATACTGTTGGTATCAGGATGGTAAAGACTGTCAACAAAGCTAATTTGTTGCGAAAAAAGGCCATTACCTATAGTGAAAAAGCAGATAAGCAAGAATAATTTCATGCGTCAGTTTTTGAGATTAAAGTAAACCTAATCAATTACAAAACAACTGATTGAAGGTATATAAATGTCAACAGACTTCAAATCCGCTAAAATAGCAACGCAGCTATCGGACATTATGAATCAGCCACTGGACTTTATGGACGGACACTATTCTATATCGATCTCAATTTGCACACCATCCAGTTCTTCATTGTACCCATAATCCAAAACTGCAGATACCGCATATTTACCTTTTTCAAGTTCTTTTTCGAGCTTATAGCTGATTGTCTTACTTGATTCAGGCAAAAGCATAAAATTAAAGGGTTCTGAAATGAACTCTTCAGCAGTTTGCAAATTGGAAAAGGTAAAATACACTTTGCAATTGAGAAGTTTGTCTCCGGTATTGATCACTCGAGTCCTGTAATTGCGTAATCCTACTCCATCTATTTTTTCTTCAAGTCCTTCAATTACGCCCTTAAACAATTTATTCGAAGAAGGAGATTGATAGATGGGTATCGCAATACGGGCTGCAACCTGCAATCCCATTTGCACCTCTTTGTCAATAGCCTGAGCACCCGTTGTTTCTTCAGCTGATTGCACAAACAGCACCGCCCATCTTGTCGATGATTCATCATTAGGCACTAGCATGGTTACATTAATATTTGCTGATTCGTTTGGCTGCAAGGTTACCAATGCAGGCGAAACGGTGATCCAATCAGCACAGGATCTTGCTGTTGTTCCCTGTGCAAAGTATTTTGTTTCTCCGGATTCATCTACCAGCCAATCAGCGAGGTTAAAAACAAAGTTTTGGGGTTTGTTCCCTTTATTGCGGACATATACTTGCTGTGTTTGCGAGGAGCCTGGATTTACATTAAACATCATGGTGCCGGGTGTTACCTCCAATTCCTGAGCACGCATCGTAAATGGTGTTAAAAAAATGAATACGAGCATCGTTGTGAGAGCTAATGTTTTCATACTGGGTGTTTTAAAATTCATGTTTATTAATTATTGTGTAAAGTTAAGTTTTCTTTTAAGTTATTTGCCTTATCGTTAATTTGATCTGCATGATTATCTGCTTTAGGCTTAGTTGTTGTTAAATAATTTGTGGGTAAAGATATTACCAGAATCATTGATTACCAAAACAAAAATCCCTTTCATAGTTCCGGGCCGCCATGTAAGCACTGAAACGATTTCAAAAGTGTTTTTCGCGACAATTTTCCCGGTGATGTCGTATAGCATCAGGCTAATATATTTTGATTCATCAGTGGTGTTGTTCACTTGAATCTCGCCATTTTGGTTAAAAAAAACGATGAATGGCGTTTTTTGGGTTTGTAATTCCGCTTCGGATGGGTTGATCACAACAGCTAAGTTTTGTGTTGCAAATGCTCCGGTTTGACTGAGCTGTATCTGCATGCCTTCAGTAAGTTGAATAAGTGTTTGTGTTTGTGTATTTTTTAAGTAGACTTCAGTTCCAATCTCAAAATTTGCCAGCGTCATAATATCGAGCAAAAGGGGTTCGTCTATTTTTCCTTTAATAAGGATTGGAATTTCAAGAGACGACCGCTCCTTGCCCATTGAATTGATCGCAAGCTTATTGTTGGGAGCAGTAGTGTAAAGCTGTGGTATTTTTGGATTCGGACTGAAAAGTTTGATCGCATCCTTATTTTGGTCAAAATTATCAGTAGCCCCATCCAAAAATCTGATAATCGTTTCGTCTGAACCGGTATTTCCGGTAACCGACAGCTGTATGATCGGATAAACACTTCTTGTTTTCTTATAATAATCGGGTGTTCCCGTGGCTATGCCAACCCTGGCAGCATTGGATACCTGCACGCTTCCATTTTGCAGTGCCTGCACCCAAAAACCCTGACAGGATGGAATATATTGTGTTGCCCCGTTAATTCCGATTGGATCTGAACCACCAATAAATGCTGTATAAATATCATTAGCGGGATCCCACACATATACCACATCATTGATAGCAGCTTTGTTCCACCCGGCTGCGTTCAGCCAGTCGATGGGTGAAGCAAAGGGATTGCCCAGCAAATTCCATCCTTTGCGCTCTGGTATTTCACCTTCGGGGTGTGTGGTGTTGTAAACAGCAATAGCATAGCTTCCGGTATGCAATTGCAGTGGATCAGCACTTGCAAATTGAACATTCACAGCACCTCCTTCGAGCAGCAGGTCGTATCCGCGCATGCTTTCCATGCTTCCATTGTGCCACACCCAACCAAAATTCCAATCGTTCTGAACCAATGTTTCATCGTAATAGAAAATCAGGCTATTTGATCCAAAAAGTGTGGTGTTAGCCGTAGCAATTGGCGAGCTGATATTGTGCCACCCATTCGCAGCAATATACCGTTCTATATTCACAGCACCACTTATTTGCACGCCAGTTGTTGTTTGATCTGCCAAATGGCCTGAAGCCGTTGCGTTTGACCTGATCGTTAAACCACCTCCAGCACTAAAAAGTGTTCCATCTTTAACTGTAATTGATGCCCCCGGATCGAGGCAGAGTTGCGCACGAATCACTGACTGAGGACTCACAGCTGCAAACAGAACAACGAAAAGTATTAAAAGTGTTTTCATTACCAGGTTCTCATAATTCTTACAAATAGCAAATTTTCGTTTGGAACAAGATTAACAGCTCCTGTATTCGTTTGCCGGTTCACTAATATCTCAACATAATCGTTAACGTTTAAGTCCAGCAAAAAAGAACTGCTCACCAAGGTAGCTTTATCGTCGCTTGAGCTGTATGTAAAAGCATAACAAGCACTTCTGTCGATGTAGGTTGTGCCATTTACACGAATACGTGACCTAAGTGTTTTTCGCTGATTTGTGGTATTTACCAGACTGAACATATAATTTATTTCATAAGTACCGTTTGCCAGTACCTGAATACGTGTCGGGTTTGTGCTATTTGAATGGATAAAGCTGGCGCCATCCTTAAACATTTCTATGTTCCAGGGTATGGCAACTGCCGGGTCGGTATTCATATCAAAGCTGGAAGTTGATCCCACCTGTATCACTTGCTCTTCAGAAAGCGCTGTTCCAACAGAAATTGCAGCCACATCATTACCTGCATTGGTAACATTAACCGAACCTTCAAAGTTCAAAGTGCTTACATTAGGTGCAACAACAATGTTATCTTCTTCAATATCCAGGGGTGTCGCATCCTGCCAGGTGGCATTTCCATTGGCATCAGAAGTAAGCACGTGATCTGCAATTGCATTTGTAGGCATGATAAATTGCTGGACTTCAATATTATTGACACCACTCACATTCCCTGCATCATCCAGAAGAATGGTGGAGTTTTGCAAAAGCTTTCCGGTTGTACCATCAAATCTCACAATGGCTTCATCTGTTGAGCTTGCCGGCCCAACAACATCAGATTGTCCTGCCGGTTTTAGCATTTTCCAAGTTGTGCCTGTCCAGTAATAAAAACCCTCTTCCTGCAAGCTGCCATTATTAAAAACAAGCAAACCCACCGCAGGGGAAGTCACAGGTGAAGGATTTGTTAATGAGGCAGTTAAACTCACTCGTGGCACAAGTAGCCCTTTATCGGGCGAAACAATCTCGAGCATGGCAGATTGATCAGGCGTGTCGGTTTGTATGCCAACCTGTGCCATCAACAAAACACCCGGATACTGAAAAAGCATAAGCAGGATTGCTGCTTTGATTAGAGTGATTAGACGTGTATATAAATATTTTCGTAGTTTCATTTTTTCAATTATAGGTTTCTCATCAATCGGATAAAGAAAACATTTTCATTGGGAACGAGCAGCAGAAATCCCTCATTGGTCTGCCGGTTACTCATCAGTTCGATATAATCGTTGGCATTCAACTGTATCAAAAAAGAAGAACTGGTATGCGATATATTGTTGTCGGCAATTTGATAGGTAAAAGAATATGATGTACAATAAGGAATAATGGTCGTCCCGTTTTTCCTGATTTGTGCTCTTATGGTCTGTCTTTTGATTGTTTGGTTTAAAGCACTAAACAAAAAATTTATCTCATAAATGCCATCTGACTTCACATATATCCGGCTGGGATTTTCTGTGTTGGAGTGTGCAAAACTCGCTTCGTCTTTGTAATGTTCTGTTTTCCATTCAAGAGGTGTAGGGCTGTCTGTATTCAAATTATAAGCGTCGGGCGACGACAACTGCATGATATTTCCGGTCACATTATTATTGAAAATTTTCACAGTAGCTTTATTTTCTGTGTTGTTCTCAACATGAATTCCCCCGGTAAAATTGAGCGATTTCGCATTGGCTAGCACAAGCTGACCATTTAAATGCACATCAACTGGTGGTTTCGATTGCCAGCTTCCTAATCCTGTATTATCCGTTACAAGCTGATGGCCGGAACTCGGACTTGATGAAATCTGTATAGTATTAGTTGCCAATTGATTAATACCCGTTAACGACCCATCATCAGTTAACGAAACACTTGAATTCTGGATTTCATTTCCGGTCGTACCCTGGAAACGGGCAACAGCATTATCATTTGCTGGACCGGTGCTTGTAAGGTATGTTGTGGTTGAATCGCTCAATTTAATCCATTGGCTACCTGACCAATAATAGAAGCCAATTTCCTGTTGGGTTGAAACATTAAATACAATGAGACCTACTGCAGGTGAAACTACCGGTGTAGGATTTGTGAGGTCGCCGGTCAACGAGATTCTTGGCAACAAAAAACCCTTTGATAAACTGTAAATATCAAGTGCTGCCGATGCTGCAGGAAAGTTTGTTCCAATACCAATTTGAGCAAAACCGGTAATGAATATTCCCAAACAAAAAACAAGTAATACGTTCTTTAAATGCTTCATTATCTGTGCATTGATTCAAATGAATCCAAAACATATTACCCTAATTACTCCCTTTTTCGCGGTAAAGATACGTGTTTTTAAACTCAAAAGGCAAGATGCACTGCAGCGATCGTGAAATTATTCCTCATAATAAGTGATGCTCCTTGTGCGTATTTCCGTTTTATCCTGCTTATTCTGGTTATAGATATTTTTTGGATAAATGTGTGTTGCAACTTTTTTTACCCAATTTTTTTGCTCGTCCAATTCATACGAAGTGTTTATCTTTTCGATCAAGGTATTGTCTCTAAAAACTTTTTGTTGTTTCACCAGCATTTTATCATTGTACAGAAATTTCGACCAATGGATCAGGTGGTTCTTTGCATTTTTGTATTTCATTCCGGTCAAATTGCTCCGAAAATCATACTCATACTCATGGGCATATAAAAGATCGTCTTCTAACGAATAATACTTTTGAGAAAGCATTCTGCCCGTAAAGTCATGTTTTATTCTGATTTGATGGTACTGAGCCTGATAAAACTGATAATACTCCAATTCGATAGGCTGGCGGTTGGCATCCACTTTTTTTTGTTCCGATCTGTCGTAAAATGCTCTTTCGACGAAACCGTTTTCATCCGTTTCAAAGCGAATGCGTATATATACGGATCCGTTCGGATTGTATTCAACAGCGTAATCAGCTACGCTATCTTGTTGATAATAATACTTCAGGACAGAAAAAAGTGCCTCATTTTTAAACTGTTGTACAGTTTGAATGTAACCTGCTTCGTTAAAAGTTGCTGTAATCAATGAAAACTCAGCGGAGGAAGAATCGTTAGCACTAACTATTTCTGAGATGGACTTGACTTTGCCTTCCAATCCATGCCGAAACAAATGTTGTGGAGGCAATATTTGTGCGCTTGCAACCGAAAACTGAATCAAAAAGCAAATGAACAACAACTGTTTTATCATCATAATTGATGCTTTGTTCGTTTAAAAAACGATTAATCAGGCTGCAAAGGTATAACACTATCCCGTATGAAACACCAAATACCCGGCAAGTTGTGTGTTACAGACTGCCCCTGGGCTGAGATACAGATTTTCACTTACTTCCCGCCAAGTTGAAGGAACATACTTTTTTAGCAGCTGTAGATTATCACTTTCTTCATTATTTCTGCATAGGAGCTTTCACTTTAAGTTGTTCTATCAATGGTTTATCGCGTTCATAAATATCTTTCCGAAAATTTATGATGCCATTAGTGTCTGTCCAGGCTGTCCAATACAGCAGATGAACATTAGGCTGTTCTTTCAACTGAACAGTCTGTGTTTTTTGTGTAGAAACTACTTTGGCGATTTTCTGTCTGTTCCAGTTCTGCGGGTCGTTCAGCAGGTATTCGGCAAGCGAAAGTGGTTCATGAACCCTGATACAACCAGAACTCAAAGCCCGTTCGCTCTTGCCGAAAAGTTCCTTCGAGGGTGTATCATGCAGGTAAACGTGATATTTGTTCGGAAACATGAACTTTACCTCACCGAGTGCGTTGTCCGGCCCCGGTGGCTGTCGGTAAGTGTAGCTTCTGGCAGCCTTACCGTTCCAATCCACTCCAGATGGGTCGATAATTTTTCCTTCATGGTCAAGTACTGTCAGCTTCTTTTTCTCCAGATACGAGGGATCTTTTCGCACAGCAGGTAATATATCTGAATTAAGAATGCCGGGAGGTATCGTCCAGGTGGGATTAAGCACTAAATATTGCATGCGCGCGCTGAATACCGGTGTCCTGCGGTACGACTTGCCGGTAATCACCTTTCGGGTAAGTACCAGTTCGCCGTTTTTTATCACATCCAATTCAAAGTTAGCGATGTTCACCAAAATATAATATGTGCCAAACTCCCGTGGTAACCAACGCCAGCGCTCCATATTTGCCTCGATCTGTTCGATGCGTTCCTGAATGGAAACATTGAGCGCACCTATGGTTTGTGGGCCAATATTGCCTTCGTTTTCAAGCCCGTGCCGCGCTTGGAATTGTTGCACAGCTGCAATCAGCTTGTCATCATAAGCTATGTTTTCATTGGCATTGCTGTCTTTCAGGTCGCCCAAAATAATTAGTCGCTCAGAAATAGTTGAAAGGCGCTGGTCCTCCATCCCTTTTTTAATCATTGTCCCATTATTTATTGTCGTCCAGTTTGCTGCATTCAATCTTTGATAAGCTTGCAATGCACCCTTTAAATTTTTATAAACGGCATGATTTGGCAAAGCTGTTTGGATGGCAGCAATCACCTCTCCTGTAGATAATGCCTGCTGTAAAAGCTCAACCGGATCTCCTTCTCTTCGGGTAACATGCCATTCAGCATCTATTGTTTGAGGATTTACCTTTCCCGACAACAGATGAGAGGTATAAAGCAGGAAAGCATCTGTCAACAACAGGTCGTGCTCCGCCTTTGCTAATTCAGTCTTTGGTTGGTTTACTGTAAGCTCCAAAAGCTGCTGCAAATGATAATCGGATGGGTTTAACCCTTCTAAATATGCTTGTTGTATGGAGGTAATTAACTGAACAGTGGTGTGCGGATTCCAGGCTGTTTCAAAAGAACGGTTTGTATAATACTGAGAAAGTGTCTGCATGCAATAGACAGGTTCTCCAAATGCAGTTATAGCCTTAAAATGAGAATTTTCAATTTTCCTTCTGATAAATTCATCCGATTCTTCCCCTGCCAGTGAAATTGCCGATGTCAGTAGAAAAACAGTTGCAATTAATATTAAATTTCGCATTATATTTTATTAGTTTTGAGTAATTTAAATAATTCTTAAATATACGTATTTTCCGTGATTTAAAAAGTCAAGACTGTTCTTTTTTTGATTGCCAAAAAAATCATTTTAGCAATTCGCTAATTTTTACCTTAACCGCCTTTGTTGACCACTTTCTTCTATTGTTTTCTCCAATCGTGATAGTCTGGTTTTTTCTTGTTTGGCACTCATTATCCAATGCGTTATCGCCTTTTTATAGGAGGGTGCTTGATTGATAAAAAAATCCCATGCCATTTTGTTTTCCTTAAACTGTTTCTCAAAATTTGCACTAAATACGGTCTCATTTTCGTGCGAGTAAATTTCGGATTTTTTGACTGTTCTGTAACTAAATGCCTTTAAGCCTGCAGGCTTCATAAGTCCTGCTTTCGTGAGCTCTTCAACTTTTTTAATATTGATTGCACTCCAGTTGCTCGATTTTCTGCGTGGCGTAAAACGAATGCTGTAACTCTCCTTGTCGATTGATCTTCTAATGCCATCGATCCAACCAAAACAAAGTGCCTGATCAACAGATTGCGACCAGTTCATTGAAGGTTTTCCGCTAGCTAGCTTGTAAAACCCAACAATTAGTGCTGTCTCTTTTTCATGATGTTTTTCCAGCCATTGTCTAAATTCATCTTGCGTTTCAAAAAAGGACACAGCCACATTCGTAGCTTCTGAATCTGTATGCTCTGATCTATTTTTTTTCATTTCGCGTAAAGAATTTTTACAGTTTCTGTGCCTGAGGATTCGAAGTTGACCTGACTGCTTTTGTTACTTTCATAAATAAAATCATTGAGGCTTTTGCTTTCAAATATAGAGCAATTCCCGACAATTGCCAAACGCTGATCACAGATCTTGGGATGCTATAAGTGCTGTTATAGCCTGTTATTCCTTCTTTAGTGTGTTGCGAATTAAAATGGTCATTATTGTTAATGGCAAAAATATCATATCAGATAAAGCCACGCGAAAGGATTACTTTCGGTGAGAAAGTACGCGCAGTGCGGGGGTAGCAGGGGATCTGGGTTTAGCAGACCGCTCAGTGTTTTATTTATTGTGTGCAGAATTTTTTATGTCATAGTAACATCAAATCTTTCAATTATTTTCCATTTGCCGAATACTTTCTTTATTATAATTGTCTCAGAGTAAAAGTCTCCTGGCCATGGGATTATCATAAAGTGAAATATTGCATTTTCTTTTGAGTTATCTAGTAGTATTTTACTAATTGAGTATATTTTTTCTCGTTTTTTAGTCTTTTCAAACAATTGGTCAATCTTGTCTTTTGATAAACATTTGAAAACTGGTTTTTTGCCAATCACTGTATCATTCTCTAGAAACAATGTATCATTTTTATTCAAGTTTTGCTCATTCCATTCGGCACTATATTCTTGTGCTTCTTCATTATTTTTCCACTCAGAAATAATTTTTGAAGGAACGGTCAATCCAGTCATATTCTCAAAAGAAACTGAGTCATACTCAAAGTAAGTTTTTGTTTTTAAGTTTTTAATTAAGATTGTGTCCTGTTGCAAACCAAAAAGGTCGAAGAGTATTTCATTTATTATGTGCTCGTCATTCTGAGCATTCAAATTACTGAATGTCAGCAATAAAATCAATATGTTTATCTGTTTACGCATGGTCTGTTTAATTTTGCACACAACGTTTTGAAGCTACACGCAGGTGGGGATTTAGAATCATTTCACTTTCAGTTTGGCAATATGTTTGTTAATATTCAATTAGTTTAAATTTAGCGCTTTAGGCCACATTACGCTTATACATTATTGCCAGTAGTGTTTATTTTTGTCCAAACGCAATTACATAAAATAATTCGTTCAGATTAATTTCTATTTCATTATTTGCTTTCCATTTTTCAAATCCATCAAAGTCGAATTCGTGATTTTCTGGCACAATCATTACCATAGAAAACTCTTTCATTATGAACTCGTCCAAATACCCAGAGTCAATCAATGAATTTATTTGCTTAAGGTAATTTTGAGTGAATTCAGATTTTTTATAGTCATATTTTTTGTCAAATGCGATAAACTCATTAAAAGACGCTAGTTGCATTTCGAGATAATGTCCTGGAAATCCAGAAGCTCTTTCTCTTTCAGGCACATTGTCCATTACCCACTCCAGTTTTTTAAATGCACTCCCCATCGCAGAACCTAAAAGAATTGAATCTTGAAAAGCAACCTTTGAATAGTAAATACTAGCTTTCGGATTCAATTTATTTTGCTCTGTCAATTGAGAAGGGTCAATTGTTTCAAGCACTTTTTTTTCCAATCTTGAAATTTGTATGGAATCTTTTTCATTAGTTGTCAATCTAAGTTTTAAAAACCAAGTTCCGCACTCGTAAACTGACAAATTTGAGTTTTCCTGGTTTTTAGATTTAAAATCTGCCTTAAATCCGTTACCGTCATATTTTTTTCCGCTGAATTTTACAGGATATTGAGTTACCCCTAATCCATTGTCGGTCAAATTTGCTACCGATTGCATTGACGTCAGATACTCCGTTCTTAGTCGGTCTTCTGTTCCATCTCCGGCAGGATAGATATAAATGTTTAATTTACCTGTCGGTTCGGTTTTTTTCTCGTAGGTAACTCCAATGTTTTGCTTTTTCTTGTCAAAAGCATAAACTTCGGTTAGCTCAAAATCGTTTTCCAAAGTTTGCGGAAATTTCGTTTCTGAAGATTTATGCTCAAAACCATTTTTAAATTTGATTTTTTTCGGATTCATCAATTCTTGTGCTTGACAAGTCAGTCCGATTAAGATGATAAAAATTGTAATTGTTGTTCGTTTCATCGTTCTGTTTACATTACTGGTAACAAGCAAATACCCGCACTATTGCGTCTATTTTCATCTTGGATGTATGTCCGGTTTTCATGGTTTTGTAATCCTTTCAAGGCATAAAGATAAAAAATAAATTGCCCCCCAAACCAACATAAAGCGGCAAAAAGCATTTAGTGCTTTAGATGTCGCAGTTGAAAAAGAGTTCATTATCGGTTCTCATTTTTAGCTTTCCGGTCCAAAAAACTTTTTTTCCTTCTACATCCACTTCAATCCAGTTATTTTTAATCGAAATCGCGGCTTCGGGAGCAAAAAGAATGACTTTCTTAACAAACCAAATCTCCTTATCTATTATTGTAACTACCTCATTATGTGTTATAAAAATTTCGTTATCCCGGCTACCTGATAATTTTAAGAAAGTTTTATGCAAAATGGTGCTATCATTTAGTGATTCAGCATGCATGGGATCAAATCCTTTGAATTGGGGATTTTGATCAAAGCTGAGGGTAATCTTTATGCCGGCTTGGCTTATAAAATTGTGAAAAGAATGCTGGTGTCCCATAAGTTCCCGGTTTGTGTGAAACTTACTGAGCTGAACATAAACCGAATCCATAGCTAAGTCAAGCTTTTGTGGAGCGAATTTGTCAATAAAAAAATCATACAACGACAAATCCTGTGAATAATACGCAGCTTGCCAATTACTAAAATGCTTATCAAGCAGATAGCAGAGCGCCATTCCTGCTGCAAGATGTCTGTGTCTTAAACTTTTTCGGCCATAGTAGGGAGTGGTTAAGGCGCCAAAGAAGTGTTTCTCAATATAATTCGCTTTTAACAGTTCACTCATGGACGAATACTGCTCATAAAACTTGTATTCGCAATAGAAAGCCGGACCTTCCATATTTTCGACTGTCTCTTCGTACTTCATAAAATCTCCAATTTGCTGTTCCCTTGCTAATCTGCAACTATAAAACTGATTCAGCAGCTTCCGGAAACTACTGCTGTCACCTTCAAAACACAATTTGTAAAGCGTTTCTTGTTCAAATAGTTTTAAACCATCGTTTAAATAATTTTCGGGATAAACCAACAAAACAGCGGGGTTATCAAATTGGATTTGTGTAACAAAATTGCGTTGATAAACATGATGTAACTCATGGAAAAGTTCAGCATAAACCTCCTCTTGGCCTGAATAATGAGCTAGTCCATAATCGACAATAGCTGTTAATGTGCCATTAATTTCTACCTGGGTTGCTCCAAAAAGTTGTAATTCCTGTTGTTCACCAAGATACAAGCTATCCGATACTTTTATAAAACTTTCGGGAGGCGATGGATGGTTATAGAGCAGTGCGGGACCGTTTACCCTAAACAGACAAATAGGGGCAAGTTTCATTCCTGTCCATATTTCACTTTTTACTTTTTCTGCTTTTTTATAAAAATCATCAATTGAGGTCAAATAGATGCTGTCAATTGGCAGCAGTTGTTCTTGTCCTTGAATTAAGGAAGTGTTGAACCAAACTGCCAGGAGAAGTGCCAAGATTCTAATTTTCATCTTCATCATATCAATCCAAAGCTTATTGCGATAAAAGTTGGTCCATTTAACCCTCCGTGCATGATCACGCCAACCCACGAATTTTTTGTTCTTTGAACAAGGTAAGATTGTATAAACATCAATGGAATCAGCGTAAGCAGCAGCTGCCATCCAAAAGCAACATGAAATAATCCCCAACCAAATCCGTGAATTATCCAGGTATATTTCCCAAACGCCACCTCTTGTCGCGGAAGCATTACGCCTCGCCATAAAAACTCTTCTCCGAAAATGTTTAAAATCCAATAAGGAAACCAAACCAAAAGCAACCAATAACGACCTTTCGTCAATGGCTCGAACGACATAAATGCCGGAGAATGGTCGAATTCACCAACCAAGAATTCCAGACCTAACATGATTAATCCGCTGAGTAATCCAGCTGAAATCAATCCGGCAATGCTCCATAACACATCGCGTTTTGTAATTTTTCTAAACCTCAATCGGTTAATCCAGGTGTGTTTCGTAAGCCGGTAACCCTCCCCTTTTAGTAGCAATACTCCCGTAATTATTAAGGGCAGAAAAACACCCAATCCCCCGACAATAAACCAAAATAGTATCGTTTCCTGACTCGTTAGCCTGCTCAGATAGGGTATGAGGTACTTCGTGAGGAAAAACATTAACAAGGCAGCAGGAATATAAATCGCAAAAGAACCAATAAAGCCTAGTTTTTTGATTTTTGGAACTGTTTCCATAGTTGCTTTTTTTAAGTGTTACTCTTATAGTCTGGGTTTTATATCATTTAGCTCAATGTAGCAAGTACAGGCCATCTCACTGGTTTTTCCGAAAGCCGGAACCAGCGAAACTCATCATTAAGAACATGCAAATCGCGCTGTTCCGGAATGATAAACACATGGTTGGGCCTAATGACCAGTCCTTCGGTGATCAATTCAACCGGCATCTTTGTATGGTGTGGGAGAATTTCGTGGAGCAGGGTGGCTACAGTTCTCAAATGATTAACGATGACGATAGCAACACCCATATCTGCCGGCAGATTTTGCAGTAAACGGGTATAGGCATCGAGGCCACCAGCCGACCCGCCCACGAAAACGACAGGAAAGTCTTTTGCGGCAACTTTATTTTTCATAGCTTTCATAATTATTCACTCCATAATTGGTAAATCCCAACAAAGCCAAATTTTGCCGGGAGGGATATTGCGTTTTTTCAAGGTTCATAACTGGTAATTTCACTTTACAATTATGCCCTATCTTCCTAATTTAGGATTTTTAAAAGCATAAAGATAAAGAATAAATTACCATCCAAAACATAAAAACCTTGACAAATAAATAGCGCTTTTTTGTCGCAGCAACGGAATAGAATCACATAATTTATTGAAGTCCTCGCCGGCTTTCCGAAAGACTGGATATGCAGTGGTGATTGCTCAAGGTGCTATTTTTATTCGCACAATTAGTTCTGTTTAATAAATTCAATAGCTGAGTCAATCCCATTAAAACTGTCCTCTGAGTAATTCTCAATAAAATAATCAGGATATAACGCACTTATTGTATCATCACTATATGCTGCAACATATTTTGTTGAATAATGAACTACTAAACCGGAGTTGGGCAGCGTAAACGATAAAACATCGCCATAATGATTTGGTTTGCCACCTGTTGGTTCTCCAACCAGAATGGCATTTAGGTTTTCTTTTGAAGAAATTGCAGCCAATAATCCCGACGAAAATGTGGAAGCTCCCATACAACAATAAATTATTCCATCCAACTCATCACATTCTGATAGCTTCTCAATTAAAGGGGTAATAACCGAGGACGAACCTCCAACATTTAAACGAATATCTATAATAAATTTGTCAACAGTAAGATGCTCCAGCTCATAAAATAATACATCTATCAAACTGTTAAACGAATACGAATCCATATTGTAGCATAAATTATACTGGAGGTAAACAATGTTACTGTCTAATATCTCGTACCAATAGTTCAAATCATTGTTTTTTCTATACAATGGAAAGTTGTTTATGTCATAAGCACTATAAAAGGAGGTTATTTCATCCATCGCGTTACCTCCCACAGTGAATTCCATTCCATTTTCGAGATGAATAGTATATTTTGTTGCAGCTGAGATGCCCATTCCGTTTAATACCTGATACATTCTGAGCAGATAACTGGTGAAAGCTTTAACATGATATTCATTTTCATGAGGAACAATCGTCTTAAACTTTTGTCGAATTGTATCGATAGGTGTGTTGTTAATAGCCACAACTTTTTGTTGTAAATAACTTTTTCCAGATTCAATAATGTCGGTGATATATATACCATCGTTGAACACTTCAAATTTTACCGGGGATTTTGTGAAAAAGTCAAGGTTATCACTATTGAGTATTCCGGTGTGAGAGTCACCTAAATGCGAGAAGATTTTCATTAACTCAACTAAGATTTGATTCTCTGTTAAATGGGGAACTTTACTTTTCAACTCATCAATTTCCCGGTTAAATACTTCTTCTGTTATTTTGAAAAATAAATTGGGATGTTTTTGAGGAAGCTCTTGCTGGATGTAATCAATATCTTCAATCCAGTCTTGATTGTTTAAGATCTCATCGTCTTTGTTACATCCCAAAAGCACGACTGCGAGAATAACAAAAATTAGTCTTTTCATATTTGTTGATTGGCTTTAATGCGTATGGTTATCCAATTCTGTTCCTATTTTCAACTGCATCTAATCTCCATCTCCCTGCTTTTAACGCTATCAAGGCATAAAGGTAAAAAATAATAGACCATACAATACCATCCTCCGGGCTTTATAGAAGTTCTTTTTTGTGGAAATTTTGCTGATAAACGGGAAATTGTTGCGAAAAACCAAATCACTTCACCTGCCTGACAGAATTCTTTTCATCAACCGAAATCAGGCATCAACACTATTGGTTTCCGAACTGAATATACTGTTTCACGGTCTGCCAAATCCTTTAACAGCTTAAGCTACTGGTTATAGGAATGCAACAAGTTATGGGGTATTGTTTGTATTATTGTTTTTAAAAGCTGGAGGCATTTTTCGGCGCGATTTATTCGTTAACAGTTCTGTAAGGGCTGAAACAAAATAGGAATAGCCGACAAATAATATTAAAAAAAACCATTAGGCCATTAAAAATTGTTTACATAGCAATGAAAAAAACTTTAATTTTGCCAAACTAAAAACAGTGGATGTTTAATTTTAAAATGGATCTGGTGAAGTAAATAACCTCTGGCACTTAGCCACAGGTTATGCCCTTGTTAAACTCAGGCAAGTTCTTGCCTGATGAATTTTTATTACTATTTATTACAATATTTTGATCGGAGCAGCACAAAACTATTTGTGCTGTGGTTTTGATCCATAAATTTTTAATACCATGAGTAAAGAAAACACATCCATACACGATTTCGATTTTCAAATCATTTGCGAATATTTTTCCGGACTGGAACGACAAGGCCCCGGAAGCCCTGAAAACACGCTTAAGGCTCTTAGTTTTATTAAGGGTTTGAGTGATCATGCACAAATAGCCGATATTGGCTGCGGTACAGGTTCGCACACCAGGGTAATGGCCCAGCATATCTCAGGACAAATTATCGGCGTTGACCTCTTTCCTGAATTCATAGCATTGTTCAACCAACATGCTATTAATCTCAAGCTAGAAAAGCGTGTGAAAGGGATTGCAGGCAATATGGAATCACTTCCATTTGAAAATGAATCGCTTGATTTGATCTGGTCAGAAGGCGCGATTTATAATATTGGTTTTGAGCGCGGACTGATTGAATGGAAAAAATTCCTGAAAAAAGACGGACACATCGCTATTTCGGAAGCTTGCTGGTTTACTGACAGCCGCCCTGCCGAAATAGAAGCGTTCTGGCTGGACGCCTATCCGGGAATTGACACTATCGGTAACAAAACGGTGCAACTGATGAAAGCCGGCTTCAAACCAATTGCTGTCTTCATCCTGCCAGAGAATTGTTGGAAGGAAAATTTCTACGTTCCGCAAAAACCGTTGCAAGTACAATTCCTTAGTAAATATGCCGGAAATACAACCGCAGAAGCTTTTGTTGCCAACGAACGCCGCGAAGCCGAACTTTATGAAAAGTACAGTTACTATTACGGTTATGCATTCTTTATTGCACAGAAAATTTAGTAGCAACTCGTTTTAAATCAACCACACCTGGAAGTATTTTTTCGGGTGTGGTTTTATTTTTACTTAAAGATAAAATTTTGATTTACCTCACCACCAATTTAGCCGTAAACACTTTATCCTCAGCGGAAATTCTGACAAAATAAATTCCGGATTCCATATCCACATCAAGCAGTTGAAGTTCGCTCCAATGCGCTTCTTTGGCATAAATAAGCTTTCCATTTACATTGTAAAGCGCAAGGCTGGCCAAATGCCCCGGATTGATAGCCTCGGTCAAAACTCTGAAAGGGCCTTTTCCGGGATTGGGGAAAATCTGTAAATCAGGTTTATTGGTGTTGTTCTCGTTAGTATTGCCAATGATTGAAACGCATTCATCGTTTGAGCTAAGTTCATAAAACAAATAATCAAGCGAAATAGTTGAGGCTGTTCCAAAATCAAATGATTCAGCCGTAAACTCTTCAAAAACAAGCGTATAATAGGTACTTTCAACCGGATAACCATAACTACACGAAAGGGCTTCACCCATCTCATTTGTTCGTATAAAACCTGTATGTGGCTCAGTTACCTCTTTAACCAATAAAATTGGGCCAAGCCCGATAAATAAGTAGCCTCCATCAGAAAGTGAAACTGCCTGACTATTGATCATTTCAGGAAATTGTGCCCAAACCGGATTTCCATCCCAATCGGCCTTAACAAAACTTCCTTCATAACAAATCAATAAGTGTTCTCCGGAAATATCCCTGTTAATCCTTTGATGTTCGCTGTAATAGCTAGATCCTGAACCACCAAAACCCATTGATTTGGCCCAAATGAAATTACTATTCCTGTCCATGTAAACAAGAGTCGAACCAGGCGTACCGCCAAAATTACCGGAAAAATAATAGCCGGAATCAACACTGATCAGATCACCAAATTCAGAATCAAACTGATTTTCAAAACTGATTTTCTTTGCCCTGATCAATTCGCCTCCCGAAGAAAATTGCATGATAGCTGTCTGCCTGGTATATTCGTTATCTGGTCTGTATTGCCCTCCGACTATAATCTCTTCATTATCAAGGCTGGCTACAGATAAACCAGTAAGATGTAAATTTTCATGAAAAAAGGATTTGGCAAACAAAAGTTCGCCTTGCGAATCGTATTTAATCAAGATCAATCCAGTTGATGTGGATGTCGGGCTTTCATAAACATAACCCGTAATAAGCACACCTCCATCATCGGTAATGCTCATCCCGGATGAATGCAAATACCTGTCATCTGAAAGTCTTTTCACCCAGATCAATTCGCCACTTTTATCCATTTTTATCAAGAGTATATCTTTCCCGTAAGGTTCATAGGAAAACAGTGTTGCAGTGATAAAGAAGTTACCATCCGGGCTATTCACAATATCAGTAGGCTGGATGTTATAACCCTGAAGAACCAGTTTTTTTGACCAAATCATTTCGCCGTTAATATCAAACAGGTGAACAGAACCAGCAGATGGATAATAATTTTCGCTGTCTCCGGAGATCAGCATTAAGCTATCCTCCCCTGCCCAGGCTGTTCCTGAAACATGAAAGGAATAATAGTCTTCATAGAATACTTTAGAATACCTCAAATCCTTATTTTGTGTAATGGCTAACTGGCTCAATAAGATAAAGGCTAATCCGATAAGAACATATTTTGGTTTCATGGCAGGTATTGATTAAGGTTTTTCAACTTCACAAAGCTATTCAATCTGAGTAAAATATTCAAGCAAACATTCCAACTTTTAATTTATAGGTTCACTCTTATGTGTATTACATCTTTTTCGTCTTTTGATCATAAATTACCATTTATCGACAATGCAGTTCAGAATGTGCTTGAACTTTTCAATTAATCATGGGTTGTTTTTCTTTTATTTAGGCTGTTATAATTTGTAGTTACAACTTCAACAGTTTGTTATTCAGCTTCGTTCTTTCATCACTGTTTATAGTGATGACCCTGTGGGTATTGGAATTTATTGTGATGCTAATATTCCTATCGTGATTTGTAACATAGATATTCTTGCCCCGTTTTTGAAATTGTGACGCATGAGTTTGAGCGATCAATTCGTAAATCATTTTCTCAATCTCATCTTTCGATCGCTTGCTATTCAGCTTTTTATTTATTCTTTCGTAAACAAGTTCGGTATAGCAAATTTTGCTCAAAACTTCTGTTTTATAGCTGTTCATTTTTGTTTTCAGTTCTTATATTCATTACTAAGCTCCTCCTGCTATAGTTTCCTATTTGTAAAAGCATAAGTTGGGTTTGGAATTAGGTGTAAAAATAGAACTTCCGAATAACTTTCCAAACTCTTTTGGAAATGCTTTACATGTATCACAAAGTCATAGCCAATTTTAGCGTGGTTTATGATTTTCTGCCCCAATTTTTTACACAGGCATTCAAAACAGGCAAAAATGATTTGAAAAAGGAAATAGATTGATTGCAGAAAAATAAAGCACAGAGGCACGAGGTCTTTGAAAAATGCTTTTATTTTCCCAAGTAAAAATCTATCTTTACCATCTCAGGTGACGATATCCAAAACCCATTATTTTAACCATTATGAAACTATTGTATTTTCTTTTAATTTTTCTTTTTTCAAGCACACAACTAATTCAATCACAAACAATTGCTGATTACAGCAAGAGTTCAGCATGGATCAGCCAGCCAGAAATAATCAATCATAAGGCAGATGTGTTTTATGTGTATCCAACTATTTATTTCTCAAATACACCTGCAAATATGCAGTTGTCAGATGATTCCCTAAAAGAAAAAGCTGTTGGCATATATAAAGAGCAAGCCAGTGTTTTTGAAAATGATTGCAATATTTTTGCCCCATATTATCCACAGATGAGCATTGCCGTATTAAACATTGAAGGAGCAGAATTTGATAAACATTTTAATATTGCCTACAGCCAGGTTAAAGCTGCTTTTCAGTATTACCTCGAAAATCTTAATGATGGCAGACCCTTTTTTATTGCAGGGCACAGCCAGGGAAGCCTGATGATACTGCAAATGATGAAGGAAAAGCTAATAAATGAACAGCTTATTGCTGCTTACGTTATTGGCTATTCTGTTACCAATGAAGACCTTAAGCAACACCCCTGGTTAAAAATTGCACAAAAATCAAATGATATCGGTGTAATCATTACCTACAACACCCAATCGCCCGATGCAACAGGCTCACCGGTTTTGCTTGAAGGTGCTCATTGCGTCAACCCTTTAAACTGGACTACCAAAACCACCTATGCAGCTGATTCGTTAAACCAAGGCGCCGTTTTCTTTGATGAAAAAGAAAATCCACAACCAGCTATCCTTCATTATACTGATGCACAAGTAGGATCAGATGGTGCGCTTGTTGTTTCCTCTCCCAATCCGGATGATTTTTACGTCGCCGGAAAAAGCGCTTTCCCCCGTGGAGTTTACCATAGGTACGATTACCAATTCTTTTACAGAAACCTGCAAGAAAATATCAGAGCAAGGAAAAATGCTTATTTCAATAATTAAGTAGCGTTATTTTCCAAAAAACATCAAATCAAGTTTTTAGCAACTCAAAAACCGTTGTCTTACCTTGATTACAAGCAGTTATAAACTGTTTCTTCAAGCTATCCCATTCCGGATTTTCCAGGCTGTTTATCAGTTTCAAACACGCTTCAAAACGACTAAGGTTTCTGTATAGCTCGGCTAAAGTAAGCTTAAAATGATCCTCTTTAGGTTCAATCAAAGCAATTAGCACCTCACAATTGTTATGATATAAGTGTTTATCATTTTCATTCAAAAACAGGGACTTCCCATTTCGGGTTCTGTCGTTAAATGCGCGCCATAAATCCAAACGGATCGCAATTTCATTTTCCTTTTTTCGGGCAACTTCCTGTTGAAGTGCTAAAACCAAGCCATCCAAGCCCGGCGCTTTCGCCTGGTCAATTTCTTCTAAAGTGACATCCGACTGCTCCTCAAAAGGATACAATTCATCAATCGGTTCCTGTTCATGCAGAAAATAGAAACAGTCACAGGAACTACACCTGATCAAATCAGGGAATTCCGGCAACATCGGTGCAATGCGTTTGCCATCAGAAAAATAGCGGGCACCAAAGGTATTTCCGCTCATCAAACTTTCGTTCGCAACTTTTTGTCCACATTCCGGACAAGCAAAGATTAAGGTTGGCCCTGGTAACATCTCCAGATTAGTTTAGATTAGACCTACAAAAGTCAACAATTTCATGGGCTTTTCAAATAAAAAATAAAATAGATTTGAATCTTTGAATTTTGAATCTTTGAATCAGAAATCTTCAAATCTTTCAATCTTCTCCCCGCTATTGCCAAACGACATTTTCAGGTTTCCACTTGTCTTTGGGGAAATCCTCGCCGGTAGGATAGCCAACCGGAATAACGTTTAAGGGTATATGATTCTCCGGCAGGTCGAGCGCTTGTGTAACCGCCTTGATTCTGTCTTCGTATGGATAGGCAGCTGTCCACACCGCGCCTAAACCTAAACTTTCTGCGGCAAGCAGTATATTCTCCGAGGCCGCTGCACAGTCCTGTGCCCAGTAGCCTTGCTCTTTTAAATTGCCCGCCTTATCCATATCACCGCATACCACAATTGCGGCTTGCACCTGCGACAGCATTTTGGCATAAGGTAACTGTTCAGCCAATAAGTTCAGGGTTTTAGCATTGGTAACTACATAAAATTTCCAGGGTTGCCTGTTTGCCGCCGTTGGAGCTGCCATGCCCGCTTTGAGTAGCGCCTCAATTTGTCCTTTTGAAACTGCTTGGTCAGTAAAATGACGCACACTCTTCCGGTTATGTATCACCTCTAATGTTTCATTGGCGTACCTCCGGCTGTAATCCGGAACAAACGGCTTACCGTCAATATCGTTCAACGACTCTCCGGCCTTTGCTATCCAACGGCCCGTCTCATAATAATTCCCGCTCCCGTATATCAATGGATTCAATACGTTCACATCCACGCGGCCTTCAGCATTTAGCACGGCCTCATTCACTTTTACATCTATCACTTTTCCAATAAATTGCCTGTGCGAACCAAGATCATGAAAAGTAGTAAGCTCGCACTCGATCACGATAGGGAATTCTTTCACATAAGGTGCATTTACAAACTCCCCCTTAACTGGCGTGAGCCCGGTCTCCTTAAATTTATCCACGTCTTTTCCTGATAAGCGGCCGGCATAATCTACATACCGGGCCATTTCGGAGCTTGGAATATTTACCGTAAAAGCTTTTGACTCCATAACATTGCCATAGGAGTAAGTAGCTGGTCGCATAGAGACTGCTATGCTGAGCGGATTGGAGTTGCAAATGCCCGCCCAGGCAGCCGTCATAATGTTGGGGTTGCCCGATTTGTCGTAAGTGCCTATCACAAAAGCAGGTTTGGGGTACACCTCACTTCTTACTCCTAAAGATTTCTTCTTAAATGGTTTCATTGCAGTATCTGATTTTGTTAATAGGGTATCCAATGCTGATTCGGCAGTTGTTAATGTCTGCCTTTCGGAACGCTCGTTTTTGTTTGTTAATTGAATGACTAGCACCAATATGGCGATAGCAAGAATAATATTTAAATATTTTGATTTTTGCATATTGCTATCTTCTTAAGATTTAGTGTTTTTTATTTTTTTGTAGGAAATCGTATCCAGTAAACAACCTGTAGGACAAACTGAACACCAGGGTTTGTTGAAAAATAATGATAACACGAAAACAGACAAACCGAAGAGGATCAATCCGATGCCCACGATGCGAAATGAAAAGAACATGAATGGCTCCAGATAGGATAACTCGGGCGTAAAGCCCAATAACAGGGCGCCTGCAATCAATGTCAAATAAATCTCTCTTACGCTTAACCCTTGATATTGTGTAGGAAGATTTCTTTTTTTGAAAGGCGTGAAGCGATTCGTTAGCTCTTGCAATGCACCCATCGGACAGAGATAGTTACAGTAATACTTCCGCTTTCCGATAAATGAGATGGTAATAGCCAGTATAAATGTCACGGTAGTTTGCCAGTTGGCATGCCATGAAAAACCATCCTGCAGCCAGCTGTGCAGCAATTGGGCAGAAAGCGCATTATTGATGATTAGCCCCATGATGACCAATACCAGAAAAAGATAAACCATGCGGTATTTTGCTGTTCCTTTTTTGTAAGCGATCACCAGCGATAGCCCCATCAATCCCAGAAACAGTATATCCTTAACCGTACTCCAAAAGCTTGTTTCTGTGATTACTGATGTTTCAGATCTCACCACCGAAGATGCCGTATGCCTAACGCCTGCAATCACTGCTTTGCTCGTATGAGTAGCTCCAGAGACGGCATCTACCTTATAATCCACAGCATCCTCCAAACTGACGCCTTGCCATTTACCAATAAATTCATCTTCATAAATGGCCCGGACGTAATCAAGCGTCTCATTATTAGGTAATAGTATGATTTTGGTAATGGTTAAGCTGTCATCAACACCTATCAAGAGCGGAACAATGCCCCCGTAACCAAATTGCCGGGAATAATCTGTCGAAAGAAGTGCTGAACCTATTTTTTTGTCTTTGCTGTCAAAAACATCAAATACACCGTATCTGTTAAGTTCATAATAAGTTGCCTTGGAGTAGATCTCCTGCAAAGCTTGTAAATCTACTGTGACTTCAAGTTCATTTTTCTGAAAAATAAATTCCCTGCCCCCTCTGTATGCAATAGCTGCCAGAATTATGATTATCAAAATATACTGGTATGCTGTTTCCCTGATTTGCTTATTGTTCATTAATATTCTAATTGTAATTCTTAAGGCCTTGTAGCACTTTCAATTTGGGTATAAGTGGGGGTTAAACTATTTCTATCCATAGATCTTAATTTATGTCAATCTTTTTAGTGAGCGTTGGCATTGCAGGCACTTTTTTGTAATCCTCATCAGCCAGTTGCAGCAGTTGCAACCGGCTGTCTGTTTCAAATATGGAATCCAATATCTGGCTCATCTCAACCGGCGAATATTCTTTAAATTCAGGGTTCGGCCGGTTATTCCGCCCCTCTTTCACTTGCTCAATATACTTATACAGTCTCTCTGTATCCATAGTTTCATTTTATTGTTACATAGTTCGCCCCAATGCCACACAACGATAAGCATTTTTACAGCCGAATCTGAGCAAAAATAACCAAAACGCATCTTCTCAGGTAAAATAGCAGCCAAAAAAAAGAAAAATCACCAATAAAAAACCAGACTTACCTTCGATTTCCTGTGCCTGTCAAAGGAAGCGGTGTCGAGAGCAATAAACCCGCAAACTCATAAACCCGTAAACTCATAAACCCATAAACCCGTAAACCCATAAACTCATAAACCCTTATGAATCAAAACCCAACAACCCCTCTAATGAGGCTGAAACGGTCAATATAAAAACCCAAACAACCACAAAGGGATTATATTGCCGGATCCTACTTCGATACCATCTTTGACAATAAAACCATGCTCGACCCTTTTTATTTGTTTCTGTTGTTTGTTTTTGCCACCAACTTCAAAAACATACTTTCCATCAAGCACGAAATCCGCATCTTTCGAAGACCTGATATGATGGTTAAAGGCAGTTTGATTTAAAAAAAAGGCTTCACGTAAATTGCCCATTTCAGGGAAACCCTCTGCTAAGTTATACATCAGATTCGTATTCTCCAGATAGATTTTTTCCGATTTATTCAGGCGATTTCTGCCAGCTTCATCAAAATACAAAAGTGATATTAGCCGGGCATCTGACAAGTATTGCAGGTAGTTTTTCATGGTGTTCAGGCTAATACCTGTTCGGCTGCTTAGTGCGTTCATATTGGGTTTGAAGGGAACAGAACGGCTGATAATTTTCAGTAACTTTTTCAAATAAACAATGCCCGAAGTCTGAATGGATACAAATTGTGGTATATCAACCTCCAAAACGGTGAGTAAGCTTTCGGATAACTTTTGATGAAACGATTTAACATTTTCAAGATAAAAAGGATAATATCCATGGTTCATATAGTTTTCAATGTAGGCCAGCGGCTTAAGCTTTTCAATCACTTCCATGGCCAGTAAAACATGATTATCAACAAGTTCATCCAGGTTATAAACGGTTAATGGTATTTTTGTTTCAAATTGCAGGTACTCCCTGAACGACAGGCCTGGCATCCGATACATTACCACACGCCTGCTCAGGTCATATTTTGCTTTTTGCAGATGTAAGAGTGATGAACCGGTAAATATCACCTTTAAATCGGGCATATCATCACAAATATTCTTCAATTCACCGCTCCAGTTTTCACACCTGTGCACTTCATCAACAGCTAATAATTTGCCGCCTTTTTTGTAAAATTGACTCGCAAGCTTGTAAAGACTATTGTCAGTAAAATAAAGATTATCAAGGCTTACATACAAGACCTCCTTGTCCGGTTTAAAGTTCATTTTAAGATACTGCAATAAAAGCGTGGTTTTGCCAACGCCCCGGCTTCCTTTGATACCAATAAACCGGTTTGACCAGTCAACAACTCCCATAAAATACCGTATTGATTTTATTTGCGTTGCTGCGTATTTCTCGTAAAACAGTTGCCTTAAAGTTTCCATAAGCATTAATTTTGTCAGTGAAAAGATACTTTTATATGACAAACATATCAATGTATTGATACATTTATAATAATTTATATTAACACATTGACATTTATTTAGCCCTTTTCAAGTATATCCTCCGTCCTACCTCTAAACATTCGAATGCTATCCCCAAAAAAAATCTCTGATTAAGGCCGTAATAATGAGGTGAAAACATGGTGTTTTAATCATAAACAACATGATGATAACCTCATTGTAAAATTCGATGATTTGCTTTGTGTATTTGGAAGAAGCACTATTTACACAAAGGACAGCCAAGAATGATGATAACCCTTATCCTTATTGCATTTCAACACTCTGATATGTTACAATCAGGAATTGATTGAAAAGTTTATGACCTGATCATGTTGCTTTAAATCATGAATACGTTTTACTGTATCCACAATAAATTTTCCTTTTACATGGAAATTGAATTGACACTTCAATCCAGCAAACTATTCTTTTTATGCTGATATGCTTTATATCCGCCATAAGCACCACCCAAACTAATCAGGATAAGCATACCACTACCAATGGGAGCTCCCCCGCCGTTTCTGTTTTCAGAGGTGTTTTGACCACCAGAAGGACCGCCCGGAGGTGGAGGAGGAGATTGTGTAAATGCCTGCCATGAGATTGCCATGAATGCAATAAGTAATAGATGCCTTACAGTTTTAAGTGCTTTGATTTTCATTTTCTTTTGGTTTTACTTGATAAATATTTTTTCTGTTTTTATTTCGCTTGCTTTAATCACCCTAACGATGATGTAATTACCAGCGATGCTATTTACGGGTACACTGATCAAACTGCCAGCCGGGATTTTATTATCCAGAACTTTTTGGCCGGTCATTGTAAAAACCTCTAGCCTGCCGGATTCATTGGCCGTATTTGCTTTCGATTCGATGTAAAGCCTGTTATTCATAGCATAAATACTGATATTTCCATTTGCAATTTGAACAGGGTCATCTATTCCGAATGTTAATGATTTGAAATGCAGTAGAAACCTGGCTTCGTCATCGCCTTCATTGGCCGTAAATGTGTAAACCGGATTGTTTTTCATATCCTGAAAACTACCGGTTTTCAGGTCCTCCAGTTCGATGCTCACATCCGGTAGATTTTCCAGTTGTGTCATCGTGAAAGTGTACTCCCCGTTTATAACCTGTGTCAAGAAAAGTGGAACGCTTTTTTGTTCAGCGCTCAGCGGTTCCAGTGCATTGATGCATAGTCTCCTGTCATTTTCTGTGACGAATATCTGTGGCAGATCGGCACTGGAGATCAATTTATCGGCATCGCCCCTGTGGTCAAATCCTGAGGTTCCGTGTTCGGGGAAACCTACGAAAACCGTATTTCCATGATCACCATATTCCATCTGAAGCCTAACATACGGGCTTTCATTTTCCTGCTCGCCCGACTTATAAAACACGGTGGAGCTATGCACCCTTGCATTTGTCGGAATGGTAAAATTTCCCTCTGATGTAGCTTTAACAAAAAAGCCCTGGCTGATAGGGATAATTCCATCCGTTAGGTCTCCGATGGTTCCGTTCCAGCTTCTGAAGTCGCCGCTATTGTAATCATTATCCCACACATAAACGGTTCCTGTAGTATTTACCCCCCAACTGCCTTCGTCCCAGTCGAGTGCTGAGGTGAAGGGGTTTCCCAGCAGGTTCCAGCCTTGTTCAACCCCGCTGCCACTGTATGAGAGGCTGACAATAAGGTTTGTTAACCTCATAGATCCGATCATGGATGCAACTTTAAAATCGGCGGGTTCATTATCATCCACCCACACTGACCATCCCTGACCCATGGGCATGGATGTTGTCAAATCCGTATTGTATGTCCATCCATTGGTTACTTCCGAATGTGAAGTCAGCCAAGTCATCGGATCATCATTCCAAGAGAAATCATTGGCTGTTATGCCGGTGGTTGAGGGACTGACTAAATGCCAGCCTAACTCCCACAGGAAGCACTCGGTTTCGAATGTTCCATTGTTGGTTACTGTACCGTTAACAATTAATGAAGCCGTGCCGTTAGACCAACTCTCTAGGGTTAAGGATGCCCCGCTTTCGATGGTCAGGTTGTTGATTGTTGCAGCATCTGTGTTATTAATTATCGGATCATTGGCTTCATCAGGTATAACAACATTATGATATGGACCGGGAGCACTATTATTCAACCAGTTGCCATAGGTTGCCCAATTATTATTCATAGCCCCTGACCACACAGCCAGCGCGTATTCAGGATCGGTACCTGAATTGTATTCATACGCCCCCATGTCGATGGTGCTATTCAAAATACGGTCATAACCCACCCCTCTTACATCATTGCTTTGGTTGTTGGCACTGTTGTCGCCGACATCCGTACATGGCGAATTGGAAATTATACGAAAGTCATCATTAATATCGTCATAAAACACCGGGTTTTCATCAATATTGTTGCCACCGTCAATCCCATAATTTGAACTCCAACTGTCGCTGCCCCCGCTGTTCTTAATAGTGCTGTATGAAATGCCAAGTAATTTATCATTATGATGATGAATATCGTCTCCTGTTGAAGCATCATTGCCCCAGACTATTGAATTGGCTAACTCGGGTGTTTGTACGGATAAAACTGTAAAAATTCCTCCCCCATTACGCCCGGCTTCGTTCATTGTTATGGTAAGATTAACAAAAGCCGGAGATCCGTTACTGATATAAACGCCAGCTCCATCATACAGGCTGGCATTATCATATATAAGGCAATTAAAATATTGTTCCGAAGAGGTACTGCTAAAAATTCCGCCGCCGTTACCAGCATAGTTTCCGTAAATCGTTAAACCGGAAACTACGCCTGAAGAAGCTGAACTTTGAACATACAAAGCGCCGCCGTCAAAACTGGCTTTATTCCTGGTAAAGGTGCAATTTAAAACATTTGGAGAACTGATGGATGAAGCCATTCCTCCGCCGTATTTTGCAAAATTTTCCGTGAAAACGCAATTGCGTATGGCAGGTTCTGCGCCAAAGCTATTCAATATACCACCTCCGTAGAGTGTGGTATTATGGGCTCCTTTTATGGTAAAGCCATCCAGTACTGCACTACTTGTGAGCGTATAATTGTTGGGATGCTTAAAAACCTGGTAGGTATTATCAGAAGTGTTAGAAAAAGACAAGCTTGAACCACTGCCTGTAACCAAATCGTCTTCATTCAAATCACCGCTAAGTATGGTTTCATTGGTTCCACTCAGGCCATAATCTGTTCTTTCCGAAACATTCGATTCTGTGCCAGCAAATCCTCCGTATATTTCCACGCCCTCAATCAACTGGAAAGCGAATTCCGCCGGGGTGTCGGTTGATCCATCCGTTTCCTGGCTGGGATGGTAGGTTCCGGCAGCCACCCAAATCTCACCTCCGGAAGCAGCAATATCAAGGGCATCCTGTAATGAAGTAAAGGCATCTGTCCAGCTTAATCCTGTATTTTTACCTGCGCTTGCATCCACATCAACATACAATAATGAGGGGGATTCGGGGTCTGTTCCGTATTTGTATTCGTAGGCTCCCATATCAATGGTTCCTGCGCTGCCATCCGTTCCGTCGAGTTTTCTGTCAAAACCGCTTCCACGGATATCATACGTTTCTGCATTTGCTGTGTTATCGCCGGCATCCACACAAGGTGAGTTGCCAAAGATAGCATATGGATGGTCGGGATTTTCGGTAGTTCCCACAAAATAGGGTTCGAAATCTATATTGTTACCACCATCAACACCAATAGTCGTATCCCAGCTTCCTCCGCTGCCGTTACTACCTTCAATGTCACAATTTGTTATAGTAAATACTAAAGGTGCGAAATTATATATCTGGTCTCCAGAATTTGCGGAATTATTCCAAACTATTGCGTTTTTTAAATTGGGGGCATCCTCATCTCCCTGAAGATAAATACCGCCTCCGGCTGTACTGGAATTTTCAGTAATTGTTACGTTTACTATTTCCGAAGAACTGTCCCAATGAGATATCGCACCGCCTTTACTTCGACCATAATTATTGTAAAACAAGCAATTTTTTATAGTGCTGTTAGCATTATATAAACTAATACCACCCCCATTACTAAATGCGTAATTACCAATAAATATGGAATTAGAAATGGTATTTGGTGAGGCATTATTAGAAATAGCCCCCCCGCTGCCACTCAATGCTTTATTCTTTATAAATGAACAATTATCAAAAACCGAAGTGTTTCCGTTATTATAAATTGCTGCTCCACTTCTTGCTAAATTTTCAGTAAAAACACAATTTCTAATCGTTGGATCAGAATTAAACCCATTAACCATTCCGGCTCCATCATAAGCAGTTTGATAGCCACCTTTGATTGTAAAACCATCCAAAACTGCACTGTTTGTAAGTGTATAGCTATTATGATTAAAAACATTATAGGTATTGTCGCTATTGTTTTCAAACAATAAAGTTGAACCGCTCCCGGTTACTTCATCGTCACCGTTTAAGTCACCGCTAAGTATTGTTTCATTCGTCTCTCCTAAGCCATAATTAGTTCTTACTGATGTCTCCGTTTCCGTGCCTGCAAATCCTCCATAAATCTCCACACCCTCAATCATTCGGAAAGTAAAGGCGTTCGGTGAATCTGTATTCCCGTCGGTTTCTTTACTTGGTTTATAGAGGCCTTTTGCAACCCAAATCTGCTGACCGGAAGAAGCAGTTTCAAGGGCTGTCTGGAAAGAGGTATAAGCATGTTTCCAGCTTATTCCGCTGTTATTTCCGGGAGCATCATCGTTCACAAAAAGTATATTCGGATCAAAAAGATCCTCTATTAAATTATACTCGTAAGCACCCATGTCTATGGTTCCGGAACTTCCGTCTGTTTTATTAAGCTTGCGCTCAAAGCCGCTGCCTCTTATATCATAGGTTTCACTGTTGGCGGCATTATCACCGGCATCGGCACAAGGAGATGTGCGGAGAATTGCATAAGGGTATTGAGGATTTAAAGTACTACCCACAAAAAGCGGATCGGAATCTATATTGTTCCCGTTGTCATTAATGGTTGAATTAGAGTTAGCGGTAGCACCTGTTCCAATTCCACCCTCAATATCTGTATAACTTATATTTGCTGTAGCATTATCGAAAACCCTGATTTGAGGGCCATTTCCGGTTGTTATTGTGTTTCCGTAAGCAATACAGTTGATAAATGTTCCTTCTGCATGATCATCAATATGAATCGCACCTCCTGATGTGGCATTGTTTTCGGTCATTGTTGAATTAATGAATTCAATATTTGCTGAAGATTGCCACACATAAACAGCTCCTCCATAATCATTCGTTGCTTTGTTTCCAATAAAAAAACAGTTTGTTACTGTGCCGGGTCCTCTTGTGAAATTGATTGCTCCGCCTGAATCACCGGCTTTGTTTTGTTTAAATACGCTATTCGATATGCTTATCGGGCTTGCGTTATCAATAGTTTGAATAGCCCCACCATTATCGCTGGCCACATTTCCGATAAAATAACAATTATTGATGGTCGGATTTTGTCCGTCGCTGTTATAAATCCCTCCAGCGTCATCATATGGATTTGAACCACCATTAGCGTTACCGCCTGTGACTGTGAATCCGTCGAGAAGTGCTGTGCTCGTTAAAATGTAACCTTCCGGATGATATATTACGTGATATACGTTTTCGCTATTTCCGGTTATTGATAAAGTTTCTCCCTCGCCGGTTATAACATCATCGCCATTAAAATCACCACTTAAAATGGTTTCGTTTACTCCGCCATAACTGTAATCAGTTCTTTCAGAAACCGCAGATTCTGTTCCGGCAAATCCTCCGAAAATTGAAACACCTTCAAGCATTTTGAATGTATATTTTCTTTGGGTGTCAGTTGTTCCGTCTTCTTCTTTAGACGGCAAATATGTTCCGTTAGCCACCCAGATTTCATCGCCTGAAACGGCATTTTCGAGTGCGACCTGCAATGAATTGTAGGCATTCGCCCAATCACTGCCGTTGTTGCTGCCTGCGGCATCTTTGTCAACATAAATTGTTGCGGCATTCACGATGTTCATACAAATGAAAAATGCCAGGGATAAAAGTACTTCTCTCTTCATCTTGTTTATATTTTGAGCATGTTATTTTAACTAATTTCTCACGTAAAATTAGATGAGAGTAAGTGCCGGATGATAAAATATGTTATGAGTGATGCAGATTTTGTTACGAATGGTTCAAAAAGCCGAAACCGATGATGGAACGGTTGATTAAACAGATTGATTATGGCCGGATGAAAAAAATTTGTATCTATTTTTCTTCCAAAAAAATGGTAAGTGTTTCTTTGTAACTCTGGCTTACCGGTATTTCATGTCCTTTTATAACCGCCTTTGGAAAATCATAGCTTTCCAGATAATCGAGGTTTATGATGTAAGAACGGTGGATCTGTTTGAAGTTTGCAAGAAGGAGATCGCTGAATTTTTTTATGGTAGAACGGATCAGTTTTCTTTCACCGTCCTTTTTGGTTCGAATGCCAGCGTAAATTTAGTTCCATTTTCCGGTTTCAGTTGCATTACTCCTGAGAGTTGTTTGCTTAAAGCATTGATCAGCCTCAACCCCAGGCTTTTGGATTTTATAAAATCAATGTCGGAGGGTATGCCTTTACCATTATCGGAAACCACAAGCAACAAATGTCCGTTTTCTTTTTTCAGGCGGATGTTGATCTTAGCTGTGTCTTGCTTTTCGAAAGCATATTTAAATGAGTTAGTGAGCAGTTCTGTTATGATCAATCCCAATGGCAGGGCAGTTTCGATGTTGAATTTATAATCGCCGGGGATATCAATACGGATATCAATTTCTTTATCAAATTTTAAAGAAGCACTGATATGACCGGCAAGTTTATCTACGAGTTCTTTAAATACAACTTCTTTATTATCCTCGTTTTGATGCAATATTTCATGAATCATTGCAATGGATTGCAGCCTGTTTTGCGCATCTTTCAGGGCTGCTACCGAAATCGGGCTGTCGGTACTTAAGGTTTGTAAGTCCAGCATTCCGGAAATAATCTGCAAGTTGTTTTTCACCCTGTGATGGATTTCGCGGAGCAGTAGCTCTTTTTCTTCTTTTTGTTTTGAGATGGTTTCATTTTTATCCTGCAATTCTTGGTTTGACTTTTTCGTTTTGCGATAAAAGAGCAGAATAACAAAAACCAGAATACTTATGATGATAAACCCGCCTACTAATAAGTAAATGACTATTTTTTGGTTTTCGCGAATGGTATTGCTTTGTATCAACCTGGATGAAGTAAGTTTCAATTCAAGTTCCTTTTTTTCGGTTTCATATTTTGTTAAAGCATCAGAAATAATTTTTTGCTTTTGCTCTGAAACCAGGGAATCTTTAGATTGGATATATTTATCCGCATAGTTCAATGCTTCTGTTTTGTTGCCTGTTTTGATGTATAGTTGATAAAGTGTATTATATGCTTTTACTTTATGGGCAATTGTACCCAAGGATTCTGCAATTTTTTCCATCTGTCCTGCATAGACAATACCCTCGGCAAGGAGTTGCTTCTTATTCATTGACGAACTATCGGCAAGTGATATATACAAATTGGCCAGATTATTATTAATGGCAAACATCAATTTATTGTTACTTCCCTTGGGTAAAGTGTCCAGTGCTTGCTGGTATCGTGCCAATGATTCGTTATATTCTTGTTTTTTCTGATGAAGCACGCCAAGAACCATGAAATACCTGGATATTGAAACCTTATCGTTAAGCCTGCGATATATTTGATATGCGCTGTCATAGTATACCCTTGCACTATCCGTTTGATTGATATCTGAATAAATGTCACCAATATTTTTAAGTGCTAAAGCCTTTACAGGGTCAGCTTCTAATTCTTCGACCGCCTTTAATGCTTTGAAATTATGTTCTAATGCTTTTTCGAAATTTCCCTGACCCAAATAATCCAGGGCAAGATTAACGTGTGCATATCCTGCCGGATTTCCTAAATCTTCTTTTATTTTCAATGATTTAATATGATTGGTAATAGCTTTCTCATAATGGCCGATATAATAATACACCAGGCCAAGATTATTATAAGCATCAGCAAGGCGCTTTTTGCTATCCAGTTCTTTTGCCAGTTCAATAGCATTGTTAAAGGCTTCGATTGCACTATTATAATCCTCAAGTATATTATAAAAATATCCAAGGTTATAATAGGTGTTCATGGCATTGACCTTGTCATCGTTTTTTATGTATATTTCCAAACCTTTCCTAAAATAACTGATAGCCGTATCTTTCGCATTGTTGTAGAAAAACGCAAAACCCATGTTTGTAAGCGCCTTAGCTTTAAGAGCATGCCACTGGTTCCTCTCAGATATTTCTATAGCCTGCCGATAATAATAAATTGCTGAATCGAGGTTTTTGCTTTCATATGCTAAAGCCAGTTCTTTTGAAAGTTCGTAGGCTGCTGAATCGGTTGGATTAGCAGATAATAACAATTTAAGTGAACCCATTTTTGATTGAGCATGAAGATGCTTTGCAATGGTTAAAAGCAACATGAGTCCAAAGAAAAACATTAAAAAATACTTTGTTTTACGCTTCATCACTCTTCTTATAAAATATACTGACTACTTAAATATATTTAATTCCTATTAATATCGATACATGAAGCTACAACCCATCTATTACTTTTAAAAGTTCCTCCTTGTAATTGCGGCTTACCGGTATTTCATGTCCTTTTACAACTGCCTTTGGAAAATTAAAACTTTCCAGATAATCAAGATTTATTATATATGAACGATGTACCTGCATAAAGTTTTCAGGGAGGATATCACTTAGTTTCATTATTGTGGAACGGATCAGTTTTCTTTCGCCGTCCTTTTTGGTTATTTGCATATAAACATGATCACTTTTTGCGAATGCAATTTCAGAAAACTTCAATTTTCTATAACTGTAATGATCTTTTATAAAAATGGCATCTTTTGAGCTGACCTCCACAATCCTTTCGTGTTTGTCTTTCTGAGCATTGTGAAAATTATACAGCGCGAGCTCCACGGAGGCGAAAAGATCTTCTTTTTTAAAAGGTTTTACCAGGTATGCCGGAGGGTTAAGCAACTTTGCCTGTTCGATCGTTTCACGGTTCGCCTTGATCGTGAGAAAAATAAAAGGAATGTTGTTATGTTCCTTGATGTATTTTGCGACATCCAGGCCGGTTTTATCACCGTCAAGTTCAATATCCAATATTGCAATATCCGGTTTTTCGCTATGCAAGAGCACAACAGCTTCCTCATAATTTGTAACGGGAGGAAGAACCTGATAACCGATATTTTCAAGAAAATCGCAGATTTGCATCGAAATGATCTGCTCGTTTTCTACTACCAGTATTTTAACATAACTCATTGTAATTACCTTTAGCTTTTAGTTCAAATGCCAGTGTAAATTTAGTTCCATTTTCCGGTTTCAATTGCATCACTCCCAAAAGTTGTTTGCTTAAATCATTTATAAGGCTCAACACCAGGCTTTTAGATTTTACAAAATCAATATTGGAGGGTATTACTTTTCCATTGTCGGAAACCATAAGCAACAAATGTCCGTTTTCTTTTTCCAGCCTGATGTCGATCTTAGCTGCGTCTTGCTTTTCAAAAGCATATTTAAATGAGTTAGTGAGCAGTTCTGTTATGATCAATCCCAATGGCAGGGTAGTTTCAATGTTGAATTTATAATCGCCGGGAATATCAATACGGATATCAATTTCTTTATCAAATTTTAAAGAAGCACTGATATGGCCGGCAAGTTTATTAACGAGTTCTTTAAATACAACTTCTTTATTGTCCTCATTTTGATGCAATATTTCATGAATCATTGCAATGGATTGCAGTCTGTCATGCGCATCATTTAAAGCCGCATTGAAAATTGGATTGTCAGAGCTAAGCGTTTGCAGAACGAGAATGCCCGAAATAATCTGGAGGTTGTTTTTTATTCGGTGATGAATTTCAGGGAGCAACACTTTTTTTCGGCTTTTGGTATAGAAATGATTTCGTTTTGTTCTGATAACTTCCTGTTTGCCTTGCATTTTTGCAGGTAACTACGGTAAATAATCAGCGCAATGATCAATACCATGATTAGCGCGATGATCTCCCCAGATTGGTGTTCATTGGTAACAAAAGCTGAGTAGCGGTAACGGTCGAATTCGTCAAACTCCTCAAAAAGCCTTTTGCCGGTGTATATTGGCAGTTTACGGGTATCTTTCCTCACCAAACATTTTGATGTGCCTATGCTATCAATATTGCTGATACTTCATCATCCCCGGCTATCAGCATTATTTGGTATCACTCAATGTAAAATAAAATGTGGAGCCTTTGCCTTCCTCACTTATTACCCAGATTTTCTCTTCATGCTTTTCAACAAACTCTTTGCACAGGATTAATCCCAATCCGGTTCCCTTCTCGTTGGCAGTGCCGGAGGTAGATTCACTTGCTTCAATGCGAAATAGTTTCTCAATACGGTCTTTTGACATGCCTATTCCTGTATCTTTTACCGAGACGATGAATTCGTTTTTGTCTTTTGTCACTGTCAGAATGATCTCACCACCCGTTTTGGTAAATTTTATTGCATTCGAAATCAGGTTTCTCAGCACGGTGTTTATCATATCCTGATCGGCATATACAGTAGCTTCTGGGGGTAATTCTTTTTTAATTACTATTCCTTTTTGCCCTGCTATATCATCGAACATGGGTATGATCTCATGAATGAATTCCGTCAAATCGAACTGCCCGGGATTGAATTCCATCCTGCCGGTTTGCGAGCGCGACCATTCCATAAGGTTCATTAGTAAATCCATTGCTCGCTGGGATGAATTAAGGATAATCCCTGCATATTTCTCTATCCCGTCAAAATTCTTTTCATTGATTTGTTCAACAAGTATTTCGCTTAATCCAATAATTGAATTGAATGGGCTTTTTAAATCGTGGGCTATGATAGAGAAGAATTTGTCTTTTTCGGCATTTATTTTTTCGAGATCCCTGTTCTTAAGTTTTACTTCTTCTTCGGCTTGTTTTCTGTATGAAATTTCGGTTCTGAGTCGTTTGGTTGCACTGGCAAGCTCCTCCGCCTGATTCATTGCAGCCAAGCTTAATTTGGATTGATAAAGGTGAGAAGCCAGCTTCTGAACTTGTGTTAACTGTTTTTCTATAAGCCACTTTGAGAATATACCTTTTTCAACTCCCTCTGTTTTAGCCAGATCAACCGCCGAGATGCTTTTTTTTAGGTAATCAACATAGTCATTTTCCATTTGTTTCAATTTGGCGGTTGCTCCCCAGTGCTGATAACAAACGTAGGCTTGCTTCCAGTAATGAAATGCCAAATGGTGATTCTCCTTCTCTAACCAAAATTCATACATTCGTTCATTTGCCAGACCCTCCCATTGCAAAAATTCGTTTTCCTGTGCCGCATCTGCAGCCTTGTAGTAATTTTGCAACGCTTTAGCCGGTTGACCTTCAATGATATTCAGCTCGGCAGTGGCCAGCAAATATTTATGTTCAAAATTTTCAGGACAGAAATCAGCCCAGATTTTCAGTTTTTGTATTCCTTCTTTAATTTCCTTCAACCATTTTTTTTGCTCAGTCGCATCTTTTTCAGAATAAAGCTGTGCATAAATGAGTATCCGTGCAAAAACATGCTCGGGCCAGGGCAAGAGGCCTTGTGTTCCTACGGTGTAAATAATTGGTTCTGTTTCGTCCGATACCACAAGGGCATCTTTATAGTTGCCTAGCAGAAGCAACGAAAACGTTTTTAAAACTTTATAAATACACTTTACCTGAATATTTTTATGAGCATCAACGGATATCATGTAATCGCTATCGTTCCCAATTTTTTCTAATGAATCTCCGTAGCTGTTTGTCCTTAATGCATCCACTATTTTCAGCCCTCCTGTAAACAGATCAATGGCCCATTGATTGTGTCTGGTTTTACTGAATTCCAACGATTGTTTTGTTTCCATAGTAAGCGATTCCAACGAAACTCCCTGATAAAACCGGCAATACATGTTGTGGCCGAAAGCATAAGCAGCATATTGCAAATTGCCCGATCGTAATCCGATTTCATAGGCATCGATATAATCCTGCGAGCTGTATTTCAAATGCTTAAACCAGTGGCAGATGGAGCTGCCATTCATCAGGTAGAAAACACTCTGTTCAGATGGAATTGAAAACTTTTCGGTCATCAATTGAGCGGCTACATCCGCAAATTTTTTAGCGGAAACAAAATCATCTTCAACCCAGCCGAGCAATCCCCCAAAAGCCGTATGGCTGTACCCAACCTGCGGAATGTTCCCATATTTCAATGTCAGCCCAACAACAATGGGGACTATTACACTCCAAAGTTTTTGATGAGCACGGTAACATGGCGGCCCCATGGTTATCAGAATTTTACACGCTGTTAACATCTCAGGCTTGCTCATATTTGGCAATTGGCTTAGCGATGAAATGTCTCTATTTTTAAGTTGCTCTTTTACTTTTGCAATTTCTTTGTCGCGTGCTTTGTCGTAATCTTTTTCAGGCAAAATTATACCGAGCGCTTTTAGCGCAGATTTTCCGGAGGTAATTGCTTCCTGATAACGTGCCTGCAAGGTGTGCTGAACGATTAAGATATTGTATGCTACCGCTTTTTCGACTGCGCTGTTGGCGCTTTTAACTGCCTGATGGACATATTGTTCTGCAATTTCCTGATCGCCCTCCAGAAATTCGCAAACCGCTCGCTCGTTTAAATATTTCATTAACAAGTCGTGGTCTTTTTTCCACATACGTTCAGAAAAACCTTCTTTCTCCAAAATTTTAGCTGCCTTGCGGTAGAATTGTAAGGCCGACGCATATGCAATTGCTGTGTAGGCTTTTTTCGCTGCCATTATATTCAGCCTGAATAATTCTTCCCGATCTTCCGCAGTTTCAATCAATTCAATGCCGGCATTTAAGTTGTTAACAACCTCAAAAAAACGTTCGTTTAGTTGTTCGGGAGATAATTCAGCAAAGAGTACTTTGCCTATTTTATGTAAAATCATGCTGTGGCGCTCCTCGCCAATCAATAGAAATGCCGCTTGCTGCAGCCGGTCGTGGCGAAAAATATAAACATCAGTTTCAGGCTCATCCTGACTGATCGCTCTTTTCTGAATCCCCTTTAACGGAACTGCAAATTCCTTCCCGTCGGGCGAGCTTAATATGGATTTACATTCTTCCAAACTAAAATCACTAATAATTTCAAGATTTTTTACATGAAATCGGTTTCCAAGACATGCCGCCAGCGAATATAATATTTGGGCGTGCCGATCCATTCGCTGAAATTTGCGCACAAATAAATCGATTACATTGTCAGGAAAATCAATTCCACTTTCCAAATCGGTTTTCCATTTCCAAATATTTTCTGATTCATTGAACCAGAGCAATTTAAAATCTGACAAATAGTTAATTGCGGCATGCACAAAAAATGGATTCCCCCGGGTTTTTTTATGGATAATGGCAGCCAGCTCTTTGGTATGCTCTGCGTCAGGCTGCAGGGTGTCTTCCAACATGTTTTGCACGTCTGATTGAATCAGGTTCCTAAGCTTTAGTTGGTTTAAAGTTATATTATTACGTTTCAGCTCGTCCAGGGTTGCTGTAAGCGGATGGCTTGAATTCACCTCATTATCGCGGTAAGAAAGTATGACCAAAATATAGCGTAATGTATTTCCAACCTCCAGTTGTTTGAGCAGTTCGAATGAGGCGGTGTCGGCCCATTGCCAGTCGTCGATAAACAATACCAGCGGATGCTCCGGTTTACTGATTACACTTAAAAACTTTCGCAAAACGTCGGTGAAACGATACCGTGCCTCCTGCGGACTAATTTCGCCAAGCGGCGGCTGTTCTCCAAGCAGCGATATAAATTCAGGTACCAAATCGACTAATACCCGCCCCTGCAAGCCAACAGCATCAAGAATTTCTGTTTTATATCGCTCCTGGATAGGTTGATCCTCTGCGAGAATGATATGACAAAGGGTTGTAAGCGCTTGCTTAAAAGCAAAATAGGGGATGTTTTGCTGAAATTGCTCGAACTTCCCGCTTACAAAAAATCCATTTTGGTTTTTAACAGGCATTTCAAGTTCCTGAACCAAGGCGGTTTTCCCAACACCAGAAGTTCCGGGAACGGTTAATATTTCACCAACTCCTCTGCTAATTCTTTCGAATGATTCAAATAAAGCTTCAATTTCTATCTCCCGTCCATAAAGGTTTTCAGGAATTACTAGGTTGTTCATTTACTTGAATTTTAGTTTACCTATTTTATGAAGCAAAACTTCTTTTTTAATCGGTTTGGAGATATAGTCGTTACAGCCTGCATTCAATGCTTTTTCCCTGTCGCCCGCTAGTCCATAAGCTGTTTGTGCAATGATGATAACCTCTTTGTTGAATTCCCGGATTTGTTTTGTAGCTTCGTATCCACCCATTTCGGGCATTTGAATATCCATCAATATCAAATCAATGTCTGGATTGGTTTGGCATATTTTAATGGCTTCAATACCTGTCCTTACTTTTAAAATTTCTTTTGCAAAACTTTTAACGTAAGTATCAATAAGCATCTCTGATGCTTCATCGTCTTCGGCAATCAAAATTCTTAGTTTTCTGATAGTTTTGTTTTCTACTGAAGGCTTATGTTGCCTGTCAATGCTTATTTCAGTCGGTTCAGTAGTATAAGGCAGGGTGAAATAAAATGTGGAGCCTCCTGCTTTGCCGGCAGGCAGCTTGCCTCCCGATTCTCCATCGTGATTGCTTTCTACCCAGATTTTACCGCCAAGCATTTCTACATAAGCTTTGGAGATTGACAAACCCAAGCCCGCACCCTGATGTGCCTGTTTATCAGCAATGTCAGCCTGAATGAAACGCTCAAATATAGCTTCCTGCCGGTCTTTCGAGATTCCGATACCGGTGTCTTTTATATAAAACTCCAGTTTGTATGGCTCATTGTCCGTTTTTAGATGATATCCCAATTCGATGGAACCCTTTTCGGTATATTTCAGCGCGTTTTTAACCAAGTTGGTGAGTATGGCATAAAGCTTTTCGCGGTCGGTTTTGATAATCGCCTTCTTTGCTGGCAAAGGGTTTTTAAATGAGAACTTAATCCCTTTGTCTTGCGCTTCGGGCTAAAAAAAAGTGTAAATAAACTCGATTTGCTCGTTTACATTTGTTTCCTTCGTAACGAGTTCCATCAGGCCGGATTCTATTTTGGATATATCAATAATATCGTTGATGATATTGAGCATACGGTTTCCGCTTTTCTCTATGATTCCAATGTATTTCTGCTGCTCATCGCCAGTAAGATCAGGCTCTTTCAGTAAATCTGCAAACCCAAGTATGCCATTCATCGGTGTTCGTATTTCGTGGCTCATATTGGCAAGAAATGCAGATTTTAAACGGTCGCTTTGTTCTGCCTTTTCTTTGGCAGCAATTATTTGTTGTTCCTGTATTTTTTTCTCAGTTATATCCCTGCAAACCACATATGCTCCTGTATAGTTATTATTGGAGTCATAATTAAATTTTGCATTGTCTTCACGCCAAATATAATGACCTTGTTTGTGTTTTATACGATAAGAATAAATCAGCCCTTGTTTTTTCTCCTCAATTGCCTTGAAAATTTCCGAAATCACGTCCTTGTCATCAGGATAAATTAAATCAGCAATACCTTCTGTTGTTCGAAGAATTTCTTCTTTAGCACTGTACCCTAACTGATTTTCATAGGCAGGAGAAACATAAATAATTTGAAAATTTGAATTAAACACAATTATTCCATCTGATGTGTTTTCTCCAATTAGTCTGAATTTTCTTTCGCTTTCCTCTGCTTTTTCTTTGGTAATAAGGAGTTCTTCGAAAATTTGTTTTCTTTCGGTAATATCAGAAAAATTTAAAACAATTCCGTTGATGGCCCTATCTGATAACAAATTGGTAAAGGTGGTCTCTATCCATCGAAATTCCCCATTTTTCCGTTTAAAACGGTATTCCAATTTTGGTTTTTTGTCTGGATCGGCACAAATGGTCTCCAACGCTTTTAATACCATTGGTAAGTCGTCAGGATGTGTATTTTCACTCCCAGAATGACCAATTGCCTCATCTTTATTGTAACCAAAAAGTCGCTCAGCATTTGGGCTTACAAACGTATATTTTCCTTGCTCATCTATAATCACTATGCCATCAGGTGCGTTTTTAATTAGAGATTTGAATAGTTTTTCGCTTTCTTCGGCTTTTTCTTTGGCTTTGTAAAGCTCTTGTTCTCTTCTTTTTAATTCAGTAACATCCTGATGGGCTCCCAACATGCGGATGGGCTTTCCGTTTTTATCGCGAATTGCCATCCCACGACAACGTATCCAAACCATTGAGCCGTTTTTATGCGTGTATCTTACAACCTGGTCATAAGGATGTTCCGGATTCTCCCAGTGCTGGGTTAAGTTATCTGACGCAAGTTTTAAATCATCTTGATTTATAATGCTTTGCCATGCATTTGATTTATGGGGCATTTCATCGGGATCATAGCCTAACACGGTCCAGAATTTGGCATTCATCCATTCATTTTCGGGCTTTTCCAAATCCCAATACCATAAACCATCTAATGCACTTTCCTGTATAAAATCAAAAATACTTTCATCAGTCTTTATTAACCCATAAAGCTCCTTTTTTAGATACATGACATTGGTATTAGGGTTTCTCTATTTAGCATTGGTTATATCATTTTTGTCCACTTTGTGTCTTATAAATCCACTATTTCAGGTACATTAAGCAGTCACCAGACCTTTTTTGCGATCACAGATTTAAAGCTTGTTTGTTAGTTTTTATAATTTCTAAAATTAGCTATTTTTCTATTTCGCCTATAGCTAATTGATTCAAGTATGACAATCCATATTGGCTCAAAAACTTGATTGGCTTAGGTAATACGATCAAAAATACAAAAAATTCGATTACATTATCTAAAAAACTCATGAACCATTAAATTCTCAAATCTTTGAATCCCTTTGGTCCCGAAAGGAGGAACGACGATTCGGGGCTACAGTCCCGAGAGCGTAGCGATTCGGGGCTACAGTCCCGAGAGCGTAGCGATTCGGGATTGAATCTTCAAATCCCCTAAACAAACCTGCCTTCCTGCGTCAGCAGGCAGGTCAACAAAAAACAAATCAACAACTCTTAAACGCATAAACCCGTAAACCCATCAACCCTTAAACAAAATTTATACAACACCTAATTTTTGTCGCAAATATATACTACATTTGCGACAAATATTAACCACATATATAATGGATAGTATTGATGATAAAATACTTATAAAAATTAAAAAAGCTAAAAGGGGTTCGCTGTTTTTTGTCGACGATTTTCTGTCTTTGGGCACTGCTAAAGCCGTTTCAAAGGCATTGGAACGTCTGGTACAAAAATCAGAACTAAAGCGCGTGTCAAGAGGAATATATACACGTGTGGCTGTAGATCCACTTCTTGGGCCGCTAACACCTACTACCGAATCTATAGCTGATGCTATTCGCAGACGCGACAAAGCCCGCATTGTGCCTACAGGCAGTATGGCACTCAATGCTTTAGGGCTTTCTACTCAAGTGCCTGTGAATGTGGTCTACTATACCGACGGATCAGCCAGAAAAATTAAGGTAGGTAAAAGAACGATTGTCTTTAAAAAAACTACTCCCAAAAACTTGGCTGCTATCGGGAAAATAAGTTCCCTGGCAATTCAGGCACTTAAAGAAATAGGAAAAGATTTTGTTACAGATAAAGAAATTGAAATCATTCTGGATCAATTGCGTAAAGAAGATCCTTATCGTTTAGAACACGATATCAAACTGGCACCAGAATGGATTAGGAAAATTATGCGGCAGGCATTAAAGAAAACTGAAAATGATTAAATGGCTTAAAATCCCTGATAATACTAAGAAAAACGCTTACGAACAGCTATCAGAACTTACTGGTATGACACCCTTCGCCGTCGAAAAAGATTGGTGGGTAAGTCGTACCTTGGAAATCATCTTCCAAATGGATATTGCTAAGCATCTGGTGTTTAAAGGCGGCACATCCCTTAGCAAAGCCTGGAAATTGATCAGCCGTTTCTCAGAAGATGTCGACTTGGCAATTGATAAAGATTTTTTCGAAGGCTTTACCGGTAACCTTTCTAAATCAAAAATAACCAGGCTGAGGAAAATGTCTGGCGCTTATACCACCGGAAATTTCTTCCGTGAACTACAAGAAGAATTTCGAAAAAAGGGATTTACTGACGTTCAATTTATTCCTGTCGCAGCTCAGGACAGCGATCAGGATCCGCGAATCATTGAGATTCATTACCCAAGTATTATAACATCAGCATCCGAATATCTGCAGCCTCGTGTCCAGCTCGAAATAGGATGCAGGTCTTTGCGCGAACCTTTTACACTCAAATCATTCGGATCTTTGGTCGATGAGTTTTACAAAGACAGCGATTTTGTCGAGCCATTATTTCAGGTGCCTACAGTAAATCCGGAACGCACTTTTTTGGAAAAACTCTTCCTGCTACACGAAGAGTTCCAACGCCCTCCAAAAAAAATGCGTGTCAACAGGCTCAGTCGTCATTTATATGATGTTTATCATTTGTCAGGAGCAGGAATAGCCGAAATTGCCCTTAACGACAAACAACTTTATGAAACAATTGCAGCACATCGTTACAAATTCTCAAAAGTAGGAGGTGTCGATTATAATACACTCAATCCCAAAACACTCAATCCTATTCCCGTCCCTGAAGTCATAGACGCATGGGAATCAGATTATTCCAAAATGATGCAAGTCATGATTTATGAACCTGACAAACCTTCATTCACCCAACTGATAAACAATCTGCACCAAATAAAAACACAACTCCAATCTCTTCAGTGGGAGTTTCAGCTAAAATTCTAACCTTCAGCATACGACTTATAGCACAAACCCTGATTGAAATGACTGCCTTGCAACCAAGCAGCCTCAACCTCAATCTTTGAACCTGCCTGGCGACCATCGGGAGACAGGTCTTTGAATCATCCTCAACCTTAATCTAAATCCTTGAACCCCTTTGGTCCCGAGAGGAGGAACGACGATTCGGGGCTACAGTCCCGAGAGCGTAGCGATTCGGGATTGAATCTTTGAATCCCTTCAACCCATTTTCAAATTCTCCAATTTTCAAATTCATCAACCCATCAACAACTCAACCCATCAACCCTTAAACTCATTTTCAAATTTTCAAATTAAACAATTTTCAAATTAACCCATCCTCGAATGGGCTCAGATCGCCATCAAATCCATCGGCTTCTGGCGCGTCATCAAAAACATCGAACCCATCCGCCAGGAGTTCCAGTCACTCACCCCCGAAGCCAAAGTCGAGCTCGCCCAATGGGCCGCCCAAAACTTCGACCTTCGCAACCACCAGCTGGAAGAAATCATCGAAAAAGCATTGACAATCGCTGTTGAATTATCAAATTCATTTTTTAAGAAATAATAAGCTATTTCTTTTCTTATAAAAATAAAAAGTTAAAATTCTGTCATGCAATCTGTCATGCCCAAAAAAGAAGGGTTGGTAATCTCTTGATTACCAACCCTTTAAATTTGAAAAACGTGCCCAAGAAAGGACTCGAACCTTCACGAGCGTTCGCTCACTACACCCTGAATGTAGCGCGTCTACCAATTCCGCCACTTGGGCTTTCACACCTTTCAAAAAAAACAGTGCCCAGAACAAGAATCGAACTTGCACTCCGTAACCGGAACATGGCCCTCAACCATGCGCGTCTACCAATTCCGCCACCTGGGCTAAAAGTTTGGCAAAAGTACAATAAAATTTCTTTCCATTATCAAAGTTTAAACAGAAAAAATTCAATTAGAATTCGGTAAACTTTGTTTCGGTTGATTCCATTTTTTCGGAACGAAACCAAGGCGAATATTTTCAGCCTATTGCACACTGATTGGAATGCTGCCTTATCAGCAGCACCAATGAAAGTAGTCATAGTGATTCCATTTTTACCCTAAATCAATAAAAAATGAATTTTAAAATTGATAAACAGATTGAAATTGCTAATTTTGAGGCTCAAACACAAAGATTATGACTGACTTTTTAACCGGTTCAGACAAAAATATTTTAGCCGCCAAGGGCATTTCAGAAGATCATATACTGCACCAAATCAAGCAGTTCCAATCCGGATTTCCCTTTATAAATCTTGTCGCTCCTGCTACTATCGAAAAAGGAATTTACAAGCTTGACAATGACAATTTGCAGGTGCTTATTGACTACTTTGAAGAAAATAGATCAGCATATAGCGTGCTTAAATTTGTACCGGCTTCGGGGGCAGCTAGCCGCATGTTTAAAAGCCTTTTTGAATTTATTGAGACCTATAAAAACAAAGAAATCGCTGAAACGCTTCTCACGGAAAAAAGCGACTTCAATTCGGTCGCCTATTTTTTTACGCATCTCAAGCAATTTGCTTTTTACGGCGATCTCAAATTGGTCCTTGAAAAGGATTCTTTGGATTTAAATAAATTGTTATCTGATAATGATTTGGTTACAATATTAGAATACTTGCTGTTAGACAAAGGTCTTGGCTATGGGAATCTTCCCAAAGCGCTGCTGAAATTTCATCATTATGCTGATGGAAACCGGTTGGCGCTGGAAGAGCACTTGGTTGAAGCAGCTGTATATAGTTCAAACCACGAAGGACACGCTAAAGTGCACTTTACCATTTCGCCGGAGCACAAAACAATATTTGAACAGGCGATAAACAGTGTGAAAGAAAAATACGAAAAGCAGTTTAATGTAAAATTTTTCATCAGCTATTCCGAGCAGAAATCTTCCACAGATACCCTTGCTGTTGATCTACAGAACAATCCTTTCCGAAACACTGATAGCAGCCTGTTATTCAGGCCAGGAGGTCATGGCGCACTGATCGAAAACCTGAATGATTTAAAAGAAGAAATAGTTTTTATTAAGAATATTGACAATATCGTTCCTGACACCTTACGCGAGGAAACCTACCGCTACAAAAAGGCCATTGGCGGCTTGCTGATGGAGTTGCAGGATGCTTGTTTTCAGCACCTAGAATGGCTGGAAATGGGTGATTTGGAAGACCATGAAGTGGATGAAATCGCTGAATTTACGCGTAACAAATTGATGATTGATCTTACTGACGCCTTTGAAGGTTACAGTAAAATCGAAAAAATTGATATGCTTTACACCAAACTCAATCGCCCAATGCGCGTTTGCGGTATGGTAAAAAATGAAGGCGAACCAGGAGGAGGTCCTTTCTGGGTGATCAATGAAGATGACGAGCAATCACTTCAAATCGTCGAATCTTCGCAGATTGACAAGAATGAAAAAAACCAAATGGCCATCGTTGAAAAAGCTACTCATTTTAATCCTGTTGATCTGGTGTGCAGTTTGTACGACTTCAAAGGAAATAAGTTCAAATTACATGATTTTATTGATCCTCAAACGGGCTTTATTTCGGTGAAGTCGAAAGACGGAAAAGATCTGAAAGCGCTCGAATTACCAGGATTATGGAATGGAGCCATGGCCGATTGGATCACAATTTTCGTTGAAACACCGATTATCACCTTTAACCCGGTTAAAACGGTGAACGACTTGCTCCGGCCACAGCATCAGGCCTGATCACTATCTAAATGTTTTGCGGCTCACTCTCTTTTTTAGGAATCAGGTAGGTTGCTAACACAGCAACAATAAAGGCTACCACAAAGCTTAGCAGCCTTGCCGGAATTTCTTCGTCCATGCCTGTGCTGATCCAAAAAATGGTAAATACCAATCCCGAAATTATTGTCAAAACAACGGCTCGTCCATGGTATTTCGGCCACATCAGTGTAAGCAAAATCACAATTGAAAATGTTCCGCCAATTCCTGCCCACACATAACTTACTAAAGAAAAAATCAGTGTGGCTTCAACAACATAAGCCAGCAACAAAGCAATTACAGCCAGAGAAGCCGTAACAATTCTACTCTGCACCAATGGATTAGGAATCTCCATTTTGAAATACTTTAACAGCGGCTTAAGCAGGTTCTCGCTGAATTCAGTCGCGCTAAGAATTAGCAATGAATCCGCGGTGGATATCATCGCTGCTATTGCTCCGGTAATTAATATTGATGCTATTGCCGGTGGAAAAATTTGCAACATTACTGCCGGCATCACATATTCCTGATCTTCAAGACCATGTGGTCCGAAAATAGCCAAACCAATCCATCCGATCATCAAAGCGCCAATATAGGCTATCAAAGTCCACACAATTCCAATATTTCGGGCTTTTCTGGCCTGACGCATATCGGAGATAGCCATAAAACGCATGGATAACTGGGGTTGCCCTCCCAGATAACCAAAAAACCATGAAAAGCCGCCAACAATAATTACTCCCGCTCCAAAACCACTTGCTCCGCCTACAAACGACTGATAGGAAGGACCGGCCAGTTGGAGCGCTTCTCCGATATCTGAAGCATAAGTTTCCGGGTGATTGGCCAGGTAGTTTAATCCTACTATCGGGCCAATAATCAAGGCAGTTATCATCACAATAGCCTGAACAACATCAGTATAGACAACACTTCTGAATCCGCCATAAATAGTATAAGGCACAATAATGGCAGCGGTAATCAGCATTCCGGTTTCAGGTTGAATTCCGAACATGGTAAAAAGGGTTTTTCCCCCTCCAAGAAACTGAGCACCCACATAAAAGAAAAAGAAGAAAACGATGGCAGCACTGGCTACAACCCTGATCGTGCGGGCTGTTTCGCTATGTTTGCGCGCTATAAAATCGGTATAAGTCGTGATATCATACTTTTCGGCGGCATCACGCAAACGCCAGGATATCAAAGCCCATGCGACTATTATTCCGGCTACACAACCAATTGCAGTCCATATTTCCGTCAATCCCATCGCGTAGGCTGCTCCAGGAAGTCCCAGCAATGCCCAGCTGCTTTCGCCCGTGGCTCTTTCTGACAAGGCCGCTACCCAGCCCGGGAGTTTTCGGCCGGCAATCGCATAATCCTGTGCGTTTTTTACCTTGCGCCCCTGATAAACTCCCCAAAGTATCAGGAGACCCATATAAATAATCATTACGATTAATAGCTGCTGCTCCATAGTGTCATTTTTTTACTGTCAGCTTGTCATTAATTTTGACGACGAATTTACAAAGTTTCAATAAAATGATAAAGGCAGGATTCTTGTTTTGCAAACAGAAAAAAAATATGATTAGCAAAGACATAGAAATAGAGGAATTGGTAAACAACTATCCTTTTTCAGTCAAATACCTAATGGAACAAGGAATTAGATGTATCGCCTGTGGCGAGCCCATATGGGGAACACTGGAAGAAGCTGCCAAAGAAAAAAGTTTTGACGACGACAAAATTCAGCAGTTTGTTGATGAACTTAACGAGCTTGCAGCGCATAAAAAGAATGCTGCTGATACTGAAATAAAGAATACGATTAAGACAAAACCGCTGGGAAGCCGGGAATAAAAACCTCAATCAGGGATATAACCTAAAAATTTCCCAGGCTTCCGCTACCCGTTTATAGCCGACACGATCGTGCAGCCGGTCAGCACCGCCCTGCCAAAATTCGTAATAATCCGGAACTAATTGGTAACCACCCCAGTTTGCAGGCTTTTTTAATGGTTCTTTAGCACGCAAAAGGGCTTCAAAATCTTGCTTTAAGTGCTGTTTGTCTTTTAAAATTTCACTTTGCCGCGAAACAGTAGCACCAACCTGACTTGCAAATGGCCGGCTCTGGAAATAAGCAATGGAGTCGGCTTCACTAACTTTTTCAACAAGCCCTTCAATTCTTATCTGCTGCTCCAGTTGTGGCCAGAAAAAAAGCAAGCATGCGTTTTGATTCGTGCTGATCTCCTTGGCTTTTCGGCTGTTGTAATTCGTAAAAAAAACAAAACCGGATTCTTTTAGTTCCTTCAACAACACGATACGCGATGATGGCCTGCCTTCCTTTGCTGTTGATAATACCATAGCGTTTGCATCCGGAACAGCTTGTTTCAGTGCATTATCGAACCAAGCCGAAAATAATTCAGCAGGATACTCAGGAATCATGGATTCCTGAAGCTCATTTTTTCCATAATTCTGTCTGATATGATGATATTGTTTCATCTGTTTTTGCCACAAAAATAACTATCTTGCCGCTTCAATTTTAGCTTATATGGCAATTAAACTATTTGCACGCAAAACTATCGTTGTTCCTACATTCTGGGGCTGGCTGTTGGCAGTGGTTTTCATCGCTGCCCTATCCTTGTTATTGTTTAGTAATATTTACAGCTTTCTGGCTTACGAAAAACCTGCTAGCTCCAAAGTTTTGGTTATTGAAGGCTGGATTCCAGATACAGGCCTAAAAGAGGCAATCGCGCATTATAGGCTTTATGACTATGAGTATATGGTCATTACAGGCGTTCCAATTACACAATGGACCTTCGCATCGCCTTATTCTAATATGGCTGATGCCTCTGCAAGGAGCATGAAAGAGATGCATTTTTCCGATTCTATATATACTGTACCTATCCCAACAGCGGTGATGCGCGATCGGACGTATGCCACCGCTATAGCCCTTGACCTGCAGTGGGACACCTTAGGAATAGTGCCCGAAAATTTTGATCTGTTTACCATGGGAGCTCACTCACGCAGGTCAAAAGAAATGTTTAAAAAAGTTTTCGGCTCCCGTTTGAAAGGCGTGATAATTGCTACCGATCCAAGCTTTGATGGACCAAATTGGTATAAAAGCAGCCGTGGTTTTCGTATTGTTTTCAGCGAGCTGGTCTCCTATTTTTATACCAAGCTGTTTTTTCGTCCCGATGCAAAACAAATGTTGGCACTGATCAAAGAAGGTTACTATAAGGACAAATTGCAGGGTGAACGCTTCGAAAAAGACCGCTACTTTATGGACCTTGATACTTCTCCGCTGGCAGATAGCAGTGTTAATAGCTTTATGGGAATTGATTATTTCCCCGTGGATAAATCCTTTGTTTTTAACGCAAGTTTTGAAATTGACACTTCGTCACCCAGCTTTCGTATGGCGACAACTACAGACAGGATGCCCGAATACCGAAAATATGGTACGCTGCAATTTTCAAAAGCAGATACACTACTGACGCTTACTGCCTATCAAAATCTGGATATGTTGAAAAAAAATTCAACCTATAAAGGACTTTTTATTCCGTTTAAGGACAAGACAAATGGCAAGCTCACCTATGGTGGCGGGCGCTATCTTGATGTGGATATTCCCGAAAACCAAACACTGACAATAGATTTTAACAGGGCCTATAACCCTTATTGTGCATACGACAGCAAATGGTCGTGTCCAATTCCGCCTTATGAAAATCATTTGCAGGTCTCCATCTTGGCCGGTGAAAAAAAATTTCATTAAATTCGTTACTTAAATAACTCCATGAACATGCAGCAATATTGGGATATTTCGGTGCTTTGCGTTGAAGACGAAAAAATACTGAGAACCATATACAGCAGACTTCTTAAAGATCATTTCAGGGTATTGACCTTTGCTGAAAATGGCATGGAAGGATATGAACAGTACAAGAAACTTAAACCCGATTTAGTAATTACCGATATCAAAATGCCTTTGCTGAATGGTCTGGATATGGTACGCAAAATCAAACGTATCGATCCGGAGGCAAGAATAGTGATTATGTCGGCCTATGGCGAATCGCACTATTTTATCAGGGCCATCGAAAATGGTGTAAAAAGTTTCTTGTTAAAGCCCATAGATGAGGACAAGCTTTTTGGCGTAATTGGTGATCAGGCAAAAGAGATATTACTCAGGCGCAGCATGCTTGAGGAAGAACGCAAGCGTAAACAAGCAGAGGAGTCTTTAAAAAGAAATGAAGCCATACTTCAGTCGGTAAGCGATGCAGCAGAGCTGTTGCTCCGCGAAGGCTACAATGAAAAGACTGTTAAAAATATGCTTGCCAAACTTGGCAAGGCCACTGCCGTTAGTCGTGTTTACATTTTCGAGAATTATAAACATAATGATATAATTTTAACCAGCCAAACATTTGAATGGGTTGCGGAAGGTGTTAGCAGTCAGGTGAATAACCCAGATCTTCAAAATTTTCCCATAGAGCATGGCCCTTTTGCACGCTGGTCAGGAGTGCTTTCAAAAAGAAAGCTGCTGTATGGTCATATAAAAGATTTTCCCAATGAGGAAAGAGAACTGTTAAGTCAACAAGCTATTGTTTCTATTATGGTAGTGCCAGTTTTCGTGCAAAATAACTGGTTTGGCTTTATGGGGTTTGATGATTGTGTTAATGAAAGAACATGGACGGCTGTTGAAGCCAACACAATTGCAGCAGCAGCAAATATCCTGGGGGCTGCCATTCAGCGTTCTATTACGGAAATGGAATTGTTACAATTGAATGCAGAGTTGGAAAACAGGGTAATTGAACGAACTAAAGACCTTGAAGCAGAAATAGTTGAGCGCCAATATGTAGAAGATATGTTGCGTGACAGCGAAGAAAAATACCGCTTAATTTTTGAAAATGCCAATGACGGCATTTTGCTTACAAATCAGGGTCGTATTCAGTTTATTAACCCAAAAACTTATGAATTAACGGGCTACTACCCCAAAAACGTGATTGGAAAATTTTTCACGGATTTTATTCATCCCGATTACCGAGAACTGGTATTAAACAATCATCACAAGCGCCTAAACGGTGAAAATGTGCCCGAGTCGTATGATATACAAATCATTGATATAAAAGGGAATAACAAATGGGTGGAGCTCAAATCAAATCTGATTAAATGGGACGATTCGCCTTCAGTTCTGACGTTTATGACGGATATTCACCTCCGAAAAATGGCTGAAGAACAATTGATGCAGCTCAATCAAAACCTGGAAGAACGCGTAAAAGAGGAACTTCTGAAACGTGAAAAACAGCAACAGCTGATTTTGCAAAAATCGAGGTTGGAATCATTAGGCGAACTGTCTGCCGGCATTGCCCACGAAATAAATCAGCCACTTGGAGGCATCTCGCTTAGCCTCGATAATATTCTATATGAAAGAAATAACAATACTTTGACAGATCAATACCTGACGCAAAAATTTGAATTGATGTTTCAGGATATTACGCGTATAAGAAAAATTATTCAGCATGTGCGGGAGTTTTCGCGCGATGACCCCAGGCAACTTCAAGCTGTTAATGTCAGCAAGGTTATTAACAACACCCTTTCGTTTGTGAATCGCCTGTATATTGATCACAATATAGATTTAGAAATTGCGATTGACAACCAGCATCAACTGGTTATGGCCGATGCTTTCCGGCTGGAACAGGTGATGCTGAATTTGCTAAGCAATGCCAAATACGCTGTTGAAACTAAAGCAAAATCTGCTCCGGGCGACTATAAAAAGAAGATAAGTGTGCGTTCTGGGTTTCTCAAAAATATGATTTACATCGATGTATCTGATAATGGCACAGGAATAAAAAACGCCATTCTTAACAATATTTTCGACCCTTTCTTTACCACGAAAAAGGCTCAGGAAGGTACAGGCCTAGGCTTATCTATCTCATACGGAATCATTAAGGATATGCAAGGAGAAATTATTGCCGAGAGTGTAGAAAATGAATTTACCAAGATCCGCATTTTATTACCGGAAAAATAACGTTTATGGAATCCATTTCAATTTTAGTATTAGATGACGAACATCGCCTTCGCGATGAGTTGGAAGAGTTTTTGACACGAAAAAAATTTCTTGTTCACAAAGCTGCTGAACCCGCTGAAGCCTTCGAATATCTTGAGAAAGAGAAGATTGACATTGCCATCGTCGACATCAAACTACCACAAATGAGCGGGCTGGAGGTGCTCAAAATAATAAAAGAGAAATGGCCTATAACGGAGGTTATTATGATTTCGGGTCATGGAGATATGAACAGTGTTATTGAAGCAATGCGACAAGGTGCAAATGATTATTTTCAAAAACCGTTCAGACTGGTTGATATCGAACAAGCTATACATCGTACCGAGCGTTTTATCAGTATGTCGCGACAACTCAGCAATTACAATAAGAGCATTTCACTTTTAACCAAAAGATTATACGAAACTGCAGGCGCACCCATGATTGGCAAAAGCCCTCAAATTAAGGAAATCATTAAACTCATGGAGAAAGTGGCACAGTCGGAAAACACTTCTGTGCTTGTTCTGGGTGAAAGCGGCACAGGAAAGGAGTTGGTGGCGCATGGGATTCATCTGCTATCACAGCGTAAAGATGCACTTTTTCACTCAGTTAACTGTTCAGCAATAACCGATACCTTATTTGAAAGTGAGTTTTTTGGCCATAAAAAAGGCAGCTTTACAGGTGCTTTCGATGATCGATCGGGTTGGTTTGAAATTGCTAATGGCGGAACACTATTTTTAGATGAAATCGGTGATATGCCTGTTGGGCAGCAGGCTAAACTCTTACGCGCGCTCGAAGAACGTAAAGTTAGCAGAGTAGGCTCGCATCAAAAGGTTCCTTTTGAAGTGAGAGTAATCGCCGCTTCCAACCAGGATTTGGAAGGCATGGCCAACGAAAAGCAGTTCAGAAGCGATTTGTTTCACCGCCTGAGCACTTTCATTATTCAGCTGCCGCCGCTCAGAGAGCGTAAAGAGGATATTCCACTTTTGGTAGATCATTTTTTGAATGTGTTTACTCAAAAAATGAATAAGCAAAAAGTGAAAATCAGTGAAACGGCTTTGCAAAAATTAGCAAGCTATGATTTTCCGGGCAACATCAGAGAACTAAGGAATATCCTGGAGAGAGCAATAATTTTGAGTGAAAACGGCCATATCTCATCAAGTGATATTCCCTTACAAAAACACTATGACGATGGCAATAATAAAATCATCCTTGACTCTTTCGATTTGGAGAAATCAGAGAAAGTATTGATACAGAAAGCCATGCAAACCGCTAAAAACAATAAAACTAATGCTGCCAAACTATTAAATATCAGCTGGCAGGCTTTGGGCCGAAAACTTGTAAAATATAATATTGGTCAAACTCGCCGTTAATTGGTGCTTGTCTTTAATTTCCGAAGACTTGATTAGTGCAGAGCGCAAAACAGGTATTTGCTTCAAAGGCTGCTATTCGCCCACAATAAAACAAACCGCAAATCTTTCCATACAAAAAAGACCGAAATACTATTCCGGTCTTTTTACGCTTTAAGAAAAGTTCTGTTAAGAAAGCTTTACTTCACTTTTTCGACAATTTCCTTGAATGCATCAGGACTATTGAGGGCAAGATCTGCCAACACTTTCCTACTGAGTTCTATATTATTTTCATGCAGTTTTCCCATGAATACACTGTACGACATTCCATACTCACGCACAGCAGCATTGATACGCTGAATCCAGAGTGCTCTGAAAGTACGTTTTTTGTTACGTCTGTCTCTGTAGGCGTATTGTTGTCCTTTTTCATAGGAATTTTTGGCCACCGTCCAGACATTTTTCCTGCGTCCGAACTGCCCTTTTGTCTTTTTGAGAATTTTTTTACGTCTTGCTCTTGAGGCAACCGTATTTACTGATCTTGGCATTTTTAATGATTTTTCACCATAGCGCTCCTTCAATCAGGAAACTTTGATGCTATGACAAAGTTTAACAATAGTGTGAATTAATTAGTGGAGCATTTCTCTGATGTTCTTCTCGTCGGTTTTGTGAACCAATCCAGAATAAGTCAGGTTGCGTTTACGTTTCGTCGATTTCTTTGTCAGAATATGACTTTTGTAAGCATGCTTCCTCTTAATCTTACCGGTGCCGGTTAATTTAAACCGTTTCTTTGCGCCGGATTTTGTTTTCATTTTAGGCATTACTTTGAACTGTATTTATGTTGATAATTAAATCCTTATTTCTTAGGAGCGATCATCATGATCATACGTTTACCTTCAAGTTTTGGGAGTTGCTCAACTTTTCCGTATTCTTCAAGTTCCTGTGCAAACTTCAGCAGGACAAGTTCACCTTTATCCTTGTAAACAATTGCGCGACCTCTGAAGAACACATCAACCTTGATTTTTGAGCCATCCTCTAAAAACTTAATAGCATGTTTGAGTTTAAAATTAAAATCATGCTCATCAGTATTAGGACCGAGCCTGATTTCTTTTACCACAATCTTGGCGGATTTTGCTTTGATTTCTTTCTGTTTCTTTTTTTGTTCGAAAAGAAACTTCTTGTAATCCATTACTTTACAAACAGGAGGATTTGCTGTTGGTGATATTTCAACCAGATCCAATCCCTGTTCTTGAGCCATTGATAAAGCTTCCCGCAACTGAAAAATTCCATTTTCAACATTCTCACCTACCACCCTAACCATTGGCGCACTTATGCGACTATTGATCCGATGTGGGTCTTCTTTTTTCTGAAAGACACGTGGTTTTCTTCCTCTAAACTGTGCTATAGTGTAAATCTCCTATATTTATTAAACATTTATTGAATTCTCTTTTTAAACTTCAAAACCTTGAAGTCTGTTAACCTCCTTGTTGATCAAAACAGCAAACTCCTCCAAACTGAAAGAACCCAGGTCGCCTTCACCGTGTTTACGTATAGAAACCTGATTTTCAGATTCTTCCTTCTCCCCTACTATCAACATATAAGGAATTTTCTTTACTTCAGCGTCCCTGATCTTGCGACTTATCTTCTCGCCTCTGTCGTCAATGAGGGCGCGAATATCGGAATTATTTAGGAACTGTAAAACTTTTTCAGCAAATTTTTGATACTTTTCGCTGATTGGCAAGATGATAGCCTGATCTGGACTTAACCAAAGCGGGAAATTTCCTGCGCAGTGTTCGACCAATACAGCAACAAAACGTTCAAGTGATCCGAAAGGAGCACGGTGAATCATAACCGGCCTGTGTTTTTCATTGTCAGAACCGGTGTAAGTCAGGTCGAAACGTTCTGGTAAATTGTAATCCACCTGAATCGTGCCCAGCTGCCATTTTCTGCCGATGGCATCCTTAACCATAAAGTCCATTTTCGGTCCATAAAAAGCAGCTTCGCCATATTCCGTAATGGCATCCAGGCCTTCCTCCTCAGCAACTTCAATAATTGCACGCTCAGCTTTTTCCCAATTTTCATCCGATCCAATATACTTTTCGGGTGTATTCGGGTCGCGTAAGGAAATCTGAGTAACAAACTCCTTAAAATCAAGTGCTTTAAATATCCGCATGATTATTTTTATCACCGACTTAAACTCATCCTTGATTTGATCTGGCATGCAAAAAATATGAGCATCATCCTGCGTAAATCCACGTACCCTGGTCAATCCATGCAATTCGCCACTCTGCTCATAACGATAAACCGTTCCGAATTCAGCATAACGAATTGGTAAATCCTTGTATGAATGTGGTTTAGCATTGAATATTTCACAGTGGTGTGGGCAATTCATCGGTTTCAGAAAAAAAGCTTCACCCTCTACAGGTGTTGTGATGGGACGAAAAGAATCTTGTCCGTATTTATCGTAATGACCCGAAATTTTGTACAAATTTACGTTACCAATATGCGGCGTGATAACGGGCAAGTAGCCCGCTTCTTTTTGCACTCTTTTGAGGTATTGCTCCAGCCTTTCGCGCAGCTGAGCTCCTTTGGGCAGCCACAATGGCAAGCCCGAACCTACTTTTTGCGAAAAAGTGAACAACTCCAATTCCTTCCCCAATTTACGGTGATCTCGTTTTTTAGCTTCTTCCAGCATCAAAAGGTACTCATCAAGCTCCTTTTTCTTCGGGAAAGTTATGCCATAAATTCGCGTAAGCTGCTTGCGTTTTTCATCGCCACGCCAATAAGCGCCTGCGATATTGAGCAATTTTACAGCCTTAATCATGCCTGTATCAGGTACATGAGGACCTCTGCACAAATCGGTAAAGGTTCCGCTTTTGTACAAAGTAATTTCTCCGTCTGTTAAATCGTTAATCAGCTCTATTTTGTACTCGTCACCTTTCTCCGTAAAATACTTTAACGCCTCTGGTTTAGAAATATCTACCCGCTCAAATTGTTGTTTCTCACGTGCGAGATCTATCATACGCTTCTCAATATCAACAAGATCAGACTCGGTAAGCGTGCGATCACCTGTATCAATGTCGTAGTAAAAACCGTTTTCAATATCAGGACCTATTCCAAACTTTACACCCGGGAATAACTGCTCAATAGCTTCTGCCATTAAATGCGCAGAGGAATGCCACATGGTAGCCTTTCCACCATCGTCGTTCCAGGTTAAAAGTTTAAGCCGTGCATCCTTATTTATAGGACGTGTCGCATCCCATATTTCACCATTTACCTCAGCAGAAATTATATTGCGCGCTAAACCTTCACTGATTTTTTTGGCAATCTCCATTGCTGTAATACCAGACTCATGCTGTTGAACTGTATTGTCAGGTAAAGTTATATTGATCATGCTAGTTTTATTTTCAAAATTGGCTGCAAAATTACGAAAAAATAACCGTATTTCGCTTGTTTAAACAGACTTATTTCAATTTATTAATATAGCGCGGAAGTATTTTTCAGCAATGCTTCAAGACCTGGGCGCATTAATTATTTATCTGAACCTCCTTAAGGTTCAATAAATTAACAGAATTACTGCCCAGATTTTTTACTTTCTTCTGCACAAAACGTAAAACCTCGTCATAAAAAAGCACCGCTACGGGAGCTTCTGCCATCACGAGACTGTCCATTTCACGGTATAGAATAAAGCGTTTTGCATCATTCACCTCTTTCATTGCCTGCTCATAAAGCTGATCAAATTTTTTACTGTGAAAATGCGTATAATTCGGTCCCTTGGGCGATGCGTTGGGGCTGTAAAAAAGCGAAAGGTAATTTTCGGCATCAGGATAATCAGCCACCCACGAAGCTCTGAAAAAAGGCAAGCTTCCATTGGCTCTGAACTGTCGCATATTTGCCGGCGGCAAAATTTCCATGCCAATATCAAGGCCAACAGATCCCAGCGCTGATTGCATGTATTTGCCCAAATCCGTATAATCTGCTGTAGTGCTTAAACGTAATTTTGCGCCCTGAAGATCAAAATCCCTGATCAATTTTGATGCTTTTTCCTTATCGTAGGCATAGCCAATGTTTTCCAGAGAATCATAACCAGGCAAACTAAAAGGTATCATCCCGGAATGGGCCGGCTTCCCAATACCATTGCGCAAAAACCGCAGCATTTTTTCACGATCTATACCGTAATTAACCACTTGACGCAAAGCTTTTTGTCTTTCGGCCTCTTGCCTGCTCCAGGTGCTATCGATAAAAAAACCGACATATTCGGTATTTAAAAAGGGTTGACGCAAAAGGTATATTTTATCGTGATACTTCCGTCTTAATTCACCATTTCGGGTAAGCAATTCATCCTTATACCGCGCATCAATTCCCGACATAAAATCCAGGTTCCCTTTAACGAACTCCATAAAGGCTATTTGTTTATCGACCAAAAAACTCACTGAAACCGCATCAATATATGGAAGTTGAACGCCATCCTTTACCTCAAAATAATTGGGATTTTTGCGCATTACCAGCTTAACATGTTCTTTCCAATATTGAAATTGAAAAGGACCTGTGCCCACAGGATTTTTCCTGAAGTCATCACCATAAAAATCAATGGCTTCGTGCGGGACGATTGCGGCATACGACATGCTGAGCATCCCTAAAAATGGCGGAAAAACATGCTTTAAACGGACCTCAAAAATACTGTCATTTAATGCGTTAAAGGCAAATTTGTTTGATTGCTCAGCTACTGAATTAAAAATCCAGCTTCCTGGCGATGCCAGTGCAGGATTCATAATGCGGTTAAAACTAAAAACCACATCATGCGCGTTAAGTTTCCTGCTTTTGCCCTTAAATGCTTCTGATTCATGAAAGTAAACATCGTCCCTTAGCAGAAAAGTGTAAACGAGACCATCAGGAGAAATATCCCAGGATTTTGCTATTGCAGGTTCAATCTCAAGTTTATCGTTTAAATTAACCAATCCGTTAAACAGCTGATTACAAATCCAGATATGCGGCAAGTCTTTTGCCATGGCAGGATCCAGACTTGTAATTCCTGTGGATTCATTGTACCTGAAAATGTCCAAATCAGTATCTGTTTGAATTCCTGATTGGCAGGCGTTCAATGATAAAATCAGGCTCCATCCTGCTAAAACTCTTCCGATCGTCGAATTTAGAAACCGTTTCATGGATTTTTGTTTGAAAGCAAAGATAATTCCTATTGAGCAATACGGCAGCACTTGAGACTTTAAATCATCTTATTGCCGATTTTCTTCATCAGGGCAATCCATTTTTGTCTTTGTTTTTCATTGGCAGTTCGCAGAAGTCCAAGGGTGGTAATTCTGACCGGCCTGATACCACAAAAATGCAATAATCCTTTGCGCATAGCGTGATGTCCCGGCGCCATCTGTACCAGATAATAATACCATTTCGGGGAATCCATGGTAACAACAAGTCTGGCCGTTTTACCCTTTAACAGTCGCTCCGGATCCGTCCTGCCCGACCGATACTTAAAAGCAAACCCGGGCAGGAAGGTACGATCAATAAAACCTTTGAGCAGAGCTGGATAAGTGCCCCACCAGTTAGGGTAAAAGAAAACCAGGTGATCAGCCCAGCTGATGGCTTCCTGCGCCTCGATCAGATCTTTTTCCAGCGCCTGATTGCCTCTGTAGCCTTCAGAAAAATTAATATTGAAATGCTTTTCGCGTAAAACAAGCTTTCGAACCGATGCAGCCCGAGATTTAGCGGCGTCGGTGTAGGCTTGTTGCAATTGATCTATGAATGTATCATTCACCGGATGTCCATGAATGATGAGGATATTTTTTGACATAATGTGCTGTTAAATTCAGCTTAATAACTTAAAGCTTTTGTGCTTAAAAACTGCCTTAACGACAACAAAGTGCTGAAAATGTTCAGGCTTTCACCTCAAAAACCAGGGGATCTCTAACTTTTTCTTTCAATAAAGCTAAATCCAGCACATCAATCATATTTTCGAGAAAATGAAACTGAAGTCCTTTCACGTATTCTTCTTTGATATCGATAAAGTCCTTTTTATTCTCTTCAGAAAGAATAATTTCATTCACATTGGAACGTTTAGCAGCCAGTATCTTCTCCTTGATACCGCCAACAGGCAAAAGCTTTCCGCGCAGTGTTATTTCACCTGTCATGGCCAGCCTCGACTTCACCTTTCGTTGTGTAAATGCTGAGGTAAGTGCAGTTAGCATTGTTATACCCGCCGAAGGACCATCCTTTGGAGTAGCACCTTCAGGCACATGGATATGTACATTCCAATGTTCAAAAACATCGGGATTAATATTTAGCTGACTGGCATGTGCTTTCAGAAACTCAAAAGCGATAGTAGCAGATTCCTTCATCACATCACCCAAATTCCCGGTAAGTTTCAGCAGTCCTTTTCCTTTGCTGAGGCTAACCTCAATAAATAAAATCTCTCCGCCAACAGGAGTCCAGGCAAGGCCTGTTGCCACACCGGGCACATCATGTTGCAGCACTTTTTCGCGCTGAAAACGCCCCACACCAAGCACCCGCTCCAGATCTTCTGCACTCACCTTATGGTTATAAGGCTCGTCCATGGCGATGCTTCGGGTCTTATTTCGAATAATCCTGGCTATCTGACGCTCCAGAGTTCTTACTCCTGCTTCCCGGGTATAGCGTTCAATAATTTGCTCAATAATTTTTCTGGGGAAAACGATTTGTCTGGCTTTTAACCCATGATCCGTCATTTGCTTCGGAATCAGATGTCTTTTAGCAATCTCTATTTTCTCTTCAATAAGGTAACCATTCAGATCGATGATCTCCATGCGATCGCGTAAAGCCGGATGAATACTACTTACAGTGTTGGCGGTAGCGATAAACATTACGCGCGACAAATCATAGTCCATCTCAAGGAAGTTGTCATAGAAGGCTCCATTCTGTTCAGGATCTAGCACTTCCAGCAAGGCAGCCTGTGGATCACCACTAATGGTATTCCCGCTCACTTTATCAATTTCGTCAAGCACATACACCGGATTGCTGGATTTAACCTTTCGCAAATTCTGAATTATTCTACCAGGCATGGCGCCGATATAGGTTTTTCGGTGACCTCTGAGTTCAGCTTCATCACGCAGACCGCCCAACGACATTCTGATGTATTTGCGGTTAAGTGCAGCAGCGATAGATTTTCCCAAAGAAGTTTTCCCGACGCCGGGAGGGCCTACCAAACATAAAATAGGAGATTTCATGTCCTGTTTTATTTTAAGGATGGCCAGGTATTCTATAATGCGATCCTTCACCTTGTCAAGGCCAAAGTGATCGTTATCAAGCACTTTTTGCGCGTGTTTTAAATCAAGGTTATCTGTTGTAAATTCTTCCCATGGCAAATCGACCAGGTATTCAAGATAATTATGTTGAATCCCGTATTCTGCTGCCTGAGGGTTCATTCGCTGAAGTTTGGTTAGTTCTCTTTCAAAAACCGACTTCACCTGATCAGACCATTTTTTTGTTAACGCCTTTGATTTTAATTCTTTGATATCAAGCTCATTGGGAGTTCCGCCTAATTCTTCCTGTATCGTTTTCAACTGCTGATTCAAAAAGTAATCGCGTTGCTGTTTATCGAGGTCAGTCTTTACTTTGTTCTGTATCTGGTTTTTTAAATCAAGCAGTTGTAATTCCTTCGACAAGGCAGCAAGTACCGAATTGGCCCGTTCGACCAAATCTGAGACTTCCAGCAGTTTCTGTTTCTCGACCATGCTGATATTGAGATTACTGGAAACAAAATTCACCAGAAATGCCGGGCTTTCAATATTTTTTATAGCAAAGGAAGCCTCAGAAGGAATATGCGGCGACTTTTGGATAATCTGAAGCGACAAGTCTTTGAGTGATTGGATTAAGGCGTTGAAGTTTTTGCCTTTCGGAAGCAATGCATCTTTCTCAAAAGGAGCCACCTTAGCTCTAAAATAGGGATCGTGCTGGGTCATTTCCTTCAAACGAAAGCGTTTTTTACCTTGAATGATCACCGTTGTATTGCCATCAGGCATCTGCAATGTTTTCAGAATTTTGGCCACAGTTCCAACTGAGCTTAAATCCTCAAAAACAGGGTCTTCAATAGTTGGATCTTTCTGAGACACCACACCAATAACTCTTTCGTTTCGGTAAGCATCTTTCACTAAACGGATCGATTTATCGCGTCCGACGGTTATCGGGAAGACCACACCCGGAAACAAAACGGCATTTCTTAATGGAAGTATAGCAATTTCTTCGGGGATTTCTTCTGCATTCATCTGCTCTTCATCCTCAGGCGAGAGCAAAGGAATATACTCTGCATCAGTGTCGGCAAGATCCGAAAAATGAAAGTTATCGCTACTAAATAAGTTTCTCATAAATATATCAGACATTATGGCGCATTATGTCAATCTTTCAGCTGCCTATTAGATTTATAAAAATTAAAGCTTTGAAATTGCAGCTGTAACTAACTGATATTAAAGGCGCCAATGTTTATTAACTTTAATACTAAAGTGAATAGGTCAATAAATGTGCCATGGTCAGGATTGTTTAGGCACGACGATTTTTGTGGGTCAGGCTGTGAATCTCTTTCAAGATGTTTTGCTCGGTCTCGTTAAATTCCAGATTCCTTCTTTTGAATACTGCCGTGGCAATATTCATGGCTTTTTTTAGGTCAAAATCCGTGAATCCATGTGTTCCACCCCAAGAGAACGAAGGCACGAAATTGCGCTGAAATCCTGCGCCATAGACATTTGCGTTTACACCAACAACAGTACCTGTATTAAACATGGTGTTAATTCCAGATTTAGAATGGTCACCCATGATTAAACCGCAAAACTGCAGGCCTGTCAGCACAAAGGAGTCTTCGGCATAACTCCAGACTTTAACTTCTTCGTATGTGTTTTTGAGATTTGAAGCATTTGTATCAGCCCCAAGGTTACACCACTCTCCTATTACCGATTGTCCGATGAAACCATCATGAGCTTTATTTGAATAGCCCAGAAAAACAGAATTATTCACTTCACCACCAACTTTGGAATACGGTCCGATAGTAGTAGCACCATAAATTTTGGCGTCCATCTTCAGCACCGAATGTTCACAAAGCGCCAATGCTCCACGCACCTTGGTTCCTTCCATTATTTCAGCCTCCTTACCAATGTATATTGGGCCTGTAGAAGCATTCAAAATGGCAAACTCAACAACGGCTCCTTCTTCTACAAAGATATTTTCAGGATTTACAACACGGTTGGTTTTGCTTAGTGGCTGTGATTTCCTTCCTTTGGTAATCATCTCAAAATCTTCGCGCAAAACCCGATCGTTGTATTTAAATAAATCCCAGGTGTTCTCAATTTTCACGAAATCATTGTCAATGGAAATTGTTTCAATATCATCTCCGGCTTCGCCACCAAAAGTCTCCAACAATTCAGCAGTAAGCGCCATTGCAATTATTCCATCATCCTTGACAAGTGTTTGTCCCGGTTTCAGCTTAACAACAGCCTCTACCAATTTCTTATTTGGGCACACAGAACCGTTTATAAGTATATTTGATTCGGCCTTTACAACCGGATACTTTGTTGCCAGATAAGGTTCGGTAAGTGAAGATGTAGTTGTGCCGAGCATAAACTCCCATTTTTCACGTATGGTCAAAATCCCAATACGTAAATCTGCTACGGGTCTAGTAAAGGTTAGCGGGAGAAGGTTATTACGAAAAGCACTATCAAAAAGGATGTAATTCATACTTGAAAATCATGTTAATGGTTACCTACAAAAATAACAAAAAAATGAGATTTTGGGCAACTGCTGCTAAAAAAATTCTCAACAACAAAAAAAGCCCTCACCTTTGCAGATAAGAGCTTTATTTATAACTATTAAGCTTACTTAGCTTGCTGATCGTAACGGGATTTGTACCTGTTTTTAAACTTATCAACACGACCTGCGGAGTCAACAAGTTTCATCTTACCGGTATAAAAAGGATGAGAAGTATGGGAAATCTCAAGTTTTACAAGCGGATATTCATTACCGTCTTCCCAAACAATATTTTCTTTGGTGTTTATCGTCGAACGTGATATGAAACTATAATCATTCGACATATCTTTAAATACAACTAATCTATAGTTCTTTGGGTGAATGTCTTTTTTCATCGCTACTTTTGGCTTTTATTTAAGGGCTGCAAAATTACTATCTTTCATTCAAATATCCCAATCATTTTTATGTTTTTTTTAAATAATTGCAATATTTTGTGATTATCCTAATGAAAGTGCTGTTATAAACTCAGCAGAAACGCTGTTGTATCCACTCCGTCAGCATAATCCATAATGGCAGGCATCTGCGCTTTGCCAAACTCATACGAGCCAGGCCACCACGATTTTTGAGAAACAATGCACTGTATTTTTTCCTTGTTATCTTCTAGAATATGCTGAAGTGTTTCGGCATCAGAATAATGCTGGTAGTTGAGCACAGCAACAGGCGAACTAAATGCTGCTTCCTGTTTAAGCAATACAAAACCATTGTCGAAATGAGGCTCCCGATTCACGAGCCAAATGGCCTTATTGTATTCATAATTATTAAAATACTTACTGTGATTTGCCCATGTTTTGAATGCCTCAAAGGCTTCGAACATCGGATTAAAATCATAACCTACCGGCACAAATAAGGAAGAAACATTGCGACATCCCAAGCCAAAAAACGAAAAAATATCCAACCCAAGTTTTTCCAGTTCTGCTTTTGATTCGTTTCCGTTCAGGATCGCTACTCCATTTCTATTTCCCCTGATCTGATGGGGATACTTGCCAAAATAATAATCAAAATACCTCGCTGTATTATTGCTTCCGGTGGCAATCACCGCATCAAAATCTTTTATTGTGCTGTCGGTGAACTGCGCTAGCTCACGAAATGCGGGCTCAACAGCAGATAATACCTCAGCCAATGCAGGCAGCAAAAAAGGATCTTCATGAGAGAGCTTTCCCAAAAACCGATGGCCACAAATCAAGACCGTAAAAAAGTCGTGAAAACCCACCAGCGGAATATTTCCTGCCATGATCACAGCTATTTTTTTTGATTCTTGATTACCCTCCAGCTTGTAGGTTTTATTAAAAGCTCGGAGTTGTTTGCTTTCAAGCATATCCGATATGTTCGACACCATCAATTCTATGCTTTCTGCCGTAAACCAGGCGTTTTTTGACATGGCTGATCTTTTGGCATTGTCAAAAGAAATAAGTGCATCTTTTTCAGCTACGGTAACATCTTCTATTTCGTTTTTTAATAAGCGTCCCAGGCGCTCAAATGCATCCAATCTTTGTTCTGCGGTTGTCATTTAAATGTCAGTTTTAAAACGTTTGCGAAAATACAGAAATATTACGGTTAATTTTTTCACAATACAGTCAAATATCCTATCTTTGCTCCCGTATGACGTAAAAACGCTGAACAAACACCTTATAAATTTCTAAACATGAAAAAACATAATTTTTACGCAGGTCCATCAATCCTGCCACAGTACACCATCGAAAACACAGCAAAAGCCATGCACGATTTCGCAGGCATGGGGCTTTCGTTAATGGAAATTTCCCATCGCAGCAAGCAATTTATTGCTGTAGTGGAGGAAGCCCAAGCGCTTTTCAGAGAACTGCTTAACATTCCCGAAGGATATTCTATTCTTTTTCTTGGAGGAGGTGCCAGTACGCAGTTTTGTATGATTCCTTACAACTTGCTAAACAAAAAAGCAGCCTACCTGAACACGGGCGAATGGTCAAAAAAGGCCATCAAAGAAGCAAAGTTTTTTGGAGAAGTTGATGTTGTTGCCAGTTCTGATGATCAAAATTTCAACTATATTCCTAAAGACTTTAAAATTCCGGCCGATGCGGACTATTTCCACATCACCACCAACAACACCATTTTTGGAACAGAAATCTTAGAGGATATTGATTCACCTGTGCCATTGGTGGCAGATATGTCTTCAGATATTTTCAGCCGCCCTGTTGATGTTTCAAAGTATGCTATTATATATGGTGGCGCACAAAAAAACCTGGCACCTGCTGGTGTTACTTTTGTGATTATCAGAAACGACATCCTGGGTAAAGTTGACCGCCCGATTCCTACCATGCTGAATTATAAAACGCATATCGATAAGGATTCTATGTTCAATACACCTCCTGTTGTGCCTATTTATGCTGCTTTGCAAACCTTACAGTGGCTGAAGAGCAAAGGCGGATTAACAGAAATGGAAAAGATAAATAAAGAAAAAGCACAAATGCTTTACGATGAAATTGATCGTAACAAAATGTTCAAACCCACTATTCTTAATCCCGCTGATCGCTCACGCATGAACGTGTGTTTTGTAATGAATGAAGGATTTGAAGAAAAGGAAAAAGCATTTAATGATTTTGCTACTGAGCGCGGCTCGGTTGGCATTAAGGGGCACCGCAGCGTAGGTGGTTTCAGGGCTTCGTTGTATAATGCCATGCCTGTTGACAGTGTTAAGGCGCTTGTTCAGGTGATGCAAGATTTCGAGAAACAGGCCTAGACCGAATAAAATAGTTGCTTTGGCTACTTTATCCTTATAGTAGCCAAAGCATTTTAATTACATGATTTTTACAAGTAGCTTCAAATTTTACAATTGCATATTTTTGGGTTACTTTTTTAGGTTTAATATCAAAAAAACTTACTGTTATGACAAAAGTATTGATTGCTACAGAGAAACCTTTTGCAAAGGTAGCTGCAGAACAGATAAAAGGCATTATTACCTCAGCTGGCTACAGCTGTGTTTTTCTGGAAAAATACACCGATCATCAGGATTTTGTGCAGGCAGCTAAAGATGCTGATGCAATTATTATCAGAAGCGACAAAGCCAACCAAGCGGTAATCGAAAATGCTGAGAAACTAAAAATCATTGTCAGGGCCGGAGCTGGTTACGACAATGTAGATTTGCAGGCAGCAACTGCTAAAGGTGTTGTTGTAATGAACACACCCGGTCAAAACAGCAATGCGGTTGCAGAACTAGCCTTGGGCATGATGGTATATCAGGCCAGAAATCATTTCAATGGGAGTTCGGGCACTGAGCTGAAAGAAAAAACACTGGGCATTCATGCCTATGGAAATGTAGGAAAGAACGTAGCACGTATCGCCAAAGGATTTGGCATGAAAGTGATTGCCTTTGACCCGTTTGTTGCTGATGCTGACATCAAAAAAGATGGCGTTGAGGTTGTGAAGACAGTGGAAGAACTCTATAGCCAAAGCAATTATGTTTCGCTGCATATTCCGGCCAATGAAAAAACCAAAAACTCCATCAACTATGAGTTGCTGTCGAAAATGCCGGCCAATGCCATGCTGGTAAATACCGCACGCAAGGAAGTAATTGACGAAGCGGGCTTAAAACAACTCTTAAGTGAAAGAAGTGACTTCAGGTATGTATCCGATATCGCTCCCTCTAATACAGGCGAACTGGAAGCGTTTTCGTCACAACTTTTCTTTACACCAAAAAAGATGGGAGCTCAAACCTCCGAAGCCAATATCAACGCAGGCATTGCTGCCGCTGAACAAATAATTGGTTTTATCGAGAAAGGTGATATCACGTTTAAAGTTAACTAATAAAACAGCTGTTGTTGCCAATTAAGGGATTTTACTTTTCCCTTTTTTGGTAACAAACTGAGTACCAAGAACACTTCATCATGAATTACCAAAACCAAAAGACTCCAACATTCTTTCGATTTGAAGACCTACGCATCTACCACAAAGCATTAGATTATGCCTTGTGGGTTAAAGAAGCGCTGGGAGATTATGCGCACATGGACGAATCAGGCCTGGCAAAAGGTTTTAATAAAGCCGCTCAGCAAATCGCACTCAATATCGCTGAAGGATCAGCGCGAAACAAAGTACAGTTTATTTCGCATTTAAAAATCGCAAAAACGGCTATCAGATCTTGCCTGGTCTATGCCACATTGGTGCATCGCGAAAAAGTTATCGATGATTTCGCAGAGGACGAATCCCGCAATCAACTTATGGAAATGACAAAAATGTTAGGCGCATTAATCACTTCTCTGCAAAAAAATAACAATCATGATGAAACCGAGGATGAATACTATCCTTCAAAAAACTATCCTTCAAATTATTAACATTTAATTTTCTATCTATGGCAATACTAAAAGCTTTTAAAGGCTGGCGTCCGCCGGTTGAAATTGTAAAAGCCGTGGCATCGCGCCCTTATGATGTACTCAATTCGGCAGAAGCTCGTAAAGAAGCCGAGAATAACCCGCAGAGCTTGCTGCATATTATAAAACCCGAAATTGATCTGGAGGAAAACATCGATCTCTACAGCGAAGCGGTTTATCAGAAAGCAGCCGAAAAACTGGCAGATTTTCAAAAAAAGGGATGGCTAGTGCAGGATGAAGGTGCATATTTGTATATTTATGCACAAACCATGAATGGCAAAACACAGTATGGTCTTGTTGGATGTGCCAGTGTTGAAGACTATATGAACAATGTCATCAAAAAACACGAGCTCACCCGCCCTGATAAAGAAGAAGACCGCATGAAACATGTGCGTGTTACCAATGCCAATATGGAGCCTGTTTTCTTCTCCTATCCGGCTAAAAAAGAAATTGACGACATCATCGCCGATTACGTAAAGCACAACAAAGCTGTTTACGATTTTACTGCTGATGATGGCTTTGGTCATCATTTCTGGGTGATCAGTGAGAAAGCAATTATTGATAGGCTCATCAGTCTTTTTGCCGAATTACCAGCCACCTATGTTGCAGACGGACACCACCGTACAGCTGCAGCTGCGCTTGTTGGTAATGAAAAGAAGAACAACAATCCGAATCATGACGGAAGCGAAGAATATAACTATTTCCTTGCTGTACATTTTCCTGATAATCAACTCACCATTATCGATTATAATCGTGTGATAAAAGATTTAAATGGCATGAGTAAGGAAGTATTCCTTCAAAAACTGGAGAAGAGTTTTATCGTTGAAAAGAAGGGAAATGACATTTATAAACCGACGTGTCTGCACAATTTCTCCATGTATCTGGATGGTGCGTGGTATGCATTGCAAGCCCGCGATCATGTGTACAATGACAATGATCCAATCGGCGTGCTGGACGTAACCATTCTCACCAGCGAAGTACTTGATCCGCTGTTGGATATCAAAGACCTTCGTCGTTCCAAGCGCATTGATTTTGTTGGAGGTATCAGGGGACTTCAGGAACTCAGCAAACGGGTTGACAGCGGAGACATGGAAGTGGCTTTTGCACTATATCCTGTGAGCATGAAGCAATTGATTGATATTGCTGATTCAGGAAATATTATGCCGCCGAAAACAACCTGGTTTGAACCGAAACTCCGATCGGGATTGGTGGTTCACGAACTTACGGATTAAACTCAGCAGTTATGGAAGCAAAAGAACGCATTCTTAAAATCCTAAAATCGGCCGAAAAACCCTTAAAGTCGGGTGAAATTGCCGAGCTGACACAACTTGACAAAACGGAAGTGGATAAGGCAATCAAACTCCTCAAGCATGAGGAATTGATTGATTCACCTAAACGATGCTACTATAGCCATAAATAGTAATGAAAATCCCGGCTTTAGGCCGGGCTTTTTTATAAACAGCTTTTGACGATGGATTTTGATCTCGGACTGATTAAAGCTTACGAAGAGTATTTAAGTCTCGAATTGTCGTTATCTGACAATAGCGTAAGTGCTTACGTGCACGATATTACGCTATTCTGCCAATACAAAGACATGCAAGTTAGTCAACTGAGTTTTGAGGAAATAAAGACTGATTTGATTGAGCAATTTCTCGTCTATCTATATGAACTAGGCATGAGTAGCAACTCTCAATCGCGCATCCTCTCAGGCATACGCTCTTTTTATCGGTTTATGATAGACGAGTCCCTTATCGATCATAACCCTGCCAAAATGGTTTCATTGCCCGACAAAGGCCGTAAAATACCAGAAATACTTACTACTGATGAAATAGAACAAATACTTGATGCTATTGATCTGAGTTTGCCTCATGGACATCGCAACAAAACACTCATCGAAGTTCTGTATGCCTGTGGCCTTCGGGTTTCGGAGCTAATCGACCTGAGAACTTTTCATGTTTATAAAAATGATGGATTTATAAGAATCAGAGGCAAAGGCAACAAGGAACGCCTTGTTCCCATTGGAGAATCCACGCTTAAGGCTATTTCTGTTTATTTTGAAGAAGTGAGATCAAAACAGACAATTTCGCCTGAAAACTCAAAATTCCTTTTTGTTAATCGAAGCGGGAATAAAATTAGTCGTCACCTGATTTTTAAAATCGTAAAACAAACAGCAGAGAAAGCCGGCATCAAAAAAAATGTGAGCCCACATACCTTTCGTCATTCCTTTGCTACACATTTGCTCGAAGGTGGAGCTGATCTGGTAGCAGTACAACAAATGCTTGGACACTCAAGTATTACGACCACAGAAATTTACACCCATATTGACCGGGAATATTTACGCGAAACGATACTAAGCTTTCATCCTCGATCAAAAAGAAAAGATCAGTGAACCTCTACCTCACCAAATTCATTGATGATTACGCCCCAGTTGATGGCTATTAGCTGATCTGCATCAAAAAAGAAATCGGTCATTGCATCTTCAAAACTTAACCGCTCCTCCCCTTCTTCTTCTTCTGTTTCTATTTCAGTGTAGCCGTTTTTTAGCATCAGGGCTATAATTGCATCTTTCTTGAGTTTGAAAACCTTTTCACCAAAAAGTACTGATTCCTCATTTTGGGTTTCAATACAAGCAAGCCTTGATGTGCCATAATCTTCAAAAAACAAGGCCAGTTTGTCTTCATTGTAATGCAGCACCAGTGTTTCAAATTCTGTTTCTTCAATCTGATCAATCTGATCTGCATCACCAAAATCCTGTAAAATTTGATCGATGGATTGCCCAAACTGTAGGTGATCTAAACCTTTGAGAGGCAATATAATATGGTGGTTGTTTTTCATGATATTCATTTTATTTCAGACCTTGAAATTAAAACAATTATTCAGTAAAAGCAACTTTATTATGAAAATTTTATCGCTGTCGCAGGTTTGATGCGGTTAATAATATAAGAAGGGATCACCAGCATGATGAACCAAATCAGTCCTGCACCAAAATTTACCAAAAAAATACTACTCCATTGCAAATCAATAGGAACAGTAGAAAGATAATAGGATTCGGCGGGCAATTTAAGCAGGCCAGTTTTCATTTGAAACACCGCAAAGCCAAGTCCTATCGCATTGCCAAACAGCAATCCGTAAAGTAAAAGCTTTACAGAATACCATAAAAAAAGTCTTCGGATCATGCGGTTCCCTGCTCCCATGGCTTTCAATACACCAATCATCGAGGTGCGTTCAATCACCATCATCAAAAGCATACTGATTACTGTTATTCCTGATACCATGACCATCAGAATGATAATAATTATCACGTTCATATCCTGCAAGTTGAGCCAATCAAAAATATATGGGTAAGAAGTAATGGCTGTGTAAGAGGTAAGATTGACAGGCAAACTAAAATAGATGGACTCGTTGATTTTAGTGGCAGAGGCATTTTCTAACAACAAAACTTCCAGACTTCCAGCCTCATCTGCCGACCAATTATTGAGTTTCCTGATTTGACTGAGATCGCCAAAAACATAGCGTTCATCAAACTCTACCAGTCCTGTTTCATAGATTCCGGATATCAGAAAACGGCGCCCACGTGCTTTTTCATTTCCATCGACAAACCACATCCTCAGATAATCACCTGGATTTAGCAACAATTTATCAGCTAAACTCTTAGAAATCATCACATCCAGCGAGCTGTTATCTGCTTCAATGGCAGGAAGCTTTCCGGCTACAATTTTCGGCGCGAAATATTCCCAGTTATAATCTGCCGTAACGCCTTTAAGCACCACACCCTGAATCTGATCTTCCGTTTTTACAATTCCTGCCTTTTTGGCCACAGCCTGAATTTTGCGTACACCATCAATCTCAAGTAACTTATCAATCATTGCGCTATCGAGCTGTATGGCAGATTGCTGAAGAGATTCGTTATGATCCAATGACTCAATCTGTATAGGCGCTACAAAGCCGATAACCTTATCCCTGATCTGGTTTTTGAATCCGATGACAATAGCCAGTGAAATAATCATCACGGCTACGCCAAGCGCAACACTCACAAGTGTGATGCGCATTACGAGCGTTGAAACCCGTTCGGGCGACAGTGAAAAAATTTTGGAGGCAATAAATGCTTCTGGCTTCATATTTTTAGTTAATTTGGCAAAAATAAACATTGATAGCTTGCCATGCGAATAAAGTTCAGCCTAATCATGATCCTGTTGGCATCATGCACACTTCAGTTTTCTACTGCGCAGCAAAAGCTTAGGCTCAAAGAAGCCGGAGAAACCATTGCTGCAGCAAATCTTTTGCCTGCTTATCTCAATCAGCTCAAAGATAAAAATATTGCCCTGGTGGCTAATCAATCAAGTATTGTTGGCAAAACGCATCTGCTTGATACACTGATTAGCAGCGGCATTCAGGTGAAAGTGATATTCACACCCGAACATGGTTTCAGAGGAGATCAGGATGCAGGAGCAAGTATCAACAACTCCAGAGACAGTAAAACCGGTTTACCGATTATTTCGCTTTATGGCAAACACAAAATGCCCACGGCGGCTGATTTAGCAGAAATTGATTTATTGGTGTTTGATTTGCAAGATGTTGGAGTACGATTCTATACTTATATCTCTACTTTAACCTACGTGATGGAGGCTTGCGCCAGACAATCGATCCCTGTGATGGTTTTAGACAGACCCAATCCCAATGGCTTTTTCGTTGACGGGCCGGTTTTAGATAGCCAATACACCTCCTTTGTCGGCTTACACAAAATCCCAATTGTTTATGGCTTAACAATTGGAGAATATGCGCTAATGGTTAATGGAGAAGGCTGGCTTCCCGATGGACTGCATTGTGATCTAACGATCATTCCAATGAATAATTACGATCGTTTTGCAATCGATAAACTCCCCACAAAACCCTCGCCCAATTTACCGAATCATCAATCCATTTACCTCTACCCCTCACTTTGCCTGTTTGAAGGCACTGCCATTAGCATTGGCCGAGGAACAGCTTTTCCTTTTCAGGTTTTCGGTCACCCTGAATTGAAAAGCTTTCCGTTTACCTTCGAGCCACAGAAAAGTCCGGGGGCATCTCAACCCAAGCATGAATCCAAAACCTGCTATGGTAAAGACCTGCGCAGCTTTGCTGATAATTTTCAAGACCATCACCTTTATCAGTTAAACCTGGATTGGATCATTGAAGCCTACCGTAGTTTCCCTGACAAAGATTCTTTTTTCAATGCCTATTTCGAAAAACTGGCAGGCACTTCAACACTGCGTAAGCAAATTGAACAAGGCATGAGTTCTGAAGAAATCAGAGCAAGCTGGAAAGACGAGCTTGATGCCTATAAAAAAATCAGGATAAAGTATTTACAATATCCTGATTTTGAATAAATAGTAAATTATTTTTACGCGATTTAAATCGTTCTGCCCGGATATACTTTTAAGGCTTCCTCAAGTGCTTTCATGGCATGTTTCAAATCTTCAACATTAAGCACATAACTGATTCTTACTTCATCTTTGCCGCGTCCTTGTGTTGAATAGAACCCACTGGCTGGCGCCATCATTACGGTTTGTCCTTTATAATCAAAACTTTCCAATAACCATTGGCAGAACACATCAGAATCATCAATCGGTAATTGAGCTACCACATAGAATGCTCCTTTTGGAGTAGGACAGAAAGCACCTTCCATCTTGTTGATGGCATCGACTACTGTATTTCTTCTTTGAAGATATTCAGAAAGCACCTCCTCAAAATAAACATCAGGTGTGTCGATGGCCGCTTCGGCAACCACCTGTCCTAATGTAGGCGGGCTCAACCTGGCCTGGGCAAACTTAAGCGCCGTTTTCATCACTTGCTTATTTTTGGAAATCATGCAGCCAATACGCACACCGCATGCACTATAACGTTTTGATACAGAATCGATCAAGATTACGTTATCATCAATTCCCTTGAGATGCATACATGAAAAATGCTGATGACCATCGTAGCAAAACTCGCGATAAACCTCATCAGCAATCAAATAAAGATCGTGCTTTATTACCAGCTGACGAAGTGTCTCCAGCTCCTCTTCGTTGTAGAGATAACCTGTCGGATTATTGGGGTTGCAAACCAAAATAGCCTTGGTTTTGGGTCCAATGGCTTTTTCGAAGTCAGCTATTGGAGGCAGGGCAAAGCTTGTTTCAATTGAAGAAAATATGGGCTTCACATTGATGCCTGCATTGGTTGCAAAACCATTGTAGTTGGCATAAAAAGGTTCCGGGATAATTACTTCATCGCCCGGATCCATGATGGTTTGAAAAGCAAACAACAAAGCTTCAGATGCTCCGGCACCAATAATTATATCCTCGGCTGTGATATGAATATCATGCTTTTCATAGTACGTCGCAAGCTTTTCGCGATAGCTGAGGATACCGGCTGAATGACTGTATTCGATTACTTTCAGATCGAAATCGCGTAATGCCTGTAAGGCGATTTCAGGTGTATGAATATCGGGTTGACCAATATTCAGATGATAAACTTTCATTCCCCGCTTCTTGGCGGCTTCGGCATAAGGAACTAATTTTCTGATCGGCGATTCTGGCATTTGCCTGCCTTTGACTGAGATACTCGGCATAATAAATGATCTATAATTTAATAAAAAAAACCCGGCTTTTATGGCCGGGGGAAATATCCTTAAAATAGCTGATTTACTTATTTACCGGTGCACCGCTATTATCGGCTTGCTTAGAAGGCAAAGCTTCGGCGGGCTCATTCACAACTTTCCCTTTGATGCGTAGCACAACAGTACTGCTGTTTTTTGCATTCGACATGATCGTCACCGACTTGTTGAAAGATCCTGCTTTATTGGTATTATATGTCACTTTTATCTTTTCCTTATCACCAGGCAGGATGGGCTGCTTGGGCCAGGTAGGAACCGTGCAACCACATGAAGAGCGCGGACGGGAAAGGATAAGCGGTTCATTCCCTGTATTGGTGAATTCAAACTCGTGTGTGCCATCACCATGAAGGACTATTTCGCCGTAGTCGTAAATTGTTTCATCAAAAGTTATTTCGGGTCCATTTGCAGATTTTGACTCCGTATTTTGTTGTGCATTAACAACTGTAACGGCAAATAAAATGCCCAAAAATAAAACTAGCTTTCTCATGACTTAAAAATTATTTAGATGTTAATCTTTTTACTAACCCACAAAATTAAAATTATTAACCGGAAAAACTGTGAAATTTCCTTAATATTTTACTGAACCGGGGGAAAAATAATGATTTGGTCAACAGAGCCTCATCAATATGAGCGGAGTTACATCACAAAGTTCTGGAGATTAAGCGACTAACCAGAATATGTAAAATAGTTCGCTTGCAATGCCTGCATTCTCTAAAAAAGTTTTTCAACAAACTCTTGTCCATTTTTAAAGAATTAGTACTTTTGCACCTCTTTAAACGAGGCGAGGTAGCTCAGTTGGTTAGAGCGTCGGATTCATAACCCGGAGGTCCCGAGTTCAATTCTCGGTCTCGCTACATCAAAAGCCTGTCAGTAAAATGGCAGGCTTTTTTTATGGGCATCACGAGCTACTCACCTCAGGATAAGCCGTTTAGATTTGTATTTTACATAAATGCCATAAAACGAAAGCCATTTCGGAAATAAGTGTAGATTTGCTTAAACGAAAACATGCCCATGCAAACTAAACTTATCTTTGTTTTTATAGCAATTTGGGTAACTGCTCACAGTCAAAGCACCGAGTATCCCGGGATAATTACATCCTATACGCAAAGCGCAACAATTATTAACCCAGCCGGAAATAATCCCCATTTTGCCATTGATGGGCAAATACAAACCTACTGGGAGTCTGAGAATCCGCTGCCTGATAAGTTTATTCAACAAAAAACACTGAATATCTTTAATTTGGAGGCTGAAAATAGGCCAATTTCTATAGTTAACGCTGCTTTTGATGGCAATCTGAATACAGCAGTAAACATCGAGAAGGCTGAAGAAAGCGGAAAAGCAACACTCAAAATCTCACTGGAAAAACCTGGTTTATTGCAACATATTGCCTTAAAAGCATCTATAAATCAAACCCTTAGTGTTGCCATCGCTTATACCGATCAAACAAAACAAATTGAAACCGTTTCAAGCGATAAATCATACCAACTTGTCACCATAAAACCAAATACCGAAAAAGCTGTAAATGCAATTATATTCTCGTCAGCAACAGCCTTTCAGCTATTTGAATTGGCGGCAATGAACGCACCACCTTTTGTGGACTACACGCTTGACTTGAAATCTCAAAAAACTATAGGCCAATGCTATAGCCGCCATTTAAACAGCGAGAATGTTAATGATATTTCACTATTCTTATCCGAAGATGGATCAGTTTGGAAACTTGTTGCCTCACTGAATTCCAAGGCCATCAATTTGGTTCCCACACTTTTAGAAACGCCAACAAATGCACGTTTTGTGCGGATGCGTTTCCATTTAGGCTGGGAAAATTATGCAAAAGCAGCTTTGTGGGATTTAAAGCTCTATGACGAATTCGGCCCCTATGGTCCACCAAGCGATTTTCGGCACATCAGCACACCACTTAATGAACGTATTGGGCTAAATATGGTTTGGGGCTGGGGACAGCATGTTTACAGTGATCAGATCACCAACGGAAAAGGTTGGCAACAATATGAAAACCACTTCAAAAAACTGCGGATTTACCACAATTTACTTTGGGATATTCCTGCTCCCGGTATTTCGGCAAATTATCAGCAGATGCAGCTTGGAAAGGGCACTGCTGCCAACTGGTGGCTCGACTGGAACCGCGAATATGAATTTTTGACCACCCAAGGTTTTGAGTTAACCAGCACACTAATGTTTAAAAACAGAACCATACCGGAATCATTATGGAAAAATCCTGCTGAAGATGCCTATAACATTGGCCGTGAATTTGGCCAATACTTTTCGCAACACCAACTTATTGAAGCCGTTGAAGCTGGCAATGAACCCTGGGACTACCCCCCTGACTTTTATCAAAAAACCGGCAGCAATATGGCAAGTGGACTAAAAACCAGTGCTCCGCGAATTAAGGTGTTGCCGGCAGCTTTTCAGAGTAGTTTCCCAAATGGCACTTTTAATGACCAACACAACTTTCTTCCTGATTTTATTCATGATAATTTTCTTCAAAATGTTGATGCGCTAAATGCTCATTTTTACGCACATGCCATTGATCAGCAGGGAGTGCGTATTGCCGTGCCTCCGGAAGATCGTCGGGCTGAAATTCAAGGAATCAGAAATATTATAAGCTATCGTAATGAATTGGCTACTGGAAAAGAAGTATGGGTAACTGAGTTTGGATATGATGGCAACAGCCAGGATGAACCTTGCCTGCACAGCGAATGCGTAAGCGAAGCCCAGCAGGCTGCCTGGGGTGTGCGTGCAGCACTTTACCTGCTGCGTGAAGGAGCCAACAGGGTGTATTGGTATTTTTACGCCAACGAAGCTACCGAATCTTATTTACACAGTCGCTCAGGCCTGACGCTTTCTGCCAATCATAACTTTAAACCTAAAGCGTCCTGGTTTGCCTTTCGCGATCTGCTTCAGTATGTTGGAAATGCCAGTTTTACAAAAGTTATCGCAGCCTCAGAACTGCTTGTAGCGTATCAGTTTGAAGATTCTAAAAGCAAAAAAAAGTATATCATTGCCTGGATTCCACATAATGGATCGCCCGAAGAAGGACAATACCTCAAGCTTGATTTTTTAGAAACGGCCAGAAAAAAATTTATGCTTGACGGCAAAGCTAAAAACCAATGGATAAAACTTGAAAACAAAACGACTATCTTTCTTTCGGGCTATCCAACCCTTTTTGAAATCTAAAAATAGCAACCGCACAACCGCATTCATATACAGCAACTTCATTGGTCAACAAACTAAACCAGCAAGAGTAATACTTCGATTTGAATAGGAATTAGCTATCTTCCGTGGACAAAAAACAAATGCAATTAATGTCGGTTTCAATACAGTGTTCTATGCATTATACTCATGCTATTGGCAAAAAAATAATTCTTTGAATTATGAACGATTACACTGCATTTCGATCTGGAAAGTAAATCAACAAAAAAAATCCTGTATATTTATGCCAAAATTTAACCCTAAAGCCCATGAAAAAAATTCCACTTTATCTAGCGCTAATCACCTTTAGTTTAGTTCTATCTGGCTGCGACATGCAAATAGACAACGAAAAAAAAACCATGAGTGAAACCATTGAAGCAAAAGACATTAAACTTGATTCTGACCGCTTAACTGCAGAAGTTTTATGGAGCATGGGTCGTATTGGAGAAACCGTGCTGTCGCCTGATAAAACGAAAATCCTGTTTGGTATTTCTTACTACAGCATTGAGCTCAACAAAGGCAATACTGATCTGTACATTATGGATTTGAGCACGGGTAATCAAAAGAAAATCACACATACTACATTTGGCGAATACAATCCTCGCTGGAGACCCGATGGAAAAAAAATAGGCTTTTTATCTGCAGAAGGAGGTAGCATGCAGTTATGGGAGATGAATACGGATGGTACAGGTCGAAATAAAATCTCGGATATAGCAGGCGGCATCAATAGTTTTGAATATGCGCCTGACCAGTCTGCAATATTATTCACTGCAGAAGTCAAATTAAAACGCACGACCAGCGACATCTATCCCGATCTTCCACTTGCCTCGGGTCGCATTAATACTGACCTTATGTACCGGCATTGGGACAAATGGGTTGACACTTACAGCCATGTTTTTGTCGCTGATTATAATGGTTTGTCATTGAAGAATGTTAATGACATTATGAAAGACGAGCCCTGGGAAACGCCGCTGCGTCCATTTGGAGGTATGGAGCAAATAAGCTGGGCACCCGACAGCAAGAGTATTATCTATTCAAGTCGCAAAAAAGAAGGCAAAGCCTATGCCCTTTCGACCAATGCCGACATCTATCAGTATTTTCTTGAAAGTGGCACAACTAAAAACCTTACAGAAGGCATGATGGGTTACGACCTGGCGGGCGTTTTTTCTCCTGACGGAAGCAAATTAGCCTGGGAAAGCATGGAACGTGATGGCTACGAAGCAGACAAAATCAGGTTGATGGTAAAAGATATGAGTACGGGCGAGGTGACTGACTATAGCCGGGATTTTGATCAGAACGTACATGGCCTTGCCTGGTCAGAAGCAGGCGACAAACTCTATTTTACCAGCAACTATCATGCGCTGGATCAAATATATAGCTTGCAATTAGCATCAGGAGAAATCAAAAAATTAACTTCAGGCGTACACAGTTATACTGCCGTATATCCTGCCACCGAAAAGTTGATTGCCTCCCGCATGTCGATGTCGATGCCTGTTGAATTATATAGTGTGGATGAAGCAACCGGCATGCAGGAACAACTAAGTTTTGTAAATAAACCATTGCTTGATCAACTCAATCTGGGAAGTGTAGAAGATCGCTGGATTCAGACAACAGATGGAAAAGAAATGCTGACCTGGGTTATCTATCCACCTGATTTCGATCCCAATAAAGAATATCCTGCCTTGTTGTATTGCCAGGGAGGTCCGCAAAGTACAGTAAGTCAGTTTTGGTCGTATCGCTGGAACTTTCAAATGATGGCTGCCAATGATTATATTATTGTAGCTCCCAACCGGCGCGGATTACCTGGTTTTGGCAAGGAATGGAACGAACAAATCAGTGGAGATTATGGCGGCCAGAATATGCGCGATTACCTCTCAGCTATTGATGCGCTTTCGCAAGAACCATTTATCGACAAAGACCGGCTGGGCGCTGTGGGTGCAAGTTATGGTGGGTTCTCGGTATTTTGGCTTGCCGGAAATCATGAAGGTCGTTTTAAAGCATTTATTGCTCATGATGGCATGTTTAATCTGGAAGCACAGTACCTGGAAACAGAAGAGATGTGGTTCGTTAACTGGGATTTAGGTGGTCCTTATTGGGAAAAAGACAATCCGGTTGTTCAATGGTCTTATGCCAACTCACCTCATCGTTTTGTTGGAAAATGGGATACACCAATCATGGTAGTACATGGTGAACTGGATTACCGCATCGTGGCTTCGCAAGGCATGCAGGCATTTAATGCTGCTGTTTTGCAGGATATTCCAGCTGAATATTTGTATTTCCCTGATGAGAATCACTGGGTTTTGAAGCCGCAAAATGGTATTTTATGGCAACGACGGTTTTTTAATTGGTTGGATCAATGGCTTAAATAACCTTGGTCACAAACCAAGCTAATCCTCATGAAGCCCATATTTCTTAAGCATTTGAGACCAATTTTCCGACTCTATTATATCAACAAGAAAAGGATTGATCTGGTGAATTATAGTAGTTTCAGGGGCAGCAAAGGAGAAATACTCTTTGTTTGAACTTAAGGAAACACTGCTCAATTGAGTAGCGTAATCCTTTTTTGACAGGTAATAATCAAGAATAGCTTTGTCATAGACAAAAGCTTTTAACTTATTGGATTTCAACGCATCAAGCCCTGCTTCTATCGTGCTAAAAGTATGAAAATCAATATCATTTTGGGTGAGAAAACCCGCACTGCTGCTTTTTTCTATAGTCCCTACTTTCAGGTGCTTAAGATCTGAAAGCTTCTCGATACTTCCTTTAATTTTATTAACAGTGAGCGTGGAAGAGATGGTTGCCGTAAAACTACTGATAATGATAACAGCAGTAAACATCCATATCACAGAAAAAAACCTGCCCCAAAAACTTGATGGAGATTTATCACCATACCCAACTGTTGTCATGGTGACAGAGGCCCACCAAATACCATCAAATAACCCTTTAAAGCCTTTTCTGAATTCCTGATGGTTGTATTTTCGTTCAAAAATCCAGATTAGAATTCCAAACACCAAAATAATAACGAACAATAATATTATCACTTTAAGAAATTCGATAGAAAATAGATTAGTAAGGAATGTTACTATTTTATCATCTTCTACCCTGTTGATTGCGATGGATACAGTGGAGATATAAAAAGGCTGACTGAAATAGAATTGTCGCATCCTTTCGGGCGTTACCGTAAGAGGCACTATACTCAAATCCAATTCATTAGATCTAACAGCCCCTAGCAGCTCCTGCAACTCCATTTCTTTATACAGATAAGGCTGCTGCAATGAATCCGAAATTTTTTTCCATATATCTATACAAAGTCCGGTATAATTGCCGTTCTCATCAGTAAATATAAACGGAGGCGATTGCTTGACACCGATTATTAAGGTATCGTTTACGGCCGATGCCTGATGTGTAAAACAAGCTAAAAAAATTAAAAAAGTCAATATGATAAGCAGCTTAAACCGCAAAAATTTATTAAACATTCTGGATTATTGGTTTACTTATAAAGTTCAAATTTAATATTTTTGCAATTGCTTATCCAAAACCGAAACATAAATCCGATCAAAAGTCAGCAAATCATGGTACAAAGGATAATTTTTTTACTTTTATTCATTCCACTGATTAGTTTAGCAGCTAAGAAAGATACTACAGCGCCATCAAATCCCGATTCTCTGCGATATTGGTCGTTCAAGGGTAAAACCGGATTAACTTTTAATCAGCTATCCCTTTCAAACTGGGCCGCAGGAGGTGAAAGTTCGGCATCAGGAAAAGTAAATGTATTGACCAACTTACGTTACAAAAAAAACAATTTTCTCTACGAGAATGATTGCAAGCTTGCTTTCGGTATGATTGGCTATGGCAAAAATCGTATTGAGAAAACTGAAGACCGAATTGATCTTGCCATGAAAGCCACCAATGAGACAGAAAAAAACTGGACCTATTCATCTGTGCTTACCTTAAAGACACAATTTGCCAACGGGTACAAATACCCTAATGATTCAACCTTGATCTCCACTTTTCTTGCGCCCGGAGTTGTCAATGCTTCAGTTGGTTATCGTTATAAAAAATCGGACTTATTCGAGCTTTTCCTGAGTCCGGCTTCGGGAAAATTTACCTTTGTGCTCAACCAAGAACTTGCCGATAGGGGTGCGTATGGTGTTCAAGCTGCCATACGCGACACCAATGGCTTGGTTTTGGTGCCTGGCAAAAAACTTTTCAGCGAGTTCGGCTTCAATGTTTTAGCAAATTTCGCCAAAGAAGTATCCTCAAATATAGAACTATCTTCAACGCTCAATTTATACAACAACTACCTTGATGATAATATCGGAAATCGCTGGAATATTGATGTCGATTGGGAAACAACAATCAACTTCACGATTAACAAACGATTTCAGACTGTTTTGTTTATGCAGATGAAATACGATCACAATGTTGACTTCCCGGTTTATGAAATGATTGAAGGCGAAAAAGTGCAAATTGGAGAAGCTCCACGTCTTCAGTTTAAAGAATCCTTAGGCATTGGTATCACTTATAATTTCAGCTGATTACCGGTCTAAGAAATTCGTCATAAAGCGCATTAAAAACTTGATTACTACACTTTTTTTTCATTCCTTTGCTAAGGTTAAATTAATCCATAACATACAACTTAAATCATGAAAATATCCATTGTAGGAACCGGTTACGTTGGACTGGTAACAGGAACTTGTTTTTCGGAAGTAGGCATTGATGTGCATTGTGTTGACATTGACAAAACAAAAGTTGACAACTTAAATAAAGGTATAATCCCCATTTATGAGCCAGGTCTGGAAGAGATGGTAGCGCGCAATGTGGAGAAAAAACGTTTGTTCTTCACTACTGATTTGGCATCAACGCTCAATGGATGCGATGTGATTTTTAGTGCAGTGGGCACACCTCCCGATGAGGATGGAAGTGCTGACCTTAAATATGTGCTTGATGTGGCCCGGGAAGTGGGGCGTCACATGGAAGATTATATGCTAATTGTCACGAAGAGTACGGTTCCTGTTGGAACAGCCGAAAAAGTGCGTAAAGCTGTTCAGGAGGAGCTGGATAAAAGGGGAGTAAATATTCCTTTTGATGTAGCTTCCAATCCCGAATTCCTGAAAGAAGGTGCTGCTGTTGATGATTTTCTCAAACCTGATAGAATCGTTGTTGGCATTGACTCAGAGCGTGCACAGAAAATCATGGAAAAGCTTTACAAACCCTTTACCATGAATGGCCACCCTGTTATATTTATGGATATAACCTCTGCGGAAATGACAAAATATGCTGCCAATGCAATGCTGGCCACAAAAATTAGTTTTATGAATGATGTAGCTAATCTTTGCGAAATCGTTGGAGCAGATGTAAATATGGTCAGGAAAGGAATTGGGTCAGACCGAAGAATTGGAAAGTATTTTATTTATCCCGGAACAGGTTATGGTGGCTCATGTTTCCCCAAAGATGTGAAAGCACTGATTAAAACCGCCCGCACCTACAATTACAATTTAAGAGTGCTTCAGGCTGTTGAAGACGTGAACGATGATCAAAAATCAATCATGTTTAACAAACTGAACAAGTATTACAACTACGATCTCAAAGGCAAAACCATTGCAGTTTGGGGTCTTTCCTTTAAACCCAATACCGATGATATGCGTGAAGCGCCGTCGAGGGTAATTATAGCCAAACTGCTGGAAGCTGGCGCAAAGGTTAAAACTTACGACCCTGTGGCCATGGAAGAAGCTGAAAGGATTTATAACACGGAAATTGAGTTTTCAAAAGACCAGTATGACGCTTTGATCGATGCTGATGGGCTCATCATTGTTACTGAATGGTCAGAATTTAAATTCCCCAATTTCAGGGTTATGAAAAAGCTACTCAAAAAAGCAGCAATCTTCGATGGAAGAAATATTTATGATGCCAAAGAAATGAAAACCGAAGGCTTTGATTATTTCGGTATTGGTATCAAATCGTTTAATTAATATTTTCAGCGGATAACTTAAAGCCTGCATGTTAAGCGTGCAGGCTTTGGTTAATAAAAACACCAACACATGAAAAGCATCCTCGTCACCGGCGGCGCCGGATTTTTAGGTTCACATCTTTGCGAACGACTGCTCAATGAGGGCAATGAAGTTATTTGTCTTGATAATTATTTTACCGGCCAAAAAAGCAATGTCGTCCATCTAATGAATCACCCTTATTTTGAAATGGTTCGACATGATGTAACAACTCCTTTCTTTGTTGAAGTGGATGAGATTTACAACCTCGCATGCCCCGCATCACCCATTCATTACCAATATAACCCCATCAAAACAGTGAAGACTTCGGTAATGGGCGCTATCAATATGCTTGGGCTTGCCAAACGGGTTAAAGCCAAAATTTTACAAGCATCAACAAGCGAGGTGTATGGAGACCCCGAACAGCATCCACAAACAGAGTCCTATTGGGGGCATGTTAATCCAATCGGGCCACGTGCTTGCTACGACGAAGGAAAACGTTGTGCCGAAACACTTTTTGTGAATTACCACCAACAAAATGATGTGCGTATAAAAATTATCCGGATTTTTAATACTTATGGCCCGCGCATGCACCCTAACGATGGTCGCGTGGTATCCAACTTTATTGTGCAAGCCTTGCAGGGCAAGGATATTACCATGTATGGAGACGGCATGCAAACACGCAGTTTTCAATATGTTGACGACCTTATCGAAGGCATGATCCGACTGATGAATACTCCTGATGACTTCACTGGCCCTGTTAATATTGGTAATCCCGGCGAATTTACAATGCTCGAACTTGCACAGAAAATCATCGAGCAAACAGGAAGCGCTTCAAAAATAATCTTTATGCCCTTACCTGCGGATGATCCTATGCAACGAAAACCTGATATTTCGCTGGCAAAAAAAGTGCTGGATTGGGAGCCACATGTTAGTCTGGATCAGGGTCTTGAAAAAACAATCGCCTATTTTAAAAGTATCATATAATGCATATTCTTGTAACAGGAAGTAATGGACAATTGGGGCGTTCGTTGCAAAAAATCGCTGCAACAGATCGCAAACATGAATGGCATTTTACTGATGTTGCCGAGCTGGATATAACCAAAGAAACACAGGTTAAGCACTATATAAAAAGCCAAAATATTGATGTTTGTATCAATTGTGCAGCTTATACTGCCGTTGATAAGGCGGAAGATGAACAGGAATTAGCTTTTCTGTTGAATGCAACAGCGCCAGGAATACTGGCAAAAGCCTGTCGCGAAAATCAGGCACTTCTCATTCACGTTTCAACAGATTATGTTTTTGATGGCTTAAACTACAAGCCTTATGTTGAAACAGATCAGGTGTCGCCTGCTTCGGCTTATGCGAAAAGCAAAGCTGATGGAGAAATACAGGTAACGGAGAGCGGAGCAAACTACGTAATTGTCAGAACTTCATGGCTATACAGTGCATTTGGCGGCAACTTTGTAAAAACAATGTTGCGCTTAGGCAAAGAGAAAGAAAGCCTGAATGTTGTCGCAGATCAGGTGGGAACCCCAACTTATGCCTTTGACCTGGCAGCAGCTATTGTGGTATTGGCTGAACAAAGCAACAAGGAAAACACCAAGCAAATTTATCACTATAGCAATGAGGGAGCAATCAGCTGGTATGATTTCTCCAAAACAATTATGGAATTAGAAAAACTTGATTGCAAGATTTTTCCCATTGAATCTAAAGACTATCCGGTAAAAACAACCCGGCCTTTTTATAGTGTATTAAATAAATCAAAAATTAAAAATCAATACGGCATACAGATACCGTACTGGCGTGATAGCCTGATAAAATGTTTGGAGGAGATTAATGGATAGAAGCAGGATCAATCGTCTTGCTATGCAATTATACGATGCTGCTAAAGAAGTTCATGAAATATGTGGCAACGGAGCTTCAGTAAAGCTGTTCAAGGCCTGTCTGGCTCATGAGTTGCGCCTCAGGGGAATAAGATATCGCATTGATCAGCTGGTTACCGTTCACTACAAAGGTTTTAAAATTGAACAAGCCATGCAGCTCGATTTTGTAATAGAAGATATTATCCCATTAAATCTTACAACAAAACAGGAAAATCTTAATTGGGAAGATATGCATACCATTCTTCGGTTTTCGGATTTCCCATTAGGAATTAGTCTCAATATCAGCGAAACGCAGCTTATTGATGGCTTCAAGAAAATTCAAAACCCACTAATACGAAAAATATGAACACTCAAATTGCCCCGCAAATTCTAGCTAAAGCACAGGAATGGCTCAATATGCCTTACGATGCGGAAACCAGTAAAAAAGTTCAGCAGTTGATTGACAATGATCCCAAAGAACTCGAAGAAAGCTTTTATCGCAGTCTGGAATTTGGCACAGGAGGCTTGCGGGGCATTATGGGCGTGGGCACCAATCGCATGAACAAATATACCGTTGCCAAAGCTACACAAGGGTTCGCCAATTACATGAAAAAGATGTTTCCCGGCAAATCGCTGGCTATGGCAATTGCGCACGACTGCCGCAACAACAGCCCTTATTTTGCCCGAATTACTGCCGAGGTAATGTCGGCAAACGATATTAAGGTTTATCTTTTCGAAGACCTCCGTCCAACGCCGGAGCTTTCTTTTGCGATCAGAGAATTAAATTGCCAAAGTGGTGTAATGATAACTGCATCGCACAATCCCAAGGAATACAATGGCTACAAAGCCTATTGGGAAGATGGTGGCCAGCTTATTGCTCCACACGATAAAAATGTGATTGCTGAAGTGGAGCAGATCAACAGCCTGGCAGATGTGAAATTTGATGCCAAAAACGAACTCATCGAATATCTTGGAGCGTCATTCGATAACTTGTATATCGAACGCATTAAGGGCTTAAGTCTCTCGCCTGAAATGATTAAACGACAAAAAGATTTTCGCATCGTTTATACGCCAATACATGGAACTGGTGTAAAACTAACACCACAGGCGCTAAAAGCCTTTGGCTTCGAAGCTGTTTACAATGTGCCGGCACAAGATGAGGTTGATGGCAATTTCCCAACAGTAATTTCGCCAAACCCTGAGGAACCTGCTGCCCTGAAAATAGCTATTGAAAGAGCACTTGAAGTTGATGCACAACTGGTTATGGCAACCGATCCTGATGGCGACCGTGTGGGGATTGCTGTGCGCAACGACCAAAATAATTTTGTTTTACTCAATGGTAATCAGGCAGCCAGTCTGCTGATTTATTACCTGCTAACCAAATGGCAGGAAAACGGGAAGCTTAAAGGAAAAGAATATATCGTAAAAACCATAGTGACTTCTGAGTTGCTCTTTGATATTGCAGACAAATTTGGTGTTGAAAAATTTGATGTACTCACTGGCTTCAAATACATCGCCGACATAATTAGAAAGTACGATGGGAAGAAGACATTTATTGGCGGTGGTGAAGAGAGCTATGGTTATTTGGTTGGTGATTTTGTGCGCGACAAGGATGCAGTAAGTTCTTGTGCCATGCTGGCCGAAACAGCAGCCTGGGCCGCTGATCAAGGCAAAAGCATGTTTACATTGCTGAAAGAGCTTTATGTGGAATTTGGTTTTTACAAAGAAAAGCTGCTTTCAGTTACCAAGAAAGGGAAAGAAGGTGCTGAAGCCATAAAAGCCATGATGGAAAAGTTCAGGAATAATGCGCCAAAGCTGATTGGTGGCATCAAACTTATTCAGATTAAAGATTACCAAAACAGCACGACACAAAATTTACTTACCGGCGAAACTTTAGCTATTGATTTGCCCAAATCTGATGTGTTGCAATTTGTACTCGAGGATGGCTCTAAAATTAGTGTCCGCCCATCCGGCACTGAGCCGAAAATAAAATTCTATTTTGGTGTAAAGGCATCTTTGGCAGCTGTGAATCTTTATGATGAAACAGATCGCCTGCTTGATGATAAAATTGAAGCCATCAAGTCTTCTCTCGAAATATCGTAGGCCTGATTTGATGTATTCAAAAAAATACAGCGCTGTCATTGGTTTGCTAAAAACCACATGGCAGCGCTGTTTTAGCGATTATCCACCTGGTAATTATAGAACTGACACGACGTTTAAATCCATATTTATGGCTAATTAAGTTTTTATTCCCACTGGCACTCCTTAATTTTGCAGCAAATTTAAAGCCTGTTTTTAATGATCACTAAAGTAGTCCAAAAAGATAGTGAAGAACTCTATGAAACCCCAATCGTTCAGCAAACAGCCTATTGGTCTGTTCTAAAACGCAAAATGGGGCACCATATCGTTGCCATAAACTTTAGCACTACAAAAGCTTCTCTTTTTCACCATACACAGCAAGATCAATTTATTGTATCAGATTTGCTCGTAATCATTCAACAAATCGATCAGCAACATTCGATAGCTTATGTGCCCTATGGACCTGAGCTGGAACCCGATGAAGACATTCAGGGACTATTTCTGGAAGAATTATCCGAAAGTTTGCGGTCATTCCTTCCAAAAGACTGCATTATGATCCGTTACGACTTGCACTGGGAATCGTATTGGGCCAAAGACAAAAACAACTTCGATCAGCAGGGGCACTGGCTTGGCGAACCGGGATTAGCAACTCAGGAGTTCAGATTCAATTTCAACACGATTAATTGGAATTTTGAGAAAGCCTATTCTAATATCCTTCCTTCCAACACCATATTTATCAACCTGCGCAAAAGCACTACGGATATTTTAAACGGCATGAAGCCCAAAACCAGGTACAACATCAGACTTGCGCAACGAAAAAACGTAGTAGTGAATGCATTGGGCATTGAGAACCTGGATATCTGGTATAAGCTTTATCGGGAAACAGCTTCAAGAAATAATATTTTTGTTAATGACATGAAATATTTTGAAACTGTATTAACCACCAAAGCCAATGACAGTTTATCGCCGGCCGAGGTTTTTTTGTTGGTAGCAGAGTATCAGGAAATCCCTTTGGCTGCTATGTTTTTAATTATTACTTCCAATCGTGCTTCCTATCTTTACGGCGCTTCGTCCTCAAAAAACCGCAATATCATGGCCACCTATGCTTTGCAGTGGGAAGCTATGAAGTTCGCCAAAGCCAAAGGCTGCACAGAGTATGATATGTTCGGTGTTGCCCCGCGCCCGGAGCCTTCGCATCCAATGTATGGATTGTATAAATTTAAGATTGGCTTCGGCGGAAATATCTTTCACAGTCTGGGTTGCTGGGATTATCCTTTAAATGCTGAAAAATATAACCGGTTCAAATCAACGGAGCTCAACAGCCAGGGCTTTCATACCAACTAAATTTCGTATTCTTACAGCATGTCTTTTTATTCTTTACGTGAATTTTAAAAAAATCAGCTGTATGAAATGATGCCATCAATTAACACGCAAATAGTCCTGTTTTTGAGGTTACTTTATACCCAAAAACCTATTGATAAAGGGTTTTGACAACTTTAATTTGTATTTTTGTAATCAATCAGTAAAATTGCAAAAGGACAGTAATAAGAAATTATTTACACAGCTTAGTTTATCTATGTGGAAAATTTAGTGTCTGGGTAAATCCAGGTAGCTGCATACAGAGGTGTGTAATCCGCAAAGCTTATCCTTTTGAATTAACAATAATGAGCTGGCATTTTAGGCAACTCATTTTGCTAACAATCTATCGTTGTAACATGACCGCATCTTCAAAAAGAATTCCGGTGATTAGCCCTGTAAGAAAAAAGGTTTTAAATCAATTTTTATGGTCAAATCTTGAATAGTTTATGAAACGGAAACTGTTCGCCGGATTTTATTTATGCCTGCAGTTGCTTCTGTTAATTTGCATTTTTCAAAGCAAGGTCTTAAAAGCTCAGGACACCATTTTCCTGAAAAAGAAGTCAACTTTTTACCTAAATGATAGCCTTTACAGAACACTTAATGATACTTTGTTTATACTTCAACCAGGCCAAGAATTCGTGCCACTAGACAAGGATTCACTTTTTTATCAAAAACTCAATCAAAAAGGTGTTAGCAGTAAATTTCTACAGGAAATTCTTTCTTTAACACTACGTCCAAATGCGACAGCCAGTAAGCCTAATGAAGACCTCACAGATGACAGCGATAAATGGGAAGCTTTTCAGGGTTTAACCATCAGTAAAATTACAATTAGACAACCACCTGTTGGCGGATTTAGTTTTACTGACACCACTTTTTACTCCACCAAACTTACCGACATCATACAGTCGCTTCATGTATATACCAAGGTTGATGTAATTAAAAAAAATCTCTATTTCAATGAGGGAGACAGCCTTAACGCCTGGGTGGTTGTTGATAACGAAAAGTACATCCGTAACCTATCGTTCATTGAAGAAGCCAGGTTCTACCCCAAAAATATCGGAAACGACAGCATTGAATTACTGCTGATCGTTCAGGATAAAATACCCTATGGAATTTTTCCTGAATTTCACTCTCAGAAGAAACAAAGCCTTCGCATATGGAACACCAACTTTCTGGGTTATGGCAATGAAATTGGGGGAGGCCTGACGCATCAAAAAAACGAAAGCCCCGAACTTTATTTATCTTCCTTGTATTTTACTCTCACTAACCTAAAAAAACAATTTATTCAAAATAAAATCGCTTATACCCGATCGCCGGATGAAAAGCTATTGAATATGAAAATTGGCCGTAACTATCTGGCTCAAGCCTATCAGCTTGCCGGTGGAATTGAACTTGGTTATAGCGACATCAATCTGCCGCATTGGATCAATCCTGACACTTCATCGCAAACATCAACAGCTTATGCAGATGGTAATATTTGGGCAGGATACCAGATAGAACTGAATAAAGTGAAAAGAAAATCAAAACGCCCTGCTTATTTATTTCCGGCTATTGGCATTGAAAACCGATACCATATCGATCGACCTTTAATAAGTGCGGATTCTAATATATTTTTGAGTAACAGAACCAATATTTACGCATCGTTAAGTATTTTGTCGCAGGATTTTGTTTCAAGCGAAAAACTTTTTGCACAGGGATTATCCCAAACGCTTCCTATTGGAATTGGATTGAGTTTGACCAGTGGCTTCAGTTTTGGGGAATTTTACAACATGCCCTATCTGGGTATAAGAGTTGTTAATGCTAAGTTGACCAAAAATCAAGGATACCTCCTTTCACAGCTCCAATTCGGAACATTTTTTCATGAAAAATCCTTGAAACAGGGTGCTTTTATTGTAAGCTTAAACCACCTCAGCAAGCTAATTGGCGCAGGACGATACACTTATAGAACCTCTACCGGAATCCGCTACACATTGGGTATCAACAGAGATACCTACGATAGTCTGTTTCTTAACAACAGTAATGGTATCAAAGGCTTAAGTACAAATGCATTAAAAGGGTTTCAGCGACTGAACGCCAATCTTGAATTTATCATCTACACACCCTGGAAATGGATTGGCTTTCATTTTACGCCGTATTTCATTTTTGAAACCGGATTGATAGGCGACCCTAAACGGTCAATTTTCAAAAACAGGTTTGTTTCGGCCTTTGGCGCCGGCATTCGTCTGCGTAACGAATTCCTTGTTTTCTCTTCCATTCAGCTGCGTTTCCTTTATTACCCTTACACACCATCGGGTGCTGCTAATTATTCAATAGACGTCTCCGATGATCTTGATTTCGACTATTTCGACTTTAATCCTACTGCGCCTGGTCAGGTATGGTTTAAATAATATCTCCTCAAGAGCCTGCTAATTGCTTTAGCCCATAAATCATGCTTATTTCACATTGCTTTTGCACTTCTTTATCTACCTGGACGAGCGCTTCCTACTATGAGGTTTGCATTTCAGCATACATAATTTTTCACATGAAAAACATATAAGACAGGCACAAGGAAGAATTTAGCCTTTCAAATATATAGTTGACTTAATGAAAGCAACTAAACAAGCTGTTTGATTGTAAAATCATTCTGGTTAAAACTAAATGATTCACCCACTTTCTTTGATTTCATAGCGTGAAACAATGGAACCAACATCGAAATCACAGCGATATCTTCTCCCTTAAAATTAACTATTCCCAAACCTATTGCCACAAAAAACACAGCCTTTTCCGTTTGTACCAAGGTGCCAAACCCAACTTCATGGTGTTGCTTAGTCTCGTCCAATCTATTTAACAAATCCAAATTAGTCATTGCCTGACTTAACTGCTTCGCGAACAAATCTTTTCGGCGTAACTGTTGATTTCTGAACCCATCATAGCGATCTTTGGGAGCACCATAATTATTAGCCTCCTCCTGGGCGTCATCCATTGCTTTTCGCGCATTGGAGATGGCCTGCTCCTGCAACTCAATCAAATATTGAACAAGTTCTGCCTTATAAGCTTTTGTTTTCATGATAATCCTTAATTTTGCACTCACAAATTTAAGGCTTTGCCCCTACTAAACCAAATTATAAAATGGCAACAAATGACCCCACTTTGTCGAGAAACGTATTAGAAATGGTGGCAGTATCCAGCGAATTTTGCAGCTTTTTAGAAGACGCTTCAAACTTAAAGCCAGAAGTGTTTTTTAGTTCGTTGCAGGGACTGGTGCCTTTGCTTTATCTCAGAGGCAGTTTGCTGCCGGATATTGAACCCGAATACCCCGAAGCCAATGCGCGTTTTGTTACCGAAGAGCAATGGGAAGGCCTCTTCAACAGTCTGAGAGAGCTCACCGGTGAACAGGATGAATTTTGGATTATCGACCATACCGGCACCCATATTACCGACACACTCAAAGGCAGTTTTGCCGAACACCTTACTGATGTATATCAGGACATGAAGGATTTTGTGCTGCTGTTTAAAAAACCACAGCTAGCTTCCAGAGAAAACGCCATTGCCTCCTGCAAAGAAAATTTTATCCCTCACTGGGGACGAAGGCTCGCCAATCTGCTTCCTGCGCTTCATCAGGTTAAATCAGATGCCAACCTGGCACGAAATTCAGACAAAGATGAATTGATTTAAATATTGTACTTTTTTAGTACAGATTTGTTTCTGCCATTGATCATATTGTCCGGTTTATAACCGCAAAAACAGCTTGCCGTTTTTCTATTAATTCAGGCAACAATACCTACTTTTAGGGATGGTCTGGCATGAGTAAAATCTGTTCTTTTGTGCCTGGCTAACTATGCTTATGAAAACACTTGCAGACCTAAAAGAAGGACAGAAGGGAATCATTACAAAAGTGAAAGGGCGCGGTGCTTTCCGTAAACGCATTATCGAAATGGGGTTTATCGTCGGGAAGCCTGTTATTGTTGTAAAAAACGCCCCTCTGCGTGATCCTATCGAATACAATATTATGGGTTATGAAGTTTCGCTGCGCAGAAGTGAGGCTTCGCTGATTGAAATCGTCAATGGAAACGATCTTCAACTAATAAATGCTTCACCCTACCACGGTGTGCAGGCACTGGAACAAACGCTAAAACTTAAACCACCTGCAAAATCAAAAACTATTTCTGTTGCACTAGTCGGTAATCCCAATTCCGGGAAAACAACCTTATTTAATTTTGCTTCTCATTCCAAAGAAAGAGTAGCGAATTATAGTGGAGTCACTATCGATGCCAAAATGGCAACTTTCAAACAAAACGACTACACATTTAACCTTGTTGATTTGCCAGGTACTTACAGCATCACAAGCTATACGCCTGAAGAGCTTTATGTCCGCAATCATATTTTTGATGAATTGCCCGATGTAGTGCTTAATGTTGTAGATGCCTCCAATGTAGAACGTAACCTGTATTTAACGACACAACTGATTGATATGGACATCAAGGTGGTTGTGGCTTTGAATATGTATGATGAGTTTCTTGAAAAAGGTGATCAGTTTGATTTTGAACACCTTAGCAGAATGCTTGGTATGCCTATTGTTCCCACAGTTGCATCGAAAAATAAAGGAATAACAGCGCTTTTTGAACGCATCATTCAGGTTTATGAAGATGAAGATCCGGATGTGAGGCATATACATATTAATTATGGTATGGAAATCGAGGACGGCATAAAACGCATTCAGCAGTTGCTCAACATTGAAGGTAACCAGCCCTTGATCAACATAGTTTCGCCCAGATACCTGGCAATCAAGCTTATGGAAGGTGATGAAGCTGAAATGACCAGAATAAAGACTTGCGTTAACTACGAGCAAATAAAAGTTGAAGTTGAAGCAACGCAAAATAAAATCCGCTCAGTTTTTGAAGACGACCCGGAAACCATTATAACCGATGCAAAGTATGGTTTTATTGAAGGCTCGCTAAAAGAAACCTTCAAAGCTGCGGTTGAACCCCTTAAGACGAAAAGCAGAAAAATTGACCACATTCTAACCAATAAATTCCTTAGCTATCCCATTTTTGTATTTATAATGTGGGGCATATTCCAAGCTACCTTTATTATTGGCGACTACCCCATGCAATGGATTGAACAACTTATGGGTTGGTTGGGTCAGTTGGCTTATGATAACCTGCCGGCGAGCATGTTCAGAGATTTGATTGTTGACGGTATTATTGGTGGAGTTGGCGGTGTAATCGTCTTTCTCCCCAACATTATGATATTATTCTTTTTCCTTTCGCTGCTCGAAACGACAGGTTATATGGCACGTGTCGCATTTATTGTGGACAAATTGATGCATAAAGTAGGTTTGCATGGAAGATCCTTTATCCCACTATTGATGGGATTTGGATGTAATGTGCCTGCTATCATGGCCACCCGTACCATCGAAAACAGAAACGATCGTCTTGTAACGATGATGATTATTCCTTTTATGTCGTGTAGTGCACGCTATCCGGTGTATATACTGATTATCAGTGCCTTTTTTGATGCCTACCGCGGCACGCTTTTGTTTGGGATTTATATGTTGGGCATTCTCTTTGCCGGACTGCTGGCCTGGGTGTTTAAACGAACCTTGTTTCAGGCCAATGAGATGCCTTTTGTAATGGAACTTCCTCCCTATCGTATGCCCACTACCAGGGCCATTTTTAAACAAACCTGGTTTAAAGGCGGTCAGTACCTAAAAAAAATGGGAACAATAATATTAGTTGCTTCAATTATTATTTGGGCACTGGGATACTTTCCTGTCGGACAACATATTGACAGAGAATATGAGGCCAAAATTGCCACAACAAAAGCTGAGGCTGCAATGATACAGGCTACAATTCCGCAGCCGGAAACACAGTTAAACACTTCCTTAGTTAAAGAAACCGAGCAAGAAATACTTCGGCTAAAATTTGAACGCGACAGCAAAAAACAAGAAAACTCAGTTATCGGACGTATTGGCAAATTTATTGAACCAGCCATTCAACCTTTGGGTTTCGACTGGAAAATGGGTGTTAGTTTATTAGCAGGATCAGCGGCAAAAGAAATTGTAATTTCCACTATGGGTGTAATTTATCAAACAGGACCTGATGATGAGGTTTCTGAAAGCCTGATAACAAAACTTAAAAACGATACCTACGATTACGGGCCTAAAATAGGAGAAAAGGTGATGCGTCCCTTGGTTGCCTTGTCCTTTATGATATTTGTCTTGATATATTTTCCATGCATCGCTGTTTTTGCTGCGATAAAAAAAGAGTCGGGCGCATGGAGATGGCCGCTCTTTACGTCCCTCTATACCACCGGTATTGCCTGGCTGGCTGCCTTTGCTGTGTATCAAATAGGAAGTCTGATGGGGTATTAGTCCCTGTTTTGTAAAAAAAACCTACGCATCGAAAGAACAGCTGTGTTTCTGTAAAGCGTATTCTCATGTTTCAAAAAACCACAATATGATGCTGTTTTAATTCAGAAATAAATCATGTACATTTGCCCCTATGAAATGCTTGCAGCATTTTATTCATCAAAATGTTTTTGAATCTACATAGATTATACACAATGAAAGTTATTGATAAATCAGCCTTTTTGGATACGTTTCAATATTTTGACAAGCCTATTGTTATTGAGATAATTGATATTTTCATTAACGAACAGCCTGAACGCATGGAAAAAATTGAAAAAGCCATTAAAAATAAAGATTTTACTGCGCTCAAATTCGATGCTCACAGCCTAAAAGGCGTTATCGCCAACTTTGTTGCCGAAGAACCCCATCAAATTGCCAAACAACTTGAAATGAAGGGTGCTGAACAAGATGATAGTGATTTGGAGGAGCTTTTTGCATCCTTACAAACAGCCACCGAAGCCTTGCTTGACGACCTAAAAGAACTTCGGCCTGATTTTGAAGAATAGCTTTTTATCTTTTGCAAACAATTGTTTCGATTTCCTATTTTCGTCTGTCAAGCCTGTTAAGTCCTTCAATTGCTAAAGGATAATTAGCCTGTTGACGCAACACTTCCTGATATAATTCGCGTGCACTGGCATATTGCTCCATTTCCTCGAGTGTTCTTCCTTTGTTGAACAGGGCATCTACATAATTAGGTTGAATTGAAAGCGCTGCATCAAAGTAGGAAAGCGCTTTCTCATATTCCTGCAGATAGACGAGATGAACATAGCCAATATTATATAAAAACATAGGATTATCTGGCTTCATGGTCAGCAGGGTATCATAGTGTGCCATTGCTGCTTCAACTTCTTCATTATCTTGCAGATAAAGCGCTAACTGATAACGGGCAACAACAGATTCCGGGAAGCGATGGATGGCATCTTTCAAAAAATCTTTAGCCAAACTATTGCGCTGAGCAGTATAAACGACGCCTATTTGATAGATCGCTTCAAAGAAATTCTCATCCTGATCTCTGGCCAGCATAAAATTTTTCATTGCTGATACGGTATCTTCCTGAGCCAAAAAAACCAATCCCCGAACATAATAGGCCTCCGGATTATAGCTACCCATGGCTAAGGCTTTGTTTATATAGGCATGAGCCATCCTGAGGTTGCGCTGCAACAGATTGAGTTCGGCCAGCTTTACTTGCGGCCGGGGATCGTTGGGCGCTACTTCAACTGCCTTTGCCAAAGTGGTAGTTACGCTTTCAGCCTGCCCCATTCCATAATATATCTCGGCGAGAATTAAATATGCTTCCACTAGCTTATTATTCAGGCTCAAAGCCTGATTGATGTCACTTAATGCATTGCCTATTCTTTCTTCTTCAAAATACAATTGTGCTCTGCGCACAAAAAGTTCTGCATTGGTGCTGTCAACTGCAATTGAATCGCTCAAAATGCGAATCGGATCTTGCAGCTTTTCTGAACGCTCAGGGGTTTCTGTTTTTACTTCAGGTGCAGAATTATTGTTACATGAAGCAAAAAAAATAAGTAAAAACGATAAAATATATAACCTCATATCTTAAATATCAACAGTTTACATAATAGTGATTAAGGGATAACAATCCTATATTCAAATTCATAGTAATGAACATGTACATCCAATTTTTAGCTGCACCGATTAAAAGAAACAATGAAATTAAACTGTTAAACTGCTGAGCTTTCGAGCGCAGCACGTATTTTAACTTCAAGTTCGTCAGCCAATTCGGGGTTTTCTTCTATGAGGGTTTTCACTGCTTCTCTGCCTTGACCAAGCCTTGTTTCACCGTAACTAAACCATGAGCCGCTTTTTTTAATGATATTTTGCTCCACACCAAGATCAATAATCTCACCAACACGTGAAATGCCTACTCCAAACACGATATCAAATTCAGCTTTTCTAAAAGGTGGCGCCACTTTGTTTTTTACCACTTTTACCCGGGCGCGGTTGCCGGTGGCGTTCTCTCCGTCTTTTATCTGGCTTATCTTGCGGATGTCTAACCTAACAGAGCTGTAAAATTTCAGGGCATTACCTCCTGTGGTGGTCTCAGGATTGCCAAACATTACACCAATTTTGTCACGTAATTGGTTGATAAATATACATATTGCGCCTGTTTTACTTATCGTTCCTGTAAGTTTTCTCAGAGCCTGAGACATCAGTCTTGCCTGAAGTCCCATTTTGCTGTCTCCCATTTCTCCTTCAATCTCGCTTTTGGGTGTTAAAGCAGCAACAGAGTCGATCACAAGCACATCAATAGCTCCTGAACGGATCAGATTCTCGGCAATTTCCAGTGCTTGCTCGCCATGATCGGGTTGAGAAATCAATAAATTCTGAATATCAACACCTAATTTCTGTGCGTAAAATCGATCGAAGGCATGCTCAGCATCAATAAAGGCAGCAATGCCTCCGGCTTTCTGCGCTTCTGCAATCACATGCAGCGCAAGTGTTGTTTTACCTGAACTTTCGGGTCCATAGATTTCAACAACTCTGCCTTTCGGCAAACCGCCAATTCCGAGGGCAAAGTCAAGCCCGATTGAGCCTGTAGAAATGCTTTCAATGCTCTCTATCGCATTGTCTCCCAGCTTCATGATACTGCCTTTGCCATAATTTTTTTCAATATTACCCATTGTGGCTTCCAGGGCTTTCAATTTCTCCATCCGAACTTTGTCGGCATTCTCTTTAGCTTTCTCTGATGTCATTATTTTCTTCTTTAGTTATACAATTTAAAAATTTGGTCGGCGTGATTGTCTGTCTTTACTTTTTTTATCACTTGCTCTATTTTTCCGGTCTCATCAATGATAAAAGTGCTGCGTAGCAGTCCTTCGTATTTTTTTCCATACATGTTTTTTTCACCCCATGCCCCATAAGCTTTGATTATTTTGAGTTCCGTATCTGCAAGTAATGGAAAAGGCAAGGCGAACTTTTCAGCAAATTTTTTATGAGAAGCTTCTGCGTCAGGACTAATACCGACAATAGCAAAACCCTTCTCTAACAAATCGGCATAATTATCCCGTAGGTTGCATGCCTCCTTCGTGCAGCCGGGAGTGTTGTCTTTGGGATAAAAGTATAGCACAAGCTTTTTTCCTTTAAAATCACTAAGCGAAACCATATTACCATTCTGATCCTGGGCACTAAAATCTGGTGCCTGTTCTCCTTGTTGTAGCATATTTTCGATTTTTGTTAGCAGTTCACAAATTTAGTTTAACTCCACCTTGGTTTAACAATTAAAGTAGATTTTTTGTTAAAAAACGTCTTTATTGTTGCGTTTATAAAAATTACAAATGGATTGAATGCCGCAATTATTGCAATCAGGCGTACGCGCCTTACACACATATCTTCCATGCAAAATAAGCCAATGATGCGCTCTTGAAATAACTGTATCCGGCAAATATTTTACCAATTGTTTCTCAGCTTCAAGCGGGTTTTTGGCTTTTGTTGTTAACCCGATTCGGGCAGCTACACGAAAAACATGTGTATCAACTGCCATTGCTGGTTTGTTATAAACTACCGAAGCAATCACGTTGGCTGTTTTACGACCAACTCCCGGAAGCTTTTGAAGCTGATCTACCTCTTCCGGTACTACGCCATTAAATTCTTTCAACAAAACCTGCGCCATCCCAATCAGGTTCCGGGCTTTATTATTTGGGTAAGAACATGATTTTACACGCTCAAAAACGGCATCCTGGCTTGCAACAGCAAGCACTTCAGGTGTTGGAAACTCCTTAAAAAAATCCGGAGTAATAATATTTACACGCTTATCTGTACATTGAGCCGAAAGAATAACGGCTACAAGCAATTCATAGGGATTTACATACCTCAGCTCGGTTTCGGCAACCGGCATATTCTGCTCAAAATACGCAACAAAAGCAGCAAATTTTTCTTTTTTCGTCAAGTGTGTGGGTTTTGAGCAAAAATACTGAAATAATTCGTCATTTTTAAGTGCGACATAAAAATAAAAGCCTCAGATAGCGCACTATCGGAGGCTTAGTTAAACAATGGAAATGTCTAGTTCATCATGTTCTCAATCTTTCCTGTAGATTGACTCCTGAAACACTCAAAGGCAGCTGCAAAATCAAGAATAAATTTGAGCTTTTGCTTGCTGGGTTTCATTTTATCAAACTCTTTGGCCAGAGAATTCCTGATTCCCATTTCCAGCGAAGTTTCGCTGCAAGATTGTTGATGAAAGTAAGATGGTAACGTAGAATTTTTGTTCATAGGCAGCTAATCGGTTTAGTAACTTGCCTATACAACGCAAACTGAAAGTTATTTATTATTTTGTTTAAAGATTTTTTTTCTAGGTCAAAACAAGATTTTTCTCGGTTATCATTTTGCGCATATTAATTAATGCATAACGCATCCTTCCCAATGCTGTATTGATACTTACATTCGTGAGCTCAGCGATATCCTTGAAGCTCATTTCAGCATAAAGTCTTAGATAAAGTACTTCTCGCTGCTCATCTGGCAAAAAAGCAATCATCTTGCGTAAGTCTTCATGAATCTGTTCAGTGATCATTTGCTGTTCCACAGTTGGATCTGACAATCCTATGTTCTCCATGAAATCGTACATATCATTCTGCACATCGGCGTATGAAATACGCTTTGATTTCCTGAAATGATCAATTACAAGATTATGAGCAATGCGCATTGCCCACTGAATAAACTTACCTTCTTCTTTGTAAGAATTATTCTTGATGGTTTTTATAATCTTGATGAAGGTATCCTGAAAGATATCATCAGCCAACTGCTTGTCTTTTACAAGCATCATGATGTAAGAAAAGATGCGGGACTGGTGACGTCCGATTAATTGTTCAAAACTGGTGTGATTACCACTACGATAACTTTCAACCAGCTCTTTATCAGTGATTTCTACTGCATTCATAGAGCCTCCCTTATTTTACTGTTAAAATCCTAAAGGGTAAAAGTTATTGCTATAATGGTCCTCCTTATGGGTGTTTGTTTAACTATTTAAACACAAATATGTGTTCGTTTCTTACTGCAAATATACATATAGATTTAAGAAAGGCAAATATTATTGGTAATTTCGCAAAAATTTTTTCTTTTAAATGGAAACAAGTAAACAAGCAAAAACGATATACATCAAAGGTGCGCGTGTTAATAACCTGAAAAACATCAGTCTACACATCCCCAAAAATAAGCTGGTAGTCATTACCGGCCTTTCGGGTTCAGGAAAATCATCACTGGCATTTGACACCTTATATGCTGAAGGTCAGCGTCGTTATGTTGAAAGTCTGAGTTCCTATGCCCGTCAGTTTTTAGGGAGGATGAACAAACCCGATGTTGATTTTATAAATGGCATTTCACCTGCCATTGCCATTGAGCAAAAAGTCAACAGCAGAAACCCGAGATCTACTGTGGGTACAAGCACAGAAATCTACGAATACATCAAACTGCTTTATGCCCGTATTGGTAAAACATTTTCTCCTCTTTCAGGCCAGCTCGTTCAACGGCATCGTGTGAGCGATGTTGTTAATTTTGTTCTTAATCTGCCATTGAACAGTCAAATTTTGGTGCTTTCTCCATTGATTTTACCAAAAGACCGCAGCGCTCAACAACAACTCAGTTTATTGCTACAACAGGGTTTTAGCCGCTGTTTAATCAATGGCACATTAAGCAGAATAGAAGATGTCGTAGAAAATCACGCCTTTAAAAAGAAAGATGACATCAGTATCGTTATTGATCGCATAATATTGACTGGCGATGAAGATGGCTTATCTGCACGTATCGCTGATTCAGTGCAAACGGCTTTTTATGAAGGAAACGAACGCTGTTTTCTGGAGTATAAAACAGAGAAAAAGTCGGCCGTAAAAGCATTTTCCTCCCGCTTTGAAGCAGATGGAATTAGTTTTGAAGAGCCTTCCGTGAATATGTTCACCTTTAACAATCCTTTCGGAGCTTGTAAAAGATGTGAAGGTTTTGGAAGCATTATTGGCATTGATGAGGATTTGGTCGTTCCGAATAAGGGGTTGTCAGTTTTTGAGGGAGCCATCGCATGTTGGAAGGGCGAAAAAATGGGAGAATGGAAAGACCAACTTATCCGTACAGCATCAAAATTTGATTTCCCCGTGCACAAGCCTTATTATGCCCTCAGCGATGAGCAGCGTAAGCTCTTATGGTCCGGCAATGAATTTTTTGAAGGCCTTGATGCATTTTTTAAGGAGCTGGAACAGCAAACCTACAAAATACAATACCGTGTCATGCTTTCGCGCTATCGCGGCAAAACCCTATGCCCTGATTGCGAAGGCACGCGCCTCAGAAAAGATGCACAATACGTAAAAGTGGGCGGCAAAAGTATCACTGAGCTGGTGCTGATGCCCTTGAACAAATTGCATGCATTTTTTCAAGAGATTGAAATAGATAAAACTGATCGTAAAATTGCCGGCAGGATTCTTACCGAAATTACCAACAGAATTCAATATCTGCTGGAGGTAGGACTTGGGTATTTAACGCTCAACCGCTTATCGAACAGTCTGTCGGGTGGAGAGTCGCAACGAATTAACCTGGCTACTTCGCTTGGCAGCAGCCTTGTTGGTTCCACTTATATTCTGGACGAGCCAAGCATTGGCCTGCACAGCCGCGATACCCAACAGCTAATTGGCGTGCTGAAAAAACTTCGCGACATCGGAAATACTGTGATCGTGGTTGAACATGACGAAGAAATTATGAAAGCTGCCGACGAACTGATCGATATTGGACCTGAAGCAGGTCGTAACGGAGGCGAATTGGTTTTTCAGGGTAATTATGATGCACTAATAACGCATTCAGAGAGTCTTACCGCACGCTATCTTACAGGCGAAATGTTTATTGAAGTGCCTGTACACCGCCGGCAATGGAATAATTTTTTGGAGGTAAAAGGAGCAGCACAGCATAATTTGAAACAACTTGATGTAAAGTTTCCGCTTAATGTGCTAACCGTTGTAACGGGCGTAAGCGGTTCGGGTAAATCTAGTCTGGTGCGGGGAATATTATATCCGGCGATTAAGAAAATACTTGGAGGCTATGCCGAAAAAAGCGGTCGTTATGGCGAAATTACCGGTGATATTCAAAAAATACATGCGACAGAAATGATCGACCAAAATCCTATAGGTCGTTCCAGTCGTTCAAACCCTGCTACTTATGTAAAGGCATTCGATGACATCAGACAGCTCTTTTCGGACGAAAAACTTGCCAAAGCAAGACGCTATAAACCAGGCTTTTTCTCATTCAATGTCCCTGGTGGTCGTTGCGACCTGTGTGAGGGAGAAGGAACCGTAAAAGTTGAAATGCAGTTTATGGCTGATGTTTACCTGGTTTGTGAGGCATGCCATGGAAAACGCTTTAAAGAAGAAGTGCTGGAGATAAGGTTCAATGGAAAAAACATAGCAGATATTCTGGATATGACCATTAACGAAGCAATACTTTTCTTTGAAGCAGCAATTCAATCCAATACTACTTGTCAACGGATCACCAATAAACTTAAACCATTACAAGATGTTGGGCTGGGATATCTGAAGCTTGGACAGTCGTCGAATACGCTTAGTGGTGGTGAAGCTCAGCGTATCAAGCTGGCATTTTTTCTCACAAAAGGTGCAGCAGAACAACCTACCCTGTTTATTTTTGATGAACCGACAACCGGCTTGCATTTCCATGATATCAGCAAGTTACTGATATCTTTTCAGGCGCTGATAGAAAATGGTCATACCATAATTGTCATTGAGCATCATCCTGACATTATCAAGACTGCCGACTGGATTATCGATTTAGGTCCCGAGGGTGGCGACACCGGCGGATATTTATTGTTTGAGGGAAAACCGGAAGATTTAATCGCCACACAAAACTCCTACACCGCAGCTGCTATTCATGATAAGTTAAACGTAAATAAAAATTGATGTATTTCAATTATTAAGTGCCCCCAATATCCTGCAATAGTTTATTTTTGCCACAAATTAAAATCATTCTAAATAATGAAAAAGTTATTTTTCCCATTGTATCTACTATTCCTTTTGACTGCTTGTAATTCTCCATCAGAAAATCATGATCACGACCACGATCACGATCATGATCATTCCAGCCACGAAATACCAGTAAAAAACGTATTGCATTATCCTGCCGAAAAGAATTTATCCAATGTTAAACAGCTCACTTTTGGTGGCGACAATGCCGAGGCCTACTTTAGCTTTGACGACGAAATGATTGTTTTTCAGTCAAACAACCCGGCCTGGTCGCTTGAATGTGATCAGATTTTCTATACTGCACTTGAAACGGCAAACATGGACGAAAAAATCCCTAATCTGATTAGCACGGGACAAGGCAGAACAACCTGCTCCTATTTTATGCCCGGCGACTCAACTATACTTTATGCTTCCACACACATGGGCGATGGAAGCTGTCCGCATGTGCCTGCCCCACGCGCTGATGGCAAATATGTTTGGCCAATTTATAGTGACTACAACATCTTTGTAGCTGATCTGGATGGTAATATCATCGATACGCTTACAAAACGAGATGGCTACGATGCCGAAGCCACAGTTTCGCCCAAAGGCGACAAAATCGTATTTACGTCCGACAGAAGCGGCGACTTAGAGCTTTATACCATGAATATTGATGGCAGCGATGTAAAACAAGTAACTTTTGGCTTGGGGTATGATGGTGGCGCCTTCTTTTCGCCGGATGGCACAAAGCTGGTTTTTAGATCATCACGACCACAAACCACAGAAGAAATTGAAGAATATCGCAATTTGCTTGCCGAAGGTTTGGTAATGCCTACCAATATGGAAATCTATGTTTGCGATGTTGATGGTTCAAATTTAACACAGGTAACAAAGTTAGGCAAAGCCAACTGGGCACCCTATTTTCATCCATCAGGTGAGAAGCTGGTATTCAGCTCAAACCATCATTCCGATATTGGCTATCAGTTTAATATCTTTATGATTAACCTGGATGGCAGCGGACTGCAACAAATCACACACGATGAAACTTTTGATGCGTTCCCCATGTTTTCATTTGATGGCACAAAACTTATTTTTTCGAGCAATCGCAATAATAATGGCACACGCGACACCAATATATTTCTCGCTGATTGGGTAGAATAAAAATACTTTTGATCTTAAATAAAAGCCGGTAAAGCGAAAAGCTACCTACCGGCTTTTTTTTTGAAAACTACTTATCAATTTCCAGTTATTTACTCAAACACTTCCCAAAAACAAAAAGCTTTTCAGGGCGAGCGAATAAACTTTGAATACCACAGAAAAAGCTTACAGTAAAACAGTTCAGCTCTCAAACTTCGGTTAATGTTTATTCGAAGTGCTATAAAAGACTTACTTTAGCCTCAGAAAACTAAACCACTTGTATTTCCATGAATCCCGAAAAAGTTTATCAAAATCTTAATCAGCTACATATTCCCTATCAGGTTTACAATCATCCTCCCACACCTTCAGTAGAAGACGCTCTGCCTTACTGGGAAAAAATTGATGCCACCCACTGCAAAAACCTTTTCTTTCGCAATCACAAAGGCAACAAGCATTACCTCGTGATCTTTCACCATTTGAAGCAGCTAAACATACGACAGCTCGAAAAGCTACTCAAACAAGGAAAACTCAGCTTCGCCTCCGAAAAGCGCATGATAAAATACCTCGGTCTCACACCCGGCAGCGTCTCCCCTTTCGGCATTATCAACGATTCCGAAAAACATGTGCAACTCTTTATCGATGAAGACCTGATGCAGGCCAGCCACCTCAGCTTTCATCCCAACATCAATACTTCAACAGTAGTTATCTCCAAAGACGATTTCCTGAAATTCCTGAATTATCATGGCAACCCATTTATTGTTTTAACATTCAACCCAACTTCATAAAGTTAATACTGAATAAGTTAATCACAATTTAGATAAAAATAGCCCCAACTATATATTGGCTCTTTCAGTAAAAACAAGCACAATACTTCCATCTTTTTTAGCTAATTTTGCGACTCTTTAATCAAGCAAATATTATAAAAATTAAATAGTTATGTCAGCAGATAAGATTAATATCAATGTGCACTCGGAGATCGGTGAACTCGAAGCTGTTATCATTCACACGCCTGGTCCTGAAGTAGAAAATATGACACCCGAAAATGCTGCCAGAGCGCTATACAGTGATATTTTAAATCTGAGCGTGGCCTTGCCCGAATACAACGAATTCAAAGCAGTGCTCGAAAAGGTAGCACGCGTTTTTGATGTAAAAGACCTGCTGAATGACATATTGACCAACGAAAAGGTTAAAGCCAGCCTTATCAGCCGTATCTGTCGGCACGAATCGGTTGAAGACGCCTGTACACTGCTTGGCGACTTAAATGATGTAGAGCTCGCCCGCCAGCTAATTGAAGGGGTTGAAATGCATAAAAATACGCTCACCAAATATCTTGATAACGAACGCTACTCATTACATCCGCTTCCTAATTTTTTCTTTACCCGGGATGCTTCTTTCAGCATGAACGACAAAGTGATGATCAGCCACATGGCCAGTAAGGTACGCGAACGCGAAGCACTTATCATGGAAGCAATTTTTGATTATCACCCAGCATTTTCCACACAAACGGTAAATCCAGTTAAAAGCTTCGACCGTACCGGCAAAGCTACCATTGAAGGCGGCGATGTAATTATCGCCCGCGAGGATGTTTTCCTGAGTGGAATCAGTGGCAGAACAAGTAGCCAGGGCATTGATGCACTGCTCGAATATTTAAAAACTAAACCGGGAACCAAACACCTAATCCTACAGGAATTGCCTTATCAGCCAGAATCTTTCATCCACCTCGATATGGTTTTTACCTTTTTGGATAAAGACAAATGCATGATCTTCGAGCCACTCATCCTGCATTCCAGCAGGCATCTCACCATACATATCATCATCGAAGAAAGCAAGGTGGTTCAGATCAAAGAAGAGAAAAACATACTTGACTCGTTGAAAAAGCTGGGCATGGATCTCGAACCTGTCCTTTGTGGAGGAGCTAATGAAAGCTTTATCATGGAGCGCGAACAATGGCAAAGTGGTGCAAACTTTTTTGCCATCGCCCCCGGGAAAATTATTGGTTACGGCAGAAACACCTATACCATGAACGAACTTAACCGCCATGGTTTCGAAGTCATTAAAGCAAAAGACGTTATTAAGGAACGCGTAAAAATTGAAGATTATGCCAAATATGTAATCACCATTGAAGGCGACGAACTGTCGCGTGGTGGTGGCGGTGCACGCTGCATGACGATGCCCATTAGCCGAAAAGATGTTGATTGGTAAACATTTAAACAACAATTTTGAACCCAAAAAAAATACCGGTATATTTCTCCTTCAGGATTTATCTGATTAGCCTGTTGCTCTTCCTCATGCTGGTATTTCCCATTTCATTAATCATGCTCTTCAAATATGGACCGTATTGGATTGAAGAACGTGGTATTCCAAAAAGCCTTGAGCAATATAATGATCTGCCTCAGAAAATTGCGGCAGATACACTTACTCAAGCAATGACCGACAGCCTGTCGATTGTGCTGAACAATGAAAATAAACAAGCTGTGGGCTGGACACTGGAGCCCAGCAATCAAGAAATTAATTTTGGAAATGCGGTTGGTCTTTTGTTTAGGATGATGCTGGTATCACTCCTGCTGGGATTTGCCTTCAACTATCCTTTTCAACGTTGTTTTAAGCTAAAAAGGAAGGCCAAAATTCCGGGAGATAAACTCATTCTTTTTTGTCGCAAGTGGTTGTTGTATGTACCTGTAATTAACAGTTTTATACTTGCATTCAGCTTTGGCGTGGCACTGATCTATATGGGCTTTCAGGTTTTTGATCCTGGTATCGAAAGCGCAGCAAGCAGGCAGTTTTACAGACAATTCTTTTTTATCTCGGTATTTGCCAGCTTTCTTTCCGTATTTTTTATGTTTTTCTGGTTTCGTTTCAGGGTACGCTTCAAATATCTTGAGCATGTTTTTGACTCTGTAAGTCTCTACAAAAGCCCGTTGAATAAATCAAAAAACCACCTCGTTCGTCACCTTTGGGTAAACAGCATCATGACGACATTGCTCCCGCTGACAATTGTTACCTTCTATTTATCATTCAGTATCAGCACTATACAGACTTCTATAAAGAGTAAGCCGAGCCCCGAACAAACAGAAGTGCTCTTTGGTAAATACCTACAGATTATCGAAGATACCGATATGTTACTCGGCGCCAACTTATTCTACGTGAATGCTATTGACAGCTTACTGATGTTTGTGGGTATCTTCTCCGGCATGATGATCAGCATTATCTACCTCTTTTTCTTTGTAAACTGGACCAACAAAAGTATCATTATCCCTATCGAGGAAATGTTGCAAAAAATGCGTGAAACTGACAAAAGTGAACTCGGGCAGCTGGCTGTGGTGCGAACCACCGATGAAATTGGTGAGTTAGCCGTAGGCTATAACGAAATGGCCGCCAGGATTACTACAAATATCCGTCAGCTGAAGCAAACAACCGAAGCCAACCAACGTTTTGTTCCACAGCAGTTTATGCAGCTGTTGGGCAAACAAGATATCACCGAAGTTACCCTGGGCGACCAGATACAAAAAGAAATGACAGTTTTGTTTGTTGATATCAAGTCCTTTACAAGCCTGTCGGAGCAGATGAGCCCCAAAGCTAATTTCGACTTTTTGAATGCTTACCTCAAGCATATGGAGCCCATCATTAGAAAACATAATGGTTTTATCGATAAATTTATCGGCGACTCAATCATGGCGCTCTTCGATGAAAAGCCTGAACACGCGTTGGCTGCTGCTATAGAAATGCAGGAGTGCCTGCGAACTTTCAACAGCGAATTAATTGCCAGGGCTATGAAACCCATCGAAACCGGAACCGGCATCCATACTGGCAGCCTGATGCTTGGCATGGTGGGCGGTGAAGGACGCATGGAAGGCACAGTAATTTCTGACGCAGTGAATCTGGCAAGCCGCATCGAGGGTCTGACACGTTTGTTTGGAGAAAACATCATCCTCTCCGAAACAACCTTAAATCGTCTTGAAAATCCTGCCAAATACCAGCTTAAATACCTGGACGAAGTAAAGGTTAAAGGCCGCATAAAAGCTGTGAAAATCTATGCCTTGAACTTCAATAAACCCCTTAAAATCTAACCATGGACTTATTGCGATTTAAAGAAGATATTATTCAACTTATAACTAATCACTCTTCAGCGTCAAATATCTATCACTCTGTATTTCATACACTTGATGTTTTAGATGCAGTTGATAACCTGATTCCACATTTTGACCTTGACAATGAAACCGCCTTATTAATCCAGACTTCAGCCCTGCTACACGAAACCGGTATGACGCGTTCCAGAACCGCACATGAAGCTGCTTCAGTTGAAATTGCTGAAGAACTTTTGCCCGACTATGGATTCTCTGCGGTACAGATAAAACGTATAAGCGCCATGATTTTGGCCACTACCATGCCACAGCGCCCCGAATCGTTGGAAGCCCAAATACTTTGTGATGCCGACCTTGATTACCTGGGAAGAGACGATTACTTCATTATCTCGCACAAACTTCGTCTTGAATGGATAAAAACAGAAAACTATACCCAAGACCTAAAAAAATGGTACATGTTTCAGCAAGATTTTTTAAGCAACCATAAATATTTCACCGCGGCAGCGCGCAGTTTGCGGCATAAAGGAAAAGTGCAAAACTTGCAATTAGTTAGTAATTTAGTCGATTCGATTACTACTAAAAATCAGCCTGAATAAATTTTATCGCGGCTGTAAACAACGATCGTTACAACTGCTTGATAAAATGTTATTTTTGTCATTGAATCTCTGCAATAAAAACCAGCATGATAAAAAAGCTATTTCACTTCAAACAAAAACATCCGTTTTTATTCATCATGCTCATTGGCTTGATTTTACGCTTTATTGCTGCAATTTTCTCCAAAGGCTTTGGCATGCACGACGATCACTTTTTGGTGATTGAAGCAGCCGGTTCGTGGGTTGATGGTTATGATGTTCAACAATGGCTTCCCGGAAGCGAAGGCAATACTGGACCCGAAGGTCATAGTTTTTTCTATGTGGGTTTCCTGTATCTTTTTATGGGATTTCTTAAAGTATTCAGCATCACCGATCCGCAGCTGGTGATGTTTTTTGTGCGGCTTATCCATGCTTTACTTTCCCTGCTTGTAATTTCATTTGGTTACCGCATGGCAAGCCTGCTGGCCGAGAAACAAACTGCCTATAAAGTTGCACTGCTGCTTGCCGTATTTTGGTTTATGCCCTATCTGAGCGTCAGAAATCTGGTGGAAATGGTAAGCATTCCCTTTTTAATGTATGGCAGCCTGATCATTCTTCGACAGGAGCTTATCAGAAAAGCCGATGAGCCCGGCTACCATAAAACTTCTTTTCTCGTTGCTGGATTTTTTCTCGGAATGGCATTTTCAGTGCGCTATCAAACCTTATTTTATACAGGAGGACTTGGCCTGGCACTTTTAGTTATGCGCAACTGGAAAGGCATGCTCACAACTGCAACTGGTTTCCTGATCTCTGTCGTCATTTTCCAGGGAATTATCGATTTCTTTATTTGGAGAGTCCCTTTTGCTGAATTTATCGCCTATGTGCAATACAATCTCAGCCATGCCTATGATTACCATACAATGCCATGGTATCATTATCTTACCGTTTTCTTCGGGCTGCTCATCCCTCCTGTTAGTCTGATGCTGATATTTGGTTTTTTTCGAGACTGGAAAAGACATTTTCTATTGTTTTTCCCCGTATTTCTATTCCTGCTATTACATTCCATTTTCCCCAACAAACAAGAACGCTTTATTCTGCCTGTAGTGCCTTTGATAATAGTTTTAGGATTAAGTGGCTGGGATTATTTTGCTGCCAATTCAAACTTCTGGAAAAGCCATAAACAGCTACACCGGGGTTTATGGGCTTTCTTCTGGATAATCAATACTACTTTGCTGCTTTTGTTTACGCCTATGTATGGCAAAAAAGCCAGAGTAGAATCAATGACATATCTGCAAAATTATCCTGAAACCACCTATTTTTTGGTTGAAGATGTGAATAGTGGAGTGCTCCGCTTTCCGCCGTTGTTTTATTCCGGCAATTGGCCTTCCTATGATTATCTCCTCAAACAACACGAATACTTTAAAATGGCAGCTTCGGAGGAATGGAATAAAGTAGAAAATCAGCCGCAGTTTGTCCTGTTCTATCAGGATACTAACCTGGAAACCCGCATAGATTCTATTAAGAAATACCTGCCGGCAATTACCTATGAAACAACCGTATATCCAGGAAATATGGATAGGTTGATTCATTGGCTCAACCCGATAAATGCCAACGAAAAAATCTTTATTTACCGCAATACTGCCCGTATTCCAACCTCTTTTGAGAATCCTTAAGTTTTATTGCAGCATCGAAAAAAATCTAACTTTCGAACTTTATGGATAAGGAAAAAGCCAGAAAACGAATCGCAGAACTCAGTAAAAGCATTGAACAACACAATTATAATTATTATACATTAGCACAGCCTGCTATTCCTGATTATGATTTTGACATGCTCATGGAAGAGTTGATTGCACTCGAAAAGCAGTTTCCAGGGTTGACAATGCCCAACTCCCCATCACAGCGCGTAGGAGGCGACATCACCAAAAACTTTGAAACCGTTGCCCATCAATATCCAATGCTTTCGTTGTCAAATTCATACAGCCGCAATGAAATTGCCGATTTTATCAACAGAACGCAAAAAGCAGTGAGTGAAAAACTTGAGTTTGTGTGCGAACTCAAGTACGATGGTGTAGCCATCAGCCTGAACTACAAAAGTGGAGAATTAGACAGAGCCGTTACCCGCGGCGATGGCACAAAAGGCGATGATGTTACGGCGAATGTTAAAACCATCAGAAGCATTCCGCTAAAGCTACAGGGCAATTATCCGGATTATTTCGAGATCAGAGGGGAGATATATTATCCAAAAAGTAGCTTTGAAAAGCTTAATAGAACCCGCGAGCAACATGGGTTACAGTTGTTTGCTAATCCGCGCAATGCCGCAGCCGGCACACTCAAATTACAGGATTCGGCTGAAGTAGCCAAGCGTAAACTCGATTGCTGGCTGTATTACCTGATGATGGATGAGAAGGAACAACGTTTTGAAACCCATTACGAAAGTCTGCAACACGCGAAAAACTGGGGTTTTCGTATCCCGAATAATATCGCACTCTGTCAAAATGTCGATGAAATTTTCGAGTTTATTAACGACTGGGAAAGTGCGCGACACGAGCTACCCTTCGACATTGATGGTATCGTAATTAAAGTAAACAGCTTTGCTCAGCAGCGTCAGCTTGGCTTTACTGCAAAATCGCCCCGCTGGGCCATTGCATACAAATACAAGGCTGAAGAAGTTCAAACCAGACTTCTCTCTGTTGATTTTCAGGTAGGAAGAACAGGTGCTGTTACACCGGTTGCAAATTTAGAACCAGTACTTTTGGCCGGAACAACTGTTAAGCGTGCCAGCCTGCATAATGCTGATTTCATCGAACAACTTGGCTTGTATCAGCATGATCTTGTGACGGTGGAGAAAGGAGGTGAGATTATCCCAAAGATTACGGCTATCGACCTTACTGCCCGCCATGCCGACAGCAAAGCCATTCAATTTTTAGCGCATTGTCCGGAGTGTGAAACCCCATTGGTCAGACAGGATGGCGAAGCAGCCTGGTATTGTCCTAACAGCGAAGGTTGTCCACCTCAGATTAAAGGCAAAATCGAACATTTTATCAGCCGAAAGGCGATGAATATAGAGAGTCTGGGAGAAGGCAAAATAGCCCTGTTGTTTGATCAAGGTCTAATCAAAAATGCAGCCGATCTCTATGACATGAGTTTTGATCAACTTTTTGGATTGGAAAAAATTATTGAAACACCCGATGAGGAAAACCCGGGAAATACAATTTCACGAAAAGTCAGTTTTAGGGAAAAAACCAGTCAAAATATCCTCGACAGTTTGGAAAAATCCAAAACAGTACCATTTCACCGCGTTTTATTTGCATTGGGTATTCGGTATGTAGGCGAAACGGTTGCCAAGAAACTCGCCGATGCCTTTTTATCCATCGACAGAATTCAACGGGCTACTTATGAGGAATTAGTTGCTGTGGATGAGATTGGTGATAGAATCGCCAGCTCCTTACAAAGCTATTTCAACGACGAACAACACATGCACTTAATAGCACGTTTAAAAACAAAAGGGCTTCAGTTTGAGCAAGCGGCTAAAAAAAATGCTGAACAGGGAGTATTAAACGGTAAAACTATTGTAATAAGTGGCGTTTTTAGCAGGTCGCGGGATGAAATGAAACAGCTGATCGAAGATTTTGGCGGTAAAAATTCAGGATCATTAAGTGCAAAAACAGATTATCTCCTGGCAGGCGAAAACATGGGGCCTGCAAAAAAAGATAAAGCGATAAAACTGGGTATCAACATTATTTCTGAAGCAGAGTTCCTACAGCTGATTAATCAATAGGCGTTAGCGTGCTATATTTTGCAAGGCATAATACTTTCCGTCAGCATTACCAATCAGTTCGTCGTGCGTGCCAGCCTCCACAATTCTGCCCTGATCGAGTACAAGTATTGTGTCGGCCTCACGTATCGTTGACAAACGATGGGCAATTATTATTGAGGTGCGTCCTTTCATAAGTTCGTTGAGAGCCGACTGCACCTGGCTTTCCGATTCGGTATCAAGTGCACTGGTAGCTTCGTCAAGCACCAAAATTTTTGGATCACGTAAGATAGCACGTGCAATGGCAACCCGTTGTTTTTGTCCCCCCGAAAGCTGCAAACCACGCTCTCCAACAACAGTATCAAATCCCTGGGGGAAGCTGTTAATAAAACTAAGTGCATTGGCTTTTTCAGCCGCTAGTTTCAATTCTTCAAAGTCTGCGCCGGGTTTGCCGTAAGCAATATTCTCAGCAATTGTTCCGCCAAAAAGCAAAACTTCCTGCGGCACAATAGCCATCTGCTTCCGCAAACAGTTCAAGCTTAGCTCATTGGCAGGAATATTATCCAGTAATACCTCTCCGAGGTTAGGATCGTAAAATCTGAATATCAAAGAAGTGATGGTGGTTTTCCCGGCACCAGATGCGCCGACCAATGCAATTTTCTGGCCTGTTTTCACTTCAAAATCAATTCCTTTCAACACCTCAAGTTCAGGACGTGAAGGATAAGCAAAACTTACTGAATCAAAGCGAAGATTACCTTTTAGTATTTTGTCATCTCCACAATCTGCTGTGAGTTGTGGTTCCGTTTCTTCTTCCAGCAGATCAAGCAAACTATCCGTAGCACCAATTGCTTTCTGCACCTGCGAATACAAATCAGCCATACCGGAAATAGAAGCTCCTATAAATAATGTGTAGAGGATGAACTTGAACAAATCGCCCGAACTCAATCCCGCACCCTGATTAACGAGGTAAACACCGAACCAGATCACGCCTACTATACTGGTAAACAAGCTAAATACGATGAGTGATATAAATAAAGCACGCCATCTTGCACCCTTCAATCCAATAGTAATCACCTCGTTGGTTGCTTCCGAATAGCGGTTACTTTCGTAGCTCTCATTATTAAAAGCCTTTACATTGGAAATACCTTGTAAGGTTTCCTCAACGATAACATTGGAAAGAGCGACCTGAGATTGTGCTTCTTTGGAAAGCCGGCGAACAGCTTTGCCAAATATACGTGCACCAATTGCTACCAAAGGGACAAAAGCAAGCATAAAAATGGTAAGCTTGTACGAAATCAATGTCAGCAAAAAGATGCCGCCAATGATCACTATCATTTGACGAATAAACTGCGCAACAGTAAAAGTGAAAGTTTCCTGAAGGACAGAGATATCAGAGGAAATGCGACTGTTGAGCTCCCCTACTCTGCGCGATGAAAAAAAACGCATTGGCAACCTGATCATGTGGTTGTATGTGGTTTGGCGCAGTTGTGCAAGCATGTATTGGGTTACGATAGCAAATAAATAGATCCGGTAATAGGATAGTACGGCATTTACCGCAAATATCCCTAACAATATCAAGGCCAACTCGTTAATGCGCTGTAAACTTGCTTCAGGGTTGGCGGCATCCAATAACTCACCCAATAGCATTGGGAAAGCCAGTGTTCCTAAACTTGAAAATATTAATGCGCCGAGTCCTCCGATAAACGCCCATTTCTTGGGCCACATAAAACGCAACAATGACAACAATCTTTTTAAACCCTTTAGGCTCAATTTTGCTTTCGCTTCATCCTTTTCTTCCTTCATTCCTGGTCCTTTTTCTAACTTGCTTAAACCGTTTTAAGGCTTAAAATGTTCATCTACTTAAAATGTAAAGGAGGAAAGACATCCTTTATCCCACAAAACGACAACGCCATTTACACTGATTTAGTCTGCTTTCAGGTAATAACTAACGATTATAGTGGTGTCAACATCTCCAACAAACTCTTCCATAATTAATACATCAAGTGGCAAATTTCTATCGCGTAAAACCTGTTGTAACTCAAAATGGACAGCATCAATGGCAGTATAATCTCCGTGATGTATAGACTGAAGTACGCGGCCAGCGGTTCGTGTAAAGCTAACGATAGTGCCGTACTCCCGTGCTTCATCATAAACCGGAAAAGCGTATGTAACCCCTATCTTTTCATTTTCTGTTTGATTCTTGTAAATCAAAAACTCATTTCCGGCTTTAGTGATATTAACCTTACTGAAATAGTCTTCAAGCAAACTTTTACTTTGCTGCATAAAAGCAGAAATATCCTGACGATAAACAGAATCAGAAACAGCCAAACAATTTAGGCTTTCGAGGTTTTGTTCCGTTATAATTAAAGTTTCAGCATAAGATTCAGCAATTTCTTTAAGTTTTTTCAGCCCTTTTTCCTGCATAGGATTCATCAATCCATCGAGAAAAAAACCAAAATATTTTCCAAAAGGATAAGTCAACTCACTGAGCTTAAGCGTCCATACTACTTCAACGCCATTTTCATTTTCAATAAATTCCCATTCATCAAGTGCCAAACCATGGTTACCAAAATCCAGCTGACTTTGGATGAATTTATAGGGTTCGCTTTCAACAATCAGCATGCTTCCACTGCCCATATCTGCACTTTCCCAGCGGTGGCCGGCACCTTTGCCCTGTTCTGGTCCATCATAAATAGATGTCATTTCAGGATTATCAAGTTCAAAGGGGCTCCAGCGCTTCCAGTTTTTGGGATTGTTCACCAATCGAAAAGCAACAGTAGCGCTGGCATTAATTTGCACTGATTGGCTTGTTGAAGCAGTTTCGGGCATAATCACAGGTAAAACCATAGCAATTACCAGAAAAACCAAAAGCACAAGTCCAACAAATTTCAATACTTTCATACAGTTAATAATTATAGGATGCTGATTTCATTCTCATTCGATAAAATAGGCGATTCCAAAAGAAAAAACCAAAGTTTTAATAATTTTCTCATTGCGCACAGTATTAGCATTTTTCTCGTATTCAAAGCTAAGTTTAGATCCAACATATTCAATATCAGCAGTTAAATTCCAATTTTCATAAGGATTGACCCGAAAACCACAACCCGTGTAAAGTGCAAATTTAGAACTAATAGAAGAGGTTTCGACGAAGTTAATCGTAGAGCTTACCCGGTTTTCAACAGTAACAACGCCTGCTGGTTTTTGCACAATATGTGAGCCGACCATCATCTTCATTGTAAAAGCAAAATAATCGCCTACCGGCAAATCAAAATAAAAACCGACAACACCAACAAGTGTTCTGTAAGGATTTACATTGATAAATGCCGTATCATAATTGATGTTGGAATTGACATAGGCTCCTGCAAAACGCTCATTATCAAGTTTAAAACTACTGTATGAAAGCAAGCCGCCAAAGCCTACATTTTCGCCATAAAAGTAAACTGCTTCTGCTCCAAAATTTGTTCCTCTGCCTACAAATCCACTATAATCCAATGTGCCGCTATTTTTCCCATAAGAGCCCAATGGGACTGAAATCCCGCTTCGCAGCTTAAACATACCCGATTCTGCACCCTGGCCAAAAGCCATCGCAAAACATAGCATTAACCCTACCGTTAGAAGAATCTTTCTCATGCAACAACAGTTCATACTTAGTTTTATACGCAAGAGTTTGCTAAAGGTTTGAAAAAGCTTGATAAATTTTACTAACTGCCAGCTCAACAGTCTGTCTGGGGCAAGCCAGATTGATCCGCATAAACTGAGATCCCCCTGGTCCAAAGTCGATTCCAGCATTTAAACCTAAACCCGCTTCTTTTATGATTTTATCTTTCAGCTCCTCATCATTCAAGCCAAAAAGACTAAAATCGAGCCAAACCATATAAGTAGCCTCCGGTTTATATACTTTCAACCGTGGTAATTTTTCAGCTAGGCTATCTGCGAAGAAAACAATATTCTCATGCACATAATCAAGCATTTCCGTGAGCCATTCAGCTCCCTCATTAAAAGCTGTTTCAGTAGCTACTGCACCAAATAAATTGCCCATATCGACATGCAAAAAAGCCACAAATTGTTTAAACTGATTGCGCAAGGTTTCCTCCTCAATAATTATAGCGGAAGTTGCCAATCCCGCGAGGTTAAACGTTTTACTGGCGGCATGCATGGTCAAAGTAGATGCCTTTAAATCAGGATGCACGCTGGCAAAAGGAGTGTGTTTGTAGCCAGGCAAAACAAGATCAGCATGTATTTCATCCGATATCACCAGCAAATTATTACGCAAACAAATAGCTGCCAGTTTCTCCAGCTCGTCCCTCCGCCATGCCCGACCAACAGGATTATGTGGATTACATAAAATAAGCATACGCGCATCCTTGGCCTGCTGTTCCAGCAACTCAAAATCCATGCTGTAGTTACCGTCTTGATTAATCAGTTGGTTATGAACCAATTCGCGGTTATGATTCGATACTGCCGTAAAAAACGGAAAATAGACAGGTGGCTGTACAATTATTCTATCGCCGGGATTCGTCAATGCTAAAACCGCCATATTAACAGCCGGCACAATACCTGGCGAAAACACGATACTGTCTTTTTCTATCTTCCATTTGTATCGTGCGTTAAACCAATCGATTATCGACTGATAATAGCTTTCACCTCTGAAAGTATAGCCATAAATAGCATGATCGGCACGGGTTTTAACAGCATCGCGAATAAAATCGGGAGTCTCAAAATCCATATCAGCAACCCACATTGGCAAAACATCTTCTTGGCCGAAAATTAATTCGCGTAAGTCATACTTTACACTTGATGTATTGGTGCGATCAATTTGTTTGTCAAAATTATATTTCATTATTCTTTAAAGTTTAATCTAATAAATGGTTTATTTTTTTCTTCTGACTTAAAGGATCGCGGACAATCACAATCCGGAATTACCGGTTTTCAATCGTTTAAAAACCATAAAATCTGCATCCTTATAGAATAGCTTGTAGCCCGCCAGACTATCACCTGCTCTAAATCTTTCGTCATCAAAAATCTCTCTGATTTCCTTTCTTTCCAGAAGAAGATCGATTGCTACATAATCGTAATTCTCCTTTCGGGCAAAATTAAGGTATTCAAAACTGTCATCATATTCGTTCTTTGTAAAACCTTCGTTGGTAAAAAAGAAAACAATTGGACTACGTATTTCAAATTGCTCCATTTGCCCAAACACAAAACCATTGTGTGCCAATACGGTAGCTCCCTTTACCATTTGTGCTCCCATAGCCTGATTTCGTGCTTCAACAGCAACAAAATAAGGGTAATCTTTAAGATAATTTCCTATTGAAATTCCTGCCCCGGCAACAAGAAATAGTGAAAGAACAAGGAGTTTAATTTTGCTTTGAGCAGATAAAAGAAAATGAATTGCATGCAAGATAATCAATCCCATAAATGGTATATAAATGAGCATATACTTTGGGGTTTTACCATGGGTTATAAGGCTTAGGCTGAAAACAAGCAATATTGTAAATATTAGCAAATCCGAGTTTTGCTTGTATTGCTGCTTCCAAGTAAATGCCAAACTTAAAAAAGTAGCTAATGAAAATACCGCCAAACCAGCATTATGAAAGAAGCGTTCGTGCTCATACACAATTTTCATCAATACCCGACCCAGCGAGAAACTACTGTTTTTTACATCCGGTGCTTGTGACAGCTCATTCAGCAATCCCATATAAGTTCCTGGAATATCAACAACAAACAAGCTGGCAAGTGCAAACGCACTCAACCCAAAAGCAAAAATTGCCTTCCATTGAAAATGAAAAAGGAGAAATAAGCCGGCCGCAGCAATAATTGCCAAGCCGTTGAGGTGCGTATAAAATGACAAGCCACTGATAATACCAGCTGATAATGCCCATCTCCAATCTTTTGTTATTGAAAACTTTCTGAGTGAAATAAAGACTGCCAGCGCTAAAAATGCCATTAATAGTTCAGGCCTTGCCACAAAAGCAAAGTTAAAAACAAGCGATTGCGACAAGAAAAATCCTAAAATTATATACCAGGGAAAAAGTTCAACTTTTTTGTCCCGCAGATAAATGCTACTTAACAGTATAATCCCGCCAAAAGCCAGTAAAGAAGGTATTCTTAGAAAAAATAATTGAAAACCAAATACTTCAATCATGCCTGAGAGCAAAATTGTATAAAACTTATGATAAATAGGAAGCGACAGGGCCTTTTCGCCAAAATAGCTGTAATAAAGCATTGAACGCGCTTCGCCATTTTTTGCCAGCCAATAAGCCCATTCACCTATAATACCTTCATCGCCATTAAACCTGCGAATAACAATAGAAACCAAGAAAACTACCAGCAAGATTAGGCTCACAACTGTTGCTCCCAAAAACCAAGCCTTCGTAAAACGACTACCAGGTGTTTGTTTCATTGGTTGGTTTTTTCAAAAAAATCATGAATAAGCTCAACTATAAATTTCTGTTGCTCAAAAGTCAATTCATAATAAAGCGGCAGACGCAGCAATCTATCGGCAAAATATTCTGAGTTAGGAAGGCTTCTTCCATCGTGCTTATCGCGGTAATAGTCCGATAAATGCAATGGCAAATAATGAAAAACGGCGAGCACACCATTTGCTTTCAGATGGCTGATAAGCTGCTGTCTTAGCTCGAAACTCTCCAACACCAGATAAAACATATGTCCATTGTTGGTTGCGTAATCCGGAATAAATGGCAACTGAATCCGGCTGCTATTCCAGGATTCAAAAAGCCTGTTATAATTATTCCATAGACTTCTTCTTTTCTGCTGAATATCCAAAATATCAATTAATTGAGCATATAAAAAAGCAGCAATGGTATCTGCAGGCAAAAATGAACTTCCAACATCCACCCAGCCATATTTATTCACTTCTCCCCTAAAAAACTCAGCCCTGTTTGTTCCTTTCTCCCAAATTATTTCAGCTCTTTTTACAAGCTTCGGATCATTGATCACAAGCATGCCGCCTTCTCCACTTTGTATGTTTTTGGTTTCGTGAAATGAAAAAGCAGACAAAACACCAAAACTACCCAAAGCCTTAGTCGCACCATCACGTATATAAAAACTATCAATGGCTTGAGCGGCATCCTCAACAACCGGGATTTTATATCGATCAGCCATCTCCATCAATGGTTTCATATCAACAGCAATACCCGCGTAATGCACCACAACTATGGCACGTGTCTTTTTCGTAATTAAATGCTCAATAGCATGCTCATCAATCCCCGGATGATCGGAGCGACTATCAGCAAAAACAACTTTTGCCCCCTGTCGCACAAAAGCCAAGGCCGTACTTACAAAAGTAAAAGAAGGCATTATAACCTCATCCCCCGGCTTGATATCCAATAATATAGCTGCCATTTCAAGCGCATCGGTGCAAGAGGTTGTAAGCAGACATTTATGAAATCTCCAGCTTTCTTCTGCCAGTTTTTGACACAATTTGGTGTATTTCCCATTACCGGAAATATGGCCGCACGCAACAGCATCACTGATAAATTCCAGTTCGCGGCCGGTGATATATGGTTTATTGAAAGGGATCATAAATTCCAAAAGTGATAAATATATTCCTGATTAGCCACTTTGTAGCCTTTCTTATTATAAAATGCAGCAGCCAAAACGTTTTCCTGCTGTGTGGCCACCTTAAGAAATTTTCGGCCATACTGCACTGCTAAACACTCTGCCTGCTTCATCAAATTGCTACCTACACCCTGCCCTCGACACGACTCATCAACAGCGATCAAACCAATTGAAGCGCTTTCCGAATCATTTAAATCTACTGTAACAAAGCCTAAAAGCTCGTTATTAACCGCTTCAATCATAACAAATGACTGCTCTGACGTTAAGCTTTTGTTAACCCAGATTTCATACATTCTAAAATAATCTTTTCTATCAAAATGGAGATCAGTTTTGAATCTGCTATAGCTGCCACTTTCCCAGGCCAGCTGAAGCAAAGCCTTTTTATCATGAATTTTCTTATCAAAGAATATCAACTTCTTTGAAGTTGTTGAAGCATTCAAAGCCTTTTGAAAAGTAAGTTTTACATCAACCAGCCTGGCAAAACTGGCTCCAATAATAGGTTTTCCGGAGAACACATATACAAGCCTGAAACTATTTGCTGCTGACTTGAATTCATCTTCATGGAAATCAAAAGGATTTTCGATTAAGATTTTGCCCACGGGAAAACCAAAAAATGCCGAATCCCAAATCAAATGATCAATCATTAATTTTCTTTTCAACCAGGTAAATCGGTCTGTTTTTAACACCTTCAAATATTTTTCCGATATAAAGTCCGACCACACCAAGTGTGGCAATAATTATACCGGATAGCAACCATACCGAAATAATCAGGCTGGTATATCCCAGAATTTCAATATCGCCTCTTAACCATTTTATCAAATAAATAAGCGCCACAACAAATGAAACTGAGGCAATTAAAAGGCCACCCTTGATGAGTATTCTGAGTGGCTTATCAGAAAATGCCAGAATAATATCCGTTGCCAATCTCAATAGCTTTCTCAGGTTATAAGATGTTTCTCCTTCGAAACGCTCATCATGCTGCACCTCGATTTTCGCTGAACGAAATCCAACCCACTGAACCATTGTTGGGAAATAGCGGATTGATTCACGCATCTGCCTGATCGCCTCATTGACTTTACGGTGATAAATTCCAAAATTCGCAACGGATTCATCTTGTTCAGATCCGGTGAGGTAGCTGAGTGCCTTATAAAACCACTTGGAAAACAAGCGTTTGACAAACCTATCTTTGCGAACAGCCCTTCGGGCCAATACAATATCATATCCTTCTTGTGCTTTATTATATAACACAGGGATTTCTTCCGGTCTGTCCTGCAAATCACAATCCATCACTACAATCCATTCGCCTTTTGCATGATCCAGACCTGCTGTAATAGCATAATGTTGTCCAAAATTTCGGCTTAATTTGATAGCCTTGATAGCCGAATTTTCTTTAGCCAGTGCTTCTATTACAGCCCAGGAGTTATCAGGGCTGCAATCGTCAACCAAAATGATTTCAAAATCGCTGGTAATTGGTTTTACAGCGTCAGAAATTCTTTGTACTAACACAGGAAGTATTTTTTCTGCCCGGTAAACAGGACTTACTAATGATAGATGCAGCATATGTTTTAACAATTCAGCACGCCAAAAGTACATGATTTTTTTTAGAGGGAAAACCTATATCTTAAGTTCAAGAAAATATAAAACTCGCCTTATCGAAAAACAAAATTCATTAATTTTGACCGACTGAAATAGCTATCAATTCCAACATACTCAATTTCCTTAATCTTTAAGCAAAAGCAATTATGTCGCCATTATTCAATCAATTGCTGCTTCCTTTTATTCTTGCCATGGTTTTGGCTATAACTATGGGTGGAAGTGGCACAGGACCTGCTTTTTCAGCTGCCTTTGGAGCTAATGTTATCCGCAAAAGCCTCATTCCGGGTTTATTTGGGATTATGGTATTTTTGGGGGCAATCATCGCAGGAAAGGGAACAGCAACAACTATGGGCAAAAGTCTTCTGTCACCGGAGTTCATGACTTTTACGGTAGTTTCGATAATACTGTTTGCTGTTACTATTGCCTTGTTGGTGGCCAACATTGCAGGGATTCCGCAATCGACCAGCCAGGCAACAGTTATGGCCGTTACCGCGGTAGCTGTATATTTTAGCGAGCTTAATACCCAAAAACTCTTTCTCGAAATTGTTCCAACCTGGTTTATTTTACCCATTGTTTCCTATTTCATCAGCCTGTTTATCGGCAAATACATATACAAGCCAATGCGAAGGCGAGGCTATACAATGCCAAGAGCTCAAAATGAGAATCTTAAACCTTTCTGGAACGGCTTATTGGTGTTGATGTCTTTATATGTTGCCTTCTCAATCGGGTCGAATAATGTTGCTAATGCGGCTGGTCCTATTGCCATGATGACAGCTAACGAACTGGGAATTTCAGTGAATGACAATTTTATACTCATCATGATTTTGTCAACGCTTATGGTTGCTCCGAGTTTTGGCATTGGAAGTTCCATTTTCGGAGCCAAAATACTTCAAAATACCGGCAAGGAAATTGTGTTATTCGGAAAATTTGAGGCCGTAATTATTGCCTTTGTCTCGGCAAGTTTATTACTGGCAGCCTCATTGGTAAAGGGAATTCCAACATCACTTGTTCAGCTCAATGTGGCTGCTATTCTGGGTATTGGCGTAGCAAAACTCGGGACAAAAAACATTTTTAGCAAAACGGAAGTGAGAAGATTTTTTCTTATGTGGCTTATTGCGCCAATTATCTCTTTTACACTGGCTTTGGTGATGACCTATCTGGCTGATATTATGGGATATCTCGATCGTTGAGCGGCAAGCTGTCTTCGTCTCTTCTATCACGGATGCGCTCTAGAACCTTTTGTCTGAACGCTTCTTCGGCCTTAAAATACCGAACAACTTTTAGAGGCGGAAGAAAAGTACGAAGCTCAGCAACGAAATCAGTCCTTGCTTCAAGTGCTGTATGTGCCTGTTCTAATCTTGCATCTATCAGCTGATTGATCTCACTTTCCGACAGATTTTCGAGTGGTGTTTCGGCTTTTCTAATCGCTGATCTTCGTGCTTCTTTCTGAGCCGTAAGTGCAGCCTGATAAGCTTCATAAGCTGGCCAAAACCGTTTGGCCTCCTCTGTAGTAAGTTGCAATTGCCGGGTAAAAAAACCGATTTTAACGGCTTCTATGTGTTTCATTGCCTGTTGCCGACGTTCATTATTTTGAGCAAACGCAAGCATGGGGAGCAATAAAAACAACAATAAACTTTTCTTAATTGATTTCATAATCACTATTTTTAAAACTCAAACTCTTCTGATTCAATAAGGTATAAAATAAGGTATTCATTTGGAATTTTTTTCAAGCTAAGGCTATCAATAACTGGATCGCCAAAGTGCCTCACACCAGAATCCGCTTCTACTCGATTCTTGATGCTGTCATCTGGTTTTAGCAGACTAGTGACTTGTAAATTTTGAGGCAACTCACTATTGAGCATCCAAAACAAGCCCCCGGCAATCAACAGCAATACAAAGGCTGCTGCTAAATAGCGAAAGCGTGCTAATAAAGCAATCCTAGGTTTTCTATGTTTGTCGGTTTCCCGCAATAATCTGGCTTTAAGCAACTCAAAGTATTCATCCGGTAAGTCCGAAAAACCTCCTCCGATCATATTTCTCTGCGATTCAAAACGCTTTAAATCCGATTTATTCATATTGTTTAACGTATTGTTCAATTTTTGCTGTTGCCTGATGATAAGTCGCTTTAAGGGTTCCGACTTTTTGCTTGGTAATTTCTGATATTTCTTTGTAAGGCAAGTTATTATAATATCTCAATCCGAATATCAGCCGTTGCTTTTCGGTTAGTACTGTTAGCGCTTGTTCAAGCAGTTTGGCTGGGTCATGATCTGGCATTACTGCATGCCGGGAATTTTGAGCCAAATCGTTATTGACTGTGATCCCTAACCTATTATTTTTTGATTGACGCCTTCTTAAATGCATGAGTGACTCATTTACAGCGATTCTGAAAATCCAGGTTTTCATGGCAGCATTTTCATTAAACTTATCCAGATTGATCCAGGCTTTCATGAAAGTATTTTGCAAAACATCATCGGCATCTTCATGATTGAGTAACATACTCCTGATTTGTGCATAAAGCATTGGACTGTATTCGTCAATTAAAGCGGCAAATCTCTTCTGTTTCTTATCCATGCGCTTCGGCTAAGTCGTACTTTTTCGTTGCCATCACTATTGTTATCGCAGAACAATTGTTATGACACGTTCACCAATAGTTAAGGTGGCTAAATTATCGCAGCTGCCATCGCCAAAATCCAGCAACCTTAATGAACCTGTTGATGGCACAATTTCAACTGTTCCGCTCACAAAAAACGGGCAACTTAGTTCACGCAGCAAAGGTGTGATAATTGTTCTACTAATATTACTTCCTGTTGAATTGCTGTAGTTACCATTTCCAGTGATTAAAAAGGCGTCATCACGCCAAATCGGTGTGTTAAACCCTCTTATCCAGGTTCTATTTCGTGTAGCATTCCAGTTGTGTACTGTACTGTCCGTCAATGTCAGCTGGCCTTGGACTTCGATTGCAAACCACATGTGTTGATCTTCATTAAAACCCATGTTTTCGACTGAATGAGTGCCTTCCACCTGATTGTCGTTGACAAAATAGTTATCAAAACTATGTGTTATAAGCGTTCCCGGCTGACGATAACGACCATTAAAACTGACAATAATTTTTCCACGACGGTATTTTCCATCACGACAAAGACAGTTTTCTTCTCCGAAATCAATAGTCAAAATACGTGGCATTACCGTGGTGTCCAAAGTAATCGTTACACAATCACTAAATCTCAGAAAATCCTCCGTGCCAGCTTTCAGATTATGGCTTCCAAGATAATAAGCCTCGTCTGCAATGTCCTGTACCTCATCAAAAGTTTGTGACACAAAGGCTTCATTTATTGCTTCTTTTTGCTCGGAAATAGCTGTATTCTCTGTTTTATCTTTCTGGCAAGAAAAGAGAACCAGACCTAATGCTAAAAATAGAAATCCAAATTTTAATGCGTTCATGAGTTTGTTATTAAGGTTAATATGGTACTTAGATGCATGAAAACGCGAAAGGTTTAGTGAACAGCATGTATTTTATGTAAATTTCGTTTTTTATGCGAAACAAAACCATAAAATGTTCTGTCTTTCGCAAAATTGCAAACAACATTGGCTAGATTACACCATCCTTTTACGCTTTCACATATTGTTTAATCATCATGGTGTCAGTTTCCCCAGCTCAATTCATTAACTGAGGAATAAAGTTCGAGCCACCTAAAATTCAGGTTCAATTTATAAAACTGACCCGGGATTTTCAAACTTTTGCTTTTCCTTGTGATAAAACCCTCAACAACATCTATTTTAACTATTAAAAGGCTTATACAGCACAAAAACAGCTGAACAAGTTATCCGGCATAAATATATTAACATTTGATATGGCGAAAGCACTGGAATCAAGCGTTATTGGAATTCAATTGATGGAGCAACGTTTTTTTTCTTTCTAAAACAGTAGTAAAACTTTAGTTTTGCAGTGTTTATGCAAATCACCTAATAGTCTTAAAATGCTAGAGCTTAATCATATTTCAACATTAAAACTGGGGATAACAGCTGGTGGGCAACTGGCTAAAATGCTGGTTTTAGCAGCGAGTAACTGGGATATTAAAACCTATGTTATGGATGCCGATCCAAGCTGCCCGGCAGCTGGTCAGTGCACAAAATTTATTCAGGGAAGCCATACCGATTATGATTCAGTCTATAATTTTGGGCAGCAGGTTGATATAATTACTTATGAAATTGAAAGCATCAATGTTGAGGCCCTTAAGCGGTTGAAAGCAGAAGGCAAAATTATTCTGCCTGATCCCGAAATATTGGAAACAATTCAGGATAAGGGACTTCAGAAACAGTTTTTCAGCCGTTTTGATATTCCGACTGCTGCTTATCAACTTTTTAGGGACAAAGCCGCAATTCTTGCCGCTATTGAGCAATCAACAATAAAGTTCCCTTTTGTTCAAAAAATCCGAAAAGGCGGATACGATGGCCGTGGAGTGGTTATTGTAAACAACCAGGCTGAAACGAGCAAACTTATAGATGCACCTTCTGTTGTTGAAAATAAAATTTCCATAAACAAAGAAATCTCTGTTATTTCGGCGCGTAATGCTGAAGGTCAGCTAAGTCATTTTCCGGTTGTGGAAATGGAATTTAACCCGGAAGCCAATCTGGTGGAAATGCTGATTTGTCCTGCTGAACTAGAACCGGAAGTAGCTGAGGAAGCATATAAACTAGCCGACAAGCTCATTAGCTCGTGGAAAATGGTTGGCTTACTTGCCGTGGAATTGTTCGTTGACAAAAACAATAAGGTATGGGTAAATGAAGTAGCTCCTCGCCCCCACAACAGCGGACACCACACTATCGAAAGTGTTGTCACCTCTCAGTTTGAGCAATTATTGCGGGCCATTTTAGGACTTCCTTTGGGCAGTGCACAGCTCAAAATGCCAGCCATTATGCTTAACTTGCTGGGCGAACCCGGATTTGAAGGCCCGGCTCAGTACGAAGGACTGCGCGAAGCCATGCGAATCGAAGGTGTGAAAGTGCATCTGTATGGCAAAAAAATCACCAAATCTTTTCGCAAAATGGGACATTTGACTGTTCTAGCCTCCACACGTGAAGAGGCTATCAATAAAGCCAACCAAGTTAAAAACCTGATAAAAATTATTGCATGAAATCACCATTGGTAAGTATCATCATGGGCTCAGACTCTGATTTACCCGTCATGGAAGAAGCCGCCAAAATTTTAGCACATTTCGAAATTCACTATGAAATTTCCATCGTTTCGGCACACCGCACACCAGAGCGCCTGTTCGAATTCGCGAAAAACGCCCATCAGCGCGGAATAAAAACAATTATAGCAGGTGCCGGAGGTGCTGCTCATTTGCCTGGCATGGTTGCCGCTATTTCGCCCCTGCCTGTCATTGGGGTTCCTGTTAAATCATCCAACTCCATCGATGGATGGGACTCCATACTTTCCATACTTCAAATGCCCGGAGGTGTACCGGTAGCCACAGTTGCGCTAAATGGCGCAAAAAATGCAGGAATACTGGCTGCTCAGATACTCTCAGCTGGAGACAATACATTAAGGGATCGCATCATCCGTTACAAAAAAGAATTGAATGAAATTGTGATGGAAAAAGTAAAGCGCATGGAAACAGGTTAAGCTAAAAATCTACAAAAAGCAATATTGGCTATGCAATTTGAGCTTCTTGCCCTTGTTGCGTTCAACCGTAAATTGTAGTAATTTTGGTGGACGAACACTTTTTTCGTAAAAATTTCTACAGGTATGTATAACCCAATCCCACACTTACCAAAACGATTCGTTCAGCTAATTAATCAGCTGAAACAAAAACAAATCCATCATAAGGTATTGTTTTTTGTGATTGGATTTTTGGCAACACTATGGTTTCTTATCAGGGTAATACCAAAACCGTCGCGAGCGGCTTATCCCTGCATGAAGGCAACGGCTCCATTTATGTCATCCTTTGTAATTTACATCCTGAGTCTGGGTGGCGCTGCTGTTACTTTTAAACACTTCAGGCAGTCGATGCTACAATCAAAATACCTGTTGGCACTCGTTTTATTGGTTTCTGCAGCAACGCTATACCTTGTTTCAGCCACTTCATTTTCACTTCCTGCTCAAGCTAAAAATGCTGCCAAAATCAAAGGAACATTTCCACCAAATGAACCTATTGGCGAAGCAAAAGGAATTTTTCAGGGACGCGTAACATGGATGTGGAATACCAGCGCAACCAACGATAATTGCACCAATACTTCTAATAATAATGGTGCTATTGATGAAGGTGATGACGCCTGGTTTATGGCACACAATAACAATCCCTTAGTAATCGACAGCATGATCAATAAGTCCTTATTGGCGGTTTCTGGGGCAAACACAGCATCGGAAGCATGGGATTTGATTTTTCAGTATTACAACCAACAACACAGCCAGGGCAATCTGGGATATACAGAAGGCGAAAAAATTCTCTTAAAAATCAACGCGACAACAGCCTATGGCGGACTGGCAACAGGGCGTTATGATGAAGAACTTCGACGCAATGATGACCTCACAATCAATCCTTTCTCGGCTGAAACAAATCCATATGTAGTTCTATCTATGCTCAGGCAATTGGTTGAACAGGCTGGTGTTCCTCAAGAAATGATTTTTGTTGGTGATCCTGCCCGAAATATTTATCAGGACTTTTATTCACTTTGGCATGATGAATTTCCATTAGTTAATTACCTCGGAAACAACCTTATACATCCCGAACTTGATATTTTAGCATTGGGAAGACTCCCAGTTGCTGTTACAGAAACAGACCGCATTTTTTACAGTGATCAGGGCGCTGTGATGCCAGATGCATTGAGCGACAAGCTATTTACCATTTTTGATGAAATCGACTATCTTATTAATATCCCAACACTTAAAGCTCATGCTACAGGAGGCATTACACTGGCAGCCAAAAACCATTTTGGTTCCTTCACACGCAGCTGGGCCATGCACCTGCATGCTGGATTGATGGACAATATTGACGACCCCATCAGGTTGGGATATGGCCTATATCGCGTGCAAACTGATATTATGATGCATAAACTACTGGGCGGAAAAAATCTGCTTATGCTTGTTGACGGGCTTTATCCGGGAGAAGATGCGCTGGGTGTTCCAGAGAAGTGGCAATCAGCGCCTTTTAGCAACGACTGGTGCTCATCCATCTTTATGTCACTGGATCCGGTGGCCATAGAATCTGTTTGTCACGACTTTTTGAGAACAGAATACAATGGTCCTACGATTCCCGAAAGCCGACCCAACTGGGATGGTGTTGACGACTACCTGCATCAGGCTGCCGATAGTATGCTTTGGCCTACTGAGATAAGCTATGATCCTGATGATGATGGCATTATCATTTCGTCATTGGGTGTACACGAACATTGGAACAATTCAAATAATAAAGCTTATACACGAAATCTAGGTACAGGAGAAGGCATTGAATTACTTCAGGTTCATGAAACCACAATTGGTCTTGGAGAACAAGTTTCAGACTTTAATATTCAGGTATATCCAAACCCGGTAAAGGATTTTCTTCGCATTAATAATCTTGAAAACACAACCTTGCAATACCATATTTTCAATTCAGCAGCTAAGCTATGCTTTTCCGGAGAACTGCAAGCCGGTGCTACAGACATTTCTGATTTTGGCGGTTTGGCCAGCGGAAAGTATTTCTTACAGCTTACAGATGGAAGCCGTCATCAAAATCATACAATCATCAAACCTTAATTTGATTTATCATGATCGCAATTAACCAAGCTATTAACCTCAAAAATACCATTATATCTGCTAGCTTAGATATTTTGGCGCTGGCATTCATCTATTTTACTCCTGCCCTCTCGCATATGTTTCAATTGCCTATATATTTGATCGAACCGATGCGGCTTGCGCTAATTTTGGCTTTAGTACATACCAATAAAAAGAATGCTTATCTGCTCGCTTTAACCCTTCCCATGTTTTCGTTTATGATAAGCGGGCATCCTGTTTTTATTAAAACAATCCTGATTTCATTGGAGCTGTCACTTAATGTTTTCCTGTTTTACTATTTAACCCAGCGCTCAAAAAATCTGCTATTTGCTGTGCTGGGAAGTATAATAATCAGCAAAATTGTCTATTATCTTCTAAAATACGGATTATTACAAATGCTTCTACTCGATGGGGAACTTGTTTCAACACCTCTCTTAATCCAGTTGATAACAAGTCTTGTCTTTAGTTTCTATTGTTTTGTATTACTTAAAAGACAAAAAGTTTAAAAAAACGGCCTTTTCTAACTTATTTAATTGCTTTAAAAAAGTTAGAAAAAGCCTTTACCATTAATGGCAGGTTTTTTATCGAACTATCAACTTTTGGTTGGAAATTCCTTCGGATGAAGCACTTTCAATCACATACATACCTGCTGTCAGCGCATCAATATTAAGACGCGAGCTCCCGGCTGGCAATTGTTTTTTAACTATCACTTTACCATTCAGATTGTAAACAGTTACCTCTGAATCAGCCTTTGTTTCAATAGTTACAAAAGATGATACTGCAGGATTAGGATAAACATTTAAAGCAGTTGCAGCGAGTTCAGCAAGTGCGCTTACAACCGTAACTTCAAAAGCAGCGGGTAACACAAGATCATCAACTACCACATGATAATCACCAACAGTTGCACTAAAAGGAATATTTACAACTGCTTGAAGTTCGAAATCGGAGCTTGCCGAAACTAATGTTGCACCATAAACTTCGTTCGAATTATTCACATTAACAATAGAAACTTCGGGAGCACCCACAGTCCAGTTGGTATTTGCACCAACAATAGTCAGTTCAGGACTACTTCCCTTTTCCGCCATTTCAGGATCAACCGATACCAAAGAAGCCGGTGCCGCCTGATTTAAAAACAAATTGGTCGTATAAATCTGATCACCAGAATTATTACCATTACCATTTGCGGCATTAACTGCTGCATAAAACCGAACTTCAGCCTGATCAACAGGAGCTGTCCAGTCAACAGTCCATGTGGTGGCGTCACCTCCGGTGTTTCCACCAAAAGTATGCGTTACAGCATTGCCTCCGGTAATCAGCTTGGTGCGGCCTGCATCGGTAATTGTAAATCCTCCAATTTTTGAACCTCCTGCCGTTTCTGCTGTGAGCTCAAAACCAAAACGACCTGCACCACTGTGCATCGGATTTACAGAAATCTGATAGGTTTCTCCGGGCTCAAACCCGGCATCAGGAATATTTGTACTAATCCATCCCGATTGTGCTGTAGGTGTTCCAACATGACATTCAACACAAGTAGAACCTCCGTCTCCGGGACTTCCCGATTTGCCTCCGGGGCTTCCTGTACTATTCGCATACAATAGTATGGCAAAGGGGATTAACAATAAATAAGAAAAATTGTAGATACGTTTCATAATCAATAGCTTTAAGTTGTAATTTAGAACGGGTCTAAATTAAAGCAATTTGAGCAATCAAAAATGAAAAATTAAGAATTTAACTTTTATTTAAGATTAAATGCTGTTTTTGTGATATCATTTTCATACAATAATTAGCATCACATCCGCTCAGGCATTTCTATTCCGAGCAAGGCTGCGGCTTTGTGTATAGTTTTGGCTGCAAAGGCACTAAGCTGGAGGCGGAACAGCCGCTGAGCCTCATCAGTTTCCCTAATAATGGGACATTCCTGGTAAAACTGGTTGAATTCCTTTGCCAGATCATACATATAATTGGCAATAAGTGCCGGGCTTCTGTTTTCAGCTGCCTGCTCAACCATAGCCGGAAAAGTATACAATAAGACCAAAAGACTTTTTTCCTTATTTAAAAGGGCTTTTGGCAATGCAATTTCTGTGTCCAGCAAAATATTGTTGTCGGCTGCTTTTCGCAGCACCGACTTGATGCGTGCATGTGTATATTGGATAAAAGGTCCGGTATTACCAGTAAAATCAACAGATTCAGCAGGATTGAAAAGCATGGTCTTTTTAGGATCGACCTTGAGCATGAAATATTTTAAAGCACCAAGTCCGATAATACGGAATAGGTTGTTGGCTTCTTCGCTCTCCATATTTTCAAGTTTACCCAATTCAACGGTCATTCGTCGCGCTGTGGCAATTACTTCATCCATCAAATCATCTGCATCCACCACCTTCCCTTCACGTGACTTCATTTTACCTTCGGGCAGTTCAACCATACCATACGACAAATGCTCTATGGACTCAGCCCAGGGTTTTCCCAATTTCGCAAGTACTTTTTGGAGTACATCAAAATGATAATTCTGCTCATTTCCAACGACATAAATCATCTTATCCGATTTATAATCTTCATAACGCAGATTAGCAGTGCCAATATCCTGCGTCATATAGACCGAAGTACCATCAGCTCGCAAAAGAAGCTTTTCGTCCAGGCCATCTTCTGATAAGTCACACCAAACCGAACCGTCATCTTTTTGGTAAAAAACGCCCTTTTCCAAGCCTTCAAATACCAATTCTTTACCTAATAAATAGGTCTCTGACTCATAATAGATTTTATCGAAATCAATACCTAATCGATTATAAGTAGAACTAAAACCCTCATAAACCCAATTGTTCATGGTTTCCCAGAGCAGGCGCACATCCTGATTTCCGGCTTCCCATTGAAACAACATTTCACGCGCTTCTTTGGTTAGTGGCGCAACAGCAATCGCATCATCCTTTGCCAAACCTTCTGTTTGCAGCTTTTCAACCTGCTTTTTCAGTTCAACGTCAAACCTCACATACATGTCCCCTACCAGCTTATCTCCTTTCAGTTTTGTTTTTGCCGGCGTTTTGCCTTCGCCCCATTTTTGCCATGCCAGCATGGATTTGCAGATATGGATGCCACGATCGTTTACCAGATTCACTTTATAAACTTCATTTCCGGCTGCCTTCATAATCTCAGCTACACTCCAGCCCAGCAAATTATTGCGGATATGTCCCAAATGAAGTGGCTTGTTGGTGTTGGGGGAAGAATATTCGATCACAACCTTTTGAGGGTCTTCTTTCTTTAACAGGCCAAAAGACTCATTTGCAGCCTCTTTCTTAAAAAACTCCATCCAATAGATATCATCAATGACCAAATTCAGGAAACCCTTAATGACATTGAAGCTACTCAGAACAGCTGTGGAACTTACCATTTGTTGTCCGATTTCTGTCGCAATTTGTTCGGGCGACTTCTTTAATTCTTTTGTAAATGGGAAAACTACCAGGGTATAATCTCCCTCAAACTCTGGTCTTGTTTTTTGAAAAATCACAAATTTTACAGCTGGATTCTTCTGATAAAGCAATTCGTAAGCCTGTATAAAAGCTGAGGATAAGATTTTTTCTATCATTACGAAAAATATATTTAGGCCTGCAAAAGTAGTAAAATTTAGGGCAGAAATGCGCTGCTTAAGGCAGGGGCATGTCAGTATGATTGATTGTTATGTTAATTAAATAACAATATAATATATTCATTATCAATTTATTAAAATTTTTCTTAAATCTTTTATAAAAATGGTGTTCGTTTTTAAGGCAATTCCAGCTACATTTGTGGTCATAAAAGTTGAATTTTTAATAAAAAACACTGCTTTATGAAAAAAAATGTGATCATTATCGGCGCAGCCGGAAGAGATTTCCACAACTTCAACACCTACTTTCGTGGAAATGAGTTGTATAATGTTGTAGCATTTACTGCTGCGCAAATTCCGGATATTGACGGCCGTAAATATCCTGGCGAACTGGCTGGCGATTTATATCCTGAAGGAATTCCAATTTATACCGAAGCCGATCTGCCAAAACTGATTAAAGATCTGAAAGTTGACGATTGTGTATTTTCTTACAGCGATGTACCTTACCAGCGTGTTATGGCTGTGAGTGCAATCGTGAATGCTGCCGGGGCTAATTTTGTACTTCTCGGACCTGCTGATACAATGGTAAAAAGCACCAAGCCTGTAATTGCTGTTGGAGCTGTTAGAACAGGTTGCGGAAAAAGCCAAACTTCACGCAAAGTGATTGAATATTTGATGGAGAAAGGCCTAAAAGTTGTTGCCGTTCGTCACCCTATGCCTTATGGTGATTTAGTCGCTCAAAAAGTTCAGCGTTTCGCAACAGTTGAAGATCTGGCTAAACATAAATGTACCGTTGAAGAAATGGAAGAGTACGAACCACATGTTGTTCGTGGTAACGTAATATATGCCGGTGTTGATTACGAAGCTATTTTACGCGCTGCCGAAAATGATCCTGATGGTTGTGATGTAATCCTTTGGGATGGTGGTAATAATGACTTCCCATTTTACAAGCCTGATTTGAATATCACCGTTGTTGATCCGCATCGTCCAGGTCACGAATTAACCTATTATCCTGGCGAAGTCACCCTTCGCATGGCTGATGTAGTGGTTATCAATAAAATGGACAGTGCTGCACCAGAAGCTATTCAAACCGTCCGTGAAAATATTGCTAAGGTTAATCCAAAAGCTGTTGTTATTGATGGTGCATCTCCAATTAAGGTTGATGATCCAGCAATTATTAAAGGTAAAAGAGTATTAGTTGTTGAAGATGGCCCAACCCTCACCCATGGTGAAATGAAGATTGGTGCAGGTACTGTTGCTGCTCAAAAATTTGGAGCTGCTGAAATGATTGATCCACGTCCGTTCCTGGTTGGAAAATTAAAAGAAACATTTGAGATTTACCCAAATATAGGCACCTTGCTTCCTGCAATGGGATACGGCGAACAACAGCTAAAAGACCTCGAAGCTACGATTAACAATACCGATTGCGATTCAGTTGTAATTGGAACACCAATCGACTTGAACCGTATTGTTAAAATCAGCAAACCTAACACGCGTGTTTATTACGATTTGCAAGAAATCGGATTCCCGAATCTTGATGGCGTACTCACTGAGTTTGTTGAAAAACAAAAGTTATAAGCAGATTAGTTCTTTATTGAAATGTCTTCAAAGCCGCTCAAAAAGCGGCTTTTTTGCTTATGAAAAGTAAGATATTAACATTGGCCGTAAAAAATACTGCGAATTATTTTTATCTTTAAATATGATTTAGTCTATGTTTGCATTCCGAACGCACAAAAGATAACGCATGCATTCGGTTCAGATTCAGCAAAACTTCATCAAAAGCAGCCAGTTGCTGCTTATATTGATTCTATTTAAGACGGCATTAGCCGTCTTTTTTTTTATTTATACAATCCAAGATAAATGAAAGATCAAACCTATCCTGATGCGAAACTTGTATTAGCTGATGGCACTCAAATCCGAGGGAAATCATTTGGATACCCTTCATCCATTAGCGGCGAAATAGTCTTTAACACTGCAATGACCGGTTATCCGGAGAGTCTTACCGACCCTTCTTACAAGGGTCAAATCCTTGTACTCACCTACCCTTCCATTGGTAACTATGGTGTCCCTGCGGATCTAATAAACGATAAACTTCACCTCTTTTTTGAGTCTGAACACATTCATATCTCTGGTTTGATAATAGCTGATTACTCTGAAGATTATAATCATTGGAACGCTGTTAAAAGCTTGGGCGAGTGGCTTCGTGAAGAAAAGATACCTGCATTATTTGGGGTTGATACGCGTTCCCTAACCAAATTAATTCGCGAGAAAGGATCAATGCCAGCCAAAATCGTTCATGGTTCAATAGATGAAATTCCATTTAAAGATCCAAATAAGCGTAACCTTGTTGATGAGGTTAGCACAAAAGAGGTTATTCAATATGGTAGCGGAAAGATTAAAATAGCTTTGGTAGATTGCGGAGTCAAAAACAACATTATCAGATCCTTACTTAAATTTGACACAACGATTCTCAGAGTTCCTTGGGATTATGATTTCCGTATGTTGGACTATGATGGTTTATTTATTTCGAACGGACCAGGAAATCCTGAAAAATGTGAAGCTACAATTAAACACCTGCAATCAGCGCTTGAGAATGAACAACCAATTTTTGGGATTTGCCTGGGGCATCAACTGCTTTCATTGGCTGCAGGAGCAATAACATATAAATTAAAGTTCGGACATAGATCACACAATCAGCCTGTTCTTATGCATGGCACTCAAAAGGCTTATCTCACATCTCAAAATCATGGCTACGCAGTAAGCGAAGATTCCATTCCTCAAAAATGGGAAAGCTGGTTTACAAATCTTAATGATCACACAAACGAAGGAATCCGACACCAAACCAAACCCTTCTTTAGCACCCAGTTTCACCCTGAAGCATCTAGCGGTCCAACTGACACTGCTTTTCTCTTCAACACATTTATTCAAACAATCGAGCAATGCAAAAAGAAATAAAAAAAGTCCTTGTTCTTGGCTCCGGAGCACTTAAAATTGGTGAAGCAGGCGAATTTGATTATAGCGGTTCACAAGCTTTAAAAGCGCTAAAAGAGGAAGGAATTAAAACCGTACTGATTAATCCCAACATTGCCACAGTGCAAACCTCTGAAGGGGTCGCTGACCGGATTTATTTTTTACCGGTGACTCCTTTTTTTGTTGAACAGGTTATAAAAAAAGAAAAACCTGATGGAATTTTGTTGTCATTTGGAGGCCAAACTGCACTCAACTGTGGACTAGAATTATTCAACAATGGGATATTGGATCAACATGACGTTAAAGTTCTGGGTACCCCTGTTAGGGCAATTCAAGAAACCGAAGACCGACAGCTTTTCTCTGAGATGCTTGATGAAATTGGTATTAAAACAGCCCGATCTCTCTCAGCAACATCTCCTGAAGAAGCCATTCAAGCTGCTGAAAAAATCGGATATCCAATCATCATCAGAGCAGCTTATACTTTAGGTGGACAAGGAAGTGGGTTTTGCCACACCCAAGAAGAACTGATACAAAAGATTCATCAGGCCTTTTCATACAGCCCCCAGGTACTCGTTGAAGAATCCTTGAGGGGTTGGAAAGAAATAGAGTATGAAGTAGTTCGGGATCAATACGATAACTGTATTACCGTTTGTAATATGGAAAACTTCGATCCCCTGGGAATTCACACAGGAGAAAGCATCGTTGTTGCTCCTTCTCAAACCCTCACGAACAGAGAGTATCATAAATTACGGCAAATTTCGATTGATATCGTAAAAAGAGTCGGGATAATTGGCGAGTGCAATGTTCAATACGCTCTTGATCCGCAATCAGAAGACTACCGGGTGATTGAGGTAAATGCACGGCTTTCGCGTTCCAGTGCGCTGGCAAGCAAAGCTACAGGTTATCCATTGGCTTTTGTTGCTGCAAAACTGGCATTGGGATATGGTTTACATGAACTGAAAAATGACATCACAAAAACTACTTCTGCCTTTTTTGAACCTGCATTGGATTACCTTGTCGTTAAAATTCCACGTTGGGACCTGAGCAAGTTTCATGGCGTGAGCAGGGAAATCGGGTCTAGCATGAAGAGTGTTGGAGAAGTAATGGCCATTGGCCGCTCTTTTGAAGAATGTATTCAAAAAGGATTGCGGATGATAGGCCTTGGAATGCATGGCTTTGTAGCCAATCATGAATTGCCAGAAAACAAACTCGAAGATGAACTCAATAATCCTAAAGATACGCGGGTTTTCTGGATAGCAAAAGCTTTCGATCAGGGCTGGACAATAGAAGAAATCTATAATGCAACAAAAATTGACCCCTGGTTTTTGTCAAAACTCAAAAATATTCATCAACTCAAGCAAAAATTGATTGATTTTCGAAGTATTGAGGCTTTGGATAATGAGTTTTTACTTGACCTCAAAAAGGCCGGGTTTTCTGATTTTCAGCTAGCCAGAATTCTTTATGATGAAGATGACCATGAAACCATTGAGCAAAGAATCAGAGAAATCAGGATCTATCGTCAAGCGCAGCAAATTGTTCCTTATGCCAAACAAATAGACACCCTGGCTGCTGAACATCCTGCGCTAACCAATTACCTCTACTTCACCTATCATGGCGACAGTCACGACATCATCTTCGAAAAAGATAAACGCTCAGTTATTGTGTTAGGCTCCGGGGCTTATAGAATCGGCAGTAGTGTTGAATTTGACTGGTCTGCCGTTAATGCGATCAAAACCGTTGAACAATCAGGTTACCGGTCGGTGATGGTTAATTTTAATCCGGAAACAGTAAGCACAGACTATGATAGCTGCAACCGCCTTTATTTTGATGAGCTAAGCCTCGAACGCGTGCTGGATATTGTAGCACTTGAAGACCCAAAAGGTGTTATTGTAAGTACAGGAGGACAAATACCCAACACTTTGGCTATGAGGCTACAGGCATACAATGTTCCGCTTTTGGGCACATCGGCAGATTCAATTGACATGGCCGAAAACAGGCATAAGTTCTCGGCATTACTTGATAGTTTAAACATAGACCAACCTGCCTGGAAAGAGCTGAGCAGTATCGAAGATATTGAAAAATTTACCACTGAGGTAGGCTTTCCTGTGCTGGTTCGACCTTCTTATGTACTTTCCGGGGCAGCAATGAATATCGTTTCAAATCAAAAAGAACTCAGGCATTTTCTTGAACTGGCAACACAGGTTTCCAAGCAATATCCGGTGGTAGTTTCAAAGTTTTTGACCGATACCAAGGAAATAGAATTTGATGCAGTTGCTGATCGTGGAGAAATTATTGCTTATGCGCTCTCTGAGCATATCGAATTTGCCGGGGTTCATTCCGGAGACGCTACCATTATGTTTCCGCCCCAAAAAGTATATGTCGAAACCATCCGCAGGATTAAGCGAATAAGCAGGCAAATAGCACAGGCATTAAACATCAGCGGCCCATTTAACATTCAGTTTTTAGCTCGCGACAACAATGTTAAAGTAATTGAATGTAATCTTAGGGCATCCAGAAGCTTACCCTTTGTTTCGAAGATATTAAAAACGAACTTCATCACAATAGCCACCAAAATTATGTTGGGTGAAAAAGTTGAGAAGCCATTTAAATCATTGTTTGAATTGGAATATATTGGTGTGAAAGCACCACAATTCTCTTTTTCACGATTGAGCAAAGCCGACCCAATTTTAGGTGTGGATATGGCCTCTACTGGCGAAGTGGGATGCATAGGCGACGACTATTACGAAGCTATTCTGAAATCAATGCTTGCTGTTGGCTTTAAAATACCAGAAAAAGGGGTATTGATTTCCTCCGGTACGATGCGCGATAAAATAGAATTGCTCAATAGTGCCAAATGGTTAGCCGACCATAACTTTCGCATTTACGCCACAAGAGGGAGTCATTTGTTTCTTAAAGAGAATGGAATCGCATCATCACTTGTTAACTGGCCAGATGTAAAGATGTATCCCAATGCCCTGGATTTGATAAAAGAAAAGAAAATAGATCTGGTAATTAATATTCACAAAAACCTAAGCTCAAAAGAGCTTTCTAATGATTATACCATTCGACGAGCTGCTGTTGACTTCAACATCCCGCTTATCTCAAACGCACGATTAGCAAGCGCATTTATCTATAGCATAGGCATATACAAATTAGAGGACCTAAAAATAAAAGCCTGGGACGAATATTAAGGTATTCTGAAGTTATGAACATGAAACCCATTTATTGTGAATAAAAAAAGTATTGCGCTTCAAATTAATAGCTTACTTTTGCATCCCGATAACCTCAAAGACATGAATAAGGTACTCGGAAATTCTTACCCACTGAAAAACCAACATTTTTTTCTTTCCTATAAAGATATGGCGACGGCATTAGCCGTCTTTTTTTTGTCCTTTTCAAAAATACTTTCCCCTAAATAATCCCCTAAATCCCAAAATGATCAATGAAAAACCGCAGTCTCGTTTCCATCAATGATTACTCGAAAGAGGAGATCCTGCAAATTCTGGAAATAGCAGCAGAATTTGAAAAAGAACCCCATCAGAATTTACTGAATGGCAGGGTGATAGCATCCCTGTTTTTTGAACCTTCCACGCGCACACGCCTGAGTTTTGAAAGTGCAATTCAAAAAATTGGAGGCAATGTTGTCGGATTTAGCAGTGCCGCAACTTCCAGCGTGCAAAAAGGCGAGTCGCTCAAAGACACCATATTAACTGTAAGTAACTATTCAGATTTGATTGTGATGCGCCATCCCGTTGATGGTTCGTCCCGCTATGCAAGCGAAGTGTCGCCTGTGCCAATTATCAACGCGGGAGATGGCGCCAATCAGCATCCAACACAATGTTTGCTCGACCTTTATTCTATCAAGAAAACTCAGGGTACCCTCGAAAATCTGGACGTTACATTCGTCGGCGACTTAAAATATGGACGCACCGTGCATAGCCTTGTAATTGCACTTTGTCAGTTCAATGCCAAATTTCATTTAGTTTCTCCCGTTGAATTAAAATTGCCCAGCGCCGTAAAAAGACATATCAAAGAAGCCAATCTACAGTATGAACAGTACACGGATTTCGCTGAGGTGATACCAAAGTCGGATATTATCTACATGACCCGTATTCAGCGTGAGCGATTCCCGGATCCTTTGGAGTATGAAAAAGTAAAAAATGCCTTTATCCTTGAAAATAAAATGCTGGAAAACTCAAAGGAAAATTGTCGCATATTGCATCCACTGCCACGTGTTAATGAAATCAGCATTGACGTTGATGATAATCCTAAAGCCTATTATTTTGAGCAGGCGTTAAATGGCGTTTATGTGCGCCAAGCACTGATTGCTTCAATTCTCGGATTAAAATAATAACCAGAAAAAAAATACTACAATGAGTAATAAACGTAAAGAACTTATCGTATCAGCAATAAGCAATGGAACAGTAATTGACCACATTCCGGCTGGCAAGGTTTTCCAGGTTATTAGAATCCTCGATCTGGAAATTTCTGACAAAGAAATTTACTTCGGAACTAATCTCGAAAGTAAAAAATATGGAAGAAAGGGAATCATTAAAATTAGTCAGAAATTTTTTCAACCCCACGAAACCGATAAAATTGCCCTGGTTGCACCGACTGCTACACTGATAGAAATCAAGGACTTCGAGGTAGTGCGCAAAAACAATGTCAGCATTCCCGAAAGAGTCGAAAAAATTGCGAAATGTTTCAACCCAAACTGTGTAACCAACAAAGAAAATGTTCCAACAAAGTTTAAGGTATTACAAACAGAAGGGCAGATAAAACTATCTTGCCACTATTGTGAAAAAACAACCTCTCAAAACAATATGGTCTTCTTTTAGCTTTTAGTAACGGTATTCTTCCTAAAAGCCTGTCAATTTATTTTTGGCAGCTTTTTTTATAAGCATTGTTACCTTGTAGAATTTCGTCTTCAAACAATCTTTAAAGTAGCTTTGTTATACCTTTGCATTTTTCAGCAGAACACTAATGGCCGGATATATACAGCAGTTAATAAGTGAGGGAGAACACCAACAACAGGATTTCAAATTTGAAATATCTGACAGCAAGAAAATTGCGCGTTCACTGGTTGCCTTTGCCAATACCGATGGCGGCAGGTTGTTGGTTGGCATAAAAGATAATGGAGCAATTGCTGGTGTGCGTTCTGACGAAGAAATCCATATGGTTGAAGCTGCTGCTCAGCTGTATTGCCAGCCTGAAGTCCCGTACAGCACAAAAGAATGGAATATTAACGGCAAGCTTGTGCTCGAAATCACTGTCCCCAAAAGCAAGCTTCATAAACATAAAGCACCTGACAAGAATAATAACTATAAAATTTTTGTTCGGGTTGGAGATCAGAATCTTCTGGCTAATAACGTTTTATTAAAAGTTTGGAAAAAGCAACAAAGTAAAGTTCCCATCAAAATTGCCTTTACTGAAACAGAAATGATTCTATTACGTCAGCTTGATAAACAGATTAAAATAGACGTGGAAGAATTTATGTCGCTGGCAGAAATAAAAAAGCGCAAAGCTGAAGGGATATTGGTCGATTTTATATTGCTTGGCATCATTAAGATCAGGATAACAGAAAAACAAGCATATTTTGAACTTAACGATGTTGATTTCTTCGATAAAATCGATGATTACAATGGAATCGCACATCGTTCGTTAAACCATGTACAAATACATTAAGCTACAATGGGAAATCATAAACTTAGAGATACATTATTAGTTATTAGGCATTTAAGATCTATCGGACTATTGATTGTCTTGGTGTTAACAACAAATCAGGTGTTGACACAGGAAACAGTTCAATCTAATTTTCAACCTCAATTAAATGTTGAACCAGAAACGGCAGTAGCCGATAAAGATCCTCTTTCTGTCGGGTTAAATTTAAATTTTGGATTAGTCGGACAATTTTCAGGCAATACACTTAGCTATCAGGAAATAAATCCAAATCTGCGCTACAACTTAAGCAATCGCTTTAGTTTGTTCGGAGGCATCAGTTACTCGGTTTTTCAAAATATGGACATTTATTATATTAAGGACACCGAAAACAGCTTTGAAACCTTCAACTCCAACTTCAGTTTGGGAACAATTCATGTAGGTGGCAGCTATATGGCTTCGCCCAGGTTAAGAGTTGACGGAACTGTATGGAAACGTGTAACACTGAACAATAATAGCAAAGTTTTATTGAACAATCAAACCAATTTCGATGCTCAAGGACTTAACCTAAGGCTAAACTATCAAATTAGCGATAAGGTTCAAATCGAAGCATCATTTAACTATAGTCGCGGAAACGATATTTATAGCAATCCTTTTACGCCATACACTACTTCCCCTTTTTTAAACAATGGTTTTTTCCCTTTTAACAGATAAGATTAGCAAATCATGTACATTTTAATTTCTCCAGCCAAAACATTAGATTTTTCACAGAAATTTTCCTCAGAAAACGCCTCATTGCCTGTATTTGAAAAAAAGGCATCTCAAATTGTTAAGACAATTAAAAAACTTAAGGCCAGCGACTTAATGCAACTAATGTCAATAAGCAATCAGTTGGCTCAAGTCAATTTCGACCGCTTCCAGCAATGGGGAAACAGTCCTAATTCTGCAAAGAAAGAAGCGATATTCGCTTTTCGCGGTGATGTTTATCAAGGACTCAAGGCAGACACCCTAGACAAGGAAGCACTCGAATATGCTCAAGCTCACTTAAGAATATTATCCGGTCTTTATGGTCTTTTGCGTCCTCTGGACCTTATTGAGCCCTACCGACTTGAAATGGGAACTTCTATCTCCATCGGAAAGTCTGAAAACCTTTATGAATTTTGGAAAACAGCTATCAAAAATCAGGTTAAAGAAGACATGAAGGCAATAGCATCCGAAACCATAATCAACCTTGTTTCCAATGAATATTTCAAAAGTGTTGCAACTAAAGAACTTAACAAGCTAATTATTACTCCTGTGTTTAAGGATTACAAAAACGGAGAATACAAAATAATCAGTTTTTATGCTAAAAAAGCAAGAGGACTTATGACTCGATACCTGTTGCAAAACCAATCTGAAGATCCTTCAATTATAGTAGGATTTAGAGATGATGGATATGTTTATAACCCATCAATTTCTTCCGAAACATCACCAGTTTTTACTAGAGGGTAGACAATCAAAAAAAAAGTTTACACTTTAAAAGTTTCATTTTAAGTCAAATAGAAGGACAGATTAAATAATAGTAAAAAACTGCTTGCAGGTAATCTCAAACAAACTATCTTTGCACTCCCCAACGCATAAATTAAGCAGAAGGGAAACGTTCACAGACAGGCGAAGAGCAAATGGTAACAGGTTAATAGGAGTCAGGCAGAGGAGATATAAACGAGTAACCTACAATCATTTACAAAACGCCAAA